>NZ_FRDO01000004.1:0-638981 GCF_900143165.1 Paenibacillus sp. ov031
CATTGAATTGAATACGCCATTTTCTAATAATCCTAGGAGAGGGTATATTGAAAATGACCGCAGCTTCATTTGGAGACGTCCCATTCTCGTTTATATAGGTGAGTACGTCTAGTTTAAATGTCTTAGTGTAAGCTGTATAGCTCTTTTCAAAAGCTTTGACGCCGTGATATTCGTATTGCCTAATCCACATACGTAAAGTTTCATGATTTATCCGTAATGATTTTGCAATACTTTTGACTCCTTCAGTACCATTCTGATATCTATGAATGGCTTTCAATTTCTCATCTAAACTGAATTTAGGCAAAAAAACTGCACCTCCATTGTTAGTCGTGTCTAACAAATGGGGTGCAGTTCAATCGACGTCTGGTTTTATTTTTGCCTTTTACTTTACACCACACTCTTTCAAAGCCAAGGCATTTCTCCATCAATTACTTTCTCATTCATAGTCCGTCGTTATTTCACCACAAACTTTACTCGAGTTCCATCCGGATATGTACTTAGTTGGTTTCCCACCCATGAGCCTGCACCACGATTATCTTTGGGACTAATATATTGGATATCCGCACCCGCTCCGCCTTCTGCACACATCGCCATTGGCCATTCATCCCGATCTTTCCCCTTTTTGACCGGAACACCTTTGAGGGACAAATCCCGATTACCTTCAGCTCCACTGCGATCAATGGTGCATACATCCGAATGTCCTGCCTTGATGGCCTTCTTGATATGATTGGCCGTTTCGGGATAGCGCTCGGCCGGGAATGTGATGGTATGATCTACGCTCCCCTTACTTCCTCCAAATTGGGACGGTATATCCAGAGACCATTCTCCCCCAACCCATGCATAGAGAGCTACCATTAACATGGCCACCAGCGTCAATATCTGCTTTTTAAATCGTTGCTTGCCCTTGCTCCTTTTACTTCTGCGTCTTTTACTCATGCTGTTTCTCCCCCATTCAACACTTGCATTATACCAGAACGCCAGTTCGCTAAACAATATAAAAAAACATAAAAAAACAGCCGACACTTCCCGGCTGTTCGTTCTGTATAGACTACCCTACGTTAGGAATCGCCTGTTGTCGAAGTAAAGGTAAGGTTACCTCAAACTTCGTACCTTTCCCCTCGGTACTCTCCACCGAAATTTGACCGTCCATCAATTCGAGCAACTCTTTGCAGATGGTAAGTCCAAGTCCGCTGCCGCCAAATTTGCGTGCATGAGAGAGGTCTGTCTGCGTGAATGCTTCAAACAATTGATTAATTTTATTATCCGGAATGCCAATGCCGGTGTCATGTACAGTGAATACCAGAATAACGGTATCCCCTCGCCGCTCCTCAACGTCCATCTGTAATTGTACTTCACCTTGTTCCGTGAATTTAATGGCGTTGCTGAGCAGGTTATCCAGCACTTGTCGGAGACGCAGAGGATCACCTGTGAGTACATCAGGAGTAGTCAGATCCGCATGACAGAGCAAGCGAATTTGTTTATTCTGCGCCGCAGGTTCATGCGTTTTAATAATCTGTTGAATCAGCTTTAACGGCTGAAATTCGATTTGCTCCACTCTCATTTTCCCTCTGCCCAGCTTGGCCATATCAAGACTATTGTTGACAATGTTCAGAAGAGCCTCCCCTGACTGGCGCGCAAGCTCCAGGTACTCTTTTTGCTCCTCACTGTTGTCACCCATGCCCACAAGTTCGATCATGCCCATAATCCCGTTCAGCGGCGTGCGAAGTTCATGGTTCAGCTTCCCAATGAACTCCAGCTGTCCCCTACTGTTCATTTCTGTCAGCGAAGCTGCCATACGTAACTGCTGCTCAGCATATTTTCGCTCCGAAATATCGTATTGAATCCCTACAAAAAACAAACATTCCCCTGAATCATCGAAAATCGGATCAATATTCAGTTCATTCCAGAATTTCTGTCCATGCTTCGTATAGTTTAGAATCTCTGTCTTGATCGACTGACGCTTCTTCAATGCTTCGCGAATTTTCTGTACGGTTTCCGGATCCGTATCCGGCCCTTGCAGGAATCGGCAATTCTGTCCAATCGACTCTTCCGCACTATATCCGGTTAATTCACTAAAATATTCATTTACATACATTAGAGGAAAATCAGGCAAGGTAGCATCGACTACGGTCACGGAAGATTTAATCTTAGAAATTATAAATTCCCATTGTATAGCGAGTTGATTGTATTTAGTCATGCTTCCTCCTTCATCTCACCAAACTTTGTTGCGTTGTGTTCATGCTCCTAATGCAGCTATCGATAACCCGATGGTATGTGATTATATAAAAACAATATAATTAATTGTAACATAGTTATTCAAGCCATGTGTTCCTTGGGTAATATCTGAATAATACATTCACAAAACTTATCATGTCATCAGGAGGGTCACTCATGAAATTTTTATTAATCATTATTATTATTATTTTGCTTGTTTTCTTCTTCTCCAGACGTAAGCGTTAATTTTGAGCCGGTCATGTAAAATGAGGAAGGAAGATCGGGTATGAGAACCCTCTTTTTTATATTCATGACACTTTGTATCATTAATTTGTGCTTCCCGAAATTTGGCTGGTACTTGCGTTATGGCTGGATTTCTCGGGGAGAGGCTGAGCCCAGCAGACCGTATATGGCGATGACCAGAATGACCAGTCTGTTGATGCTGCTTATCGCTTTTACGCTCGTTGTGGCTTGAATTATAGAAACCAGAACGGCAGCTATCCCTTGGGACAGCTGCTTTTTTGCTGCTTCAATGACGGGAAAATGACAACTTTGTTTGTGGTGCGTTTGCAACGATACCCGTAATATATAATTATCGTTGTGGAAAGGACACCTTAGCATGAACATCGCATTTTATCCATATTGGGCTGCCAAAACGCTGCTTTCTCTCATTAATGTTATATATATCATGGTTATCACGACGTTTATTTACGGTCAGACCGGGTCTGTCCTTTACGCTGCGCTGTTTCCATTCATTCAAATGTCAGCTCGTATCGTCGCAGGGTTCACTGCACCACTGCTTGTGAACCGTTTCGCATTCTCCAGGCTGATTATTAGCATTCCTTTAGCCAAAACATTGATGATAACCGGAATCGCCATCGCATTTACCGATCTCACTGCTCACATTCCTCTTCTGCTTGTGGGAATAGCGATCCTCTCGTTCCTGGACGGATGGGAATCTCCATTAATAAACACATTAACTCCACGATTGGTTCAAGGAGAAGATCTGGTGAAGGCGAATAGTTTTCTCTCATTCTCTACTCAGACCGTGACGATCATTGGATATGCGATGACAGGATTCATCGTTATGCACTGGGGGGCTTCACAAACATTCTGGGCGGCTACAAGCTTATCCTGGGCTGTCCTGCTTCTAATGATTACGATCAGTTCACTTACCCGCGATATGCAGGAAAAAGTCGAGAAATCCACTTCCAGATGGGATGTATTAAGGGAAGGTTGGCTTATCCTTTGGAAAAATCGATCGTTGCGCCTGATAACGTTCATGGATCTGGTTGAAGGTCTTGCTGGCTCCATCTGGATCGGTGCTATCACGCTTGCTTTTGTGAAAGAAGCTTTGGGCCAAGAGGAAGGTTGGTGGGGACTTATCAACTCCAGCTATTCTGCCGGCACCATTCTTGGGGGAATTCTGGCCATCGCCTTGGCCACTCGCATACAAAAGCACTTGATCTCCAGTATGGCCATAGGTTCTCTTCTCTTCAGCTTACTGACCATCGCATACGGTTTAAACAGCCTTCCTTGGCTTGCTCTGGTATTGTGTATGCTTATGGGTCCTGCTTATCAGATCCGCGATATTGCTCAGCAGACGGCTTTTCAGACCCGTGTGCCCATCGAATCACTGACCAAAGTAAACGCAGCACATGGAATTATTCTCTCAGCTTCCATGAGCATATCTACGGTAATCTTCGGTCTGATTGCTGATCAAATGGGGATTCGGCTAGTATATTTGATTGGCGGTGCCTTATTCATCGTATCCTCCCTGTGCTCTTTCCGGTTAAATCGAATTAAAGAGCAAAATGATTGAATCAAAAAAAGACGAGCACATATCTGCTCGTCTCTGCTGCATCCGAACATCATCGGTGCAGCCATTTTATTCTCAATCCAATCGGTAATCTGTCAACGGCTTGCCTTGTTTATAATACAGCGCTGGTGACAGTATATTGAAGAAAATATGCACATCAGGCAAATCCGCTTCTTCCAAAATAACCTGCATTGAGGAAGCGATACGATTATGAATCTCCTGATCACGTTGGAACATCAAGATCTCTACTGAAGCCGGAGAAGGAGTAAGGGCTTGTACGTCATGACGCTCTGCCTTCATTCTCTCCCGCGGGATATTGGTAATCAACGCAAATTGCTCCGTGATGCGAGGTACAACTTCCTCCAGCTGAGGTCCTGTGAATCCTTTAAAACGAATAAACGGCATTGCTATCCCTTCAATCTCTATTATTAGTCTCTTATGTGATTTTAAGCACATTGTTTTCGGTTGTCAAATCTCTTTCATCATATCATTTTTTTCATAGAAACGCAGAAAAGCCCCGCTGAAGTCTCAGCGGAGCATACACGCAACCAGGGTCTCACCTTGTTCTACAGCGGCTTACAGCCAGAAAGATTTAGTGATGATTACGAGCAGGATGAAGAGTACGAGAATTGCGCTTGTGGAAGTCCATCCGCCAAATCCACCAACATTGCCGCCACAACCGTATCCAACTTCACTCATTTGATTGGCCTCCTTTGAATTTCAAGGTATGCCATAACATATGTCGATTCTAACATGAATGACCGGGCTATACGGCAAGCTAACCGGCCCAATCATTGTGTATTCTGTTAGTTGAATTATGCCGAAGGAATGACTTGGATGTTGATGTTCACATCATTTCCTGATACTTCACGATAGAAGTCTGCTGTATTTTGCTGCTCCAGGACAATCAAACGAGTACGTGTATCGTTTCTGGACGCCAAAACCACTTGACCATCCGGGGCAATACAATAAGCGATTGGAATTGAAATTTCACTGTTAGGATATGAACCGTCCGCATGGCTGGTCCCCATAACAATGCATTGATTTTGTATCGCCATCTGCCGCGCTTCTTCAACCCACTCTGTATACTGCTCTTCACTGAACATCCCCACACCAATGGAATGCATAATCAAATCCACTCTGCCAATATTCTCGTTGCGAAATCCTTGCAGTACCAGTTCGTCACATAACAATGTGCTTATGGTCCAGTCCTGTTCCTTAATTACCTCAGCAGCGGTATACTTCGCTTTCTCCAATACAGTCTCCCCAGCCTTGTTAATAATGATCGCACGGTCCTTGGGACGTTCATCCAACCTGCGATGACCTGATACAATCATCGTTCCATATACAGCCGCCAGACGGCTAGCCTCTTCCACGTTCTGATTCAGATAGCCTTCAGGAAAGAACAACACATCCGCTTCTGGATGTTGTTTCAATTCCGCTTCCAGCTGCAGCAATTGTTGTTCCAACCTGGGTTGTCCAATAATAATCTTCAACGTTTATCCCCCATTCATGAATAAAAGCCGGTTCATACCTGTATCAGGTATGAAACCGGCTTAAAGGTTGTACACGCAGGATTCCTGCTCACCGCACTTCGCTTCAAGAGTAATTGTCTTTGGCATATCGTTACGTCTAACAATTACTTTTACAGTTTAAATGATATGTAGTTAGGAATTTCTGTGTTCAATTCTATCATAAATCTCCTGCCCGTCATAACCTCGATCTGTGGCTATATCTTTGGCAAAAAGTACCATATCACCAGTCGCAGCTGAATTTGCGCCCAACGCTCCCACAACCGCCGCAAGTGGATACAGCAAAATGGTCAGAACCTTCTTCATGCACTCATCTCCTCTTCCGTATACAGGAAATTTTTGTGTGATCATCCTAATAATACGATGAAAAGAAGTAAGTTTCAATCTTTATAGACACTCGAAGCTTTTCAACAAATCTATTGCTTCCTCATGATCAGGTTCCAAAGCCAGTACTTTCCGTGTGTAAGCCAGTGTTTCTTCTTCCAGTTCAAGTTCATAACAACACACAGCCAAGTCGTACAGCACAGCTGAGTTCTGTTTTCTCGAATCAGTACCTAACGACAGCTCCAGAAATCGCTTGGCGTCCTCATACATATACATCCCATATAACAGCTGACCTACAAGAAACGCCACATCTCCTAGCCGCTCCATTACATAATATGAAGACCACATGATGTGGATTCCAGACTGAATATCAAGCATTTCCTCATCGCTTGCATCCGGTAGAAGGTTCGAAATCCGGTTGGCACTATGAATCAAAAACTCAGCATCATATCCGCCCAGACGCCAGAACGGTATAATCTGCTTCAATTCCATCCGCTCTACCTGATGATCCATCCATTCTTTCATACTGAAGAAATCATCGGGTCCAAAACGTTCAACAAATCGGTGATACGCCAGACGAGTGTTTATGTACCCCAGTGGTTCGTCCACCATCAACATACATCCAACGTTCAGATCTTTATAATGATGTGTTGTGAAACGAGTGTGGGCTCCTTGCTGTTCCAATACATATTGAATGGCATGATAATTTGCCGTTAAAGAAAAACTTCCATGAAGTACAAATTCAGGAGGCTCGGCAAACTTCCAGTTGTCCAGTCGATGGTCACCTTTGTCCGCAGTAATTAACACATATCCTGAATCTGATAACCTATTCAATCGTTCGAGACAGGACAGACCGATTGCCGGGAACATAATGTGCGAATCCTCCAACTCTTCCTTGTACAGAGCGATAAGCCCTTGATACGGATAGTCTTCTGCACTGTACTCAGGTGCACGGCGGTATTCATAACTCAGTATCATGTTTTTCAGCAACTCGGCAGGCTCCGAATGAAGAGCAGATTCTGGAGATTGGAGGAGTATGTCACACTCGTATATCTCACCCTCACCGACATAAATTAATTCCTGTGGAATGCTGTCAAAAAAGTAATTGGCAATCAACAGCAAAGGTTGCTTCAGATCGCCCGGTCGAATAACTGTATCCGCCACTACCAGATTCAACTCGGTGTCCTCTATCGCGTCAAAACGTGCGAAATCCAGTATTCCTTGGTCAATAAAGGATTGCATGGACGGATGCTCTCTCCAGCCCAATACATTATCTTCGACCAGATCGGTCATTACATATCGAAAAGCTGGCAGCTGCACGCCTGCAAAATCTTTCAACTCTGTCAGTTTGAACAGAATTTGGTGCGCCAAGCGGCCTACGCCCGCTCCAAGTTCCAGAATGGTCACTGTCTCGGCCGTCTTTCCTTTGCTGGCGAGATCTTGAAGAAAACCAAAAATCATCTCGGCATACGCCATTGCAATCATGGGGTTACTCGTAATATATTGCGGAACCTGATTCTCGGTCCAAGCGTGCAGCCCTTTCTGTTCATAATATGCCCGCTGCCAGTCCCATACCGGAGCTTCACTGAAGCGGAATCGTTGTCCTTCGTTTTGCATCATTGGTTGAAAACCTGCTTTCCATTCATAATTTCATCGACATTTCGGAATTTCCATTCCATCTTCTCATAGACCGTTCCCTTAATCTCTAACGCATTATATCATAAACGATGCCTGATCCAATGAAGTGCTAAACCACACTCCTGTAAAATAGAAAAAACCTGCCTTTCTCAAGGCAGGCAATGCTCGTTAATACATTTATACTCCTTCTATAACGAACTGTTGGCAAGGGCGCTCAACGTTAGTCCGAATATACGGCTCCATCAAAGTTCTCAGGTCCTACACGGATCGTACCCAGCAAGTTAGAGCTGATAAATGCAGTGTACGTCAACTGAGGTGTTATTGGTGGATTGAAATCATCCGCTGAGAACGTAATGACCTGAGGAGCCAGAATGCTCAAGCTGAACGTAGACGTTGCAGAATAGATGACAGGATCCGTTGCTAAGGTCCCTCTGACAATTGTTATCGTTACACCTACGAGGGCTAATGGAAGCTGCACTGATACAGTTCCTTTGAATTGTACCCGTGGGTTTGCACCAGCACCAGCTGTTTGCAGACCAATCTGACCAAACAGTTGAGGAGTATTGATTACGAGAATCGGGATAGCAATGGAGTTCGCCAAACTCGCATTCTGCGATGTTCTAGCATCAAGAAATTGACTCATGAAATCTACCTCCTTCTGTCGGGGATATGATAGTATATGTGAGATTTGAGATATGGCATGGACAGACACTGATATTTAGAAAAAAGGGCATATGAAAAAGACACTGCCCGTATTGCTACGGTAGTGCCTCCAGAATTTCTTAATCGAAGTTATGTTCGTTTTTCTCCAATCTCTCTTTTAATAATCGAATCTCTTGCTTCAAACCTGAGATTTCCTCCCTTAAACCAGATCTTTTTATTGCCATTGAAAACACAGCATATAAAATCAGACCTACCAAACCAATGAAAATAAATATAGTTAAAATCCCTACAAAACCCACAGCACTAGCACCATTCATAACTTTAAATTGTCACCACCTTTATAACATATATTTTAACAATGATACCATATATTTATTTTATCAGCTTTGTTTGCAATTTCGTTAGCATTCGCCTGCCATAAAAAAGCTCTGCTAGCATTATGCTAACAGAGCTTTCTCACAGTGAATTATTAAGTAATTCCCTCATCACTTTAAAGTAATCTAATCAACTTCCAAAGTAAACGTCCAATTTTCCAGTGGGCGGAGTGGTTGCCATCCAAACTGCAGCCAAATTATCGGGAGCATACGTTGTAGCGGTAATATAATCACCAATTAATACGGTAGGCACCGGTGAATTGCCGTTGGGGTTAAACGAAGTCGTTGTGAGTCGGCGATTCGCAAAGGTAGCTCCTCCGTTAAACGATTCAGCAACAAACACATCTAAAAGAAACCCGTCAATCTGATTGGAATAATAAATAACCCTTACAGTTCCTGTGAATGGCGATACAGTAATGGAGGGAAAGAAATTTTGAGAACCAACAGGGGCTCCAGTAATGCTTACGGGATCTGACCATAGAAGCCCATCCGGTGAGCTGCATAGGAAAATGTCGGTGTATCCATTCCGCGCATCATTCCAGGTTGCATAGACTTTACCACTAAAGGTTCCATTGGATATGTCAGCTCCCAAGCTCAGGTTCGTCTGCACGCGAAAAGCATAATTCGTGACAGGTAAAGGAGATGGGGCAGGGACAACAGAAGCAATCCATGTGGATTGTCGTTCAATTGGCGGCTGGAACGTAGCCCCTCCATCGTAGGAGATGCGAAGCAGTGCGTACGGACTATCCGGCCCTGTAGTAATATATCCTGCATATACCTCACCAGTAAAACCTATAGCTATAGAACTTCTGTCATGGAAACCTCTTGGGCTTGAAATTCGGCTCGGAATCTCCCACGTTGTCCCCTGATCTAATGACCTTTGCAAAAATGTGGACGAAGCCAATGTAGCAAGAGGGGTGTACCCCACATACGCATTCCCCCGATAAGGGCTTCCAGGTGTTCGATCCACTGCTATAAACGGCTCATCATTATGAACGATAAGGCCATATCCCTTGTTCACAAACACGGGAGGAGTCCAGGTCACCCCATCATCCAGGGATGTGTAACTGATGATTGTACCGTCATTATCACCGTTAAATATGTGAACTGTCACTATAAACGTACTCGGAAATGTGTAATCAATGGTTGGTGCTTCAGCGCCTGCATACCCGGCAGGCTGCTGCATAGTTGTCGTTGACCATGTCTGTCCACTGTCAGTAGAACGATAAACGCCGATAAGTGTAGGTCCTGTACTTGTGTCAACAGCAACCGCACACATGATATTCGGAAGTAACTCGTTGGAAGCAATCGAGGGTTCAAATTGGTTTCCACCGAGTGCTCCTGTGATATTTACAACGGGCAAGTACCTCATCTCCATTCCAAAGATTAAGGAATATTCGTAAACCGGTCAATTAATATCATTTCTGACTGTAAAACACGTTGAATAATATTACCTGTAGAATCAATACCATATGCATGAATAATCGTACTTGTAGCACTAAAGAAATCTGCTTGGACTTCATAAAATGCTGCATCGTTTAGAGCATAAATCAAGGTCCGAGATGCCTGGGGGCCTACTTGAAATAAATCGTGCCCAATTGGAATTCTGGCATTTTGAGTAGTGTCCCATTTAAACACTTCTATCTCTATATTTACAGGAATATTAAGAGAATCATTTAAACAAGTCACAAGAATCTGAGTAGCCACACTTCCACCTGTTGGCGAATTGTAGATCAACCCTGTAGAGTTTGGCAATCGAACTATCCCTCCTCTTTGAACCACAGATTAACTACACTATTTGTACGCCCCTATCATTTAAAGTAGTACGGATTCTTTGTTGAAGGGGAAATACAACAAAAAAGCCTTGATGAAGCAGCAACGAATGATGATGCTCATCACCATCGAACTTTTGCAGGCTTTATTCCAAGGCTCAGTTAATATCAGTTTTGAGTTTATAACAATAGAAAAAAACCCTTGCTACGCAAGGGTTTCGAGAGAATGGGCCCTACAGGACTCGAACCTGTGACCAATCGGTTATGAGCCGACCGCTCTAACCAACTGAGCTAAGGGCCCTGAACAAAAATGTATAACGTTCAGATGATGGCTGTGAATCATCCAGTAAAACTAAATTGCGGGGGCAGGATTTGAACCTGCGGCCTTCGGGTTATGAGCCCGACGAGCTACCGGGCTGCTCCACCCCGCGTCAGTAAGAAATATTAAAACAGCGACTTAATTAATATACACCATACCTGCCCCACATGTCAAGGGGTAATGTTAGGGAATGAAGCGTACGCCATACCGCCCTTTTTTTGAACGATATACTTCCACTTCAGCTGGCTCGTTATGACCGTAAATCCACCCATCCTGCTCCATCCGTTTTGCAAGACACCCTGCCTGAAATTTGGTTGTATACAATTTGCTGAAATATACCCAGTGCATTCCACTCGTCCTTTCTTGAAGTCATCATTTATCCCTGCTTTTGTAGAATACCCCAATTCCATAAAAATAGCCGCCGAAGATATAAATCTCCAGCGGCTGCATCTATGATTTTTTTACAAGATCATCTAACTTTTATTGAAATGTGGCTTTAGGGTTCTTTTTCAATTTCTCCAGCATCTCGTTCCCTTTGGCTGCCCATTCACCAAGCGCTTCTTTTGGTGTTTTTTTGTTCGCAAGAACTTGATTGAAGTATTCCATACCCTTGTCACTTACTTGCCACAGGTTCGGCATTTTTTGATACATTTTATCCAAGTTCGTATTGGTCGGAGGTATAGGTTTCAGTGTATAGAACGCCTGGATATTGTAATCCAAGCCATCCTTCGGTTTAATAAAGCTCTTCCGGGAAACCATCTCATAACTGCTGCGAGCTTTGATTTTCGCCCAGTCTTCACTGTTCATATACTTAATCAATTCCCATGCATCATCAGGGTTCTGAGCTGAACTATTAATGGCCATAAGGTTGCTCAGATAAATGTTACCTCCGATTTCAGGAGCCTCCGGATGAACTGGAGGTGTAACAACATCCCAGTCTACCTTCGTAAAGTCTTTCATTTTATCTGCATTTTTATTGGCATCAATCAACTGATTAATGTAGCTGTAATCTCCAATCACCATGGCTGTTTTGCCACTCAGGAACAGATCACCCTGAAGCGGATTATAACGTCCACTCTCATCCTGACTATCCTGCGGTTCGTCTCCTTTAGGGATGACTTTATCTAAGGCAAGCTTGCTTATCGTGCTCCATACTTTCTCCCATTGAGGAGAATCTACAGTCATTTTCTCCGCTTTGTCATCAAAAATTTTCAGCTGCAAAGAGTTATAATACTGGGACATCGTATAGTATGGAGAACCGCCTTGATAGGTACTGAAAGAGAATCCAAATACATGGTCTTTTCCTTCACCTTTGGTAAGGCGTGTACCCAGGTTGAAAATATCATCCCAAGTCATATTATCCGTTGGAGGCTCCACGCCTGCTTTCTCAAACATACCCTTGTTATAGAACAAAGCGGAAGAGGAGAACGTTGGCGTCAAAGCGTAGATGCTCTGATCTCCCAAATCCTTAATTCCTTCGAGAACACTTGGCACAATATCCGTAGTATCAAACTTGTCTTCCTGCATCAGTGGGTCCAGTTGTTTCACCATGTTTTCCTGAATCAACGACTTGACTGTCGCCGTATCCGCCACGATGACATCTACCGGGTTATCCCCTGTCATAATCTTCTTCAAGCTTTCCATCGTATCCGGAATGTCCTTCTGCTCTTCCTGGTTACCATAGCCATACATGCTGCCCTGATCTACCGCAGGTACAACTTCAATCGTTATATTTGGATGTGTCAATTCAAAAGCATCGGTAAACTGCTGACGGAAATAGCTGTCATCCTGGCCACCCCATAACGTCGCTACACGCAATACACGCTGCTCGTTATCCTTGGACTCACTCGCTGTACAACCCGCAAGCAGCGGCAATGCCAGACTAGCTGTAGCCAACACGGCCAGCACTCGTTTTCCCCAAAACCTGTTCTTCATCTCCCAATTCCCCCTCTAAAATTATCTTGGCGGTGTAATGACAATACGTTCACCGTCAAATTCCAATGTGGCACGATTATCAATGGACAGCGCCTCCAGATACTCCTTTGGCACCTGAAGTCGTCCCGCCCGGTCGATAATGACAAAAGCTTCATGAATATCCGGGGCTCCTGCCTCCGATAAGCCATGTTCGTCATCCAGATTCGGATTACGTTTCACAAACTCGGTGCTGGTCAAGCCGTCCCGAATCGCCACGATCCGGTCCACCTTACCAGCAAGGGTTAGATCATGAGTAACAATCACAATCGTGACCCCGAGTTCCTTGTTCATTTTGCGAAAAATGCCCATGATGGTATCACATGTCTCTGAATCCACCGAACCTGTCGGCTCATCGGCAAGCAGCAGCTTGGGGCGATTAGATAGTGAGATGGCAATCGCTACCCGCTGCTGCTCCCCACCGGATAATTGATGCAGCTTGTTGTGCATCCGATCCTTCAGTCCAACCCACTCCAGCAGCTGCATGGCATAGGTGCGATCGCGCTTGCCTCCCAAAATCATGGGCGTTTCCACGTTTTCCAGTGCTGTGAGGTATGGCAGCAGGTTACGGCCGTTATTTTGCCAAATGAACCCTACGGTATGACGTTTGTACTCCACCAATTGGGCATCTGTCATTTTCAGCAAATCCCAATCCCCGACAACGGCTGTACCGGCTGTTGGACGATCAAGTCCACCCAGAATATTGAGCAATGTGGATTTACCACTACCACTGTTACCGATGATAGCCATCATTTCACCTTGATTGACAGTCAGATTGAGACCTTGAAGGGCAACGACTTCCACATCGCTGGATTTAAAAATTTTGACAAGTCCTTCGCATTGGATCACGTTTACCTCTCCTCTCCCATTTTGACTGCCTGGTGAACACGCAGCCTGCGGATTTGCCACAGCAGCATCGTTGCTCCAATGATCAGCATGACCACGGTCACGCCGTATAGTTGCAACATATCTTTCTCTTCAAATACAATTCGGAACGGAGGTACCTGTGCGGACACATTATCTGTCGTTTGCAGGAAGGGCAGGAACAGACGGCTGGATACCTGACCAATGCCAATACCAAGAATGATGGACAGACCCGCCGTGAACACCTGCTCCAACAGCAACATACCGCTCAATTGTGCCCGGGATAACCCCATCGCCCGCAGGACACCGAACTGTACTACACGCCCGGATAGATTGAAGAACCAGTACAGAATGTATCCGATCAGGGAAATAATCACCGACACAAGGAATCCGAGACTCAGTATGCCGAACACCCCACCCCTTGACGGATGTTTGCCCTGTGATACCAGCTCTGTACGCACATCGCGCACAGACGATAACTCAATGCCTTCTGCTGCAAGTTTCTCCATCAAAGGAGCAACTTTGGCATCCGGCTCCATCTTCAACCAGACCTCATATGGAATCAGAGGCACCTGATCATAGATGTAATCCAGATTGGCAATGAAAAACGGCATTTGATCCGGGTACTGGGCAGGCCAGTAAGGTATAATGCCAAACACAACAAATTCAATCGCCTGACCCTGTACACCAATGGAGACGAGGTCTCCGGTTTTGAGCTTGAATTTGTCTGCAAATTTGGAAGAGATCAATACGGCCCCTTCATATTTTCCAAGCAAGTCAAGGTACTTATAAGGATGAGCCGGGAACAGATCGTTGCGGAACCACGCCACTTGGGCAAAATCCACATTGTCGATCCCCACCAGCATTCCCTGTCCACCTGATTTGCCAGAGACAATAATGTTGCCTTTCGTTTGCAGCACTCTCGCTGCATGTTCGACACCATTCAGGCTGCGGAACACTTCAAAAGGTGGCTCGGAATAGATCATCTTCGTGGGTTGTGAAGTACCACCGCCCCCACCTGATCCACCTCCGCCGCCTCCAGAACCACCGCCACCGTTTCCTCCACCCTGTCCACCGCCTGAACCTCCGTTTTGTCCGGAACCCGTTGGCTTAACCTCAGGTGTGCCTTCCCATACCGTCTGCATAATAACATCCGAACCATAGCGATATAACGTGCGCTCGGTTGAGTTCAGATCAATGGTACGAGCCGCCGCCGAGTTATACACACCGAGTCCGAGTGTCAATACAAGCAGGATCATCAAAGGATAATAAGAAGATGATGAACGTGAAAGCTGCGTCAGTGTCAGATACAGTGGAACCGGGAGAAACTTGCGCCCGATCAGCTGAATCAACTTCAAAATCCACGGGAACAATCGTAAGAAGAACAGTCCCAGTGCAAAGATCGCGAGTGCCGGTACAAAGAACAGAAACGGCTGTACCTGAAGCTGATCTGTCGTCATTCCGGTCTGGAACGTCAACATTTGCCGTTCATAGAACAAGTAGTATCCATATCCGGCGAGCCCCAACAGCGCGATATCCAGGAACCAGCGCTGCCATACCGGTGCACGATCTGTTCGTGCTTGCCGCCGCTTAGCCGACACAATCGTGGCCCGCGCATAGGTTACTGCCGGAATGAGCGAGGCTATGATTGCCACCAACACGGCGATAAGGCCGAGCAGGATGGCTTCTTTTGATATTCCGATCGGAATGGATTTCCGATCCACGAACGACAGAAATCCGCTCGCTGAACCGATGCTTTTCGCCATAAACCATCCAAGAAACGGGCCAATGACAAGAGCAATCGCTCCCAGGAATATACCTTCAAGCAGATAAAGAGAGAAGATCTGCCGGGCAGAAGCTCCCCGACTGCGCAGAACCGCAATGTCACTCTCCTGCTTCTGTAACGACTGTCTGGCATTCATGGCAATAAAATAAAAGACCATCGCAATCATCGGTGCTGCCAGTGTGAACAGCATGGTCTGCAATTGCAGACTCTGACTGCGGAATTGTTTCAGCAGATCCCCGAAGGTGATGTCCACTTTCGTATCCTTCAACCGCTGATACAGATCGATATCCAGCCTTTCCAGCACAGAGGTCAATCCCGAGAGCTGGCTCGTTTGAATCTCTTTCAGATCAAATGCATAATACCAACGTGAATTCTGAAGAGGGATCCCTTTTTCCTTTAACAAAACATTATTAAATACCGATTCATCCACATATAGTCCGTTCATCATACCGTCAAATCCCTGTACCCAATACGGGCTGCTAGGATCATCGGCTTTGAAAGAACCTATAATCTTCACACGCAACGTAATATCGAGACCGCTGTAAATTGGATATTCCAGAACATCTCCGATATGCAGATCGTTACGATACATGCCCTCTTCGAGCATGACCGCTTCAATCGTATCGTCCTTGACCTGGTTGCCCGGCTTCACTCCCGCAGAATAATTAACCTGTGCATCCAGGCCTGTCATCGTCCCCAGACTCATGCTGCGGACCCGGCTGGCATCCACTTTCGTTGGGTCTTCCGGGTTCACTTCCGTGCTGCGGATGGAACGGGAGTTCACATACGTATGAAAAGGAAATCCAATGTCACGGGGCACATCCTCGCGAATATATCGATCCACCTCTTCCAGACCACGTGTGTCTGTCTTCACACCACCAGGTGCCTGGTAACTCATGAGCAACGAGCCGGCTGGCAGTCCCTCACTGTTATCCTGCAGCGTCTGGGCCACGACCCGCTTCAGCGCACCATCGGCATACATCGGAATACTAACGGTGAACGCTACCGCCACAATCAGTCCGATCAGTGTGCTGAACGTCATCCAGCGAGTGTTCCACATTTTGCGGAACAACAGTCGAAGCAATGGCAGCCCCATTAGCGGCCCACTACTTTCTGTCCAACGGTCAGACCTTTCAGAATCTCCACATCCGTGGATGTCTGCTGCCCAACTTCTACGTCCACTTCACGCTTGCTTCCATCACTCTCCACCACTTGCACGTACGTTCTTGAACCGATGGAGCGCAGAGCGGATACTGGAATGACAATCGCGTTCTCTGTTCGCTGCGTGACAATCGATACCGTTAGAGGTGTACCGCGTTCAACCCCTTTGGGCATTTTCGCCAGCGAGACGATAACATATTGATCCAGGCTTTCTTTCGCTGGAGGCGTTCCGCCTTCCCCCGAACCTCCGCCATTACCACTTCCAGTACCCGATGCTTGGGCAACAGGCATCACTTTAACTTTGCCAGCCACTTTGCCTGCGCCATTAATGTCCACATCCGCCTTCATGCCAGCCGAGAACTTTTCCAAATCTTCCTTGGCAAACGTAGCTGCGACAACCAAGTTGGATGTATCTGCTATGGTCGCAATCGGGTCATAAGCTTTGACAGCCGCACCCTTCTCCACCTGCACAGCAATGACTGTTCCACCGAATGGAGCGGTCAAAGTGGCTTTACCCAACTGATCCTCCAGATCGGCGAGTTCCTGACGAAGTTCTTCAAAGGCAATCGTGGACTCTTCGAACTCTACCGGGTCCATCTCATCCCGTTTGCGAAGCGTTTCCTTCATTTGCACTTCCGATTTGCGAATCTGCAGGTTTTTGGCCCGGATTTCCTTTTCCACGCTCTCTACATCAAGAACAGCGAGAAGTTGACCTTTTTTCACTTTATCCCCTGGTTTTACATTCAACTCTTTGATATGCATACCGTCCAGCGTAAAATACACCTTTTCTTCCCGCTGGCTCATCATCTTGCCGCTTCCGCTTACTTTCTTCTCCAGCGTCTCTGTCCGAACTTCATATTCCGGCTTCTTGGAGATCGTTGGCGGTGTAATTGGCGGAAGTACTTCTTCCTCTGTCTCAGCCGGCAGCAAAGAGCAGCCGGACATCGTTGCAGCCACTATCGCACTAAGCACAATAAGCGCTGCGCGTTTCCCCCTCTTCGGAGCGGCCCCTTTACTTGATAAATCTGCCGTCCGCCATTTCATAAACATGGTCCGCAACCTCCAAAATCGTAGGATCGTGTGTAGTCATACAGATCGTTACTTGTTCAACTTCAATAATATTGCGAAATACAGCCATAACCTGTGCTCCCATTTTGGAATCGAGTTCAGCTGTCGGCTCATCCGCGAGCAATAATCTCGGTCTGTGGGCTATCGCCTTGGCGATGGCCACCCGCTGCTGCTCTCCCCCGGACATCTCGAATGGACGGTGCTTGACCCGTTTGGTTAGTCCGACCAGATCCAGACAATGACCTACCCGGTCTTTCCATTCCGAACGCGGCACGTCCGCCATGCGCAGCGACAGCTCTACATTTTCCCAGGCAGACAACAAGGGCATAAGCGCATACGCCTGAAAAATAAAACCAATTTCTCTGCGCCGCAAAGCGGTCCGCCGCCGGTCTCCCCAATCTTGAAGAGGCTGGCCGGAGAACAGAATGTCTCCACTGGATGGCTGATCCAGCCCACCCAGCATATTGAGCAGCGTCGTTTTCCCTGAGCCCGACCGCCCTTTCAACATCACCAGCTGTTGCGGGTTCACTTCCATATCGATGCCTTTGAGCACATGAATAATACGGCTACCCGTCTGGAAACTGCGATGAACATTGCGAACCTCCAGCACAGGTCCTTCATATGGAGGCAACAGATCCTTCTTGGAGGGCTTGGACTTCACTTCAGGTTCAACTGCTGCAACCGCAACTTCCTCTTGGCTTGTTTCATTGGTTATGTCGTGCGGGTCGATGGATGTATTCTGCGGTTCACTTATGTATGCCGATTCCTCCTGCCCGACTGGTTCCTGCTGCTCCGTGAGTCCGACCGCACTGTCCTCGCCTGACTGGCTCTTGGCAGGTCTGATTTTGGAAAATAAATTCTTCATGCCAGCAATCACGCTCATCCTTTCTTCATATCCCGTTCACTTCATCAAGACACTAAAAATAGAAATCTATTCCATACTACACTGCATTATAAACGACGGATCACAACTAAAAGTTACAAGCTTTTTACAACGTTCCAGTGAAAAAGTTAATATTTTGATGAACAAACGAAAAAAGCACCCCAAAGTGCGGGATGCCTCTTGAATATTCAATGTATTTGCCTCTATGGCGGCAATCATTACAATTTTGATACCGTTCACAATCAAACTGTTCAGTCGGGTGTGAATGATATTATTTACCAAATGAAGAAGGATCTTCACGCCAAGATTTGAGCAGTTCAAAATCACTCTCCTGGATTGTACCCTCAGCCAAAGCCACATCCATCAGAGCTGTGTAATTGGACAGGGTTTGCAGCGGAATTCCCGCTTCTTCAAAAGCTTTAATGCCTTTGTCGAGCTGATAGCTGAAAATCGCCAGTACAGCCAATGGAGTCGCCCCGGCTACACGTACTGCTTCAGCGGCTTTGATTGAACTGCCGCCTGTCGAGATCAGGTCTTCAATGACAACAACCTTCTGCCCCTCAGTGATCAGTCCTTCAATCAGGTTCTCTTTGCCATGTCCTTTGGCTTTATCACGAATGTATGCCATCGGCAGATTCAGCTTTTGCGCCACCCAGGCAGCATGCGGGATACCCGCGGTTGCTGTACCTGCGATGACTTCTGCATCGGGATATTGATCACGAATGATCGCAGCAAAGGCTTCAGCAATGTCATTACGAATCTCGGGATAAGACATCGTTAGACGGTTATCACAATAGATTGGTGATTTGATGCCGGATGTCCAGGTAAATGGCTGCTGCGGACGCAGCGCCACCGCTTTAATTTTCAACAGTTGGGAAGCAATATGGTTAGGGATCTCAGTAAGTTCGATCATGCGTTTAACATCTCCTTCAAAATGGTTTCTGCTGCTTCACGTGGATTGGGAGCGCCCGTAATTGGTCTGCCTACAACAATGTAATGGCTGCCTCTGGCAATGGCTTCACCTGGCGTCAGGACACGAGTCTGGTCTCCGAGGCCACTTCCCGCTGGGCGGATGCCTGGTGTGACCGTGTGAAAATCACTGCCACAGGCTGCGCGGATCGCCGGTACTTCCAACGGGGAAGCAACGACGCCATCAAGACCTGCCTCATGGGCTAGTCCTGCATAACGGACTACTGCTGCCTCAACGCTTCCCTGGATGCCGATCTCAGCATTCATCGTTTCCTGGCTGGTACTGGTCAGCTGGGTAACCGCAATAATCTCAGGTCTGCGAAGAGAAGGATCAGCAGCTAGAGCCGCCTCAGCACCTTCACGGGCAGCACGCATCATGCTTGTACCTCCAGCTGCATGCACATTGAACATATCCACTCCCAGACGGGTGATGCTTTCAGCACCCCCACGAACCGTGTTTGGAATATCATGCATCTTCACGTCAAGGAATACCGAGTACCCCTTCGACTTCAGCTCGCGAATGAAGTCCGGGCCAGCGGCGTAGAACAGCTGCATGCCCACCTTCAGATAACAGGGAATGCCTTCTAAGGCTTGTACTAATTCCTGAGCCTGCTCCGCTGCGGGATAATCGAGTGCCACCATCAGACGGCCAGCCATTTCGTTGAAATTCGGGTGATTCATATTCCAGCGCTCCTTCCAAAAGCTTGATTTTTCCGTTTTTGCCCGATATAAAGGACATCCCGCCAGCCCGAAGGCTGACTGATGTCCTTGATCAGTGACAAATCGTCTTATTTATTTTACAAGAGCTGGCATAGCCTCAGAGGAGAAGTTGATCGTTTGCAGCATGATCAACAGGGCACGGATCGTATCCAGTGAAGTCATACATACAATCCCGTTCTCTACCGCCTCACGACGAATACGGAATCCGTCACGCTGCGGGGTTTTGCCTTTGGTCAGCGTATTGAACACAAAGTTTGCTTCGCCGCTGCGGATCATATCGAGAATGTTCGGCGAACCTTCACTTAATTTGTTCACCGTCGTCACCGGAATGTTCGCTGCTTCAAGCGCAGCTGCCGTACCTCCGGTAGCCATGATTTTGTATCCCAGTCTATAGAAACCTTCAAGCAGTGGAACAGCTTCCTCTTTGTCTTTGTCCGCTACCGTTACCACGATTGCTCCGGTGGCCGGGATCTTCATGCCTGCACCGATAAGACCTTTGAACAACGCTTTAGCGTAATTCGGGTCACGACCCATAACCTCACCTGTGGATTTCATCTCAGGTCCAAGCGTTGGTTCCACACGACGCAGCTTCGCGAAGGAGAAGACCGGAACTTTTACGGAAACATGATCCGATTCAGGCCATAGACCGTCGACATATCCGAGGTCTTTCAGCTTCACGCCCAGAATGGCTTGTGTTGCCAGGTTCGCCATCGGAATGTTAGTTACTTTGCTCAGGAAAGGTACTGTACGGGATGAACGCGGGTTCACCTCGATGATGTACACTTGACCCTTATGGATAACAAACTGGATGTTAACCAAACCGATCGTTTTCAGTTCTTTTGCAATCTTGATTGTAATCTCTACAATTTTCTCTTTGAGATCCTGGGACAGGTGCTGTGGCGGATAAACCGCGATGGAGTCACCGGAGTGAACCCCTGCGCGCTCGATATGCTCCATGATACCCGGAATCAATACCGTTTCACCATCACAGATCGCGTCAACCTCAACCTCTTTACCCATCATGTAACGGTCGATCAGGACCGGATGCTCCGGATTGATTTTAACCGCCTGCTCCATATATGTCAGCAATTCTGCATCGGAGTATACAATCTCCATCGCACGACCGCCGAGTACATAGGAAGGGCGAACCAGTACCGGGTAACCCAGACTTTGAGCCGTTTCAACCGCATCATCTACCGAAATGACTGTTTTTCCTTTTGGTTGTGCAATTTCCAGACGGGAGAGCAAACGCTCGAACTTCTTGCGATCCTCTGCCTCATCAATGTTTTCCAGATCTGTTCCGAGAATCGTTACACCAGCGGCACGTAGTGGTGCTGCCAGGTTGATTGCTGTTTGACCACCAAACTGTACGATAACACCTACCGGCTGTTCCTGTTCGATAACGTTCATTACATCTTCGAAGAACAGGGGTTCAAAGTACAAGCGATCCGATGTATTAAAGTCCGTAGACACCGTCTCCGGGTTGTTATTGATGATAACTGCTTCATAGCCTGCTTTTTGCAGAGCCCATACCGCGTGTACTGTGGAGTAGTCAAACTCAATCCCTTGACCGATCCGGATTGGACCAGAACCAAGTACGACTACTTTTTTCTTATCTGAAGGAATGACTTCATTCTCAGTTTCGTAAGTAGAGTAGTAATATGGCGTTGTTGCTTCAAACTCAGCTGCACATGTATCTACCATTTTGTAGACTGGGCGAAGGTTTTCCTCTTCACGACGTGCTCTGATTTCAGCTTCTTTCGTCAGCGTACCTCCTGGTTGACCTTCAGCCCGCAGCTCAGCAATGGCACGGTCTGTGAAGCCAAGACGCTTCGCTTGATACAAGGTTTCGGAGGACAATTCGGATTCCTCACGAATGCGATCTTCGAAGCGGATCAGCCCTTCGAGTTTATCCAGGAACCACCAGTCAATCTTCGTCAGATCTTGAAGCTGTTGCAATGTATACCCTCTGCGGAATGCTTCAGCGATCAGGAAGATACGCTCATCGTCGGCTTTGACCAGACGCTCGTTCAGCGTTGCTTCATCCAGGGTTTCGGCATCTTTCAGATACAGACGGTGTACGCCGATTTCCAGGGAACGAACAGCTTTATGAATTGACTCTTCGAATGTACGGCCAATCGCCATAACTTCGCCTGTCGCTTTCATCTGTGTACCCAGTTTGCGGTTCGCTGAGATAAACTTGTCAAACGGCCAGCGTGGGATTTTGCTCACGATATAGTCCAGTGTTGGCTCAAAGCATGCATATGTTTGGCCTGTTACCGGGTTCACGATTTCGTCCAGTGTGTAACCCATGGCAATTTTGGCAGCCATCTTAGCAATTGGATAGCCCGTTGCTTTGGAAGCTAGTGCCGAAGAGCGGCTTACCCGTGGGTTAACTTCGATAACATAGTACTGGAAGCTGTGCGGATCAAGCGCAAACTGTACGTTACATCCACCTTCGATGTTGAGGGCACGGATGATTTTCAGGGAAGCTGAGCGCAGCATTTGATATTCACGGTCAGACAGCGTCTGGCTTGGTGCCACAACGATACTGTCACCTGTATGAACACCTACCGGGTCAAAGTTTTCCATGTTGCAGACTACGATACAGTTATCGTTCTTGTCACGCATAACCTCATACTCGACTTCTTTCATGCCAGCAATGCTTTTCTCCACCAGACATTGCCCGATCGGGCTGTAACGAATTCCTGCTGCTACGGTTTCGCGCAGTTCTTCTTCGTTGGAACAGATCCCGCCGCCTGTTCCACCAAGCGTGTAGGCTGGACGGACGATGATTGGATAACCAATCTCATTCGCAAAATCAAGTGATTCCTCAAGTGTTGTTACGATTACACTCTCGGGTACAGGCTGTTCCAGTTCACGCATCAGATCACGGAACAAATCACGGTCTTCCGCTTTCTCAATGGATGTGAGCTGTGTTCCGAGCAGTTTGACATTCTCACGCTCAAGGACGCCAGCACGTGCCAGTTCCACAGCCATGTTCAGACCCGTTTGACCGCCAAGGGTTGGCAGCAAACCGTCTGGACGTTCCTGACGAATGATTTGCGTTACAAAATCCAGTGTAATCGGTTCAATGTACACTTTATCAGCCATGTTGGTATCCGTCATAATCGTAGCCGGGTTGCTGTTGATGAGTACAACTTCCACGCCTTCTTCTTTCAGTGCCTGGCATGCTTGTGTACCGGCATAGTCGAACTCGGCCGCTTGACCGATGACGATTGGACCTGAACCAATCACCAGGATTTTTTTGAGATCTTTGTTAATCGGCATGTTATTGTGCTCCTTTCACTGCGGCTGCCAATACGGCTTGACGCGGCTGTTGCGGGTGAGTAATCTTGTGCTCCCGAATCATCTCGATGAAGCGGTCAAACAGATAGCTGTTATCATATGGTCCTGGCGCTGCTTCCGGGTGATACTGAACGGAAAACGCCGGGAATGTTTTATGTTTCAGACCTTCAATGGTCTTATCATTATTGTTGATATGTGTCACTTCAAGCTCCGTATTTTTCACGGATTCTTCGTTTACGGTGTAACCGTGGTTCTGGGATGTGATGAAGCAACGTCCGCTCTCCAGTTCTTTAACCGGGTGGTTTCCGCCGCGGTGTCCAAACTTGAGTTTCTCTGTATCGGCTCCTGCCGCAAGTGCGAACAGTTGGTGCCCCAGGCAGATTCCGAAGATCGGATATTCGCCGAGCAGTTCACTGATCATTTTAACCGCGTGAGGAACGTCTTTCGGGTCCCCAGGGCCGTTGGACAGCTGGATGCCATCCGGGTTCATGCGGCGGATTTCGTCCGCTGTTACATCATGCGGAACTACGACAACGTCACAGTTACGTTTGCTGAGTTCACGCAAAATCCCTGTTTTTGCACCGTAGTCAACCAATACAATGCGTTCAGCCGTTCCCGGGCTGTTGTATACATGTTGAGTAGAAGTCATAGGAACCTGGTTACGCAGCTCAGCGATGCTGGTGTCTCCCATCATCTCCAGCAACTCTTCCACAGGTTTCGATCCTGTTGTGAGAATTCCTTTCATTGTGCCGTGGTGACGAATCCGGCGAGTCAGCATCCGTGTATCAATCTCGCTGATTCCTACGATGCCATACTCTTTAAGCAAATCGTCTACGCTGTATTCTGCACGCCAGTTACTTGGTGTCGGCTCATGACGACGTACCACAAAACCATGTACGAATGGACGAATCGACTCGAAGTCGTCACGCGTAATGCCGTAGTTACCAATCAGTGGGTACGTCATGGTTACGATTTGACCGCAATAAGAAGGATCCGAAAGCACCTCTTGATAGCCTGTAATTCCCGTATTAAAAACGACCTCACCTGTTGTTTCACCTTCAGCACCGAATGCTTTCCCGGTGAACAGTGTGCCGTCTTCCAACAATAATCTTGCCTGTGCCTGCATCCCATTTCACTCCTCTGTGTTTATCAACGTTGAATACTTTGAGTTGAACATGGGGGACGTTACGTTTGGTGCGGCTCCGTGGGCAGAAAACCCTTTGATCGCTGTTATCTCCGGATTACTTTGATCCCATTCTTCAAATGGAGTAATCCGGTGATAAAGGCGAACGCTTTGCTTCTTCGGGTTCTTTCTGCCCACTCCACAGTTACGTTGGTGTCCATGTTCAAAAGCATTATTCAACTTTTCTTTGTTTCGTATGTTTGACTCTCGGCATGGTCTGCCTTGAGTTAGTTGTAAAGATGTTATTGGTGTATAGGTTGTAGATTTAGAGTTATAAAGCCTTGTTGTTTTAAAAGAATTAAAGAGGAAAAGCTTATTGATTTATTGATCTAATAAGTTACTGATTTACTGTTGTACCGTGTTATTCCACACGCTTTTGCCATCCACCCATGTCTGTACCGGCCATCCTTTTAGCTTCCAGCCTGTGAATGGTGTGTTTCTTCCTTTGGTAGCAAAAGTTGCTGGATCAACCGCTTTTTCCTCGTTCAGGTCAATCATCGTGATATCCGCTGGTGCTCCCTCTTCCAGCTTGCCAGTATCCAGTCGGAATACCCGTGCCGGATCTGCTGTCATGCGTTTCACGAGGAAGTCCAGGCTCCAAAGCCCTGTTTCCACAAACTTCGTGTACAACAGCGGGAAAGCCGTCTCGAATCCAACGATACCGAACGGTGCCAGCTCCATACCTTTTGCTTTCTCTTCTTCGCTATGCGGCGCGTGATCGGTAACGATCATATCCAGCGTTCCGTCCAGCAAACCTTCGATACAAGCTTGCACGTCGCGTGGTGAGCGTAGGGGCGGGTTCATCTTCCAGTTGGCATCCATACCTGGGATATCCTCATCCGACAATACCAGATGGTGCGGACATACCTCAGCAGTTACTTTAATACCGATGGACTTCGCCAGGCGAATCAAGCGAACCGACTGCTCCGTACTTACGTGGCAGACGTGGTAGTGAACTCCCGTTGCTTCTGCAAGCAGGATATCACGGCCTACGTGGATGGCCTCGGATTCATTAGGGATACCTTTGATACCATGACGCTTCGAAAACTCGCCTTCTGTCACATATCCGCCAACTACCAATGAGTCGTCTTCGCAGTGAGCGATGACTGGCATATCCATACTTGCTGCGAGGCTCATAGCATCTTTCATCATTTGAGCGTTTTGTACGCCCACCCCATCATCCGTGAATCCAATCGCACCCGCTTCTTTCAATGCGGCGAAATCCGTAAGTTCACGTCCAAGCTCGTTCTTCGTAATAGCTGCATAAGGCAGTACTTTAACCAGGTCGGCTTCTTTGGCTTTATCCAAAACCAACTTAACGACATCTGCGCTGTCGGTTACCGGTCTTGTGTTTGGCATACATGCAATCGTTGTAAAACCACCTTGTGCTGCCGAACGGGCACCCGTCTCGATCGTCTCTTTATGCTCGAATCCAGGTTCACGCAGATGCACGTGCATATCAATCAAACCGGGAATGACCAGTTTGCCTGAAGCATCGGTTACGCTATGCGCTGATTGCTCTGCTTTCAGTACCGCTTCGTCTTCCACTCCAGCGATCTTTTGAATTTTTCCTTCATCTATAATGATCGTTTTCCGTTCAAGTTCCCCTTGATGATTCAAGATGTTCGCGTTCTTTATAATCTGTAGCATAATTGCCCTCCGCTTCGGTTCTGTCCGACTTGCCAGACAAGCCGGGTGATTTTCTTTATCGTGTACCCTCACATTGCTCTATAAGAACTTCCGTCCCGTCAGCCTATGACCCACAGCCAGACCCTGTTACAGTTTCATCGCACGTTCCATGACCGCCATGCGGATTGGAACACCGTTTGCCATCTGCGGGAAGATCCGCGATGCTGCGCTCTCCACTACCGCGTCATCTACCTCGACATTTCGGTTCACAGGAGCAGGGTGCATAATGATTGTGCTTGGTTTCAGGCGTGATGCCCGTTCTTCCGTCAATCCGTAGTGTTCGCGATAATCCTCAGCCGAAGTAATCAGGCCATGTTTATGACGTTCCAGTTGAACTCGGAGCATCATGACTACATCCGCATCGAGTGCTTCTTCCAGACCTACATAAGGCGCGTGTTCTGCGAGCTCCGGTGCCTGCATCGTTTGCGGTGCGCAGAAGCGCACATCCGCACCAAACTTTTGCAGTGCCCACAGATTGGAGCGAGCTACCCGGCTATGCAGGATGTCTCCGATGATCGACACACGCAAACCTTTCAGCTCACCGAAAGCCTTCCGCATCGTGTAGAGATCCAACAACGCCTGGGTAGGGTGCTCGTTATTTCCGTCTCCGGCATTCACTAGTGGAACATTCACTTTCTGAGCCAGTTGTTGCAGAACACCCGAAGGTTTCAACCGAATCACTCCTGCGTCAATGCCCATGGACTCCAGTGTGCGTACCGTATCATAGATGGATTCACCTTTCTCCACGCTTGATGCAGCCGCCGTGAAGTTCAGTACCTGTGCACCCAGACGTTTTTCTGCCATCTCAAATGAGAAGCGAGTACGCGTGCTGTTCTCGAAGAACATGTTGGCTACGAAGTGGGATTCCAGTACAGGAACCAGTTTCTCCTTCTGCGCTTCCCAGTGTGCTGCTCTGTTCAGAATGGAGTCGATCTCATCGCGGCTAAGGTTCTTAAGGCCAAGCAAGCTCCGGTCCTTCAATGCTGGTTGTGTAATCATCATGCCTGTTCCCCCCGGTTCTGAATGATCTTGACTTCGTCCTGTCCGTCCGTTTCTATCAATGCAACCTCGATCTCCTCTGATTTAGAAGTCGGCACATTCTTGCCGATAAAATCAGGTCGAATCGGAAGTTCCCGGTGTCCGCGATCTGCGAGAACCGCCAGCTGAATGTTCTGTGGTCTTCCACAATCCATCAGGGCATCCATCGCTGCGCGAATCGTACGTCCGGTATAGAGCACATCATCGAACAAAATCACTTTTTTGTTATGAATTGAAAGTGATTCAGGTGTCATCGTCAACAGTTCCTTGCGATTCGCTTTATTCTCTTCCAAGCGATCATCGCGATAAGGGGTCACATCGAGTTCTCCCCAAGGGATCGGTGTACCTTCGATTTCTTCAATCTTGGCGGCGATCCGTTCTGCGAGGTATACACCCCGTGTTCGAATTCCGATAAGTACACAACCCTCAATACCTTTGTTTTTTTCCAAAATCTCATGGGCAATCCGTGTTAATGCGCGGCGGATCGCGGTTTCATCCATAATGACATGTGTCTCTGTGCTCATGCGTTCAGCCTCCTCAGGATTTACCTTTCAGATCATGGCCCCGTGACGAGGAGAACAAAAAAGACTCCTTGCCGTGTTCATTGGCAAGGAGTCTCCGAACTTCAGACCGCTCTGAAGAAAGTTTACTCTCGGGATGCATCGCTTGATTTGCCGCAGCAAAAAACGATGTATCGTTCACGTTACCTTGCCAGTCTCACGGGACTGATTTAAAGGTGCTATTCATGTCGTTCATATTGCAGGACCTCACAGGGTTCTGTACTCAATATGTCCGTTTGTCTTCATGAATTATGACAGAAAGACAACCCTCTGTCAACACCTCAACATCACAGGCGAAATTCCTCTACTGTATTCCCTTAGAATCAGCAGTTCGGCTGAAAAACATCCAAACACATCACATTTCATTCGTTATTCATAATTATACAATAATTCTGTATATTTATCCATAGGCAATTGCGGAGAATCTTACAGCCAAAATAATCCTCTGACTATACTCAACGTTGGGACAGAGTCTAATTTTAGAGTTCAACGTCCAGAAACACGGAATACATGAAGGCTCTGCATTAGTACCCAGCGAAATGGGTAAAGTTTATAAACATGAAACAATTCATAGATGCTTCAATAAAGCCGATATACATAAGGATTTACAAATACGCGACATAGAAATAAGATAAGACCTACATTTATTTACATTTAGGAGGAAGTTATGCGTCACATTTGGCAAGTTTACAAAACAGACTGGTTGCATATTTTGAAGGTTCCCACAGGTATTTTTCTAATTGTGGCTATTATTTTACTACCCGGGGTGTATGACTGGGTCAACGTGAAGTCCGTATGGGACCCGTACAGCAACACCCAAGGGATCAAAATTGCGGTGACAACCGAGGACAAGGGTGCAACTGTTGCAGGAACTAATGTCAATATTGGAGACGAACTGGTGTCCAGCCTGAAACAGAACGAAAAGCTGGGATGGACTTTTGTGGGCCAGGCTGAGGCTGATCGTGGTGTGCAAACAGGAGAATATTATGCAAGCCTGCTCATTCCTGGGGACTTTTCAACTAAAATTACAGGTATCGTTGACGGGAAGCTGGAGCGCCCAGAGGTAATCTATACCGTTAATGAGAAGGTTAATGCCATCGCTCCAAAAATCACGGGTTCCGGTGTATCTGCGATAACAACACAAATCAATGAAAATTTCACTGAAGCCGTCAGTCAGGCTGTTCTAACCAAATTGAAGGAAGCCGGAGTTGAGATCAATGCCCAGCTTCCAACTTTGCGCAAGATGGAGAATGGCATATTCACGCTGGAGAAAAATCTTCCGGATATACAAGCTGCAGGTCAAAAGGTACTGGAAGTAGAAAAAGCCATGCCTGGTATCGTAAAAGATGCTCAAAAGATCGTCGAGATCGAAAAAAAACTGCCTGAAATCAATGAAGCCGCACAGTATGTGCTCAAGGTGCAGGAGTATTGGCCACAAATTAATGATGCAGCATCCGAGGTTTTGGCTATTCAGGGGCGTATTCCCGATATTCAAAAAGCCGTAGAACGTATTCAAGAAGTGGATGCAAACTTTGGTCAGGTATCAGGTGTCATCCAAACGGCCCTGGATAAAACCGACAAGGCTCTGTCTATCGTAACGGCCGCAGAGCAAGATCTGGATAAAGTATCCCAAATCGCTGGTAACGGGATTGAGCTGGCCGAAGGCTTAAATCACTTTGTGGATTCCAGTGAAGAAGCATTTCAGGCTATAGGCCCGGCGATTCGGCAAAACCTGCTGCTGGTGCAGCAAATCTCAAACGCTGCATCAGACGTATTTGGGCAATTGCAGAATACAGATCTTAATAACCTGCCGACAGCAGAAGATCTGGACCGGATCGCTGCCCGTTTGGGGATTGCAGTAAGACTCGTCGACAGTATGGCAGAACTACTGGGCAAAATCGACAACTTACTTCCAAGCCATCCACTTGCTAATAAAATTTCGCAGCTGAACACCATTTCAGATAAACTTCAGCTGCAAATCCGCCTGACAGGGATTATCAGTGATGCTCTGCGTCGTAATACAACTCCGCCCGCAGACGTCATCGCCCAGTTAAATGCTCTCTCCAAGGACATTAGCAGCGGCATTGGCAATATCATGAACACCTACGAGAGCGAAATATCGCCGGCTCTTGCGGCTGGTGCGGATAAGCTGAGGTCTATCCTTTCCACTTCAGCAGATACACTACAGGGAGCAAGAGATCGAATTCCGGATATCGCGGACATTCTTGCGTCAGCCAAAGAAGGGATTACGTTTGGGCAGACTGAATTGACAAAAATCCAGAGCGAACTGCCTCAAATACAATCTAAGATTCATGAGATATCGGAGACACTCGCGAATAAAAGTGAAGGCTTCATCCAAGCTTTGAACACAGTATCTTCATTAATTCGAAACGATCTGCCCAAGCTGGGCACCAAGCTGAATGAAGCGGCTAATTTTGTTCGGAACGATCTGCCCAATGCCGAGAAACAGATAGGCAAGGCATCCGATTTTGTACAGAACCAGCTTCCGGAGGTCGAACAAGGAGTACATCGTGTTGCCACGCTTGTACGTGATGATTTGCCAGCATTGGAAAGTGCCATCAGCAAGGCAGCAGACAAACTTAGAGAAGTCGAAGGTAATAACCAGTTTGCCGAGCTCGCCAAGCTTTTGCGCGGCGACATTGAAGAAGAGAGTGCTTTCCTAGCAAGTCCGGTGAAAATCAAGGAACAACAGCTTTACCCGATTCCGAATTACGGATCAGCCATGTCACCATTTTATGGCGTGCTGTCCTTGTGGGTCGGCTCAACGCTACTGATTTCCCTGCTTCGTGCCGAAGCTGAGAATCCAGAAGGCAAGTTCCGGGGATACGAGTTGTATCTTGGACGTCTTGCCACTTTTCTGACTATTGGATTGCTTCAAGCGATCTGTGTCAGCCTGGGAGATATATTGATCCTCGGCACCTATGTCGCAGATAAAGTGTGGTTTGTCTTGTTTGCCATGCTGGTGAGTGCCGTATTTGTCACCATAACGTACACCCTGCTGTCCGTTTTTGGGAATATCGGAAAAGGGATCGCGATCATCTTCATGGTGTTTCAGTTCTCCAGCTCAGGCGGTACGTTTCCAATCAGCATGACATCGCCCTTTTTCCAGGCATTGAATCCGTTCATGCCCTTCACGTATGCGATTAGTCTACTGCGTGAGTCGGTCGGCGGCATCTTGTGGTCGACTGCCATCAAGGACATTCTGTGGTTGTGCATGTTCATCGCGCTGAGTCTCATCGTTGCTCTCGCTTTGAAACGTCCACTCAGCAGTCTCACCAAACGTTCAGCCGAGAATGCCAAGAAGACCAAAATCATTGCTTAAAATCGTCCGTGAGACCCTCTGCGTAATCAACGCAGTGGGTCTTTTGTTTATCCCAACATGCACATATCGAATGAATCATACCAAACAAGACAAGGCCATTGGATTTAAAGTCCAATGGCCTTGTCTCATTATAAAGATAATTAAAATCTCTGATTATTTCACTGTACGTTCCTGTTCCAACTGATCATAGGACTGCTTAATGGTTGTTAAAGTTTCTACATGACGGTAGATGTTGTTCCCTGCGGTGACGAGAATACATATCATGATCAAGCCTATTAGCACTTTTTTACCCAGCCCCGGACGAAGACCGATGACGAAGCCCCCACCGAGGAGGAAAAACGCAAACAGATAGTGTCCTGCGTACAGGTACATATCGTATTGAAATACCGCCAGCCCGAAACCAACAACGATATGAAGTAAAAAGGCAAACAGAATGTATGGCACAAGAGTCCACACTTCCCGTTCACGGATGCCTTTGAAAAACCCAGTGAGCGCCAGCAACAGGATAAATATACCCGTAAGCTGAACATAGATCGGATTGGAACGGGTCAAATCTGTTACAAACGCGACCATACCCGGGTCCAGCAAATGCACTTTCGGTGACAGCATCGGATTAATCGTTAGCAAACTTAGAGCTTTCCAATGAGCTGCGAACTGGAATGGAGTGGCATAGCTTGTTCCCCCATTTTGAATGCCAAGCAGCCAGTTACTGACCCAACTGCGACCGCCAAACGCGATGTATTGGATTCCTGTCAATACTACGATGAAGGCAACGGCCAGTGCCATAATCCCGATATACTTTTTCCAACCAGACTTGTTACGCCACGTACGCAAATTGAAAAACATGGCTGCCGCAAATGGTACAATGTTGGTCGACGTCAGTCCGAAGTTGATGGATGCCAGCAGCGCATTCGGGATGTAACGGACATCTTTCCGTTCACGGGTGTATTGCATATACAGCACAGAGAACAGGATAACAAACTGTACGTACGGATACGAATCCGGAATCAACGCGGTAAACATCAGATAGGAGCTGAAACCGAACAATAAAGCGAAAAGTAACGGTGTGGTGATTTGTTTATCTTTTTGATTTAAAAACAGAAACACCAGCACAACCGAACCCGCATTCACAAGGGACTGCAGGACAAGAAAGAACCAATTCCCGCCCAGCAATTGAGCACCTGCTTCAAGCGTGACCGCTAGAAATGAAATTAACGGATGAATAACCGAAGAACTGTTGCTTCCGTAATACATGGAAGGATCGAAGTTAAATAAATTAAGTGGAAACTGCGTCGTACTAAATGGCGTGTATGACCCAAGTAGCTCTGCGTGATTCGCAATGTACGTCACGTAAGGTCCATTCATGAGAGCGTAAAAAAGAGCAAAACCCGCAAACAGGCCAAATGCCGTCCAATTGGTCCTGCGATTATAAAATATGTAGTCCAAAAATTTCATGCATTCACATCCAGTTTCATTATTCTAGAAAACCAATAAACACAACCCGCCCATAATACAAGTGACACCGATCCAGCGCAAAGGACCCACTGCTTCCTTAAAGGCAAACCGCGCTATAATGAGCGTCCACACATACGTTAACGCATTGGCTGGCAGCACAACCGTTAAGGGAAGAAATTTCAACAATACAATGTTCAGCAGCGCACCTGTACCATAGAATCCTAGCCCCATTAAAACATGCAGCTTTTTGCGGCTGGTAGCGTAGGCTTTCAAACCCGCTCCCCCCATCGCTCCACACAGGGTCATTGCAATTAATACAGCAATCATCCAGCTATCGATCAACACTGGTCAACGTCACCCCAATTCCAAGCAGCACAACAGCGGCCAACTTCTGCACCGTAATTTCTTCTCCTAGCAAAAAGTATCCATAGATCAGCGCAAACACATAGCTTGCACACATCAAAGGATAGGCCACAGACAGCTTTTCCAAAGCAAAAGCCTTGATCATCAAAATGGCACCCAGCCCATAACAGAGAAAGCCGATGCCCAGATAGATCCACTCGGTCAGCCCCCACTTCCAGAACAATTGGCCTGTCGCTGTAAGAAAAGCGGAGACCAGCATCAACAGCTTGCCTGTATGGCGCCCTTTTATCTCCCCCACGACAATGCCTCCATCTCTGGCACGCGCTTGTTAATAAAGTATCGCTGACTCACCAACTGCATCACTGGAAGATCGGATAAGGAGTCGGAGTAGGAGCAGGATTGATCATAATCAATCACCATCTTTTCCTCATCCAGATAGGCCTGAATTCGACGAACCTTCTCATCCCCTTTGCAATTGCTGCCATCAATCCTACAGGTATAGCCATTCGAGTGACGAACCAGATCGGTACCAATGACATGATCCACCCAAGGAAAGTTTTTAAAATATTTCATATAGGCATGCGGAGATGCGGTCACCAGCAATACATGATAGCCTGCTTCCTTACGATGCTGCATCTCTACACTTGCCTCCGCAAAAATGGCAGTACGCAATTGCGTATCAAAAAAATGCTCCAGATCTTTTTCGGACATGCGCTCAATGCTTTTAAAATATGAACGTTTGACACGTTCAACGGTCATCAGACCTGCCTTGAACAGCGCGGTATGAAATGCAATTACAGGCAATCTCCATACCTGCCATGGGTAACGCCGAACGCCGTAATGTACAAACTGAAACATGGAATCTCTGCGTATAATCGTTTTATCAATATCAAAGATGGCGATTTTCGTGCTTTTCACCCTGATCCCCTCTACCTTCCAGACTCAAACTTTTATTCAAAAATAGCAAAAATCGAAATAACACTTATGACGTACAAAATGACCGTGATCAAGATGGGCTTGTCCTCAAATAGAACTCGATCTGGGGAACCACCTTGGTTCTTCATATGAATCAGATACAGATAACGGAACATGCCGTATATAACCAAAGGAATCGTCCACATTAAATGAATGGTACGATCGGATGTGAACGTAAAGAGCGAATAGCTAATAATGGTCGCCGTTGTGACAATGGTATTGAACTGATCCAATAACGTTATCGAGTAGTTATCCAATACTTTACGGTGTGAACCAGTATTTCCCTCAAGCAGGGTGAGTTCATTCCTCCGTTTGCCGATAGCCAGGAACAGGGACAGCAGCATCGTACAGATGAGGAACCACGGCGTAAATGGCACATGGATCAGGACACCGCCTGCAATCGCACGAAGCACAAATCCAGCCGCAATGGTCATCATATCCAAAATAACGAGATGTTTGAGTACAAATGAGTACGACACATTCAATAGGAAATAAACAATACATAATACTCCGAATAATGGGTTCATCACGAAGGCTGTCCCGACGGAAAGAATTAATAACAGAATTCCGAACAACAAGGCGTGAGCCGGGTTGACCTGTCCAGAAGCAAGGGGACGGAACATCTTCACTGGATGCTGACGATCTCTGTCGCGATCTACATAATCGTTTAAAATATAAACGCAGCCTGCAACAAGGCTAAATAAAATAAAACCTAGCAAAGTCGATAGAATGGTCTCCGTCCGAATCTCCTCAAAAGAAAAAAGTAGCGCGGCAAACAACAGCAAATTTTTGGTCCATTGTTTTGGTCTTAATAGTTTAAGCAAGCCTGAAACGGTATTGCCTGTCCCTGCAGCAGGTGTGGACACGGTATTGGTACGAGATGATAACAATTTCCATAACTCCCTTCAAAAGCAACTTCTGACTATAATAAATAACGTAAAGATCTAATCATATGTTGCTTGTATAATTTTGTAAAGGTATTACAGGGAGAAATTATATTTTTTTGCATAAAAAAAGAGACCGTTTCCGGTCTCTTCTTTCTTTACTTTACATCATTATGATTATGTGAATTAATTAAAATTCGAATTGCACGTCGCTCAGGCGGCGTTTAATTTCAGCGATAACACGTTTCTCTTCTTCTTCCCCTTTAGCTTCAAAGGTAACGGAGAAACGAACAAAGTTACCTGCATCATCCCAAGGCACCGAAGAGATCAGTTTCTCACGGATCAGGAACTGGGAGAAGTCTTCGCCTGATTCAAAGCGGCGGCCTCCGACAATACCTTTTGGAGCTTCAACATAAAGGAAGAAGGAACCTTTAGGTTTCTCAGCCTGGAAGCCCAGCTCGTTCAGTGCAGCTACCAGCAGGTCGTGACGACGGGAATATTTCTCGGCGATTTTTTCCGTGATTTCCGGGTGGTTCAATCCATAAGCAGCAGCCTTTTGGATCGCGATGAACTGACCAGAGTCATTGTTGTCTTTCACGTCGCTGAATGCTTTGACAACAAGCGGGTTACCTGCAACAAAACCAATTCTCCAGCCTGTCATGTTGTAGGACTTGGACAGGGAGTGTAATTCCACGCCCACATCCTTCGCACCAGGTACAGACAGGAAGCTGAACGGTTTTTTGCCGTCATAAGTCAATGCTGCGTATGGAGCATCATGTACAACGACTACGCTGTATTTTTTCGCCCATTCAACCACTTCCGTAAAGAACTCCACGGTAGCACTCGCGCCCGTTGGGTTATTCGGGTAGTTCAGATAGAGCAACTTTGCACGTTTCGCGATATCTTCCGGAATAGCCGACAGATCTGGCAGGAAGTTGTTCTCCTTGGTCAATTGAATGTTGAACACTTCACCACCCAGGTATTTGGTGTGTGTACCCATAACCGGATACCCTGGCACCGTCATAATCGTTACATCACCTGGATTGATGAAGCAAGAAGGCATCATCGCCAAAGCTGGCTTGGAACCGATGGAATGCACAATTTCAGTTGATGCATCGATACCTTCAACATTAAATACATTTTTCAGGTAAGCAGCTGCCGCTTCCTTGAATTCAGGAATACCGTTATCCGCGTATCCACGGTTTTCAGGTTTGGAGGCTTGCTCCGCCAATGCAGCTACGATGCCTGCATCTGCCATCTCGTCTGGTTCACCTACGCCGAGGTCAATCAATTCTACATTGGGAAAATCTTTTTTAGCCGAAGCTTTGGCACGTTTGATTTTCTCGAATTTATAGATGTTGGTGTCTTTACCATAGTTGGAGCCGCCAATACGGTCGGCAAAATTAGTCTGAATGTACGTTTCCTGATATTTATCGATACTCATGATTTTGTTCATCTCCTCATTTGACGCAAATTTCTACACTTTAATATGAAGCATTTGCGCGTTCAAAACCATGGACAAATTATCCGAACATTTGTACTTTCTCGAGCTGTCAGCGGCTACGCAGTGAGGCTAGAACATCTTCCATATCCTGCGGAAGCGGAGCTGTAAATTCAAGGTATTCTCCGGTCGTTGGATGTACAAAACCGAGAATCGCAGCATGCAGGGCTTGTCCCTGCATTTTGATTCCTTTGTTACGACCATACGTCGGATCTCCAACAAGCGGATGACCAATGAACTTCATGTGAACACGAATCTGGTGGGTACGCCCTGTCTCCAATTTCAGTTCCAACAACGTGTTGTCATTGATGCGCTCCGTGACGGTGAAATGCGTAACCGCATGTTTACTGTTACGCTCTGTAACGGTGTACATTTTGCGATCATTGGTATCTCGACCAATGGGTGCATCAATCGTACCCTGATCATGGCTAAGATGCCCATGAACGAGTGCAATATATCGTCTATTCACACTATGCTCTTTGAGCTGAGCAGCCAGCGAGGCGTGAGCACGATCATTTTTGGCAGCCATAATTAGACCTGATGTGTCCTTATCAATCCGATGCACAATACCGGGACGCAGCTCGCCGTTAATGCCTGAGAGATCTTTACAGTGATACATCAGTGCATTAACAAGTGTTCCTGACGTATGCCCTGGTGCTGGATGTACAACAAGGCCACGCTGTTTGTTAATAACGATCAAATCACTATCTTCATACACCACTTCAAGCGGAATATCTTCAGCAATAATCTCCACAGTCGTCGGCTCAGGGATCAGAAGCTCTATCAGATCACCTTCAGATAATTTGGTGTTAGCTTTGACTTTAACTCCGTTCACCGTTACGAATCCGTCTCCGATCCACAATTGAACTTGGGAGCGCGATACGTTATCCATGGATTCTGTAATATATTTGTCAATTCGTTCTTTTTTATGTTCAGCGGCAACCGTCCATTCCATACGATCATTGCCATTCAAGAGTTCATCGTCATGCGTTGACGTATCTCCGTTATTCTGTTCTTCATTTTGCGTTTTACTCATGATGTTCATTCCCTTCGACCTTTGCGGCTGCTTTCTCGCGCCGTCCTTCAAGCAACGTTTCTACAATAATCAGTACCACACCGATACAGATCGCCGAGTCGGCTATGTTGAAAATGGGAAACGTATAGCTACCAAAATTAAGCTGGATAAAATCGACCACTTCTCCGGTCAAAGCCCGATCCAGGAAGTTACCAATGGCTCCCCCAAGCACCAAACTAAGCGCCACGGGCAGCAATTTGTGCGGAGTATCTTTTACCTTTTGCAAATACCAAACCAAAGCCACCACGACAACCAGCGTAACTACAATAAAGAACCAGCGTTGATCCTGCAAAATACCAAAAGCTGCACCTGAGTTACGATGTGATGTGATGACAAAGAAATTGCCAATCACCGGAATTTCATCTCTAAGTTCCATCCGGGTTGCAATTAGGAACTTCGTTCCCTGATCGACTAAAAATACGATAAAAGCGAGGATATAATACACCACGTTTGTTTGTCACTCCGTTCTTGTCTTTTCCAAACGATACCAGGCTTTACGCCAGACTTGTTCATTGTAGCACAGCTGTTTGGAAATCGTCCACGACGCGGTTAGCCCCAGCCCGGATGGCAAAAACGATAACATTTCCCTTCTGTAATTCTGCACGAAATGGTACATCCTACAACAGAGTTAAAATCCGGAGTCCATACGGAACAGAAAGGGGAAAATGATGTCACATTTCACTGCTAAACAACTGCAATCGTTACGTTCCCAACTGATAACCGAAAAGCGTGACATTGAACATAGACTGGAGCAAAACGAACATTATGGTCTTGGTGATTCCATGAAGCTTCAAACAGGTGAATTATCACCGATTGACAATCACCCAGGTGATGTAGCTACCGAGATGTATGAGCGCGAAAAGGATATTTCTCTGCTGGAGCATGATGAATTTCAACTGGAGCGCATCGATTCTGCCCTGCATTCCATCGAAGAAGGCCATTATGGAACTTGCGCCATGTGTCAGCAACCTATCCCCTATGAACGCATGCAAGCTGTTCCTTACACCAAATACTGCAAAAAACATCAACCGGAAACCGTTGTCTCCGAAAATCGTCCTGTCGAGGAAGAATTCCTCGCTCCTGCCTTTGGCCGCACAAGCCTGGATGAACGTGACGACCAGAACGGCTTCGACGGCGAAGATGCATGGCAGATTGTTGAAAGTTGGGGCACCTCCAATACTCCGGCTATGGCTGAGGGACGCGACATCGACAGTTATGATGTTATGGCGATTGAAGCCACTGACGAAGTGGAGGGCTGCGTTGAGGCATATGAAAGCTTTGTCGCAACCGATATCTACGGCCATGACGTGTCCATCGTACGTAATCGGCAATATCGACAGTACCTAGAGAACCGTGAAGGTGATGGTCTGTTAGAACCAGATGTCGAGTCAGACGACTCATATTAACCCACGGGTAAACTAATAAGTGTTCAATTCCAGCTGTCGCTGCACAATCCGTACAATATCTGCGATGTAATCACCCACGATGGGCAGATTAAGCGCACCAAGCACTTGTAACACGTAAATAATCGTTGCTGCAAAAAAAGTAAAACCGATGGCGATTCCCACGCCCCTTGCGGCGCCGGACAACAGATTAAGTCCGATCAGCTTCCACGGCCGGTTCAGTAATTCCGTATACTGTGCGATTCGTGAACGTTCGAGTTCATTCGCGAGCCGGTTAGTGAGCTTGTGAAGTTCTTCAATCTTGTCCTCCGCATTCTTGGAATGCGTCGTGGATTCTGAATTAGATGGCGATTGGGTATCCTGTTCGTTCATAATTTACTCAGTTCCTTTGATGTATATAGAATGTCTGCACAATAGAAATCATTGCCCATTTGCTGAAAAACCAAACGAGCCAGGATACAGGATTGATCTCCTGCATCTGAGGCTCGTTGGCATGTCTGTCTCTATATACTGTCCTATTTGAAATAGAGTTACTCTGTCCCCGTTAAAGTCTGACAAAGCAATCCTTTCTCCAGGAACGCCTTACGTGAGAATTACTGTATTACCCCTCGATATAAACACCGATGGCTTTGCCTCCGGCTTCAATGCGTTGCATCGAATCATTCGTTCCGAAGGTAACTTCGGTAACGAGCACATTCTCACGCAGCACATGATCAAAAGCCTGAATCGCTTCTTGTAAAGCAGAGTCTACATCCAGCGTCAAACGTACTCTTTTCTCAATCGGCAGATCCAGCTTCTTCCGTGTGTCTTGAACTGCACGAATGACTTCACGGACCCAGCCTTCCTGTTCGAGTTCTGCTGTGATCTCCGTATTGAGAGCTACTGTCAGACCATAGCCGGATGCCGAGGCAAAACCGGATTTGGCTTGTTTCTCAACCAGCAGTTCTTCACCCGTCACTTGCAGCTCTTCGCCTTCAGGAGAAACGATGTTCAGAACATCTTCTGCCACGACTTTACGCGTCTCATCTGCTGACATTCCCTTGAAGAAATTCTGCAGGAACCCTACGTTTTTACCGTATTTTTTACCCGCTACTTTCAGGTTCAATTTCAAAGTGAAATCAACGAAATCCGCATCATCATGCTCGGTACGAATAGTTTTGACATTGATCTCATCCTTGATGATCTCTTCATAACTTGCCAGATCGAAGCCTTTATCCAGGGAAACGATCAGTTCAGACAACGGTTGACGTGTCTTGATACCTGTTTCGTTACGGACGTTACGGGCAAGTTCAACGATTCGGCGTGCTGTCTCCATATCCTGCTCCAGATCCAAGTCAATCAGCGTTTCATTGGCAACCGGATAATCATCCATATGCACACTCTCACCAGTAGTCAGGTTCAGATAGATATCTTCTGCAAGCATTGGTGTGAATGGAGCGACGAGCTTGGCTGTAGTCACCAGCACTTCGGTAAGGGTACGGTAAGCGTCCAGTTTGTCTTCTGTCAATCCGCTGCCCCAGAAACGGTCACGGGAACGACGAATGTACCAGTTACTGAGTTCATCTACAAATGCTTCAATGGCTTTGGAAGAGTTCAGATAGTCATTAACAGCCAGCGCTTTTTCTACAACGAGAATCAGGCTGTTCAGTCTTGACAAAATCCAGCGGTCCAGGTTGTGTGATGACAATTTAAACGGATGCTCCTGTGGATCAAATCCATCAATTGTAGCATACAGCGTCAGGAATGCATGGGTGTTGACCAGCGTATCCACCATTTTGGATTTCGCTTCGCCCACGATGCCTTTGGAGAAACGTTTGCTGTTCCACGGTGCGCTGTCAGACAGCAAAGCCCAGCGGAATGCATCTGTACCGTATTCTTCGATAACTTCCCAAGGATCGATAACGTTGCCTTTGGATTTGGACATCTTTTGTCCGTTCTCATCGAGAACGTGGCCTGTTGCCATAACTGCTTTGTAAGGTGCTTTGCCTGTCAAAAGTGTAGATACGGCCAGCAAGCTGTAGAACCAGCCACGTGTCTGATCAATTCCTTCACAGATCATGTCTGCCGGATATTGCTGTTCGAATATTTCTTTATTTTCAAATGGATAGTGCTGCTGGGCAAACGGCATGGAGCCGCTGTCGAACCAGACATCGATCACTTCCGGTGTACGTTTCATTTCATATTTGCCACAAGAGCTCATGACTTTGACGTCATCTACATACGGCTTATGCAGCTCCAGATTCTCAGGCACGTCGCCAATGGCACGAGCACGCAGTTCAGCGATGCTATGCGGAGCGAATTGTTCACCTGTCTCTTCGCACACCCAGATGTTCAGTGGCGTTCCCCAGTAACGGTCACGGCTGATATTCCAGTCTACGAGATCTTCTAGGAACTTCCCGAATCGCCCATCACGGACGTGGCCTGGGTACCAGTCTACTTCACTGTTATTGGCGATCAACTGATCCTTGATTGCTGTTGTTTGGATAAACCAGCTGTCCATTGCATAGTACAGAAGTGGTGTATCACAACGCCAGCAGAACGGATAGCTATGCTCATATTTTTCTTTGCTGAACAAACGTCCTTTTTCAGACAAGTATCTTACGATATCAATATCGCAATCCTTAACAAAACGTCCGGCAAAATCAGTTACCTGTGGCACAAACTTACCTTCCAGGTCCACCATGTTCACAAAGCTGATGCCATGCTCACGACATACACGATAGTCATCTTCACCATGTGCTGGTGCCATGTGTACAATCCCTGTACCACTTGCATCGGTTACAAAACCTGCACCCAGGATGATGTTTGCTTTCTCAGCCTGTACGTAGTTAAACGGAGGATCATACGTTTTGCCAACCAGGTCAGAACCTTTCAGGGCACCGATGACTTCATATTCACCTTTGGCATCCTTCATGACTTTCTCAACAAGATTAGTCGCCATGATGTACACTTCGTTGTCCTGACGAACACGGGAGTAGTCCATATCCGGGTTCACGGCAAGCGCAACGTGTGAAGGCAATGTCCAAGGGGTCGTTGTCCAGGCAAGCACGAATTCGCCGCTGTCATTCAGCTTGAATTTGGCTGTAGCACTGAGGTCTTTCACGTCTTTATACCCTTGCGCTACCTCATGGGAGCTAAGTGTAGTCTGACAAGACGGACAGTAAGGACTCACGCGGTGACCGCGATACAGCAGACCTTTTTCATGAATCGTCGCCAGAATGTTCCACACACTTTCGATGTAATTGTTGTCGAGTGTGATATACGGATTATTCATGTCGGTCCAGTAGCCGATACCTTCGGTCAGATCGCGCCATTGTTGTTCGTATTCGAACACGCTCGCTTTACATTCGTTAATGAATTTCTCCACACCATAATCTTCGATTTCCCACTTGTGGGAGATGCCCAGCTTTTTCTGAACACCCAGTTCTACAGGCAGACCATGTGTATCCCAGCCTGCTTTACGAACGACGCGGTAACCCTTCATCGTGTTATAACGTCCCACAAAATCCTTGATTACCCGTCCCAATACGTGACCGATATGCGGTTTACCGTTGGCTGTAGGCGGCCCCTCGTAAAATACGAAGTTCGGCTTACCTTCGCGGTTTTCGATGGATCTTTTGAATGTATTCTCGGTTTTCCATTTGTTTAACACACGTAGTTCTCTGGCACGTGCTTTCTCTTTGACGTCAACTCGTTGCATGATAATCTTCCTTTCGAGATATAGTTGCGGACCGTCCACAAAAAGCGTTTCAATCCCCCTAAATCCCCCTTACCAAGGGGGACCCCATAGGCGCTCCGCCCTCTGGACACCCGGAAAGGGTTGTCTTGGGCGGGAACTGCGGTGGCGTTGGCGAGGGTGTGTATGTTGGAGTCGGCCCTCATGCGGCTGTCCCCTTCGGGAACGCCGCAGGGCCTTACCGCGAGAAGGGAGTTGCCGGACGCTTCGCTCCTCCGGCAGGCTGGCTCTCTCCTTGAGGCACCTTCGGGCCTCATGGGCGTTCACCTTAGCGAACCCCAGTGCCGGACACTTCGCTCCTCCGGCGGTTGGCTCTCTCCCTGAGGCACCTTCGGGCCTCATGGGCGTTCGCCTTAGCGAACCCCAGTGCCGGACGCTTCGCTCCTCTGGCGGGCTGGCTCTCTCCCTGAGGCACCTTCGGGCCTCATGGGCGTTCGCTACTTTTTTTGGACACAAAAAAACCTCATCCCTGGAAAGGGACGAGGTTGTGCTCGCGTTACCACCCTAATTCTGTTCATCACAAACCACATCCAATATAAATTGGGTATGCTCTGTCATCAACAGCGCTTATGCCCCGCATAACTACAGCAGGGTGCCGATATAACGTTCGGCTCACGGTTTCGCTTACACACGGCCAATCCTTCACCGCTTCAGCGTCACTTCTCCGGGGAGATATTCGGCTATAACTCATCCATTGGCTTGCACCAAACGCCAACTCTCTGAGGGATGAGATCATAACGTACTGAACCCGTCATGGAATCACTATTCATTATGAATATAGTTATAGCCTCTTTACAGGCAAAAGTCAACCAGGCGGATAGACTAATAAATTTCCTTCATTTCCCGCTCACGGTCACGGACTTCCTGCTCCCGGCTCTCCAGCGCTTCCCAACCATCCTGAGTCAACAATTCAAGCTGTGCTTCCACAAGTGTACGGAAACGGGCACGATAGATAGACGCCTGCTTTTTCAGCTCTTCGACTTCCAAAGCAATTTTGCGTGATTTAGACAAAGATTCGTTTACGATCCGGTCCGCATTTTTCTCGGCTTCCTTCACGATCAACTGTGCTTCTTTTTTCGCATTGTTCTTCACATCATCCGCAGCTTCCTGCGCAATGATGATCGTTTTGCTCAGCGTCTCTTCAATCGTTGCAAAATGATCAAGCTTCTCCTGAACGGACAGCAACTGATTGCTCAGCTCTTTGTTTTCGCGAATGACGCCTTCGTAATCTTTGATGACTTGATCCAGGAATTCATTGACCTCATCCTCGTCATACCCGCGCAAACGTCGGGAAAATTCCTTGTTGTGTATGTCCAGCGGCGTTAATGGCATGCTGTCCACCTCCTGTAAAAGTTCCTTCCCGGACTGAGAAGGTTTGCAGCATATGGGTTCCACCCAAGGGGCCGTATATGTGATGCCTAATCCTGGCACTAACACGGAATGCAGGATCAGACTCTGATCCTTTGGCGGTCATATCAACCTTTGCACTTTAATGTATATCGGAAACACCGAATGTTTTTTGCACCTTTACCTTAAACATTTCGACAAGAAAGCGGGTTTTCCTGCAACACTCTTAGGCAAATTTGCCGATTTTTACGCGGCAGCGTCCCTTTTTGGTCAACCCATCCTGTTCCATCACCTTGAATCGACCAAATCCTTGAATGGATACCACATCTCCCGCTTTCAGCGCTTTGGACGGATCTTCCTCCACTTTCCAATTCACACGACAGCGGCCGGCCTTGATCGGAACGAGAACTTTACTGCGACTAAGCCGATACACATCTGCACAGATGCCATCCAAACGCAGGGAAGCTACGGTAATGTCCATCGTCTCCAGTTTGCTCTCGGACCATTTCAGCTGATCCAGTGCCAACAACTCCGTAAACACATGTACCCGGTGCACCTGATTCAGTTGAAGCGATAAAAAAGCGCCGGTTTCCGACGCCACCACAGTATGGCACCCGTCCTCCAGCACTTGAATATCACCGATCTTGCCACGTTTCATGCCAAGCCCGAGCAGGGCACCCATATAGTCCCCATGCTCCAGCTCTTTGATTTTCTGATCGTCAGACGTAATGCTCATGACCTGCATACCCATATCTTCATCGTCCAGATATCGATAATCCGGTGCAATCAGCGCACGCTTACGTTCAGCTGTTTCATAACCACCATCCAGACGAATCTGTACATCATCTCGACGGTTCACAAGCGTTTGTAAAATAAAGGCCTGTCTGGGATCAAGAAAGTCAGTTAGCTTCATGTCATGATACTTACCTGCACGTTCAACCCAGTCTGAAGCTTTATCCACAAAATCCCGCTCGTCATGACTAAAATGCTCGTAAATTTCACCGCTCATCTATGTTCACCCTACCTTAATATACAAAGTATCGGAGGATGGAGATCAGCCCATTAAGCGCGAGTTGAAGAACGATCAACGCCACAATCGGTGAAATATCCAACACACCGAACAAAGGCGGAATAAATCGGCGGAAAGGTCTTAAATATGGTTCCACAAACTTACCTAGCCATTCACCGATGAAACTCTCCCGTGCGTTGGGAAGCCATGACATCAATATGTAGACAATGACCATGTAAAAGTAAATCTGGTATAACGTGTACAACACGCTTTCAATCTGATACAAAAGTGGCTCACCTCATTCTGTTATAATCTTGCTCGCTGTCAGCCAGTATTTCCGTAATTGATCCTTGAATTTCAACCGTATCTGGCGTACAGAGAAAAATGTTGCCGCCAATTTTTGAAATACCGCCTCCCAGTGCATACACTGTGCCACTCAAGAAATCAATGACGCGAAGTGCTTGATCCTGACGCACCCGCTGCAGGTTAACTACAACTGTACGATGGGAGCGCAGATGGTCAGCAATCTCTTGTGCTTCGTCATAAGAACGCGGTTCATAAAGGACGACTTTAACATTTTTCTGGGAATGAATGCTCACCACATTATTACCCCTTTGGTTTCTACGTTTGTCTAGACTTGAGGTTTCAGCTTCCTGCTGATCAGGATCATGTTCCTCTTGTGCCGCCATACGCTCACGTTCCACAATCTCTTCCTCTTCCTGAAGCCCGAGGAAATTCATAAACTTATTCATTACGCCCATTGCGAACCCTCCTCTTTTCCTACGAGAATCGATCCAAGCCGAACCCAGGTTGCCCCTTCTTCAATCGCCACTTCAAAATCATTGGACATGCCCATCGACAACTCGGTCAATGGCTCCGCTGTCAAAGCTTGTCCATTCAAATGGTCTCTAAGCTCACGCAGTCCGCGAAATACGGGACGTGTAAGCTCCGGATCTTCCTCATGGGGTGCCATGGTCATCAGGCCGATGACCTTCAGGTTGTTGAACGAACTGATTTCACGCAAAAAGGAACTCGCCTGTTCAGGCTGCAAGCCATACTTGCTTTCTTCACCCGAAATATTCACCTGCAATAGTGTTTCCACCTGGATGCCAAGAGACGCCGCCTTTTTATCCAACTCCTTGGCCAGGGACAAACGATCCAGTGAATGTATGTAACGGAATTTACCGATGACGTCCTTCACCTTATTCGTCTGTAAATGACCGATAAAATGCCAGGTTCCCTGCTGACCGAATGCTTCCCATTTTGCTTGTGCATCCTGCCAGCGGTTTTCGCCAATATGCTCAAGACCGTGGTCCAGCACAGCTCCCGTTGTTTCAAGTGAGACGTATTTCGTGACAGCAATCACATTCACATCTTCACGTTGACGGCCACTGCGCTGACACGCGGCTTCGATCTTCTGATTTACCAGTTGTATACGCTCCTCCAATGACACAGAGGGTCACCTCTCTTCCAGCCCAATCCAGCTCGCCATTCTCCCGGTAATGCCATTTTCTTTACGATACGAGAAAAATAGCTCGGGATTGCAGCTTGTACACCAAGTTGTACATTCGATATGATCCGGCAATATTCCTGCTTTCATCATAATGTGTCGATTGCATTCTTTCAAGTTTAACATCGTTTTGCCATTTGTGGCAGGCCGATATACTTGATTAGATGCAGAGTTCTTGTATTCATCATTACCCGAGGAGTGGTCCAACCAAACCCGTACATGCTGCATAACCGCTTCATCCACTTCATAACAGCAATCCCCAATGGAGGGACCTATTGCAGCATGGATATCCTGTCTGCGACTTCCGTATTCCTGCTCCATCTTTTCGACCATCGATTCGGCTATACCGGCAACAGTACCTTTCCATCCGGCATGAGCAAGCCCCACCGCTTGTTGTACGGGGTCATAGAAATAAAGGGGTACACAATCTGCATAAAAGGAAGTCAGCAGCACACCAGGCACATTGGTGACCAAACCATCCGTATCCTGTAATGCAGACTGTCGATCCAGCAAACCCTTACCCCGCTCTTCAGCCGTGATTACAGCGACATGTTTACCATGTACCTGTTCTCCACAAGTCCAGGATTCCAAAGGGAAACCCAGCTTTTCAGCCACAAGTTTGCGATTACTCAGCACGTTAGCCGGATCATCACCCACATGATAGGCACAGTTTAGACTGGCGTAAGGTGTGCTTCCAACACCACCCTGCCTTGTCGTAAAACCGGCTTTCATATGCTTAAACTGCAATTTCCACGGCTCCACATATAATAACAACGGGTCAGGACCCCAATTTGAGTTCTGGCTTCCCGACCGTATTTCCTTATCCAAAATAAACGGTTCCATCTTCTCACCTCACAACTTCCAGTGTACCAAATGAACCCCGTTCTGTCTCGGTTATATCGTTCGACGCTGGTTCCGATTCAACCGTTCAATACGTTCCACCCGGTCCACCCGGCCGTTCTGCTCGTCATACAAGCGGGCTTCACGGTCACGCTCATCGTAGTTATTTTCCTTCATTTCATCCATTTTAACCAAAATCACATCCGAACCGATCTTCACAATGTTTCTCCAAGGGATGATTAGATCCGTTCCCCCGCCGAATAGCCCCATAAAACGGCTGTAACCTGGCACAACAATTGCTTCAATTCGTCCCTGCTTCAGATCCAGCTCCAAATCGCTAATCTGACCCAGACGTTTGCCATCCGTAATGTTAATAACATCTTTGGTTTGAAAATCCGAAATTTTCATCCCGCTACCGACCGGTTCACCTGTGTTCACTTTCATTTGGTCCCGCCCCCCGATTAATCCGCTTCTGCCCGTTCTCCGCTTCTATACAATATATGTTTCATACGCGAAAAATGTCCTCTTTTTCGAAGGAAAGGCAATGGAACAATTCCAAATCCCTCTGATGTCGAAATCCAAAAAGCAAAAAGACGATCAAAGGGATATTTCTTCCCTTTGATCGTCTCCTTGCTTACCCCTTGTTACGACTTCACATGTTTCTGCATTTGTTGTATCGCTGATTTCTCCAGACGGGATACCTGCGCCTGGGAAATGCCAATTTCATCAGCCACTTCCATCTGGGTTTTCCCTTCGAAAAACCGCATCGACAGAATCATTTTCTCCCTTTGACCGAGACGGTGCATCGCTTCACGCAATGCAATTTCCTCAATCCAGGACACATCCTTGTTTTTGTCATCGCTGATCTGATCCATCACATAGATCGGATCTCCACCATCATGATAGATCGGTTCGAAGAGCGAAACCGGGTCCTGAATGGCATCCAATGCAAAAACCACATCTTCCTTCGGCACATTCAGTACCTCAGAAATTTCAAATATCGTCGGTTCACGGGAATTTTTATTCGTCAGGCTGTCACGCACCTGAAGTGCTTTATAAGCAATGTCCCGCAAGGAGCGAGATACCCGAATTGGGTTATTATCGCGCAGGTATCGACGGATTTCACCGATAATCATCGGCACCGCGTAGGTTGAAAATTTGACATTCTGGGATAAATCAAAATTATCAATGGCTTTCATCAGGCCGATACATCCAACCTGGAACAGATCATCGACAAACTCTCCCCGATTGTTAAAGCGCTGAATGACACTGAGCACCAGGCGCAGGTTGCCATTCACTAATTTCTCTCTTGCTGAGCGATCATGGTGTTGCTGTAGGGAATGAAACAATTCCCGCATTTCTATGTTGGTGAGGACAGGCAATTTTGCGGTGTCCACGCCACAAATCTCGACTTTGTTTCGGGTCATCGTGACTTACCTCCCAAGGAGAAACATTAATGTACATTATCTCCGGGGCAGGCTATTTTATTCGCACTTGGCATCCTTGCCATTAATACCCATTATGAAAAATGCTCCTGTTCAGACCATCTTGTTGAACTCCTTTCGGAGTCTTTTAATGATTCTTTTTTCGAGACGAGAGATATAGGATTGGGAGATTCCAAGCAAATCGGCGACATCTTTTTGTGTCTTTTCCTCACCATCCGTCAAGCCAAAACGAAGCTCCATAATCATTCGCTCACGCTCGGTTAATTTTTCCAATGCTTTATGCAAAAGCTTCCGGTCTACCTGTTCTTCGATATTCCGATAGATTGTATCGTTCTCTGTACCGAGTACATCGGATAATAATAGTTCATTTCCATCCCAATCAATATTGAGTGGTTCATCAAAAGAAACTTCTGTACGAATTTTACTGTTACGTCTCAGGTACATCAAAATTTCATTTTCGATACAACGGGAAGCATAGGTTGCCAGTTTAATTTTCTTTTCCGGGTCAAATGTATTAACGGCTTTAATCAACCCGATCGCACCGATGGAGACCAAATCCTCGATATTGATACCTGTATTTTCGAATTTGCGTGCGATGTATACCACCAGTCGCAGGTTCCGTTCAATCAGCATGGCACGGATCGCGGAATCCCCTGAAGACAACTTTTGCAACAAAAATTCTTCTTCTTCACGTGTTAATGGGGGCGGTAGCGCCTCACTGCCTCCGATATAATAAATCTCTTCACTTTTCAAACCAAGCAGAAATAATAAACGATAGTACTGCAACTGCGCCACCAGTTTCCATTTTACAAGCATGTACGTTCCTCCTATACCACATTCAGCGGCTTTTCTGTTGCTCCCGCAGAGATAGCCGTAGACTGCGCAGAAGCAGCGTCTTGCACAAGCTCAGGGTGAATCACGGCCTGGTATTTTCCATCGGATGACAGTACGCCCCCGTCCAACCCTATTAATACCTTTGTCGTCTCATAACACATCTCATCCATCGTTACCTTCACCCGGTCTGGCTTCATCGCCAGCATAAACGCAGTTCCTTTGTTAATGCCTCGGTAGGGTACAAGTCTTAAACGATTCTGCCAGTGGAAATCCTCCTGATCGAGCTCCATGATAAGGTTGTCCGGCGCCTCATCCTTCAACCTGCCCTTCCATGCAGCAGGCAGCATGTCTTGCCATAACGATACCTCCATTACCATGACGGGCATACGTGAAAGAGGGTCTGTGAGTTGATTTCCTGTATCCAGAAGGCCTGTACAAGAAATAGTCACATCATCAATAAAAACCTCCACTTTACCCAAGTACGTTGTCATTCGGTCTGTTTTTCGTTTCGTGCTCTGCACGGCTTTGAATAGAAAAAGCACGGCAAAAAAGACGACAAACGTGAACCAAAAGGCAATTTTCAAATCAAAAGACATTCCACCTGATGCCGTAAACCAAATGCCGTTGAACAATTCCCCAGAGCTTTGCAGCATGTAGTGCACACCCAGAATTCCCCCTGCGGCGACAAAATTGATTACATAGAAGGTACCCAAGGTTCTCATAAATGCCTGAAGACCCTTAAACCCAAATGCAATACTCAGCATCACCAGAGACAATCCAAACTTGATCAAAAAGGTGAACATAAAATCAAACTCCGGTACAAACATCATGACCACGTACAGCGCACCCACGATCGCGGACAGCAACCATCGCCACCAGACCAGCTTCGTTTTGCGCATCCAGGCCGTCAGTCCGATGAGTGCACCGTCAATACACAGGTTCGTCAAAAAAATAAGATCCACATATACAACCACATTCTTCACCTGCCTGCGCGCAGCATATCGAAATAACGTTATCCCGATATTCATGAGCATATTCACAAGTATAAGGAGCTCACTTTTCAAAGTCTGTCTAATCATGGGGGGATCGTTCCAACTTTTTTTGTCGGAATTGCTCAGACCCGTTGTTCAGAATTTGTTCAATACGATGTGATAGGATAATAAAAAAACAAAAAGACCCGGTTACTCCTATCAGGAGTACCGGGTCTTCATTGAAATCTATTGGAGTATTAATCGTTGTTATTATTGCGTGAACGATTGCGCAAAAATGTCGGAATATCCAGCTGATCATTGCTCGGCTGATTTCCGAAAGGACGCAGGTTCGGCGAACGGTTATCCGCAGGCTCACTTGCTGGAGCAGGTTTGCGTCCAGGTGGAGGCGAAGCAGGCTTGTCCTCAAATCCGGTCGCGATAACTGTAACCTTGATCTCCTCTTTCAGATCCTCATCAATGATGGCACCAAAGATCATGTTCACTTCCGGATCGGAAGCTGAAGTAACAATCTCAGCTGCTTCATTGACTTCATACAGGGACAGGTTAATGCCACCCGTAATGTTCATGATGACACCACGTGCACCTTCGATGGACGTTTCCAGCAAAGGACTCATGATGGCTTTACGAGCTGCTTCAGCTGCACGGTTCTCGCCAGTCGATTCACCGATACCCATCAGCGCAGATCCACGCTCGTGCATGATCGTTTTGACGTCTGCAAAGTCAAGGTTGATCAGACCCGGTACAGCGATCAAGTCAGAGATACCTTGTACCGCTTGACGCAATACATTATCTGCTTGACGAAACGCTTCAAGCATTGGGGTCTTTTTGTCTACAATCTCAAGCAAACGATCATTTGGAATGACGATCAGCGTGTCCACTTTTTCCTTGAGAGCTTCAATACCTTGCTCTGCATGGCTGGAACGTTTACGTCCTTCAAATGTGAACGGGCGTGTTACAACACCCACGGTAAGTGCGCCGCACTCTTTGGCGATTTCGGCAATAACCGGAGCCGCACCTGTACCCGTACCGCCGCCCATACCCGCTGTAACAAATACCATGTCTGCACCTTTCAAGGTGTTCATGATCAAGTCGCGGGATTCTTCCGCTGCTTTTTTACCTACATCCGGGTTGGCGCCAGCGCCAAGACCACGGGTTAATTTATCACCGATTTGCAATTTATGCTCGGATTTCGCGAGGTGCAACGCCTGAGCGTCCGTATTTACCGTAATAAATTCTACACCTTGTACACCGTTTTCGATCATACGGTTGACTGCATTGCTTCCGCCGCCGCCTACACCGATGACTTTAATTTGAGCCAAGCTCTCCATCTCGAAATCAAATTCCAACATATTATTCCATCTCCCCCTCAATGTGCATGGATGGCCCGTCCAATTTTTGATTGAACCGAATCAATTTCATATATCGACGAACGAAAGCGTTTATTTTATAACCAGCGCATTCAAACGGCTTCAAGAATTGTATGAAATGGATTCAACCTGTTATATAAATTCGCTGAACATATTTTTCAGCCGTTCGAACAGACCTGGTTTTTGCTCCGATTCCTGGGCCGCATTAGGCTTAGGACGGTTGGTCGGTTTTTTGTTGTTATTATTGTTGTTGTTATTTCCACCGCCGTTGTTGATCGAGGGACGAATACGCAAACTGCGGATTACACTGTGCAAAATGCCGACTCCGCTCGTGAAGCCAGGGTCACGCACACCGATATAATCCGGCACCGCAACTCGTACCGAAGCAGCAAGCTCATGCTGAGCTACCTGCAGAACACCCGGCATAGAGACCGTACCTCCCGTTAGTATATAACCTCCAGGAAGATCATTGTAACCAAGACGCTTCACTTCTTGAGAAATCATCTGGAATATTTCTTGAACCCTCGGTTCGATAATAGCCGCCAGATCCTCTTGAGAGAATTCCTTGTCTACGTTGCTGCCGATCCGTGTTACTTTGAACATGACATCCGCAGCAGCATCATCCAGCCATGCGCAGCCATATTTCAATTTTACCTTTTCGGCTTGATCTGTTAATGTGCGCAGACCATAGGCAATATCATTCGTTACAAACTCCCCACCAATAGGTAGCGTTGAAGTTGCAACGAGACTGTCTTCTTCGAAGATGGCGATGGTTGTAGCCCCTGCTCCGATATCAACAAGCACGGAACCCATCGTTTTTTCATCCTTGGACAATGCCAGCTGACCTGCTCCAAGTGACATGAGTACCAAATCACTTACTTTCAGACCCGCTTTTTCCACGCAGCGCAAAAGATTATGTATTGCGGTTTTTGCACCCGTAATGATGGTCGCCTCTACTTCCAGACGAACACCAATCATACCACGGGGGTCCTGTATGCCCTCCAAGCCATCTACAACATACTGCTTGGCTACAACATCAATAATTTCCCGTTCCGGTGGAACCGCAATCACTTCGGCTGCTTTCAACACCCGCTCCATGTCTTCTTCTCCGATTTCACGATCCTCGTTAGACACTGCCACGACGCCGTGACTGCTCATCAGTCCGATATGATTTCCCGAGATTCCAACATATACTTCGGATATTTGAATACCTACCATACGTTCTGCATGATCCACTGCATTACGGATCGATTGCACCGTCTGATCGATATCTACGATTACACCTTTGCGAATTCCCTCCGAGTCGGCAGATCCAACTCCAATAATATTAAAGGTTCCATTATTCATTTCCCCAATAATAGCGCGAATTTTGGATGTACCGATGTCCAAACTAACAATGATGTCATTGTTGCTCAAGTCTGTGGCACCTCCTGACTCCAAATAGTAAAATACGTTCGGGTTTAAACACTCTTAAAATATATTCAACACACTTTAGGCTTTCCCTCTTTTTTCTACAATTTTTTTGGGTGCCAAGATCTGGTTGCGAGACATAAAACCTTGAAGAAAAAAGAAGGAGGCAACTCAAGTGCCATAAGTTCAAGTGTATCATTTTTTCTTCGTCTCAGAAAGAACAACTTTCATTGGATAAAAGGGGCTAAACCCCGATCCCGCCTGGTTTTGAATACTTCTCTACCGAATAAAGGCGGAAATCAGGGAGTTGCTCCTGGTTCAGCATCTTCTTCCGGGTTATCCGGAATGAAAGGCACGTACGTATCAGCCTCTAGCATCGTGATTTTCCCTGGCCGTTCCGTCTCAATGACCTGGTTGAGATACTCTACCTTATCGGACAATAGAGAAACAGTTGTAATCACTTCAAACTGTGACTTGGTATACATCCGAATCTGATCCGGGAATGAAGGTGTAGGATTCGGAATAATCTCTGAAATATCCGTCGTTAGTTCATTCGGGATCTTGGCCAACGCTTCACTCAGCTTGGCCTTGAGCGGATCGTCCGCCTTCCACTGGGTCAAAATCGGTTTCTCAACCGCAACGCCAATGGTGGCAGGAACCGTTAAGCTTGTCCCGCTTGCCAGTATGGCTTTTAGCGTACCGTCAGAACCAAGTTCATACGCAACCGTTGGATATTCCTGCACCTTGATAAGAATAGTACCCGGAAATTGTTTATCCACAGTTACGGTTGATATAGCCTTGATCGTTTTCAGTCGCTCAATCACATCAGCAGAGGTTGTCCCAAAAAACTGTTCGCCCTCCTTCAGACCGCTTTTCTCCAGCAGTTCCGAAGTTGTTGTGTATACATTACCCGTAATCTCAATTGCCGAAATCCGACTCATCGAAGAACGAAAAAAAAGTACAGCAAGTAATACAATAAAAAGAAGTAAAAGAATAAATACGATTTTACGGCTTGTGTTTCGTTTGGGCCGATTCTTCTTCAGAACCGGAATTTGACTTTTAGGCATAGGTCGCGCTCCACAAAGCCTCCGGCCCCCTTCCCTTAAGAAGGGGACTCAAAGGACGTTAATTGGCAAAATCCAGCTGCTTCGAAACGGGGGACTGTCGCTCAACCGAAGCTCCAAGACTCTGAAAGAGCTTCTCGATACGATCGTACCCTCTATCAATATGATGTACCTGCTCCACAACCGTTTTTCCCTGGGCAGCAAGGCCAGCAATGACTAGTGCTGCACCTGCACGCAGATCGGTTGCTTCCACTGTAGCCCCGTACAAACGGGGAACGCCACGGATAAATGCTGCATTCATGTCTACCGAAATATCGGCTCCCATGACATTCAGCTCATCCACATGTTTGAACCGACCCTCGAATACCGTTTCCTTCATCACACTGAAACCGTCTGCCAGACTGAGCAGCACCATAATTTGCGACTGCAGGTCTGTTGGAAATGAAGGATACGGAGAAGTCACAATGCGGTCTACTGATTTGGGACGGCTCATACAGCTCACCGTCATTATATCATTGCAGACTGTGATTTGAACACCAGTACGCTTCAACACATGTATAAGGGAAGTAAGATGAGCCGGATTGCAGTGTGTAAGCGTTACATTCCCTCTCGTTGCTGCGGCTGCAATCATCACCGTTCCTGCAACGATCCGATCAGGTATAATTTCGTAAGAACAAGGCTTGAGTTTCTCCACACCATTAATGGTGATCGTATCCGTTCCAGCACCGATAATCCGTGCACCCATTGCATTCAGAAAATGTTGCAAATCCTGTATCTCAGGTTCTCTGGCTGCATTAAATATCGTTGTTGTACCCTCAGCCGTAACAGCAGCCATCATAATATTTTCTGTGGCTCCTACACTGGGGAAATCCAGATGAATGTCTGTACCCACCAGCTTGCGCCCGCGGCATATGATCTGCTGATCCAGCTCTTCAATCGAAGCTCCGAGCGTCTCAAGGCCCCGAAGGTGAAGATCAATTTTACGTTCCCCAATGGCACAGCCACCTGGCTGGTACACGGATACTTGCCCAAACTTAGCCAGTAATGGTCCCATTAAAAAAATGGAAGAACGCATCTGCTTCATGAGATCCTCAGGCACATCATATGACCGGATGGACGATGTATCTATCGTCACTGTTCCCTGTTCATGCCGACACGTGCATCCAAGTCGTTCCAGGATATACAGCATCACTTCAATGTCCAGCAAGTGTGGAACGTTGTGCAGCGTAACTTCTCCGTCTGCCAACAAACTTGCGGCCATAATCGGTAAAGCGGCATTTTTTGCTCCATGGATGCGTATGGATCCTGAGAGGGGTTTCCCGCCTTCAATCACCAATTTGTCCAATGTATCACCTCCGGGGTTTACCGTTCACCCACTACGAAGACTTCCGGTACCAGGTTAATACCGTTTTGAGATGATATAGTGTTCTGAATCTGCTGCATTAGGGTGATAACGTCCTCTGCTGTTGCTTGGCCTGTATTGACAATGAAATTGGCATGCATGGTGGATACCTGTGCGCCTCCTTGAGTCATACCCTTTAGCCCCGCTGCTTCAATCAGGCGGGCGGCATGATCACCAGGTGGATTCCGGAACACGCTGCCAGCACACGCCATCTGCAGTGGCTGTGTACGGCGTCTACGGTCTTTATAAGCGGCCATCGATTCCGAAATGACTTTGCGTTCTCCCTGCTGGAGTGCAAATGTAGCCTCCAGCACGATACCTCTCCGGTCATGAAGAACAGAGTGGCGATAGGCAAATTCCATGTCCTCCTTGCTGTAACGTACCAATTCCCCTGTCTCCAGTACAATCTCAGCGGATTGAAATATCCGTGACACATCCGATCCATGGGCACCAGCATTCATATATACGGCTCCGCCGACCGTTCCGGGGATGCCGCTACCAAATTCCAAACCGGTCCACTCTTTCTTTGCAGCAACAACACTGAGTTTAACAAAGGAATGTGCCGCTCCGGCAGTTACCCCGCCCTCGTGAAATTCGGCATAATCAAAGCCTTCTCCCGGTTTCACGACAACTCCGCGTATTCCCTTGTCAGACACCAACATGTTTGAACCCCGTCCAAGCTGCATCCATGGGATCTGATGCTTGTGCAGCAATTGAATGAGATTGATCATCTGCTCCTTGTTTTCCGGTATGACCAGCGCATCTGCAGGACCGCCGATCTTCCATGTGGTGTATTTGGCTAGCGGCTCGTTTTCAAGAACTTTGCCGACATTGTTCTGGGATAGTAACGATATCCACTGCTGCATATTAACATCCTCCTTTACTTCAAAACCGATGAGCACGGCAGTTTTCGTTGCTGCAAGCCGTGTTGCGGCGCCATGGAACGATTGTCACGATTTATAGGGTATCTTATGTCAGTCCCGCCGTGTGTGTGACAATCGCCCAAAACGCACTTTAACGCCCTGCAGCAAGACGCCGAATCTCGCTCACAAGCACCTCGGCTGCATCAGGTTTCCCCAGTTCCCTGGAGGCTTCCGCCATCCTTTTGCGCGCCGCTTCGTCATTCATAATTCCAGCAATCGCTTTATATAGCGCCTGGCCTGTCAGATCCTTCTCCAGCATCGTAAGCGATGCACCACCGCCCTCAAGTGTACGAGCATTCGCCTCCTGATGATTATTCGTCACGTTAGGTGACGGAATCAGAATGGATGGAATACCCAGAGATGTAATCTCGGCAAGGAATGATGCCCCAGCACGATTTACAATCAGCGACGTGCATGCAAGAACCTCAGGCATGTTGTGTACGTAGGGCAGCACATGCAGATGATTTGGCATCGTTCCAAGGGAACTGCGAATCGCTTCACGCGTTTCATCAAAATAAGAATCACCAGTCACGTAGACCACGTGCACATCTTCAAGCTTGGCCAGCATCGGTGCCATATCCACCATGGCTTTATTGATTGCTTTCGCACCACGGCTACCACCAACCACAAGAACAACTCGGCTGTCCATCGGTACACCCAGTGTCGCAAAACCACGATCACGGCTAGCTTGAGCTACCGTTGTAGCCCTTGGATTGCCGGTATACACAACCCTTTTGGCTCCAGAGAATGCTTTCTCCGAACCCTCAAAACTAACAGCTACCGTGTCCACATACCGGGTAAGGAACTTGTTAGTTAACCCGGGAATGGCATTCTGTTCATGAATGACACTTGGAATACCAAGTTTGGCTGCTGCATATACGACAGGCCCACACACATAGCCCCCCGTACCGATGACAACATCGGGTTTGAATTCCTTGAGCATTTTCTTGGCTTTGCGAACACCTTGCAGAAATCTCATCACAGTCTTCACGTTGTCAAAGGACAATTTCCGGCGAAAACCTGTAATGTCAATCGATTGAAACGGAATATTCTCTTGTGGCACCAGTTTACTTTCCAGTCCACGGGTACCACCGATATATAAAAATGTCGAGTCGGGATTCTCCGCCTCACATTGCCTTGCTATAGCAACGGCCGGATAGATATGCCCACCGGTACCGCCGCCGCTTAGAACGACTCGCATCGTACATTCACCTCGCATAACGGGATAAGTTCAATAATATGCCTAGCGCTGTCAACATCAAGGTCAGAGATGAACCGCCATAGCTGATGAGCGGGAGCGTAATCCCCGTAACCGGCATAAGCCCGATCACGACACCAATGTTGATAATGACCTGCACAGCCACCATACCCACAATGCCTACACCCAGAAGGCTGCCAAAAGCATCCGGTACCGTCATCGCTACGCGCATCCCTCTCCACACCAGGACCAGAAACAGCAATAATACAATCATTCCACCAATGAAGCCTAGCTCTTCTGCCAAAATGGAAAAAATAAAATCCGTTTGTGGCTCGGGTACGTAGCTGTATTTTTGTCGACTCATACCCAGCCCCAAGCCCGCAAGTCCTCCAGGGCCGATCGCATATAAAGATTGAATAATCTGATATCCGGCACCAAGTGGATCAGACCACGGGTCCAAAAAAGCCGTTATTCGCTGCAATCTGTAGGGAGCTGCCGCAATCAGTCCGGCAAACCCTGCTATACCGCCGAGGGCAAGCAGTGATAGATGTTTCATCCGTGCTCCTGCTGTGAAAATAATCAGCATCGATGCACCCATCATCACGGTGCCTGTCCCCAAATCGGGCTGAAGCATAATAATACCAAAGGCCAAACCAATCAAGCCGAGCGGTGGCAGAAGCCCCGTCGTGAACGTTTTGATTTTGCCAGGTTCCTTGCTTAACCAGTGAGCGAGAAACAGGATCATACCCAGTTTCATGAATTCTGAAGGTTGTATGCCGAACGAGCCAATGCCCAACCAGCTTCGTGCCCCTCCCCGAACCACTCCGATGCCAGGAATCAGCACCGCAATCAGCATTATAAAACAGGCAATCAGTATAGGCTTTGCATACTTTCTCCAGACCCGGTAGTCCACATTTGCCGTAACAAACATGGCAGCAAGTCCAAGTCCGGCGAACAGCAGCTGTCTTTTGACAAAGTAAAATGAATCACCGTAGTCATGAAAAGCAAGCACCGAGCCCGCACTGTATACCATAATAATGCCGATGGCAAGCAATGCCAGAATACAAATTAGGAGCCAGAAATCCGGCGCCGGTCGCGTCTGTTTCATCAGGAGGCCACCCCTTGCATGGAAGTAGGGGCTTTCCACCCCCCTACTTACAAGTTATGCGCCGCCTCTTTAAAAATGCGTCCCCGCTCTTCATAGGAAGGAAACATGTCCCAGCTTGCACACGCCGGTGATAACAAGACCACATCACCTGGAGCTGCAAACTGTGAAGCTTCCTGCACGGCAGCGGTTAACGTCCGAGCAGCGTCCTCCTCATTATCGACGACCTTAATTTGCTTTAATCCCGCCAGTTCCGCGACCTTGGCAATTTTCTCTCGTGTCTCTCCAAGAGCAACCACAGCTTTCACGCGCTCCTGGAATAATGGCAGCAATTCCATCATGTCTGAACCACGATCCAGTCCTCCGGCAATGAGCACGACCGGTTCCTTGAAGGAGTTCAGCGCCATTACGGTTGCTTTGGAGTTGGTCGCTTTGGAATTGTTGTAATAGCCCGCTCCATTATGTTCAAGTACATATTCAAGACGGTGTTCAACCCCCTTGAAGTCAGCCAGAGGCGCAGCAAGCACAGATGGATCGGCTCCAGCGGATACAGCAATAGCTACTGCTGCCAAGGCATTTCCCACATTAAATCGTCCTGGTATTCCGATGTCTTCCACATCAATAATGACATGATGGTTGCCCTCACCGTCTGCATAGATTACCTGGCGCTTCACATCATCCTCTTCCCCATCCACGTATGGAGGATCGGCATATACCCCTGCTTCAAGCTTCTCTGTCAGCGAGAATGGGAGCAGTCTTGCTTTAATATAAGGAACCAGTCCGCGACATACCGGGTCATCCCAGTTCAGGATAGCTACATCCTCCGGTTGCTGGTTGGAGAACAATTTGGCTTTGGAAGCCACATAATCATCCATGTCCCCATGGTAATCCAAATGAGTCTCCGCCACGTTTAGCAAACTTGCAATGCGTGGACGGAAATCGGATGTGCCTTTCAGTTGGAAACTGCTAAGCTCCACCACCATCCAGTTATCCGCAGAAGCCTGCTCTGCCGCCTCACACAATGGCGTTCCAATATTACCGGCAACGATTGGTTTCAAACCGGCAAGCTCCAACATGTTGCCTACCCACGTTGTTGTGGTTGTTTTCCCGTTAGAGCCCGTGATCCCGATCATAGGCGCAGCGCATAGATGGTAAGCTACCTCCACCTCAGTCACCACTTCTATGCCTAAGGCAAGTGCCTGTTGCACAGGAGGTGCCTGATAAGGAATGCCCGGATTTTTGACTACAAGCTTCACATCACTATGAATCAGATCGTCCGGATGTCCCCCGCATACAACAGAAATTCCCAAAGCCTCCAATTCGGATGCTTCGGGACACTGTTCTCTCTCTTTTTTATCATTAACTGTAACGATTGCGCCGGCACGATCCAGTACTTTGGCGACCTGCACGCCGCTTTTGGCCAGTCCAAGCACGACCACTTGTTGTCCACGATATGATTCAGGATGATTCATTGTTTACAACCCCTTGTTGAGATAAAGTCCGAGAGCGGCCAAAACGGCACCTACCGCCCAAAAAGTAATGACAACTCGCCATTCCGACCAGCCACTCAGTTCAAAGTGATGATGAATCGGGCTCATTTTGAATACGCGTTTGCCACGAGTTTTGAAAGATACTACTTGAATGATAACGGACAGGATTTCGATGACGAAAATACCGCCAATGATGACAAAAAGAAGTTCTGTCTTCGTCACAATGGCGACGGCACCAATCGCACCACCAATTCCGAGTGAGCCTGTATCTCCCATAAACACTTTGGCCGGGTGTGCGTTGTATACCAGGAATCCAAGTACCGCACCAATCATCGCCGCCGCACATACCGCTGCTGGCATGGATGTTGCCTGCATCGCCACAATGGCAAATGCCCCAAATGCGATGGCGCTCACGCCGGACAGCAAGCCGTCCAGACCATCGGTAAAGTTAACTGCATTCGTGATGGCAAGCATCATGAATACCACAAACGGATAGTAGAACCATCCCGTCCAGTCAAAGGAGACTGATGTACCTGGAATCGATATGGCTGTGCTGTGTCCATTTTGGATAAGCAAATAGCACATCACTGCACTGAAAAACAACTGACCAATCATCTTTTGTCTAGCCGTCAGCCCCAGTGAACGTTTGAATACAATCTTGATGTAGTCATCCAGGAAACCAATCAGACCGAAGCCGAGTGTAGCCACCAGCAGGACGTAAAAGTCCGTATTTTTGACCGCTGAAAATTTCAAAAAGGCCAATGTGAACGCGAGTAAAATAACTACTCCGCCCATTGTAGGTGTTCCGCTTTTTTTCAGATGGCTCTGTGGCCCATCTTCCCGAACCTGCTGTCCGAACTTCATTCGACGCAGCAATGGAATCAAGAGCGGTGCAGCAATCACCGCCAAAATAAATGAAACACCGATTGTTAACAGTAATACCTGAAAATCCATGGGTTCACCCCTCTAGTCTACTCTATTCTGTAATGGAGCTATTTTTAGCGCTTCGACCACATCCTCAAGCTTCATGCCTCGGGAGGCCTTAAACAAGACAACATCTCTGGATTGGAGATTCTCCAGTAGATATCGGGTCAATTCTTCCTTGCTCTCAAAAGTGTGTACGGCTTCTGCTGGCATGTTTTGTCTTGCTCCTTCTGCGATACTCGCAGATAAAGGGCCATAAGCCAGCACCATATTCATTTTGTCGGGTGTAATATATTCACCGATTCCCCGATGGAGCTCATGCTCCTGAGGCCCCAGTTCTAGCATATCACCGAGCACGGCAACTTTGATCCGATACCCCTTAAGGCCCTCCAGCACATCCACAGCGGCTTTCATGGAGGTTGGACTAGCGTTGTAAGCATCATTGAGCATGGTCAAACCACTGACCCCGTTAATAATCTCGATGCGCATGCCGGTTAATTTCAGACGTGACAGTCCTGCTACAATCTGTTCAGCAGCCACTCCAAAATGACGGGCAACCGCTAATGCAGCAAGACAGTTGACCACATTATGTGTCCCCAATAATGGCAGTGTAAGAGCATCCTCTCCAAACTGCTTGGTTGTAAACGCAACCCCACTCTGTGCATTCATAATTCCAGTAGGATAATCATCGTTATCCGTCTGCAAGCCAAATGTATACCGTTGAAGTCCTTCAGGCAGCTTAGTCGCTGGCTCCGCCAGAACCTGCTCAATCAACGGTTCGTCGCCGTTGTATATCAGCAATCCACCTGGTTTCATGCCAGCAGCAATTTCAACTTTTGCCCGAGCAATCTCCAATCGAGATCCCAGTTGAAGTAGATGGGATTCACCAATATTCGTGATGATTGCGACATCCGGCTGGGCAATTAAAGATAATTCTTCAATCTCTCCTCGGCCGCTCATGCCCATCTCCAGAATTACGATCTCAGTGTCTGGTTCCATGCTAAGTACGGTAAGCGGCAAACCAATATGATTATTGAAATTGCCTTGGGTCTTATGCACTTTGAACGTGGTAGACAGAATGGCATCCACAATGTCCTTTGTTGTTGTTTTACCATTGCTGCCTGTAATACCTACAACGGAGGCCTTGTTTTCTTTTAAATAGGAGGACGCAAGCTCCTGCAATGCAACCAGGGTATCCTCCACAATAATCACAGCACCTTGAGGTGCAGCTCCATGATCCTTTTGCCATAAAGTTCCGGCAGCGCCCTTCTCTACACAGGTTTGCACAAATTCATGTCCGTCAAACCTTTCGCCAACAAGCGGGATAAAGAGACTGCCTTGAACGGGCTTACGCGAATCTGTAAATACACCTTCAACACCAACATCACCATAAGCAGCAATGTCAGTTAGTGTTCCTCCACACATCTCGGCCAATTGTGCCAATGTTCTTTTTATCAATTGGATTTGCCCCTTATCGCTTCTTTCGCTATGATCCGATCATCAAAGTCCGTCTTGGTTGTGCCGATGATTTGATAGGTCTCATGCCCCTTGCCCGCAATCAATACTACATCGGCAGGGCTTGCCATTTCAATAGCTTCATGAATCGCCTGGCGCCGATCCACAATCATCGTATAACGGTCAGGTTGAATGGCATCTTCAATCAAGCCCTGTTCAATATCCTTGAGAATCAGATCGGGATCTTCTGTCCGCGGATTGTCGGAAGTAACAAATACGATATCGCTATACTTCGCAGCAATTTTGCCCATTAGAGGCCGCTTCGTGCGATCTCGGTCACCACCACATCCAAATACGCAGATCACACGGCCTTCAGCAAATTCCTTCACCGTCCGCAATACGTTCTCCAGGCCATCTGGGGTATGAGCATAGTCAACAATGACTGCAAAAGACTGTCCTTCGTCAACAGCCTCAACACGTCCATCTACGCCGGGTACCGTTTCCAAACTACGTTTGATCTCCTCCAGCGGAATGTCTTCAACCAGAGCAGCAGCGATGGCAGCCATTGCGTTATACACATTGAATTTGCCTACCATCCGTAAACGAATATCAGTGCTGCCTCTGAATGTGTCTACATGGAAAGAAGTCCCCTGCGAGGTAATTGAAATCTGGGATGCGTGTACATCCGCATTTTCCTCCATGCCGTATGTAATGACTTCAGCTGCCGTTACAGATATAAAGTAAGCTGCAGCGGGATCATCTGCGTTGATTACTGCAAATTTGCGCTTGGAAGCATCCTCGGTATATCCGTTACCCAACCGTGCAAAGAACAGTCCTTTCGCTCCACGATATTCTTCCATGGAATGATGGTAATCCAGATGATCCTGCGTCAAATTGGTAAATACAGCCGTGCGGAATTCCGTCCCCTTCACCCGACCTTGCTCCAAAGCGTGGGATGAAACTTCCATAACACAACAGTCCGTGCCTGCTTGAACCATATCATTCAGACTGCGCTGTAGATCAAGTGCTTCCGGTGTAGTACCTGACATCGGGTATGTGCGCCCGTCATAGCGCATTTGAATGGTCCCGATTAATCCTGTTTTTTGACCAAAGTCACTCATGATTTTTTCAATTAAATAGGTAGTCGTTGTTTTTCCGTTGGTTCCCGTTACACCAATCATATTCATCTTGCGGCTTGGCGAGTCAAAAAAGGAATCTGCCAGTACAGCCATGGCGAAACGGCTGTCTTTTACCAGCAACTGCGGAACAGGCAGATCCAGCTCTCGTTCCACAACCAGAGCGACAGCCCCAGCGTTTACAGCCTTCTCAGCATAGTTATGTCCGTCAACCGTATGTCCTGGAAGACAGATAAACAGATCTCCCGGTTGTACCTGGCGAGAATCTGTCTGTAGGTTTTGACATTCTGTATTTGGTTCGCCAATGACACGGGCGGTTGTTAGCATTGATGAAAGTTGTTTTAAAAGCACATGAATAACCTCACTTTTTCCAAGTTTACTTCAATTTCAACAGTTCTCTGTAATCATTAATATCGTAAACACAGCCAATTAATGAAACGCAACTCAGTGCATTTTGTTGCGGTGGGGATCAAGAGCCCCATCAGGGCTCTTGTCCTTCCTCCTTGGTATGATCATGAATATCATTCAGAACATCACCCATATAGATTCGTATAGTAGAACCCTGATCAACCCGTGCTCCTGGTTTCGGAGCCTGGTTAATGACATATTTCCCACTGCCGGATTTGGCCAGCATAAAGTTCATATTCAGATCCTCATACAGGTCTTCGACCGTAGCTCCTGTCAGATCGGGAACCGTCACGATTTTGGTTTCTCCATACTTGTATTCTTTGGCTACCTGATCCTTTCGAACCGGAACATTCATATAATGCAGCGCATCCTCCAGAATGTTCTGTACGATCGGTGCGGCAACCACGCCGCCGAACTGAATCCCTTTCGGATTATCCACCGCAGTATACACAACAATCTGCGGATCATCCGCTGGAGCAAAACCGATAAAGGATACAATATGCTCGGTAGAGGAGTAACGTCCATTGATTACCTTCTGGGCCGTACCCGTTTTTCCGCCAACCCGGTATCCATCAATAAACGCCGGACGTCCCGTACCCTTGGCGACGACACTCTCAAGTGCTTCACGTACTTGCTTGGACGTATCTTCCGAGATGACTTGACGAACCAGTTCCGGCTTGGCCTCTTCCATCACTTCACCCGTTTCGGGATGAACCCAAGCCTTTGTAACATATGGCTTGTATAGTTTACCACCATTAATAGCTGCTGACACAGCCGCTACTTGCTGAATCGGCGTAACGGATACCCCTTGACCAAAAGCAGTGGTCGCAAGCTCCACAGGACCGACCCGTGACAGTTTGAACAGAATCCCGCTGGCCTCACCACTCAGATCTATGCCTGTTTTGGTGCCAAAACCGAAGTCTTTAATATAGGAGAATAATGATTCTTTGCCCAGCCTCTGACCCAGTGCAACAAATCCAGGGTTGCAGGAGTTCTCCACGACTTGGAGGAAGGTCTGACTTCCATGGCCGCCCTTTTTCCAGCAACGCAGGCGAGCGCCTCCAACTTCAACAAATCCGGGATCATAGAACTGATCCTGCGTCAGATTTACTTTTTTCTCTTCAAGTGCTGCTGCGAGCGTAATAATTTTAAACGTTGAACCCGGTTCGTACGTCATCCAGATCGGTAAATTCCGGTTGTATACATCGGCCGGATATTGCTGATAATCGGCTGGTTCGTATCCGGGTCTACTGGCCATGCCAAGGATTTCACCCGTCTTAGGGTTCATTGCAATGGCAAGCGCCGAGTTGGCCTGGAACTTGACCATAGCCTGATCCAGCTCGCGTTCCATGATGGACTGAATCGATTTATCAATAGTCAGCTTGAGGTTCAGACCATCCTTCGGTTCCACATACTTCTCAGATGAGCCCGGCATTAGCCTTCCGGCCGCATCGGACAAGTAGGACACACTGCCATTCAAACCGTTCAGTTTATCATCATACTTTTTCTCCACACCCGTTAAGCCCTGATTATCAATACCCGTAAAACCAAGAATATGAGCCGCCAGATCATCATAAGGATAAAAGCGTTTATTATCCTCAGCAACAACGATACCCGGAAGCTTCAAATCACGGATGTGCTGAGCTTTCTCCATCGTAATTTTGCGGCCACCGGGTTGTAGTCGTACAATTAGTTCTCTTTTCTTGATGGTTGCCAGCACTTTCTCTTCGGTCATCCCCAGCAAAGGAGCCAGTGCTCTTGCTGTTGTCTCCGCTTCCTTGACCTGGGCAGGAATCGCCATAATGGTTGGTGTGGTTATATTGTAGGCGAGAGAGGTTCCATTTCGATCCAGGATCTCTCCCCGTTTGGCTGAATAAGGAATATTCCGCCGCCAAGACTCTTCCGCTTTCGCAGATAGTTCCGGTCCTTTCCCTAACTGTACATAAGCAAGCCTGATCACCAAGGCTGAGAATAACAGAACTAAAATCACTAAACTCCATAACAACCTGCGCCGCAGATTTACGCTTGACCCCTTCACGAAAAGATCCCCCCACTCGTCCCAAAATCATGATTGTGTTCCATTCATGAATATTCAGGACAACCGGGGGTTAGAACAAGCTGTCTGTGATCTCTATGGAAGCGAAGCCCCGTCCGAAGTGTTACCAGACGATTTTGTCTCATTTGAAGGTGAATTTGTAGTATCCGTTTTACCCGTTTCTTCGGTGTTCCCCGTTCCATCAGCTGCTCCCTGATTGTTAGTCTCTTCCCCTAATGCTGGATCAGAAGACTCGGGAGCTTCATCTGCTATACCGGTAACTGCCGCTTTGGCCGTCTGCAGCACAAGCTCAACCGTTCTCTGTTCGCCTGCCACCTGCTCCGTTTGCTTCACCACATATCCTTCACCTTTAACGGTTACGCCCACTTTCATGAGGGAGAGCACTTCAAGTGCATCTCGTAGAGATTCGCCAGTCAGATCAGGGATCTTCATTTTGCTGCTCTCTTCGGTCAAAAGGTAGATTCGTTGGCCAGGATTCATGGCTGCACCCGCCACAGGATACTGGCGAATGACATTTTCACCCTGACCAAGCGTCTCATAGGCAATTCCTGCGTTCAAAAGTTGGCTTCTAGCCTGTTTGGCTGTCTTGCCTGACAGATCAGGAGCTTTAGATTGAACGACCGGCGTTGTTTTTGACTTTTTGTCAGTGGTCTTTACTGTATCTTTGGGAACTCCCATGTATTGAAGAGTCTGGCTCACAATCTTCTTGAATACCGGAGCAGCTGCAGTACCTCCGCCAATATTGGAACCATCAGGCTGGTCAATCACAATTAACATCGCGATTTTGGGATTATTTACAGGTGCAAATCCGATAAACGAAACGACGTCTTTGGATTTACTGTATGTCCCATTCACAACTTTTCTTGCCGTACCCGTTTTACCAGCCACACGGTATCCTTCGATATAAGCATTGCGCCCTGTACCAATCGTTTGGTCAGCTACAACCTGTTCCAGATACCCGCTCACCAGTTTGGAAGACTCCTTGGAAATGACCTGACGAACAACCTTCGGCTTGATTACTTCTGATGTACCGTCATTCGGATTAATAATTTCCTTAACCAGATGCGGTTCCATAAGTTTGCCGCCGTTGGCAATGGCCGAAATGGCTGCTACCTGCTGGATTGGCGTTACCTGTACAAGACCGTGACCGTAGGCTGCTGTGGCAATTTCCGATTTGAAGACCAGCGGCTTGATTGGTGAAGCTGCCTCGCTCGGCAGATCAATGCCCGTCTTTTTGCCAAAACCGAATTGGTCTATGTAATGACGCAAACGTTCACCGCCCAGCATGTTGTAACCAAGATTAACAAAAGCAATGTTACTGGAGCGTTTTACACCTTCAAGGTAAGAGATTCGGCCGTAAGAATGACCGTTATCACTGATAGTATATCCGCCAATATAGGTCGGTTTCGATTCAAACGTGGCATTAGGATCAAACAGCTTCTCTTCAACCGCACCCGCCAGAGTAACAATTTTAAAAGTAGACCCTGGTTCATAGATGGATTGTGTCGCATGGTTTATAAAGTCTTTTTGATCCGGCGTTTCCCAATAGGTGTTAGGATTGAAATTAGGCCAATTCGCCATACCAAGAATCTCCATCGTATTAGGATCTGCTGCAATGACAGTCATGCTCAGTGGATTGTACTGGGCTACCGCTTCTTTCATTGCATCTTCGATGTAGTACTGAATTGTATCATCAATCGTTAGCTTCAGATTGTTCCCGTTTTGCGGAGGAAGATAATTATCCTGGGAGTCAGGAAGCTTAATACCTTTGGCATCCTTCTGATAGTTCAGATAACCATCTGTACCTGTAAGCTGTTCATCATACGAGACCTCAAGTCCGTTAACAGCCTTGCCATCACGGCTCATGTATCCCAGTAGATGAGAGGCGAGCGTTTCTTCTGGATAAAATCGCTTCGACTCCTGCGTCAAGACAATCGCGTTTTTAGCCTTGTAGTCATCCTGCAGTTTTTCGCGAAATTCGTCTACCTTGGCAGCGAGTTCAGGGCTAATTTTATACCCTTCACTGCGCACTTCACGTTGTTGAAAGAACGAACCATCATCTTTTTTGGCTGTTACAAGTGCACGCATTTCACTCTCGCTTTTACCCAATAAACTAGATAATTTTTCAATAACCACATCTTCAATCCCCAGCTTGTTAATCATCTCTGGGTTTACAGACACCGTGTAAGCAGGTGCATCCGTGGCCAGAATGTTACCATTGCGGTCTGTGATTGTCCCGCGACTGGCCTTGATGGTTTGTTCGCGTTCGACCAAACCAGCCGCTCGCTCCTGCCAAATACCGCCATTAACAACCTGAATAAAAAATATGCGGGTTATCAATACAAGAAAAAAGAGGGTAATACATCCCCCTATAAGCAACGTGCGCATCTTTATTCTTTTTACCATCGGTACACCTCTTTTGCTTCAGCATTTTGTATGGATTGATACAAAATGTTCTACTTATTTGCTGTATCCGAGGACGATTCAGTACCTGTCGAGTTCGTTGTACTTGTTGAGCGAGGTACAAAAATGACATCCTTGCCGGAAGCCTCAACGTAACCAAGTTTGCGAGCATTCTCGATGACCAGATTGTTCAGTTTTTCTTTTTCCACTTGCAGATCTGCAATAGTTTTCTCTGCTTTTCTCACGTCAGACAACGTCGTCTGTGCCTGCTTATTCAGATCATAGATGTGAGCGTAACGCGACATCATTACACCACCCACAACAATGACTGCGACCAGAGTAATCAAATACAAAAATTTCTCGCGTGCCGGAAGACCGGTACGACGGGTTACCACTTTGGTGGTTTCCTTGTACCGCTGCTGGGTCACACGTTCTTGGGACGCTTTTTCTTTCACTGCCAGATTACCACGTGTATATGCCATACTCCGACTCTCTCCTCCGCTCTTGATTTACAGTTTCTCGGCTACGCGCAGCTTCGCTGAACGAGCACGGGAGTTTTCGGCCAGTTCCGTTTCCGTTGGAATCAGCGGCTTTCTGTTCACTAAACGCATGGTACCCTTACCGCCGCAAACACACAACGGAAAATCGGGAGGGCATGTACATTTCTCCAGATAACTGCTAAGAATCTGTTTGCAAATTCGGTCCTCAAGTGAGTGAAAAGTAATAACAGATACACGTCCGCCTGGTGCCAAGCACCGAACGGCCTGATGTAACGCTTCTTCGAACGCGCCCAGCTCATCATTAACCGCAATTCGCAATGCCTGGAAGCTGCGTTTTGCAGGATGTCCTCCGGTACGACGAGCCGCCGCCGGAATCCCTTCTTTGATCAATTCCACCAGTTCGCCAGTAGTCTCAATAGTGGATTGCTTCCTCTTTTCAATAATGACACGCGCAATTCGTCTAGAGAATTTCTCTTCACCATAGCGATACAAAATGCGGGCAATCTCCTCTTCCGGCCATTCGTTAACAATCTCTTTGGCGGTAAGGGATGCGTCCTGATCCATACGCATATCCAACGGAGCATCGTGATTGTAGCTAAATCCACGTTCTCCTTCGTCGAATTGCGGCGATGATACCCCCAAATCGTACAAAATGCCATCTACCTGTGGCACGCCATCTTTCATCGGTACATCCAGTTCTTTCAGTACCTGTTCGAGATCACGGAAATTGGTTTTCACCAATGTAATCCGCTCTCCATATGGAGCCAATTTTTCACGCGCGTTATCCAAAGCCCAATCATCCTGATCCAGTGCGATCAGACGTCCCCCTGGACCGAGCTTGGATGCAATCACGGAGCTATGTCCGCCACCGCCTAAAGTGCAGTCCACGTATATACCGTCCTGCTTGATGTTTAATCCCTTTGTTGCCTCTTCTTTGAGTACGGTTATGTGGTGAAACAACCTGCACCCCTCCTGACTTTATAAATCAAAATTAAAATCGACCAGCTTTTCGGCAATGTCGTTGAATGCTTCTTCGGATTGATTGAAATAACTCTCCCATATGCCTTTGCTCCAAATCTCCACCCGGTTCGACACGCCAAGAACAACGCAATCCTTGTCCAGCTTGGCATACTCTCTAAGATTGCCCGGCAAATTTACCCTGCCCTGTTTGTCCAATTCACATTCGGTGGCACCCGAGAAAAAAAACCGGGTAAACGCACGTGCATCGGATTTCATCAACGGCAGTGCTTTGAGCTTCTGTTCCATGACCCCCCACTCCTCCATGGGGTACACGAAAAGACACTGGTCCAAACCCCGTGTGACAACGAAAGACGGTCCCAGAGATTCGCGGAATTTAGCCGGAATAATAACCCGACCCTTGTCATCAATGCTATGTTGGAACTCCCCCATAAACATTGGCCCACTCACTCCTCACCCGTTTCTCCCACTTTGCCCCACTTTCCACCACCTAAGCATAATAGATTCGCACAAAAAAATCAAAACCCTTCTTACGGGCTTTACTTTTTTTCAATTTCCAACCGCAAAAAAACGTCTTTGATCCTGTCACTCAGGATCAAAGACGTTTCCCGTTTACGGGCAATCGCACGTACACCCGCATATGAGCCATATCATTAATAAACCATTTTAAACCCTTTGAAGCACTTAATCAGCTTGTAATTAATGGATGCCTCTTAGAATTTCCAGCTGTCCAGATATTTTTCCTGCTCGGCGGACAAAGAGTCGATGGCAATATTCAAGCTTTCTAGTTTGTAACTGGCAACCTGTTGGTCAATGTCATAAGGTACATTAACAACGGTTTTACCCAGTTCCGCATAGTTCTCGCTCACATAACGCAGACCCAGCGCTTGCAATGCAAACGTTGTATCCATAATCTCGGCAGGGTGTCCATCGGCTGCACCCAGGTTTACGAGGCGTCCTTCGGCCAGCAAATACATCTTACGGCCATCTTTGAAGCGATATTCTTCAATGTTGCGGCGTACGGTACGAATCGAATCGGAACGTTTAGCAAGTTCAGGTTTGTTTACTTCCACGTCAAAGTGACCCGCATTACTCAGGATTGCTCCATCCTTCATCACATCGTAATGCTCTCCAGTAATCACATCTTTATTGCCGGTAACAGCGATGAAGAAATCACCCAATTTTGCAGCTTCTACCATCGTCATGACACGGAATCCGTCCATATGTGCTTCTACGGCTTTAATAGGATCAATTTCAGTTACGATGACATTTGCTCCGAGCCCTTTGGCACGCATCGCTACACCTTTACCACACCATCCATAACCCACTACAACTACGTTCTTTCCTGCAACGACCAGATTAGTTGTACGGATGATACCATCGAATGCAGACTGACCTGTACCGTAACGGTTATCAAACAAGTATTTGCAATAAGCGTCATTGACTGCAACCATTGGGAAACGCAATTGTCCTTCTTTCGCCAAAGCTTTCAAACGAATGATGCCCGTTGTCGTTTCCTCTGCTCCACCACGAATGGTGGCAGCTAGGTCAGGTCGTTCAGATGCAATGATAGTGGCAAAGTCTCCACCGTCATCAATGATCAGATCAGGTTTCACTTCAAGTGCACGAAGTTGCAGTTCTTTGAACTCAACAGGGTCCGGATTATGTTTGGCATACACCGTAACGCCGTCTTCCACCAGAGCAGCACAAACATCGTCCTGTGTTGACAATGGGTTGCTGTGTGTAATCGTCACTTCTGCACCACCAGCTTGAATGACTTTCGCCAGGTAAGCTGTTTTGGCCTCAAGGTGAAGGCAAATGGCTACTTTCAAACCTTTAAACGGAAGATCCTGTTCAAATTGGTGACGAATGCGGTTTAACACCGGCATATGTGCTTCTACCCAATCAATTTTCAGATGACCTTCCGAAGCGAGTCCCATATCCTTAACGATACTGTTTTGCAATGCAGGGGTAGTCATTCCTCATCCTCCTCGATTATCTATTCCTTCTATTATAAAAGGTCACTACAATGTGATCACTTGGTGTTGTCCACGGAATTCGTTCTGACTTTCAATCAGTTGTCCGATCCACTCGGTTCCATAACGGTTCAGGTAAAAGAGTACGTTATGTACTCGTTCCTGTGGTTTGTTCATGGGAAAGAGTGAGTTTTGCATCCCGTTCCAGTGTCTTAGACTCACATTGTGTTTATCTTTGATGGCTTTGTGGGTCTGCTGTTGCAGATATTGCATCTGTTCGCTGATCTTACCTACATTGGTATCTCCAATTCGGTCCAGACCAGGATGGATCTCTGTGATCTGATCAAGTAATGGACGATATAGATCGGCAAATGCTTGCTGAACGCGCTCGAATTGTTCATCGACCTGGAAGGTCTCCTGCTGTGCCAGCCATTGTTCCTTCTTATCTTCCATATGATATTGAACGTCCTGGAAAGAAAGACCGTACTGCTTCATATGCTTGTGATGAACATCTTCCAAAATGGTAAAGGACAGACGTGGAAGCAAGATAGGCATCTGCAGCCCAAAGCGTCCAAACGCTTCACGTGTCAATCCCCAGTACGCGATCTCACCTTGACCTAAGATAACAGCCGCTACAGGTAAAATGGAATCTTGCATCAATGGCCGGGTCAATACATTGTTGCTAAACCGCTCGGGATGTTCAGCCAGTTCCTGAAGCAGTCGATCTTCTGTAAATGAAACCAGACCTTTACGGTCGCTGTACAAGCCGTCTTTCAACATCAGAAGCAACCGTGCCCCTTCATGTATGTAAAACAGATTGGCCCCATCTTCCGCAACTTCAGCTGGCATGGCATATCCGGCTTGTTCCAGTGCGGAGGCACCTTGTGCATATGCTTGGCGTAATGTCCCATTTTCACGAATCAAACGCTCAAATACAGGCTGCTCAAGCCTGCGCAAGTCTGGATCTGCAGCATCCATCAGAATAAGTCCACTGCTGCCAAACAATGCTGAGATTAACCGAGCAAACGCATCACTCAGATTCGAACTCGACTGATGAATTTCCGTAACCAGCTTCATCAAACCAGGTTTGTGCACCGTATCCGGTAACAGATGCTCCACCTGCTTCAGCACGGTCATCCATTGTTCTGTTTCCACATGGACATAACTCACAGAATCCCTGCCTGCAAACCGCCCTTGTAACTTGATCTTCGTCATGTCACCGTTGGCGTCAGGCAAGTATGTGTGGTTCACTTCATCCCAGTCATGGTCTTCGCCTGCAATCCAAAAAACGGGAACGACCGGCCGTTGTAGCCTGTTCTCCGCTTCCCGCGCAGCTGCAACTACACTTGCTGCTTTATAAATTACAAACAACGGACCAGTAAGCAGGCCGCTTTGCTGTCCTCCCGTAACAACCAACGCTTCTTGTTCCGCGAGACGTGTGATGGATTCATGGACTGCACCATGATCGTTCACCCGTTTATTATATATACGTAGATACTCTGCCAGATGTTGACGAGGAATACGTGTGTTCTCCGATTGGTCTAGCCACTCGGCACGCGTATGAAGCCCCGATTCCCAGCGAATGTCATATTGGTAAAGGCCACGCGCAGCATCCCTTGAACAGACATAGTCTTCTGCAAGTCGCGTTCCGCTGCGGAGTGCCTCGGTAATACCTTTCATGAGGTCTGCCTCCTATTCTGCTTCAAAGAGCCTTTCTTGATTGTACCGAATGAGAGCCCTCTTCGTCAAAAGAAAGTGCATCAAAAAATAAAAAACCGCCGAACAAAGTCGGCGGTTTGATATTCATGGATAAGTCCAAATGAAAATTGTACTTTTTATACGTAAGGTTCTGCAACCCAGTGACCTTTGGATATCTCAATCAATTGAGCGTTCTGCAGGTTGTATGGATCATTTGCAGGACCACCAGATCCATTCTTAAGTGCTTGTTCTTCCGGCAGCAAAATGCGACGTTTGCTCGCTTCTACTTCCGGATCAGGTACAGGAATCGCGGACAGCAATGTTTTGGTATAAGGGTGAATTGGATTAGCATAAAGTTCTTCACTTTCTGCCAACTCCACCACTTTACCCATGTACATTACAGCTACACGGTCACTGATATGTTTAACCATGGACAAGTCATGTGCAATAAACAGGTATGTCAAGCCGAGGCGTTGCTGAAGTTCTTCAAGCAAATTAACGACCTGAGCCTGAATGGACACGTCCAATGCAGACAATGGCTCATCACAGATGATGAATTTAGGGTCTACAGCCAATGCACGGGCAATCCCGATCCGTTGTCTTTGACCACCTGAGAATTCATGTGGATAACGGAGTGCATGGCTAGGATTCAGACCTACAAGATCAAGCAATTCTTCAACGCGTCTCTTCCGCTCTGCCCGACTTGACGCCAGACCATGAATATCAAGAGATTCACCGATGATATCCATAACGTTGAAACGTGGGTTCAAAGATGCATAAGGATCCTGGAAAATCATCTGCATATCTTTACGCATTTCTTTCATCTTGCGCGGAGACAGCTTGTAGATGTCCGTTCCATTAAAGTTAACATTTCCGCCTGTTGGCTCATAAAGGCGCAGAATTGTACGGCCAGTTGTGGACTTACCACAGCCCGACTCCCCTACAACTCCAAGTGTTTCGCCTTCAAAAATATCAAAGCTAACATCATTAACCGCTTTTAGAATGTTGCCTTTGCCCAAGTTGAAGTATTGTTTCAGGTTCTTCACTTGAACCAGCGGCTTGTTGGCACCTTTGATAATACCAACTGGAGTAGGCTTTTCTTTTTTAGGCTCGTCCAGACGAGGGAGAGCATTCAGCAATTTAATCGTGTATGGATGTTGAGGATTACTGAAGATTTCAGCAGTTGTTCCTGTTTCAACAACTTCGCCTTCCTTCATAACGACAACACGATCACACATTCCTGCCACTACTCCAAGGTCATGCGTGATAAGCATGATCGAAGTTCCAAGCTTTTGCTGCATGTCTTTCATAACATCCAAGATTTGTGCTTGAATCGTTACGTCGAGTGCAGTTGTTGGCTCATCCGCAATCAGAAGGGATGGACGACATGCCAAGGCAATCGCAATCATAGCACGCTGGCGCATACCACCGGAAAATTGGTGTGGATAATGGTTCATACGCGATTCCGCATTTTTGATGCCTACAAGTTCGAGCATTTCCAATGCGCTTTTTTCAGCTTCTTTTTTGGACATATTCTGATGCTTGCGCAGTACCTCGGTAATTTGCTTACCAATTTTAATGGTAGGATTCAAAGAAGTCATTGGATCCTGGAAGATCATGCCGATATCTTTACCACGGATGGCTTCCATCTGTTTATCTGTCTTATTCAGCAGGTCCTGCCCGTGAAAAGTAATTTCTCCGCTTTTGACCTTCGAAGGCGGGGAGGGAATCAATTTCATGATGGTTTGGGCAGTAACACTCTTACCACTACCGGATTCACCTACGATCCCCAGCGTCTCTCCTTTGCCAAGTTCAAAACTCACATTTTTAACGGCATCAAACTCACCAGAACGCGTCGTAAATGACACACTCAGGTCTTTGACTGTTAAAATCGGCTCCATAATCCCACCTCCTATTTCTATTTACGTAATTTCGGATCAAGCGCGTCGCGCAAGCCGTCACCAAGCAAGTTAAATGCGAGCATTGTCATAACCATCAAACCTGCAGGGAACCACATCCGCCAAGGATACAGCGTCCAGCCTGTAAGTGCATCATTGATCATAGATCCAAGAGAGGATTTAGGTGCAGATACACCCAATCCGAGGAAGCTCAAAAATGCTTCTGCGAAGATGGCATTTGGGATGGACAATGTCAATGTAACGAGAATTGGTCCGACAGCATTTGGCAACAAATGACGGAAGAGTTGACGTCCAGTGCTTGCGCCCATGGAACGAGCAGCAAGGATAAAGTCTCTGTTTTTGAGTTGCATAATCTCACCACGCACAATCCAGGACATACTGATCCATCCTGTAATGGTAAGTGCAATGATAATCGTTGTCAGACTTGGCTCCAATACAACCAGCAACAGGATAACAACGAGCATGTATGGCAGGGAGTACAAGATCTCGGAGAACTTGTTCATGATGCCGTCAACACGTCCACCGTAGAAGCCCATAATGGCTCCATAAATTACCCCGATGACAAGGTCAATCAAAGCAGCAGCCAAACCTACAGTAAGAGACACACGTGCACCTACCCAGGTTCTTACCCATACATCACGACCCAGTTCATCTGTTCCGAACCAGTGTTCAGCACTCGGTGCAGCATTGGCATTCAACAAATCATTGGAATAATAATTATAGCTTGAGAACAACGAAGTTGGACCAATCATAGAGAAAATGACAACAAGGACTAGAACAGCCAAACTAATCATAGCGGCCTTGTTGGTTGCAAGTCTGTACATAGCGTCTTTGAATAGCGATACACTCTCTTGCGATTTCAACGCTGCCTGACTATCCAGGCCTGTGTTCGCCGTTTCATTATTGTTGTTATTCTTGCCAGACAACGTTATGCCCCCTTCCGGCTTTCTAGCTTAATTCTAGGATCAATCAACACGTAAGCGATATCTGTCAGGAAACGTGCAAGCATCAAGAGAATACCATAGAAGATTGTAATCCCCATGATCATCGTGTAATCACGATTCGTAATACTCTCTACAAATACTTTACCAATTCCACCAATATTAAAGATTTGCTCAATAACAACGGAACCTGTGATAATATTTGCTGTCATCGGACCAACGTAAGTAACGACTGGCAGAATACCGTTCCGTAAAACGTGTTTAAACATGATAGCAGGCCATTTCAAACCTTTGGCTTTGGCTGTCTTGATGTAGTCTGCATGCAACACTTCCAACATGCTTGAACGCGTCAAACGTGCGATAAAGGCAATTGGAGATGCTGACAATGCGGCAACCGGAAGCACATAGTCGAGCGGGCCATCGAAGCCCATAACATTAAACCAGCCGAGTTTGAATGCAAAAACATATTGCACCAGGGATGCGAGCAAGAAACTCGGTACAGCAATCCCGATAACAGCCAGAATCATCGTAATATCATCAATCAACTTGCGATGGTACACTGCGGCAATAAGCCCCAACAAGACACCCACAACAATTGAGATAATAATCGCAAAGATTCCTAGCTTCAGCGATGCTGTAAACGTTTGAGTGATCATACCCGTTACATCTTGATTCAGGTATTTCATAGAAACCCCGAAATCACCTTTGATGATTCCACCCATATACTTCAGGTATTGTTCATACATCGGTTTGTCCAAACCATACTTCACTTCCAAAAGTGCCCGGATTTCAGGAGATACTTTTTTCTCGGATGTAAAAGGGTCACCCGGAATGGCCTTCATCAGGAAGAAGGTTGCTGATGCGAGTATGAAAAGCGATAGCAGCATAAATAGCAGTTTTTTCAGCACGTACTTAACCAACCCTTGCACACCTCCACAAACAATATTTTGTATACAAATCGATTGTAGAATTAGACAAGAATAATGTCCAATCCATTTATCGGAAATTTCAAGAATTATAAGGAAAATCGGTGCACATACAAAAAAATCGGGATATATATGGAATTCCACATATATATCCCGAAGTAATCATATAGACTTCAGAACAACTTATTTCTCTTCCAGATATGCACGAGTGAAGTCAATAGCTCCACTGAAATCAAGTTGTATGCCTTTCAGGTAAGGCTTAGTCAAAGATACGTTAGTGTAGTAATAGATCGGCAATACGCCCATTTCATCTTGAATCAGGATTTTCTCAGCGTCAGCAAAAGCAGCCATACGAGTAGCTGGATCTGCAGATTTTACAGTCTCTTTAACATCTTTATCATACTGTTCGTTGCTGAATTTGGAATCATTGTTTGTGTTTCCAGTAGTCCACATTTCCAAGAAGTTGTACGGATCGTTGTAGTCAGCAGACCAGCCCGCACGAGCGATTTGGAAGTTTTGGTTTTGACGGTTCTCAAGGAATACGCCCCACTCTTGGTTTTCCGTTTTCACGTCAACACCAAGGTTTTTCTTCCACATATCAGCAACAGCAAGCGCGATTTTCGCGTGACCGTCACTAGTATTGTAGATCAAAGTTACTGCTGGCAATGTTGTGTAGCCTTCTTCTTTCATACCTTCAGCAAGCAATTTCTTAGCTTCTTCTACGTTCTCAGTGAAGTAGTCATCTTTGTGCTCATCACGGAATTCGCCGTTTTCACCGCGGATACCTGGAGGTACAAAGCCGAAAGCTGGAATTTGTCCACCTTGTGTTACTTTGTCAACGATCAATTGACGCTCGATTGACATTGCAAAAGCCTTACGGATTTTAACGTTGTTAAATGGAGCTTCATTAACGTTGAACTGGTAGTAGTAAGTACTTGCAATACCAGTAGCTTTAAACTCGTCCGGCAATTCCGCTTTTACAGAAGGAATTTGGTCGGAAGGAATTTCACCGTTAGGTGCGCCTGTGTAGTCCAATTGTCCAGACTTATAAGCTTGCAGTTCGGAAGCACTGCTGTTTGTCAGGGACATGTTAATTTCAGACAATTTGATGTCAGAAGCTGCATGGTAGCTTTCGTTTTTCTTCACGACGATTTTTTGACCTTTAGCGTATTGATCCATTGTGAATGGTCCGTTAACGATCATGTTTTTGTAGTCTGTGAAGAATTTGTCATTCGTGTCAGCAGACTTGTGTACTGGGTAGTACGTGTAGAATGCTGTCAGACCCAAGAAGTAAGGTGTTGGGTTTTCCAACGTTACTTCCAGTGTGTGCTCATCAGTAGCTTTAACACCTACTTGAGAGAAGTCTGTGATTTTAGTACCTTTATATGTTTCGTCTTTGCTCAGGTTGTAACCCTCAGCACCTTTGATGTAATACAATTGGTAAGCATATGGAGAAGCTGTTTCCGGTTTCAAAGCGCGTTCCCAAGAACGTACAAAGTCTTCGGCAGTGATTGCATCACCGTTGCTCCATTTAGCATCCGGGTTCAGGTTGAAAACATATTTCAGACCATCTTCGGAAATTGTCCAGTCTTTAGCAACACCTGGAGCTTCTTTGCCATCAGGGTCGATACGCACAAGACCTTCATACAAGAATTTCAGTACAGTGTTGGTTTGGCTGTCTTTTGCTTGAGCCGGGTCTAACGTAGGAGGTTCAGCTGACAGGTTAATTTTCAGGACTTGATCTTTAGCAAGACCATTTCCTTCGGTTGCAGAACCAGTATCGGTGTTACCTGTGCCTTCGTTTTTCGATCCGCACGCTGCAAGTACGGTACCGAACGCCAAAATCAGCGTCAAAAGGACTAATAGACTTTTCCTTTTCATCTAACACTTTCCCCCTAAATTGATGTGGTATATGTTTATAGATTATACAACCACCGGTCAAAAAAATCTACATTACTTTTTCAGAAAGTAATGTTTTTTTCAGTTTTCGACAAAATCGACACATTTTTTAGCCCTTTTGCGTTATGTATCCTTACATCTGTTTCATGAAGTATCTAAATAATCCAAATATAGTAAACAAAACATACCCAAAACTCATTATGACAAAAGCCATGCGCCAAACGGCCCGGAACATTCTACCCCTATCGACCTTACCTTTGAGCCGATTTTGTGCACCTCCGATGAATCCAAGCGCTATTAGTATGAGTATTAGTGTTAAATAAAATCCAAAATTCGAATCAAATGTTAAGTTGAATAACGCCGATACAGAGAATATAAGGAATAAGGTTGTTACATCCATTGCCAAGCGCAGCGCCACACGCTTATCTTTTTTCCATCCATACATGATCCAATACACAAGAAAAAATGGAAAGAACGGCAGTATGCTCAGCACAATAAAAAATCCCATTAACTCACTCCTTCCGGTTGCATACCTTCAATCAGATGAAGCAGTACTTCATGCATCGGAGCGGACAGGCCACACCGACACGCCATGCTTACGATTTGCCCGTTAATGGATTGCACCTCCGTTTGTTGTCCATGCAGAACATCCGACAGCATGGAAGATGTATTTGAGGCTGTAGAACGACAGACGGAGAGGATTTGTTCCCACACATCAACATCAAGAAGTATTCCGCTTGCTCTGTATACCGCCAATGCCTCATCGTACAGCTGACGCATAAACACGATTCGCTCTTCCTTTGTAATTAACTCACCGTTAGGAATACGCCATATCGCGGTAAGAGGGTTAATGACAGCATTGATTAACAACTTCCTATAAATCAGCTTATCGATTTCATTCGACACTGTACAGCCAAATCCTGCCTGCTGCAAAAGTCCCTGTAAACGAATGGGGTCATTTTGATTCATTGGCGTTAGAGGTGAGATACGTACATCTGCACTTTTGCCCAACCAGGTCTCTCCTATACCTGCACGGATGACTCCATCTTGCTGACGTTTCGCCCCTTCTGTAGTTATGACGCTGTATATATTGGAATGCGGCATATTGGATTGCACATGATCCAGATGCCCAACCCCATTTTGGAAACATGCGATGTTGAGCACTTGCGTCTTCAATGAACCAATTTCACGTATAACATCATGTATCGCTGTCTGTTTCACCATTAATAGTAGCCAATCTCCAGGTGAGTGTTGCCACACTCGGGTTAACTCCGTAATCGGTTTGACCTGGATATGATCAGGTGTAATCTGGATGGTTTTCTCCCGTTCGATGACCTTAAATCCTTCTATACTCAGTTTATTTGCCTGTTCAGCCGTTCTGGTCCAAAACCGAACCTCGTTGCCTGCGTCCTGAAGCTTACCTCCATACAAAAGACCCAGTGACCCTGATCCTACAACGTCAATGATCATGCTGCATCCCTACCTCTGCTCCAATAGTTGCTTTTATCTATAATAGAACAAAAACAGCAAACAAAAAACCCATCATACCCGCCGTTATGTAACGGAGGTGTGACGGGTCCTAATCTAATGCTGATCATCAGATACAATTTGCTTTTATTCAATTCGTTCCAGATTCCCGTTGGCATCCATTTTGAATCTCGTTTTGAGTTCCTCTTCTTCTTCTGTCAGAAATGCGAGTCTGCGAGCACGATCCATAATCTGAATCAGTGCTTTATAATCGTCGTTTACAACACGATAATCAGTCTGTACTTCATTCACTTCCTTAGACAGACGATCATTCTCGCAACGCAGTTCATGAAGTTCATCCTCTTTTTCACGAAGCTCTTTCTCAAGCATCTTGAGCTGACGACCGTTTTCCTGCACAGTTCCCTTCCATTGCCGCAAGAATCGTATAACTGCATCAATGGATAGAGAATCTTCCGAAATACCATCCGCCTTGTATAGATTTTCTTCTGTATCCAGGGTGGACAAAGCTGCTACTTGTGGTCCAAGCAAAGCCGGTTGTTTCCGGAGATAACTCCGTTTTTGTCGTTGAGCCTTAGCATTGCTAATAGCAGACTCATACTTCTTACGTACACAGCTGTTCCAGCGAAAACCGCAAGCGGCAGAAGTTCTGCCTATTTTTTCGCCAACCTCTTCAAAAGCAGCTAGTTGTGTACTTCCTTCCCGAATATGACGCAAAGTAACCTCAGCCAAAATCAAATCGTCCTCTGTACTCCAAGCATCCTGTCTCACTGCAGTCATGCTATAATACCCTCCTAACAACATCCTAAAATAACCGTCCCCATAACCGATTTCCCGGTATGTGAATTAGGTATAAAAGCTGCTTCATTCATTCTTATGCCTCTCATAGAGTTCATAGAATTGATTTCATACTAAAATGTATTTCCACATTTATGAGTACTCATACGTTACATATGCAAAACAAACCATACTTTAACTCTTTTAGGCCAAAAAAAGAATTCGCTTTCATATCCAATTTTGTTTACACCTTTTTCCTTTCCCGGTATAATGTTGTGTAGACAATCTATGATCGTACATAGGAGAGGAGGACTTACCGTGGCGCGCATGTTTCGGGTACTCGGGTTCTTCACGCTAGCGATTGGCCTGATGGCTTTTGCGGGAGACCTGGTCGAAATGGCTTTGCTTTTTTTCCTGCAGACTGCGTTTTTTGTCATTTTGGGATATTTGAAATTTACCGAACGTACGTACATATTGCTCTTCTGGGGTTATATGATCGTGACATTCACAGGGTTCAGCTACTGGACCGTATTCCAAATGGATTTGCCGCTCTAATCCGCCAGCAGCATCAAAGCGATCCGGCTAATGTCGGATTGCTTTTTTGTCGTTTTCAGATTAAATGACTATTCTTTGTGTTATGTAACCACTACGGATATTTCACGTATCTATTTCATATATTGTCTGGAAGAGATAAGCCTGTTCGCATCATATGTAGATATGGAAAGGAGAATGATAGGTGAAACGTCGATACGGCATTCCTGGCTTCATCGTATGTATTATATTTTTGATCCAGATACCTTGGACTTATGCCTATGGAGAACCTTCCTCTGAGGAAACACGCGAAATACTGCAACAAAGCCTATCCATCGTCGAAATCGATCATGAAATCGAACGTATTGCAGCCAAACAAAAACAGCTAGACGAACAGCGTCAGACGTTATCCATGCAACTTCAGGAACAGGAAGACCAGATACATACTCAGCAAGACCGAGCGGGTGCAGTTGTAAGATCCTACTATACCGGGGAGCGTGATAGTCTCTTGATGACGGTACTGGGGGCAAGATCCTTTAAGGACCTGTTCATTCTATACGATTACTATCAGATTATTATTGGCAGGGATCAGGCTGTACTGGACAAGTATCAGGATCGATATCGCACCATGCAGCAAACGTCCGCCCAGATTAATCAGACCTCTGCAGAACTGTCTGAACTCAAAAACAATCTTCAAAATCAACGTGAACGAGTACTAGCTTTGCAGAAAGAAGTGGACGGAAAAGTAGCTGCCAGCGGGGATGCTGCAGCCATGCAGAAATTGATGGATGAGTTGACTATCTATTGGGAGAACATCGGCATATACGAGGTCAAGCGATATTTTAAAGCATTGGCATCAGCTATGCAGAACCTGCCACAGTTTATCCAGGAACAAAACGGAGGAATCTCCACTACCGGAACATCGTACACCATTCGAATTGGACAAGATGAGTTAAATACGTTTCTACGATCACAGAATCCGATCTTTGAAGACTTCGCCTTTCAGTTCGACAAAGATCGAATCACTGCTTCTGGGCAGCGTGATCAGTTGCAATTAAGCATTGAAGGCCATTATACGGTTGAGAATGAACCTCAGAATTCAATTCGATTTCATGTAGATAAACTTGTGTTTAATCAGTTAGAACTGCCCGATACCACACGTCGTATGCTGGAACGAGAATTCGATCTCGGATTTTACCCACAGAAAATTCTGTCGTTTGTCAAAGCCACAGAGGTATCCACAAGCGAAGGCATACTTGAAGTCAAGCTCGCCATTTCATTTTGACGAGCTTTGCAAGGCAATAATGCTTTTGACGTACTGATTAGCCGTGATCTCTCCCGCGAGAAGTTGTTGGATCTTCTTTTGAAAGGCAGAAGTTAGTATAGGACTTTCCGTCATAACAGCCTGCGAAGAGTCAGCTGGAAACCAGGATTTTACATCCGTCGTATTATACTTCGTTATTAGTTTCTGTGACTCAAGATCTAGTTCCTGTTGCTTTGCTGGTAAATAGTTAGCCTGTTGGTACCACTCCGATTGCACGGCAGAGGATGTCATCCCTTCAATCCAGCGGCTGGCCTCTTCCGCCTCAAGTGATCCAGCTGCGATAACAAGACTTCTTGATCTCAGCGGTTCTAACGCACTGAGAGCTATCTTCTCCGATGATTCCTGTTCGCCTGCCACGCCTTGATCTCCACTCAACAAACGAGACAGCAACGTTACTACCATAGGAACTCCCGTCTGCTCACCCGAAGAAGAGATCGTCGGATTCATTGATTCGACGTTAATATGCGACTGGATCTGATCTATCAACTGTATGATCTGTTGGTACGCCTCCGTTTGCGAAGAAGTTTGCGCTTTCTTAATTTTGTCGGGAGCCATGCCTGGATCAAACTGATTCAACCACGCACTTACCGCGTGAGGGTCATTTAAATTTATGCTTATTAAATCCGTTTCATCCTGGGTTGCTTGTTGTACAAGTTTGTTCCACTGTTCCTTATTTTTGGGTAAACCTGCCAAACCGGCTTCGTCCAGGAATGGAGAGCGAGCTGCAAGTACATAAGCGTCAAAATCAAACGGCATCCCCCATTGGTAACCATTCCACTCTGTCATTTCTCGTAAGCCTACCACAGTTTCTCCCAAAGACTTGGACAGTGTTGTACCATTCAACGGATACAGATGTCCTTTTTTGGCATGATATTGAACTTCCGCGCTATCCAGAAGAATGATATCTCCGCTCTCTCCTACCGAAAATTTATTATCAAGCACTCGCTTATATGTATCCGGCTCCAAATTCCGAAGACTGATTTCCACATGTTGAGAAGTTGCTACTTCATTAGCCATCTTTTTAAATGATTTAAAGTCGGTCTCAGACATTGAGACTACAATCTCTAGTGGGGCATGTTGGTCTTCGCTACGAGATGACGTGTTGGGAAATGCATCTTTTTCCTGATCTCGTTCCTGATTAAGCTGTGAACCTCTAAAATCAAAGCTGGGAGACAGAATCGTTAACGAAAGCAGCAGCACTGCGAACAAAACAACCTGGTGTCCACGCTTCATTAACTTCCCCTCCTTGCTCCCCTAATTTTTTCCTGCAACACTCATTGTAACAAATAAGTAGTGCTCTTGTCCTATCCTGCCAAAAAACAGTTTTCCGATATTTTGCATACTTCGAGCATATCGAGTTCTGTGCAATAACTGATTTTTATTTTTTCAGCAAAAAAACCGGCTCGAAGAGCCGGTTTAATAGAAACATTTTCCGGGAAATAACTTTCCGTTACCTTACAATAAATCTGCTGCAAGCTGAGCCAACTTGGAACGTTCTCCTTTTTCCAGCATAATATGTCCGCTGATTCCCTCTTGCTTGAATCGCTCCACAATATACGTCAGACCATTACTTGCTGAATCCAGATAAGGATGGTCTATTTGCTCAGGGTCACCCATCAAAATAATTTTACTGCCTTCGCCCACCCTCGATACAATGGTCTTCACTTCATGTCGAGACAGGTTCTGCGCTTCATCGATAATGATAAACTGTCCTGGTATAGACCTACCACGAATATAAGTGAGTGCCTCAACCTGAATACTGCCAAGACCCATCAAAATTTTATCAATGTCGCCTGCTTTTTTGGTATCAAACAAAAATTCCAAGTTATCATAAATCGGCTGCATCCATGGTCTTAGTTTTTCTTCTTTCTCACCAGGGAGATAACCGATATCTTTCCCCATCGGAACAACTGGACGAGCGATCAATAATTTTTTGTACTTATGATCATCCTCCACTTTAAGCAAACCTGCAGCAAGCGCCAACAAGGTTTTCCCTGTACCCGCCTTTCCTGTAATCGTGACAAGTGGAATATCATCATTCAGGAGCAGTTCTAGGGCCATACGCTGTTGCGCGTTACGTGCACTGATGCCCCATACATTATCATTACTCAGGAACAGTGGTTCCAACTTCGTTCCTTCTGTATTTACTTTGAGCAAAGCCGATTTATTGGTTCCCATCTCATCCTTGAGAATTACAAATTCATTCGGGTAAAGCGAATAAGACAACTGTAATGGTTTGATCGGTAGAAAGCGATATGTGTAAAACTCATCAATGACCGAAGGATGAACCTTGAGGGCAGTGTAGCCTGGATATAATTCACTGAGACCTGCCGTGCGATCTGATAAGTAATCCTGTGTGAAAAGACCGAGTACATCCGCTTTGATACGAACAAGCACATCCTTGCTGACCAGAACCACCTGTCGTTCAACGACCTCTTTCTCATTTTCCTCAATCTGATAATTCAGGGCGACGGCCAAAATCCGATTATCGTTGGACACTTCTCCAAACATTTCCTGTACTTTCACAAAACTACGATGATTCAGTTCCACTTTCAGATTGCCTCCATTAGCTAAAGGGACGCCACTGTGCAAATGTCCCAATTCACGCAACCCATCAAGAAGTCTCGATACATTACGGGCATTACGCCCAATTTCATCGGCATTTCTTTTTTTGGAGTCGATCTCCTCCAGTACAACCGCGGGAATGATTACCTCATGTTCCTCAAAGGCAAATATGGCATTGGGGTCATGCAGAAGCACGTTCGTATCCAATACAAAAATCTTTTTCATTCAATCCCCTCCAAAGCGGCGTCGTTAAAGGCATGGATAAGTTTGATCTTTCAGCAGCGACATGGACAATCATGCTCCCATACATAAATGTATTCGACTAGGACAAAATAATTGTCAACCATTCTGAAAAACTCCAGGAAAGGATGAACATTTATGAAATATTGGGTTTGCACGCTGCTTCTGATCTTTATACTTACAGGCTGCAACAGTTCTACACGTAATGCCTCGCAGCAACAAGGTCAGCATGCCAAAGGTTACGGAGGAAATGTTACAACTCAGCAAGACCAAAGGAAAGGATCTCACATGCTCAATACTCAGGAAGATCGGTTGCACCCTTCAGCTGTGGACCATCTGACCGAAAATACAGGTGAGGTTCATGAAAAAAACGTCATGGACAACACCAAGGCCGATCGGATGCCAAATGAAAAAAGGGTCACCCACCTCAAAACACTTGCCAAGCAAGTGGAAGGTGTCAAAGATGCCAACTGTGTCATTCTTGGAAATACAGCCGTAGTTGGCATTGATGTTGACGGTGAACTGGAACGTGCACGAGTAGGTACAATTAAATACTCAGTAGCCGAAGCCCTCCGCAAAGATCCGGAAGGTGTGGATTCAATTGTTACCGCAGATGCTGATGTCACCGAGCGTATTAAGGAAATCGGTGAACATATTCGTCAAGGTCATCCAATATCCGGTTTCGCTTCAGAACTCGCAGACATGGTGGGCCGGATCATTCCCCAACTACCCAAAGATGTCAAAGTCCGTCAAAATCCGGATGAACATGTTGAACGTGAACAACAAATGCAGCAGCTGCATTCTTCTGACAAAAGACAACAAAAAGCCCAGTGATCTCTCACTAGGCTTTTTTCATTGCAGTAAAAACCTGCTCATCTAATTTCTCAGCAGCACGCTGATCATATATTTTGACAAATTGAGGCACAGAAGATAGCTGGGCTCCATAAAAAAGGGCATTCCTTACCGCTTCAATGGAAATGTCGAAACAGCACATATTAAACGGAACATCCTGTAACGGATTTTGTCGTACGGAAGCACGTCCGTTTACCGCATACACCATCTCTTCTCCAAAAATGGTGACCGTAATAGCCGGATTCTCGATCATATTGTTCACGAGACGTGAACGATGATCAATCGCCACACGAAGGGTAGAAGCATTCTCCGCATAAATCCAGGAGATTGCTGTTGATGTCGGACCTCCAGATTCAATGTCCACGGTGCTCAAGAGCACAAAGGTTTCGTTCTTGAATTGCTGTAAAAGAGATTCAGTCAATTGTGTGACGGCTTCGGACATCCAACCAGCCCCCTAATCTTCTTTATGCAATTCTTGATTCGTTGTTGATGTTATTATAGCATACCATCAAACTTGCTTCCAATCCCAAAAGAATCAATGTTACTCAGCTGTCGGAGATGCTGTTACTTTACCTGAAAGTGTATCCTGCAACGCCTGTTTAGCATTAGCCAATTCAGTTTCGTTGATATATACATATGGACTTCTCCACTCTCCGGTTACAGGTGTGTAGTGCACATCCGATTTGGAAATATTCCAATAGGTTGAAATGAAGTTCTTCATTTGCTCCGATTCCACGTCAGTTGTCATGTTGTCGTCAACAGCGCCTATCACTTTACCAATCTTCGTTACGCCTCCCAGTGATTTCAACTGATCCAACATAGAATTCAACACTTGATTCTGACGTTTATTTCGGTCAAAATCGTTGGATTCATCTGTCTTCGGCTTACAGTTCGATTTACGGTAACGAACAAAATCAAGTGCTTCTTTGCCATCCAAATGCTGTGCACCAGCCACCAGGTTAATATCCGTGCCATCGGCCGTATCTTTGTAACACATGTTTTTATCCACTGTTACATCCACGCCACCTACAGCATTAACCGCATCCCGGAATGCTTGAAAATTCAGTACTGTCGTATAATTGATATCCACATTCAGATATTTGCCCATCATTTCTTTCATTTGATCCTCTGCATTTTTGCCAGAGGTTTTTTCTTGGGCTTTAAATTTAGGATAATAGGAATTTAATTTATTCGCCTTATATCCATCCAACTGAATACGGGTATCCCGAGGTAAAGATACAATGGTTGCCGTCTTGGTCTCCGGATTCAGAGAAGCTACCATAACCACATCCGATAGATACGTACCTGTTTCGGGACGGTTATCCGTACCTAGCAGCAACATCGTAATGGGTTTGGTTTTCGCTGACATTCCAGCCGGTACTGGCTTGTCAATGCCCGTATCAGCTACCTGATTGTATACCCAATAGAGATATCCGCAGCCTACCACAATTGCAATAACCAATAAACTTAAAATCAGTCTGCCAAAGGTTCGCATCTTTTTCTTCTTCTTTGGTTGCTTACCTTTGCCGTTCTTCGATCCAGAAGCGCCGGATTGAGTCGGTGCCTGTCTCCGTGGAGGCAGTCCGTTCGAATTCGAGTTCATATCTTCAACACCTTTATCACATCTGTTTTGGCCTATATATAAGACAACCGCTTTCCCTAAGGAAAACGGATGGTCTATACTATACAGAATTTATGAGTTTCGAGCGGCAGCTTCCGCTTTTTTCTTTTGACGACCTTCAATAAAATACCGAACTCTCACTAACAGCATCAAACCAACAGCCACCAGCAAACATTGAATAATTGGCAACTTGTCGATTTGAAACACAAGAAGCATGAATGTGCCCATCGCCATCAATATATAGAGAACGATTTCCTTACCAAGTGGCAATTTCTGACGTACCCGAAACACCTTGTTATATACGTAAGTAATCAATACAAAGATGACGATGTAGGCTACGATCGGGTTTGATGCGAACCATGCTTGCATGCACAGCCAGCTCCTTTCGTGTTCATGCTAGATATAAGTTAACTGGTTGATGGAACCCTTCCAACAACATAAATTACAAAACTCTGCATGTGACCGTTTCGGATTCGGATCGTTCTTTCGGTCGCTGTTATCCCCATATTTTTTTGATCCATTTCTCAATGGTAAAATCCGGGGATAAAGGCGAACGCTTCGCTCCTACAGAATCGATTCCGAATCCTCCACTACTTCAGCGGGTTGTAATCGACGTCGATGGTGTATATGTGTTCCATCAAACGTTAACTTATATCATTTATTTTAGTTGTAGTTAGGTGTTATTTTGTAGCCATTTTGCGTTGTTTTTCTGCACGCTCACGCTCGGATTTGTTCAGGATCTTCTTACGGAGACGAATAGATTTTGGTGTAATCTCACAATATTCATCTTCATTCAGATATTCAAGCGCCTGTTCCAACGAGAAGATAATCGGAGTTTTAATTTTAACCGTATCATCTTTACCAGAAGAACGAACGTTAGTCAGTTGTTTTTCTTTGCAGATGTTAACAACGATATCATTGTCACGTGTATGTTCACCAACAATCATACCTTCGTAGATTTCAGTACCCGGCTCCAAGAAGAGCGTACCGCGATCCTCAACGCCCATCATGCCATAGAACGTAGATGTACCAGTTTCAGTTGAGATCAGCACGCCTTGGTGACGTCCACCTACTTGACCGGATACTACTGGAGCGTAGCTGTCAAATGCATGGTTCATTACACCGTAACCACGAGTCAATGTCAGGAAGTTGGTGCTATATCCGATCAAACCACGTGCTGGAATCAGGAACTCCAGACGAACTTGACCACTACCTGTGTTGACCATGTTAACCATCTCTGCTTTACGTGCGCCCAGGCTCTCCATTACGGAACCCATGCTTTCTTCAGGGATATCAATCAACAAGCGCTCTAGAGGTTCCATTTTCTTACCGTCAACTTCTTTAACGATAACTTCTGGTTTGGATACTTGAAGCTCATATCCTTCACGACGCATATTTTCAATCAGGATACCTAAGTGAAGCTCACCACGTCCAGAAACGACAAATGCATCCGGGCTATCCGTTTCGTCAACACGAAGGGATACGTCAGTTTCCAATTCTTTGAACAAACGCTCACGAAGTTTACGGGAAGTTACCCATTTACCTTCACGACCTGCGAATGGACTGTTGTTCACGAGGAACGTCATTTGCAGTGTAGGCTCATCAATTTTCAAAACTGGAAGTGCTTCTGGGTTGTTCGGATCAGCGATGGTTTCACCAATGTTGATGTCCTTGATTCCTGCAATCGCAACGATGTCACCTGCTCCTGCTTCTTCCGTCTCAATACGTTTGAGACCCTGGAAACCGAACAGTTTCTCGATACGTGCAGTTTTGCTCTTACCATCACGCATAATAACCGTTACCGATTGTCCTTGACGGATCACACCGCGGTTAACACGACCAATGGCAATACGGCCAAGGTATTCATTGTAGTCCATCAAAGTAACGAGGAATTGAAGTGGTTCTTCAACATTTTCGGTAGGGTGTGGGATATGACTAACGATGGTATTGTAAATCGCCATCATGTTGTCATCCTGTTTTGCAGGATCATTATCCATGCTGGATGTTCCGTTCAATGCGGAAGCATATACAACAGGGAATTCAAGTTGTTGATCGTTGGCACCCAGTTCAATGAACAGGTCCAGTACTTCATCAATAACCTCAGTCGGACGAGCCGCTGGACGGTCAATTTTGTTTACAACAACGATTGGTGTCAGGTTGTGCTCCAAAGCTTTACGAAGTACGAATTTCGTTTGCGGCATACATCCTTCGTAAGCATCAACAACGAGCAAAACGCCGTCAACCATTTTCATGATACGTTCCACTTCACCACCAAAGTCGGCGTGTCCTGGTGTATCCACAATATTGATCAGGTAATCTTTATAGGTAATAGCTGTGTTTTTGGCCAGAATCGTAATACCGCGTTCACGCTCCAAATCGTTGGAGTCCATTGCGCGCTCCTGTACCGTTTCGTGATCACGGAAAGTACCGGATTGCTGGAGCAACTTGTCGACGAGCGTTGTTTTCCCGTGGTCGACGTGGGCAATAATCGCAATATTGCGAATGTGTTCTCTTGAATGCATGGTTTGTATCCATATCCTTTCCAATTTCAATTCTTATCTACTAAACTTCCCGCAAATTCGCAGGTTACTCACCCAAAATAAGCGTCGGTGATATCCCGACGCATGCCTATATCCCTTATATTATAGTTGATCATAGGTAAAAATCAAGATATTTCGCTTGAAAGACCACTGGGAATGTTACCAGCCTCTCCCTTGGCGTCCTCGGCCAAACAGCAACCACATCCCGCCTACAATCAAAATTACCGCCAGCACATAGATAATACCGGTGTGAAGCAGTGTAAATCCGAATAAAATAATTGAAAGGATGCCCACGCCCAATGCCACCGGAAGTACCATTGCGGGTCTTCGATGATCAGCCAGTGCATATTCAAGCAAACCAACGGCAATTCCAAGCAAAAAAGCAGGCCACAGGTTGCTCATCAATCCGCTGCCCCATGTATTCGTGATTCCGAACAACAGACCATAGACGGTTAATGTTCCTGCTGGAACGAGTGACCATGATGGCGTGAGCCTTGCATAATATAATGCATGAAGAGCAATACCAGGCAACAAGATGAGCAAAGGCCAGAAGTGCCGTCCAATAAAGCCAAACACACCTAGTTTACCGAGTAAAATTATTAAACCTGCAACAAAAATAAATATTCCGATTGCTTTTTCATTTCTCATCCTCATCTACAATCACCTCTTATAACATTTGGCTATGTACCCCGTAAGATAAACTATAAGCACACCATGATGACTGACTGTTCCCAGCCTTCTTCTAGTGTAGCCGATGTGTATGCAAAAAACTACACTTTATGTCGTACTTCGCCTCTCTCCATTATCCTGTATTACCCTAAAATGATCGGTCTATGACTTATTCAAGTTCACCCATTTCTTCTGAACAAATAAATACAGCAAAAAACTGCCCTTAAAAGGGCAGTTCGCCAGAAAATTCACATTTCCATTTGCTCAAATCGACTTACACGTTTCGACGAACAAACTTGTGCGCTCCTCCAATCGCGATTACAAGACAAGCCATAGCTACAGGCAGCAGTGTATGCGCCTCAGCAGCCAAGCCACCGAGCCACTGTCCCAGCTTCGGATCATTCATCACCATCTCACCTGCTGTGAAGGAAAGAATACCTGAACCGGCAAATACCAGAATCGGAAACCGCTTCAACAAACCGACAATTAATCCGCTGCCCCACACCACAATCGGAATACTTATGGCAATTCCGATGACCGTGAGCGCCAAGTCCCCATCCGCCAGCGCAGCAATCGCGAGAACGTTATCCAGACTCATGACAAAGTCAGCAATCAAAATCGTTTGGATCGCTTTCCAGGTCGTGGACGCCTTACGAATATGTACTTCATCTTCATTCTGAAGCAGCAGCTTGACAGCAATCCAGAGCAACAGCAGACCACCAGCCGCCTGAATAAAAGGAATACCCAACAGCAGCACAGCTGCAAAGGTTAACAAGCAGCGCAAAACAACCGCACCGAAAGCCCCCCACCATACCGCCTGCTTGCGCTGTCTCGCGGGTAAATCCTTGCTTGCAAGGGCAATAACAACCGCATTATCTCCACTTAGAACCAGATTGATCATTAATATTTCGGTTAGCAGCCATAGCGTATCCATGCTTCTCATCCCCCCACTCTAACTTGTATGTCAAAGTTGTCCATGCTATTCTTAAACGTTGAACAAGCTTTCTCAGGTTTGGATATATAGAAGGAGTGACATCGTATGGAGCTGTTTAGCCCCGCTTTTTGGCTAGCGTTGTTGAACGTTGTATTTATTGATCTAATTTTGGCTGGCGATAATGCCATCGTGATTGGTCTCGCAGCTCGAAATTTGCACCCTTCTGTGCAAAAAAGGGCGATTCTTTACGGAACAGGCGGCGCACTTTTGATTCGCATTGTAGCCACCGTGATTGTGCTCTGGTTGCTTAAAGTGCCATGGCTACTCCTTGTTGGGGGATTACTCCTGATCTGGATTGCGTACAAGCTATTAGCAGATCAAGGGGAAGAGCATTCCGATATCAAGGCTGGCAGTTCTCTCTGGGTAGCCGTGCGAACGATTGTCATCGCAGACGCTGCCATGGGACTGGATAACGTCATCGCCGTTGCTGGTGCAGCACAGCAGCACTTGGTGCTTGTTATACTCGGACTGCTGATCAGTGTACCTATTATCGTGTGGGGCAGTACGTTGTTTATCAAATTAATTAACCATTTCCCTTGGATCATTTATCTTGGAGCTATCGTGCTTGGGTATACGGCTTCAAACATGATCACAGAGGAGCAGCGTCTTGTACCTTTCTTCACTGAGCATCCGGCACTGAGAATCTTATTTATCGTTCTCGTTACTGCTGGTGTTGTATTTGCAGGATATCGCAAACGTGCAAGCAGCAATAAACCAGGTGGAGAACGGCAGCACTCCTATTCCTAAGCTTTATTAAATGGGATTCCCATCAAACACAACCATAAAAAAAGGACTGACCGATAATACATCGGCAGTCCTTTTTCTTCAAGAAGATAACATAGTCCTTATTATGTTATTCAATCCAGAATACGGTTCCTCAGAACCACTCTTCTTTCATGTCATTAACTTCATTCTGCTGATTGGTTACCATAAAGTTCTCGCCTGCATGAAGCGTAATTGTTTCTGTCTGCTCCACCGCCTGCTCCACCCATTCCGGCAGTTGACTCATGGTTGCTTCAATCTTGTCCACAATGCGAAGATTCGGATTGGTGGATGGGGATTTCGGTACAAAAAGAGTACAACAGTCTTCATATGGCAGAATCGATATATCATACGTCCCGATCTGTTTGGATAAAGTTATAATTTCCTGTTTGTCCATCATGACAAGTGGTCGCAGCAACGGCAGATCCGTCGCACGTCCAATGACATTCATGCTTGGCAGGGTCTGGCTCGCTACCTGACCCAGACTATCTCCGGTAATCAGTGCAAGCGCACGCTCACGTTCAGCCAGCTTGGTTGCAATACGTAACATGGAGCGGCGCATCAGTGTGATGATCAAGTTATCCTGTCCCAGTTGGGTAAATGCAGTTTGAATTTCCGTAAAAGGGACCAGATGCAGCTTAATTGTGCCTGCATGATCAGCAAGTGCACGCGCCAAATCAATGACCTTTTCTTTGGCACGCTGGCTTGTGAACGGATAACTGTAAAAGTGTACACATTCCACTTCCAGGCCTCTACGCATCGAAGACCATGCCGCTACAGGGCTGTCTATGCCACCCGATAATAACAGCATCGCTTTTCCATTTGTGCCAAGGGGGAACCCGCCTACGGCCGGAATCACCTCACTGAAGATATACGTGCCCTGATCCCGAATTTCCACGCGCAGTTCAATGTCAGGTTGACGCACGTCGACGCTTAACTGCTGGAATTTCCGAAGAATAGGAGAACCTACCAGATGGTTCATTTCATGCGAAGAATTGGGAAACTCTTTCCAAACACGCCGTGCATTAACTTTAAACGTGGTACCGTCTTTGAATTCAGACTCTCTTTCATCCATAAAAGCAACGGCTGTCTCCACGATTTGGTCAGTCTCCGATGGGGTCACTTTAACCGGACTGATCGACATAACGCCGAATACTCGTTTCAGCACAGTGATCAGCTCTGTATGAGATTCGCCACCCAGATCAACATACAACCGTCCAAACTCCTTACGCAGACTTGCACCTGGATAAGGTTTGAGCAGGGAACGTACCTGGGTGATGATTGTTTTTTCGAACCGGGCACGGTTTTTTCCTTTTAACATAAACTCTCCGAAACGGAGAAGCAGCATATCATATTTCATCTAAAATCACATCCGCCTTTCCAACGGGCGCAGCTTCGCCACCATCTGATGTAAAGCCTGCTCCAGCAGTGCCACATCTTCTTCTGTATGTTCATCTCCAAGACTAATACGCAATCCACCAGCAGCACAAGCATTATCCCTGCCCATGGCAAGCAATACCCTGCTGGGTTCAGCCGATCGCGAAGAGCAGGCAGATTGTGTAGAAACAGTTACTCCAAGTTGTTCAAGGGTATGCAGCGCCACTTCTGCCTTCATTCCAGGATAGGAAAAATGAACAATGTGCGGCGCACCCTCCTTACGACTATTTAACACAAGTCCGGGAATAGTATCTATGACCTCCATGATACGATCTCGCAAAATCGTTGTACGCTGTGCAAAGTCAGCCTGACGTTCCGCAGCGAGACGCATCGCCTTCGCCATACCCACAAGCAAAGGTACATTTTCAGTACCCGCTCTTAGTCCCTGCTCTTGGGAACCCCCTGACAGTAAAGGCGTTAGCTCGACTCCACTTCGTACGTAGAGAAGACCAGCTCCTTTGGGACCACGAATCTTGTGAGCAGACAAGCTGTAAAGATCCGCGCCCCATGCCGCAGGTTTAGCTTCCATCTTGCCAAAACCCTGCACACCATCTACATGAAAAAGCACCTTTGGTGCTTCCTTTTTCAGTCGTACACCGATTTCAGCAATTGGATGTATCGCTCCTGTTTCATTGTTCACATGCATCAGACTCACAAGCACCGTATCCGATCTTATGGCATCCACTACCTGCTGGGCGCTAACCAGACCATCGGAATCCACGGGAAGCCAAGTGACCTCCCATCCCCACTGCTGTAGCTGCACAAAACTCTCGTAAACTGAAGCATGTTCCGTTGCAGTTGTAATAATGTGTTTGCCCCGAGACTGATACTGTAATGCCGCCCCTTTAATGGCAAGATTGTTGCTCTCAGTTGCGCCTGAGGTAAATACGATTTCTTCCGGTTTCACATCAATTGCGGCGGCACAACCAGATCGCGCTCGGCGCAACAATTGATGGGCTCGCTCACCATATCCATGAATCGATGACGGATTCCCATATTGCGCCTCCATAATCTCGGCCATTGTACGAACGACATCCGGATGAGGAGGCGTCGTTGCTGCATAATCAAAATATTTCAAATGAGGTTCCCCTCCTTGTCTCTTCTTTGTGGAATCTACAGTGAGCATTGTAACACGATCCCCGCTCAACACAAAAAGACCAAACAGGAACTAAGCACATTTAAGACTGCTGTTCCCGCGTTTGATCTCTTCCTGGGCGTACTGTTGTGTTGCCATTTCTTTGGTCTATACCATTTATACCGAATATTTCGACTGTGCTTTCTCCACTTTGGAGATATAAGCCTGTGTTTCCGAAGGGAGGCGGTTAAGTACACTCATCAGTTCAGCGTCACTCGATACACCCAGACTCGAAACCCGTCCCGGTCCGGCATTATAAGCAGCAAGTGCCATCTTCACCTCGCCACCAAAACGCTGGAGCTGGAGAGAAAGGTATTTGGTTCCACCATCTATATTTTGAGCGGGATCGTAAGCGTTGCTTACTCCCAACCCTGCTGCCGTCCCATCCATCAACTGCATTAGTCCCTTGGCACCTGCGGAAGACACTACATTCGGATTGAAACCGGATTCTGTATCAATAACCGCCTTGATCAAAGATTCAGGCACCCCATATTTGGCGCTCGCTGAGGCAATCAAAGATTCAAAATCTGTAGGTACAGATGCACCCGAATCGACTGCTCCAGTATTTAACAGGGAAGATAAAGAAACCACATTACTGTTCGAGGAAGAAACAGAACTTGCATCCGGGTTATACATGCTGCCCAGTTGCAGCCACAACAGACCGTCACTGGATCGTTTGGAGATCGCAGCAGAATTCACGTCTTCGCCTACGGTACCAGTATTGTTCAAAGTATTTGAATTCGTACCGAGCAGCCCGTCCATCATACTGGCAAAATCCACTGTTGAAGCGGAGTTTCCATCCGATGCATTTGTTTCGTTGAGACTATTGGACAATTGCAGTTCCAGCAACTGCCGCGACGCGCGCGGATCAATCTGCATGAGTTATATTCACTCCCGTATAATGTAAACGTAGATTATGACTTTATTCTACATTATTTTACAGGCAGGTTCCATTGTTTTCAAAAAAATAGACCGATTTTACAACTTCATTGCGTATATGCGAAAAAACCTTCTGCAATCACCCCTTAAGTAAGGTGGAAGCAGAAGGCTGCAAATAACCAACTCATATCCAGTTCGGTTATCATTTTTTGTACTGATAATCAGATCATGTTTTTGCTTTATTAACGGGCGAATGGAATCATGAAGAAATAGCTAAGTGTTGCCACTGCGCCAAGTCCAATAGACCACGCACCCGCCGTTTTCCGGCCATTGACGTAAGCATAGTAACCAAGTACCGCTGCAGCTGGACCAAGGACAATGGACCACATAAATAAGGATGCGATACCAAAGGCCAGACCCATATATCCGGAGATTCGGCCAGTAGATTTCATGACACCGTCGTCATCTTCACGCTTCACAGGGGTATGATCGGTTCTTTCCGTAGGTTCTGTTCGAATAGAACCTGTTGGGGGCGCTACCTCTGCACCATACTCTTCCCTGTGGCTACGTCTTGGATAGTCTACACGCTGACGCTGCTTTTCATCTAACGGAGTCGTTTTTGGACGTTGCAACGGGTGATCATCTCTACGGTCATTATTCAATGCAAAGCACCTCCATACAAATGGGAATGACTGCTCATTTCGGTTTGAATGTGTGACAGCAAGTTGCAGATGAAGTACGGGCATGATCATGATGATCAGAATCAAAGGTCTCTCCGGCAAATTCCTCATGTAAGCGACGGGTGGCATGTTGGTCAATGTCAATCATGATGGCATCAGCCTGGCAGAAATTGTTTTCTCCCCAAAAGTGACAGTTAGCAACACTGCATTTGACGATCGGCTTCTCTTGGCTCATTTTTATCACCTCGACATCTATTGTCTCCGCACCGTAAATCGGCTATTCTCCAACGAAATGCCAGATGATGACATGCTCCTTTATCCGCGATGCCAGTTGAAAGAACACGCAAAAAAACCGCCACAAGGGCGGTTTTGTCCAATTCGCATATAAGTTAAAAAATGTATTTACGCGTGATTGCGTTGATTTTGCATCCGACGCTGCGTGAGGTAGTCACTTTCATAAAAGGCCAGATCATCACGCAACTCTTCGTACGTTTTTGATATTTCAAGAATAACATCCCGTACTGCACGAATTGGCTTATCACGGAATCGGATCGCATCCTGACCAGTGTAAGCATATCTTCCATCTTCGGAGTAACATTCATTTTTAGGATAAAAAAAGCTGTTTATGCTTTGATGGTATGTGTTATAGAGAGCCTTTTCGGCAAAATCGACATCAAAATTGGCACGACGCAGCACAACGCCAAGTTTTTCGTAAGAAACTTCAGAAAAAACGAGCAAATGACGGAGATCCGAAAGAAATCCTTTGTAGAAGGCTGATGACTCCTCCGTCTGATTCTGATCCAGTTCAGGCAAGGCATTTTCATTCAAAAATTTTTCGATCCGATCGATAGCCGGTTTTAACTTTTCCCTAGTTGACTCACATGTTTTCTGTACATTGGCTGCTGACATAAAGGTAGCTCCCCCTTAAATAAGTCCTTACATATAGATCGGCCAACGGGAGATTCTCCCCTGACCTTGAATTCTCAGGTACTATCCTACCATAAAAAGATGACGAGCGGTATCCCTTAATCAGGCTTTCCCTTTCTGTCCCTGAACATGCCCATTACACACAGCTCACCTGATGTTCACCTGCATAAAAATAACCGCTTTTCCTAACGATAGATATATCCAGTGACAACGATGAAATCAGAGCACTGTAAGATGATTGTCAAAATAAACGAGGAGGTTCCATCCCCTATGTCCAGACCGAAATGGGTTAACTGGGCCATTGCCGCGGGTGCGGGCGCACTTGCCTTGACGCTTTTGCTTCCGACGTCCAATCGCCCTGTTCCTGCTCCAAGTGCCATGCCCGATTCTCCACACGAGGAGCATGCGAGCAAACAACGTCTTAAAGTTCAGGATGTAAAATCAACCGATCTGCTGACCCGTGCGGATGCCAAACAACATCTTAACATCATGCTTGAGAAGACCTCCAAAATGAACGATGTGCAAATAAGCCAATACGTTAAAGAGCTACAACAAACACATGATCATATACGGTCTATTGATGTAATGAATACCAAGGGATCTCGCAGCCGGCACTTTGACAAAACAGCAGCAAAAGGAAGCAAGATGGAACAGCAAAAGCTGGAACATTCTCTCGCCCTAGCCAAAAAAGCTGTGAGCAAACGTCAAAGCTTCGAATCTTCTTCCTTTCCTCTCGGCAAGGAAAAGTTTTTTGTTATGGCGCAACCTTCCAAGGATGGAGAACGTGCCGTCATCGCTCTGTTTAGCCAAAATGTACTGAATGCCGTGGAACAGCATCAGCGCAAAAATTTGCGCATGATCCCTTATCCGCGTGAAGGTAAATTCAAAATCGAGTCTGTGCACCCCGACACCCTTAAAGAAATCACTGTAAAAACAGGACATGATAATGCCAATGCCAGCCATTTTTACGAAAATGAAATCGTCATCCGTTTCCGTCAGGATCCAGGTGAACGGGATATGCGCATCATTAAATCTGACCTGCGGACGCAATCGGCACGCAAGCTGGGATACACGTATGTTTTTCGGTCGGAAAATATGAATTATCAACAATTACATGCTTATTTCGAACGTAAATGGAATCCGCTGTATATGGAACCCCACTACATGTATTTAACCAATGAAACCGTACCTGAACAAAAAGATGTAACCGTGCCCAATGATATTTTGTTCTCCGACTACCAATGGAACCTGCCAGCCATTGAGACTAACCGTGGCTGGAATATTACGAAGGGCAACAAGGATGTTATCGTTGCCGTGGTAGACACCGGCGTCGATCTGACTCATCCTGATTTGAAGGGCAAGCTGCTGAAAGGTTATAACGTTGTCGATCCAGCGAGCAAACCACTTGATGACGTAGGACATGGTACACATGTAGCAGGCATCATCGGCGCTGTTGTGAATAACAACGAAGGTGTAGCAGGCATGAGCTGGTATAACAAGGTACTACCTGTTAAAGTGCTCGACAATTCGGGGTCAGGCACAACCTATGCTGTAGCAGAAGGCATCATTTGGGCCGCTGATCATGGAGCCAAGGTCATTAACATGAGTCTGGGTAACTACGCAGATGCCCAATTTCTTCATGATGCTATCAAATACGCTTTTGATCGCGATATCGTATTAATTGCAGCGACCGGTAACGATAATACGGAGCGTCCGGGATACCCTGCCGCTTATCCAGAAGTATTTGCGGTATCCGCTACGGATGCGGACATGAACAAAGCTTCCTATTCCAACTACGGGGATTACGTCGATGTGACGGCTCCAGGCTCCAGCATTGCAAGTACGTATCCGAACAACCAATATGCAGCCTTGTCCGGAACGTCGATGGCAAGCCCCCATGTAGCGGCACTTGCAGGCTTGATTCGCTCACTCAATCCTGATCTGACCAACACAGAAGTCATGGATCTCATGCGTCAAAGCGTCATAGATCTCGGAGACCCAGGTCATGACAAGTATTTCGGTTATGGTCAAATCGATGTGTTTAAAGCATTGGAGGCGGCCTCTGGTAACAGTGCCCCACTCCAGTTCTGGCCACAACATGTGAGACAGCAAATGGATAATACAATGAAAAAGTACATCAAACAATAACCGTACACTGGATATAAAAAAACAAAAGCAGCTGCGCCCCGGGGCGTATGCTGCTCTTTGGTATGTTTACCTATTTCCCCGGGGCACCCGCTGCGACTAGCGCTTGCGAGAAGTTGTGCGGGATTTGCTTGATTTTTTCACGGATTTTTTCTTACCGTTGTGGCTTGAAACATAACAAGGATCTTCTTCTTTGACCACGACAGGATACATGTGATGATGGATCGGCACACAGTGATGTTTTTTGATGACTTCGATCGGGTGAATTACGGGTACGATTTGTGGGATGTAATAATCTTCAACAACCTGGATTGGGTCACAAACAATCGGACAAAGCGGTGGACAGAAATGGTTCATTTCAAACCAACTCCCTTTCAAGTGATACTATAACGTATTGCACTGGGTCCAATGTGGATTGGATGTATGTCCGTGTTCCAAAAATTAAATAAGCGGGAGCCTGTCCGCTTTAGCCCCACCCTGTTGAGGGGTAATGTTCTTAATAACCCTGCATAATACCCGTAGACCTTCACATAACAGCTCCTGATTCGTAACCGTGAAGCAGATCCGCAGACTCGCCGTATCCGTTTCCCCTACATAACAGGCAGAGCCAGGTAAAAAGGAAACACCTGCGGCAAGTGACTGGCGGTGCAGTTCACGCATATCCAAACCATCAGGCAATTGCAGCCACAAGTTTAGTCCACCATCAGGCAAAGTCCAGTACATCCCGGGAGAACCATGTTCCTCCAGTACCGTTGATGCGGCAAGAAGCCGGGAATATAACTCATCCCTCAATCGCGCTGTATACGCACTGTATTGATGCTGTATGAACGATTGCAAGGCCTTTTGTGTAAGCAGCGGACTCCCGAGATCCGCAGTGGATTTGGCTGCAACAAGTCGGGTGAGCACACTTCCGTCTGCAACCGCACACGCCACACGGCAGCCTGGAGACAGTACTTTGCTAAAGCTTTTGATATATATCACATGCCCCGTCCCATCCATGGATTTAATGGAAGCAGGGGGAGGATCACGGAAATACAGATCGGCGAACGGATCATCCTCCAGGATGAGACAATGATAACTTTGAGCAAGATTAAGCAGTTGCGCACGCCGTTTGGCACTCATCGTAATGCCTGTAGGATTGTGAAACGTAGGAATGGTATATATCAACTTGGGCGGGTATGTATCACATAACCGGGTTAACAGATCTATACGCATACCTTCGTCATCCATTGGCACCGTAATAATCTTTGCTCCTCTGCTTGTAAACACATCTATTGCTCCGGTATAGCTTGGTGCTTCCATGTATACGACGTCACCAGGACCAACAAACGTACGCGCGACAAGATCGATTCCCTGCTGGGTACCGCTCGTAATCAGCATCCGTTCGGGCATTACCCGCAAACCTCTTTCCGCAAAATGCCCGGAAAACGTCTGACGCAGTTCGCGATCTCCCTGAAAAGACCCATAGGCAGCCATGCGCTCTGGATGATCCGAGGAAAGCCGGTACGCACTATCGATAATCTCTCGGGTTGGCAACAATTCAGGCTGAATTGCCGACATATGCAGCTCATATCTAACTTGTGGAGATGCATCAAAATGTCTCCAGAGCTGAGCTCGGGGCAAATAATCCACAAGGGCCATCTGCCAGTTCCAAGGTGTGCTGGATTCATTTTTTGCATGAGTGCGGTGAGTCCTCTCCATATCCTCCGTTATCTCCAGCTCATGCGCCCCCCGTACATAACAACCCTTCCCCTGGGAACACGTAATTAGCTGTATGGCTTCAAGCTCGGCATAGGCTTTGGACACAGTGACCAGGCTGACGCCCAGATCTGTGGTCATTTTACGAACAGACGGCAGACGGGTTCCAGGCTCGATTAGTCCAGACCTTATTCGGTCAGCAAGTGTAAGGGCAATCTGAACATACAATTTGGTGCTGCTTCCCCGTTTCAATTCAATATGCACACATGCACTCTCCCAACTGTTATGATCAGCATTTTACTGTTATACTGCAGTCCGTCTATTATAGTTTATAATATCAGTATAACAGTGAATAACAGGAGATGAGAATAATATGAATATCCCTTGGTCCAAAATGGCACAAAATACCCCGTCCTCTGTCGTTCGCGACATGTTACAGGCTGCACAGGCGCCTGGAATGATTTCTCTAGCCGGCGGTTTACCTGCCCAGTCATCATTCCCGCTTGAAGCCATCCGTGACGCATACGAAAAGGTATTCATGGGTGGTTCAGCGGCTCTTCAATATGCAGAGACGGAAGGATTCCGACCACTACGTGCCAAAATTGCAGAACGTCTTGAATCCAAGGGCATTCCCGCTTCACCTGATCATATGCTTCTGACTACAGGTTCCCAGCAATCCATTGACCTGGTGTGCCGAATCTTGCTCGATCCAGGCGACAGCGTGCTAGTTGAATCACCAACCTATCTGGCTGCCCTTCAAGTCATTCATTCCTATCAGGCTGAGGCGCACGGTGTTGCCTGTGATGATGACGGAATGTTGCCTGAATCACTGGAGGAACAGCTGCAATTGCATCGTCCAAAGCTCGTTTACATTAACCCTACGTTCTCCAACCCGTCAGGTAAAGTATGGAGTCGCGCCAGACGTCAGCAAGCCGTAGACCTGTGCCGGAAATATGGGGTACTGATCCTGGAAGACGATCCTTATGGTGAAATCCGCTTTAAACCGGAACAACTAGATGCCCCTGCACTGGCGAAACTGGATGCGGAATCCTATGAGGGTCCATCCAATGTCATCTACACCAGCACATTCTCCAAAACAGTTGCTCCTGGCCTCCGCACTGGCTGGATACTGGCTGCTCCGGATGTTATCCAAATAGCTGCCCGCGCCAAACAGGGGGCAGATTTGCATTCCAGCAGCATCGACCAAAGAGCACTTCATGCACTACTGGAATCTTTCGATCTGGACGGCCATATTCGCAATATTTCACAGGATTATGAACAACGGATGAGAAAAATGACCACTCTCATGGCTGCAAAATCGTGGGAAGGTATCTCTTGGAACTCACCGCAAGGCGGAATGTTCCTGTGGCTGCAATTGCCTGAGGGCATGCTGGCCAGCAATCTGTTTACCTATGGAATTCAGGAAAAAGTATGTATTGTACCAGGGGATTCATTCTATGCGGGTACACCGGAGCTGAACCGTATGCGGATCAACTTTACTCATACGGATCCAGATCTGCTTCCCGAGGCTGTAGAGCGTATGGATCGTGCCATTCAACGCTGGCATGCATCATTACAGTCAGACAGTGTAGTTACACTGTAACGAACTGTCATCCACTGTATCATTAGGAACAATTTCTCATTCCAACGAATAACACAAAAATAAGGCGTCAGACCCGAGAAAGCTCGAAGTCTGACGCCTTATTTATATGACCTGCAAGTGCAGGAATTCTTTTGAAGTTTAATCGCATCCTTCTGATCAGTCAGGCACATCAGGTACAATCGTTCTGTTTGCCCGTGACTGATAGTGGACTGCACTTGTTACAGTTTGTGTTGTAGTTAGGAAAGCTTACCGTAAGCCGGGTTCTGTGCTCTTCGTGGTTCAGACGGGAACTACCCTCCCACCACAAGCGACAATCATCTATCTAGGCCATACATTGCTGCACAGCTCAAGCGACCAACCTAGACACACCTCGGGCTAAGGCTGCCTTCTCCGAAGAGTCGACTGTGTCCCATTAGGTCTTGCTCCAGATGGGGTTTACCAGGAACGAAGTCACCAGCGTTCCTCGGGGTCTCTTACACCTCGGTTCCATCCTTGCCTGTGCCGGAAAATCCGGCCATCGGCGGTCCATTTCTGTGGCACTATCCTTCAACTCGCGCTGACTGGACGTTATCCAGCATCCTGCCCTGTGGAGCCCGGACTTTCCTCTCGTGGCAACGAAGGCCACCAGCGATTGTCTGTCAAGCTTTCCGAACAACATTACATAGTATACAGGCATTTTAGTTTACAAACAAGCTTAATCTTACAGGAAGCATTGAACCCGAGTGCTTTTAGATAAATTGGAATACTTCCGTATTTACCTCCGATGCAGTCACTTGCGTGTCATAACGTTTGTCTTCCAAACGTGAGCGCAGCCAATCCGCAGTTTTCGGTTTCATGATTTTCTCGGCATTATGCCCGGCGTCGATGATACACATACCCGCCATCAGCGCATCGTGAGCCGTATGATAATCAATGTCTCCAGTTACAATGACATCGGCACCTTTAAACCGTGCAGGAAGAGTATAACGGCTACCCGAGCCTCCAAGCACTGCTGCTTTTTTGATCTGCCGATTGAGATCGCCTACTACCCTAACGTACGGCACATCCAGTTGGGCCTTAACGACCTCCACAAGCTCACCGAGTGTCTTTGGTTGTTTGAGTGGTCCCAAGCGCCCCAGACCCAGCGTACGGCCTTTTAAATCCATTGCATACAGGTCATAGGCCACTTCCTCATACGGATGCGCCTTAAGCATTGCTTGTACAACCTTGCTGCGCAGACTCTGCGGTACAATGGTCTCAATCCGCATTTCCTCTACACGCTCCATCTGCCCCTCTGTACCGATGAAAGGTTGTGTCCCCTCTCCCGGTACAAAAGTACCTGTGCCCTCCGTATTGAAGCTGCACTTGTTGTACTGCCCAATACTGCCAGCACCCGCTTCGAGAACCGCCTGGAGTACCTGCTCATGATGGGTGCGAGGTACAAATACAGCCAGTTTGAACAAATGATCTGTATGTACATCCTCAAGTGATTCCTTGCTCTCAATACCAATGGCCTCGGCCATCCAGTCATTCATGCCGCCTTCAGCCACATCCAGATTGGTATGACTAATGTACACCGCAATATCATGCTTGATTAGCTTCTCATACAGTTTCCCCATGGGTGTATCGGTATTCAATGACTTGACCGGACGGAAAATGATGGCATGGTGCGCAATAATCAGATTGGCTCCAATCCGAATGGCCTCGTCTACAACTTCGTTCGTAACATCAAGTGCGATAAGAACGTGCGTAATTTCCTTTTGCAAACTGCCAAGCTGAAGACCAATCCGATCGTCCGGCACAGCCAGATGTTTGGGAGCAAGCTGCTCCATCAATTGAATTACAGTTTGACCTTTGGCAAACATGAGAGTACCTCCTTCAAGTTCACAATAAGACGCTCCACCTCAGCCGCCTTGTCCCGAGAAGACTCCTGATCAGATTTGGAGATGGACTGCGCGACACTTTGCAGCTTGACGATTTCGCTCTCCCATTTGGCAAAAAACACATCCGTTGGACGGTCTGTTAAATAAGGCCCCATGCGCAGCAGCAAATCTGATGTCAATTCCACTCCGCCTTCAAGCGGACGTGAGCGATACACTTCCTCATTGGCGATCGGACTGAGTTCTTGCGGCATTGCTGTAATAATCTCGTACACTTTGCCATCTTCCTCAAGCAGCTGTTCTGCAACGACCACCCAGTGATGCTCCAACAACCAACGTCTGAGAATATCCTCACCAACATTAGGCTGCAAAATAAGAAGCTTGACCTCATCCAGTTTGGAGAGGCCACGGTCCAGAATGGAGGCAATGAGTGCTCCTCCCATACCGGCAATGGTGATAACGTCCACTTCTCCTGCAGAGATGACATCCAAGCCATCTCCACGACGTACTGTAATTCGTTCCTTCAGGCCTGCATCGCTGACTTGCTTGCGTGCAGCTTCATAAGGGCCTGGGTTGACTTCTCCGGCTACTGCACCTGCTGCTTTCCCGCTGCGTACTGCCGCAACTGGAAGCAAAGCGTGGTCTGAGCCAATGTCAGCCAAGCGGCTGCCTTCGGGAATTTGATCATGTATCCGCTGTAATCGATTCGAAAGTTTCATGAAGCACCTACACCATTCATTTAATTTATTGATTTGCATTGAACAACGAAAAGCGATAAAATGAAATCCAATAAAACATTTCAAGGATGAATTACCAAAACCAAGAAATTTAGATGTTCAATTTAAAAATAAAGGAGACCCCGCCGCCGCTAAAGCGTCTTGCGGAAAGTCTCCCATAGTGATGTTATTCGAGGAAATCTTTAAGCCGTTTACTGCGGCTAGGGTGACGCAATTTGCGAAGAGCTTTGGCTTCAATTTGACGAATACGCTCACGCGTAACACCAAATACCTTGCCCACTTCTTCCAGCGTTCTTGTACGTCCATCGTCCAGACCAAAACGCAGACGAAGCACGTTCTCTTCACGCTCAGTCAATGTATCCAGGACATCTTCGAGCTGTTCTTTTAGCAACTCATAAGCAGCAGCATCCGCCGGAGCCAATGCTTCCTGATCCTCGATGAAATCACCCAGATGGGAATCATCTTCCTCACCAATCGGTGTTTCCAGGGAAACCGGTTCCTGAGCAATCTTCGTAATCTCACGAACTTTTTCCACACTCAGATCCATCTCGGCAGCGATTTCTTCCGGTGTCGGTTCACGCCCAAGTTCCTGCAACAGCTGACGGGATACCCGGATCAGCTTATTAATCGTCTCCACCATGTGCACAGGAATACGAATCGTACGTGCTTGGTCCGCAATCGCACGGGTGATCGCTTGGCGAATCCACCATGTCGCATACGTACTGAATTTATAACCCTTTTTGTGGTCGAATTTCTCAACCGCTTTGATCAGACCCATGTTACCTTCCTGAATCAGATCCAGGAACAACATGCCACGTCCAACATAACGCTTGGCGATACTTACCACGAGACGAAGGTTAGCTTCAGCCAAACGACGTTTCGCTTCTTCATCCCCGTTTTCAATCCGTTTGGCCAACTGCACTTCGTCATCCGCAGACAACAAAGGTACACGACCGATTTCTTTGAGATACATCCGAACAGGGTCGTTGATTTTGATTCCTGGTGGAAGGCTCAGATCATCATCAAAGTGGAATTCATCGTCTCCCTCTCTGGTGTTGTTCTCGGAATCTTCACTAGGGCGAAGGGTTACCTCTTCATCATTTTCGTTCACGACATCAATACCCAGGTCACTCAGTTGTTCATAGAACTCATCCATCTGCTCTGCGTCTTGCTCAAACGGGGAGAGTTTTTCTATAATTTCCTTGTAGTTCAACGAAGCTCTTTTCTTACCTGATTCAATCAATTGATCTTTAACCTGATCCAGCGTCAATTCTGTTTCTAGTTCAGTATGCTGATCATTCGCCATAACTCGACTCCCTCCTCCCTAGAAACATCCAACATTCAGATGTTCACTGTCTCTCTAGGGCAATCATTTCAAGTACAATTTGTGCCGCGCGTACAGAATCACCTGCCCGCTCTGCAGCAATCATTTCTTCTTTTTTCAGATCGTACTCTTTCTTACGCGGATACTTCAGCACTTCCCTGATGCAATCGTCAAGTGCTTGAATACTCCATTCACCTGGACCATCCATCATTGAGATTGAACTGACCGTCTTTTCCAGTCGGTCGTCATGAAGTGAAGACATAAAACGGCTTGTATCCGACGGTTTGCCTTGCGCATAATAGGCATATAGATAAGCAGCAATAGCTGCATGATCATCCAAGTTAAAAGCTTCACCAAGATGCTCATTCACGTACTGGGCAGCCTCATCATCCTGAAGCATCCAGGCAAGCAGTTTGCGTTCAGCAGCGTGATAAGCCGGCAACAGATTGGGTGTAGGCACCTGCCTATTTTGTTGCCTACCATTATTCCACCTTTTCGGGTTATTATCCCCATACTGGAGGTTATTTTTCATGGCCTCCCGTTCTTCATTACACTCCTGCTTCAGTGTTTCATAAGATACGTCCACTTCCGCAGCCAGTTCCCGAAGATATACTTCCCGTTCTGTAGGAGAAGACAATGGAGCAATAAGTTTCACCGCTTCCTTGGAATAAGCGATTTGTCCGCCGCCTTCTAGCAGTATATGGTTTTTTTTAAGGTTTATAAGCTTAAATTTTGTAGTCGTTACGGCGCCATCCACAATTTGGTTTCGGAACCGCTCGCCACCATGCTTTCGGATAAAATCATCCGGGTCGAGTCCATCCGGAATCAGAGCAATTTTGACCTGTAACCCAGCTTCCTCGAGTATAGGGAAGTTTTTGAGCGCCGCAGCCTGTCCAGCTCGATCACCGTCATAACATACAATGACTTCATCACACATGCCTTTAAGCATCAATGCCTGATTCTCAGTGAGCGCGGTACCCATTGCCGCTACACCATTCTGGATATCCTGATCCCAGGCGGAGATAACATCCCCATACCCTTCGAACAATATGGCCTGCCTTTGTTTGCGAATTGCATTTTTGGCATGATGCAGATTGTAGAGAACACGGCTTTTGTTAAATAACCGGGTTTCCGGTGAATTTAGGTACTTCGGTTGCCCGTCTCCCAAAATGCGACCTGCAAATGCAATCGGCTTTCCGCTCCTGCCGTTAATCGGAAACATCACCCTGTCTCGGAAACGGTCCACATAACCCTGACCTTCGTTTCGCTGTGACAGTAAACCACCCTTTTCCATCTCTTCAAGCGGAAATTCGCGCTTTTCCAGAAATTGTACCAAGGTATCCCAGCGATTAGGCGCATAGCCAATCTGGAATTGGTCAATGAGTTTGTCGCTAAACCCACGTGAGCGTAAATATTCCATAGCCACTTTACCGTGCTCTGTATTTTTCAATAAGAAATGATACAGCTTCGCGGTAAGCTCATATGCTTCCAATAAACGTTCGGTTTCTGGATTAACATGAGCCGATTCACGCCCCTGCCAGTCCCCCATTGAAATGTGGCTTTCTTCTGCCATCGTCTTGACGGCCTCGGGAAAGGATAACCCTTCGATTTCCATCCTGAATTTGATGGCATTTCCACCCGTGCCGCAACCGTAGCAATAGAAAATTTGTTTCTCAGGCGTAACTGTAAACGAAGGCGTCTTCTCAGAATGAAAAGGACAGAGGCCTTTCATATATTTCCCCTGTTTGGTCAGATGTACAAATCGGCTCACCGTATCGACGATATCATGCTGCTGTAACACCGATTCAATAATGCTTTCGGGTATACCGCCTTGTCCGGTACTCATCTTGGTCCACCTTCATCTCTTTAACACGTAAATATTATTCGATAAACTTACACATTCTCCTGCAAATCTTTCAAAAGTTTTGTCAGTTTATGTTGAAAAATTTCCCGATCCTGCTCTGTGAAAGGCTTTGGGCCTTTTCCATAATGCCCTCTTTTTCGTGCTTTGGCGGCAGTATGACGGGAATCCAGCATGAAATCAATGTCACGATCATTAAATTCACGACCACGAAATGATAAAACATAACAACGTTTGCCAAGTGCGAGCGCCGCCAGTCCATAATCCTGTGTAATGACCACATCGTATGGCTTGATGTGATTGGCAATGTAAAGGTCTGCACTCTGATCACTTCGATCTACCTGAACGGTGCGCACTCCTTCTCCGCCCTGAAGAAAATGATCAAATGAAGAAACCATCAATACAGGAACTTTGAATTGGAGAGCTGTTTCTGCGATCTCAGCCTTGACCGGGCAAGCATCACCATCCACAACAATGTGGCGTACATTCAACTCACTCAAAGCCAGACCACCCGGTTTCATAAAATAGCTGCATATTGTAATATACGACCCCAGCCAGTCAAAATCCTTCTGACCGGTCTATGGAAATCAAAGGCTAAAATACGGAACGGCTGTAAATATAAATTTTTCACAATCCGTTCCGTATATTTATACCCTCATATATCCTTCTTTAATACTGAATTTATGCTTTGCCGCAGATCTGTCCACTCAGAGCAGAAAAGGACCCGACTACCAGACCAATTTGGAGAAATCAGCAAAAGCTTTCAGATCACGGTCAATGGCTGCAAGCAATGCCAGACGATTCGCACGCACAGCCTCGTCTTCAGCCATAACCATAACCGAATCGAAGAATACGGTGATAGCTTCCTTCCAAGCTGATGCAATCGCGAGCGCTTCAGCAGCAGCATGCTGAGACAATACCTGACGATATTCCTCATTGGTTTTGCTCCATGCTGCATGCAGCTGGCGCTCTCCTTCTTCTGTGAAGAGTTCTGCATGTACCGAAGCATTGGATGCTTTGGCAGCCAGATTACCGACACGGTTGAAGGATTCGACGGTTGTTTTGAAGGCATCTCCCGTTTGGACAGCTGCCATGAGTGCCTCACCTTTTGGAACTACCGCGCTGATATCATCAAATCCGGAAGAAATCACTGCGTCCACAACATCATAACGGACCGTTTCCGACAACAGTTTTTTCACACGAAGACCGAAGAAGTCCTGCAAATCTTTACGAACCTCTTCATCCGCACGTTTCAACAGGTTCATCTGAGCATGCACTTGAAGTGCAACGCCGAATACATCGGACAATGTCAGCGGAAGATTGTGATCCAGCAAAATTTGTACGATCCCTGCTGCCTGACGGCGCAGCGCGTAAGGATCTTGAGATCCTGTAGGAATGATATTGATCGAGAAACATCCTACAATTGTATCCATTTTATCCGCAGCACTCACAATAGCACCAACGAGCGAAGCAGGAGATTGATCTCCAGCGAATCGTGGCTGATAGTGCTCAAATACCGCTTTGGCCACTTCTTCTTTTTCACCAGCTTTACGGGCATAATCCTCACCCATCACACCTTGCAGTTCAGGGAATTCTCCCACCATAAGTGTAACAAGGTCGAATTTGCAGATATCCGCAGAACGATTCACCGCTTCGGCTACATCGGCTGGTACTTGCAGCTTGCTAGCCAGACCATCCGCAATTTTGCGAATACGGCGAACTTTATCTCCAACCGTTCCCAGCTCTTCCTGGAAGACGATACTTTCCAGTTTCGACAATGCATCCTTAATCTCCAGCTTCTGGTCTTCCTCGTAGAAGAACTTGGCATCAGACAGACGTGCACGAAGTACCTTTTCGTTTCCTTTTGCAATGACATCCAGTGAATCGCTACCGCCGTTGCGAACCGTAACGAAGTATGGCAGCAATTGTCCATCATTATCAAGCACCGGGAAATAACGTTGATGCTCACGCATCGAAGTAATCAGTACCTCTTGTGGAATATTCAAAAATGAAGATTCGAATGTTCCGAACAGCACTGTTGGTGTCTCAACCAGGAACAGGACCTCTTCCAGCAAATCTTCCTTGATCGCAATATCCCATTTCTTCTCGGCAGCCAGTGCCTGGATCTGGGATACAATCATGTGCTCACGTTCTTTGATATCCGCAATGACATGCTCGGAACGAAGCACTTCCACATACGAAGCGGGATCCGAAATGATCGCCTCTTTTCCGAGGAAACGATGTCCACGTGTTACATTGCCAGACTTTACGCCTGCAACTTCCAATTCAATAACATCGCTGCCCAGCAGAGCAACAATCCAGCGAATCGGACGCACAAATTTGAAATCATACGAAGCCCAACGCATGAATTTCGGGAACGTCATGGCATGCAGTATAGCCAGCAAACCCTGACCAATTACAGATGAGGTTTCAACGCCTTTACTGCTCTTGGTCGCGTAGATATATTCCACGCCGCTCAGTTCCTTGAATGTAAACTGATCCGGTTCAACTCCCTGACTACGGGCAAATCCGAGTGCAGCTTTACTCCAGTTACCACTGTCGTCGAGTGCTATTTTACGGGAAGGTCCTTTAACTTCTTCCTCCACGTCTTCCTGTTTCTCGGCAACATCTTTGATCAAAACAGCCAATCGGCGCGGTGTGGCATAGGCATTCACTTCACCGTAAGAAATGCGGGATGCATCCAGCCATTTCACGACACGATCCTGCAGCTGTTCAATTGCTGCTCGCATGAAGCGTGCAGGCACTTCTTCCAGACCAATTTCAAATAACAGATCCTTAGACATGCTCAGCTCCCCCTTTCTTGATCAGCGGGAAGCCGAGCTTCTCACGCTCTTCCACATATGTTGCAGCCACTTGACGAGCCAGATTACGGACACGGGTAATGTACCCAGTACGCTCCGTTACACTGATTGCTCCGCGCGCATCCAACAGGTTGAACGTATGGGAACATTTCAACACATAGTCATATGCCGGGAAAACCAGATTCTGTGCCATAGCCTTGTTCGCTTCCTCTTCATGCATGTTGAAGAGCGTAAACAACATTTTGACATCAGATACTTCAAACGTATATTTGGAGTGTTCGAATTCAGGCTGACGGAACACATCACCATATGTAATTCCGTCTACCCATTCCAACTCAAACACATTTTCTTTTTCCTGAATGTATGAAGCAAGACGCTCCATACCATACGTAATTTCAACTGCTACCGGATTCGTCTCGATTCCACCGACTTGTTGGAAATACGTAAATTGGGTGATTTCCATACCGTCCAGCCAGACTTCCCAGCCAAGACCAGCACAGCCGAGGGAAGGGTTCTCCCAGTTGTCTTCAACAAACCGAATATCATGTTTGAGCGGATCAATACCCAACTGTTTCAGACTTTCCAGGTAAATCTCCTGAATATTGTCTGGCGAAGGCTTGATAATAACCTGGAATTGATGATGCTGATAGAGACGGTTTGGATTTTCTCCATAACGACCATCCGAAGGACGGCGGGACGGCTCTACATAAGCTACTTTCCAAGGCTCGGGTCCAAGCGAACGCAAAAAGGTCATCGGGTTCATCGTACCTGCCCCTTTTTCCGTATCATATGGTTGAACAATAATACAGTTGTGCGCGGCCCAGAATTGTTGCAGCGTGAGAATCATCTGCTGAAAATTCATAATCATGCTCCTTTTCGATGGTTTGTGATGAACAAGCCTAGAACGGTACAGACAATAAAAAGCCCTCGTCCTACGCCTGTTATACAGACATAGGGACGAGAGCTATTCCCGCGGTTCCACCCTACTTGGCTTAGATATAAACAGAGATCCTGTTCATTCAAGCCCACTTTTCCGTGTCATTCATGCTCCCGAGTGCCGTTTCACAGACCGATTCAACCCGGCTCCCACCATCCCCGGCTCGCTCACACAAGATTAGTAAGGTCAACCGACCTCTTCTGCTCCTGAATGTATAAATCAAGTCTCCTACTTTCTCGTTCAATGCATGTCTCCAAAAGAGAAATTATAGTTCATAATATATAAAAATAAGTACGAAGTCAAGATATATTACTTATTTCACATCAAGACGACTCAAATCCCGTACTTTTCCATTTGATCAAGAAAAGAACGGGATTTTAGATTCAAGCCAAGTTGATGATCCATAAAGGCCCGCATGATCTTTTTGATCTCATCCCGGGTGCCTTCGCTAACCGATATATTACCAAGCCTTTGCAGATCCAGCTGTGCAAACAGACGCAAGAGTTTCAACGCCTTCGGACTCACGGACATCGCCGGAGGATCAAAGTGTTTGCAAGCACGGCATAGAACGCCTCCAAGCCTTGGACTAACAAATAATTGCTCATCCGGACGCTCGTGACCACAAGAAATGCAATCATCAAGCTGAGGTCCGTACCCGGCTGCCTGTAATATTTTCATTTCATACAGGCTTGTGATGACGACCGGATCTTTCTCTTCCTTCAACGCCTGAAGACAGGCTTTCAACTGTTTGAACCAGAACGTACCTGTCTCTTCATCCTGCAACACACGATCCAACAGTTCACAAGCATAAGATGCATAGGAGGCCTTAATCAGATCTTCACGCAGCTCATGATAAGATTCGATGATCTCACCTGCGTTTAGTGTTCCCAGACCGGTGTTACGAAAATATACATATTGACCGTACGTAAATGGCTGCACCAGTGCAGCATGTCGGCTTTTGGGCTTTTTGGCACCGCGGACGAGTACCCCTACTTTCCCGCCGCTTTCGGTGCAAAGCGTAATGATTTTGTTTCCCTCGCCGTAGTCCATGCTGCGGATGACAATCCCTTCCACCCTGTATAGCATGCCTCGTCACCTAACCATTCCCGAATTAGCCAATTAACTTTCGGCTTCTTCATCTTCAATCACTTCCCTTGCAGGTTCCGACTCCTGTCCCACTGAGCTACATGCCTCGGCATACAACAGATAGGATTCCACATCCCCCGTCATCGCAAAAACCTTCCACGAAAAATCTCGCATCGGAATTTCATCCTCTCTTCGGAAATGACGTCTGCTTCTACCAGATAGGATGGAGTCTTGCAAGGTAAACTATGTGTTGCAATTACTGGATACAATTGATTAGTCGCGGCCAAAGCCAAGGTCACGCAGAACTCGATCCTGATTTCTCCAGTCTTTTTTCACTTTAACCCACAGATCCATGAAGATTTTGGAACCTAACAGGTTTTGAATATCATGGCGGGCACGTTTCCCCACTTCTTTAAGCAAGGCACCCTGTTTACCGATAATGATCCCTTTTTGCGAATCACGCTCCACAAAAATGACGGCAGAAATATAAACGACGCCGTTGTCCTGTACTTTCATATCCTCAATCGTGACCGCAATGGAGTGAGGCACTTCTTCACGCGTCATTTGCAAAATTTTCTCCCGAATCAACTCAGCACAAACGAACTGCTCCGGATGGTCTGTAACCTGGTCATCTGGATAGTACTGCGGACCTTCCGGCAAATACTTGCCGAGCTGCTCAAGCAAGGTACTTACGTTGCTGCCGAGCATGGCAGAAACAGGTACGATTTCAGCGAAATCATGCAGCTTGCGATATTCCTCAATCAGCGGAAGCAATGCTTCCGGCTCAATTTTATCAATTTTGTTCATGACAAGAATGACAGGCGTCCGTACATTTTTCAATTGTTCTGCAATATAACGGTCACCACCGCCCATGCCTTCAGAAGCATCGATCAGGAACAGAGCAGCTTCGACTTCTCCGAGCGTGTTCAAAGCGGTCTGGTTCATGTAATCGCCCAGCTTGGATTGACGTTTGTGAATACCCGGCGTGTCAAGGAAAACGATTTGCTGATGTTCGGATGTGTATACACCATGAATCTTATTACGAGTCGTTTGTGGCTTGTCCGACATAATCGCAATTTTCTGTCCAATGACTTGGTTCATCAGAGTGGATTTACCTACATTGGGACGTCCAATAATGGCTACAAAGCCGGATTTGAATGCTTGTTTTTTCATATGTTCCTCCTCAGGCGCCTAGGCCTGGAATGTATTGGTTTTTACTTTTTAGCAGAGTTCAGATCAGATGGTCCAAAAGCCCATGGCAATAGTTCGGCAACTGTAGTCTCCTGCAGATCACCTTTCATGTTACCCAGAATAACTTTCATATCCGGTTCACACAGTTCATACATCACTTGACGACATACGCCGCATGGAGCAATCGGGCCGTCTGTATCTCCTACAATGGCAATGGCTTTGAAACTACGTGGTTGCTTACCTCCTGCAATCGCACTGAACATGGCTGTACGCTCAGCACAGTTGCCTGGCGTATAAGCAGCATTCTCAATATTACAACCATGATGCACATGTCCCTCACTGTCAAGCAAAGCTGCACCTACACCAAAATGAGAATAAGGCGTATACGCTTTCGTACGTGCCTTAATTGCTTCTTGCATCAACAAATCATTATCCATAATTAATCTCTCCCTTAGGGTGTATATAAAGTTGCACTCAATGAGTTAAGTTCAACTTAAAAATATTTGCACTGGCCTCTCCGCTGTCAGAACAACCTTACGATCGCTGTTATCCCCGGATTTTATTGATTCCCTTTTCCAAAGTGAAAATCCGGTGATAAAGGCGAACGCTTCGCTTCTACAGGTTATTTCTGACCTCTCCGTTATTGTGCAAACCAGAAGTTCAACTTAAAAATGAGTCCAACTTTATAATTTGTGTGTAATATTAAAATCAAAACAAAAACAAAATCACAGCAAACCCAGCCAGCTCATCACCGGTTTAATGAAAACGATACTCCCGATGATGACGGCGAACACCGCAGCCAGCAAAACTGCACCGGCCGCGGTGTCCTTCGCCGCTTTTGCCAGCGGATGTATATGCGGATGCGCCAGATCTACAGCAGCTTCCACTGCTGTATTCATCAGCTCCGTCACAAGAACCAGAAAAACGGCTGTCAGTACAAACATCCAGTCCGTTCTGGAAATCCCGAAAAAAAAGCCGGCTGCACACATCAAAATGGCGACTCCTGTATGAACTCTTACATTCCGCTGAGTCCGCAGCCCGTATACGATTCCTTCCGCAGCATTGCGGAATACCATCCCCCAGGAGCGCCTTTTCATTATCGTGTCAACCCGGCTTGGGCGAGTACCGCTTCCTGTTTGCCCATCATTTCGGCTTCGCTGGCTTCATCTTGATGATCATATCCAAGCAAGTGCAAGAAGCCATGAACAAACAGGAACCCGAGCTCACGTTCAAATGAATGCCCATATTCTTCACTCTGCAGGATGGTCCGTGGAACAGAAATAATAATATCCCCCAGAACATCCGGCATTTCTTCCATTTCTTCATCTTCGTCCAGTTCGTAGATGATATCCAGTTCCTCATCCACAGTCTCATTCATTGCAAAAGACAATACATCTGTTGGACGATCAATGCCGCGATAGTCACGGTTCAGCTCATGAATCTGCTCATCATCTACGAAAGTCAGGGCCACTTCCCCGTCCGCAACACCCTCTGCTTCCCCTGCAAGGTTCAGCAGCTGCTCCAGCATTGCGATCATCGGTTCGGTGATTTCTTTATCCTGTTGTTCATTATTCCATGCTAGGTTAAGACTCATTCTTTCATACTCCTGTCTTCTCATATTAGCGAATCAACCCGCTTCAGGCGAGGTTGGCTTCGGTTTCTTCATTTCTTCCGGATATTCAATCCTGGAGTGGAATATACCCATGACGGTTTCCTTAAGGGTCTTGGCGACGATATCCAGCTCCCGCATTGTCAGATCACAGTCGTTAAACTGATGATCGTCCAGTCGACCTTTAATAATCTTTTCGATCATGGACTCCACTTGCTCTACAGTAGGCTTCCGCAAGGAACGGACCGCAGCTTCCACGCTGTCAGCAATACCAACAATCGCCGACTCTTTGGACTGAGCCTTGGGACCCGGATAACGGAAATCATCTTCCGTAAAATCAGGTTCCACTCCTGCTTCCTCAGCCTGACGCAGTGCTTTGTGATAGAAGTAATGCAGGAAGGTTGTTCCATGATGCTGCTCAGCAATGTCCCGAATAGGCCTCGGCAGCTTGTAGTCCTTCTGCATTTCCACACCATCGCGTGCGTGAGCCACGATAATGGACTTGCTCAGCTTTGGATCAATCGAATCATGCGGATTTTCCATATTGTTTTGATTTTCAATGAAATAAATCGGTCGCTTGGTCTTGCCAATATCATGGTAATACGAGCCCACCCGACATAACAACCCATTGGCACCGATCGCCTCTGCGGCGGCTTCTGACAGGTTTCCTACCATCACACTGTGGTGATACGTGCCCGGTGTCTCTGTTAAGAGTTTGCGTAGTAGCGGGTGATTGGGATTAGACAGTTCCACCAGCTTCAGCGCAGACAAGATGCCAAATGAGGTTTCGAAAAATGGCATTAGCCCAATAACCAATATGGCGGTCAGTACGCCTCCGGCAAACGCAAATCCAATGCCATAGAGCGTTGTCGTACGGTTCCAGTCACTTGAGTCAATCAACGCCAGCGTGAAGACTGCCATCGATCCGAACAGACAGACCATAATGGCGCCTTTCAGGATCGTAGACCGCTGACTTGCTCGATGGGTGGCGAAGATCGCAACAAACGATACCAACACCGCGAAGAATCCAAGTTCAAAGTCAAAAATCTGACCCTGATGTGTATTCAAAATAATGCTCGACAGCATGCCGATAATAATCGAGCAGACAAAGGCAAGCGATGTATCCAGCAGCAATGCAATTAACATTGCGCCTACGGCAACAGGAGCAAGAAAGCCTACGTATGAATTCTCACTGGTCTGGAGTATCGCTGTAACATGCATAACCACAATCGTAATAATAAATATGAGAACAAGCATCAGCAGCTGAGCATTATTATATTTGAAATGCGTTCCGCTGAATTGCTGAATATACATGAGAATCGCTGCCGACAACAGACAAGACAGCATAAGCAGTCCAAGCTGAGGCCAATAGTTCACTTCGTTTTTCAGCAAATCGTTCTCGCCCAGAAGGGTGTACATCTCCGGGGTAATCATCTCACCCTTGGCAACAAGCGTATCTCCTTGCTTGATAAAGACCGTTTGAGTGTTCTCACGAGCCTGTACTTTAGCTTCTTTTGTACCCTCTTCATCGTAGAAGCGGTTAGACGTTACCACAAGACGAGCAAGCTCCTGTACAACTTCACGCTGCGTACGCTTGCTTAGAGAGCTCACACTCACCATCTCGGCCACTTTGGCACGAGCTGTTGTAGCCTCACTAATCTGGTCGGTCATTAATCTGGAGACGATATCCCGAGCAACGGCCTTCATCTCCTGGATATCATCCGAAGTCAGACGTGAAATTTTGATATATGTCTCTTCCGGGATGCGGTAGCTTTGCTCCTGTACCACATTTCTGATCTCTTCCAACAGAGTTTCGGAGTATGTACCCGCTTTCCGGTTGTTGTTGATGAAATTGGAAACAAAATCTTTCTGACGCTGCGGTATTTCATCACGATAGATGTCAATCTTGTCCTGACTAGAAATCTGATCATCCTGATTCAGTCGATCAATACGATCAAGCAGAGTCGTCATCAGATTTTCGTTCCGCATCTGCACGATCTGAAACATCGGCTGTACACGTTCAGCGGCTTCTTCTTGTGCTTTCAGTGTAGCCTTGGTATTCGGGATCTGCATGGGCGCAGCAATATTCACTTCACTTCGTGTGCCTTCCTGAATATCATACCGCTCTGGGAGTAGCTTGGAAGCAAGACTCACGTAGAAGAGGATCACCAGAAACAAAAACAGAAGATAGCGTGCCCACACGCTATACTTCCATCCTGTAGCTCTATTTTGAAAAGATTTGCCTTTTGACAGTTCCTTCGAGGTCATCGAGACAATCCCTTTCTATTCTTGATTTTCTGCGGCGTGGTTATAGGCGACGATGATTTTCTGGACGAGGGAGTGCCGTACAACATCTTGCTCGGCAAAATAGACAAATCCAATCTCTTCCACTTGGCCCAGTATTGCATTGGCTTCCACAAGCCCTGACTTTTTGCCGCGCGGTAAATCAATTTGTGTCACGTCACCGGTAATAACCATTTTGGAACCAAAACCGAGACGAGTCAGAAACATTTTCATCTGCTCCGGTGTCGTATTCTGAGCTTCATCCAGGATAATAAACGAATCATCCAGTGTACGTCCCCGCATATAGGCAAGAGGTGCAATTTCGATCAAACCGCGCTCCAGTGCCTTCGCAGTCTGCTCTTGTCCCATAACATCGTACAAAGCATCGTACAGCGGCCGTAAATAAGGATCAACTTTTTCCTGAAGATCACCAGGCAAGAAACCAAGACTCTCTCCCGCTTCAACTGCAGGTCTTGTGAGCACGATCCGCTTGACGCTTCCTTCCTTAATTGCTGCCACAGCCAGGACAACAGCAAGATACGTTTTACCTGTACCGGCTGGACCGATACCAAATACAACATCACGTTTTTTTATTGTAGTTACATAGTGTTTCTGTCCAATCGTTTTAACACGGATCGGCTTACCACGGTACGTCGTTGTAATCTCGCCTTTGAACAGATCCAGAAGCTGGTCTGCACGCAGTTCCTTTGCAAGCTCAATAGCATACTTAACGTCCCTTTCGGTTAACACATATCCGTTACGTACCAATTGCAACAACACATCAAATAATTGTTCAAGCGATTCCACATTCTGGATGTTGCCATGGATCACAATCTCCGCTTCACGGGATGCGATCTGGGCGGGAATCTCGGATTCAATCAGTTTCAGAAAAATATCTTGGGGTCCAAAAAGAGATTGACCCTCTCCCGCACTTTGGAGGGAGATTCGTATGCTGCGTGTTTGCTCTGACAAATAGCCTCATTCTCCTTGACTATGGACTAACGGAAGTTCTTCCGCAATGCTTTCTTCCACTTCAAATAATACTTTCATATAAACTTTACCATTCTCTTTCTTCTCATGCAAAATTTTTTCGCTTAAAATTTTCGTTCCTTTGCCGTTTTTGGCGATAATATCGTTTCTTGCTCCTTCCAATCCTTTCGTTCTAGCCCATTCAATCGTATGCTGCTCCTCTTGTTCCCGAGTTTCCAAATCTTTCTCAGTCAGCCATCCCATGGGAAGTGTGAAGGATCTCCAGGTCAGCGGTTTATGATCACTTTCGGTATCAAATGTGGTAAAAGGCGTATTCCCGTATCCCCAGAGTTGTATCGCCCATTTTCCCAGCACAATGTAAAAACGTTCCTTGCTATCTCCAGTCATCGTATTATGTTTCTGCACAAGAGGGACTTCGACTTGATATTCACGCCACACCAGTCCGCGCACTTCCCCTTTGGCTACAATGGTCTTTGTATTCTCTTCATCTCCCAAAATACCGGATATCAGTACCTGCCCCTTCTTGACACGCATGTCCTTCTGCACGACAGGGCGACCCTGCTCCGCGTAAATTTGAGTGATTACAGCGTCTGTTTTACTGACTAGATGTCTCGGGTTCAGCAGTGGTTCACGCTTGGGCTGTGCTGACTCCACAACCTGGATGGTGATGGTTGTCCCTTCTTTGCTCACCCCAATCCAGGTTACATCTGGCAGAGCCAGCGCGAGCTGTCTGGAGAGCTTGTCCTGGCTTTGCAGCCGAAATCCCCACTGGAAGGGGTAGATGCCTTCTTTCTTTGCTGCCGCGAGCACTTCATCCGTGGGAATCGTCACATTGCCTTTCACTTCTACATTCCAAACCATTGATGATAACGCAAACAGAGCTGCTACAAAAAATAGCATGCCGCCCAGAAAGAACTTCCTTCTTAACAAACGGGCTGCAAAAAAAGGAAATCCACTCCGGTGTGTCACCTTTACCCGGCAGCCTGTCCGTTTCAGCAAAGGACGCAGCCTGAAAAAATGCGGTAGCAGAATATTCATTTCTGCCTTGCGTCCATCATAGGCACGCAGGTCCCATACTTCCAGTCCCTGCTCTGCCACCGTATTGATTAATGCTTCAATATCCCCCCCAGTGACCGTGATTCGGACTGCTCCGCGCAGTTTGTACAGACTGGGCTGCTTCATCCGTTCCCCTCCGCTCCATTCATATGAATATCCAGAATTGTTCCTTCAACAGCCACTTCATCCGGCAAAATATTGCGAATCATCAGTTCAGTTCCTTTGATCTCCAGCTGACCCTGTGAGAGAGCCAGAACGATGCGATCCGGTGTAAAATGAATGACACCACGATGATTCTCTATATACAACTGCTTTGTGCCAATCAGGGTTAACCGTGGCATATCGTAAAGCACGTCCTGCGGCAGATCCAGAACTTCACTGGTCCATCTGCGCAGCTTGCGGCTGATCCGGGTCATTCGAAGGTCTTCCCCCTTCCTCTACAGTTCAACTTATGCGCAGATTCATAAAATTATGAAAACTACGGAACGTGTTAGATGTGAAAATAAAAAGAGACCGAGACAGAAAAAAGCCGTCGTCTGGATTTATGCTCACCAGAGACGGCTTTTCACTTATTAATATAATATTAAGTTATAGTTTTCCCCGTGTTCCAAAGGGTTGTTTAGAGCGCGGAGAACCGAGAACCTCTGCCCACAACACACCAGTACGAATGTCTTCCCGGCGGAGCTGGGACGGTCCGGACTCGCTGGATGAAACTTCATCCCAACTGGAGTCAGACACAACCGGTGTATTTGCAGTAGAGATACGATCGAGTCGCTCCCGAATTTCACGTTGTCGTTGCTCCATCACTTTCATTTGTTCTTCGAGGGAGTTTTCCATTCCACCCAGAGAACTCTGCCCTCCAAAGTCGTCATTCACAGGACGGGCAGATGTCGTTGCTGGCTGCGAATAGGTTTGATCATATCGATCATCGTACTGATCGTCATCATACCGCTCGTCGTATCGTTCGTCATACTGCTCATCATAGCGGGGATCTGAAGGAGCCGATGACTGCTGCGGTGCGGTATTTCCCCGCGAGCGATCATTCCGGTCCGAATCACCACTCCCTCCAAACGTAGGCATCCCGTTATTTGCACGCTTTTTGTTCGGATCAGCCGATTTGGCTGCTTTTCCAAGGAAGGAAAAGAGTGCAAAAGCGATGACTGCTACAATATACAGATTGTTAAAAATCCATTCAAATAGGCCCATATGCACTCACCGCCTATCTTCCGTTTTTGGAATCACCGTGATCGTTGGAGTTTGTATTTTCACCAGGTTTTCCTAATGTGTTGCGCATTTGAGTATCTGCTTCAATGTTTTTCAGGTTCATGTAGTCCATTACACCAATTTTACCGCTACGGAGTGCTTCAGCCATAGCAAGAGGTACTTGGGATTCGGATTCAACTACACGCGCTCTCATTTCCACTACGCGCGCTTTCATCTCTTGTTCTTGGGCTACGGCCATTGCGCGGCGCTCTTCCGCTTTTGCCTGTGCAATACGTTTGTCAGCCTCTGCCTGCTCCGTTTGCAGGAAGGCACCAATGTTTTTACCTACATCCACGTCCGCGATATCAATAGACAGGATTTCAAAAGCGGTACCTGCATCCAGACCTTTGGACAATACGGTACGGGAGATCAGATCCGGATTTTCCAGGACGTCTTTATGGGAATTCGAGGAACCGTTTGTACTTACGATACCTTCACCGACACGGGCAATAATCGTCTCTTCACCCGCACCACCGACGAGGCGGTCAATATTGGCACGAACCGTAACCCGCGCTCTTACTTTAACTTCGATACCATCTTTGGCTACCGCAGAAACAATCGGCGTTTCAATAACACGTGGGTTTACACTCATCTGTACGGCTTGCAATACGTCACGACCCGCAAGGTCGATCGCAGCAGCACGTTCAAATTCGAGTGGAATGTTCGCACGTTGTGCAGCAATCAGGGCGTTGACCACTCGGTCTACGTTACCACCGGCTAGGAAGTGACTCTCCAGTTGATTCATTGTCAATTGAAGTCCAGCTTTGGTTGCTTTAATCAGTGGATTTACGATCCTGCTAGGTGTTACACGTCTTAGTCTCATCGCTACCAGCGTGATAATCCCCACGCGTACGCCCGATGCAAGGGCTGAGATCCAGAGCATAACCGGGAAAAAGCTGAAGAATACGCTCAATACGATAATCGCAACTACCGCAATAAGCAAAACCGTAATCAAGGTTGGTTCCATAGTCAAAATTCCTCCATTTGCAATTTAATTTTTGTAAGAAACATGATAAAAACAGTGTGGAACTTTGCTGCTGTGCATTGATTTACACCACTCGACTAGCAGCCTCCGTAGAATGGTTATGTACATTGCCGAAGCTTTAATCAACTCCGGCAACAGAGCGGGTTACACCGGTAATGCTTGTTGAACCACAATCCGGGTACCTTCCGCTTTGATCACAATAATTGGTGTATCAATCGGAATGAAATCTCCATCCGACACCACATCGACACGCTCTCCGTTAAGTATCGCTGTTCCCGAGGGACGAAGTGGAGTCAAACTGATGCCCTGCAAACCGATCAACTCTTTGCGTTCTGTCGCCGAAGAGTATCCTTGATCAGCAGACAGCCTGTCACTTAATATGAATCGATTCCATATGCCTCGATCCTTAAACAGAATAACAACAATTGCAATGACTACCAGCGCGGCTCCAAAAGCAATACCTAACGATATAAATGCATCACTTGTATCATAGGCGGCTCGCACGACACCAGCGACAAGCGCAATCGATCCCAAAATCCCCAGAATACCGAAGCTCGGGATAAACATCTCGAGGATCATCATGATGAGTCCGACAGTGAATAACACCCATGTCTCCGCTCCGGCAAAACCGGCAATGTAGTTCCCTGAGAAATAAAGCACAAAGCACACGATACCAACAATACCAGGCACTCCGAACCCAGGTACAATCAACTCAATGATCACACCGGCTATTCCGAGGAATAGCAATACCGTCATGACGACAGGATTGGTGAGAAATGTGGATATGTTCTCTGCAGCTGTTCTCTGAACAGTGAACACATCATCCTGACTGTAACCAAGCCAAGCTGCAGCTTCTTCCGGTGTGTTGCTGATATGGTCCGCATAGCCCACTTTCAGCGCTTCTTCGGCCGAGAGAGCAATAATTTCACCTTTTTGCTTAGTTTTATTAATCTCAGGCATCTCCACGACCATGTTAACATCCGTCATTCCGGCTGCAATTTTGCCGTCACGGCCACTTTTCTCAGCCGCTCCCTGCATCTTGCTCTTCCAGAATGCAACCAGCTTCGGATCATCAACATGTTTACCCGTGCTGTCTACCATCGCTGCCGCACCAATCATACTCCCTGGCGACATTACGATCTTATCTGCATTCAAAGCCAGAAAACTTCCGGCCGAGGCAGCATCTCCACGGACAAATGCAACGGTTTCAACTGGGCTTTCCTTAATTAATGTACCCAGTTCTTCTGCCGTGTCGACACGCCCTCCCGGCGTATTGATATCCAGAACGATCAGGCCAGCATTCATCTCTTCTGCTTCTTTGAACCCGCGTTCCATAAACTTGCCAAGTCCCTGCTCGATTGGTTTATCCACCGGAATGATATATACGGCGCCACTTTTCTCAGCTGCATGCGCTGACGGTGATCCAATCCAGACAGGAAGCAGCAGCGTCAGTAGCATCATGAGCATCAATGGCCCCGTAAGCTTCTTCCGGCGCTTTCCCTTCACAAATAGTCCCCCCTTTTCCATTAATGTTATACTGTCCAGCTTATGGTATTTATTACGTACAATGCAACATTTCGTTTCAAAATCTTAAAATTATATTTGAAACCGGAAGCAATTGCAACATTTTAAATCCATAATCATATATATTATCCATTTAAAAGCAATATTTGTGAATTTCCATGAACAAATGAACGATTACTAATTACGTTTCAAATTTCTTCTGGAAAATGAGTACCGTATCAATGATGTAAAATGGAAAAAACACCCCCTGACAAGTCAGGAGGTGTTTATTGATTTGCTTTATTGCAGAAATTGTTGAACTGCTTGATTTACCAGTTTGCCATCCGCTTTGCCTTTGACTTTCGGCATAAGGGCAGACATGACTTTCCCCATCTCGGCTTTCGAAGAAGCACCGGTTTCCTGGATGGTCTGCTGTACAATAACTTTAATTTCTTCTTCGGTAAGCTGTGCGGGAAGGTACTGACTGAGTAATTCAATTTCCGCTTTTGCATTTGCCGCGAGGTCTTCACGGCCCGCTTTGTCAAATTCTTGGAGGGCATCTTTGCGCTGTTTGATTTCACGACTCAGAATATCAAGCACTTCGTTATCATCCAAATCTCTTTTCAAATCTATTTCAAGATTCTTGATCGTCGAACGAATCAACCGAATGTTGGAGAGCTTGAACTTGTCCTTGCTCTTCATCGCTTGCTTCATATCTTCGTTCAATCGTTCGCTAAGATTCATGTAGTTAAAATCCTCCTAAAACTTTCTCTTACGAGCAGCCTCGGACTTTTTCTTGCGCTTTACGCTTGGCTTCTCATAATGCTTACGTTTCTTCACCTCAGCCAATACGCCATCTTTTGCGATGGAACGTTTAAAGCGACGAAGTGCAGCATCAATAGTCTCGTTTTTGCGAACTTTAGTTTCAGACACCAGTTTTCCCTCCCTCCGACCAGACCGTCCAAGAGCAATAACACGGTTCATCACCTTTCATTATAGGCGAAAGGTAATAAAGGTGTCAACCTTAACGTAATGATCATTTATTTTATGTGAACTTCAGCTCCATATTCATGCCTTTTATGCATATATGAATCAGTCCTGATTTAAAGTAACTTGGATCGTTTATTTGTGTGAGTCTGACAAACTTGTCAACACGCCAAGTCGGGTCCCACCAAGCAAATGATAGTGCAGATGATGAACGGTTTGTTCTCCATCCTTGCCGCAGTTATTAATCAGTCGGTAACCTGTTTCTTCCACGCCGAGACGCTTGGCCGCTTCCTGCGCAGCCAAATGAATCTCACCGATCAACGGCAAGTCTTCCGCCGTTACTTCATTCATGGAAGCAATATGTTTCTTGGGAATAACGAGTACATGGGTCGGTGCAGCGGGCTGGATGTCATGAAAGACGATGACATGGTCATTCTCCAGTACCTTATTGGAGGGAATGCTGCCCTCTACAATTTTGCAAAATAAGCAATCCATTGTTCATACCCTCCTTCGAATTAAAAATTATGTATACCCTACTATCATACCGGAACTGAAAACTCACGTCCAATTTAACCTGTTTCAATTCAATAATAACAGCAACAAAAGAACCTCTCACATCTCAGTGAAGTGCAAAGAATACACCGAAGATGTGAAAGGTTCAGTTTTCATTGGTAAAAGATAATGCTTTCAAGGCCCTATTAATAATAAGGTAACAAAGATAATGCAGTCAGGCCGACCAACGGAAGGACCAGCCTGTTAAACCGTCTGCGACCGTAACCATAATAAGGGTATGGGTAGCCATAGCCCGGGAAGAATCCCCGTGCATGAGCGGGATAAGTAACTGGCATCATATTGGGTCCCCAGTTTGCGTTTGCATGATTAACCACAGCTTCATGCCCCACGGGAACAGCCAAATAAATCATGTCATCATCCACATTTTCCACAATGCCATCATAATGGGCACCGTCATGCATCTGTATACATACATAGCGATGCATGTGTTCCTTACACAGTTTCTTCGCTTCTACCTTTTCCACGTTCGATCGCCTCCCGAATCTGTTCTGCTCTTCATCACCCTTTCATCGTATTCAGATCTGGGCGAAATGACACTGTGAATGACAAGAGTTTCAAGATAAGGGCCTATTAAAAAAAGAAGCACCCCGTTGCAGTTTCCATGCGGAAGTCTGCTGTCGCGGACGTCTAACCAGGATTATTCCTGATCAGACGTCCGCCGGGGTGCTTAACATAAGTTTGTCGGCTTAACTGTAGTATAACAACAGGATGAACCTGTATCTGTGAGCTATCTCACTCAACTGTTACAACGAGTATATAAATGAGATTCAAACCAACAAAACTCAATCAATCAGGAGATTTCCCCCTCAGGAACAACCTTGTACGGCCGGTTCCTGAGGGCATCCCAATTGGGGTCATTCATTCGTATGTGTTCTGTGTTCAAGTTCCTATAATGTTTCCAATACTACGCGAGAGCCAGCTCCGGCCTCGCCCGCTGGAATAACTACAAGTTTGCGTGGCAAGCGTGCTCGCAGCTCCGGAACGTGGCTGATAATACCGACGGCAAGACGGTCATCATGCAATTTTTCTAACGATGTAATGACGGTATCCAGCAGTTCAGGGTCCAATGTGCCAAACCCTTCATCCAGGAAGAAGAATTGCAGCGGATACTGACCGCGCAGCTGAATCTGGGCAGACAGAGCCAGGGCCAGTGACAATGAGGTCAGGAACGTCTCTCCACCAGACAAGGTGGACACCGGACGTTTAACTCCACCGTTTGCATCGTCACAGATGACAAAGCCCCCGCCTGAATCCACCTCAAGTGAATAACGTTGTTTGGTCAGGAAGCGCAGACGCTGTGAAGCAGCCTGACTTACCTGCATCAGTTGTTCTTCTGCAATATACTCGACAAATGCATTACCTCTGAAGGCTGCTTGCAGTTTGCTAAGCATCTCACCTTGTCTGCTCACTTCTACCCGTTTGTTCTCCAACTCGGTCCAGCGAACGTGTCGCTGCTGCACATCTTCCAGATCCCGCTCTGCACGCGCCTTGGCTCTAAGAGCTGCTTCATCCTCTGCACGAGACAGTTTCAGTCGCTCTGAGCATGCCAACCATTGTTCCTCGGATACAACGACTCCGCCCAATTTTTGTTCCAGCTCACGCAATTGAGAAATAAGTTCACGATCACGCTCCCGATGCTGCTGAATTTCCGCGGCAAGACGCTCCGCTTCTTGGGAAGGGAGGGCTGCCTCCACAACAGCATTCTCCGAATCAAATGGCGATTGTTCCATCAATTGCTTCCAGCGTTCCTGTGCCTGCTGCAAATGCTCTGCTGCTGAGGCTGCTGCTTGTTGAGCCATGACATCCTTCTTGGCCGATTCCTGTTTCAACACATCCGCTTCCTTGAAACGCTGTGCTGAATCGGCAGCAATTTTCCGTAGTCCATCCAGACGAGTCTGGGCCGCAGCAATCAAATCCTCGACCCGTTGCTCGCCAACCCATTGACGCAGACGTTCTTCCTTCTCGGCAAGCTGTTTGCTGTTGCCTTGCCATTCCGTTTGCCATTGAATCAGCTGTTTGTCCAATTCAACCAGCTTCTGCTGAAGGGACTGTACCAACTGTTCCTTTTCTTCAAGGAACGTCACGCTCTTGTTCAGCCGTTCCTTGATGTCTTCTGCGCGCGCGTCTCGCTCCTGCATCGCCTGGTGAAGGGCCATGGCCTGCTCTTGAACGATGCCGGGCAGTTCCGCGGCCCAGCGGCCGTGCAATGCGGCTGCGGCGGCCTCACTCTCGGCCAACCGGCGCTCCGCCTGGGCGAGTCCGGCTTGGCCGGCCTCCTGCGCAGCAGCCGCTTCCATGCGGCGCTGCTGCGCGCCCACAGCCGCCTGCTGCAACGCGGCGGCTTCCGCTTGCAGCGGCGCTGCGGCTGCGGCCAGCGCCCGCGCGGCTTCGCGCAGTGCGGCGGCACGCTCCGCCCAGTCCGCCGGGGAGCGTCCGTGTACGGGCGAACCGGCGGGCTCTGGCTTCGCAGCCGCAGGCGCGGCCTCGGCTGCGGCCGGGGCTTCGCCGGCCGCAGCGCCAAGCTGCGTCAGCAGGCTGCGACGTTCGTGCAGCTGCTGGCGCAGCCCAAAGCGCAGCTCCTGCAGCTCCGCGTGCAGGCTGCGCAGCAGTTCCAGGTCCGCATCGCCTGCGGGCGGACCTTCTCCCGGCGGCGCAGCCGGGAGCGGGTGGTGTGCGGAGCCGCACACCGGGCATGGCTCGCCGTCGCGCAGCTCGGCGCGCAAGGCGGAGGAGAGCCTGTGCAGCTCCTGCTCACGCATGGTTCCGCGCAGCTGCTCCTCCGCCCTGGCCAGCAGGCTCTGTTCGCGGCCAATGTCCTGCTCACAGGCAAGCAAGGCCTCAAGGCCCACTGCCGCCTGTTCGATCAGATGCTGACGCTGTTCACTCAGACGGGTCTCTTCCTGGGCAGCCAGCTTCAGCCGATCTGCCCCCTGTTCAGCCGACTGCTTATTGGCTTCCATCTCAGCCTTGTTCTGGCGCAATTGCTCCGCCGCAGTATCCAAACGATGCTTCAATTCCAGTGCAGCCTGCAGCTGTCTGCGTTCTTCGGACTTCACTTCATTCGGCTTCAGACTTTCCTGTAATTCTTCCCGCCGTTTGCGGCCGCGCTGCTGTAGTTCTTTTTCCTTCTCCAGCTGCTGTCCGATGACGCTCTGTTCAGCCTGTCCTTTGTCCAAAAACTGCTTAAGACGGGTACTATCCTCTCGTAGCCCATCCCGTTCCCGTTGCAACTCCTTGGCCTGTTCAAGCTGTTCCAATCGAAGCAGCAGCTTGGGTTCTTCCTCAGCCATCTGTACACGGGCCGTTTCGGCCTTCTCGGCTTCCAGTACAGACAGCCGTTCATGTTCCACCGCTTGCTGGTGAGCAATCCCGGCTGCATCCTCACGTAACTTCTGCTGTGCTGCTGCGTCACGCATCGTCTGCAATGAAGGCAGTATCGCGTCTGCCGCCCCGGCCAGTTTCAGCCGTTGTTCCCCAGCTTCGATCTGTGGTGCACGTGCTTTCAGCTTTTCGTGTTCCTCCATACGAGCCTGGCGTTCATGGCTTAACTCACGGACTTTACCGAGTTGCTCGGCTTCCTTCATCGCTTCATCAAGCGTTTTGCGTGACAATTCAGACTGTTTCACAGCAGCTTGAAGAAGAAGCTCCGTTTCTTCCAACGTCTCTTTGCTGGCATTCCCAAGCCCCTGCTGCTCCGCGGCCAATGATTGATGAATCATATCATTGTCCTTCACCCGACGGCTGAGCTTGATGGCAAGCTGATCTCCATACTTCTCCAGATGGAATAAACGTTGCAGCATCTGGCGTCGTTCACTGCCTTTCAGTGACAGAAACTCAGCAAATTTCCCTTGTGGAAGCACAACGGCCCGCGTAAAATCATCCATTTTCAACCCAATGACATCTTCAACGCATCGGTTCACGTCTGCCAGTTTATCAGCCAGCACCTGTTCCTCTCCGTTGACGGTCTCAATGAATTTGCTTATTGTGTTGCTTACCGATACCTCATTGTTTCGTTTGAAGCGTCGTTCCACCCGAAATCTTCTTGTGCCTTCCGCCGATACAAGTTCAAATGTAAAAGCAACGGACAACGAATCCTCAGCGTGGTTCATGATTCCCTGGGTACCATTAACCGCACGTTCCACTTTTCCGTACATGGCCAGCGTAATCGCGTCGAGCAAAGACGATTTCCCACTGCCTGTAGGACCAAAAATACCGAACAGTCCCGTTTCCGTCAATACAGTAAAATCAATCTCCTGAGTCTCCCGATAACTTTGCAGACCTGCGACTTTCAATAAAATCGGCTTCAATTCCCCTCGACCTCCTCACGCACGCCCGGCTCGTCCTCATCTACGAGTTCCAGGAACAGTTGAACCAGACTGTCTTCAGGTAATGCCCCACCTGTCTGACGCTGATAAAATTTGCGGAAAAGCTCATGTACCGGAAGCTCGGATCGTTGCTCCAAAAGCCCTGCGGCTGCCATCTCGGGATACACCGGACGGATATGGATGATCCCGTCATGCGACTTACGGAGCTGCTGAATTTCTTTCAGAGACATGGCGTCATCCAGCCATACTTCCATATCAATAAAAGCCTGAGGATCACGCCCTTCATCCAGCCACCGATAAACCTCAGCCAGACCGCCACGTGCCTTCCAGCGTACAAGGGGACGTCCGGAGGTCAACAGCACTTCTTCCACGTTTGCGGCGCCCCCTGGTGCCACATCAACCATGGTGACGGACTTACTCTGCCCCGCTTCGGAGAAACTGTAGGCCAGTGGAGAGCCACTATAACGAATCACACCTTCTCCTTTAACTGCCTGCGCACGATGGAGATGCCCTAGTGCTGTATATTGCGCACCTGTCGACAATGCAGAAGGGTCAACCGTATAGGCGCCCCCTATCTGAATGGGACGTTCCGAATCACTTTCCACTCCGCCCAGGACATAAATATGACTCATTGCCAAATTCACCGTATCCGGACGAAAAGAAGCAGCCAGACGCTGCATTAACATGCCAACCCGGCGACTGTATGCCTGGCGAAGCACATTCTCATCCCCATCCGTTGTCAGCAGTTCATTCAGTCGCGCTTCCGAGGGGTATGGCAATGCAGCAATCTGCGCAGTCTCTCCAGTTCTCTTCGCATGGATAGTGACTGCTTCTGAAGAAGGCATACCTACAAGTGTAATTCCCTGTCTGTTCACAAGCGGGGTTACCGAAGCCACTCGCTCCGGCTGATCATGGTTCCCGGCAATTACCACAAGTGGTCTTCCTTGTTCTGTCAGACGCGCCGCAGCCTCATAAAAAAGCTGTTCCGCCGATGCAGGCGGATTTACAGAATCATACACGTCTCCAGCCATCAATATGGCATCTGCCTGCTGCTCATCCGCGAGTCTAACAAGCTCATCCACAAAATCCTCCTGCTCTCGCAGCCGGCTCCGTCCCTCCAGCGTTTTTCCCAGATGCCAGTCCCCTGTGTGCAAAATACGCATCGTCCGTTCAACCCCTCTCTCATGCAAAATCCGATGATACAAATTCCATCTGGCCGTTTTAAAATTTCACTTTATAGTTTCACAGCATGTCCGCCATCAAAAAAGTACAGCCACTTCCGGTCGACTTTCCGACCCAGAATATCTTCAATAGCCCGGCCATACAGCTCCAGCTGAAAGCGATAGTTTTCCGTCAGTTTGTCCAGTCCACCGCGATGCTCCAACACCCGGTCTGTCTTGTAATCTAGCAAAACAAGCTCGCCATCCACCTCATACAGGCAGTCAATAATCCCCTGTACTAGCACCGTCTCATTTTCTAGTGATGCCTGCATCTTACCGTCTTCTTCCAACGTTTGCATCCCTGCATCTGGTGACAAACTATGAAGCCATTCGGCAGGAGAATGATGTGCCGGAAGTCCATAAATAAATGGAATCTCCCGTTTCACCCACTCCGCACGCAACAATTCTGTCCCAGGTTCTGTATTGAAGAATTCGGCCAGTTGATCAGACTCAATAACCTCTGCCTGGTGGGGGAGCAAAATCTGGAGCTCAACTAACCGCAAAAGTGTCTGCTCAACGATTTGCGAATCAACGGGTGAACCATCTACAGGAAGATGCTGCATCAACGTATGATACACCGTTCCCCGCTCGGCTCCAGTCAATTGTTTCTCCTCCATGAATTTGGGACGACGTAGATGCAATTTAAAGGACGAGCCTCCATCCTTCACTTCACGGCCCTCATAATCCACAGAAGCCTCAGATTGTTCTTCAACTTCCTCCATCATCTGTAAAGACTGATGGTCTTGCATGGCTAGCAATGTTTTTAGTTCGGTAACCGATGTACTGGCAGCTACTTGCGTTGCTGCTTGATGAGGATACGCCCATGAAAGCCGTTTATCAACTTCACGAAGCAGCTGTACACCCTCTTGCTCACCTATTGTAAATACATCTTCCTCACTGATGTCTCGTAGTGTTGCATCTTGAGTATCCTCGACCATCTCTTCTTCAGTGGAGGAAGGAAACAGCTCCACAGGCTGAACGGCTTTTAGGGCAGCAATTCGATGTTTCCGCACTTCTGTCATGCCCTCTTCTTCACCAAGCGTCTGATCCACAAATATTTCCCGGGATACTTGATCAGCAAAAATGACGGAAATGCCCCAGCGTGATTCATCATCCACAAGACAGGCAGCATATGAATCAGTGCCTCCCGCAAGTTCACGCAGCAAAGCTGCGTCTGGATGTCTCATCAGGGATGGACCGATCCAGTCCAGATAACTCCGTCCGGCTGCAAGCAGATAGTCAGGCAATACCCGTTCCGGACTGTCCTTAATCTGAGACCAGCCCACTGCCTTTTTAACAACATCTTTTACCGTACCGACCAAAATCATTTTCTCTTTTGGACGGGTTAGAGCCACATATAGCACCCGCATCTCTTCGGCAAGCAGCTCAAACTGGGCACGACGACGAATCGCCAGATTCGCCAAGGTTGGATAGGCAACCCGATTCTCACGATCTACAAACCTCGGGCCAAACCCCAGCTCCTTATGCATCAGAAACGGCGAGTTCAGATCCTGCTGATTGAACATCTTGGATATACCCCCGACAAAAACAATAGGGAATTCCAAGCCCTTACTCCGGTGAATCGTCATGATGCGTACCGCATTGTCCTGCTCACCAGAACCGCTTGCTACGGTGCCAAGATCTCCCCCGTTCTCACGTAGTCTGGATACATAGGTCAGGAAGCGAAACAATCCGCGATTGGCCGTTGCCTCCTCATATTGCCGCGCGCGATCATACAGAGCCTTCAAATTACTTTGACGCTGCATGCCTCCCGGTAGGCCGCCAACCCAGTCCAGATAACCCGTTTCCCGGTACATGCGCCAAATGAGTTCACTCAAGCTGCCTTGTCTGGCTTCAAGTCGCCAATGTTCCAACTGACGCATAAAGCGAATTAACTTTTGTTGCAACTCTGTGCTAGTACCGTTGTCCCTATCCGCATCGTCGCTTATACGTCCACCCATACTTGCATCTATACCAGCATCCATAATCTCATCTTTACCTGCATGTACAGAGGTTTCATATATACGTTCGATAACGTCTGCTTCGGCGGATACTGCCGACTCCCGCTGCCCCTGTTCCATTTCTGACCAGACTTCGGGCCATTGCAGCTGGATTGCAGATGAATCCGGATTCGAAGCTTTCTCACCATGCTGCCCGAAAACATTCAACGAACTTGAGAATGCTCCTGTAGCTGATATAACAGCATCATAGAAAGACTGTCGCTTGTCCCCAAGGCGAATCTGAGCCAGTTCCTCTTCATCTAGTCCGACAATCGGCGAACGAAGCACGGAAGCAAGCGGTATATCCTGCCTTGGATTATCCACAATCTGCAGCAAGGACAACATCACTTCCACTTCCGTCGCCTGAAAATACCCTTTGCTTTGCTCCCCTCCGGCAGGAATACCCTGCTGTCTGAATTCCTCAATCATAAGTGGAGCCCACATCAGGGCAGAACGCAGCAAAATAACAATGTCTCCATAACGCGCAGGTCGCATGGATTTGAGGGCTTTATCATAAACGTTGAGGGCTGGTTTATCCGTATCTCCGACCATTTCACGAATACGGCGAGCCATGGCCCGAGCCTCCAGCTGAGCGGTTTCAAGCTCGGCACTCTCCAGCTCAGCAGAAGGTAACGCATCCCCATTCTCATCCGTGCTTTCCGTCAGATCAGGTCCTCCGCCTTGACGATCGATCAATATGAGTTCAGGTGTGTATGCCTCATCTCCAAGCGTCTCTGCCGGGAAAGTAGCCCCATAAGCGAGCTGAGCTCGTTCATCATAGGCAATCTCGGCTACCCCTTCATTCATGAGCTGCTTGAATAACATGTTGACCGAATGGACTACTTCTGCACGACTACGGAAGTTACGTGCAAGATCAATACGTCTTCCTGCATGCAGTGATTCTCTCTCTCCGTCCATTTCCATATCCATATCCGAATTCGCTGCGTATTGACGGTACTTGTTCAGGAACAGACCGGGTTCAGCCAGACGAAAACGGTAAATACTCTGTTTTACATCACCAACCATGAATCGGTTTCCTGGATTTTCTCTGGAAATCAGTCGGACGATATCTTCCTGCACTGTATTGGTATCCTGATATTCATCCAGCAGAACTTCATCGAAACGTGCCCGGTATTCCATTGCTGCATCCGAAGGCATGGACAGCTCAGGGGTTGAATCTTCATGGCGCAAAATATGAAGACAGTAATGCTCCAGGTCACTAAAATCGACCTGACCGCGCTCCTGCTTGGCCTGTCGGTATCGCTCTCCAAATGCACTGACGAGCTTGGATAGCTCCTGCATTAGTGGTGCCGCCTGCTCCAGCTCCTGCCAGAAAGAAAACGCACTTCTTCCAAACAATGACCCTTTCAGGTCCGTCACGGCTTTTTTCGCAGCCTCACGAAGTTCCTTGACCTGTTCTTGTAACCCCGGGTCTGTCTGGTCCTTTTTGCAAGGCTTCAGCTTGCCAAAAGCTGCTGGCTGAAACACTTCAGGCAATCTTTCCCATGGCATGACCTCAACAGCTGACAGAAGCTCTTCGACCATTGCTAAATCTTCTTTCAATGTATCTGCATAAGGTTTCGGACCTTCCGGCTGCATCGATATGCTGATCCCTTGACGCAGCAGACCAGCAGCACCACTTAGGGCAAGAGCTGCATCACGCAAAATACTCTGAACCCATGCTGAATGTCCAAGTGCCTCGACACTTTCCACCTGAAAAGCAGATGCCATCTCTGCAAGCCAATGATCCGGCCAAGAATGACTGCGTGAGAAATCATACAAACGCTGCACAAGTCGATGCATGGCATCATCGTTTCGTTCCCCACTGAACCAATCCACCAATTCGCGGAATGTACTGCCTTCGTCTTCTTCCCCATACTTTTCCTCAAACAACTGCTCCAACAATTCCTGCCGCATAATTTCGGCTTCATTTTCATTCAGAATCCGGAAAGCCGGGTTTAGCGGTATTTGCTGATAATAACGACGAATGACTTCCATACAGAATGAATGCAGTGTCGTAATCGATGCTCGCCCGAGCAATGACAGTTGTTTGCGCAGATGTTCTTCGGCAGGTTGCTCTTCAAGTGCACGTTCCAGTGCTTCCCGAATCCGCTGCTTCATCTCAGCAGCAGCAGCTTTCGTAAATGTCGCAACCAGCAAACGATCTACGCTGAATCCACGGGAAGGGTCTGCAATCTTGCGAATAATCCGTTCAACCAATACAGCCGTCTTCCCGGAACCCGCTGCAGCAGCAACCAGAATGTCTTCTCCACTCTGTGAGATGGCACTCCATTGGTCATCACTCCAGAAGCTTCCCTCCGGTTTTGGCATATTCGTCATGATGTTTCCCCTCCTTTGCCATGAGACAGCATGTCCCAGATTTGCTGTTTGCCCGGTTTGGACAACAGATTATATTCATTACCTTCGATATTTTCATCAAATTGACAGACTGGCTTGTACGGACAGAAGGTGCATGCAACCTCCTGCTGGATACGGTAAGGTTCAATCGCGACATCCCCGTCCGTAATCCGGGTGCCAATCTCACGTATATTGCTGCGAACTGAAGCAAGCAATGTATCCCATTGCTCCGGCGTAGCTACAGCAGCGCTACTATAAAAGCTGCCATCCGCCTTAAGCGCAACTGGAATAATAGCTGAGTAGCCTTTGTCCAGGGTATTGTCCATTTGAGCGATCGCATCCCGATCCGCGAGCAGCAAGCCTTTCATTTTGAACCGTTTCAGCAGTTCTTGTCCTGCCTGCTCAGAAGTCATGCCGTTCGCGGATTGAAGCAACGGATTATGCACATGGAAATAGAGTGTTCCTCCAGGCATCGCCGATTCTCCAAGCCACTCCTCGGCAGCACTAAGCAGCACCTCCAAGTACGTGAGCATCTGTAATGACAGGCCATAATACACTTCATGGAGTTTGAGGTCGGTCTGGCTCGATTTGTAATCAATAACCCGCAGCAGCAGGCCGTTCTCTCCTTCGGCCACATCCACGCGGTCGATCCGCCCCACAATCTCCATCACACAGCCATTTTCCAATTCAAAACGAAGCGGTGGCAGGGGTTTACCTGGCCCAAAATCAAGCTCCAACCCAATCGGTTCAAAGCTTCCTCGTCTGGACTGTTCACCCAGAATAACCGACGCCCGGCTAACGATATCCTTCAGCTTGCGGAAGATATAACCATACCGTTTCGTGCTAAGCAAAATCTCTCCCTGCAACTGTGGTGCAATCTGCTCCACGGTGTGCTCCGCTTCCTTCCGACATTCATCCGGAGACAGACTGCCCCAACTGCGATTCTGCTCACGCAAACGCATGGCAAGCTGACTCAAGGCAGCATGGAACAATTGTCCTATATCAGGGGCTTGCAAGCGGTACAACTGGCGCTCTTTCAGTCGCAGCCCATGGGATGCAAAATGGGAGAACGCACACGCCACAAAACGCTCCATTCTGGAGACACTGGTCCTTACCTCTGTACCATATAATCTACGGCTGGTAGCCGTACGCAGAGGTAACGCCCGATTGCGATAAAAGACCGATCCAAGCAATTGTTTCAGCTGAGGTCTGCTTGTCTCCCGAGAGACATGCCAGTTATAGATCGCCCACCACATTTCAAAAATATCTTCTCCACGGCGCCATCTGCGCAACTGTCCGATGAGATAAGAGAGGCTCTGACCAGGATGAATAACATAAGACCAGTGCACCTCTTCAGCATTTGTAACCGGCGGCTGGGCAAGTAATGGCTGCTCATGCAGACCGAACATCTTCCGTACATGTCGTACAATTTCTGAGGGTAGCAATGTTTTCCCTTCATCATCTGCAACGGGATAACTCAGCCATAACTGATTGCTCGCCGCTGTCAGGGCTGTATATATCAGAAAGCGTTCATCCAACATTTGTCTTGTTGCTCCTGGCCCAAGCCCCAAACCTCTCTCCGTCAACAGCAGCCGTTCCTGCTCAGTTAATACACCATCATCTTGAGGGACAGCAGGCAGTTCACCCTCTACTGCACCCAGAATAAATACGTACTTGATACCCTGAAGACGTGTACGATCCATCGATCCAATCAACACTTGATCAAGCGCTGGAGGAACAAGTCCCAGCTTCAGTTCGGTTAATCCGGTCTCCATTAGCCCGGCAAATAAATCGATATCCAGCCGTTCGGCCCCCATCATATCAACCATCTGATCTAATAGATCAAGGACGGCACCCCACATTTGACGATGCTCTCTCGAACGTTCCGGATCACCCTGAGCCTTGGCTTCTGCAGACATCTGATCCAGCTTCCAAGGAATCTCGGCATCTTCCAGTAATCTGTAAAGCGCCGCACATTGGTCTTTAGCTGTCTTTGCCTTGCTCATTCGTTTCTCAAAAGCACCCAGTGGATCAACAATCACCGTACGGCATTTTTCCATTAAGGACAGCATTTGTTCCCGGCCCCGGCTGCGGACATCCTGATCGTTGTCTTCCAGGGACAGGCTGGGTACATACTTCCATGGCTTGCCATCTGTCCAGCGGTATCCGTGAATTCCGCAAGCTAATATATAATTTTCGAGCTGGTCCATATCTTCACGTGTAATGGAACCGCCACGTGGGAGCAGCAGATCCGTTTTCACACAGCGAAATACATCCTCATAACGCCAGCGACGGCGAACGATATCGAGTGCTGAACGAATAAATTCCGATAATGGATGATGTAGTTCATTTCTTCTCCGATCCAGAAAGACAGGCACGCCATAATCCCTGAATAGAGGCTCAGCAATGTCGGCATATGTATCCAACTGACGAACGAGCACTGCCATATCTCGATAACGCGCACCTTCATCTTGCGCCAGACGACGCATCTCACGAAGTGCTCCTTCCATCTCAGCCCGGCGGTTCTCAGCGGCGTAAAGTCGGACACCCGCATCACGCCCCTCACTCTTCCAGCGGACTCTACGATCAAAGCCAGCCTCCAAATGCGCCAGTCCAGGACTGCCTTCATATCTTGGCAAAACTTCCAGTTGAAGCACGGTTGTCTCATTAAGAACACCCAGATCCTCAGCCATGCCTTTGAGACGTGCATATGCACTCGCTGTGGGATGGAACAGCTCCAGTTCTCCTGGAAGTGCGCCGTGGTCGTAAGCACGATCCAACGTCAATGCAATTGTGACGGAAGAAGCTTGCAGCATCAATCTTCCAATGACACTCATTTCCTGCGGGGTAAATCCCTGAAATCCATCGATCCAGATCTGTGCATCTTGCAGCAGCGTGCTCTCCGGCAACCGCTCTGTTAGTTCAGTCAACGTGTCTTCATCATCGATATATAGTTGGGTTAATTCCTGTTCATAATCACGGTATATAAGAAGCAAGTCATGCAGCTTGTCTCCCAGAATCGGTGCAGAAGAGGAAGTATTCCATGCGGAAAGTCCTTCTTCCAGTGAAGTGGGGTCAAGTTCATAACGTTTAAACTCACTGTATAGATCATTCAAGTCTCCGATAAATCCCAGCTGACTGCCTGATGCTGCAAACAGCTTCAATTCTTCCTTACGACGCTGGAGCACTTTGTAGAGCAGCATTTTTTTACCTTCAGCTCCAATGGGAATACGTGCAGAACCACCTGCCTCCTGCATTACCCGATAGGCCAATCGGCGAAAACCAAGCACTTCAGCACGCATGGTACCTTTTATAGCACCTGAAGAAACCAGTGACTGTTCGGTTCGAAACGAACTCTGTTCCGGGACCAGCAGAATCAGTGGTTTACCTTGCGGTTCCTTTTGTAGCAGGGATGTGATTTCCCGGGTAATCAGCGTACTCTTGCCGCTGCCTGCCCGGCCAATAACAAAGCGTACGGACATGTTTAATCCTCCAAACCATCACGAACAGATTTTAATTCCCAGTATAACATATCTGACTTGGTTCGGAACATACGTTTGCCACTATCCGGCAATTCCAGAGATCATATGCACGAGCATAGCAAAAAGCCCGCAGCTTATGAAAACTGTGGACTCTTTGCGTAAATGTATGTTCGACTTAAATGGAAATCGCTCGATTAATTCTTTTTGCTGCGCACTTCGAAGATGGCAAATTTCAGGTAATGACCTTCGTCTACGCCCAGAATTTGCGGGTGATCCTTACCGGCTGCTTTCCAGTCGATCAGACGCAGTACTTTGCCTGCATCTTCGGCTGCATCCGCAATGGTTTCCAGGAAGAGATCCGGACGCATGTGATATGAACAGCTTGCCGTTACCAGATACCCGCCCTCATTCACCAGCTTCATTCCTTGCAGATTGATATCCTTATATCCACGGCATGCGCCTTTGACTGCTGATTTCGTTTTGGCAAAGGCTGGCGGATCGAGGATGACCACATCAAATGTTTTACCACTGGCTGCAAGCGCCTTGGACGTATCCACTTTCTGTTCGCCAGCACGTGCACGTACGTTACGCTCATCGAGGCCTTTCACCTGCTCACGCAAGTATTGGAATGCATCCGCAACGACAAATTCAACCCGGTCAGTGAAACCGTTCAGCTCTACGTTGGTACGTGCACTTTCAATCGCATGCTCTGAGATATCAAGACATGTTACTTTTTTGGCTCCATATTTGCAGGCGTTCAATGTGAAGCTGCCTGTGTGGGAGAAACATTCCAGCACAGTAGCCCCATCCCAATAAGGGAACGTCACAACCTTGCCACTTTTATTCACAGGAAGCAACTGCTGCGTACCATCCTGCTCGATCTGTTGGAGCGTAATGCCACTCTTGTAACCCCAACCCTTCATAAGTGGTTCGATGGCTGCACGATTCTCTCGCTGGTCAAAGAAGTACCCTGTCTTCTGGCCATCTACGATATCCACCTTAATGAGCAATCCATTCTCCGTTACCGTGACATGACGCGGGCACTCCCCGTACAATGGTCCCTTCGTCTGCTCCAAACCTTCCAGTTCACGAATGGATACATCACTGCGTTCATAGATGCCTTCCGGCTGCATTACTTCAATTAGAGCTTGTACAATTGCTTCGCGGCAACGGTCCATACCCAATGTGAGCAATTGAACTACAAGGATGCTGCCAAAACGGTCAACAATCAGTCCTGGCAGGAAATCAGCTTCCCCATAAACGAGACGGTATGCCTCTCCATCCTGGATAAAACGCTCCCGGTGGCGCAAGCAATCGCGGAAACGCGCTGCAAAAAACGCGGTATCCATCTGTTCAAACTCCAAAGGTTGATAGGCCACGACTCTAACTGTGATTTGAGATGCAGGATTATAGTATCCCGTCGCAAGATAGCGACCTTGATGATTCAATACGTTGACCAGATCTCCCGGCTCGGGTTTTCCTTCAACAGAGGCGATTTCATTGTTATATATCCATGGATGTGCATGTTCAAGCCGCTTTTTGCGGCTGCGTTCCAGTGTAACTGATGGCAAGATAGATCCACTTCTTTCATAGTTAGTTGAAAAGATAGGCTTGGTGCAAAGGTGACCGCTGCGGTGATGGATTGGACTTCGATCGCTGTTATCCCCAGATTTTTCTGATTCCCTTCTCGAAAGGGAAAATCCGGGGATAAAGGCGCACGCTTAGCTTCTACAGTTCCAATTCCATCCCTTTCGCTACGTTTGCAGAGTCTCCGTATCTTTTGAATTGTGGTGGTAATTTGGGTGACCGTTAAGGAAACTTATAGGTCTTTCAAATGCTGTTGACTCCAGAATTCCGTTAGCCTGTCATGGTTGTCCTTATTTACTCATAGGATGAGAATAAGGATATGCACGGAAGGAATGATGTTAACTCATGTTCAGAGATGTTGTGCTGCCCCTGTTATATGGGCTTCTTATCTTTTTTGGTGGGATGAAGCTGATGGAAACAGCCTTACAGCGGATGGCCGGGCCCATGCTGGCTGGATGGCTGGGCCGAGCTACCTCTGCTCCCTGGAAAGGCATGGCTTTTAGCGCAGGCGCTACTGCCCTGCTGCAAAGCAGTACCGCCGTCACCGTACTCACTATTGGACTGGCGAACGCCAGATTAATTACCTACGGACGCACACTTGGCATTATTCTTGGAACCAACATCGGAACGTGCCTGACCACCGAGCTGGTCGGACTGCAGATCGGACGGGTTTCCCTGCCTCTGCTTGCCTTGTCACTGACAGGCTGGGCCGTCTTTGTTGTGCTTGGTGAACGAAATCAGTTCGCTCCTGAACGCACGCGTCGGACGCTGTCTACCATGCAATACAGCTTTCTCGCGTCTGCCGGATTTGCCCTCGTCATGACAGGCATTCAAGTGATGCAATCCATTGCCGTGCCCCTGCGTAGTATGGGCGTATTCCAGTGGTTTCTGGATCGCTCAGCCGACAGCTTGTGGTGGGGCTTTCTGGCAGGCGCCTGTCTGACGGCGCTCATTCATAGCAGCGCAGCCGTAATCAGCATGGCGATTACGCTTGCAGCCACAGGAGTACTGCCTGTGGAGATCGGCATCGCCATTGTGATTGGGTCAAACGTAGGGACCTGTATCACCGCCGTGATTGCAGCCGCTGGAGGAGCATCCGCAGGCAAATTTGTCGCAGCCTCCCATGTCGTATTAAACATTGCGGGGGCGCTGCTATTTATGCCGCTGATCGGCCAGCTGCATGCAGCCTCGGCCTGGCTATCAGCGGATAACGGGGCACAGATTGCGCATGCCCAGACCCTTTTTAACGTCACCAGTTCACTGCTTGCCTTGCCGTTCTGTTACTTGCCAATTTGGCACAAAAAACCACCGGTCTCCACCCCAGTGGCGAAGTCACCCGTGGCCTGATGTTCAAAACTCTCTCAACAAACAGTAGCGTTACGTCATTCAATAGAAAACAGCTATACGTTAATGCCTAATTTGTTCAGCGCCACTCGTAAAATGTCATCGTTATTATCGTATCCACTATGCTGCTGTCTAGACCAAGCTTCTTCCGGAGCGTACCAATCCACACCTTTGATTTCTTCAATCTGAGGCTGCAGGTCGCCGCTTTCCGCTTCAACGAGATAATAATGAACTTCCTTGTCCACCGGACCAAACTCTGCATGCTGATACGTATAGGAAATGATATCGACGGGTTCTACTATTCGGCCGACCATGCCTGTCTCTTCCAGAATCTCACGCAGTGCGGTCTGTTCCACCGTTTCTCCATCTTCCATTTTGCCCTTGGCGAGAGTCGTTTTGCCGTAGCGATCTACAATCAGTTGAATTTGAAGCTTTCCGTCTTCTCCCGTGCGGTAGACCACTCCGCCTGCCGAAATTTCTTTTCTGTTCATGTTGCTCTCCCCCATTACGGAATTGTCTTCATCTTTTTTTTGGAAAAAGAAGGACCTCATCTCCACGGGTACGCTCCCCAAGGAAATGAAATCCTTGTTTCTGACGCCTCGATTACATCGCTGCGGACTTGAGATTTTCTTCCAACACACGAACCAGCGTAGCCTGGCTTTCATTCACACCCGCTTCGGTCACTTTGACACGGCATACCTTGCCGACCATATCCATCGAACCATCAAAGGCCAGCTGAATGTAGTTGTCACTGTAACCGTGCAGTTTACCACTGCCTTCATGGCCCTTGGCTTCACCTTCAGGAATGACATCCAGTACTTGTCCCACAAACTGCTTGGCGTATGCCAGTTGCATTTGCTCGGATAGATCAATCAGTTCATGCACGCGTGCATTTTTGACTTCTTCATCCACCTGATCTTCCATACGTGCTGCCGGTGTTCCGGTACGCTTGGAATATGGGAATACGTGCATTTCGGAAAAACCAATTTTTTTCATCAACTCGTAGCCATTACGGAACATCTCATCCGTCTCACCCGGGAACCCAACAATAACGTCAGTTGTGATCGCTACATCCGGCATCGCTTCCCGAATGCGAAGCATTTTATTGTAAAACTCTTCGGTCGTATATTTACGGCGCATACGTTTCAGTACGGTATCATCGCCCGCTTGCAGCGGAATGTGGAAGTGGCGTACGAGTTTGTCTGAACGTTTGATCACATCCAGCATCCGATCATCAATCTGACTGGCTTCGATCGAACTGATCCGAATACGCTCCAGGCCTTCAACTTTGTCCAAGTCCCATAGGAGATCCGTCAGATCGTAATTCTCCATGTCATCCCCGTATCCACCAGTATGAATGCCTGTCAGGACAATTTCCTTGTACCCGGCGTGCACCAGTTGATGAGCCTGTTGGATGATGCTATTTGCTTCCCGGCTACGGGAAAGTCCACGTGACCACGGAATAATGCAGAACGTACAGAAGTTATTGCAGCCATCCTGAATTTTCAGAAATGCACGGGTACGATCGGCAAAATCCGGTACGTCCATCTCTTCAAATACCCGCGTTTTCATGATGTTGCGCACAGCATTGACGGGCTGACGTGATTCCTGAATTTCATTGACATATGGCAAAATTTTGTCCCGATCCTGTGTACCGATAACAAGATCCACACCAGGGATGTCCAAAATCTCTGCCGGAGAAGTTTGCGCATAACAGCCTGTAACGGCTACAATCGCATCCGGGTTGCGCCGAATGGCACGACGGATAATCTGGCGGCTCTTTTTGTCGCCGGTATTGGTTACTGTACAAGTATTAATCAAGTATACATCCGCTGTCTGTTCGTCAAAGTCTACCTGATCGTATCCTTCGTTTTTGAACAATTGCCAAATCGCCTCTGTATCATAAAAATTAACTTTGCAGCCTAAGGTGTAAAACGCCACGGATGGCATAATTACATTCCCCCCATTTCTCCGGATTCATATAAGACGCAAGTTAGCGCCGCCATTCCAGCTGTCTCGGCCCGCAAGATGCGTTTGCCCAGTCCAACGGATACAGCACCCGCCTGATCGGCTTCAATCGTTTCCCTCTCCGAGAATCCACCCTCAGGTCCAACAACGATCAACACTTCAGCACTCGCACCAGGTGCAAGCTGCTCCACAAACGGCTTCAATGCGTCTCTTAATTGCTTGCCGTTTTCCTTTTCATAACAATAACATACCAGACTGTAGCCCTCAAAAGAAGATAGCAGCCCTTTCCAGGAAAGTGGCTGCTCGACGGATGGAATGCGGTTCCGATGGCTTTGTTCAGCGGCTTCCTTGGCGATTTTCCGCCACCGCTCCAACCGTTTGCCTTCTTTCTTGGCATCATATTGCACAATCGTACGCTCAGACAGGAAAGGAACAAATGAAACTGCTCCGATCTCTGTACATCTTTGGATGACCGTCTCCATCTTATCGCCTTTTGGCAAGCTCTGAGCCACGGTTACACGTATCCGTGCTTCATGGTCCATTTCGAGAGGTTCCACAATATTCGCTGTTACTTGCTGGGCTTCGATGCTTTCAATCTCCACCAAAGCTTCTTTGGAGTTTCCGTCACTGACAATCAGTTTATCTCCAGGTTTACCACGCATCACTTTGCCGATATGGCGCGCATCATCACCCGTGATGACTACGGAATGTTCATTAAACTGTTCTGCAGATACAAAATAACGCTGCATTCGTCTATCCACCCATTCTGTCCTGTTATGACTGGAATTCACCCCGCCTGATGGCAGGCGTGAATCCAATCGCCACAGATGATCATACAACTTTTATGTCTATCTGACCAGTATTTCAGCCCTAGAGGTACGTGTTGCTTATCGATATAATTCAATGATTAGTTTTGCCAGATCCACATACATCGTTTGTGCAAACTCATACAACGGTTGAATCGTCACATTTTGCAGCGGAGGTATAACCAAAATCAGCAGGAAGATAAAAATCGACCATTGCTCCACTCCTTGCAGCTTGCGACTGATAGATGGTGGCAATACGTCTTCAAGAATCCGATAACCATCCAGGGGTGGCAACGGTATAAGGTTAAACAGAAACAAGAAAAAGTTCGTCAGGTTAAAAATAGAGAAAAACATGGATATCGCTGTGAGCAATCGCTCATTTTCTATACTCCCCAGCGCTCCTGAACCAACCAATGAAGCGTAAATAATTGTACCAATAATCGCAAGTAGCAGATTGCTTAGTGGCCCTGCTGCAGAGACGATAACACCCATCAATCTTGGTTTGTCAAAGTTCGCCCGATTAACTGGAACGGGTCGTGCCCAACCGAAGCCAGCAATAACGAGCAATAGCACCCCAAACAAGTCAAAGTGTACGACCGGATTGAGGGTAACCCGGCCTAGCAGCTTGGCTGTTGGATCACCGAATTTGTTGGCAAAATAGGCATGAGAGAATTCATGGACCGTAAAAGCAATCAGGATCGTCAACAGGAAAAACGGAAGTTGATCCAGTGGATAACGAAAAAACGAGTTTAAATCCATCGGTTACCTCTTTCTGGCCACAAACGCGATCCAGTCCTCATCGCGATGAACCGAACTTATTTCGAAGCCGGAAGCAACGAGCGCATCATGGACAAGCTGCTCTTTATTTTTCCAAATGCCTGAAGTAATATAAACACCGCCAGACTCAAGCGCATGATAGACATCATCCACAAATAGCATAATAATTTCGGCCAAAATATTGGCAACAATAACTTTCACCGGAAGCTTCACGCCCAGCGCAGGGTCCTGACTGCCCAGAACAGACAGCAAATCACTCTCTTTCACCGTAATTTGTTGTGCCAGCCCATTCAGTTCTACATTTTCTTTGGCACTTGCTACCGCAACCGGATCGAGGTCAAGCGCCAACACATGTTTTGCACCGAGATGAACAGCTCCAATGGCCAAGATGCCAGAGCCTGTACCTACGTCGATGACTTCCTCGCCACCCTGAATGACCGATTCCAGTGTACGTAGACAAAGCGAAGTGGTTGGATGTGTTCCCGTACCAAACGCCATGCCTGGATCAAGCTCAATAATTTTCTCATTTGGGCTTTCCGGCGTATACTCTTCCCATGTCGGTTTAATGGTTAGACGTTCCGAGACACGTACTGGCTTGAAATATTGTTTCCAGGCGTTCGCCCAGTCATTTTCATCCACTGTTCGAGTCTCAAAACGAACCTCACCCGTTTGGATATCGAATTCGGAAAGCTGCGCAATGCGTGGACTCACTTCAGATTGCAATGCGTCCATGTCCGTACCTTCGGAGAAGTATCCTTTAATGACCGCAAAGCCTTCAGGAATATCATTCAAAGGAGACTCGTACAATTCGCCATACGTCGTATCCCGTTTTTTATTTAAAGTACCGGACTCTTCAATCGAGACCCCTCCAGCACCCGCTTCATGTAAAAAATTCGAAATCATCTCCACAGCTTCTTCTGTGGTATGTATTGTTAGTTCATGCCATAACATACTTCGTTTTTCCTCCTCATTTTTCAAACATCCCAACTATTGTACTACACAAGCGAGCAGGAGTACAAAACCGCGGCAGTAAAGAAACAACAAAAACAGGATACCCGCAGCCTGACTGCTCGAATACCCTGTTTTAATTATGACTAAACTCGATTAACTTGTTAGCAAAAGCGTCCACCGTTCTGCGTAATCATCTCTGCAGCTTGCGGGAGAGAGTCACTGGATACGGATACGGTCAGCAAGATTTCTTGCTTGGACCTGCCTTCAGAGCCAGCATCCGGATCGTCATACACTTGTCCACCCGACAACACCTCGGTCTCATCGCTAATGAGGGAAAGTACATTCAGCTCACCACTGAATCCCCCAATCACAGCCATAGTCGAATTATCTGTGCTCTCAGGCGCTTCCAGATCCACTGAAGACGATGAGTCATTCAGACTCTCGATACTCAACTGGTTTGGGTGCAGCAATTCCAGAGCTCTGCGTGCAGATTCAGCCTCGGACCAGCTCGTAAACACCGCTTCGATAATCACTGCAGAGCGATCTTCAGTCATGAATCTCCCGACCCTGACGACGATCGGCCGCTTCACTGCGGCGCAAAGCCTCTATATCTTCATGATCCGCAGCTTCGGCACTGAATTCCACATCCTCATTTTTGGCGGACTGCATTCGCTTCATCTTTTCCGTTTTCGTTAAAATCTTGCCTGGACGTTCATGTTCTGCCATCGTTATGCTCCTCCTTCAAAATAGGTATCTATATAAAATGAACTAATACTTGTTACACTGTACCACTCCGACTGTAGTACCATCCTCCGATCGCTGTTATCCCCAGATTTCTTCATCTCCCTTCTTAAAGGGAGAAATCCGGTGATAGCGTATGCTTCCGAAGTAGCTTTCTTACGAAAGCTTTCAGGCGAACGCTTCGCTTCTTCAGATTGGTTCTACAATCTCCGTTAAAGTGTAATGCTCTGTCCATCTTATATAGATTTGGTGAAACTAAATCATACCGCCGGCTTGTTCGATAATGGATAGGGCGCGGTGATGTACTGCCTCGTCAACAACGACGGTCAGTAATACATCTCTGCCTGTCGGTCCCTCTTGTCCGCCATCGCTCATACCGCTTGCAGAAGGATCTGCTGCAGCCATGATTCCCGCGCTGGCATTTGTGCCTAGAGCACCTGGTACCCAGGAAGAAAAACTGCCGGAAACACCCGGCGTATAGGATGCTCCACTTGGCCCGACACCCGCGTAACGACTGAATCGATTGATAGACAGGTCTTCCACTCGTAATGCCTCCAGTTTTTTGGCTGCCCCTTCCGCTTGCTCCGGGCTATGGAAATAAGCCAAAATATTTTTTTCGGTCATCCGGTTCACCTGCTTCCCTAGTTTCGGCACATCAGTAAACCACTGAATGCTCATGTCTGGTATCTTTCCGCAAGCGTGTCCATATTATGCAAAAAAGGACACCCTGCGGAAAAACCGCTGTGGTGTCCTTTTTTAAATTAATGATTAAGACTCAGTCTCCACGGAAGGCCCGTTTCACCCGGTCAAAGAAGGATTGCTCATGCTCATGAGTTTGTTCTCCATCCAGCGCAGCAATTTGGCGAAGCAGATCTTTCTGCTCGTCATTCAGCTTGCTAGGCGTAACTACAACGACTTTCACATGCTGATCCCCTTGCCCCATACCGCGCAGGCGTGGTACGCCTTTGCCTTTGAGACGGAAATACGTTCCTGTCTGTGTACCGGCAGGTACTTTCAGCTTCACTTTCTCGGACAGCGTTGGAATTTCAATCTCATCTCCCAATGCTGCCTGAGCGAAGGTAAGCGGAATTTCGCAATAGATATCATCGCCTTCACGCTCGAAGAAATCATGTGATTTCACACGGATGACAATATACAGATCTCCTGCTGGTCCTCCGCGCAGACCACCTTCACCTTCACCAGTCATACGCAATTGAGCGCCATCATCTACACCCGCTGGAATGCGAACATGAATTTTGCGTTGTTTACGTACTTTACCGCTGCCGCTGCACGTAGTACATTTTTCCTTGATAATTTGTCCCGAACCATTACAGTTCGAACAAGCACGACGGTTGACCATACGGCCAAACGGTGTATTTTGAACCACTTCCTGTTGACCACTACCTTGGCAGACGGAACAGGTTTCTGGTTTGGTTCCCGGTTTCGCACCTGAGCCATGACAAGTATCACAGCCTTCGGTACGAGGAATGTTAATGTCAGTTTCCTTACCAAATACCGCTTCCTTGAACTCAATCGTCATGGTGTATTGCAGATCGTTCCCCCGTTGCGGAGCATTTGGATCACGTCGTCCACCGCCACCGCCAAAGAACATATCGAAGATGTCGCCAAAGCCGCCGCCGCCAAAATCGCCACCGCCGCCGAATCCGCCCTGATTTGGATCAATATGACCGTATTGATCATACTGCGCCCGCTTCTGGCCGTCACTGACCACATCATAAGCTTCTTTAACTTCCTTAAACTTGGCTTCCGCGTCAGCAGCCTTGTTTACGTCAGGGTGATACTGACGGGCAAGCTTGCGGTATGCCTTTTTGATTTCCTCGTCGCTGGCATTTTTGCCGACGCCGAGTACCTCATAATAATCACGTTTTTCAGCCACTCTTCCACCCCCATATCATTCACCATATCGCACATCGTGACAAAAGGAAAGCCAAAGCACGGGAGCCCCGGCTATGACTTTCCCTTCGATCCGAACGTCACCGATGATTAATTCACTAGAAATCGTGAATTAGTTTTGTTTTTTATCTTCATCCACAACTTCGTAATCAGCGTCTACGACGTTGTCACGTTTTGCAGAACCTTGTTGCTCTTCAGCACCTTGAGCTGCTTGCTCTTGAGCTTGTGCTTGCTCATACAGTTTTACGGACAGTTGTTGAACGATCTCTGTCAATTCTTCTGTAGCGGCTTTGATGTCTTCCAGATTGTCGGAAGCCAGAACGCCTTGCAGTTTTTCTTTTGCAGCATTCGCTTTTTCAACTTCACCAGCGTCTGCTTTTTCGCCAAGATCTTTGATCGTTTTGTCAACAGAGTAGATCAGTTGATCTGCGCTGTTTTTCGCTTCAACGAGTTCTTTGCGTTTTTTGTCTTCTTCAGCATGCAACTCAGCATCTTTCATCATTTGTTCAACTTCAGCATCACTCAGACCGCTAGAAGAAGTGATGGTGATTTTTTGAGTTTTGTTAGTACCTTTGTCTGTTGCAGATACGTTAACAATACCGTTGGCATCAATATCGAAGCTAACTTCGATTTGTGGAACGCCACGTGGAGCTGGAGGAATATCTCCCAGCATGAAGCGACCGAGGGATTTGTTACCCGCTGCCATCTCACGCTCCCCTTGCAGAACATGAATCTCAACGCTTGGTTGGTTGTCTGCATAAGTGGAGAACACTTGGGATTTGCTTGTAGGGATCGTTGTGTTGCGCTCGATCATTTTAGTGAATACGCCACCCGCAGTTTCAATACCCAGGGACAATGGAGTTACGTCAAGCAATACAACGTCTTTCACGTCACCTGTCAGTACGCCCGCTTGTACAGCAGCACCCAAAGCTACAACTTCATCCGGGTTAACACCTTTGTGAGGGTCTTTACCTGTAAGTTTTTTGATTGCTTCCTGTACTGCAGGAATACGTGTGGAACCACCAACCAAGACGATTTTGTCGATATCGTTAGCTGTCATTCCAGCATCGCTCAGTGCACGACGAGTTGGTTCAAGCGTACGCTCAACCAGACCAGCAGAGATTTCTTCGAATTTAGCGCGGCTAAGGTTCAACTCCAAATGTTGAGGAACGCCATCAGCCACAGTAATGAACGGCAGGGAAATAGTTGTAGTCAATACGCCGGAAAGTTCTTTTTTCGCTTTTTCCGCTGCATCTTTCAAACGTTGAACCGCTGCTTTATCTTTACTCAAGTCAATGCCTTGATCTTTTTTGAACTCACTTACGAGATAATCAATGATCACTTGGTCAAAGTCATCGCCACCCAGTTGGTTATCACCACTAGTTGCTTTAACTTCGAAGAAGCCGTCACCCAGTTCAAGGATGGATACGTCGAATGTACCGCCACCCAAGTCATATACGAGAATCGTTTGGTCTTCGGATTTCTCCATACCGTATGCCAAAGCTGCTGCTGTTGGCTCGTTGACGATACGCAGAACTTCCAGACCTGCGATTTTCCCTGCATCCTTTGTTGCTTGACGCTGGCTGTCATTGAAGTAAGCTGGTACTGTGATAACCGCTTGAGTTACCGTTTGACCCAGATAAGCTTCAGCATCGGATTTCAGTTTTTGCAGGATGATTGCAGAGATCTCTTGTGGTGAGTAGTCTTTGCTATCGATTGTTTCTTTGTGGGATGTACCCATATGACGTTTGATCGAGATGATCGTACGATCCGGATTCGTGATCGCTTGACGTTTAGCCGTTTCACCGACAACGCGTTCTCCATCTTTTTTGAAACCCACTACGGATGGGGTTGTACGTGCGCCTTCCGGATTTGGAATAACGACAGCCTCGCCGCCTTCCATAACCGCTACACATGAGTTTGTTGTTCCTAAGTCAATACCGATTACTTTGCTCATCGGAAAATTTCCTCCCTCGACAATTTAAAATGGATCAGATTGATCCTTATTTGTATTTGTTATTCCTAATCGTGCTCTATGTGTGTACTAACCTTTATATTAAACTTCGGTGGCATCGTACAATCAAGAGTGAACTCATTTCATTCTTTAATAGAAATTATGAGCTAACTTTAACCATAGCCGGACGAAGTACTTTATCCTTCAGCATATAGCCTTTTTGGACTTCCTCGACAACGGTACCTTCTTCATACTCGTCGCTCTCCACGGACATAATCGCCTGGTGGAATTCGGGATTAAACGGTTGTCCTACCGTATCCATTGACGTCAGACCTTCATTGTTCAGCACAGTTTCCAGCTGACGGAAGATCATTTGGATACCTTTGGAGAAGGACTCGACTTCAGCACCTTCCGGTACAGTAGCCATGGCACGCTCGAAGTTATCAATGACCGGCACCAGTTCGGTGACCAGCTTCATCGAAGCGTATTTCGCCAGTTCTTCTTTTTCTTTTTGTGTACGACGACGGAAGTTATCAAAATCAGCTTGCGCACGGACAAAACGCTGTTGATGTTCCTCAGCTTCCGCCTTCAAACGTGCGATCTCATCTTGCTCCTGATCTGTCATCTCTTCCGCCTGCGCTTCTGCAGCTCCGGCTTCGTTGACAGGCTCCTGCTCCGCTGCTGTAGTTGCTTGCTGTTCCTGTTCTTCTGCTGCGAATGATTGCTCCTCTTTCAAGATGTTCACCTCCTTATAAGAATGAAATGGTTCATTCCCTTATTTGAAGCGATGCGTTAGCATGGCCGTCAAATCACGGGATAATGTATTTAAAATATGAATGACACGTGCGTAATCCATTCGCGTAGGTCCCAAAATTCCGATGGAGCCCAAAGCCTCTCCATCCAATGAATAGGATGCCGTTATCAGGCTGCAATTGGCGAAGGCTTCATGATCATTCTCGGTGCCTATTCGCACCTGAATACCAGATCCACCCTGCACGGGCATCATCAATTTCATGAGTGTTGGCGTCTCATCCAGCAGGTCAAGAATATCTTTTACCTTTTCAATATCTTTAAACTCTGGCTGGGTCAACATATTGGTGGCACCACTAAGGAACAGACGATTATCATGCTCGTTGTCAAAGGCACTGTTCAGCACCTGCATGACTTCCTCATAACGTGTAATATGCCGTTCCATCTCTTGCCCAAGTTCGGTGTAGAGACGAGACTTTAATTTGTAAATCGGCACGCCGACCAGCTTGCTGTTTAATAAACGAACTACATTCTCCATCTCCGCTACCGAAATTTCAGGTGGAATCTGAACTGTCTTGTTCTCTACCTGACCCGTGTTCGTTACGATGATGGCTACAGCCTCGCTTTCATTAAGCGGAAGCAGTTGAAAATGACGAAGTGACGTGTGGAAAACTTCCGGTCCAAGCAGGATCGAAGTATAATTCGTCATATGTGACAAAATGACTGAGGCATGCTGAATAACTTGTTCCATCACGTTCAGCTTTTCTGCGAAAAATGATTTCAGGTCGTCCAGCTCTTGCGGCTCCACCTGATTCCAGGGAACCAAATGATCGACATAATATCGATAGCCTTTGTGCGAAGGTATGCGACCAGCCGATGTATGCGGCTGTTCCAGAAAGCCCATATCTTCAAGGTCCGCCATTTCATTACGGATCGTCGCCGGACTGTATCCAACATCTCCCCTTTTGGAAATGCTCCGGGACCCTACGGGCTCAGCTGAACGGATATAGTCATCCACTATAGCGTTCAGAATCATTCGTTGACGCTCTGTTAACATGGTGAGTATTCCCTCCTTCTGACTGTACTGTCCCATGTCGTTAGCACTCCGGTTAGATGAGTGCTAAGCGGTAATACAAAAATACCAAAATGACGTGAGCATTGTCAAGTCAGTTTGATGAGTACGCTCATCTATTTATAGTATAGACCAATGTCTCCAAGACATAACAACTTTACTGTACATCTCATGAATTAAAAAGAACCGCAGGTGAGATAGAGTATACTCGGCTCAATCCATACGGTTCATTCATTTATCAGGCTGAAATATTCAACTCTTTCAATACAGCAATCTCATCACAGCAATCCTGCTTGCTGCAATGAACACAGTCGGTCCATACTTTTTCCGGGAAAATTTCCTTGTTCACAACGGCAAAACCGTTTTTGAGAAAAAAGGACACCTCATATGTCAATGCCATGACCTTGGGAATTTGCTGTTTCTCCGCTTCCTCTACCAGCCGATCCAGCAGCAGTGAGCCAATGCCCATGCCTTTGTGACCTTCGGAGATGCCGAGCGATCTGACTTCCACCAGATCATTTCCTAGACGGCAGAGAGATCCACAGCCTACAACCTGACCATTCACTTCCGCTACAACAAAGTGCTCCAGCTGCCGTTGCAGTACTTCCCGTGAACGCGGAAGCATGATCCCACGCTCTGCATAGCCCTTAATCATTTCAAATAATGGTTCAATATCTTCCGGTACGGCTTTTCTGCATATGGCCGACATCCAGCTCTCCTCCTATAAGAAGCCTTCCAGAGGAAAGCTGACTTTGTAGTTGTATAAATTACACGCTCTGTAAAATCAATATGAATAAATATACAACAGAGCGTATAGAATTTCAAGCTACGAATTCAGCGATATAGACCCGATAAACTCGGCAAAAACGTCATTTCCGAACAGGATGCCCTGTTCACTAAGCCGGAAGCCGTCTGGCGTCTTCTCCAGCAGTCCTGCATTCAGCATTTTGCCCAAAGGCTTCGCAAACACTTCCTCCATAGGCTCCCCGAACTGATCGCTAAACCGTGAGGATGAAGCACCTTCCAGCATTCTCAATCCAACCATCAGATAATCTTCCATTGCCTCGGCGCGGCTGATCTCAAAATGATCGAGACGCGGCAGACCTCCTTTGGAAGCTTCAACATACGGGTTTATACCTTTTATATTCATATGGCGTTCGCGGCCTACATATCCATGTGCACCTGCACCCAGACCGTAATAGTCCTCATTACGCCAGTAAGTGATATTGTGACGGCTCTCGAAGCCGGGTTTGGCAAAGTTACTGATCTCGTATTGTCCGTAACCTGCTTCTTTCATACGCTTCATTAATAGAAGATACATTTGCAACTCGTCGTCTTCATGAGGAAGCGGTAGCTGGTTCTTCTGATACAACGTATGGAAAAGAGTATTCTCTTCCACCTTCAGGCTGTATATGGAGTAATGCGGCAAATCCAGTTCCAGCGCTTTATCAATACTCTCGTTCAGCATCTCGACAGTTTGGTTTGGCAAACCAAACATGAGGTCAATGGACAAGTTATGCAATCCAGCTGCTCGGGCATTTTCCAAACTGCGGTATACATCATCTGTATTATGAATCCGGCCAATACCTGTCAGCAGATCATTTTGAAAAGCCTGTACCCCAAAGCTGACGCGGTTCACTCCGCCTTCTTTCATAACGGCGAGTTTCTCCGCATCGGTCGTGCCCGGATTAGCTTCCATCGAAAACTCAATATCATCTGCCCAATTGGGGAAATAGGTCTTAACGGACTTCAGGAATACGGCCATTTCATCCGGTTTCAGTGCAGTAGGCGTACCGCCGCCCACAAATATGGTTTTGATTTCTCCCGGCGGATTCGCTTTAACCGTATGTTCCATCTCCCGTTCCAGCGCTTCAAGGTACTGCATAACAGGCTGGTCCTTCAATACATAAGAGTTAAAATCGCAGTAGAAACATTTATTTGTGCAAAAGGGAATGTGAAGATACACCGCTTGGGGTGCACCTGTTTTCCGGCTGTGTGCTGCCAATGTCATGGCAAGTCCCCCTCTATTTGAAAAAAGGAAAGCCATCCGGCTTCCCTTTCAGCTTGGTTTATTGGTTATTCTGTGTTGTACCTACGTTTGCAAGCAAACGTCTTGCAATTCAATTTTGATACACACACTCCTACCCAAAAATGAATTATTAATCTAATTTAAATACACACATTGTGCTGTACCCGAGACAAAATATCGTTTATCCTTTCATACACAAATTATTGATGTACCGAAAGGGTTCACGTGACGTTTGCAAGCAAACGTCTTTTTAAACGCATTCTCCGATACACAAAATTTGATGTACTCAGAGATTGCGTTCTTAATCATCAATTTTCAGCACCGCCATGAATGCTTCTTGCGGCACCTCTACGTTACCAACCTGCTTCATCCGCTTCTTACCTTCCTTCTGCTTCTCAAGCAGTTTCCGTTTCCGCGAGATGTCACCGCCATAACACTTCGCAAGTACGTTTTTACGCATTGCTTTTACCGTTTCACGAGCTACAACTTTGGTACCTACAGATGCCTGAATTGGCACCTCGAACATTTGCCGTGGAATCAGCTCGCGCAGTTTCTCACAGACAATGCGTCCGCGGTTATAGGCACGATCACGGTGAACGATGAAGGACAGAGCATCTACCTGTTCGCCATTGAGTACAATATCCATTTTCGCCAGATTGGACTGACGGTAACCGGACAGCTCATAATCCAGGGATGCATATCCTTTGGTACCGGATTTCAACTGGTCGAAGAAGTCATATACAATCTCGGACAACGGAATCTCATAGGTAATGGTAACCCGTGTTGTGTCCAGATATTCCATATTCACATATTCACCACGTTTATTCTGACACAGCTCCATAATGGTACCTACATAATCATTCGGTACGATAATGTCTGCCTTGACATATGGTTCCTCGACGTAATCAATCCGTCCCACCTCAGGATAGTTGGATGGGTTGTCGATTTTCATCACTTCACCATTCGTTAAGGTGACGTGATAGATTACACTTGGTGCCGTTGTGATCAACGGAATATTAAACTCCCGCTCGATCCGCTCCTGGATAACGTCCATGTGAAGCAGTCCAAGGAATCCGCAACGGAATCCAAAACCGAGTGCACTGGATGTTTCCGGTTCAAAGCTCAGAGACGCATCGTTCAACTGCAATTTCTCCAACGCTTCACGCAGATCAACATAGTCCGATGTTTCAATCGGATAGAGACCACAATATACCATTGGGTTAATTTTACGATAACCCGGCAAAGGTTCCGGTGTTGGATTTTTGGCATCCGTTACCGTATCCCCGACTTGTGTATCGCCTACATGCCGAATACCGGCAACAATAAATCCAACATCCCCGACGTTCAGCTCGTCCACGATGGTCATACGAGGTTTGAACGCTCCAACTTCAATGACTTCAAATGATTTACCTGTTGCCATCATTTTGATTTTGGAACCGGATTTGATTTTGCCGTCAACAACACGCACATATACGATTACACCTTTGTACGGGTCGTAGTGCGAGTCAAAAATCAGCGCTTTCAAAGGCTGTTCAGGATCACCAGTTGGTGCCGGAACACTTTTCACCACTTGCTCCAAAATTTCTTTGATTCCGATTCCTGATTTGGCCGAAGCCAAAACCGCATTACTTGTGTCCAAACCAATAACATCTTCCACTTCCTGCTTCACCCGTTCAGGATCAGCGCTCGGAAGGTCAATTTTGTTGATAACCGGTAAAATTTCAAGATTGTTATCCAACGCCAGATACACGTTGGCAAGTGTTTGGGCTTCAATTCCCTGAGCCGCATCCACAACCAGCAGAGCACCTTCACATGCAGCAAGACTGCGTGATACTTCATACGTGAAGTCTACGTGTCCTGGTGTATCAATCAGATTCAATAAATACTCTTCACCGTCATCCGCTTTGTAAGTCAAGGCTACTGCTTGTAGCTTGATCGTTATTCCACGTTCGCGTTCAAGGTCCATTTTATCGAGAACCTGTTCCTGCATTTCACGTGACGTGAGCGCACCTGTGTGCTCCAAGATCCGGTCCGCAAGTGTTGATTTGCCGTGATCTATATGTGCAATAATTGAAAAGTTACGAATTTTACGTTGTCTTGCCCGAATGTCAGTCATTCCTTACCCCCAGAAACAGCCTAGTGTCAATCACATCATTATAACAGTTGATGCAGGGTGCATCAATCCCGCGTTGCCCCAACTTTATAATTATCGTCACAATTGCGAACTCCCAAGGGTATATTTTGCCTATATTTCATAACCTTTTATTCAGCGACTCCGCTAAATAAGGATACTACCCACTTCATTCCGTTATGGGACAGATTTTGAAGAAGACCTGCCGTTTTGTCAGCCAGCACGTCGACCGGTGCTTTGCTCTGCTCTGCGCCAAGCACTTGACTCGGTGACAGAACAGGTACGGCTGGGGGTTCTTTGACCTCCTGTTGTACCGCCGCGATCGGAACAGACTCGGCAGCCGGTGCAGCCGGCTCAGTTTTCACCACTGCAGGGTTGCCAGTCGAATCATCGCCCCTATTAAAGTTGCTGCCTGCCAGCTGCATTCCAAACAGCACACCCAGCAACATTAATAAACAGATGGAAAACAATCTTTTGCCGAATCTGGACACATTCCTCGCCTCCTGTTATATCTTCAATTCTTCTATTCTTCCATATCAGGAATACTAGCCACCTTGTGATGTCTTTTCCGCACTCGCTTTGTCCACCTTCTGATCATTCCAGTACACCTCTGCAATCATGTCGGCGAGTACTTTGGATGTTCGCTCCAGTTCAGCAGCTGTATTGTCGATGCCGCCAATCTCAATCAATATGCTGTTGGGAGAAAGCGTCTGGTTGTATTCACCATTGTTGGCCCCGCCGCCGTCCTTGCCCCATACGCCCCGAGATACCCCTGGATATTTCGCTTCCAGCTTCTTATGAATTTTGGCCGCAAAGGCCTCATTCTGCTGCCAGTTTGGATTCTCATGTCCTATAATAAAATATACTTTGGCATAACCCAGATTATTAATAGTCGTCGTTGTTTTGTTATGACGTTGTGAGTCACGGTGGATATCGATGAGATACGTAAGATCGTCATTTTGAGCGAGTGCAGTTTTCACCGTCTGACGAGAGTATTTATAGGAATAATTCCAGTTATAATCCTTGACCTTGGTCGGATAATCTTCCTGTGCATGTTCCACCCCAATCCCCAGTTTCTCCAAACTATCGGATAAGTAGGTTCCCACTTGAAAAACATTGCCCGTCGATTTACCAGAAGAAGGATTGTCACTCTTTGTGCCCAAGAGAGGATTGTATCCTTCACGTGGATGGGAATGGTAGACAAGAATCGCTTTTTTTCCTGTCGTTGGTTTGCTCGGTTCATCTTTACCGCCACTCTTCGGTGGGGGATCACCCTTTACTTCACCATCACCCGGATCCTGCGGATCAGATGGATCGGGGTTATCCTGACCTGGTGGGATATGCTGCTCGCCACCTGATTTCCCTCCGCCTGCCGATGCCGTATCAATGAGTCCAGGACCCGGCTGATAATCTTCTGGAGCTTCAGCTTTTTCATTTCCCGAGCCCGGTCGCAGCAGTACGGGTTGATTGGAACCCATGCCAGGCATTTCTCTAGCGATCAGGCTTTTGGGGTCTTGCGGATTCACATTCGTCAGCAGTTGGAACACAAACGAAGTCAGATTCTCACCAGAAAATGCAGAGGCTTGTTCCTTCTGAGTTAGATGCGGCATTTCCATGCCGAGCATGTCCACAAAAAAGCTGCTTGATACGGCTCCCGCAAACCCTTTCATAGAAGAAACGGGTGAGCTATTCAAACGCTTCTCTGCCATGCCCCCTAGACCGAGTACAACAAAAAACAAAGCAGATATGATCATAAGCAACAACAACGTACGGCCCATGGCCAGCACGTGCAAACATCTCTTTTTCCATTTACCAATATTCCAGGCCAATATTTTGTTCATTGCTTCTGTCTCCTTCCCTGCTGGACAACGCTTATACTTCAACTCTATGAGCCTGCCAGATTTGATAGAACAGGAAAAAGAAGATTGCACAAAAAAAGAAAGTCCGATAGATTCGGACCTTCTTCACAGGAGTCTCAAGCATTTAAATTTCAAATGTTAATTAATGGGTGTAGGCAGCTACATTCTCAGCATTTACCGCATCATGGAGCGCTGCATTTAGACCTGTTGCAATAATATTGGCAATATCTTCGACAAATTCGTCGATTTCTTTGGGGGTAACGATCAGATCATGGCCTAGTGGCTCCAGTACCTCTTTTACCAAACTGAGACGGTCATTTTCGCCAATATCGTCCAGCATGCCCATAATCTGTTTCGTTTGGTCGGTCTCCTGCCGAAAATGAGTACGCATCATTTCAATGACGTTATTCACGATGGTCGACGCATAACATACGGTAGGTACACCGATGGCAATGCAGGGAACACCCAATATTTCACGTGTCAGTCCACGTCGCTTGTTCCCAATTCCTGAGCCAGGATGAATGCCGATGTCTGCCACTTGAATCGTTGTATTAACACGTTCGAGGGAGCGTGAAGCCAGCGCATCAATCGCAATGATTGCATCTGGTTTCGTTCGATCCACGATCGCTTGTACGATGTCACTGGATTCTATACCCGTTGTCCCCAGCACACCTGGCGCAATAGCACTGACTTCTCGATAACCGGGTGCAACCTGATCCGGAACCAGCTCAAAATACTGACGGGTAACCATCAGATTCTCCACTACCAGCGGACCAAGTGAATCAGGCGTGACGTTCAGGTTGCCCAAACCCACAATCAGCACCTTGGAAGTCTTGTTAATTCCCGCTTTGGCCAAAAAATCTTCCATCTCTCGCGTGAATTCTGCCGCCACCCGCTCCTGAAGATCGGTATCCCCGTTACGAAGCGATGGAACCTCCAAAGTGACATAGTGCCCCTTTACACGCCCAATTGCTGTAGCTGCTGCATCATCAAGCACATCAATACGTGTGATTTTGATACCGTCTTTCTCATCCACATCCTCCCGTAGCCCGGGAATCGTCTGTTTCTGCCCCCCCTGAGCCATCTCCTTGGAGTCAATTGCCAAGTCGGTACGAACTGCATAATTTTGCAAATCCAGTGTCATCTGTCCCTGCCTCCCTTACCGCATTTGAGCATATTGTGTGGGAAAATGGTGTGCTTTATGCAGCACCATCGAACATCATAGGAAAATCTGTTGCAATTTGCATGCCAGCGTGCTAGAATATTTTAAGTTGTGAAACGTTTGTATTCATGCAAATGCCTTACAGGAGGTGAATGTAATGCCAAACATCAAATCCGCTGTTAAACGCGTAAAAACGAGCGACAAGCGCCGCGCACTCAACGCTTCCCAGAAATCTGCACTCCGTACAGCTGTTAAAGCTGCTGATGCTGCTCTGGTAAGTAACGAAGTTGATACTGCAAAAGCTGCGATTCAAGCTGCTTCCAAAAAGCTGGACAAGGCTGTAACTAAAGGTCTGGTTCATAAAAATGCTGCAGCCCGCAAAAAGTCTCGCTTGGCGAAAAAACTGAACGCTCTTTCCGCACAAGCGTAAGAAGCGTTACTTATACGATCTAATGGAAAAATCCTGAACAGCACGAGCTTTCAGGATTTTTTAGTATCTGATTCTATAAGAACTCATTCAAACGGGGCGGCCTCTATTCCGATGATCTCACCATCAACGGAATAGAGGCCGCTTTGTGTTACAGTTATATCTAAGTTTAAGCACCGAGCCTTAACAAGAAAAGCTCTAGTCCGAACACTTTATCCACTGCCCCGGTCTTCATCTGATAATCCAGTTCACTGAGATGACTCAGAATTAGCCTCAAACGTTCTGCCTGAAACTTGCGAGCCTGTTCACCAGCAATTTTGACAGCATACGGATGCAGACCAAGCTGACTGGCAATCTGCTGTTGGGAGTAACTCTGCTGCCCTAACTCCTTTACCTGAATCATAATTCGAAATTGACGGGCAATCAAGGCAGCAATTTTGATTGGTTCTTCACGCTGCTTCAGCAACTCATAAAAAAGACCCAACGCTTTCTCCAGCCTCAAGTTAGCAAGCTCCTCCACCAACGCGAACACATTCTGCTCGGTACTTCGCGCCACCAAAGATTCGATATCTGCGCGTTTAATCGTGCCTCCGTTACCAGCGAACAAACACAACTTGTCCACTTCCGCAGATAACGTCTGCAAGCCTGTTCCTGCATAACTCACAAGCGTGTCAGCTGCTCCAGTCTCAAAAGATACATCCCGTTGCTTCGCCAGCTTTACAATCCAACCCAGCAGCTCTTCACCACTTAGTGGAGCGAACGCAAGGACAACGGCTTGTTTCTTGGCTGCCTTAACTAGTTTTTTACGCTCATCCAGCTTATCCCCTTGGGCCAGAAACACAATAATACTATAATCTGCCGGATTGTCCATATATGTAAGCAGCCGATCAATCTGGTGATCAATTTTGGAATCCTTGCCTGCTGTAAACAAATTAGCATCGCGAACGATAATGAGTTTACGTGGAACAAGAAAAGGAATCGTCTCCGCTTCTTCAATGACCACCTCCACAGGTGTCTCAGAGAGATCATATGGAATGATCGCAAATTCTCGGTGCTCTTCTTCAATTACCTGTTGTTTTAACATATCCGTAAATTGCTGTATCTGGTACTTCTCCGTTCCGTACAGCACATATACCGGAGCCGTTTCTCCATTACGTATTGCCTTTGTCGCACTCTTTACATCCATCACGGTGCCCCCTTATCCCTCTTATCCTACCAGAAATCGTGACAGACAACAAAGGGGCCTTACATCCGGTTACGGATGAAGGCCCCCTGTCCTACATCTATATAAACGCTGACACCAACAATTCTAGAAAAAGCTGGTGCGCGGTCATACGACGTCAGTTATGCCAACTGAGATAGGACGTTGTTGTTACTTTCAATATATTCTTGATACAACAGAAATGTTCGGCAAGTCTTAAGGCCAAACGTATAATTTACAGCCTATTTACCAGAGGTCCCGCTTGAACCAGTGGACACATTAAACGATTTCTTCACTGTTGTCCCATCTTGATCTGTCTCGTAATTGAATACGGTGCTATCCTTGGACCAGCTCGCAGATTTTAGTGTACCCTCCACACTACGTTGCTCGACCAGATTAAGCACATCCGGGTCAGCGGCAGGTTTAGAGTAAATGCTGATCTGATCGCCGAGCAGCATGACCAGATAGGAGCCATCGGGTGACTTCCATTCTTTTGGAGTCTTCGTGGCAAGTGCACCTGAATCCGTGGCAGCCAATCCCTTATTTCCTCCCGCTGCATCCATGCCTGTCTCGGAATCAGGACTCGTCACGCCCTCCGTCGGCTCTTCTACCTTAACATCAGGCATATCCTGAGAAGTAGTGAATGATTGTGCATCCCCATTTTCAGGCTCCGTTGCTCCACTCTCAGTAGAACCTGCCGAAGGTCCGGTAGCAGCTCCTGAATCCTGACTTTTTTGCTGATCTGCACTCTTGGTACTATCAGCAGGATTGGAACTGGAAGGGGCGTTTTTCGTTGCATCACTCTTGTTCAATTCTGACCCAGTATCCGGCTGTTTAGAAGGTTGCTCTTCCTTCAATTCTGGTTCCTGCACCTTTTCTGAACCATTTTCTTCAGGACCAACCTCTTGAGCTTGTTTATCTTCAGCGGATGGCTGACTTTCCGAACTATCGACCCACACACTGTTATCGCTCTGTAGTGAGGTGGAAGAATCTTCATTATCGATCTCTCTGCTCAGTGGATTTTGATCCTCATTCCCACCTTCTTGGGTGCTGCCCGTGCTCATTATCATTTCTGCATTTTCGATCTTCTCTGGCTGATATCCAAAAATGGCAACGCCCAGTACAACAGCGGCTGCTGCTGCGCCCATGGACATCCGGCCCGCCATAGAATTCAACCATTTTTGCTTCGGTTTCCGCTCACTAGAACGCTGTAAATTCTCAAATGCAGCAGGGACAGGACTCATTTCCTGTATTGTACTGCTTTGTTCCCTTTTCGCTTCGTCGATTGCATCCAGTTGCGGCATAATGGCATCAACCAGACTGAATCTCGGGGTTACCTGCGGCAAATCTTCCAGTTCTCTGGAGAGAGCTCTGAGCAAACTAAAATTTTCGGCGCACTCCGCGCATTGGGCCACATGCTGTAGCATCTGCGCAGTTTCCGCCTCGCCCAGATCATGATCCAGATACCGGTGCATCCATTCCACCACCTCTTCGCATTTCATCCTGTCACACCACCTTTCTGATACTCCTGTAGTAGATTCTGTAATTGCTGTCTGGCTCTAAATAAATAAGATTTAACCGTATTCAACGGAAGATCGAGGCAATCCGCAATTTCGTTATAGGATAAGTCCTGCAAATATCTTAGAACAATAACGGTACGATGATGCTCAGGCAGCTTGTTAATGGCATCCTGAATATCCTTTGCCACATACGTGGACATCACTTCGAATTCCACATCCTGATTGTCCTGAAAAACCATATCATGCTCGTCAATGGAGACGGAGGGCTTGGTTCTTCTGAATTTATCAATACAGATATTCGTGACGATGCGCTGAACCCATGTCTTAAACTGGGCCTTTTCCTCATATGAATTAATCTTGGTGTAAATTCGGATCAACGCTTCCTGAGCAGCATCCAAAGCGTCTTGTTCATTATTTAGAATGTAATATGCGGTCCGATAAACATGCTGTTCAATGTCCCGCAATAGGGTAATTAGAGCGTCGCGATCGCCCGATTGAGCGGCTCTGATGAGTTCCGGCTCTACCACAAAGGATCCCCCTCTCCCTGCAACCTTACAGACGTGACCATCAATAAAATTGTTGCAAAGTTAAGTATTTTTTTTATTGCCATAACAAAATAACGGCTTATGTATTGGGGCCGCTGAAATCTTCTCTTAGAATAACAGAAATTGCATAACGAGTCATCAAGCCAGCTCAAAAGTCATTCCAGTACTTACACGACTCAATTTTATTACAATGGCATACATTATAGCTAACAACACTTATAGCATTGAAAATAAAAAAGTTCAAATTTTGTACAAATTTAAGCTCGTTTTAATGTAATTTTCATGAAAACAGTGTATTGTAAATTTACATTCATAACACGAGGTGATGAGCATGCCAGCTCTTGCAAAAATTCAAGCGTTAAAAGAACAAATGCCCAAAGAATATCAAAGCATATCCCATTTTGTGGAACATGCTTTGCAGTCTATTGATACCCTGGTTGAGGAACATCGGAAATACACCGCTGCACAGGCATTATACGGCGATAAAATCGTCGGATCGGAAGAACGCTTGTACAGAGAAACCGTGCTTGATGTACGAGCACAGCTGTTGCTGACGCTTGAGAAAACCGTAGAAGATCTGTTGCACAAAGGCGACAAACATTGGAGTAAACACTTCAAAGATGGCGTTGAATAATTCGTTGTTATAAGTCATTTCAAAATTAGCCCGCTTTCCTGCATTCTCCCCGAGGAGTATACCGGAAAGCGGGCTTTTGTTTTCATTCTTCGAGCAAATGATGTACTTCATACAGAAAATTAATAAATGACAACCAGTTGTAGATTGGGACTGTATAGATTTTATCTTTATTGAGCGAACATGATGAACACAGAAGTATTACGTATCTTTCACGAAATTTTACATTAATTTCACATAAACAGCATAATCAATCCCATTTTATAACTTAAAATAGAAAATATAGGCACGTAGAGGAGCGAAATCAGACAACTAACGGAAAACTGGACACTATTTAATAGTAATTCAAGTCGCAAAGACGAACTAGAACTCACAACGGCGCAACAAAATTTCTATGCAGATATGAGGCAGATTAAATGAATTTGAAAATCTTTTTAAAGTACTTCCTGGGATTTTTTCTACTCTGTAGTCTATTATTTAGTGTATATAATATGATGATACGCCATAAAACTTGGGATCAAATCGATCACACGATTAACTTATTCAGTGCGACTATAATTAGCTTAATAGTTGGTATTTCAAAAGCAAGAGAGTAATCCATTTTAGCCAACTCCCACAGAAATTCATGAATCATCCATTGTCAACTTGTAGCGCACATCAATCTTCCCATCTCTGATCTTCATCTGAATCTCCCCCATTTGATCTGTTCGATAGATCTCTGTACCCGAATCTACAAGACGTTCAAGCACCCCAGGATTGGGATGTCCATATGTATTGTTGGCCCCAGCAGATATCACGGATGCAGATGCATTCCAGTACTGTAACCAAGCTTCCGTTGACGATGTTTTGCTACCGTGGTGTGCAACTTTTAATACGTCTATGGTAACAGGAACCTCATGATTCTCCCCCAAATGACGTGTAAACATCTCCTGAATAGTAACATCTACTAACGTAGCATCCGCATCGTACTGTCCAAACGAGGCTGAGAGCGATCCATCTTGAATCATATACAGCAGATCCTGCTCCGCTGCAGCATCCATGTCTCCTGTGAACAATAATGAGGCGCCTGCCATTTCCAGCATAAAGACAACCGAATCATGATTCTGATGTTCCGAGAAGGGCAATCTTTCTTCTGTATCCATCGCTTTCTCCAGATCCGGATATATAAAATGTAGTCTGGTCTCCCCATCCGGAGCGTAGGACATCCCTTGGCGAATGGCATATAACGGAATCTGCTTGTCTATAACGGTATCCAGCAATTTCTCGAAATTGGCTGTACCGCTGGTTGTCCCATTGAACATGAATCGTTCCACTGGAATCTGTTCGAGCACGGCCTGTAATCCACCAGCATGATCCTGATCGGCATGGGTTACAATTACGGCGTCCAGCCGATGAATGCCCCGCTTTTTCAATAAAGGAACGACCACCTTGGCCCCTACTTCGTATGGATCACGCCGTGTCTTCCAGGATTGTTCAGACTTCCCGAACTGGACCGTACCTCCACCATCGACCAAAATATGTTTGCCTTCAGGTGTTGTAATAAGTGTACTGTCCCCTTGTCCGATATCCAAAAACTGCACCACTCCTGTCCCCGCAGGCTGCGGTGTCTGGTATGCCCACCATAATCCCACCACAAAGCTGAGAGCCAGCAGCGCACACATCCATTTGTGGAAGACGTTCATCCGTTCACCAGAGTAAAAACCCGCCCCACGCGCAGCAAATGCACTGGTATATTCCGGCCAGGCAATACTTGCACTTAATGTTGTCATCGAACCCGGGCTAGCCTCACGTCCACCTTTGTTTAATCCTTGTGATGATACATTAGACAACCCAGACAATCCTAGAGCCGCTTTAGGCGTTCCCCCAACAAATCGGCGATCCAGCGGAGCCGTATCCTCTTCTGTGCCCTGAACTACAGGCTGGTCACCTCGACCACGATGAAGGACCCGCAGAAGCGCATAGAGAACGGCATAATATGCTGTTATCCACAGTAGCGATGGGGTAGCCCAGATCAGCACAAATCCAGGCAAACTGTTCATCCACTCCACACTTACAAAGGTCAATTTGTTCAACATAATAGCAATCCACGCCAATGGTTTAGCCAGAGGTATCCAAATGAACGATAAAATCAGGGCAACCGTTCCAAGAGGAAGTACAATGGCACTGATCAAAGATACAAGCAGGAAGTTTGCGACAAATGAAAGCAGTGAAAACTGGTTGAAATACAGAATCGTGACCGGAAAAGAAATGAGCTGTGCTGTTACCGTCACAGAAGCTGTTGCTGCAAGGCCCTTGGGCCAACTGCTAAATATCCGATTAATCAGTGGCATGTAAATCATCAGTCCAGCCGTTACAAGAAAAGATAGCTGAAAGCTCACGCTCAGTAAAAAATACGGGTTCCACCACATCATCAACAACGCTGCTGCACTGATCATCTGCAATCCATCCCTCGCAAGCCCGCGCCGCGCCATATACAAACCAATCATCGACATGATACCCGCACGAATGACTGATGGCGAACCGCCAGACAACAGTACATATGCAGGTATTAGCAGCAACACAATGGTGAGCGAGGTTTCTCGGGTTAACCTAAGCCATGATAAAAGGAGAAGCAACGATGCCACATACACCGCGACATGTGTTCCGGAGATCGCCAATATATGAGTTAAACCAAGCTGTGAAAATTGTCCATATGTATCCGGATCGATATCATTAGCCATCCCGATAATCAGGCCTTTCATATACCCCGCATGAGGTTCGGGAAATATCTGTTCTACCGCTGCGCCAAGTTTATGCCTGACGATGTCATTCCACCGGAGGATATTGAGTTCCCCCAGCCCTTCCGGCGGAACGGTGGTTACCGAGCTGGCACCCTTCACTTTAAACAACCAATGGATATGAAGAGTCCTTAAGTAATTTCGATAGTCAAACCCACCAAAATTTCTGGCTTCGCTGGGAAGCGCAAGCGCACCCGTCAACGTGATCGTATCTCCTCGCTTCCACCCTGCTGCTACTTGCTGTTCTTCTTCCTCAGCCAGGCGAACTTGGACCATTAGACGTTCTCTCACGTTAGGCGCAGTTCGCGCTTCCGACGCTGGCGCCGAGGATGCATCGGATAGTGGAAGCATCGACGTGACCTGCATTTCAAAATCAGCCCGATCCCCATCTATGCGTACATCCGACATAAGGGTTCCTTCGAGTGTAGCTGCATAACCGTCCAAATCCTCGGCTGTCGTATGTGTGATATCGGGCAGACTACTCCGATTCCGCGCATCATTCCATTCCCAGTGCACAGCACCGCCAACGAGTGCTCCAATCAGTAACAAGATGGACCAACCGCGTATATCAATCCATCGTAGTAAAAGTGGCAGACAAACGAATGCTCCGATCATTCCCACGATCAAGGACCAACCCGATAATACACATGCCATCCCACTACCGCATAACCAGCAGACGGTAAATACGAGTAAAGGTCTACCTTTCATTTTCTACCCCTCCTTTGTGTCACCCGTATGAACGCAGAAAAACCCCCGGCAGCTGATACAGCAACCGGAGGTTCTTCCCCGCAAATTTGAATATTATATTGGTTCTAGTCACTTACTGTCATCATCGTCTCCCGCGGAGGCTGGTAATTTTCCAGCTTACGAAACGTAATACCTTTTTGCTTCATCATATTTGTTACCTTGCCTGTGTCCTTGGGATACGGGCGATGAAACACGATTTCTGTAATACCGCTATTCGCGAGCATATTAGAGCAAGTCCAACAAGGTTCATCAGTGACATATACAGAAGAGCCTTCGCGGTCAATTCGATCGGTGAACAAAAGCAAATTCTGCTCCGCATGAATAGTACGAATACAGCGTTGCTTTTTAACCATTTCCTCCTGACCGTCGGTTACCACCAGCTCATATTCTTCTGAGATCATGCATCCTGCTTCAGAGCAGTCCGGAACCCCCATGGGCGCACCATTATAGGCTGTTCCAAGCAGTTTCTTCCCCTGCACAAGTACAGCCCCAACATGACGGCGTGAACAGCGGGAACGGGTAGAGACCATATATGCGATGTCCATGAAATACGTATCCCAGTCTTTGCGTACGTCTGCCGTGCTCATAACCGTTTCCCTCCCATCGGATACAAGTTGAACCCATCCTTCGTTCTTATGTCATTTCCAATTCAACTTATATCCTAATATTTAATATTGCGTGATTACCTGATCTGAACATACGGAGCCATTTTCTCCAGCATCTTCATTCCGATTCCTTTCACTTTGGTCAGATCGCTGACTTTGGTAAACGGACCATGGGAATTACGATAATCAATAATGGCTTGCGCCTTTTTCTCCCCAATTCCAGGAAGGTCCATAAGCTTCGCTGCCGGAGCTGTATTGACATCAATTTTGCCATTGTCGACAGCTTCATTACTAACCAAAGCTTGGTTATTGTCTGGTGAAACAACCGCTGCCTCGGATTTCGTTTGTGTCCCATCAGTAGGAGTATCCGTTTGCTTAACTGCAACTGTCTGATCAGACACTTTCCCTGCTGCGGCATCAACCAGATTAGTCTCTACTGGGGCCTCTGTTGTTGACGATCTCTGTTCTGCATCGGAAGCCTTCGTTTGTTCCTGAACCAAAGTAGCCGACTGTACAGCAGGGGTTTCCTGCTCTATCGTCGGCTTCTCGGTGGCGAGCTGCATAGGTTCCCAGCCCAAAGGCGGCTGTTCACTTTTGCCCGACCATAATATCAGAATACATCCGACCACCGCCGCAGCAATGGTCATCCCCTTGTTCCATCTCATTTTCTTCCACACCTCTCCCTGGATTCAAAATAAATCTATTCTGAACACGGGCGGTGCTTCCGAACCGTTGGATTTGCCTGGTAAACCAAGCTGTACTATTTTCATGTCATGTGAAGCAGGTCCTGACGCATACACTAGAGGGAAAGAACTGCGCCATTACCGTAAAGCATGAAAGGAGGCCTGAACAATGAAGGTTGGATTTATCGGAACCGGCAGCATGGGCAGCCTGCTGATCTATGCCTTGATTCAATCCGGTGCACTTGAGCCACGGCAGATCGCCGCCAGCAATAGAACCCCTTCCAAAGTACGGCAGCTATCCCTCCGTTACCCCGGTCTGCATGAATCACAGAGCAACCGGGAAACCGTCATCCGCAGCAATATCATCTTTTTGTGCGTGAAGCCACTTGAATTCAAACATGTCATTGACGACATCCTGCCTGTCGTGAATCCCAATCATATAATCGTCTCGATCACCAGTCCCGTGCAGCTGCGCCATCTGGAATCTTCACTTCCTTGCAAAGTCTCCAAAGTTATCCCCAGCGTTACGCACCAGGTCGGCAGCGGAGCGTCCCTGTGTATACACGGTGAGCGAATGACTACCGAAGACCGCGCGGTGCTGGAAGGGCTGCTCAGTCATATCGGCAGACCCTATCAAGTGGATGAAGCCTGTACCCGGATCACATCCGACTTCTCCAGCTGCGGACCTGCATTCATATCGTTCTTTCTGGAGCAATGGATTGAGAGTGCCGTCAAGCTTACAGGCATCAAACGAGCCGACGCCTGCGCCCTTGCCGGCGAGATGCTCCTGGGAACAGGCAAGCTGCTCACCGAAGGAGGATACACCCCGCAAGAACTTCAGGCTCGCGTGGCTGTACCTGGCGGCATCACCGCACAGGCACTTGCCCTGCTAAAGGTCAGTCTGAATGGGGTTTTTGACAGCCTGATCCAGACGACTCATGACAAATATGATGAAGATTTGTTGAAGCTGGATGAACTATTCAAAGCCGGTGAGATTAACCGGCAACAATATTAACGAGTTTGCCTGGAACGGCAATGACCTTGCGAATGGTCTTGCCTTCCAGTGCCTGTTTCACAGGTGCCAGTTCCATTGTAAAGTCCTGCATGCCCTGTGCGTCCAGATCCTTCGCGATCGTAGCACGGGTTACAATTTTGCCATTCACTTGAACAACAATCTCCACTTCGGCGTCCACCGTCATGGACTCATCATACTCAGGCCAAGCTACGTAAGAGATTCCACCTTCATGACCGAGACGGCTCCACAGCTCCTCTGCCATATGCGGTGCCAGCGGTGACAACAGCTGTACAAAGTTCTCCATTGCTTCACGCGGCAGCGTATCTGCTTTGTACGCATCGTTGATGAAGATCATCAACTGGCTGATCGCTGTGTTGAAACGCAGATGTTCCATATCCTCTGTAACCTTTTTGATTGTCTTGTGTGCAGTCCGCTTGAACTCATCGGTTCCACCATCTGCTGTGATCTTGTCATTAATTGCACCTGTATCTTCATTGATGAACAGACGCCATACACGTGACAGGAAGCGGTGCATGCCCTCAACCCCGTTAGCGTTCCATGGTTTTGTCGCCTCCAGAGGCCCCATGAACATTTCATACAGACGCAATGTATCTGCACCGAATTCATTGACGATCTCATCCGGGTTAATAACATTACCACGGGATTTACTCATCTTCTCATTGTTGGTTCCCAGGATCATACCTTGGTTGACCAGTTTGTGGAACGGCTCTTTGGTATGCACCACACCCAGATCATACAGCACTTTATGCCAGAAACGAGCGTACAGCAAGTGAAGCACCGCGTGCTCTGCTCCCCCGATATACAGATCAACTGGCAGCCATTGCTGCTGTTTCTCCTGAGAGATCAGTTCCTTGTCATTGTGTGGATCAATAAAGCGCAGGTAATACCAGCAGCTACCGGCCCATTGTGGCATTGTGTTCGTCTCGCGACGTGCTTTCATTCCCGTTTCCGGATCTACGGTGTTAACCCATTCCGTAACATTCGCCAGTGGTGACTCTCCAGTGCCCGAGGGTTTGATCTGGTCAATATCCGGCAGCAGCAAAGGCAGTTGATCTTCCGGCACCGTCTTCATCGTTCCGTCTTCCAGATGCAGAATCGGGATTGGTTCACCCCAGTAACGCTGACGGCTGAACAGCCAATCGCGCAGACGATAGGTTACCTTGCCTTGCCCCTTACCATTCTCTTCCAACCAGGCAATCATCTTCGCAATCGCTTCTTCGTTGTTCAATCCGTTCAGGAAATCGGAGTTCACATGCGGTCCGTCTCCGGAATACGCTTCTTGTGTCACGTCGCCACCCTGTACAACCTCGATGATGTCCAGACCAAACTGTTTTGCAAACTCCCAGTCACGAGCGTCATGTCCCGGAACGGCCATGATCGCCCCTGTGCCGTATCCAGCCAGAACATAATCGGCGATCCAGATTGGCACCTTCGCTCCGTTTACCGGATTGATTGCATAAGTTCCTGTGAACACACCCGTTTTGTCTTTAGCCAAATCAGTACGTTCCAGATCACTCTTGCGAGCAGCCTGTTCCTGATATGCCTTGATTGCTTCACGCTGTTCAGCCGTTGTAATGACTTCAACCAGCTCATGCTCTGGTGCCAATACAGCATAGCTTGCACCAAACAAAGTATCTGCACGTGTCGTAAACACTTTAATAACTTCTTCATGACCCTCAATGGCAAAAGTAACTTCCGCCCCGGTCGATTTGCCGATCCAGTTGCGCTGCATATCCTTGATACTTTCCGACCAGTCCAGCTCTTCCAAGTCTTCCAGCAAACGCTCTGCATATTCCGTAATTCTCAATACCCATTGGCGCATCGGTTTACGAACGACCGGATGTCCACCACGCTCACTCTTACCGTCGATAACTTCTTCGTTCGCCAGTACCGTTCCCAAAGCTTCGCACCAGTTCACAGGCACTTCATCTACATAAGCCAGGCCTTTATTGTACAACTGGATGAAGATCCATTGCGTCCATTTGTAATAGTCAGGGTCTGTTGTGCTGATCTCCCGATCCCAGTCATATGAGAAACCCAGTGATTTGATCTGACGACGGAAATTGTCAATATTGCGGAATGTAATATCCCGTGGATGCTCACCAGTATCCAATGCATGCTGCTCAGCAGGCAGGCCGAAAGCGTCCCAACCCATTGGATGCAATACATTGAAACCGCGCATACGTTTGAAACGGGATACGATATCCGTTGCCGTATATCCTTCCGGGTGACCTACGTGCAGGCCTGAGCCGGATGGATACGGAAACATATCTAAGGCATAAAACTTCGGTTTAGCGGGATCTTCACCCGTTTTAAACGTTTTATTGTCATCCCAGTATTGCTGCCAACTTTTCTCCATGTCTTGTGGCTTATAGCCGTGTTTCGGCTGTTGATTCTCACTCATCTATTGTTCCTCCTCTGGTTATTCGCTTTTATTGCAACAAAAAAACCTCAGCATCCCGTAGCGTTTGCAGCGCTAGGGACGAGAGGTTGAATTCCCGTGGTACCACCCTAGTTAGCGGACGATCGTGCTTCGTCATCCACTCCCTTTGGACCTGTAACGGCGGTTAACCGATGCGGATTTCCATTCCTGAACCCGAGTGTTAATCAGTCGGTTGCAAGATGGTGTAATCACCGCATTTCTCCAAGGCGAGTTCGTGAAATACTGTCAACCGACTTGCACCAAGCGCCGGCTCTCTGTCATGTACAGGATTCACTACTGATCCTTATCATCGAAATATGTATACGATATGATCGGAAACATTATATAAAAAAGAAGCATTAAAGTCAATATTACACTGTCTGTTGAGTATAAGCAATGCTATGCATCAGTATACACATTAAGACGACTGAAATCGCTTGATTCCTTCTTCTAGATTATCAATCGACCACTGAATGTGTTCCTTGTTCTCGTATTGACGATACGGACACTCGATTCTCAGCGCCAGATCAAAATACAGATCATATAAACTTCTTCTTTTTCGTTCACTGTCTGTTGTAACTGCTCTACCATATCCTTTGAGGAATCCCGGTGTATTATTAAAATGACTGAAATAGTGCTCCATTAAAGGATCTGCCCAAAGGGAACGTTCGAAATCGATAATGGCGGTGATTTTCCCCGCCTCTACAAATACATTCCCATCCCACAAATCCCAATGTACAAGCACAGGCTCTTTGACATCATCCAGCACATCCGATTTCTCTTGAATCAAACGCTCCAGTTCCTCATAACGAATCGAAAATTCCACACCCGCTGCTTTGCTATCTGCAAGCATATCATCCATTAGGCTCATGAAAGCTTCTTTCCACGTTGTATAATGCGATTTCTTTGAAGAAAAGTAACCAAACTTCTCTCCTTTAATTTCATTGATCCGACGATTGTATGCACCCAGCTGCTGCTCTATGGATTCCTGCTCTTCTGCACTGTACTGATCTTTGACTTTGTTATACGGCGTTCCTGGCATGTACTCCATAATAAAATATTCTGCCGGAACCAGGGTGAGCGATGGATCATAGGCCAATACCCGAGGAACGGGTACATCCTGAAGTTCTGCCGCGAGTCGTAGTGCTTCAACCTCAGCAACCATGACATGCTGTTCGCAGCGCATCAGCTTAATGCCATTAGAAGGAGCTATTTTGAGTACAACCTTCTGTCCGTCTTTCTTGGTAATAAAGTAAGCGTGGTTTGCCCACCCGTCAATCATCTCTTTGTATTCTTGGACACCTGTGTTAAAGTGCTGCTGCACAATTCTGTCTAATTGTTCGGAAGTAAGCCTTGTTTTGTATGTACTTTCCATTCTGCATCCCACCCAGAATTTAATTTTTCAGGATTCTACTAATTAGAAAACGTTTTCCATCCAACTATTATGGCTTCCTTTAACCCCACTGGCAATAACTTTTATTACATATAAAAAAACATTCTTATAAACAAAGAACTGCCCTTATACATCATAAGGACAGTTCTTTATCTTAATCCTATTTCACGGCTACATAGAATAGACGCTGTGCGCCTTCTCCCGCCTCTTTCCACTCAAAATCAGCATATACACGTACATCTCTGAAGCCAGCCTTCGTGAGCTCCAGCTTCATCCAGTCCGGATCATACGCACGCTGAACATGAACCTCTTCAAACCGTTGGTACATATCCTTGCCGCTCTCAGCCACACGCGAAAAGATACTTAGATGATGCTCAATCTCACACCGTTCATGATCCATATCACAGGTCCAAATATACGATACGGAGCGTTCGTCCAACACAAATGGTTGCTCCTCTTCGTATCGAATAAGGGTATTCGGATGATGTACATCGAACAGGAATGTGCCCTCCGGCTTTAGCATCTCGTAAGTACGCTGAAAGGTACGGACGATATCCTCTTTTTCAAGCAGATAATTCACGCAATCACAGAACGATATCACCGAGTCCACAGGCTCCGGCACTCTCCAGTCCCGCATATCCTGCTGCACCCAGCGGACACTGCCTTCCCGATATAAGCGGTGGCCTTGAGGCGTGGCCTCCATTTTACTGCGTGCAACAGACAGCATGTCCGCTGACAGGTCAATACCTGTAACTTCAAAGCCGGAGTTCACCAGTGGGATCGTAATTGAGCCGGTTCCACAGCCCAGTTCAGCCACACTTTTCGGCATGCCATGCCGTTCCCAAGCCGTTCTCGCAAACCTTATCCAGTCCGGATAAGGCATATCCTCCATTAATTCATCGTACACATAGGCAAATTTCCGGTAAGACATGTCAGGCACCGCACTTTCAATTTCATTTTCGAATCTCTTTTGAACAAAAGAAAAAGCAGGGGCGTCCGGAGTTCACCCAGCCTTGCCCTGCCTTTACTTGTGGATTCAAGCGTATGCTTGATCCATTCTACCCGTTTGTCTACTTGTCCTCGTTCTGATCCTGAGGTACAGACTCTGTCAGATAAGTCCAGTTTTCCTTTTGAGTTACCAGACCATCCTTCATCAGTTTGCCCAAGGCCCGCTTGAAAGCGGATTTACTGATACCAAAACGCTGCTTGATGATGTCCGGCGGGGTTGCATCCGAATACGGCATGCCGCCCGTAGGGCGCTCTTTCATGAAAGCAAGCAGTTTGTCTGCATCTTCATTGCGACCAACCTCTTTGAGAGGAGACATCGCCAGATTGACACGTCCATCTTCACGTACCATGGTTACCCGGCATTTCACCTTCTCACCTAGACGTAGCATGCGATTTCGTTCCGAGGAATGAATCATGCCAATAGCGCCAAAGCCCAGGACACCACCGTCAACAAGTACAAAAGTACCCATCTGAAGTGGCTTGTACACCGTTGCTTCAACCCATTCGTTGACCCAAGAGGTTGGCGCATGGAAAGACAATGGTGAAAGCTCACGTTCCCCAGCCAATTTCGCCCGCAAACGCCCTTGCTTGTCATGCTCCATAAGGACAAAAACTTCATCGCCTACATGAGGACGTAATTCTTCCAACTCAGGCAATTCTCGAATCGGGAGCAGCAATTGCCGCCCAAGCCCCATCTCGAGGAAACAGCCGAGGCGTGGATGGTTGTCAGCCACAACCAGACGTGCCATTTCGCCAAGGGTGAGATATGGTTTTTTCATGGTTGCCGCCAGGCGATCTTCCGTATCAAAGAACAGAAAGACCTCCAGCGTTTCTCCAATTTTAACGTCCCGTGTAAGCTCCGTATAGTGAAGCAGTACATCTTCCGATCCTGTCGTCAAAAAGTAGCCAAACGGAGACACTTCACGTGAAACCGGCAAGTTGACGACTGTTCCTGCGATCAAACTCATACCGTTTCCACCACTTTGGCATCAGACCACAGTCGTTCAATGTTGTAATACTCACGCTCGTCACGGTGGAAGATATGAACAACCACATCACCCATATCCATCAATACCCAACGTGCCGAATCCATACCTTCGATGCCTTTGATATTCACGCCGGCAGCATGCGCCTGTTTACGAATCTCTGTTGCAATCGCCTGTACCTGAGTATCGGAATTCCCGTGACAGATAACAAAATAGTCCGCTACCAGCGAGATACCAATCAGATCCAGTGCTACAATGTTGGATGCTTTTTTATCGTCAGCGGCCGCAACCGCCATATTCATAAGTTCTTTCGATGATACTGTCATGAACCAACCTCCATAATCTAATCTATAAATGTGCAATCAAGTCATTCCGCGACAACATGGTCAAAGGGTAAATGACACGGCGCTGCGAGATCAACAAGCTGATCGTTGAGTCAAAACCGGCAATTAGACCTTCTTCCAGACTGAGCTCAGCCTGTTCGCGAATATGATTTACTCCCGGGAAGTCTCTTCCCGGTTCAATATAATCCGCAAGACATACCACTTTATCCAGCAGGCTCATGCCCACTCGACCTGAGGTATGCCAGCGAATAGCATTAATAATTTCTTCATCATCAATGCCGTAGTCACGTTTGGCAACAAAAGCACCCACTTCGGAATGCCAGAGCTGCTTGTCATGCTGCAAAAGTTCTTCGTTCAAACCATTATCACGGATGACCGCTTCCATCTCGGATACGGGCCAATACTTGGCCACATCATGCAAGATTGCTGCCAAATCCGCTTTTACAGGATCAGCACCATATTTTTCAGCCAATAACACTGCCGACTCCATGACACCCAGCGTATGCTTCCAACGCTTCTCTGGCATTTGACCGGAAACTGCGCGGATCAGTTCGTCACGGCTTAGTTCCATATAAACCGCTCCTTACAATGTATTGGTGCACCTCATCAGGAATCATGAAACGTACCGAATGACCTTTGGCAAGACGTCTGCGTACGGCTGTCGATGATATGTCCACTAGGGGCATCTCAGCCAACAATACCCGATCCTGCAACGCGTCCGGCAGGTCATCCAGATGTAACTGGAATCCCGGTCTTCCCACACCGATGAAGGTTAAACGTTCGGCGAGCTCTTCGATCTGCTCCCATTTGGGAAGATAGTTCACCATATCCGCTCCAACAATGAAGTAAAATTCATGCTGCGGATAGCGGCGCCAAAGCTCCTTCATGGTATCAATGGTATAGGACACACCGCCAAGTTCCATCTCGATACCCAGCACCTCATATTGCTGCACACCTTTCACAGCCGCTTCCGTCATATCGAGACGTTGCTGTCCCGAAGCTCCGGCGCCGCGTTTGTGAGGTGGAACATGGGAAGGCATGAACCAGATCTCATCCAGTGCATGCGAATCCCTTGCCGCTTCAGCTGCCAGGAGGTGTCCCATGTGGATCGGATCAAACGTACCACCCATGATACCGATCTTCACCCGCGTCACACTCCCTTATCTAGGTAGTTCGATTTGTTTGTTATCGCGCGATTCTTTGTACAGGATGATTGTGTTACCGATGACTTGTACAAGCTCACTACCCGTTTCACGGGCAACTTCTTCGGCCATCTCTTTTCTGTCCTCGTCATTGTTGTTCAGCACTTGCACTTTCATCAATTCACGCTTCTCGATTGCATCTTCGATATGACGGAACAGATGCTCATTTGTTCCCCCTTTGCCAATTTGAAATACAGGGGTCAGATGATGTGCTTGTGAACGCAAAAACCGCTTTTGTTTACCGTTTAACATGAATACTCCATACTCCTTATGGTGAGCAAGCCTTAGCAACAGCACAATGTCTGCCCTAGGCCTGACCGTTCAATTATATTTTTACATTCATAAAACGAACTAACAAAGTTTACACAGTGTGACTACGATTGCAGTACCATCTTACGATCGCTGTTATCCCCAGATTTCTTCATTTCATTTATAAAGGGGGAAATCCGGTGATAAAGGCGAGAACTTCGTTTCTTCAGATTGGTTCTGCACTCTTAGTCATCGTGTAATCTTGTTTTCATTTTACAATATTAAAAACTGTCTAACACTGCGCGCCGCATCGTCTCCACGGGCGCCGGGATGCCGAGCCAGTGCTCGAATGCTACCGCACCTTGGTATATAAACATACCAAGACCACCATGCACAGTACATCCACGCTGCCTTGACTCGCGAAGCAGGCGTGTTTCCAGCGGATTGTAGATAAGGTCGCTTACTGCTGCACCTGCTCGAATGAGTGCAGGGTCAACAGGTACGTCATCTACATGCGGATGCATACCTGCTGCTGTCGTGTTAATCACGATATCAGCCGAAGCCAGTACCGCAGCAGCCTCTTCCATTCCACTACCTGTGATGTCACCCAGTCCATGAGCGCGCAGATCGGAAGCAAGGGCAACGGCTCTGTCGGCTGTACGGTTAAGAATACTAATCCGTTCAGGCTTCTCCAAAGCAAGAGCGTATATCACACCTCTTGCTGCTCCGCCAGCCCCCAGAACAGCGATACGTTTACCTGCGAGTTCCGGAACAGCTTCTTCCTTCAAGGAACGCACATAACCGATGCCATCCGTATTATACCCTGTCAGCTTGCCTTCTTCATTGACAATGGTGTTCACCGCGCCAATCAGGCGTGCACTTTCATCAATGACATCAAGATACTGCATCACCTGTTCTTTGTGCGGAATGGTTACATTCACACCGCGGTACCCCAGCGCCACAATGCCTCGAATGGCGGATTCCAGCTGCTCGGGACGAACATGCAGCGGCATATACATTCCATTCACTCCTGCAGCCTGCAGAGCCGCATTATGCATAGCAGGCGATTTGGAATGTGCAATGGGATCACCCATAACGCCAAGCAGGACAGGGAGTGAAGGATTTGTTTTTTTCTGTTCCGACATACTTCCGCCTCCGATCTGGTGAAAATGCTGCTGTAATTACATTAGATCAAGGATGGGCGGATCAGTACACGAATACCTTTTGGAGCATGAACAGCTACAAGCGCCCCATTCTCACCGTTAACCTTAATCCAGCCCAGTCCGGAAATGAATACATCCGACTGACTACCACGTTTGATACGGAATTCATGTCTGGTCCATTCAGGCATATCCGCTGCATCTTCACGCGTTGGTGGAGACAGTAACTCACCCAGATGGTCACGATACAAGTCGTCTGCACGTTCCAGCTTCGTCCGGTGAATATCAAGTGCAGTGCTGATAAAACAAGTGAAGGACTGACGATCTCCCTCTACAAAGTCAAAACGAGCCATGCCGCCGAAGAACAGCGTCTGACCAGAATTCAACTGATAAACAGCCGGTTTAAGCGGTTTTTCTGGCATAATGGCAGCCAGATCTTTACGGGACACAATCTCACTGAAACGCCAAGGGTATACAATTCCCGGTGTATCAATAATAGCTTTTCCATCGTCCAGTGGAATATTAACCATATCGAGCGTCGTCCCCGGATAACGGGATGTCGTGAGTTCCTGCTCGAGATCACTGTAATCACGAATCAGACGGTTAATCAGTGTGGATTTGCCCACATTAGTACCACCAACCACATATACGTCACGATCTCCGCGATACGTCCCGACAAGCTCAAGCAGTCGGTCGAAGCCCTGATTTTGCTTCGCACTGCACAGAACGACATCTACCGTACGCAAACCTTGTTCTTTGGCCTGTTTTTGCACCCAGTTGCGAACCTTGTTCCAGTTGGTTACTTTTGGAAGCAAGTCCGTTTTGTTCACGGCAAGCAATACCGGATTGTTGCCTACAAAACGCTGCAAACCAGAGATGATACTGCCATCAAAGTCAAACAGATCAACGATATGGATGACAAGTGCATCCTTATCCCCGATTTTGCTGAGCAGGGCCAAGAACTCGTCCTGATCCACTGTAACGGATGATGACTCATTGTAATTTTTAATACGGAAACAACGCTGGCAAATGACGGGTTCACGATCCAACGCTTTTTCGGGGATGAATCCTGGTAATTCCGGGTTTTCCGTTTGCAGATGCACTCCGCATCCGCTGCACCTTACGGCAATATTGCCGTTATGCGGTTCTGTCATTTCTTCTTTTCCTCCTCAAGCCATAAGCCTTTCTTGCGCAAACTCGTTAGAGCAATCCGTTCCACGCGCCGATTGAAGCGGGTCATGAAGCCTTCATCTCCAATGGAGATCGGCAATACCAGAACCGTATAGAGTCCCAGTCGATTCCCTCCATAGACATCTGTAAGCATCTGATCGCCTACCACAATCGTTTTTTCAGGAGTTAACTCCATCATCTTCATTGCTCTACGAAACGGAACATTCGATGGTTTGCGTGCACTATGCACAAACTGGATATCCAGTGGCGTCGCAAACAGGGATACACGATTCAAATTGTTATTGGACACAATCATGAGCTGGAAACCAGCCTCTTTGACACGTGCGAACCACTCAATCAGTTCGGGCGTGGCATCAGGAGCTTTCGCCCCAACGAGTGTATTGTCCAGATCAGTTATAATTCCACGGTAGCCTTGAGCGTATAGCTCTTCCAGATTAATGTCAAAAACCGTGTCTACACGCAGCTTGGGCATTAACATTTCAAACAAAGAAGTCACCTCAGTTTCATACGACACACTATATCACAAATCCGTCTTTCCTGAAAATGCATACAGCGCCTCACGGTATAGGAAAAAAGGAAAAACGGGACGGGCGACATTACGCCCGTTCCGCTTTAAGTTCCTTACGCAGCCTCGAAGCAGTTTGATAGACGGCCTTCCAATCGTCTGCAGTTACAGAAGCTGGACTATAACGAGTCTGTTCAAACTTCGCTAGAAGTTCATGCAATGTCGCTGCTGCAGCTGGTTTCAGCTGGCTCCAGCGGGTTACCGATTCACGAAGTGTCTCGTCCCCGCTTCGGGTCAATCCTTTGCGCTTCGCATAACGTATCCAGCGTTCGGTCTCTGCCACTACCTTTTGTTCAGGGGTTAGCGGTCCACCTGTCCGGAGACGAAGCACGAAGAATCGAAGCGAGAGGCGATTTCGCCAGAACATATAAGCCACCCACAATACGATGATGGCTCCCGCAACCCAGATTACAAAAGTCGGGATGCTGGATGAAGCCTGCTCAGGCGCAGGAGTCTGCTCTTCCTCTTTTACCGGTTCCTCTTCAGGTTGTTCTTCAGGCTCATCTACCGGCTGTACATCCGGTTGTTCCGTGAGCAACGGCATGTCAAAGCCCGGCGTCGCTTCAACCGGAATCCATCCATACTCGCCAAAATAAACTTCAGCCCAAGAATGCGCGTCTGCATTCGTTACAGTGTAAGTTGTCTCGATCTCAGCTCCAGGTTGGCGCGGGGCCTGCATGTCTGAATTCAGCGACAGCTGTCCAGGTGCGTACCCTTTCACCCAACGAGCGGGAATCCCTTCGGAGCGCGCCATCATAACCAGTGCAGTCGAGAAATAATCACAATACCCTTCACGAATGTCAAATAAAAATCCTTCAACAAAGTCACTACTTACTTTTCGGGATAAATCCGGATTGTTTGTGTAATCAAAATTTTGTTGTAAATAGTTTTGCAGTAATGCCACTTTTTCATACGGCGTATTTGCCGATGCTGTAATTTCAGTCGCCAGGTCCGTCACCCGATCTGGGAATCTGGATGGCAGCTGCAGGTACATATCATCTGCCGGATTGCTCGTATACAGATCATCAAAAGATTTGGTACGAAGTTCATCTTCCACAATAACTGGCGCTTCCGATACAATCGTATACGTCTTTGGATATTGCGGTTGCTGACGGTCTGTTACGACATGAAGTTCTGCCTGCTCTGGATTCCATAACATCCGGTCTGAATTTGCCTCACCATTGACAGATGTGACTTTCGAGATGGAATAGGCTCCAAAGAGGATCGGATACACGTTATCATTCAACATCGTCACTTTCTGAGTGACTTGCTTGGTGGTTACATTTCCGGGTTCATCATTCTCCAGTGCTTGTCCCGCCTCAACATCCTCTGTCGCACCTCGTCCGCGATCATCCCAGCCTGTTCCCGTATACTCTGCCCGCGTCTCACCACGCCAGTAACTGCGCTCATTGGTAGTGACAGACATGACAGGTGTATAGTCGAAGTTAAACCCTCCGCCAAGCTGGTTGTCTTCCCTGCTGTACCCTGACTCGGTAGCTGTCGGAATGTCCAGTGTGCCGTTGCCTGTCTGACTCCCCGAACTTCCGGTGTAGTTACGCCACGCGGTATAAGGATCCGTCAAGGTAGGAGGAACTTCCGGCATATTCACACTGGCTACGATAATCAAAGAGAATATGATGGCAATGTTGGCCAGAATTTTGTAGGGATTTCGGATAATTCGCTTCCACCCTTGTGGATATTGCAGTTGGAAATTACGGAAGTGCTGACATACCAGCCATCCCATTCCTGCAAACATAACCCAGGCGATTTCAATCCAGAGTGGAAACTGGGTAAAGGAGTCGAGAATTCCCATCGAGATAATGTTAATGCCCAGAAAAACGAGAATTCGGCGCGTTGTAGTCACCAGGCGCAGGGCAGCTTCAAGCATCACCCACGCGCACAGGGAGAACCAGATGTAAGGTGCCAGGTGCAGCACAAATTGCTCTGTACGCTCCATTAACGTGCCGTAAGGAATATAAACGGTGTAATCGATTAATGTCTTATGCAAAATATATACAAGGACAACCGCCTTGATTATAGTTCGTATCATTATTTTGAAAGGCAGAATCACTTCCAGAATACTGACCGCTGCGAGCGTCCACAGCACCAATGAAGTGGTCTCGGTATACCAGGATTCCTGTGTGAATGATATCCACTGCATGCCAATCAGGAAAATCCAGAGTAACGAAGCCGCATGATACCAGGACCTTCTCCCCACTGTCAGCTCTTTGCCTTTAGTACTCATACACTACCTCCCCCCATAACCGTTGGAAGCTCCTGCAAATGGGAAACGGTAAAGGATCTTGTACCTCTTCCACGCAGCATCGCATTCCACTCGGAACTCCGGCGGGAATCAGTGGGTTCAATCAGAATATGACAAGGGGTCATCCCTCGTGTGTCGGCCCATCGGAGCAGTTCGAGAACTTTTTCATCCTTCTGGGGAGAAATCACTACAAAATACGCGCCTTGAGGAAACTGACGTGACATCTTCTCAACACCGGGCAGCAGCCGATTCTCTTGGCCGTTATATTGGATATCTACCAGATGATGAATCATCTTCTGCCGCTCCATCGGACTTTCACTGGGAGCAAAAAATGATGTCTTCTCCGACAGTGTCAGCAGCCCCATACCCATTCGTTCTCTTGTTCCATACTCCAGCAGCGAGGCAGCCGTGGACACAGCCAGTTCAAAGGCCTCACCATGTTCATAGCTGCCTGACAGCGCATCCAGCACCAGAATCGTTTTCGGAACCGACTCATGTTCAAATTCCTTGGACTTCCACGTTCCCGTCTTTGCCGTTGCATTCCAGTGAATGCGGGAAAGTCGGTCGCCATAAACGTAGTCACGCACGCCGTTAATCTGGGTCGTTTCCCTGCGCGAGCGGGTCAAGGCCGTCTGTGGACCGGATAACCGTGATTTGCGATCATATAGCTGCCAGTACGGGATAAATACCGTGCGCGGCAACACCCGGAATTCCCCTTTGGCTTTGAACGTTCCCCGATGCTCGATCAGACCAAAGATGTCCTCGCTGGCACATTCCGTTTCGGAAAAGACATACTTTCCCCGCTCCAGCGGCGGGGTTTGAAAAGACAATTCACCATACCCTCGCATGCTCGGAATGAGGCTTTCTTTGAAAGACCAGGATTCGCCGTTATGCCGATGCAGCATTTCGCGCACAACCACATAAGGAAGTGGCAGAAATCCCGGGATGTTCAGACTTAACTGCACCTGTACCTGGTCACCGGCATGCAGCAGCTCTTCATGATCCTGACCAGAAGAGAGCTTGCGCACGCCATGAGTACGACGTACACCGCTAAAACCAGCAATCGCAAGGTAAATACAAATCAGAGTCACCATCGACAGCAGCATCAGGGAGGTCTTCCCGCCCTGGAACAAAACATAAGCCAAACAGCACATCCACACCGCCGCGATGCTCCATACGCGGGGGTGGCGTATTCCCCTTCTGACTGTACTCAAAAGCGGCTTCATCAATTATTGCCCCATGGAGACGGGCACTCGAACCTGTTGAAGTACGGATTTTAATACAGCCTCGGAGCTCATGCTGTCCAGTCTCGATTCGGGACGCAGCACGATCCGATGGGAGATGACATAAGGTGCCATCGTTTTCACGTCATCCGGAAGCACGTAGTCACGTTCCTGCAAAAAGGCAAAAGCCTTCACGGCCATCATAAATGAAATGGCTGCCCGCGGGCTGGCGCCCAGAAGTACGGATGGGTGGGAGCGAGTTTTGCGAACCACATCAAGCAGATAATCCATGACCGGATCACCGATGAATACTTCCTTGATTTCCTGTTGAATGGCTGATATCTGATCCATATGGGTTACGGATTCAAGCCGATCAACAGGCTGACCCGACTGATGCTGCTTCAGCAACGTTTTCTCGATATCCTTGTCGGGATAACCCAGACTTATTTTCAACATAAACCGGTCCAATTGCGCTTCCGGCAATGTGTACGTTCCTTCAAAATCGATTGGATTCTGGGTTGCACAGAGCATAAATGGATGAGGCAGATCATACGTATCACCATCTACCGTCACACTGCGCTCTTCCATGACTTCCAGCAAAGCGGACTGCGTTTTCGTAGTTGCCCGGTTAATCTCGTCTGCCAGCAAAATGTTCGTCATGACCGGACCCGGACGGAAGTAAAAGCGCTCGTCACGTGGATGGAACACGGATACCCCCGTGATGTCACTTGGTAAAATATCAGGATTACATTGAATGCGGCGGTACTCTCCGCGCATGGATTTCGATAACGCTTTAACCAACTGCGTCTTGCCTGTTCCTGGTACGTCTTCAATCAGAACGTGTCCGCCTGCAAGCAAAGCTGTGAGCAAAAGTTGAATTTCAAAGGATTTCCCCATTATGCATGATTCCAGATTAGAACGAACTGCTGATATGATTTGGATCGACTCTTTGCGCACAGGCATGTGGTCTAACCTCCTAAAAAAGCATACAGATTTCCTTTTATTGTACATGATCCAAGGGCGCGAGTACACTCGAAGGAACTCATAATTTGTTTCCAGCCGTCAGATTCACCGCAGTTATCGCATGATTACGACAAAAAGAGGCTCGGATAGAAGTTATCCGAAGCCTCTGCTGATTCCATATATAATGGCTAGCTCTGCCATGCTCTGTTACCCTTTCGGCCGAACCACCAATGCCGCGAGAAAAGAAAAGATAATCGCTGAGGAAATACCCGCCGCGGTCAAATCGAATATCCCCGTAATGACACCGATCCATCCCTCTTTCTCCAGTTCCGTCAATGCCCCGTGCACGAGGGAGTTACCAAAACTGGTAATGGGGATGGAAGCGCCTGCCCCTGCAAATTTGACGAGTGGATCATACAGCCCAAACGCATCCGCAACCGCACCAGCCACAACAAGTGTACTCATCGTATGTGCAGGAGTCAGTTTGACACCATCCATCAGAAGTTGTCCCACGACACATATCAACCCGCCAACAATAAATGCCCATAAAAACTGCATCCTTTATCCCTCCTTTTCTATGGCTACGGCATGCGCAATACAAGGAATGCTCTCGCCCTGCTGGTATGAAAGTGGAGACAACAATGCACCGGTAGCGACCACTAATACCTTATTGAGTTCACCCTTTTGCATCCGGTTCAAAATGTGACCGTAAGTCACTGTTGCAGAACATCCACAGCCACTGCCTCCAGCGACAACGTAAGGTTGCTTCTCCCGATCATAAATCATCAGTCCGCAGTCATTGAAAACCGTCTGTTCCATGGGAATACCCTCTTTTTGCAGCAATTCTTTGGTAATGGGAAGTCCCACGGATGCCAGATCGCCTGTCACAATGAGATCATAATAACCGGGTTCCAACCCTGTATCCCGAAAATGGGAAACGATAGTATCCGCTGCCGCAGGCGCCATCGCAGATCCCATGTTAAACGGATCTTTGATGCCCATATCCATAATTCGACCAATAGTCGCTTTGGTAACTACAGGACCTTCGCCGGTACGAGAAACCACACCACAGCCAGAACCGGTGACCGTATACTGCGCATATGGCGGCTTCTGGGAACCATATTCCGTTGGATAACGAAATTGCTTTTCCACCGTACAGTTGTGACTCACCGTACCCGCGAGTACATAATCCCCTGCACCCGAGTCCACAATGAGTGAGGCGAGAGCCAACGTTTCCATCGACGTTGAACAGGCACCAAATACCCCCAGATAGGGTACACCCAACTTGCGGGCAGAAAAGGAACTACTTATAATCTGATTCATCAGATCTCCACCAACAAAGAACTGAAGCTCTTCTTTTGTGATATTCGCATTGATTAATGCCATTTGGGAAGCCTGTTCAAGAAGCTTGCGTTCTGCCTTTTCCCAGGTTTTCTCCCCAATTTCCAAATTGTCATATACATAATCAAAATCTGATGTTAGAGGCCCTTTGCCTTCATCCGGTCCTACGACTGCCGATCTGCCGATAATCCGTGGACGGTTCTCAAATTGCCAGGTTTGTTGGCCCAGGCGTTTCATAGATGTCCACCTCCGAAGCCGAGGATGGCATATACAATCCCCACGATGAAGGCAGCAACGACACCAAACACGATAACTGAGCCTGCCAGCTTGAACATGTTGGCACCAACCCCAAGCACCAGTCCCTCGGCGCGATGCTCCAGTGCTGCCGAACACATGGAGTTGGCAAACCCGGTGACAGGGACAGCCGTTCCAGCACCCGCCCATTGTGCCATTTTATCGTAGACACCGAGGCAAGTCAGGATGACTGAAATGAGGATCATGACCGCAACGGTTGGACTGGCAGCTTCTTTCGATGTCATGTCAAACCCGGCCATAAACGCTTCCTGGATAGCCTGTCCAATGACGCAGATGAATCCGCCGACGAAGAATGCCTTAATACAGTTCGTCCAGATTGGACGGGCAGGCTCATGTTTTTTGGCGACTTTTTTATATTCCTGTTCACTGATGGACAGGGATGATGATGATTTTTTACTACTACCCTTAGTTTGAGCTGGCAAGATACAGAACCTCCCTTGAAATGAAAATAAGTCAACAGATGTGACTGCATGTACTGTGTGTAATCCTGTATTCATTGTTTGTTAAGGTTGGGAAAGTTATGTATCCGGCGAAAGACAGCATATGTTTCCAGCACGATTAAGCTGCCGAATGAGATGAGTCGCTCAGCGCCGGATCAGAGGTCTGTGAAATTTATAAATAAAGCAGAATGATCACGAGCAAAATAAAAAGGACGATACAAAGGATGGTTTCATTGCCTTCATCGGGTGGCGTCATCTATTGTCCCAGCTCCTTCCTGTTGTGAGGCAAGTGAAATTAGTGGGTCATTAAATACCTTATGGAATACTGGTTAAGCAAAACGGTTCCTTACTATATGCATATTCAATGCAGCTGCTTGGCGACTGTGCTTGGTGCGGATTTTATGGCCCGATGAAACATTAAACGAGTAACCATTCATGCCTGAGATACGTGACATAACCATGGACAATTACTTGCGCAAGGTTCATACTGTAGTGTGACCAGTGGTTAAATAAAACGTTCTTCTCTTCCGAAGGACAACAGTCCGGCAGCCGTTCTGCTGAGACCTGATCTACATACAAGCAGAGGAGTTGTCGACACATGAATCAAAAAACGTTGGAAATGTTTCGCACGTTAACGGAATTCCCTTCCGTTTCCGGATTTGAACGCGAGCTTCGCGGATGGATGAAAGAACAAATGTCTCCTTATACGGATGAATTTGTCCAGGATCGCTTGGGCAGCCTTTTTGGCGTATTGCGGGGAGAGGAGTCCGGACCCAAAGTCATGGTTGCAGGTCACTTCGACGAAGTTGGTTTCATGACCACAGGCATTACGGAAACAGGCATGATCAAATTCCGCCCACTCGGTGGATGGTGGAGTCAGGCTGTGCTGTCTCAACGTCTGGAACTCATCACTCCGGATCGCCGGATTACAGGGGTTGTTGGTTCAACACCTACTCATCTACTCGATGAATCCCAGCGTAATAAACCGGTTGATCTTAACCATATGTACTTGGATATTGGTGCGGATAACCGTGCAGAAGCAGAGTCTTGGGGCATTCACCCGGGCATGCAGATCGTGCCGATCTGTGAGTTCACTCCGATGGCTAATCCGAAGAAAATTATGGCAAAAGCATGGGATAACCGTTACGGCGTAGGACTTGCACTTGAGCTAGTTGAAGCATTGCATAAAGAAAAATTGCCAAACACCCTTTATTGCGGTGCAACAGTCCAAGAAGAATTGGGACTTCGTGGTGCACGCACGGCTGCCAATCTGATTGAACCGGATATTTTCTTTGCACTGGACTGCAGTGCCGCGAATGATATGACAGGAGACAAACAATCATTCGGACATATTGGACAAGGCGCTTTACTACGTATCTTCGACCCGGGCATGTTCACCCATCGCGGTATTGTTGAATATGTTCAGGACACAGCATCAACAAATCAGATCAAAATGCAATATTTCATCTCTCCTGGCGGTACGGATGCCGGAGCGGTTCATTTGAGCGGTATCGGTGTGCCTTCAACGGTAATTGGCATCTGCGCCCGTTACATTCATACTTCTTCTTCCATCATTCATACGGATGACTATGATGCGGCAAAAGAGTTGCTCGTGAAACTGGTGAAGGGTCTGGATCAGACAACACTGAACACGATTATCGGAAACGCGTAACTTTTTCTATAGAAGATGCCCTGATTTTCAGGGCATCTTTTTTTGATGTTTAGAACACGAAATCCGTCCTAAAGATGAAGGGGAAATTAAGATGTAGTGATGAATTGCAAAATGCCAGCCTCTGCATAAGCAGAAGCTGGCATGATTTGGTTTACAGAAATAAAGGGGAGAATGCAATCCAGGCCAAAATAAGAGCCAGCACAATGCACACATTTTCCACAACGGCACCATGTTTCGTGCCCGTACTCATGAGATTGATTCTTATACGCCACTTGAGTGGTGGCAATGGACGAATGCCGCGATTCGTCAACGAATCTGCCAATAGATGCATGACATAGGCTGTGCCTCCAGCTACCCAGATCTCAGGCCCCTGCAAATGAGTTGTACTGTAGAGCAACCCAGTCCATACGGCGGTTCCATATAATGTGTGTGTCAATCCCCTGTGGGTTAAGGTGGTACACAGCATTAACAGACTGCCCGCGATCAGATTCCATGGTGCGAAGGCATGCCCATAAAATACAAGTCCCAGTCCGATCGCAAACATCAGCACTTTGCGCAGTGAACGGGACGGTAAGAAAGATACCATCCCAATCAGAATGGCGAGCAGCAGATTCCATGGCTTTGCCTGTACATAGAAGTACACAAATACGGCGACAGGCAGCAGGATTGTCTGTAATAGCCGGATGAGGCTGTTCGGCAATGCCTTGGATACCAATAGCGAATTGGGCTCATCAATGTCTGGCAGCAGCGAACCAATCAGAGCCACGGTAACCGCCGGTGCAGTCACAGACATACCTGCCAATTGCAGAACAGAGAGGGATACAGTGGTCCCGATAATCAGGTGGGATCTTCCCATCATGGTGCAAAAACTTCCTTTCGAAGAAATAGGGAACATAAACCGTCCACTCCAGATTTTACAACGAAAACAATATAAGAACAATAGTTCGCATTTCTTAATTTACTCACTCTACACCATGTAATTACCATCGGATCTATGGGCAGACTAACAGTTGAACTGATTTTACATTTACCTCATACGGCGTTAATCCTGTGTTAACATCACTGGTGTATAGTCGGTTCATACCCAACCAACAAAGGATGATTACTTATATGGGAATTCATACGTACTTTAGATCACTCAACGATCTCGAACGCATTATTCGTACGCCGGGAAAATTCAAGTTCGAGGAACACAGCGTATCCGCCCACTCCTGGAAAGTCGTGCAATATGCCAAAACACTCGCCGATATTGAGGAACAGCATGGGGTCGCCATCGATTGGAAGAAGCTTTACGAGATCACCAGCAGTCATGATTATGGCGAAATCTTCATCGGTGATATCAAAACGCCAGTTAAACATTATTCACTGGAGCTTCGTTCGATGCTGCAGCAAGTAGAAGAAGGCATGGTTGAGCATTTTATTAACGAAAATATTCCTGAAGAGTTCCAGCCGATTTTCCGCAGACAGCTGCGTGAAGGCAAAGACAATTCTGTCGAAGGACTTATTCTGGAAGTGGCAGACAAAATGGATCAGGTATACGAAGCGTTTGCTGAACTGCAGCGTGGCAATACAGAAAAGGAATTTATCGTGATGTACCGATATGCCCTGATCAAAATCAAAAATATTGACCTCCACTGTGTACACTATTTCCTCGAACATATTCTCCCCGACATCATTGAGGAAGGTAACCGCTCCCCATTTGATATCCGCCAAATCACGGAAGATGCTTTGTTACAATAATCAGCTCCAGTCATCGTGGTTCTTCAAGAGCCATGGACAGGGCTTTTTTTCGTTATTGTAACCTTTGGCGATACTCGCTGGGATACAGTCCTGTCTTGTTTTTAAAGATACGGCTAAAATAATGGGAATCACTATATCCCACCGCTTTACCTACTGTCTTGATATCCATATCTTCAAAGGCCGCGAGCATGCGTTTTGCTTCGTTGATTCGAAGCCCTGTCATGTATTTGAGCGGGGTTTCACCCGTCACCTTTTTGAAACACTTCCCCAGGTAATCTACACTAAAATGCATCTGTCCTGCCATGTCCTGCAACGTAATTTCATGCATATAGTTCTGTTTCAGATACAACTTGACTGCCTCTGCGATATCCTCCGGCTTCACCTGTTCATCCAGCATTGCACTAACATGTGCCAGCGAATCCTCTGCACTGCCAAGCTTTAATTCCATCGCATCCAGCAGCGATCGAAGCTGTTCTTCTGTGAGGGGTTTGAGCAAATAATCCTCCACTTTGTAACTGATCGCCTGACGTGCAAACTCAAACTCATGATGGCCGCTCAGGATCACGATCTTGACATGCGGATAGGCAAAATACAGATGTTTCGCCAGTTCCAGACCATTCATGACGGGCATCTGAATATCGGTAACGACCAGATCAGGCACCGTATGTTCAATCAGTTCCAATGCTTCCTGTCCATTCCTAGCCTCACCTATAACCTCAAACCGTGTGCCCAGCTCGCTGAATTTCCGGGATACGTTGCGGCGAATCAACGCCTCATCTTCCACAATAATAGTTCTATATGTCATCACCATGAGTTTTAACTGTGCTCCTTTCGAATGGAACCGCCAATCGTAATGCTGACGCCGCCAGAAGGTTTATTCGTAATATGCATATGTGCCGCGGAGCCATACCATAATTTGAGTCTGATCCAGATGTTTTTCAATCCCATCCCGTTGATCTCAAGTTCAGGCATACGCTCCCACTCCTGTGATTGTTGTATGTACTGTTGGATGAGCGCGAGCGCCTCAGGTTCCATGCCAGGTCCGTTATCTTCGACGGTCATTAGCCAAGTCTCCTGCAAAGTGTCCAGCTCTCCAATGATATGCAACTTCCATGGTGGTGTATCACGCAGTCCATATTTCATGACATTTTCCAGCAAAGGCTGAATTAGCAGCATGGGGACCTGAAGATTTTTCATCAAGTCAGGAACATGGAATTCATAAAGCAGATCATCTTCGAACCGAATTTTCATACATTCCAAATACCGCTCACAGTAGTCGATTTCTTTTTCCAATGGAACACCGCTTTTGTTCGGAGCCGAGATGTAACGCAGCATGGATGCGATATGACCACAGAACGCAACGATCTGTTCATTCATGCCCTCTTCCGCCATGATGCTGATGTTCGTAATGTTGTTATACAGAAAGTGAGGGTTCATCTGGGACTGCAACGCCAGCAATCTGGCATCCGTTTCCTGAGATTTGATTGCCAGCATGTCCTGAAAAGACTGCACAAGCTGTTGATTCAATTGGATAAAGGTATCATTCAACTCATCCATCTCACGGATGGAACCTGGAACTTCCAACTTGAACAACTGACCAGAGTCCTGACCCGTGGTCAGATCGTGGACGCCAGTTTTCTGAATAATGCGCTGCAAACGATGGAGCGGTAAGGTAACACGTTTGGAGATCAGGTATGAGAGGAGCAGAATAAGCATCAAGGTAGCTAAAGTTGCCCCCATGAACAGAAGAGCCATGCGATTCAAATTCGCAAACAGGGATTGTTTGGATTGCATCACAATAACCGTCCATCCGGTCTCCAGCGAGGTCGTGTAGGTCATCATTTGCTTCGAATTTCCATTGGGATCTACGACTTCTTGCATCGTTCCTGGTGGATATTGATCGTTTCGAATCAAGTTAACAACGTCGGAATGGATTGCATTTAACGGATGTTCATTGGACAAAAAAGGATATAAAAGCTCATTACGTTCATTCAATACATAGACGCTCAGATTTTCGTTCCCCGCTTGCACATCGTTTAAATGCTGGAACACGGTTCCTGCATCCTGCAAAATTTCCACTACTCCTTGCGAGACATAATTTCCATCCTTATACACCCGGGTAAGGGAAAGATATGGTTTGCCTGACTCCCCCTGCCCTGTTGGCATCGGTAATGCCCCACCATCCAGTAAACTTATGACACGCCAGCCATTGCGCGCCCACGTTTCCTCGTACCATGGTCTTTGGGTCAGATCTACGGACAGCTGTCCATTGAACGCACCGGCCCCCAGCATTTTACCGTTCACATCATAGATATTAGCTTGTTTCGCTGTGTTGGAGCTGCTAATGATCGCCAGAATGACATCAATCAGCGTTGTTGTATCCTTGTAAAACGCCGGGTCACTTGTCAGCGTCTGTTCATTGTCCTCCGCTGGAGATAAATAGTGACTGAAGTGCTCCTTGACCAGATTGGAATATACGATGTTCATGGAGAAATTATTCATTTTGACGATTTCCTGATCCAGATTGCCTACCATCGAATTCCCCAACTGTTTCTGCTGTTCGGCACTTCGACTACGAATGTCATTGGCAAGAAAAACATACAAGAGACTGGCCACAATCAATGAAAATACAATAAAGACTGCAGAGTAGTAGGCAAACAGGCTTTGCTGAAGCGTTCTGAATCGGTACTTAACCATCTCACACCTCGTTATCGGATGATGTCTTGCAACTTACTCGAAAATGTCCACCCAACAGAACGCTTTTGTCTATTGAGCGCATTCTTCGTTCCGCGTAAAGTTATTCACATAAGAATACGCTTACATGAAGCGTTTCGGCAAGAGCTATTATTCTTTATTCCATGGGAGGTTCATTGATGAGAAAACGATTTCTATTATCCCTCGTAGGTGCGCTGTTGCTGTCCAGCCTGCTTCTTGCCGGGTGCAACTCCGGTGAAAGTTCCGAAGGTTCAGGGAAGGTAACACTAACGTTCGGAACAAGTCAGAGCGGCATTCCACGTACGGGTATCATGCAAACGATGGCTAAAGAATATGAGCAGGAAACGGGTGTGAAAATTGACTTTCAGGTGGTCCCTGATGCCCAGTGGCGTGACCTGATTAAGGTGAAGCTCGCCTCCGGCGAAGCTCCTGATATTTTTAATGTCGATGTGGATCCACTTAGCATGCCTGCCAACGTAAGACCTGAGGAAAATGCAATTGATCTGACCAATGAGGAATTTACAGGACGCATGTCCGAAGAGATTTTACCAACGGTTAGCTATAAAGAGAAGGTGTACGGGGTTTCTTTTGCACCATCAAAAATATGGTATGTGTACTATAACAAACGCATCTTTGAAGAGCTCGGCATCCAGCCGCCAACGTCCTACGCCGAGTTCAAGGCGATCAGCCAGAAAATCAAGGATAAGGACATCATTCCGTTCTATCAGGCTCCTGCCAGCGGATGGTATCAGGTGCTGCCTCTGTTCGAAACCGGTCCAAACTATGAGCAAGCTGCGCCGGGAACGTACGAGAAGCTGAACAACAATGAGATGAAGGTCGCGGATTTGACGCAGCTCAAGACGGTCATTGAACAGTTAAAGGAATTTGCGGATCTGGGTTACTTCGGCAAGGATTTTCTGTCCAACACGGTCGAGGCTGGCATTGAAGCCTTTGGTCAGGAGAAGGCAGCGATGCTACTTCGAGTTCCGGGCACCGAAAAGGAAGTGTCTGAGGCGTATCCAGACATGAAGGACAATATGGGATTTTTCGTGATGCCATGGGGCGATAATCAGACGATTGGTGTGAATCCGGGCGGTTCGGCTGCGATGTTTGGCAACAAAAACAGCAAGCACCCGGAAGAGGTACTGAAGTTTTTCCGGTGGATTACGGAGCATGATCATCTGCAGCGTGTATTCGATGGTGGTGAAGGCAATCTGACCATCTGCTGGCCTGAAATTGAACCGAAGCTGACACAGGACTATATCGATTATGAGAAAAATCATGAGAAAGGTACGGTCATGCAGGCCGCTGTGAAGTACATTGATCCGCAATGGATGGATATCGGCAAGGATCTCTCCGGCATGTTCGCCGGAGCCATGACCCCTGATCAGATTCTGCAAAATATTGATAAACGCCGGGCTGAGCAAGCCAAAGTGCTGAAGGATGAGGCGTGGCAATAACAGCGCGTATTCTGGGTAAACACATGAGGCATGTGGCTAACCACCATTATAATGCAGCGAGGTGAGGCACCATGCACTCATGCATTTTGGCAGGAAGGACAGGTGTAACAGTTTATGAATGTAAATAAGATATATCCTTGGTATTTCTCATCTGGAGCGATTGTGCTGTATCTGCTGTTCATCGTCGCTCCCGCCCTGCTGGGCATCTATTATTCCTTCACCGATTGGAACAGTTACAGTTCGGAGAAAAACTTTATTGGTCTGGAGCATTTCCGAACCATTCTGGCGGGTGATCCAACGTATTTACTTTTCATTAAGAATACAGTCCTTTTCACTCTGATTACTTCGATCGCCAAGACGGTTCTGGGCCTATTCCTAGCTCTATTGCTGGTCAGCGGTGTGAAGGCCGCCAATCTGCACCGGATGATCATATTTTCACCCCAAGTACTTTCGTTCCTGATTGTCGGCCTGGTCTTCAAAAGCCTGCTCGATCCCAACAACGGCTTCGTTAACGTGACACTGCGTTCGCTGGGTCTGGACGTTCTGGCCCAGAACTGGCTGGGCTCCCTGACCTGGGCAATGCCATCTATTATGGCGGTGGATACGTGGAAAGGCATGGGGTACATTATGGTGCTGTTCATTGCTGGACTACTCGCCATTCCTCGGGATTATTATGAAGCGGCATCGATTGACGGTGCCGGCTTCTGGCAGAAGCTGTTTCGAATCACGATTCCGATGCTGATGCCCACGATCACCATCGCTACGGTGCTCAATATTACGTATGGGCTGCGGGTATTTGATGCGGTATATGTACTGACCAATGGCGGACCGGGCAACGCGACGGATGTAATTAACACAGCCGTATATTCCTCTTTTGCTAAAGGCTATTGGGGGCTCGGCAGTGCATTATCCACGATTCTGTTTGTCATTATGGCGATCATCTCCTTCTTTATCATCCGCTTGATGAACCGAAAGGTGGAATACTAGATGCGTGTGAAAAAACGGCTGGTTTCCATCGGATTAAATGTACTCGCTTGGCTTCTTAGCCTGGTGGTCCTGATTCCTTTTGTCGTCATTGTGCTGAATTCATTCAAGTCCGATGCCGAAGCCAAAGTGCTCAAACTGACCCTGCCCGAGAAGTTCATCTTTGAAAATTATAAAATCGTCTATGAGCAGGGACACTTGGGTGGTTCCTTTTTCAACAGTTTGCTGCATTCAACGGCTTCTTCCCTTCTGCTGGTGTTTGTTGTGGCGTTCTCAGCCTTCACCTTATCGCGTAATTATTCGAAGTTAAGCAAGTTCCTATATTTCTTTCTTATTCTGGGCATTACGCTGCCATTGAACTACATTCCACTAATGGAGGTCATGAAGTCGCTGGGCATGATTAATTCGCATGTGGGCATGATTCTGCTCTATACCGCGATGGGTATTCCGATCTCGCTATTCATCACATATGCGTTTGTATCCAATATTCCGAAAGAACTGGATGAAGCAGCGATCATGGACGGATGCAACGGGATCAAGCTGTTTCTCAGAATTATTGTGCCTTTGTTAACCTCTGTCCTGGTTACGGTATTTGTTCTTAATTTCCTGAGTGTCTGGAATGAGTTTACCGCCCCACTGTACATGCTCAATACCGTCGAGATGTGGCCAATGACGCTCGCTGTCTATAACTTCTTCGGACAATTCAGTGCCCAGTGGAATCTGGTTAGTGCTGATATTGTGCTTACTTCCCTGCCAGTGTTGATTGTGTTCCTCATTGGGCAAAAATATATTGTGGGTGGTCTGACTTCCGGGGCGGTTAAAGGTTGAGATATATCCAAAATGATAATTCAATACACGGCTACTTTGAAATTCATCATTGACATCACGTTTATTTGTAACTATTATAGTTACAACGGTGGTGATCATGCATGAAACAAATCAGCAGTCGCTTTTCCATTGCGGTTCATACGCTGTCCCTGGTCGCTGTTGTGCCCAATGAGTGTACGGGAGATTTTATCGCCAAAAGCGTGAATACCAATCCCGTCATTATTCGGCGCATTATGTCCAAGCTGAAACAGGCCGGCCTAATTGAGGTCAGACCCGGTGTCGGCGGTGCTTCTTTGTTGAAGGACCCCGCCGATATTACCCTTTTGGATATCTATCGTGCGCTTGAGGTTGTGGAGGATGGCGAGTTGTTTAACTTCCACAAACATCCAAACCCAAATTGTCCGGTTGGCAGCATGATCGAACAAACCTTGCGCGCCGAACTTATTGAGGCTCAGCTAGCTATGGAACAGCGTTTGAAACGTGTAACGATACAACAGATGATGGATCAGGTTCACGTCTCTGAATAAAAAAAGCTCATTACGAGCTTTTTTTAAACCTTTCGTTGTAATCACACCTGTTATAACACATACGATTACATCTATTCATGTCGTTGACATTCCACTTTTGTGTCGACACAAAACATACCTTATAGGAGGAAAATACAATGAAAATTTTAGTTACTGGCGCAACAGGTCATTTGGGTTCACTGGTCGTAGAGGCTTTGTTAAAAACGGTATCTGCTGGGGATTTGGCTGTAAGTGTACGCAACCCGGAGAAAGCGGAAGCATTGCGCGCTCAAGGTGTGGACGTTCGTCAAGGTGATTTCGATCAACCGGAAACGCTGGAAAAAGCATTTGCAGGCGTAGATCGGCTGCTGCTGATCTCCACAGACGGGGACAATGAAACGCGTATTCGCCAACATCAATCTGCTGTAGACGCCGCCAAAAAGGCAGGTGTTGGATTCATCGCTTATACCAGCGTTGTGAATGCGGAGAAAAACACCCTTTCACTGGCTGAAGTACATCGTGCCACAGAACAGGCTATCCGCGAATCCGGCATTCCTTATTCCTTCCTGCGCAACAACTGGTACCTCGAAAATGAAGCAGGCAGCGTTCAAGCAGCTTCACAGGGCGCACCTTGGGTGCATGCAACTAACGCCAGCCAAGTGGGCTGGGCTACTCGCAGTGATTATGCGCATGCTGCTGCTGCAGTACTGACAGGTGAGGGACATGAGAATTCAGTATATGAGTTGTCTGGTAAACTTCTTACTCAAGCTGAGCTCGCCGCTATTGTTGGGGAAGTGCTTGGACAGGACATCAATGTGCAAAACGTAGACGATGCTGCTTACGCTGACATCATGAAAGGTGCAGGCCTGCCTGACTTTGTAGTCTCCATGCTCGTTGATATGCAAAGTGCTATCCGTGAAGGTGCACTGGCTGTAGAGAGTGATACATTGGAAAAATTGCTTGGCCGTCCGGCTCAACCATTGAGTGAGGGTGTTAAAGCGATTTTGGGCAAGTAATTTTAAATAGAAGAGAAGAGAAGAGAATGGAAATCAAAAAGGGACACACCAACGAATGTTGGATGTGTCCCTTTTGGTGTTATAAAACAATCTTTAAAACGATATAGCAGTTAATCGGATAACTGTACATTGAACCGGTCCGATTGCGACTTGAATTCTCGATTTAGATATCGGTAGTCTCCATAACCGTTACATCGATCATTGCTCGATATATCGTGCCGGAATGTGATCGGCCAGCCAAATATTTTCGTTTCCATGATAGAAGAAAATACCTTCTTTGGCCGCTTGAGCCGCGTTAATTTTCAGTATTATTGGCTGGTCATCACGTCTTCGTCCCACCTGATTGGCGGTATCCATATCTGCAGATAGATGAACATACTGCCTCTGACGAGGCTGCAAACCTTGCTCCATAATGGAAGCAACCGACCGCAGTGGCGTGCCATGATAGAGTATCTCCGGTGGGTCGGCAGGTGTTTTGGATATCTTTTGCGGAGTCGAATGACCATATAATGCCCGGATGCGGCCAGAATGAATCTCATGTCTCTTTTTCTCAGAAGCTTGAATCATCTGCTCCAGATCCGCTTCCGTGACGTCTTTCCACTGTGGACTTTCATGTAAAGCCACCAGCAATTGCGGAATCTCCACCCAGCCCTCTTCGTCCAGCTCCAGCTCATACTCCCATGGGGCGTGACGCAAGGCGTATGAGAGCTCTTTACTTAACTTCATCAGATCCATTGCGATCATCTCCCAATTAAGTTAACAATTCATTAGACAAATACTGTCTGTACCACTACATGAAAGGGTGAACGCTCTGCTTCTTCAGGTTCTCTCCGGTTGTACTGCCGCCAAAATCTCCTGAATGTTGCGGGCGAGTCCCTCATCATCTTCCTGATTAAACTGGCGGTGTCCATCGATACCACGATGAATAATCGTGTTCATCACCGGATGAACTTCCCGATCGGAAGCCACCCGGATCAGATCATCGGCAAAATCTACAGCCTGCTGCTCACTATAGTTAAAAGGTTTAATCAGCATACGGATGCTCAGTGCATGAGCCTGTGGCTCCGTCAGCTGATCCCGATGAGTGATGCCATATACCGCACCAAATCCAAAAGCAGCAATCACCTGACGCTCCAGCTCTGTTGTCTGTTCCAAAGGCGTACCGATCAGTTCACATATTTTGTCCACCATCTGCTCCAACTCTGAAGCCGCCGCAGCCAAAATCACATCGTTAATATCGTCAGCGTTGATAAAATCAGTCATATTGTATTTCTCCATTTCTGAGCCGTATTGAATCCATTCTCTCAGACTCTAAGAGAACATTGTATCGGAGATAGGGTGTTCCTTTCAAATTCATCTACGGTTAGACAAACAATGATTCAGCTTACTTGTAAATGAGAAGCTCTATTTGTGCGTAGTACAACTTGGTAAATGATCATACGCGTAACTATTAATTCCTGCGTGATTCATCGTTTTGCGGAGCTCCGAAACAAACTCCATAAAGTACACTTCAGGACTGCGACTTCCTGCATAATATTGCAGATCGTAATCGTAGTTTAACCTCGAATACACATCATGCAGATCGTCAACTAGCACCTTTTTCATATCTTCTCTTGTAATAGCCGGGTCCATACTGCACTCATTGACCAGGGTCTGCATTGTCTCCTTGAGCGCCTGCTGATCGTATGACGGGTTAGACAACAGATGCTGCAAATCATACAGATCTTTGAAGCGGGGCCTCACTATCGTTTGATGCAGCTTCCAAGCGATTTGAATGGAGAGTGGCACGGTGTGAGGAACGACAAAAGCTTCTCCAACCATAGGTTGGTACGATAGAGCGATAGACTTCTCATTCAATTCGAGGTTAAAGGATATATCAAGATGCAGCTCATCCTCATCTTCATACTCATTTTCGCTCCTTGGTTCACTATCAATATAAAAGGCAAGCTCCGTGTTCACCGTTGGAAAATCATCCGCCATCGCGTAGTCAATTCTGCGCCAGAAGGCATTCTCACTAAAGCTTCGGAATACGATACCGTCATTCAGGTCCATCTCCGTTACCCGGATCATCCAGTCTGTAAATATTTCATTGGCCTGGTCCTCAGTCTCAATTCGACCTGTATACAGAAAGTCGATGTCGTCCACATAACGAACATTGGGATTCTCCAAATACTGTCTTGTCAATAAGCTTCCTTTTAATATAAATGGACTATTCACCAGAGAGGCACGCTTCAATAGAGCTTCTAATACAACAATGAATCTCTCATCCTCATTCAAGCTATGTAATTTTACATTTTTTCCAGACACCTGTTCTCCTCCTCTATTCATCTTATCGTACTCAACATTCGGTTAGATCCATCCACGATCCAGTTCTTCCCGACTGTCATAGATGCACAGTTCATATTGCTGTTTTAACAGTTCGATTTTGTTCTGCTGTAAGATATTATGTATCTTCTCTACTCTGCTGTAGAATTTTTCAGAACTATTGTATTCTCTGACCGTAACAAATCTAATTTTCCCATTCGCATTCAGCGAGTTCCGTGAGATATGTCCGCCATCGCCTTCACATAGCTCCTTTAATCTTTCTACATCATCCACCTGTACTTTGCCATGCCATTCAAAATACGGGGTAGAATGCGCAACTATTCGCTGATGAAAATACTTCTCTTCCTTCGCTGGAACCTCTACCTTTGTTCGTACAACTGTAAAGTCGTTACCTTGGAACCTTGTGACCATCTGTTTAATGATGCTGTTCACTTCATCAAAATAAGTACTATGTATTAAGCCTGTAATCATCGGCTGATGGATGTATTCACCCTGATCCAGCACGATCATAATCGGTTTAACTTGCTCCACCTGACACAGTTCAATAAAGCTTTCTTTCTCTTCAAACGTTAAATCATTCACTGTGATATGAAACTCAAATTCCATTTACTCACTCCCTGTCGTTTCTCTATGTTGCGATATGTAATCGTTTATTTGTCATCGAAGTCTCTGAATAACCTTCTAAATTATTCATCGGTTTCCTGTTTTATATTGTTCAGCTATTTTCAAAATCTTAATTATATTAAGTCATCACAACATAGAACTTCGTATATTCTTTATTCAAGTGTTGGCACTCCGTAATATAGAATTTTTGGAGACAAAAACTAATTTGTTAAAATATAAAATTCTGTACCCGTTTCCAAATACATAGTTGAATAAAAAATTATTCCACTCCCCATGTTTTCTTCTACTTGTATTCCATCTTCTTCTTTCAGAACGAATAGCAAACCGGAGTTTCTATTAATCACTAACGGCTCATACAATACTTGTCCAACTTCAAGTCAGTCACCCACATCATCCATCCAGCTTGTTAGACGATATTGGTTCTTGTTCAGTTCTTCATATGACCAAAAATCAATCCCACCACAACGCGCACCATTACTTATTCCAAGAAAATCATAGTACTGTCTCATGTCTGGGGTATCTACATTTATGACTTGAATACCGAATTTAATTCACCATAAATAATACTGTCATCATCCTGCAGGCACTGGGTATCCCCCACCATTATGTTTTTGGGGACTGTTTACACAAAGTTAATAACAGATTCGAAATTTGTTTTCATTCTCAGATAGTTCTTGACCTTTAATAACATTGAAGTTCATCATTATATTATTTTATCAAAAACTCTGAAAAACTATCACTCAATTTTATAAACTCACCTTGAGTAACTGACTCATCATAGCTTTCTTCAAAAAAATAGACTGGAGGGTTACTACCATCGTTTAGATCAAAAAACCAGTACATGTATCCTTGATGTCCCATAAAAACAAATTGTTCGTCACCTATTCTATTTTTAAAGTTACATTCCTCTAATACTTCTATTGCTCCCTCCTTTAATTCTCTATATATTTCTATGTCTTTTATAGTATAGTCTGACCCCTTGAACATAATATAGCCCCTACCAGCGCACTCCATAAATTTCAAATACGCTTCAGGTAATTTTCTACCCTCTGCGATTTGTTTTATTTGCATCATATCAATTGCATCACAAGCCTTAAAATTGCTACTGTAGTTTCCCTTTAAAAACATTAAAAATGAATCTATGTTATTTTCTCCCAAATATTCGTTTCCATTATTCATAAATCAAAACTCCATCCCTATTTTTTCTTTGTACTCTAGTAATTATAATATTTTTGAACTCTTTAATCGGCGGTGAAATTGCCAATCCGTCTCCCGATATTGGAGGGTCAAGGCCCCAAGCTTCGAACTTCCACTCACATAATCAATGACATCCTTGTTCTGAAATGTACGGATACGAGGTTCATTGTCCAGCAAATAGGAATAGGACACGTCCTCCAGATCCAAAAGATGATTCCAATTATTACTTTAGCTAATGCATATAATCAAAGTCATGACGTTTTCCCCTTGATTTTAAGCATACAAAAAAGGCTCTTTCTCCCCCCTCGTTCGAGTTCGAATAAGCCTTTTAATTCTGTATAATATAAGACAAACCATCAGTACTATAAGGTCACTACTATTTTATTTTCTATGATGGTTCTAAAATTTGAATAATTTCTCATCATGTTTTTACCATATGCACTCACTGCTTCATTTCCCTTTATCATACTTTCATAGTTTTTTTTTGTATTCATTCTTAACAGTATCTTCTAAACTTTCGTACAATCTTTTTGTTGCCTTTTCTGCTAATTCGCGTGAGCCATACAATAAAATAAAATGAATATCTACCATGTAGCCACCTAAAGAATAAAAACCATCGGAGACAACCTTCTTAATAAAGACATCCAGATTATTTGTACATTCGTGTACAATTGGCATAAAAACCTCATCTAACCAAGTAGTAAACTCCTCCATTGCTTGATTCCAGTTTTCTCGAACTGCAATATTCCAGTAAAGTTGATCACTCGGAACATTGCATTTACGAGTACTTATGTGAAAAATTTTATTTTTTGATTTATTTAAGAAAATTGCACTTTCACCATATAGCCCAACACTTTTATCAGTTACATTATTCCAATTTGAATAAAAAAATACTTTATACGTAAGTTTTCCATCTTTTTTGGTCATGCAATGATTTGACTTAGAATATTTCTATCCTTTGTCTATATACTTTTGAGAAATCAATTCACATACAGTATTAAATACTTCACCTGATTGCATAATCTACTCCTCAGTTAGGATAGTTTAAATTCAATTTTCAATGCTTTTAATTTGGTCTTAAAAACTCCCAATAACTTTTTACAGTTTTCTGACGGAGGATACTTAAAACTTATATCTATTACAAATCCATCCATATAAATCATATGCTAATAGATTTTATGAGGCATATCATTCGAAACAACTGTGTCTCGATATCGCATATGAAACCATATTGGAACTGCTAGACGAAATTAGGCAGAGGCTTTTAGTAAATTTTGGTGGTATCAGAAAATAATCAACTTGTCCAATGTAACGAAGTAGCGTTATTTAGGTTATTAAAATTAAAGCATTTTGATGTGAGTACAAACATAATGAAGAAATCTTTATACAGGTATAGCATGGGTTATATGTGTTTTTGAATGAATAGGCGACTTACTCGGCAGTGGGTGGAGGCATTTTCAAAAGCCCCGCCTGTATATTTATATTGTTCCGCGTATATCGGCGGATATAAAGAAACCACAACACGAGTGAATATTCCGTGTTGCGGAGTTGTTAATAGTGTTTTTCATGAATTTACACAAAATTCCATAGCTATTACCGCAATCGAATCTTTAACTTTTAAAAAATTTGAGATATTTAGTATTCTTTGGACTTCCAAAACATCTACCTTCTGATTTCCTATTGGCGATGATGAAAAATTCTTTCGCTGTTTCTAAATCACCTAGTTCGAAAGCAACTTTTCCAGAAATAAATTCCTTATCACCCGAATCTATGCGATCAAATCCAGTTAAAAATATTTTATCCGCCCACACCTTTGCTTTTTTAAGATCATTTAAAATTAAAGAAGTAGCAACGATATCTTTCACCAAATGATAGCTTTCTTCACAATATATACCCTTTGGGTCGGGTATTAAATTCCAAGCCTCTTCTAACAACAAAATAGATTCCTCATGATTACCATTATTAAATAGTTCATCACTTTTTTTCACAAGAATTTCAAAGTTTTCTTTGATAGGTGATTGCAAATCAGCCATATTTATCCTCCTCAAATCATATCTTTAATCAATTCAAAATACTTATCATCTTCACTAAAAAAAACTTTATATCCTTCTAACATGTAAGTTCTTAACAGGTAGTCCTTAGCTTTATTAATTTCCCCACACTCGAACAAACTCTCTCCAAGTCTCAGTAAAATAAATGGATTTGAAATCCCATCTGGACAGTTTAATGCATTATAAAAATTATTCTTTGCCATTTCATAGCTATTCGTATGAAAATAAGTGTCGCCTAACGCTGTATAAATCCATGTACTTGTTTCCCAGTTGTTCTTCGGTAACGGAACTAGTTCCAGAGCGGCTGTATAGCTCTCGATAGCTTTAATAATTTGTCCTTTTTCAGTTAGAGTGTTTCCCTCTTCACACAATTTTAAAATTTGCTCATACACTTGATCATCTAGTTCCAATTTCAGTCCCTCCAAATGATTATTTATCTGGTGGCAAATAGGTTTCATTTAACTTCGCACCTGCAGATCGGTTCAAACTATAATGATCTAACACATAATTATCGGAGTCAAGCATCCATTCCCTAACTTCCGGGGACTTTGCACCATAATATTTCCCCTTACTGTTCCACCATGAGACAGCGTCAGTTAGATGAGCCATATCTGCTTGATCTATAGGATACCATTTTTCATCACTAGCCATAAATTCCATATCTCCATCACGTGTTGTTCGAATTTTTGGTGGATCTTCTTTCTTCATTCGCTCTATTACTTCTTTACCAGTTCTAGAGCTTTTTCCAGGTGTATCCCCCATATATTCTAAGCGTTTTGTGAGGCCACTTGGTTCAGGTAAACCAACTTCTTTGTTACTTGCATAGCCCCCGCCAGGACGGTGCCATCTTCCGCTTGTATCTTGATAATAACCCTCAGGAACATTCTGTTCCTTCTTGGTATCTGATGTTGACGAATCCTTTGAATCGTCTCCAGTTTTCCCTTTGGATTTATCCGCTTCCTGATCTTTCGGCTTAGGTTTGTTTGGATCATCCTTCGTTTTGTCTTTTTCTTTCGTCTTATCCTTGGGTACATCCTTATCCTTGTTGCCCGTATCCTTGTCTTTCTTGCTCTTGTCCTTATCCCCAGAGTTTTTATTGTTTGATGTGATCCCCTGATTCTGATTCTTCTTATACTTACTATTCAACATACTCAGAAGAATCATAGCCTTGGTAATTGTATCCGAATCCACATATTGACTTAGTTGTTCTAAGCCATAATTCATCGTCTCACTGATCAGCAGGTTCTGCATGAATCCGGTCGCCATGCCGCCCGCCGTCTTGAGTCCGTTCGCCAGTTTCGGCGACTTCATCATCAGATCGTTCAGCTTGCTCTTTAGCTTATTCGCCAGATCCGCTGGACTAAAGTTGCTCATAAGCCCCTTCGCCTTGGTCATGACCTTGCCTAGCGCACCAGAGATGGTATCCCCGGCTTTCTTTGCCAGGTCTCCCATGGCCTTCGCTACCTGCCCGGCCTTGTCCATGACCTTGTTGGCTACACCCATCACATTGTCAATAACTTTGCCTGCTTTGGACAGCAACTTCGAGCCCTTCACCACGAACTTGGCTCCAGTCGCCGCCCAGCCCACAAACGGAATTGCAGCTGCGGCGGATAATGCCGCGTTCGTATAATCTCCTCGAGCGGCATAGATGCCCGCGTTCGCCAAATCGGCGACTTCACCAATGACCGGAATCATACCGGCGACGTCCAGCACGGTCTGAGTCACATCCAGCACTTTACCCCAGAAGCCTTTTTTCTCCTCTTCCGGTTCCTCTTCCATCTGCACCTCGGACACAAACGGTGCTTCTGGTACCGGCTCCAGATCCTCCACGGTTACGGGCATTTTGATCAATCCGTCCAGTAGCACTTCGCTGCCCTTCAGATCCGTCATGCCGTCCAGAATCATACTGCTGTCTCCGCACTGAAGGAAGATCGTCTCTTGGGCCTCGATCCCTATCTTTTTCTCGCTCGCGAGTGTGATCTCCTGCCCGCCAGATGCTACAATTCCGCTATTGCTCTGAATCGTGACCCCGCCGCCGTCCAGCGTAATGAACAGACTTCCTTCTGTGGCGATCAGGGACATTTCCGAGTCGGTCATTTTCATTTCTTTGCCATAGTTGGTTCCCCAGCTCTTGGTAGCTGGATCAGCGGTCTTTGGGGAAGGCTGACTGCCGCGGCGGACAGAGCCCATCGCAAATGCATCACTCTCTTGCCCACTGGAGAAATACACCTGAACCGCGGAGCCCGCTTCCGGCATACTGTAAAACCCGCCGCCATCTCCGGCATATACCGCAGAATACGGCATCCAGCTTGCTTCCGATTCGGATTGATCCGCGTCCACATCCAGATGCACTTTCACCGTATCTTTGGTAACCCCGATAATCTTCCCTTCCAGCGCGGCCCCTGCAATGTCATCGTTCCGAATTTCATTTTGCCGAATGCCACTTTCCGGACTAAGCGTGACGGTATGCCGAAGCATGCCGCCTACCGTTCGACTATCACAAGCGGCGACCTTCAGTTCTTCTTCGTGGAAGAGAACGGTATCTCCGAGCGCCAGCCAGCGATGGGTATCCAGCACGTAACTCGTGAAGTCTTTCTCGGTTACGCTAACGGCTCCCACGGACCAGGCTTCTTTTAAAGCTCTCATATCCCGTCTTAGCGTATACGCTTGTTCTGGCAATTCGGTATATCGCCCTTCCGGTACACCAATATACAGTTTGGGAGAATCAGCCGAGATTTCGGGAATGATCGCTGCACCGAACCGGGATGCTAATCGGCGTAGAAATTGCCAATCTGTCTCCCGATATTGGAGGGTCAAGGCCCCAAGCTTCGAACTCCCACTCACATAATCAATGACATCCGATTTCGGGTAAGCTTTCAGTACCTGCCGAATGACATCTTCGCAGTCTTGATCCTTGTTCTGAAATGAACGGATACGAGATTCAATGTCCAGCAAATAGGAATAGGATACGGCCTCCAGTTCCAATATGTATATCCCCTGAACTCGGCGGATGCTGACATCCTGCACGAGTCCCTGGAACAGTTTGCGTACTTCCTGCCCCTGATCCCCAATCTCCACCAGGGACACCGTTTCATCCTGAGCCAGGATGTTCAGATCCCGATCTTGATGTTCTTCCGGGATGATGCCTTGTAGATACAGGCGGGCATGATCCCCTGCTTTGCGCTCGATACGCAAATCTTGTATATGCTGCAGCGTGTATGGAGATGTACATCGGATATTCCCCATACTCACAGCCGCTTCCACTACACTCATTGTCTCACTTCTTTCCTCTAGCAATGTCAGCACACGGAAAAAAGGACTCAGCTATATTCTAAGATGTACGTTACCTGATGTTACCGCCGAACCCGGTTGTGCCGCCTATGGAAGATCCGCCAAGCTCTTGACCATCATCTTCAATCTGGATGTAGCCTCCATAGAGGCACATGTTCATACAGGTGCTTAATAAGGCAGGTTCATTTTCGATGAGCACATCGGTTTTGCCATCCATCCACGGTGTAGACACGGACGGAATACAGGGTGCTTTCTGAACGCCCTCAATGTCGAATTCGCCGGTCTGCACGACAGGATTCAACTGACTTGTGCAATTTCCAAAAGGCATGATGTGGATCATGGGTGTTGCATCGGCCACATTCAGTTGTGCTTTTTCCTTCAAATGAACGCCGTGGCTGTAAGGGATTTTCAATCGATTTAACTGCGTACCGCAAGAACAGCTTAATATCGCTCCTGCCACAACATACGTTGGGCCCCCGGCACCTTCATCCACAACATCAGGTCTTGTAGCACCAATAGCTTCAGCCATTGTTTTTTCCTCCTCTTTGGCCTTTCGCCCAGATTATTTTTAATAGTTCCGTTAACGGTTCTGCCTCTAAACCTGATCCACGCGTTGCAGGCGCAGTCCGGTATAGTCCCGGCGTAAAATTGCTTCAGCCAATGCCAAGTTCACCAAGATCACGGTTTCCTTCAATCGTTCGTCCGTCAACTGAATAATCGGCCAGTTTGTGCTGCTCAATCGTTCGCCATCGACCTGAAGTACGTTCAACTTGCCACTGCTGTCAAATGTACTGTTCATGGATAGTGCTGCCAGCTGTGGCGGCACCATGAACCAGTAAGGGTGTAACTGCTGTCTCTCCATATCCATCAGCCCAGCCAACCTGAACATCAGGCGTGGAGCGAATGTACTCAGCAAACGTTTAAGCTCATCAGACCATAACGGATACGGCCGCTCGATCAGATCCACAGGAACAGGATTTCGATTAGGGCGAATCGTAAACTGCAAATTTGCTTGTTCCAGTTCATTCAAGTGATCGCCTCTCATCCACTCGGGCTGAATAATTCCTTTGACACCAATCGGTTCAAGAGCCCCTGTTACACGCATATCCTGCATGATCCGGAACCAATCGTTTCTCATGCCATCCGCCCCTTCTGCTGTAAGTTCCGCTCCATAAAGTAGGCTAACTGGTCCTCGATCGTCCCATCGATATGCTCCAGGCCCTCTCGTTTCCGGGCTGCGGGACGACCCTGGATGGGACAGGAAGCTCCGGTATCCATCTGCGCCCCCTCCAAACGCGAACCTGTAAAATCGACCCTGGACACATCCGTTCCACGGAAATCCGCATCAGCCAAGTTGCATACGCCAAACACAGTGCCTTCTAGCAACGCTCCCGTAAAATCCGCTCCTTGAAGATCCGCCAGTACAAAGTCTGCCTCTCTCAGATCCGTCCCTGCAAAGGATATCGGATGAAATCCCGGGATCTCCCAGATCTCAGGATCAGCCAACCCCTGCCTCGCCTCTATGCCATGAAATATGGCACCTACCATCCTGCATTTTCGGAAACGAGCACCATACATCTGACTTCTATTCCATCGGGTATCCGTCAAGTCACATTGCTCCCAGACGGTATTCAACAGATTGCTGGCTTCGAATTGACTCCCTCCAAACGCCACATTGCGAAAAGCTGAGTAACGGAAATCCATCCCGCTATAATCTCCTCCAGCCAGATCCAGATGTTCCAAAGCCGCATATCCGTAGGCTCCCTCGATTCTTTCAGCAAGCCATTTTCGCATCTCTGATTCATCGCCTGGATCACTATTCGTTTTGTACACGGATTCGCTCACATCCAGATATTCACCTACCCGAACTTCAAAGGACGGGCACTTCTCCAGATGGATAAACGATTCACATTGCACAGCTTCCGGCATTGCCAGATGAATCAGATTCGTCACATAGGCGTGTCCGTGTTCAGCTTCCTTCAAGAGTATATGTTCCAGATCTGGTCGTGAAATGGAGCCTGCATAGAGCGAACCAGGCCGATGCAATTCTTCTTCCCAACTAGCCAGCATCACATCCAGATAACCAAATGCCCAGGAAGCATCATATTCTCCTTCAATGGGAGAGGGATCAAATAACCACGTTTCGTCAGCCATTTCGGTCAAATACAGGGCCTGGCCGTCCATTAGTCGTGTTCGAAGCATTGAATATGTAACATGTCCCACCGCTCCATGTTCACCGATCTTCTGCGCATTTAGAACTATTTGACATTTCTTGGCAAAATGACGGAGAAACTCTTCTTTCAAACGTTCGCGATTCTGCTGATACATCTGCTCGAAGCGGAGCATCACTTGGTTGCGTAGTGGGATTACGATCTCTTGCTTGAATTGCACAAGCGCAGTAGTCACAAGCATTCCTCCTTTCTCCTTTTTAAAGATCACCAATACATTGTTATAAGAACTAATTAAAAGTTAATTTGCAGTAGAACTTTACTCGCTTTTAATTGGTTTTCAGTTCTGTACCTACCAATGAGGTTGTACCGTCCATTTTGATGTTGCTCTCTTTGCAGGTCAGACTGATTTCTTCTTTCGCAGACAACACAATACTTTTCTCGGCATTCATCATGATATCTTCCTTGGCGGAAATCGTGATCTGCTGACTGCTAATAATTTCGATACCTCCGCCTTCACTCAGCCGAATAAAAATCTCCCCGTCTTTGCCCGTAACAATCACCTCTTCGGGTGTCATCTTCAATTCCTTACCAGCGGCGGTACGGAAGTATTTATGATCCGGGTTACTCAGCTTGTTGCTCTCGCCTTCATCCGAGTTCTGGCGTACCGAGCTCGTAGCTACCCCTTCTTCTTCCTTGTTGCCGGGAAAATAAACCCGCACATGATCCCCTTTTTCGGGCATCACGTACCAACCACTGTTTCCTTCCGCCGTATACACGGACTGATAGGGAAAAGCATGCGCCTCACCCTCGTTTTGCGCTGGATCAATGTGCAGATGCACTTTCAATCGATCCTTGTCGATGCCAATGACGACACCTTGCAGCGAAACTCCGATAATTTTATCGTTATGGAATGTATTTTGCCGGAGTCCCCGATGTGTACTTAGTGTATAACGATGCTTGAGCAGACCATTTTTCATTTCGGTGAATGCCTCATATACATACAGAAGCTTGCCCTTGAATTCGATGGCATTCCCCAGATCCAGTACGCGATTTGTCTCCACTTCGTAATACACGTAATCCTCTTCGCCAACCTCAACCTTGGTGTTCTGCGAGGTGTAACGGAACTTATCCATCCGTTTGCGGACTCTGTAATTGAAATCCTCCAGCTTCCCCTTGGATGACGTATCAAACACACCGAAATAGAATTTGGGAGTATCAAATACGGATGCAGGCATCAAACCCGTTCGAAGACGGGATGCAATACGCTTCAGAAACTGCCAGTCCGTCTCCTCATATTGAAGGGTGAACTTTCCAATGGCTGCCCCATCTGTTGCAGCATCCATGATATCGATGTTGGGATAGTCAGCCGCAACTTGGTCTAACAACTGTGGATACGTCATGCCATGATTTTGGAACGAACGGCTTTTCTTACGGATATCCAGTTCATGGGTATGAGAGATGCCCTCCACTTCGAGCATATAGACGCCACCGGTCACCATCACCCCAACATTTAGAATCAAACCGCTGAACAGTACAGATGTACTGCCTTCCTCATCGATCTGACTGATCTCGACGAGCGTATCCGAACCGCTTAAACGCACGTATGTATCCTTTTTTTCTTCATCCACAATTCCCGTGAACTTCACACATGCGTGATCATTCATTTGTTTGGTAATAACCAGTTCATGCAGACTGACCAGTTCGAACGGGCTTACTCTCACATTTTTGTATGACAAGGCTTCAATACTCACATTACATCGCCCCTTTCCTCATCGACCTCAAAACGGATGGAGTTCATCATCGCGGAAGCCACACGTTTCCAATCGTCCAGTTCCAGATCTGTGCAGTTGAAGGTAAAGATCAGTGCCCGTACATCCAACGAAGTGAACAGCATGAGATGATACAGATTCGCATTCACGACAGGAGTCAAAAATTCGCAAGTTGCCGCAGCACGTTCTCCCACGGTGCGATCACCGTCCCCGTACCACTTGGTAAGCTTCTGCGTTCGCCGCAAAATCTGAATCATGCTCTGTTTAAACAAGGGCAGATCCTCCCCTGGCAGTGGGTTAACCGTGTGATTCACGGCGATATTAATCGTGCCTTCTGCATTCGTGTAAATCGTACCGGGTCTGTGCTGTGAAGGATACTTTAGATTCATCATGTGCTCAGACATAGGCTTGAAGGTCCGTGGCAGCATCATCCGGGCCTTTCCTTCAAGCAGCTCCGTTTCTTGAAATGAATAGGGCTCACCACCAATTTGTAAAAAAGCAGCCGTTAAGTCCAGGTCTGGTTCTTCCGGAATTTGTCCATATCCATCATCAGGGGCATCCGTTGTCATGCCGTTCATCATTGCAACAATTTTTTCATCCCAATGCTTCATCGTTTACATCCTCCCATTCTCTTGAAAATTTCAATCCACAATCATACGATGTGGTCCGCCCACCGGCATACCCGAACGTCCCGTTCCCCGACCTGCATTCGCCAGTATACGATCCAGATATCGATGAATTTGCGCATTATCGTATTCTCTGTACTCCAGCCCCAATCGACTGGCAATGTGATGCAAAATGACGCTGCGCGCAACCGTTCCTTCATTAAGACACATCATGGCAAAGACCAGATCCTGGGGATCAGAGGTACCCGTTCGAAGCAATCTCTCGGCATAATCCTTCATGACAACAGGGGATAAGGTGCTTGCACCCTCGGCTGCATAAGGGACATGAATGACATGCAGCGTGTTGAACTCCGTTGCCAAATCGGCAAAGGTCTGGTAGTCCCGCCGCAGCCGGGCCCCTTCCTTCAGCTTGAATCGAGCCAGCTCCAACTCTCTCGATGTGCACGCTGTCTCTTCATCCAAGAGCAGTTCCGACTGGCTTATCGTCATGTCACTCACGGTCTCCTCCGCGGTAAACCGAAGCTTCATCACATTGACCCGGCCCGTAGCTTGGTATGCCAGTTCCATAGGTTCTGTCAGCATATAAAGCCTTCCTTTATGCAGCACCATCCCAGGAGCAACAACCAGCTTGTCCGGGAACACTTCTACCTCTACACCTGCAAGAATGCCATCTGCATAACCGCGATAGTACAGTTCGATGTAGTCTCTGGGGAAATCGCGTAGTCCCTCCAACATGGATGTTTTCAGAATTCTTCCCTTGTTAAAATGCGGATACGAATATGTGAACATGAGCGTTGTTCCCCCTTTCTGCTCGTGGTCCTCACTTCATTCCGTCAAAGAAGTCCAGTTCAGACAAGTCTGTTTCAAACGGAAGCAGCTTCTGCGATCCCAGATACAGCCGTTCATTTCTGCGAGCTACAGGCAACACATGGAAGCCCCAATGACGATCATCCGGAAAGACAAAAAACTTCGTCTCTCCATTCACGATGGAATCCGTATCATCCTGCGGAATTTTATCTCCGTATCGATCCCGAATATCTTCATAAAGCACCTCTTTATAGAAATCCGGACGGTTGGCATATACGAACTTCTGTCTCAGCTGGCCATCACTTCCGCTAAGGTATAACTCCACTTCTGCCGTCTCGAATGGACGGGAAATGCTGCCCGGAATGCCATCACTCCGATCCAGACTGCTGATCAGCATTTTTTCACGTCCATTATGCGTGTAGGCACTTACGGTATACGGAATTACAGCGGCATCATGCGTGATGTCGGCTTGAACGCTTCCCGTTTTGCGGGCACTCAGATAACGAATCGCCCCTCGAAGGCAGGCAAGTTTAAGATCAGGCACACGCCCTTCCGCAGGTTTTTGCCGAAACTCAATGCTTCTGCCTGGAACGAACTCTTTCAATGCTTCCCGAAATACATCAATGCGACAGGACTGACCTGTCAACTTGATAATCGAGTACTGGTTCATCCGCCCTTGCCGATAGAAATCATCCAAAAACTTGCGAACCACCTCATAGATATCAGCCTTAATCAGCTGGGTAATTTCCTTGATATTGAACACCACATCGGGGAACTCATATTCATCCTTTAACTCCCCATTCCGTTCTACCGAGAGGAACCAACGCTCCATGGTGGTGATCTGCAGATCACTGTCCCCGTCGCCCTCCATCTCCGAGTGGAATCGGTTACGCAAGATGCCGGTTTTGCGGAAAAATTGTTGCTTCATCTCTTCTGCGATTTCCCACAGGAAGTAGAAGTTGCCTCTTACCCGCAAATACTCATCCCGTGAACGGTTCTCTCGACGCGCAAACGCAGTCGGGATGATGTGTTCTGCCTCCTCATAGCGTTGCTCCAGCTTCTGATAAACGGACTTCACTCCCTCTTCGTCCACCTGACGGAACACATCCGCACCAGGTGCCTCAATCAGGCTATCAATATCCGTCACCTGACGGCGTCCGCTATAGTATTCGGCGAATACAATTTTCATGAATTGCATAATACGATAGGTAATGTTGTGACCTCCGAAGTTCGTATCCCCATTTTCGTAGGTCGTATGGATATCGAGCTTGTACGCCATGTGTCCATCCTCGATCGTAAAGGCACAGGAAGATAAATCCGTCGTTCCACCGCCACAATCAATCACGAGCGCATGATATGTCTGCCCTTCCATGAAAGCACCGCGTTCCATCCCGTCAGCAAGGGTGTTATAGAGCACAGCCATTCCCTCATCCAGCGCATACGTCTGCTCAATCCGATAATCCGGAAGCATCTCTCCGAACATCTGCAAAAACTGTGTTTTCATCTTCACGGGACTGGTAAAATGCACATGGCGAAACTTGCACTTGAACTGATGCTCTGCCGTTCGGATGATGTAATTCATGTACGCACGCAGCAGATCCATACGAGACACCATGGCCGCATTGCCATGAACATCGACGATCTCTTCCATTTTGTTGTAATTGTTCACCCAGCGCTTCATGCTGCGGAAGACACTCGCCCGGCTGCTGTACCCTCCCCGACGCATGCTTCGCAACGCTTCATAGCCGAACTCGTAACGAATGTTCGCTGGATCTGAGCACTCCGCGACACCGATGGCCGTAGGCAGAACCTCGATCCAGTCCGTGTCTTTGTATGTAGGATCGGGAAAAGCCACATAGTTAATGGCATCCATACGAACCCGCCCATTCAGTAAATCCTGGCTGCTAGGTGCCTGAATATAACCATTATGCAAATAGGCGCCTGCCGTCGTGTTGGAGGTGCCAAAGTCAATTGCAAGTACAGCGTCTGTCGGTTCGAGTTCCCGGATGTCCAGATCGGCCAGTGGAATTTGAGTATATTGAATATGAACCGGAGGAAGAGGCCTGCTAGAGTAATAGGTCTGATATAGATATTCCGAATCGCGTTTACGGAAAAAGAGAAGACTGTACTGTCTGTTTCCCGATCGTTTCCAGGTCGATCCACTTCCTGCAGTCAAATAAAAGGTTCCGGATATGGACTCGTCCTTAACCAGATTAAAGATGCCACACAGCTCCATACTCTCATTGACCAAAAGTACGTTGGATTCGGTTAAACCACCCGGTGCCGTGACTACGTACTGATCCAGCTTGTCCACTTTCAATCCTTCGTATAGAATCAGCCGCGCGGGCACACTAATACCTCCATCACTGCTCATAGGAGCCGTCATATGACGAGAAATGGCCTTTTGTATGCGCTCGAATCCGCCTTCCAAAGACTGATCGATCCACAATACATCGTCCGCTCCCAAAAATTTCAGAATAATCCGAATCAGTTCTTCACGCTCCGTGCGGGGCCCCAATCCCTCAACCAGTCGCTCCTTGTAACAAATATTCCGTAATTGGAATGTGGTCATGTCCATCAATTCTTCGCGCGTATAACGCATGGTTCCTCTGGAACGTTCCCTGCTCGTGGCGTCAGGATACAATCGGTATGAATAGCCGTTCATCTATACTTCCTCCTTACAACTGCTGGTGCTGCTTAATATAGGGCAATCCCGTCCTGTATCATCGTATAGTCCACATCCAGAATACCAAAATGATGCCCCCAGTATATTTCCGTGTCAAAACGTACCGGCAGAAAGAGCTCAAGAATCAGTTCCAGCTTCTCCTTCGCTTCTGTACGTTCTACCTGACCAATATACAAAAGCAATTCATCCTTCTCCTCACAATTGGCATAAAGGGTTGAACGCGGGAACATCCGGACAAGGGTATCCCTCAGCAGATGAACGGCCTCCCCCGTATCGTACAGACGGAGCATATTGCAGGCGATCACTTCCTGTTCCTCTCGTCCGAACAACTCCAGTCGCCGCCGTATCCGTTTCCCGTATACACCAGAATGCATATCATTCAAAATGAAGCGAATGTAATACTCCCTTTTATTCATCCCCTGCATCAAATCCATATCCGCCAGAAAATGAATGACCAAATCAAAGAGCGTCTCCCGCAATTCCACCTGCTCTTCGTTATTGATATCGAACAAATCCCTGAAAATATCAAAAAAACGATAATACGGATTGACTTCAATCGTACGTTCCACGTCTGAAGCATTCAGGTTCGTATGACTTAATTCCATATATGGCGAATATACACGTGCAGGAACAAAAGTTACGTCTCTCAGATCAGTTCCATTACGCTTGGCGCGAATAATCAGATCCCATATATAATTCATGTTGAGCTCACATCCATTCCCCTTCGCAGCGATATTCAGGGAAAGCCAACTGGATCTCGGATACCAGAAAGCTCAGCAAATCATCCAGAAAAATAGCCTGCCCTGGCTGAATTCCGTGTTTGCTGAACCTTAAAATCATTCGATGTTTATCTGCCTCAACACGGACATGATCGCTAACAAATCCATTAAGCGGGTACGTGATGCCCAAGGTAGGCCCAGGTGCCACCACTTTCACATCTTCCAGTTCCAATCCCTCCGCTGCCTGGAAAGCATGAACCATGCGGGCAATCTCCCCTTTGGATCGCACAGAGCGTCCTTCCTGACGCGCATATTTACCGGCAAACCCTTCCCGTTTGTTGTTGGAAAACAGCGGAAAGTCCATCCTCCCAATGCGGGTTGCGACGGGACCGGCTATTTTCAGTACCGTCCATGAATCGGATTTCTCCAGTGGAGATACGATGGTGATATCTTCTTCCGATCTTTTGATATATCGAATATGCGATTCATCTCCATCCACCAGATACCCGTGCTCAGTCCCTGTTTTGCGGAGCGGTAACACATGTTCATAATTGATGCGGTCCGAAGCCGGGACAGGGAATCCACCTGTTTTCATATCAAGCTGCTGAATATTCCAAAGGGGAATCATGTTCGTTCTTTTATATGACTCAAACTCCTCCAAATGGATTGAAAGTTCTTTGACCACATGCTGTTTGTCCCATGCATCTCCATCGTCCGAACCCACTAGAACACAATCAACGAATTTGAACACATAGGGTGCATTAATCGATTTCCATGGTAGGCTGTTTTTACGAAAGACCCGGTACAGTTCTTCAATTTTGGAGATATACCCTGTACTTGATTTCAACCGAACCGTTATGGCATGTCTGCCTTCACTCGTTACAATCTCCCCGCGGAATGTCCGATTACTTTTCAGCAGGGATTGGAGCTCCTGTTGCCCACATTCCATGTAGAACGTGAATAAATTCATCTCTTCCTTACGTGCCAGCGCATCTGAAGCCTCGCTCAAATAAACAGTCTGCGGTGCAACATCCTCCGGAAGAATCGGATACAGAAATTCATGAATGGGGTCCAAATCTTCCCGCGGACATAATGTGACATATACATCGTGGCGTTCCTCCAGCGGTACCACCTCGTCAAACACACGTTGCTCGATCTGTTTGTTTAGCGTCTCCTGATACTCCACCAGATTAAGAAAAATACCTGTCATGAGGTCTTTGAGTATGCGACGTTGTTCCAGATCCTCCATCTTGTTTAGACGGTCACGAATAATATCTTTCATCACGAATCTCCTCCTTCCGTTGCTTCCTGTTCATTCGCTTCAGCCTCGGTGGTGTCGGTGCTTCCTTTAGCCTTTGAGGCGGAATTAATGCTAGCATTGCTTGTCGTTTTCCCTGAAGAAGACCCGGAGCCGGAAGCATCCGCAGCCCCACTTCCAGCCGAAGAGGAATTACCCGTGGAAGAAGTGCTTCCCACTGAATTGCCTACACTCATTCCTCCCGCATTCCCGGTCCAATCCGAGTTCAAACCAGACGTATCTGTTGTTCCTAACCCTGCCGCATCCTGAGTAAGATCAACCGCCGGTACAGGTGGATTCAGTTTCTCATCCAGCTTATTTATTTTCCGCTCCATAGCCAGCACCCGTTCCAACATATCGATCTCCTGATAAATTTCCTGTGCCGAAGCATAGGCATCCATGGCGCCACTATAATCTCCGGCTTCATTGAAGCGGTCACCCTTCTGTTCCAGCGTATCGGCCTGAAGTTGTCTGGATTGGCGCTTGATATCCGCTCGTTTCGTTTCGGCCGTCTCCAGTTTGGTGGCAACTTCCTTCAGCGCTTCCTTATATGCTGTTTCCGTAGCCGCTGTTCTGGCCCTTTTATACAAAATGATCGCTCCACTGTAGTCTCCGTTCTGGAGTTTCAGATCCCCCTCGGTGATCCAGTCTTGTACTTGCTGAAAGGTGGTCATCTGTTCCAAACGTTCCTGAATGACTTCACGGTTGAACATATTGTAGGAATCAGACAATTCCAGTGCTTTGGTGTAACTGGCGGTTGCCTTGGGAATATCCCCTTCTTTCAGATGAGCCTCGCCGTCAACCAATGTCTGAGCAGCAGCCATCTTCGAAGTCAGCAACTTTTTGTGCACAGGGTCCTTTATTTTGATCGAATTGTTGCGAGCAAGACTGTAATCTGAGACGGCCTTGGCGTACTCCTGTTCCTTCACGTACTGGTCAGCGTTCTGTTCGTATTGCAGCATATCTACGACCAGCTCGGCTTTTTTGGCTGCGCTTTTCACCGCGTAGAATATGCCGGCTCCGCCAAAAATCAGGAGCATAATCAACATGATGGCAATCCGTTTAATCCACTTCTTACGGTTCTTGGGTTCTTCATGAAAAATCTTGTTCACATAGATGGCTGCCGCACTATAATTCTCGATTCGTGAACGTTGCTTGCTGAGCATCACTTCTTCCAACGTATCGGCCAGCGCCTGCGGGTCATTGGCACCTTCCACCGCATCAATCATCTCGGCATCCTGCACACCTTCCCATAATCCAGGGGTGCATAGAACAAGCACATCACCATCGGCAAGCTTGACCTTATCGGATACATACGGTTTGATCATGCCAGGTTTGCCCGCGTATTCATTCAGATTGCCGCGTTCATCATGCTGATCCACACGATCCTCTGCAATCTGGCCTTCCGCTGCCAGTTGGGCAGCTACACTATGATCCTTGCTTTTTAGTGCAAGCCTATTTCCCCGGAAATGATACAAGCGGCTATGTCCGGCCGATGCCCACACCATGCGTGTATAATCTGTTACAACAATAACGAATCCCGCTTTGAGCCTGACTCGGCGGCTTTCATACTGCAACCATTCATGTGCGATCTTGATATATTCCGTCAGTCTGCGTTTGGACATGGTTGGCTTTTCCAAAAAGGATTCCAGAATGGTCTGTACTGTGATCTGTGCACTATTCACTTCCGTATCGGTGTCCAGACCATCTGCAATGACATAACAAGCCCAGTCTTCCAGTTCAACGCAGCCGTAGAAATCCCGATTTTTCAGGAAAGACCCCGCCTCTGAGACAAAAGCCGTCTTGAATTCACTGTTCTCCTTCCTCATCCGTCTCCCCATTTCCCGTCCCTGTGCGTTGCCCGATCTGTTACCATCCTTGCTCCAAAATGATAATCGTGGCGTTATCCTGATGCACGAGCTGTTTTTCTTCAATTAAATCAATGATGGCCTGGGCTGCATCAAATGGCGGAATATCTTGCGCCAGAATGGTCTCCAGTTCCATCTCCGTGAGGGAGTTGTATACCCCGTCACTGCATAACACAATCTTGTCCGCCGGCTGCAGTGCAAACGGCTCGTCCGCGATTTCCATTTGTTTAAAATGGTCGTACCCCAAATAGTTGACCAGCCTTTTGCGCTGCGGATTGTCAAGTGCCTCCTGCTCCGAGATCTCGCCAGACATATACTGTTCTTCAAGTTGGCTTTCCAGTGTATGCTTGTGATTGATGGCAAGCAGCTCTCCTTTGCGAAACACGGCCAAGATGCTGTCTCCTACCGCACCCCAATACAAATCCCTGCCCTTGATCATGGCAGACACCAATGTTGTCCCTCCGGGAACGCCCAGCAAATTCCGAAGGATGGCCTGATTTGCCGCATGGGAAGAAGTATCCCAGAACTCTTCCGGATCAGGAAACCGCTCCAACTCTTCAAACTCCCGGATAAATGTTTCCACGGCTGTCGTACTCGCCACTTTTCCACCGGACAATCCACTGATTCCATCTGCGAGTACAGCAAGTACACCATGCGGCTGCACGGCACAGGCAAAATAATCGTCCTGTTCATTGCGAGCACCAATGGTCTGTCCATTGCCAATTTGAACTCCAACCGGTCTATCGTCACGCTGCCTTACCGGAATCCGGCTTCGTGCGAATAACAGCAACCAAATCAACAAACAGCCACCCGCAAGTACCCAGTAGGGCGTTAGCTCCTTGTCGTTCCACAAAATCATGAAGGTGTTCACTGTTGCTCCCATTCAAAGTGCACACCGCACAATGGAATGAAAATGAATTTGCTGCGTCCCAATTGAATAACATCGTAGGCAGCCAGTTCCACCGGAGAATAGACTGCTTCATTATTGTGATATGCGAGGCCAGAAGCATCGCCGGGCAGCAAATAGAAATTCCGCTTTTTGGGATCGTACACAATCACCGCATGATTACGCCGAGAAATCGTGTTATCCCCGAGGATGCGAACATGCATCTCTTCCGAACGTCCAATAAAGTTCTTTTCAGCCATTATTCGATAATCCTGGCCCATCTGCGGACCCTCGATGCACACCATCCATCCCGTTACCGGTTCAATTCCTGTCGTTTCGCCCAGGTATGGCATCGTTCTGTCATCCTCTGCCGTACGAGGTGCGCGTGGGACTGCACCCGCTGCCTCACCATTACTGGTAGCTGGCGATTCAACGGCCAGATTGCAATATGGACACGTATTGCCGTGCCGTCTCGTGCTGAACATATGTCCGTTTCCACATCTAGTCAGACTCATTTCGTTTCATTCCCCCGTAAGCTTGTATGATGTACGCCAACGTTATTTCACCAAAATGCGGGTATTGGCAATATAAATTAAGTCCCCTGCCTCAATCAGGCTGGGTTCTTCGATTTCCAATTTGGATGCTCTGCTTTGATTTCCTTTACGTACACCTACCCCACTGGCCGAGTCGATATCCTCGATAAACCATTGACCCGAGGCTTTGTTCAATACGGCATGCTGCGAGCTAATGAGAGACGCATAGGGTGTATCGGACAGATCAATGTCAGCCTCGCTGTTCTTCGAACTTTTCCCGATCAAAACACTCGTTTCGCCCTGAATATACCATTCCTTCACACTTGTGCCGTCGTCGTCCAGGAGGACGAGCTTCACGACACGCGAAGACAATTTCTTCTTTTCCGCCTTGGTGGCTGGCATGTATTTAAAATACAGGTATGCTCCTCCAGAGAGGACCACGATAATTCCAGTTACCCATTGGGCACTCATATCCCGGTTGATGATAAATATGTAATACAGCACGGCTAACGAAATCATGGCGACGCAAGCGTCAAGCCCCATCGTCAATACCGACCTTCCTCGTTTCACTTCCATAACCTCCGCCTGAACCGGCTTGATCCATAACGAGCTACCGGTCTACTTTTTTCGAATTCCGAAATATCGGTCAAACATGGCGGACATATCCATTCCTTTATTGGGACCGGCTTTGCCACCGTTTGGACTTTCCTTGCCTTTGGGGTGATAGCCAAAAAATTGTTCGAACTGTTCCTGCATCCGCGATGGATCCGACCACACCTTCTCGGCATTTGCACTCCCGGACTTCGCATTGCCTTTACTGGATCTGGCTGTATCGGATGCTGAACCCTTCGCTTGACCTCTATTACGTCCAGTGCGAAGCTGCTGATCATATGCTGCTCTAAGCTCGGAATTTCCGAGTGTACTGTATGCCTCATGTACTTGCTTGAAACGCGCTTCCGCCTGTGCACCTCCCCCATTGACATCCGGGTGAAATTTCTTCGCCAATTGACGATAAGCCTTCTTGATCTGCTCCGGAGAAGCTTCACGTTCTACACCAAGCACGGCATAATAATCTTTCATGGTATTCTTTCCTGCCTCCCTGCCGTATTCGGGCGTAAATAAAGATTAAGGGGCACCAGGGCCCCTTAACATGACAGCGTTGTTCCGGACCAGAACGAACTGGCCCAAGACAACAGTTGTTCCCTTTTATACAGGGAAGCCGCCCTCAATTTTAGTGAATTCAGTTTTGTCTTTTTTCTGTTTGATGAACAGGCTGAATTCACCTACGCCTTCGGTATCACCGAAGCGCTCTGTGTAATCCACAACAAATGCGTTAGGCAAGTAAATTTTGCGTACCACTTGATCTGCTGCAACCACTTCCAGGGTTACTTTGCGGTAGCAATCCGCTTTTTCAGCAGGCACGAGGGACCACAAAGCAAGTTTCATCGTGTCATCTGCATTGTCACCGTCGGTTGCAGTGATAATTTTGCCGCTGATGCGAAGTGTTGCGCCTACATCTGTGGATCTAGCGTTGGAATCATCTGGTGTATCCGTGTCATACACAACTGTACGGATATTATCCATTCCCAATTCGATTGTTTCTGCGCCTTCTACTTTCAATACAAAACCCATTAATAAAAACCTCCTTAAGATTAGGAAAAAATGTGCCCGGTATACTCCCCATCTCGGGAGAGGTACCGGAATATATGTATAAAGGCAAGACGATGAAGTCTGCCTCTAACACCAAAATAAATGTCTATAATACGTTGTTTGATGAATCATATTTAATAATCAGACTTGTTCCAATGGTATTCTTACACTTTCATCGCACTGGTGCCTTTGGTAATCATGACCTCCAGGTTCTTCACGTTGCCGTTAAATACCAGGTCAATATGGCACATGTTGCTCTTTTCATCGATGATAAAGCTCATATCGTCGCCTTCCTGAATGATCGAATTGATCGACCCTCGAGTTCCCAGCCACCGGCTCTTCTGACTGCTCGGATTGTTGCTGAAGAATTTGACGATATTTTCATGCTTGAAATCACCGGTTTGGAAACGGAGCAAGCGCTCAATGTAAGTACTCACAAGTGTTTTGTACAAGGAATCAAAACCATCTTCGGACATCGCCATGCTTCTCGCTTTATAGACCGTAATCCGTTTGATGTCGCTATCCTGGATTTGGGCATTTTCCGATGAGAAAATAAATCCAAAGTTTTTTCGGTTAATCAAATCCTTGATGGTATTTGTAAATCCGGAAATTTCTTTGGTCATCGTTGTTACAACACGCAAGCTGTTGTCCCCTGCCTCAATGTCAAAACGCACACCTGGATAATCACGGTTGACGTTCTTGAAAGCCCCTTTCAGGTATTCCGGACACTGATACGCAGCAACAATCCCTGCAGATACATAGGACGCTCCAACATACACGCCTTCAATCCACAGTTTCAGAATGTCTTCCTTCTCCTTGGAAAGTTCCACACCATTCTCCGTCTGAAGCATGCGACTGTCGATAACAACTCCCGATTTCTCCTTGGGAATAATTGTGAAGTTTGGAGCACTCGGAATGGCAAACTCGCTGTATTCCTTCCGGGTCAACACTGAACATTTATCGATATACTTATCAATACCTGCGGTAGCCATGCTGCTGAAGGTGGTTTCTTCCCCGGATTCAAAGCTGAAGAACACCTGCACCTTGTAATCCTTAACAACTTGCAGAAGCATTGCCAGAGATTCCATGCTGTTTCCGTCTTGTTTAACTACTTTCTCGTTACCACGGAAACGGGCACGGCTGACTTTGACTTGGCCTGTATTTTCCAGTTCTACGGAAGGAACGATACCGAACCAGATCGTATCGGTAAAATCATTCTTCGCGTTGACAGTGTTGAGATATGTCTCAAGCCGCGGAATATTACTGCTCTTGACGAGCATATCCAGTTTGGCATTGGAGATCAGCATGGAAGGAAGCATGCCTTTGTTCTTAATCGCATATTGGTCAAAGAACATTTTGACACCCAATATTTTCTCGACCAACGGTTTTACCGTTTTCACAAAATCATCCTTGGCGTTTTTGTAAAACTCCAGGTATGTATTGTAATTCTGCACTTCAACAGCAGTATCCACTTCAGACTGTACCGCAGGAAGCGGGCAGAATGTGCGGACCACCAGATCCTGTACATACGGCGAAGGTGTCTCGGAAAGTGAATCGTAATCTTCGGCAAATACTTGCGTCAAATCAGTGCTTGTCGCTTCATCAAGAAGCATCAGTTCGTTGTTATCACTCTTCGGAGCTTCGATAATTTTCAATTCTCCGCTCTCACCAATCGTAAGTTGCCCTACCTGAATCGCTTCTGATGAAGTTTCTTCTTGTGCACGGCCCAGCAACAAACGGGTCTTAATATCTTCAATGGCGAGTGGAAGCATGGCCATGACATTGTTGTAGTTCCGGCTTGCATCTTCAAACATGACGTTCAGCTTATCCCCGATATCCAGCTTCTTCGGATCGCCGTCATCCAGCTTCTCATGCTGACCATACATGTAATGGATTTCCTTCCGGACCTGACGAATGTCATCCATAACTTTTTTCGGTGAAATCATATCGAGCAAATTTTCAAACTTGAAATCAACGTTCGTAATACCTTGACTGCGCTTGGTATCAATCAGGGTGAACAGCATTCTCAGAAAGTCGTTACTATGGTCGATCTTGATCTCCGAGATAGCCTCGTCCGGGATACCTTCCGGTTTTTTAAGCGTATACATGACTTTCTGGTTTACCGCATTGAAAAAGGAGTACACGCTAGGTGAGAACTTGTCCAGGAACTCATCGAAGCTGCGAACAAGCAAATGTTCGTTAATCTCCTTGATCTTATCGTCACTCAGACTGTCGATGCCCTTAACATCACCAACAATGGTGATCAAGTCCAACTTCTCGGGATTGATTTCTTCAAAAAGCATCGTTCGGTTCGTTTGATTAATAATGTCCATTCAGGCAACATCCGCCAAGATGATGATCCATTCGGGCGAATGCTTCCCCCCCTCCATCAATTTTTGACACTCCGCACGTCTCTATCAGCCTTCGGTCATGATCCAGGAGAATCACTATTCCCAGCAAACACAAGACCAATAGAACGAGCTGTCAACATACGACTGGAACTTATGTACCAGATTATGCCGTTTGCTTTGGAGATTTATGGAATTCATCTTAATCATCAGCGATATGTTTTGTCAATAATCCCCACCATAGGTCTAAAAGCTCATTTTATAACCTTCGATATACCTATAGAACTAATTTTTGGAATTCGCTTCACTTCCTTACGGATCATGCCGATGATATAGAATATCCTATAATTTGGATGATGTTCAATGATTTAAGACTAGTGGGGTTTTCCCCCTAATCAAGAGTAAAAATACTGAAAGTATGCGGTGTTGCATTATTCTCAATTAATGAAAACTACGCATAACGGCGTGATATCGTGATTAAGCAAAAGTTTTTCAAAAAAATTTAATATTCCCAACAAGTGAACCGAAGTTTTTCAAACCAGAAAGGGGATTCGAAGCCTCACATGATATTAATTAAATGCAAAAAAATACTGCTCTCTCTATTGATGATTAGCATTTTAATTCCAGCAGGGAACATTGGCAGCATCTACGCAGAATCATCTGTCAAGACCCACGCGTATGAAGGACTCGATGCCATGTTTGTCCTGGATGTTAGCTACTCTATGAATGAGACCGACAAAGATCGCATCGCCGAAGAAGTTATACATATGTTTATGGATATGAGTAGTGGACCTAAGACCCGATTGGGATTCGTAGCTTATAATGATCAAATCACTTCATCCGTACCTCTAATGGATATATCATCCTCTGGGGCACGAAATAACCTTCGTAGTCGTGTTGATGGCTTAAAACGCTCAGGGTATACAGATCTTGGACTTGGCTTGCGCCGAGGTGCGAGCTTGCTTGAACAGTCCCAGACGGACAAACGAAAGCCATTTATGATTTTGCTCTCTGATGGGGAAACGGATTTGCGTGGCTCGTCGAGCAGAACACCAGCTGATTCATCCAAAGATGTAGACAAGGTGATTGAGATGGCTCAAAAAGCTAATTATCCAATCTATACCGTCGGACTAAACCGGGATGGTTCGGTTAACCCCGCTGAACTGGAGCGAATTGCTCAGGAAACGGGTGGATCTTCCTTTATCACGGGAAGTGCAGACGACTTGCCTGAAATTTTCAACCGGATTTTTGCAGATCAGATTCAATCTGTTCTTGTATCTGTGGCAGCAGTAACAGCAACAGGGGCAATGCAGGAGGTAACTGTGGACATCCCCAATTCAAGCATGGCGGATGCCAACATTATCATGCTCTCTGATCATGCTGTCTCTGAAGCTCAGCTGTATTATCAGTCCAGCAATGTCAGCTTCATCCGATCTGATAAATATGCTCTAATGAAGATCATTCGTCCGGTCAAAGGACAATTCAAGCTGAAATTCAAGGGGCGCAGCGGAGATTTGGTGAAGATCAACCTACTTGGAAACTACAACGTGTCTGCGGTTGCACATATGGCAACGGAACAGCCAGTAAAGGGGAAAAACATCACATTTGAAGCCTCTCTCTACGATCAGGCTGTGGACCCTAAACCCATTCAGGATTTGAATGTTTACAAGGGACTTGAAGCAGAACTCATTGTCACCCCGTCTGATGGAAAAACAGAGCGCATCCCTTTGACTAATACAGGCAGCGGATTTACGGGAAAATACACTTTTCCAAAATCGGATCTATACACATGGGGTCTTCGGATTGATGGTCCTGACTTTTATCGGGAGATCACTCCGGTTGAAGTAGATATTACGAATCAGGCCCCCGTAGCAACCGGGGAGTCCATGGTGTTATCCAAAGACGATAGCAATACAGAAGTTGACCTAAGCAACTATTTTAAGGATGCCAATAATGATCCATTAACGTATGCCCTCGCAGAAGGTGGGAGTGAGCGCAAACTCGGAGACGCTGTCATTGAAGGTAATATACTGCGTTGGTCTTCGCTCCACACCGGTAGTTCATCCATTACGGTGACCGCCACGGATTCTGAAGGCGCGAGTGTAACCGCAGACATCCAGTTGAAAATTCATTCTTTACGTGAAAAGATACTTCTATATACGGGACTCGGTCTCCTCGCAGCCGGGGGTATCTTCGCCCTGTATTGGTTTGTGCTGAAACCAAAACCTGTATTCCGCGGAAGGCTGGAAGGATATTTCTTGGCCACTGCAAACGGAGAAGATATTCCCGTGACGAATTGGCCACTGACTTCATTGGAGCGACGAAAAGTAAGTCTCAGTGAACTATTTGATCGTATGGACATTAGGGTTAAGGTACCGGAGTCAGGACGAATCTGGCTGGAGGCTGGTAAAAAGGAAACGTTATTGGTACGGCATGATACGAACTGCACAGTCGTTCGGGGACGAACACCAGTGAAACCCAGACATACAGAAGCTTTGGAGTATAATGAAAAGTTGTATATTACGTTTGAAGATGGAGTCACGGAGATTGAAATTCGATACAAAGCCATCAAACCAAGTACTAATATCTATGTAGGACAAAAGAAAGACCCACAGCAGGCCATGGGATAATCATCGCAGTGTTGATGAGAACGATCATCTGCAATGACACTATTGTAAAAACAGATGCACAAAGAGAATTAATCGACTTATAGAAAATGATTCCTGTTCAGAACAGGAATCATTGTTTTATCCCTTTGGTATCTCTAGTGCTTATGTGTTCTGAAGATAGCAACGTTCTCTTAAAAGTCTATCTAACACTCCCCTGCCAGCTCCGCTTCTGTCCAATGAAGCTGAACACCCTGGCGAATCAGCTGTGCCTGATAGGCATGAAGATGCTCCGTCGAAGCCCTCACTTCTGAGGGCTCTACTTGCTGTGCAATGGCATAAGCGGCAAGGGTGCCGGCAGCCTCGCCAATATTCCATTCGGTGGGATGCAGACGGTAACAACCGTTCGCAATCTGGGTCATGGAGATATTTTTGCAAGCTGGGAGCAAGTTCTTGACTCGCACCGGGATGAGTGCACCCAGCGGAATCTCATAGGGATGGTTCGGTATATAAAAAGTCCGCTGGCTCACGGTTGTCGGATGGAGATCCAGATGATAACTGCCGACACCCACACTATCCTCGTAACGTTTGGCTCCCTCTGCTCCGCGCAACTCCTTGCTCACATCCTGCTCGGTAATGGTATATACGCCTCGGATTCGCCGTGATTCCCGAATATACGGTACTTTCGCGAGACCGTCTTCCGTACCGAGCACATCTCCACGCAGCCTTACGCCCGGATAACCCTTTCCGCCGTCCAGGCGGGGAGCTGCTGTCTGAAGCCAGTATACTAAGGAAAGAGTTAGTTGCCTCGCCCCTTCCAGATGCCGCTCTCGTTTCTCCGGCGATACGCCAATGATTGGCCCGGCGTAATAATCGTTCAGTGCCCAGTTGAGCAGCGTGACTTCACCATCATTCAGTGACTCTGTCCATATAGCCGGGTCAACGATCCGCCGATAATTCCACAGGGAGGTTATGCCCTGATCATTCGGGAACATCGTGAACTCTTTCAGCTTGGAGGTATCATTGGCATCCGAAGCGTACCAGCTCAGGATAGGATACAGTGAGAACGAGGGAACATACTGACGCCAGTAATCATAATCCCTCGGACGAGGGATCGTGAAGTCTCCTCCCGGCACATAATCCACTGCCGCCACATGGGTAATCGACTGCATGTCTAGCGGATTCGCTTCATCCAGGGCATGTGGCTCACCCGTATCCCGCCGAGATTCCGCTCCACTTACATACTCTACTCCCGCAAGGGGAAGCAGATCACCGCATTCTGTAGCATCGAGATAATAGGCACCCTGGAGCTTAATTAATCCCCCATATCGCTCTTCACGCACAGTCACGCCAGTCACCCGGTCACCTGCTGTATCTACCTGAACTGGCACAGTATGATAGAGCACCTCGATTCGACCGGTGTTCACGTAAGGCGCAAGCATCTCGTGCAAAACGGCAAGCGCGACCTTCGGTTCATGCGCCAAGCGGCTCACCCAGCCATTGCCGGGGTTAAGAACAGGATCGCTCTTGGCGACATCCGTAAGCGGGTAGTTCCGTCTGTAGTAATCTCTGACTCGGCTGCGGAACTCACGATACGATGCTGTACTGCCAGATTGTTCAATCCAGCGGTGTTCATCTGGCGGTACTGCCTGTGAGGTCAATTGACCGCCAAGCCAGTCCGTCTCTTCCGTCAAAAGTACCCGTTGCCCTGCCTTGGCTGCAGCCAGCGCAGCCGCAGTCCCGCCAAGGCCACCGCCAATAATGACGATATCACTGTGTTTCTCCTGTTCAATACTCAATGCTTTGTCTCCTCCCTGTCACTGCCTTCAGACCAGCCAACGCCGTCCTTACGTAGGCGTTCCAAGGCCAGCTGCGCCGCCCCGAAACAGCCTGCCCAGTTACCGAGTTCAGCCACTGCAACCCTGTCTGCCAACCCGACACTGGATAACTTAGCGGTAAGCATCGGCCACCATATAGCCTGATCATGGGTCACACCGCCACCAAGAATAATCAATTCCGGATCTATCGAGGCAGATATATTCGCAATAACCACGGCCAAAACAGATATGTATCGCTCTAGAATGTACAACGCTATTGCTTCTCCCTGGCTTGCAGCGGTCATAATCTCTCGGCCGTGAGTATACGTGTTGCCCTTCTGTTCCCGCGCCAGCCGCATCAGTGCACTACCGGAAATGTATTGCTCCACGCAGCCGCGTTTGCCACAATTACAAGGCCGACCATCAGGCACCAGCACACAGTGCCCCCAGTCCCCACCGCGCCAGTCTACTCCCCGTAACATCCTGCCAAATGCCATATTGGCCCCACCGACCCCAGTTCCGAGTGTCAGCATAACCAGGTTCTGCTTACCGCGGCCGGTACCAAGCCACGCCTCGCCGAGCAGTGCAGCATTGGCGTCGTTATCGGCAGTTGAAGGCAGGCCAAATTCCGCAGTTGCCCACTGTGTCAGTGGCATTCCCTGCCAGCCAGGTAAATTATTCGTTGCGTGGATCACTGCACCCGTTTCCACATTCACCCTTCCTGCCGAGGCAATACCCAGTGCCTTCACTTCTTCACAGCTAGACAACAGTTCACTTACTAACCCGCGCAGCTGGCCAAGTATGGCCTTCCGGCCCAACCGGGCCTCGGTTGCACATGTAGCCTCCACCAGAACGACTCCGGCTTCATTGACTACAAGCCCTTTAATGCCTGTGCCACCTACATCCACGCCAATGACCTGCGGCATTTGCTTTCCCCCTATTCACACAAACCCTTCAATATATACGGTCGATAACCGCCCTGGCCGTTAATTCCTTCATCTTTTTAGTCTCATCGCCATGCTCGCGCTCCAGTCCCTGGCAGAGCAAGTCGATAATAAACAGCTGAGAGATTTTAGCTCCTACAGAACCGCCTTCAAGGGGAGACTCCTTCCCCGCGGTCAAGAGCAAGATATCCGCAATAGAAGCAATGGGGGATTTGGCATAGTTCGTCATGGCAATCACCTTAGCCCCGTTTTGTTTGGCCTTCATCAGCATATCGTTGGTATCCAGCGTACTGCCGGACACGCTGATGCCAAAAGCCACGTCACCTTCTCCCATCGTTACCGCCATCATGGACTGAATATGGCTGTCGGAATTCGCTTCCGCACGTCGGCCGATGCGCAGAAAACGGTTCTTGGCATCCATAGCGGTAATGCCTGACGAGCCCACGCCGAAGAATTGCACATGTCGTGCGCTGTCCAGACACTTTACTGCCTGCTCCAACTGGCTGCGATCCAGCATACCCAAGCTGGATTGCAGCACACCCACCATCGCGGTATATAAATGGTCGGCGTAATCGTCCTCTCCCTGCTCGCCGTCTGGCTGGTTCTGCCGTTTCGGCAGCCCTTGGGCCAGCATCAGCTTGAAATCCTGATAGCCTTTAAACCCGATTTTACGGCAGAATCTCATCACCGTGGTCTCTCCGGTACCAGCAAAATCAGCCAGCTCAGTCACAGACAAATAGATTATATTATCCGGATTGTCCCGTACGCACCTGGCCACCTTCTGCTCCGACCTGGTCATGGAAGGATAATACGTATTAATTCGGTCATTCATCTCCATTACTCTTCATCCTCGCTTTTTTGGTCACTGCTGCGAACTGTCGGGTAATTAGCTGTGGCCGAGTTATTGCGGAGCCCACCACAACAGCGTATGCCCCCAGATCAAGCGCCTCCTCTACCTGAGAGGGTATACTAATCCGCCCTTCGGCAATGACCGGAATCTTCAACCGCTGTGCGCACATCCCTAGCAGCTCCAAATTTGGCCCTTCCTGCTGCCGGGAATACGGTGTATAACCCGATAGGGTAGTCGAAACACAGCTGACTCCAAGTGACTCAGCGTATAAAGCTTCCTCCAGAATGGAGATGTCTGCCATGGAAACCACCCCATTTGCGTTCAGATAGGCGGTGATTTGCTCCAATGTATGATTTTCCGGCCTGCTCTGGCGGGTCGCATCAAATGCAATGATATCCGCTCCGGCCTCCAGCAACTCGTCAATTTCTCTGAGGGTTGGGGTGATATATACAGCAGAATCCGGGTAGTTGCGCTTTACGATGCCAATAACCGGCAAAGATACGGTCTGCTTGATCGCACGTACATCTGCTGCACCATTCGCCCGAATACCCGCGGCCCCTCCTTCCTCCGCAGCCGCCGCCATACGAGCCATCATCTCTGCGCCATGCAGCGGTTCGTCAGCCAGCGCCTGGCAGGAAACAATCAGTCCCAAATGCAGTTTCTCCAACACTACCTTTGTCAGGGTTCTCACCCTCTCTCTAATATTCTGCTTTCCTTACCCGGGTTGGATGGTACGAATCGTACAGACAGGCCCACTTCGAACATCCGGTTCCATGGCATATAACAATCGGTAATCTGGATACTCCCTGCTGCAGTATCGATCCGCACAGCAAGCTCTTGACGCAACCTTTCCTCTACTCGGGCGGCAACAAGGCCACGAGACCCATCCAGCAAGTACTTGCCATAGCCCATCTCCTGCACCGGGCCATTGCTAAGTTCTCCCCGAACGACTGAACAATAGCAGACATCCTCAGCATAGCGGAGGGCGAGGAAATCAAGATGCGACGGTGTACGACCATAGAGCAGATAGATCAACGCCTGCGAAATAACGGTGCCAAGTGAGTTGGAACTGGTATTCCAGGCGGCATATCCAGCCAGATCAAATAACATGTCTTTTTGCCGCAGCATCTTGACCAGCTTCTGATCCCCACCATTGGCATATCCCACATCCGCTACAGCCACCGGCTTGTTCTTGCTCCTGAGCAGAAAGTGTCCATATTCCACCAGTTCCATCAGGTTTCGGTATACATCGTAGCTGTAAAAAGAATGCTGCTGCGACACCGCTTCCGCCATCGTCTCTCCGGGTGTGCTAATCAACAGCACCAGATCTGCTTCAGTCGCACTGGATGCAATCAACCCACCTGCAGCCAAAATCTGATATTTGAGCGTCTCATAGAAAAATCGATCCTCGAATAGCGGGGTAACAAACGCCCCCTGAACAGATGATAATCGTGGGTACACCAGCGGCATCCGGCCGCGAGCCTTATTCATCATTCTGGAGAGCAGTACGCAACCAACTTCGTCCGCACCAGGATACATGTAGACTTTAAGTTCCAGATCAAGGGCGGTAATCCGGGCTCGCACTTTCTCCTGATCCTTGGCTGTATGTCCATAAGGCGCCGAATCATCCTGCGGCACAATCATGAAGTCGATAATTCCTTCCTGGACCAGAGCCAGCACTTGCTTGTTAGCTTCAATATTTACGGCCCTGCGTCCCAGGTAATCTTCCAGCACTTCCATTGGTAGACGGTTATCGATATCGGCCAGCTCGCGGATCTCCTCATCCGTCGCAATCCCCAGCTCCATCCGATGGCTGATGAAACCTTTGCGAAAAATCTCTCTTCCCCAGTCGGCGTAATAATCCGGCTCTTCATCGGACAGGGAATATTGCGGGCAGCGCATAATTAGTTGGAACGCATACAGGGTTAGCTGCGGGTACTGCTGCTTGATCCCCCGAAGGCGCTCCAGACGGGCCGTTAGTTCATCCGGCTTCAACTGATGCAGACGGGAAGGAATAATCCCGCCATAGAGCAACGTATCTAAGGCAACGATTGCTCCATCTGCCCCTGCACAGCTCTCCTCAAACCAGGTCCATAACTGTTCCACATCGCCCGGACGCTTTTTCAGGCCCATGATTTCAAGTGGCGGACGCTCAACTTTGAATTCCGTTCCCTGTGCCAACAAATAAGGAAACTCATAATTGCAAGGCCGTTCATCTAACGGAACAAAGGTTAGCTTATACTGCTTCGGCATGATTACGTTCACCCTTTCTGTATTTTTTTATCCTTTAATCGCTCCGGCGATGCCTTCCATATAGTATTTTTGGGTGAAAAGGAACACGATGATAATCGGCAGCACCGAGATCATGGTGCCGGCGGCAATCCAGCCGAAGTTATACGAGAACTGACCGTTCAGATACGTCAGGGCCGCAGCCAGTGGATATTTCTGCGGATCATCCAGCACCACAATCGGCCACAGGAAATTGTTCCAGAATGCCATAACTTCAAGCAAGCCAATGACGGCAACCCCTGGTTTCACCAATGGCATGACAAGCTGCACGAAGATACGGAACTCGGAGGCTCCATCCATTTTGCCAGAATCCCGAATATCCGTCGGTATGCCCAGGAACGTTTGTCGCATCAGAAAGATGTTAAATACCGACACCGCGGCCGGAAGCACAACACCAAGAAACGTATTGCCTAAGTGAAAGGCCTGAATGGTTAAATAATGCACAATCATCGCCGTTGCCGACGGGATAATCATGGTCGAAATCAGCAGCGTGAACACCAGATTACGTCCCCTGAACCGAAAGGTCGCGAGTGGATACGCCGTTAGGCAGGACAAAAAGATGTTAAACACTACCCCAAGGAGCGTAATCACCACCGTATTTATGATGTAGCGTGGAAAATCCATGAACTCCCACACCTGCACGTAGTTATCGAAAGCGATGAAGGTAGGGAGAATTGCTGGTGGATTCGCGAACACATTACGACCAGGCATCAGCGATACGCTGAGCAGCCACAGAAAAGGACCCATCATAAACACGGCAAGCAAAATCAACAGTACATAAATGATCAAATGACGAAGGGCTTTTTTCATTTTTTTAGACGAAAACGTACGCCGAATCAATAGGTATTCACCCCGCCTCTCCGGTTCAGCCGGAACACCAACACACTGAGCGCTGCTACCATCACACTGACGATCAGGCCAAGCGCCGAGGCATACCCGAAATTGAATTGCTCCAGCCCTTTTTGAAAAATATATACGCTCGAGGTCAGCGTGGACGTACCCGGCCCGCCCTTGGTGAGAATATAGACCTCATCGAATACACGAACGGCACCCATCACCGAAATTACGGTGCAAAAGAGAATATGCGGCCGCAGCAACGGAAGCGTCACATGAATAATCAGTCTCAGCGGTCCAGCTCCATCCACTCTGGCGGCTTCGTACAGATCTGCCGGAATACTTTGAAGCCCAGCCAGATAGAGCATCATGTAATAGCCGAGACCCTTCCACATGGTGATGAACATCAGCACATACAGCGCCGTACTGCTCGTGGAAAGCCAGGAGACCTGCTCACTAAGAATGCCAACCTTCAGCAGGAGGTAATTGACCACCCCGTTATTGCCCAACAGCCAGCTCCAGATCAGCGCCACTGCGACCATGGAAGTTACAACCGGTATGTAGTAGGCAGCCCTGAACATTTTGACGCCCGGAATCCGGCTGTTAACCAGAATGGCCATGAGGATCGAGATGATTTGAATCACCGGTACAACCAGCACATACACCAACGAATTCCACAGCGAAATCAGGAAATTGTGATCTTGAAAGGCCCGGGTAAAGTTATCCAGACCAACGAAATGTGTCTCCGTAATGACAGAATAATCGGTTAATGAGAGGGGTATCCCGTAAATAATCGGCCAAAAGGTGAAAACCGCCAGAAACAACAATCCCGGTGCCATAAACGCCCATGCAGCAAAAGATTCGGATCGAATCGCCTTGTACACGGCTACGCCTCCCTCTCTTCTAGGATCGAGGGGGAGTACTCCCCCTCATCAGACTGTATCGCACAAGTTCAGGAATCCTGGTTAAGAATTTGGTTAACTTCCTTCTCCACTGCGTTCAAGGTTTCTTTAATATCTGCTCCGTTCATCAAAATTTCCTGCAAGCCCCGTGCCAATGCGGAGTTGATATCTCCTGCATTCGGTACGCCGACCATGTAATCAGTTGCTTTATCTAGACTTTGAGAGGAGGCTACCTTGGCTTCGGCTTCCAGCGATCCGTCGGATTGCGTAAAGAACGGATCTTCAATGGAGGCTTTGCTCGACGGCAGCGTGTTGGCTACCTTGGAGAAGGCAGTCTGGTTCTCTGCATTGGTAATAAAGGCGGCAAATTCCACCGCTTGCTCAGGGTTTTTGGATTTCTGTGGCACGACGAGATCCATGGAATTGGAGAGCCGCAGGTTCGCTTTGCCCGTTGGGAGCGTTACTGCAATCGTATTTTTGTAAACATCCGGTGCAGATTTCTTGATAAAGTTAATAAAGGTTGGACCCGACAATTGAAAAGCGACCTGCTCCCCGGAAAAATACTGGATCTGCTTGCTGAATTCCGCATCCTCCTTCAGCACCACGCCTTCGGCCATCAGATCACGCATTTGAGCGATCATCGCCTCTGCTTCCGGCGTATTGAAAGCGGCGGCCGTTTTGTCCTCATTTAAAATCGGAATGCCGTCGATTGGAAATAGCTTGGAAATAAGCTGCTGCGCATAACCGGCCACTCCGGTCTTTTCATGGACCTGACGGGCCCACTCCACAAGTTCCTCTCGGGTCTGCGGCGGATTTGCCGGATCAAGGCCTGCCTCCTTCACCAGCTTGGTATTCATGAACAGCACTTCGGTACCTGTGTACCAAGGAAGCGCGTAAGCTTTGCCATCCAAAACAGTAGAATTATAAATGCCTTCAAAGTAACTCTTCGCTTCCTCATCTGTCAGGTATTCGCTCAGATTCAGCAGCGCTCCCTTACTTCCCAATTGACTGGCGAATTCGGTATTGAGATTCACAACATCAGGACTTTTGCCACTGGCCGTGCTGGTCAATAAACGCTGCGAAATGGCATCATAAGGATAGTCCTTCCACTCGACCTTCACGCCAGGATGACTGCTCTCATACTTGGCAATCAATTCATTGAAGTAATCGTTGAACGTTGGCTGTAAAGCAATCGTCCAAAACTCCAGTGTCACCGGCTTTCCAGCTTCCGTACCCGTCTCCCCAGTGCTTCCCGGACTCGGCGTACCAGCCGTATTGTCATTTCCTCCGCAGGCGGCAAGCAGCATAGACATCATAACGACTAGCAGCAAAGAAACTGTGAAGCCCTTTCTGTTGGTGGTCACACAACATTCCCCCTCAGTTTGGTGTAAGACGGGAGCCGGCGCTTACGTCAGATTTCCTGGCTAATTACTCCATCTTTCCAATGGAGTATATGCAGACCCTGGAGTTAGAATGAAGTATTCTTCCAGAAATAAATTAAAAAAAGAAATAATTTTTCTTTTAGGCTAAAAAAACACAAAAACAAGCCAGTTCGATCCGTGAAAGGACCAAACTGGCTTGTTTGTTACGACTATATGTATAAGACAAGGCTGCAATCAAGCCGTCTCATGCTGTTTCTTCGGCTCTGCTTCGTAGACTTGGGTATGTTCATTTTCAGCCAAAACCCATTCTACCGTGCCAGGTTTGCGTATTTTCCACATCCAAGCCTGTACTTGAAGTGATCTCTTAACCCAAGCGAGGGACGCACAACGTTGCTCGGAACGAACCGATAATCCCCAGTGAATAACGCGTGCGAGCCACCGGTTCACATACTCATTATGAGAACGCACAGATGGCAATTCATCGCGGAACAATCGCTGTTTCACATCCATAGGGGGCTGCCCGCATGTCCAATAATGAAGCAACGCTGCCAGGCTATATATGTCTGACATCGGTCCCTGACTGGATTTCTCGGAGTAGAACTCAAGCGGCGAATACCCGGCCGATGTAAAGATCGCCTGTTTTTCCCCGGATTGTACAGGCCAGCGAGCCGCCGAACCGAAGTCCAGTAGTTTGGGCGTGCCGTCTTCCATCACCATAATATTGGATGGCTTCACATCACGATGAAGAATTCCCTGCTTATGAATATAGTCCAGTGTATCTACCAGCGGAAGTAATGTCTCCGTAATAAATACCGCGTCCAGCGCATGATTTCGCTCAATCAGATATTCGGTTAAGGTTATCCCTGTGCAATATTCCATAACAAGATACCCTGTGTCATTTTCTTCGAAATGATCCACATACGACACAATATGAGGATGATTCAGCGTGGATAACAGCTCTCCTTCTACCAAAAATGCAGCAAGAAGTTCCTGATACTGACCACTGAACCCCCGTGAAGAACAGAACACTCCCCGTTTGTCAGCCTGACGTGCTGCCAGCCTCTGGGGGAAAAACTCCTTGATCGCTACCTTTGCACCTGTATTCCGATCTCTTCCTGCATATACAATAGCCAGCTCACTGCTAGCCATGAGATGTCTTACCTGATATGTATCATTTAAAATTACATTGCGTTGCAATGCCATTTTACAATTGTCCTTTTTCATAACAGACCCTCTTTTCAACCTTGTCGATCGGAAGACTTGCCGCATGTTGCATCATTTGGTCCAACCAGACAGGCGTTTCATCGCCAACCATGTATATAAACCAAATGATGCAATTTGAATCACAACCATGCGGAAATATTTAAAAATTTCTAAATTTAATAATTCTTCTGTAAAAATTGCTGAATTTCTTGGTTCATCTGGATCAACACGTCTTGAGACGGGAAATGACCTGTGTCGTATTTGATTGCTTTGACATTCGGAATAATCTTCTGAGCTCTTTCAATGACCTTATCTGCTGGGAAAAAGACATCCTTCTCTCCCACCAATAGAAGTGTTGGCGATGCATAATTCACCAATTCCTCCTGCTCCGTAAGCTTGGGCATATCCTGCTCCAGACTGACGTATTTGAAGATTTTCCCGATTATATTTTTATCTATTTCTTTCATACAACTGCATGACATGATATCCGCGATCTTTTGCAAAGAAGTTGGAGAAGAAGTCATTTTGTACGTTACAAGTGGCAACACGATATCCTGAGCCATCTTAATTTTGGATCCCACGGCCAGTCCAGCGGGTGCTACCAGAACAGAACATGCAATTCGGTCCGGAATGTAAGTTGCCAGTCTTAGGATAATTCCGCCTCCAAAGGAAGGACCGATAAACGCACTTTTTTCGATCTTGTAGTGATCCAGCAAATCAGAAATCCACAAAGCCAAACTATCAAACCTTGCCGAAATTCGTGTTTCTTCACTGTAGCCTGGATGACCGATCGTATCCGGCGCGATAATCCGGTAATCTTTGAAAAGAGAAGAGAACCATGACAACGTCATCGGATTCACACAATTTCCGCCCTGGAGAATAAATAGCGGCTTACCGTCTTCTGGACCTGTTAATAAAACATGCGTTTGTCCAAAACGTGTCTCGACGTACTCTCGTGTAAAACCTTCGCCCAATTGCTCAACATACGCTTCGTATTCCTCAAGTATGCTGCTCTTGCCTTCTTCACTTCTATAAATGGAACTCATGTCTGCCTCCTGCAAAGTATACTCTTTCAAGATTTTATGGATTTTAAGGTCCATAAATATAAAAGAGCCCGCTGATGACAGGCTCCTTCATATGTGTAACTTATCATAATGAACTGATTATAGAATGGAAACTGGAAATTGTAAACATCGTTTCTCATAGAAAATTAATAATACAGAAATTGTAGAGAATTAGGGCTATTTTCGGCCGTAATCTGCCTTGATTTCGCCCCACTGCTTGGTCTGCCATTTTAGCACTTTATTGCTATACGTATTCGTTCGGAGCCACTGCTCAGCACGGTCAATCATCAGCCAGATCTCTTCGGTGGAAGCATCCCTTGCGAGCGTGGTGGACACCGCTTTTTGCTTCAACCATTTCATCGCATTGACGGAGTCCGTATAAACCGTCTTACTACTGCCCTCTTTTTTGAGATACGCCAAGGCATGTACGATGGCCAGAAATTCCCCAAGGTTGTTTGTACCTTTGGAGATTGGCCCAACGGAGAAAATAATCTCACCCGTGCGGGTATCTACGCCTTTATATTCCACCGGCCCTGGATTCCCACGCGTACCAACATCAACCGAGATGCTGTCATAGTCAATTTCTGCAGAGGTCTCCATGCCCGCACTTCTTCCGCTACTGCCAGACTTCGTCTTCGAAGAAGCGCCTGAACCACTGGCACCCGTACCCCAGTTTCCTTTCCATCCTGCACGATATGCCTCTTCGGCAGCAGCTTTCGATTCATACGATTTATATTTTGCTCCGGTAAAATGATCCGTTTGTGCTTTGCATTCCGCCCATGTGCTGTATACGCCAGGCTGCTTTCCTGCCCAGACGACATAGTATTTCTGCTTTGCCAATATGACCCGCTCCTTCGTTTGCTGCATTCAATTCCTTATTGTAAACGATAGGGAGGTGAGATTGAAAGAAGCGTGTTTATCTTATTCCTGCACATGATACCTCCATTTCTTCAACATCTCTAATGCTACTTCCAGAAGCTTGCTTTGGTTATGTGAGATTTGCATTTCAATAATTGTTTGACACCTAAGGTTTTGTAAATCCGATAACTTATCCATCATTTGCTCCAGCAACATGAATGACTGCGCGCTCACTTCCAGACTGGAATCACCGATAAATGGAATAATGTTCTCAATATGTACTATGTAATTCAGGTTTTCAAGAGCGTATAGCAATGTGCCTCTGCTTCCTGATGTCTTGGAGTCTGTGATGACTTCAATTAACGGTTCGACTGCTCGATCATCTCCAATGTCAGATAAAGCGATAGCAATTGTGTTGCGTAGTATGGCGTTGTCCGTAGATTTCAGGAGTTCAATCAAGAAAGCGAATTGAGTTATATCCTTTTTTTCACCAATATATGATATTTGTTTAACAACGCCTTCCATATCTCCTTGGGAAAGATGCTTTTGTATCATGTTTGTATACATTGTACGTTGTATCACTCCTCATTTAGTTAGAAGAAAGCTCTCCATAATAATATCGGTCATTTCCTTATTTTAGGATGTAGTATAATGGTCCTTATCATGCCGGGACTATTTTCCTTATCTACATCTCTTGTCCTAAACAATTGTATATTTCAACCAGATCAGGAACAGGCTAAGAAATACGACACATGATTTGGTACAGAAAGGAATACAACCAATGGACTGGATATGGAAATCCATCTTGCTTGTACTGATTGGCATGATTCTGCTGCGGATTGCTGGACGTAAATCCATCTCGCAGATGAGTGTAGCCACAACGGTCATTATTATCTCGATTGGTACAACGATCGTGCAGCCCATTGCGAACCATGAGTTAGGCAAAGCGATCGGGTCAGCGACGGTATTTATCCTAATGCTTCTGATCGTTGAACAATTACAATTGAAGTATAATTGGTTTGAAAAACTGATGAGCGGAAAATCGAAGGTTGTTGTGGAAGATGGGAAGTTGAATCTGCCGAATTTGAAACGCATGCGCTTCTCCGTGGATCAATTGGAGATGCAGTTGCGGGAAAAAGGGATTACAAGTATTGCCGATCTGGAAACGGCCACGATGGAACCAAACGGTCAACTCGGTTACGTGCTCAAACGGCACGCACGTCCAGTAACCATAGGCGATTTGGAAGCACTCCTGAAGCAAGGTACGTGGCCCACGGAATCCAAAGAACTTTTCCAAGAGGTCATCCAGGATGGACACTCGCGTCCAATTGACTCCAAGATACAGTAAATGAAATAGTTGAACAGATATAGAGATGGCTGGCCGCAGGTGGCCCCTTTCTACAGCATGTAAAAAAGACACCCGAATGCCTTCAGGTGTCTTTTTTTGCCTTAATCTGCAATCCGTTATGAAATTAGGATTTGGAGGTAACTTCCGTTTTGACCATGTGGTCCGGAATGTTGTTATTGGCAATGATTTCTCCAAATGGTCCAATAAAGGAATGATCGCCACTTTCTCCATGTTGCGAGTACTGAAGCTTTGGAAATAACAGCTCCGCGGTACGATAACATTCTTCCAGATGCGGATAACCGGATAAAATGAAGGTCTCGATCCCCAGTTCTTCATACTCTCTGATTCTGGCTGCGACCTGATCGGGATCACCGACAAGTGCGGTTCCGGCACCACCTCTAACCAAGCCGATGCCCGCCCACAGATTTGGGCTAATCTCTAGGTTGGAACGATCACCATTATGCAGCTTGGCCATTCTCTGTTGTCCTACGGAATCCATGCGAGCATAGATCTTCTGGGCAGCGGCTATCGTCTCCTCATCCAGGTGGGAGATCAGTTCATTTGCGGCCTTCCATGCTTCATCTGCGGTCGGACGCACAATAACATGCATGCGTATGCCAAAACGAATGCTTCTTCCTTTTTTCGCAGCCAGCTCCCGCATTTGATGAATTTTGGCTTGTACCTGACCCGGAGGCTCACCCCACGTTAAATACACATCGACATGGTCCGCTGCCACTTCCATTGCGGCATCCGAGGAACCTCCAAAATAGAGTGGGGGATGTGGCTTTTGGATGGTCGGATACAGGACGGAGCCACCCTTAACCTTCAGATATTTGCCTTCATAGTCAACCGCCTCTCCCTCCAATTCCTTGCGCCAAATGGTCAGAAATTCATCGGCTAACGCATAGCGCTCATCGTGGTCCAGGAACAGCCCTTCTCCTTCAAGCTCAATTGGATCTCCACCAGCCACCACATTGATCAGCAGCCTTCCTTTGGAGAAACGATCCAGGGTTGCGGCCATGCGTGCAGCTGTGGTTGGCATCATCAGACCTGGACGCGCAGCGACAAGAAACTTAAGCCTTTCCGTGGAAGAAATCAGCGATGAAGCCACAATCCACGCATCTTCACACGACTTCCCCGTAGGTAACAAAACACCGGCATATCCAAGTTCATCCGCGGCTTGTGCCACCTGCTTGCAGTAATGATAACTGACCGCCCGGGCTCCTTCTTTTGTTCCAAGATACCTGCCATCCCCGTGTGTGGGAATAAACCAAAACAGTTCCATAGGTATGACCTCATTCCTATCTTTATATTTTATTTTTCCGATTGATTTGGTATGTTTTATTTATTATGATAGCTATTATCCGTTGGATATCAACGATCAATTAGGCAGAATCTGACGGTTAAACAACGCATTTGACCGATGTGTTGCGAAATGTCTTGTTATTCTACATTCCCAAACCATTTGAAGGCTCAACAAAGTTGATCAATCCGTTGTTTTCGAGGTGATGAGAAGTGAATGAATCCCGTGGAGTGGATCGAAGAATTTTACGGACCCGTGTGATGATTTCCAAAGCTCTCCTGAAAATTTTGCCACAGAAAGCCTTTACCGAAATTAGTGTCGTAGACATCGCGGAACAAGCGAATATCAATCGCTCTACCTTTTACGCCCACTTTCTAGACAAGGATGATTTATTGGATAGCATGGTGAATGAGAAATTTCAACTGCTTGAACAGTTACTGGCGGAACGGAATTCCCACCTTGGGAGTCTACCTTCATTTAACGAGCCAGATCCCATTTTTGCAGCATTGTTCGAGCATATATTGGAGCATGATGAATTCTATCGGGTGATGGTACTCATTAATCCTGCCGGGAATTTCAACAACCGGTTGAATGAAGTGATTAGAGAGATGTTTTTGGATCGGATATCCCAATTAGGTATGGAGCAAAAAGAAGTGCCTCTCGATATTTTGCTGGATCATATCAGCTTTTCCACCATTGGAATTATTCACAAATGGCTTGCTGACAGTAAGGTAAACTCACCTCATCATATGGCTCTTCAATTAACCCGCATTGCCCTGTTAGGAACATATAAAGCGATGGGAGCATCGGTTTAGAGTGAGTGGCCCATCCTCTCCAAAAAAAAGTGATACATAGCATCTGAATAAACGTGACATGTGACACTTGACTCTAGAACAAAAAGAACTGTCATTTAAGCATATATTCCGCTTAAAGACAGTTCTTCTTTTACTACTTATTCCGTAATTGACTGTGCAACCCAAGTTGTAGCGGAAGAGATAAAGAGAGAGCTTATGTGAGATTCAGCTAAGACGGTTCCTTGTCTCATCGCGTACTCAAGTAGGCAATGCCCAGGCCACCTGTCACTGGATTTTCGTATATTTCACATTCCACGTCGAATACTTCACCAATCATTTCACGAGTCAGGATATCGGCGGGTTTGCCATGAACCACAATCTGTCCCTGCTTCACGACATAGAGGTAATCGCAATACTCCGCGGCGAGTTCGAGATCATGAAGTGCAGCCAATATGCCGATATCCAAACTCCGCACAATGTTGAGGATCTGAAGCTGATATTTGATATCCAGATGATTGGTAGGCTCGTCCAATATCAGAAATTCGGGCTGCTGCGCCAGCACTCGGGCGAGGACCACACGCTGCTTCTCCCCGCCGGACAGGGACACGTAATTGCGGTCCGCATGTCCGGTCAGATGTACCTTTTCCAGCGCCTGTTCCACGATTTCATAATCCCGTTCATTATCCGTCTCCAGCAGCTTCTTGTGAGGAGTGCGACCCATCATGACCATTTCACGCACAGTAAAATCAAAGCTCAATTCGTTAAACTGACCCACAACGCCCATATGCCGGGACACGACCTTGGGACTGGATTTCAAAATGTCCGTATCATCGAGAAATACTTTGCCTTGCTGTGGTTTGATCACTTTATAGATGCTCTTGAGCAGCGTTGATTTGCCACAACCGTTCGGGCCAATCAGGCCTACGAATTGCTTGCCATTTACCTGTAAAGAAATGTCCCGGATAATATCCGTGTTCAGCACCGATATGGATACATTTTCTACATTCAGTTTCATGTTTATTTTCCTCCAAAACCGTAGCCTTTTTTGACTAACATATACATAAACATCGGCGCACCAATCATCGCTGTAATGATCCCGATCGGCAATTCAACGCTGGAAATCAGTGATCGTGCAATAACATCCGTGCAGATCAGGAAGATGGCACCGAATAGTACGGATACTGGCATGACTTTACGATGGTCAGATCCAACCAGCCCTCTCACAATATGCGGAATAATCAATCCGACAAAACCGATCATGCCGCAGCTTGCCACCATTACGCCAGTGACGAGAGCCGTTAATAACATATACAACCTGCGATATACACTGAGATTAATCCCGAGCGTAACCGCGGCTTCATCACCCAGCAGCATCGTATTAAGGACCCGGGATTGCAACAGGAAGAACAGAATGGCTACGAGCACAACGATGCTAATCAGCGGAAGCTTGTTCCATCCTGATGAGGCAAGACTGCCCATGGTCCAGAATGTTACGGTCTTGATGCCTTCGGCATTGTTGGCAAAATAAATGATAAAGTTCGAAAAGGCACTGCACAGTGCATTAATGACCATCCCGGCAAGCACCAGCTTGACCGATGTCATTTTCCCCCGAATACCTGCGAGAGCGAGGACCAGCAAGGACGCACCCATCGCTCCGGCAAATGCCCAGAAGGCCACCCCGGTCTGACCAAGCCAGCCAATCGCGCCGAATCCGATCAGAATGGCAAACGTAGCCCCGAGTGAAGCTCCTGAGGAGATGCCCAGTATATACGGGTCTGCAAGTGGATTCTGCACGGCAGCCTGCATAACTGCACCACACAAGGCTAACCCGGCACCGATAAACATGGCCATCAGTACACGCGGAAAGCGAATCTGCCAGATGATATCCGTAAAAGACCCCGCCTCAATCGGCGTAGAGCCGAATTGAAATCCGGTTAATTTGTACAACAGAATACGATAAGACTCGGCGAGCGGAATGCTCACCTGTCCAATGGATACTGCAATTCCAACGGAAATAACCATTACGATGATTAAAGCGGCAATCAATACTGCAAAACCGGATTTGCTGTAAATCAGTGACTCCCTTTTTCCCATACGCTGCTTCTGAATTTGAGCCGTCTGTGCCATCTCTTCCCCCATCAATTCCACTTGAATTTGAATAATAAAAATTTAGCTGTTTACAAAGCATTTTCTCGGATTATAATTGAGAATGATTATCTTTGTCAATTATAAATATACAAAAAAAGGGACATTCGAATACAACCAAAAGAGCAGGTGATTATTCTAGCTGCTCTTTTTTTATCTTCTTTACACCAATATTGAAATCCGAGGTTGACATTAGTTTGATAACAAACTATATTACAAATATGAAAACGACAGACGCTATATCACTCATATCCAAAATTAAAGAGAAGGTCAACCGCTTCATTTTATCCGAGATGGCTGAGCAGGGAATTCAGGATCTGGCCACGTCCCATGGGGATATCATTTATGCCCTGTACAACAACTCCCGAATGACCATGGCTGAAATCGCCAAAAAAATCGGCAAGGATAAGTCCACGGTAACAGCGCTTGTAGACAAATTGGTGCGCAACGGTTATGTCGCCAAAGAACGTGATGTAACAGATTCACGGATTGTCCATGTGACATTGACTGCAAAAGGAGAACAACTTAAACCAGCCTTTGAACATATTTCACGTCGCATGCTGGACGCGTTTTATGCGGATGTTACTGAAGCGGAGAAAAAGGAACTGCTTCGAATTTTGATGAAAATTCACGGCAACTTCTAATTTTTTTTGGAGTGATAGTTTGATATAAAACTAATTTTGGAGGTTGTCCTAATGATCGATTTAACTCAATTGCTACCTAAACATGAAGTCAAAACGATAGGAAAACATGATTTGTACCTTGAAATATATGAAGGTGATACGGCTCCCCACTCTGTAAATTCAGTAACAAAGCCACCTCTCTTGTTTGTTCATGGCGCATATACAGGCAGCTGGATGTGGAGCAAATATATCCCCCACTTCGTTGAACAAGGCTGGAACTGCTACGTTATGAACCTCAGAAGTCATTACAAAAGCCGGGTAATGGACATGACGAAAATTACGTTTGAGGATTATTTGGAGGATATCCGCGAAGTTCTGGCAGAGTGCACAGCACCTCCTGTTCTCATCGGCTTCAGCATGGGCGGAATACTCAGTCAGAAGATTGCCGAGACGATTGCGTTAGCTGGATTGGTCGTGATTGATTCCAGTCTAAGCCAAGAAGTTCATCAATTGATTCCCTATCCTGAGAATGATCGAATTACACCTGACATTGTCCTCCCTCCCCCGGCCCGTGAAGAACATAGCAGTATCGATGAAACTGCGGAGGACATTGCATTTCAGCGTAAATATCTGCAGATGGAGTCATCGAAGGCATTTCTCACGTTCTCGGCGGCATTTGGGTCAAGCGGCGGTGTATCCATCAACGGCAATTTAATTACATGTCCGAGTCTGGTCATCAAAGCCGTAGAATCCGATGATGAGGAGCGAAGAGGTCAATTGACTGCAGAACAGCTTGGCGCTGAATATGCAGGGCTGTGGGATACAACCCATACCGGATTGCTCGTCGGCCAGCGATATTTGGAAGTTGTGGAGATCATCCTGAAATGGTTAAATCGGAAGAATTAAACTCAATGCAACTGAATATTACGTGTAGAATCCCTGCCACGTCTCCAGTGGTAAGCAGTACTCGTACTCTTTGATTTCCGCAGCAACTAAAACAAAAAAGCAACTCATCCGCAGACAAGTCGCTTCCTCTAAACGCTTTTGTTATCAGTATTACCTTGTAGCTTGTAATCTCACTGCTTCGCCTTATAAAACTCGTGATACAGTTTCATTAGCGCCCTCTTCTCAATCCGTGATACATAGGAGCGTGAGATGCCAAGTTCCTTGGCAATCTCGCGTTGGGTGCGCTCTTCCCCGCCTGCCTCCAAGCCGAATCGGCCGATAACAACTTCCTTCTCCCGATCATCCAAGATGTCGAGATTGCGGTAAATCTTACTTTTTTCAATCTTGAGTTGCACCTTATCTACAACGTCGTCGGCTTCTGTTCCGAGAATATCGATTAATGTAATTTCATTGCCCTCTTTGTCCGTTCCGATTGGATCATGTAGAGATACGTCTTTGCGTGTTTTCTTCAGAGAGCGAAGATGCATAAGTATTTCGTTTTCGATACAACGGGCAGCAAACGTAGCGAGTTTGGTCCCTTTGCCTTGTTGAAAACTTTCGATCGCCTTAATCAAACCAATCGTTCCAATCGAAATCAGGTCTTCCTGGTCTTCGCCAGTATTGTCAAATTTCTTGACGATATGCGCGACTAGGCGCAGATTGTGTTCGATAAGCAAATTACGCGAATGTGCGTTGCCTTCAGCCATAAGGCGTAAATGTTTGGCTTCATCATCCTCAGCCAGTGGCTGGGGAAATGCATTATTTTTGACATACGAGACGAGTAACGTTAACTCTTTGATGAACAGGGCAATTGCGGTAAACAATCCGGGCACAGATGACACCTCCTGCAGTTTTACAACGATCTGGCCTGAGCACATGTGGGAACAGGGTCGATTTATTGTATGTAGGCAGGGGCCCAGAAGTGCACGTACACTTGAAAAAGGGAGGTTATTCGCGAAGATTTATACACTCACTGAAACAATCGAGCCCACCTTTTGAAGGATGAGGAATTCTTTCTCGACACTATCGATAAAATACTTCTTCTCACCAAATATCACGACATCATTCTCGGCTAATTGAACATCGCTTTTGAAATAGATAAAATTGTCCGTTTCTCTGAACGCACCTTTGTAGTAGTACATGTTGTCACCTTCTTCTTGGAGAATTAAATGATCTAACCTACCTACTGTAATTACTATTCCTTTCGTTTAAAACACATCTTGTAAAGCATAAGCCCCACCCCAGATGAACAAATAAGATAGCCAAAGAACAAGAACAGTAAATAAATACCATGAAGATCTTCAGAAATCTGATTTACACCTTCAAACCACGCAGAACGAATAGGATACAATAGCGCTACCCAAATGATCAGCAAGATCAGAATATAATTAATTATTTTTCTCACAGTAACGATCCTTTCAGGTTCGAGTGGAAACTGGAAATAATAAATAGCAGCTCTTACAACGAAAGTAAAAAAGCCGCTAGATTAGCGACTTTCTATGGTACAATGTTTCCGCCCCGACACTTGGAGAGTACAAAATCAGCATCTTTTTCTAGTAATGTGAGATTGTTATGCCATGAATGATTCCCTCGGTTGAATTGGAGGCGAAATGGACCCGGGTGTCTCCAAAACGATAGGAGAGTAAATATTCTTCTTGAATATCAGGGTTCACACCCTTTTGACCTTTTCCCAATATCTTCTCAATGTCACTGAAGGTTTTCATAGGGAGAGTTTTCCAACTCAAATAAATATGGTCAAGACGGTCTGTGTCTCCCTCCCCAAAATTAAAGGAAGCATACTCTACCCCTTCAAATATCCAGAAAAGTCCTCCCATTTCCGGTTCATAATAGGGTTCACGATCTGAACTTTTCAGCGCTTTCGATACTTCTGCTTTCGTTTGTCCAAAACTTATATTTTCAAACCCCGGTATTCTCCCACTCTTCAACTCTTGAATGGAGTTTTTATTCAAATCAAAAAATGGTCTGCTCAGTTCAGACTGAATTTTGGAGAAAGGAACTTTTACCTCTATAAATCCGGCCGCATAAGGGCCAACTTCGTATGGATTAAATACCAAGACAATTCCTGTGTTTTGGTAGTAAAAGCTAGATGTATTCGACAAGGGAAAGTTATAAAAACTTTCCGGGAAAACATTCTCATTACTCTTTAGGTCTGATTCAATACCCTCAGCTAGATTAACAGCTTGTTTATTGGTTTGAACCACCTGGTTCAAGTAGAGGCGTTTTCCTGTTGTTAGATCATAATTATAAGTCGTTACTTCTTCATACCCGTGCGCGCCGCCTCTGAAATTATAATCTGTATATACAATAGATAGTAGGTTGTTTTGATTGTATTTAGTCTGTGCAGTGGTATTCCAGTAAAAGTAATCTTGCTGTTTTTTTAGATATGTATTCTGTATAGCGGCATTTACGGCATGGATTTTGAGTGTTTTATTTATTTTATCCCTAACCTTTTGTTCGCCGCCAATAACTTGAACATACTTTTGCCCTTTATACGAGTAAATTTTTGTCGTTACTGTGCTCGACCCGGCTGCATTCGCATCACTTATTGGGATTATAAATAGAAACACTAATAAGAAGCTTATTAACATAGCAAATGTTTTGTTCAAATTGAAATCCTTCCTTTCTAATTATTATGATATACCAATAATACTGTAACTTGGCTGGTTTGTCTTTTTCTAGTTGAAACTGTAATCCTTCCATAGAAAAGCCTCCATCCCACACGTTAATGCGGAGTGAAGGCTACATCTACCTGTCTATATTTAATTCACTGGTGCCGGCTCTACAGCATCGGCGATTTCCGGTAACCTCGTTTTGCGTTCCATTGTCACGCTAACGAATAATCCCACAAGTCCAAGTGCTGCAATAACTGCTGCATATAACGGTACCGAGATGAGCCCCGTATGCGTAATTGCAAACCCGCCCAAATAGGCACCACCTGCGTTGCCCAGATTAAAGGCTGAGTGACTCGACGTTGTCGCCAGCAGCGGTGCTTCGCGAGTCATATTCATAATTCGAATTTGTAGGCCTGGCATAATTCCAAAAGCCGCAATGCCCCAGCAGAAGATGGTGATTACCGCGAGATACGGATTATCCAGCGTCAACGTTAAGGCCGCCAACAGAACTGCCAATATACCGAAGTTAACCATCAAGGAAGGCATCAGCTTCCAGTCTGCCAGACGACCACCAAGCATATTACCCAATGTAACGCCGACACCGAACAGCACCAGAATCCAGGTCACGCTCTGCTCAGCAAAACCACTAATATCGACAAGCATTGGTGTTATATAGGTGAATACAGCGAACAGACTTCCACAGCCCAGCGCACCAATCAGCAATATTAATAACACTTGGGGGCGAACCAGATTCCGGAATTGCTGGCCAAGGTTTGCTGGCGGTCCCTGCTGAATCACCGGAATGAAACGAATGATACCAATCAATGAGATGATGCCCAGAATGGTAATAGCTCCAAACGATGACCGCCATCCTAGCTGCTGCCCAATGAAGGTACCAAACGGCACACCGATAATGTTGGCAATCGTTAATCCAGCCAGGACTACGGATACTGCCCCTGCCCTTCTCTCCGGTGCAACCAATCGTGTTGCCATCAGCGAGCCTACACCCAGAAACGTACCGTGGGCAAATGCCGTTAGAATACGTGCCGAGATGAGCAACCCGTAAGTTGGTGCAATAACAGACAATGCATTACCGATGATAAAAATACACATCAGCAGTACGAGCAGTTTTTTCTGGGGAATCTTGTGCGTGAACACGGTTAGTATAGGCGCACCCACCGCCACACCAAGCGCGTAGCCCGTAATTAACTGCCCTGCTTGGGGGATACTCACATTCAAATCCGTCGCTACATTGGGCAGAAGGCCCATAATAATAAACTCTGTCATGCCAATGGCAAAAGCCCCTACCGTCAGACATAAAAGGGATAAAGGAAACGCCCCTCGTTTAACAGATTTCGTAACTTGCGATTCCGTTTGAGATGAATCTGTCTTACGCATATGATGTTCTCTTCTCCTGTCTCTTCTATCTAGCTTCCGCCTTTGACCACAATGCCTCTGACAATTCGCCCAGCGTATCCTGCATGGCCAGCTTCTCTCGCCAGTGTGCCGGAATGCCGCTTAATCCATAATACGCTCCGGCGATTTGCCCATATACCGCTCCCGTGGTGTCCGCATCATCACCCAAATTCACTGCGAGCAGCGCACCCTCTTCGAAGGTCGATGATCGATGGAATGCCCATAACGCTGCTTCAAGTGAACGAACAACATAGCCGCTTCCCTGAATATCAGGCGGTGCTTTATCCCGGTATGATCCTTGGACAATTTCTTCAATCGCTGGTGAAAAAGATTTCTCTTCCCTCCACTGACGGCAGGTATCAGGCCGTAACATGACATCCTTGTCCGCTCCGCGCAGTCCTGCAACCAATATTGCCGCCAGTACTTCACATGCTTCCACACTTTCAAGGGCGGCATGTGTCGTTCTGGAACTCAACCCAGCATACCTCACTGCTTGATCCGGCTGGTTGGCATATGCCATGGCTACAGGTGCGAGCCGCATGATTGAACCATTCCCCGCAGTCATCGGGTTGGTTGAACCACTATACGCTTCACCGGTTGCTGCAAACCGTTCAAGGGCACCCCGAGTAGCCCCGCCAATATCAAAGCAGGTTCCCGTACTGCTCATATAACCCACCTGATACCAATTCGTATATCTGCGCATCTGGTCCCCGGGATCAAAGTTCTCTTTTCTCACCAAGCTTTCTGCCAGACACAGGGCCATCGACGTATCATCCGTCCACTGTCCAGGCGCCAGATCGAATACCCCGCCGCCCACAATATCGGTAACAGGCTCAAATGTGCCGGGACTGCTGAATTCCACTGTGGTTCCCAGTGCATCTCCCGCGGCAAGCCCAATGAAACAACCTTGGAAACGATCCTTATGCAGCATCGTTGATCCCTCCTCCGCGATTTAACTCTCAAATAACTTCTTCCATTCTCCCACATGGCTTGATATGGCGTAAAGAATTTTAATAGGTTCACACTGAAAATACAGGTTTTTCAGTACACCGCTTACACGCAAAGGGTATAACGCTTTTCCACTTTTATCATTTTCTGAAAACATCTCATCCATGTGCAAATTTTCCATGTAAACAATCATAACGCGCTTGACCCTTCCGTTTGTCCTATGTTACGGTTTTATTAGCTTATACACCTGTTTTTTCCCAAATTAATATTTATAACTTTGCTTTCACGTCAACTAATGTACCGCAAGTTAAAAGATTACGGTGTGTATTTGCAGAGAAATTCATTTAGCTTTATCCCAAAACTAATTCTGAAACAGGAGGAACAAATTTATGATTAAGGCACTGATTTTTGATTTCGATGGAACGATTATTGATACGGAGACAGCATGGTATGTTGCTTTTCGTGATGCCTACAAGGAACACGGCGTAAACTTAACCCTGGAGATGTACTCGCAATGCATCGGTACCAGTCTGAAAACATTTAATCCTTATGAGTACCTCATCACAGATTTGAATCTTCCGATCGATCGGGAAGCGTTCAGGGAATCTGTTCAGCTGCATCATGCAGCATTAATGAACAAAGAACAGGTAAGACCCGGTATCCAGAACTACCTTGATGCTGCACGCAAAGCTGGATTGAAACTTGCTGTCGCTTCAAGCTCCAAACGAGAGTGGGTTGAACAGCATCTGGAGCAGCTCAAGCTGAAGGATTACTTTGAAGTCATTCGCACCGCAGATGATGTTGCCCATGTGAAGCCTGATCCTGCATTGTACAATCAAGCACTTGAAGCCCTTGGAGTAACTGCAGACGAAGCCGTAGCGATTGAGGATTCACCTAACGGCGCGCGTGCAGCTGCTGCGGCTGGTATTCACTGCGTTGTCATCTCGAATACCATTACCGGGACACTTGATTTCGATATGCCTCACCAACGGCTGTCATGCCTGACCGACCTCGAATTTAACGATTTGATTTCGAAACCACTCGTCACTACGGTCTAAAGACTGAACGAATTTCGCATTTCAAACTTTAAAGGGGGAGTTCACACATGAAAGCTGTACATTTTGGTGCGGGCAATATTGGCCGCGGATTTATCGGTCATATGTTGTCCGCTTCCGATTATGAAGTCTGCTTTGTCGCACGTAACCCGAAGAAAATCGCCATGCTTCAAAAGAGGCAGGAATATCCCATTACCCTCGCAAATGCGGATCAGGATACAACGATTGTGAATAACGTAACCGCCATTAGTGTCGGCGAACAGGATCGCGTTGCTGAAGTGATTGCTTCAGCAGATCTGATCACAACAGCCGTCGGTGTATCGGCGCTGGAAGATATCGCTGAACCGATCGCCAAAGGCATCTATCTGCGTATGAAAAATAATAATTCTGCACCACTTCACATTATCGCTTGCGAAAATGCCATCGGAGGCAGCACTCGGCTGAAAAAACGGGTATATCCGTTTCTGGATGTAGAAACCCGTGAAAAAGCAGAACGTTATGTCTCATTCCCCAATGCAGCGGTTGACCGCATCGTCCCCGCTCAGGATCATAAAGACCCGCTGCAAGTTACCGTTGAGCCTTTCTATGAATGGGTGGTTCATCGCCCTGCACTGCTGGAAGGATTTAAGGAAATTGAAGGTGTGCACTACGTGGACTCTCTTGAACCTTATATTGAGCGCAAAATGTTTACGGTAAATACCGGTCACTGCGTTGCCGCATACTTCGGATATCTTGAAGGATTTAAGACGATCCGGCAAGCTATGAGTCATGCACCTCTTCGTGCCAAGGTACGCAAAGTGATGGAAGAAACCGGAGCCATGCTCATCGCCAAGCACGGTTTTAATCCACAGAAACACAGCAAATATATCGATACGATTCTCGAACGTTTTGCCAATCCGAACCTGACGGATCAGGTAACACGGGTCGGACGTTCGCCCCTTCGCAAGTTATCGCCTTACGACCGGCTTGTTCGCCCAGCGATGCAGGCCAGCGAATTCGGAATTGAAATTCCTCATTTAACTTCCGCTATGGCAGCCGCGATGCTGTTCAATCATGAACATGACGAGGAAGCCATAAAGCTCCAACACCTGATTCGCGAAGATGGCGTCTCTGCCTTCATTCGTGAGCGCATGGGAATTCCCGACGAACATCCCGTTCATCAGCATGCCGTTGCCCGTTATGAAGAGCTCAAAGGGCGACAGGAATCAACCATCTTAACCTGATTAACAATAGGTCAATGGGTTTGATCCCGCAAACTGAATAGACATACGAACAAAAAGCCGGGAGGAACCTATGCTTATCGCATCGTTCCTTCCGGCTTTTTCAAATTCACGACATACCTATTTAATATCGAAGCACGCTTACTCGTTCATGATGGAATTGATGGAGGCATAAACCATAGGCAGGAAGCCCTCTGAAGGTTCGCCAACCGGTGCATGGATATGGAAAGCGAAGCCATTGCCATCCAGCTCTTTTACGATGAAATACTCTGTTTTCTTATTGTTTTGAGACATCATGAACAATTTTGCCTCTTTCATCGGGCCGTTGCTAAGCTTTTCCTCACTTAATTGCTTGACCGCTCCGGTTTCTGACAGCTCTTTCTTCGCATCCACTTTCAGTTCCTTCAGGTTATAATCCGAAGGCAGCTTGTCAATCTCTACCTCGTAATCCGGATCAATCTTCATGGTCAATTCATGATCATCCGCATCGTAAACCATTGGTTCAAACACATATAATGAATACCCTTTGCCTTGAGCCAGTGTAACCGGGCGCTTTTCGGTCATGCCTTCCACGGTCACTTCCAGCTCGGATGTTTTGGCACGATTAGATGTAACATTACCACCTGCATTCGTACCGTTACCATCATTGGACTCGACCTTGGCGATTTCCGTAAGCACCAGCTGTTTAATCGTTGTATCGCCTTGAATGGCTTTCTCTACATATTTGAATTGAACGGAATCTTCATCGTCAATGTCATCCAAAGATTTCTGCAGATCTTCACCCACCTGGAAAGACATCGGTTCCTCTTTCACACGAATTTCAACCGTGTGCGGATCTGCCCATCCGGTCAAAATGCCTTCCGCTTCAATCACAGCACTTTCCTCAGGCTGCTTCCCTGGTGCCGGTGTCTGTTCTTCTGTATTATTCGCGGGTGGCTGAGCAGTAGGGCTACTATTGCCGCAGGCCACAAGCGAGAATCCCATAACCAAAACAAGTAATGATGCACTAATATTCATAGTATTTCGCATATGAACACCTCCGTTAGCTTATACGCAATGATGTTTGTCCATGTTGCCTGACTTGTTAACTTGACAGCTTAGTATTACTTACACGGCTGACCCGTCGCTCAATCATCGAAAGTGTTCAATGCTCCTTTGACACCATGAATAGTCAGCCAGCTTGCTCCATTTGCACAAGTTTCGCGTTGGCTCCGTTAAAAGCTTTTGTCTGCTTGTTAAACTGCTGTCTTAACTCGGCAACTTTGGCATATTGGCTGTTCCGTTCCCGAATCGCACGTTTGATTTTGACCAGATTGGGCTCCACACTGCCTCTCATCAATCCATATAACTGCTCGTCCGCATCAAGGCTCTGCCTGTAGGAGGCAACAAACGCTTCAAATGACGCAGCTCTTTGCTCATACTGATCCAATACCGTGTGGGCTTGAGCCAGGTTCTCTTCCTTTTCAAAGGATAATTGATCCAACGAAGTTCGCAGCTCTTCCATCTGTTCTTTAGTCCGGCTCATCACCGCTTCAGCTTGTTCCAGCAGTGTTCTTCGCTCGGCAATATGTCCGTCTGCCTGATCGAGCAAGGCCTCCAGATTACTGTTTTTGTTCTTTCCTTTACTCAGTATCGATCCGTATAATTCCATGTCTTCCCGTTCATGATGAACAAGTTCCTTCAGGCTCTGGTTCATCTCCTGATCGGTAAGAATTAGTTGATTAACTTGATTTGCCGCAGGTTCCTGCGGCTTTCCGCAAGCACTGACAAGCAGAGCCAGCAATATGCTGACCCCGGCCAGAGCTATCTTTTTTCTTCTAAGCACCTCGGGGTGCCTCCTCTCTTGCAACTGCTATGTTGTTATTCTTACAAGCGGGTGTCTGCGCTAAAATTGGATACCCAATGAGCATTCGGATCGTAGACCTCAAACTCATAACCCCGATCTTCAAGCAGCTTCAAAATGCGTGGCAGTGCCTGTACCGTTTGCTCGCGCTCATGCATCAGAATCACTTCCTTATCCCGATGCACACTGCTGCTAACCCGCTCCACGATTTTGTCCGGCTGACCTGGAAGATTCCAGTCGAGGGAGTCGGTGGTCCAATCCCACAGTTTGAATCCGGCCGCAGCAATGTCGCCCCTGAAGTCTTCTCCGATCTGTGGGCTACTGCCATACGGAGCACGAATCAGATGCGGCGTAAAACCGATCAGATCCTTGACCATCTTCTGCTCCTTCTTGAACTCCTTCACAAAGTTAGAGGAGCTTCCGCTCTTATACAATTTGTTATAGTTATGTGTCATGCTGTGAAGCCCAGGATAACTGCCCTCTTTGACAAGCCGCTCCACTGCTTCCTTGTGTTGATTCAACTGACGTCCAATCATGAAAAAGGTTGCCTTTGCCTCATGCTGCTTCAAAATATCCAGCAGTTGGTCGGTATATACACTTGGTCCATCATCAAACGTTATGTATGCCAGCTTGCGCACCTGACCCTGGAACCGCGCAGGCTCCTCTTTGGACTCCGGTGTCATGTCAATCATGCCAAGCTTGGTTGGCTGTTCAATCGCAGCTACTGGCGGAGGTGCTACATAATCCTTGATCCAGTGCGTCATGCCAATGAATGCATATGTTAAACCGATAATGAGCAGTGCCAGAAGCGCCAGCGCAGCACTCAGTCTCCCATACCGGATTTTTCTTCTTCCATGCGTCTTGGTTCGGCTTGTTCTATGCGGAATGCCGCCACTTTCTCCCGCTCTCTGTTGTTGAACTCTCACTTCCAGGCCACTTCCTTACTTTCATTTTTTCCCGATTATTGGTACATTATATCGTTTCATGTCTCTATATAGAAGATTAATAGAAAAATGGCCCTGGAGAATGACAGAATAGTTACAAGCCCGGTTACAATCTACTTATCTATTTCTTCTCTTATACTTTTCCTGCAGATGCATTCTCCTGTATAATAAATTGATTTACGCCATTTGACTTCAAGAAGGAGCTACATCCATGACTAGCTTGAACCGTGCCGGCAGGTCGATCTATCTGCTATTCTTTGTCGGCATTATTGCCATTTCGTTTTCTTCCATCTTTGTACGCTGGTCCACAGCGGACGTCGCCGTCATTGCGATGTACCGATTGTTCCTAACCAATCTGCTAATGCTGCCTTTTGTCTGGAAATACCGGCATGAGATGATGCGTTTAAACTTCAGACAGTGGGCTTTACTTCTCGCATCCGGCGTGATGCTGGCGCTACACTTCCTGCTCTGGATGGGATCGCTTAGGCTCACGAGTGTAGCTAGTTCAACGGTCATTCTCGCTTTGGAGCCTATATTAATTCTTGCGGGTTCCGTCTGGCTGTTCAAAGCCAAAATCAACCGTATGATGATCATCGGTATGGGCGTTGCCCTGCTTGGATCGATCGCTATTGGAGCTGGAGATTTCCAGTTGGCAGGCACAGCGCTGCGAGGGGATATTCTTTCTTTACTCGGAACGATCGCTGTGGCGGTACACATGCTGCTAGGACAGTTTTTACGTGCCGGACTGAGTGCATTCTCCTATAACTTCTGGGTATTTTTCGTAGCTGCCTGTACGCTTGCGGTATATAATCTGGTTAATGGTCACCCGTTTGGTGGTTATGCAGCTTCTGAGTGGGGAATTTTCCTGTTGCTCGCAATCGTGCCAACGATCTTTGGACATTATCTCTTCAACTGGCTGCTTCAATATATGAATGCTACGACGGTATCGATGGGGGTACTGGGGGAACCTGTATTTTCCTCTCTACTGGCCTGGATGCTACTCGGTGAATCCCTCAACGGGCTTCAGTTGTCTGCCGGGGTTGTCATTATTTTCGGGGTATGGATCTTCATTCGATATGGCAAAACCAAACCACAGCACATCCCCTCAGATGCTCCTGTATCTGGAAAAGGACCAATCGAACCTACAGCGGTGTAACTTGCATTTGTATTCAGATATTTTTAAATAAACAACTGGGACCTGCATCACGCAGATTCCGGTTGAATCCATCCCACTACATATAAGGCGGTGTGTTTTCATGAAAAATATTGTATCCATGCGCTGGCTGCTCGCCAGAATGTATGAACCAGATGTCGTCATTGCTGATTGCCGATTCCTGCTCGGTCAACCGGATGCCGGAAGACAAGCTTACGAGGCTGGACATATTCCAGGTGCCGTTTATCTCGATTTGGAAAAGGATCTGTCCGCTCCTGTATCTACGCACGGAGGGCGTCACCCGCTTCCAGATCCGACTGAACTGGCAAGTCGTCTCTCCAAAGCTGGCATCGGCTCGAATGCACGCATTATTGCCTACGATGACCAAGGCGGCATGAACGCATCGCGGCTGTGGTGGTTACTTCGTTATCTGGGACATGAACAGGTGTATATCATGGACGAAGGCTTCTCTGCCTGGCAGAATGCCAAGTTTCCAGTGACTACGGATGTGCCGGTTCAGATCCCGGCTTCGTTTAAGGTGAATGTGCAGCCAGGACTGTTGGCAAGTGTAGATGATGTACAACAAGCCTCTGCTGATGGCTCAGCTGTACTAATCGACTCCCGTGATGCTCGCCGCTATGCGGGTCTAGAGGAACCCATTGATGCCAAGGCCGGACATATTCCGGGTGCGGTGAATTATTTCTGGAAAGATGTGTTGGATTGGGATGGACGTTGGACAGATACTGGGGTGTTAGAGGAGCGTTTCAGCAAGCTGGACAAGGATGGTGCAATTATCGTGTATTGTGGTTCCGGTGTCTCTGCTTGCCCGAATGTGATTGCGCTGGAAGAAGCGGGATACTCAAATGTGAAGTTGTATTCTGGAAGCTGGAGTGACTGGATTAGTTATGAAGGGAATCCGGTGGCGACTGGGGAAGAATAAGGACTAAGAGCCCACGTCAAACGTGGGCTCTTTTGTGCTTCATTATATCCATGTAGAATTTTAGATGCTTACATTTTCGACTTCTGTAACGTTCAGATTCAGTTTATGTTTTCGGCATACCTCGTAAAAATCTTTTGAAATAATGGGTTTGAAGATATTTATATAATCCAGCATAAAAAATTCATGCTCGCCAATTCGCTCTTCATGAAGGCAGATTCGAGATACAACTTTGACGATCTTACGTGGAGGCTGTTGTACAGATGCAGCAATGACCGTTTTGCGTCCATATTCCGAACGTTCATAATCGAAAACATCCAAACGCTCAAGCTGATGTGCAGTCCAATAGGTTTTTTCAACCGAACGACCGTCGTGGTAACACACCGTTGTCGGAATAAACTGTGTATTTGTTTTAGTTTCCTCCAACAGCGTTTTAAAACGATCTGATACGTGTCTCGTTCCTGTGATCGTCTCAAAATAATCTACATTCAGGTTGCGCACCGTAGACAGTAACTCAACATCTGCCGTTGTCCCCTCTGGCAGCGGATTCTCTATCGCCAAATAGTTCATATCTAATTCGGGAGTGAAGGTCGTTCCGCCACTAAAAAACCCTCGACGTGGATATTGAGATTCCAGAAAATAATAGTTCATAGAATGATATCTCCTTTCCGAATGAAGTGCTTTTCAATCAACTACAAAGAGGTTAAATGGCAGGGTTTACGAACATGGAGTTGTATTCCGAGAGCTGGAGCGAACGGATTAGTTATGAGGGGGATCCTGTGGCGACGGAGGAGGAATAGCAGAATTAAGCAAATATATAGTATGTAATATAGAGTACATCTGTCATGTGGCGATGTACTCTTTTATTTTTCGTATAGTCCTAAAATCGGGAGAGTCGACAAGGGTCTAATTCACTTCTTGATTCCCGATCGATGATTTCACTTGCAGCCAGACGTGCAATCAACGGTGCCAACGTAATTGCAGAATGCATCACGGTTAGATAAAGTCCCTTTACGTGATCCTGGAAACCCACAATCGGATAGCCGTCTTCAGGCATAGGTCTCAACCCGACCTTTATGCTTTCCAGTTCCAGTTGATTCCCATCTTTCAGACTACGACGCAACGTGTCGAACGCTCGCTTACCAACCGCCTCTGGTCCGTTTTCCTCCGACTCGTCGATATAATCTTCCGCAGCCAGCAGCGTATATTCTGTCAGTTGACGCGCTTCAAATTGAGCATTTGAGATTAATGTATGTATCAATTTATTCGTCGATTTCATCCGAATCAGAATGGAAGGCGACGACGTAACCGGCACAGGACAACCTAACGGGTTGCAAAGTTCGGGAACGCCTGCACCTGCGGCCAATACTACGACATCCGACTCCAGAAAACCGTTGGACGTATGCACGCCGACCAAGCGGGAACCTTCTTGCTGAAGCTGTGTAACGTTGGTATCGAACTGAACCTTTGCTCCGTACTCCCTCGCTTTGTTCAACAACAGCTCCGTTATCTCTATGGGGTCTACCGCACCTTCTTCGCTGACATACATCGCTTCGTCCGGATATTCCAGCAGATTCGGCTCCAATGCCTCAAGCTGCTCCCGGTTTAATTTTTGAAAGTGGGGTTGCTCCCTTAGGGGTGGAGTGTCCCAAGTTAGCGCTCCATGCCAATGAATTTTCAGTTCGGGTAACTCTTGCTGAAGCGTATGATATTCTTCCAAAGATGCATCGTACAAATGCCAGTAATCGGGAGCCACCCTATGAGTAGTATGTATCCAGGCAAACGATTTTTCCGTGACTTCACGCGCCGCTGCAGGATGTCGTTCAATAACGGTTACATCTTGATTTCGTTTGGCCAGATGATAGGCCATGGATGCCCCCACAATCCCTGCGCCAATAATCACAATTTTTTGTTTATTCAATAATGACTCCTCCTTTTTCACCCTATTGTAACAGGCGTTAATGAGTTCAGGCTCTATTCACCTTATCCAACAGAAAGATGATTCTCCAATTAATCCACGGTTTTAAGCAAGCTATCCACAATAAAGTCAAGCTGTTTGTCTAGCGAATATATATCATTGTAGAAAAATAAACCAAAGCTCATATCAATCAGACGTCCTTCTTTGACTGCTGGGAGGTTGTTCCAAATGGTATTGTTCGAAAGATCTATCATTCCTTCAAAGCTAGAACGGAATATATAATCACCTACAAATTCATGTAATACTTCATAAGAAACGTCCTTGCTAGTCGCATCGTTCCTTGCGTTTTCAATTTCGCGTTGCAAGACTTCAGGTGCTTTCATCCCTAAATATTGATAAATAATCTGCGAACCCCGTCCATAACCCAAGCCTGTCATTACAGCCATAGAACCTTTGTTGCTTTCCATAATAGTCGCGGTTTTATCCAAAATACCTGCTTGTTTAAGTTTTTCCTTACTTTGCTCAACCTTTTTGCGAAAGTTATCCAGCATTTCCTGAGCTTGTCCCTCTTTACCTAGAAATTCACCAAGCAATTTCATACGTTCTTCTACTGCCAGATCATAAGGAATGTATACTGTAGGGGCAATTTTTTTGAGCCCCTCATATATTTCTTCATTGGTAACGATAATGAGATCGGGATTAAGCGCAGTTACTGCTTCCGGGTCTGGTTTGAATGCACCCAAGGAGGTAACACCATCCAGTTCGCTCGCAAAAGCTGCTCCTTCTTCTACAGAAGAGATCCCAACAGGATTTACACCTTATGCAAGTAAATCACCCATTAAATACAGGACAACTACTCGTTGTGGATTAACCGGCACTTCAATATCCCCTTTTATGGTGGTTACGGTCTTCGTTTGAGATGTTGTAGCTGTAGGATTGGAGCTGTTGGCCTCTACCTGGTTCGTTGACTTTCCGGTGCCTTCATTTGCTGAAGGACTCCCTGTCCCACCAGTTGAACACGCGCTGAGCAATAGGGTTAAACAAAGTAATAATGTGATAGCTAAGGGTGTCTTTCTACTTCTGTACATCAATAATTCCTCCTCAAATATATGCTGATTATGATAATCATTATCAATATATAAGGAAGTCTCATCCTCTACAATACCTAATCGTGCCACTGTGGATGGTACATTAGGACTTGCATGCTGCTTTCGATAACGAATGGGTGCAATACCCATATATTTTTTGAACATTTTAGCTAGATAATATCCATCCGGATAACCAACAGCCTTGGCAATTTCTTGTAAAGTAGCATTTGTAGCAAGCAGCAGTTCCTTCGCTTTGTTCATACGGATTTGAATGACAAAATCAATTGGACTATGACCTGTCTGGCGTTTGAATAGTCTTGATAAATGTCTTGGACTGGTGTCCATGAGCTCTGCTAACAGGTCCATTGTAATGGGTTCAGCATAGTGTTCCTGCATATAGTATTTCATTTGTGCAATCAGGTCTGGCTTTATTGTAGGTACGCGTCGATTGTGGATTTGCCATAGCAACTCGTATACAAATTGATAAAATAATGACTTTACATGGAACTGTTCCAATGGTCCTTGCTCTTCCCATGCTGTCATCATGTATTGTACTTTGTCCGACAAGGAAACAGGATGATCTGGTGCAAAGCCATATTGAAGCCGGAAGGGATTACGGTGTTCCATCATGTCCAGAATGTCTTGACGTTCAGGAAGTGGGATGCTGGCTTTGTAATAAATCATATAATAATCAAGGACTTCTTCAACAGGCAAAATATTCAGGCAACAGCCCTTTCCACCATGCAAAATATGGAATCGTGTGACTTGATGATCATTTCCATCCAGCTGCATAACTGCATTGCCACGCACCGTGTATAAGAAGCAGCTAGCAGGGAACCGGTAGGCGTGAAGGTCCTCCTTCATTTGCATCGTGATATGGCGAATATCCATTATTTTAATAGATGCCTTGTTCCATAGTAAAAGATGTTCATTTAAATGTAAGATGGCTTTTCAGCTCCTCAAATGCAGTAAGTATATTATTATTATTATTATAACTATAACTCTCAACGATCGTAGTATGAGGTCGAAAAATAAACCTTGATGTAGTTGGGTAGGTACACCTCTCCCCAGGACATTATAATCATTCCACGAATATGTAAAGTACAGCGGAAATTTACAAATAGCTAAAATGAATCGTTTTGGTTTAATCTGAGTATTTATTCGGAAGGGGAGTTGAGTATGGAATTTATTTACGAAGATGAGCGACTTGCAGTGAGCGTTGTCCAAGCGATTCACACTGGGGATATTCCATCGCTAAGGAGACTACTCGCAGAAAATTCAGGGTTGGCCATGACAAGAATTATTGAAAGAGATCCTAGCAACGAAGGTGACAGTTCTAGCATATCTCGAACGCTGTTGCATGTGGTGACAGACTGGCCAGGTCACTTCCCACATGGATCGGATACCGTAAAGTTATTAGTTGAGTTCGGTGCAGAAGTGAACAGTCGCTTCATGGGTTCGAACAACGAGACACCACTTCATTGGGCTGCGAGCTCAGATGACATTAACGTGCTTGACGCGCTTCTTGATGTTGGCGCCGATATCGAAGCGTCCGGTGCAGTGATCGCCGGTGGCACGCCACTAGACGACGCAGTAGCATTCGCTCAGTGGCGTGCAGCACGTCGATTGGTTGAACGGGGAGCGATTATTGCACTTTGGCATGCGGCTGCGCTTGGACAGATCGACGCAATAAAGGCCCATTTTAAAGGGGACAAGCTTCCTGAGCGCTATCCTTGGGGAGCAAGCAGCTCTTTTCCTCCCGACAAGGTTACCATCGCCTTCTGGTGCGCTTGCCACGGAGGACAACGACAATCAGCACAATATCTCCTTGAACAAGGTGCCGAACTGAACTGGATATCCACCTGGGATGGGTTAACACCACTGGACACAGCAAAACGTAGTTTTTCTCATGAACTAATTCAGTGGCTTGACCGTCAAGGCGCTAAATCTGCAAGCGAACTGGATTGATATTTGGGGTTACAGCAGTTAAGGTCTACCTTGCTCATAGATATATCGGATATAATCTTGTGCACTTTGGTTAATTTCTTCATCGGTTGCTTGGAATGAGGCACCGAAGACTGCAAAATACGGTAAAGCTACGGCGCCAACATGATTTATGCTGGCTTTGAAAGGCGTGACTACCTCATCTAAGGTAAAAGATACTGAACCCTCCCTCGTGTAATTTTCCTTCTTATCGCCAATGGATATGGCCAAACCCATCTTTTTCCCATGCAGTTTGTTACCTGTTGATCCATACGCCCATCCATAAGTAAAAACATCATCTAGCCACTTTTTTAGCAAAGGCGGATAGCTGTACCAATATAACGGAAACTGCAAAATAATATGATCATATGCTTCGAGTAACTTCTGTTCTCTGGACACATCGATGTTCCAATCAGGATATGCTTTATAAATCTCATGGATTGTAATCTCGCTCGAGTGTTGCATCAGTTCCTCTTTCCAGCGTTGATTTACTCTTGAAACCTCTATATTAGGATGCGCCAGAATGACGAGTGTTCTCATATTTACATTCCTTTCTCGGTTCAGTTTCAGACTTCTTTTTCGAATATGGCCATTATCATATAAGCCTGAAAAAAAGAAAATACACACCCGAAAGTAAGATGGTTACTTCAAAGTGTGTATGGACTTCATCAGCCATATTGTGAGAAAATAAATAGTTATAGCACATCAACAAGATGTAACATGAACGAGGTGATATGTCATGAAGCAATATAACCTGGGAATCGAAGCGACACTCGAAATTATTGGCGGCAAATGGAAAGCGCTAATCATATGTTTATTAATGTCTGGCGTGAAAAGGACAGGCGAATTACAGCGCAGTATAGACGGTATCTCGCAAAAGGTCCTGATCCAGCAATTACGTGAGCTTGAGAAGGACGGCCTTGTCAGAAGACATGTTTACCAACAGATGCCGCCCAAAGTCGAATACAGCCTTACAGAGTATGGAGTTACCGCCAACAAGATTGTGGATGTGATGTGCACATGGGGGCGGGAAAATATAGCATTAAGGCAACAACAAGGAGAAGAAATTATACTATTGGAAAATAAAGAGCCTGCTCTTTGAGCTGGTAACCATAGAACGACACTTTGAAAAGAAGGTGACTAGAATTGAAAAACTATCTTGTATTTGGTGCTAGCAAAGGATTAGGAGATGCATTTGTCAGGGGTGTGCCCGAGCAAGGCGATAAAGTCTGGGTCGTGTCTCGCACGAAACCTGACAACTTGAAGCTGGACGATGGCGTAGAACGCATATGGATACAGGCAGATCTGTCTGATCTCCATGCATCCAAACAGATCTGCGATGCGCTTCAGAACGAGACTTTGGATGTTCTCATTTACAATGTGGGCATTTGGGAAAAAGAGGGGTTCGAGGACCACTATACGTTCGATAAGGACACCCCCGCCGACATCAGTAATCTGATTCATGTGAATGTAACATCCACTATTGTGTGCATTCAGGCCTTATTACCCCACCTCAGGAAATCAACAGCAGGCAAAGTCATTCTTATTGGCTCGACTGCGGGTCTGAGCAATGCGAACAGCACTCAGGTATCTTTTGTGGCCTCCAAATTTGCCATTCGTGGGGTTACAGAAGCCTTGAGAGAACATACAAGAAAAGACCGGATCGCGGTTACGTGTATCAACCCGGGGGAACTCGCAGCCGAAGTTCCATATAAAGATGGCATTGACCGCGCTCTTTCCGAATATAATGGTACACGCATCCCTCTTCAGGATATGGTTTCTATCGTAAAATGCATCGTCAGCCTGTCCAATGCAGCCTGTGTAAAAGAAATTAACATTCCGGCAATTACGGATTTGAACGCTTAATTAAAATTTCAACGGGATTAAAAAGAATTTCCATGACAACCAGAGAAGAATAAACATAAAGAGCGCGTTGGAAACGTGCTCTTTGTGCTGCCGCAAAGGAAGTTAACATTTTATTAAATGGACTAACAGATGGCTTAAATCATTTCAATTTTAAAAAACCTCACTATACTTTAGTCCTGCCCTTACTGGGCTAGGGTCTTGGATAAAGACTGGGCTTGAGTTTGTTCTGATTAGGATATATCCACTGCTATACTGCAAAGCGATATACATATTTTGATAAAAGGAGCTATCACAATGAGAACAAATTTCAGCACCATGCCCAGCACGAGTTCAGAGAAGGAAAAGGTCCAAAAAGCCAGGCGAGGACTACTCGTTTTCTTTGCCATGCTCATTCCTCTCTCCATCCTTAGTTATGTACTGATCATGAAAGCACCGATTTTCGGTCTGCTCCTCATGTGGACACCCGGATTGTCCTCCATTTTCGCCCGTATAGTGCTGCGTGAAGGCATCTCGGATATTTCCTTGCGGATTGGTGGGAAGCAAACACTGAAATCGTTGCCCTTCATCTTGCTCTTTCCAGTCGTCATTGGTTTATTTGCTTATGGAATCGCATGGATTACGGGGCTGGTTCAGTATGTTACACCGGACTCATTCATTGAAGGCCCATCTGGTGTTGTCCTTGCAGGAACGATACTTTTTCAAATGTTTGCAGGTACAGCAATCGGTATAATCAGCAGTTCAGGAGAGGAGCTCGGCTGGAGGGGCTATATGCTCACTCGACTTATTAACGCCCGTGTACCTAGACCCGTGCTGACGAGCGGAATTATTTGGGGGGTATGGCACCTTCCCGTAATGCTTTTTGCAAATTATTATTCCGGTCCATATCCTGCCTTATCGGTTATCCTGTTTATGATTTCAGTGACCTCTTTCAGTTATCTGATCAGCCGCTTGCGCTTAACAACGGGCAGCATATGGCCTGCGATTCTCCTCCATGCATGTTGGAATGCCGTGATTCAGGATGCCTTTGATATATCTTCCAGTGGCAAGAACGTTCTGCTATGGACTGGAGAATCCGGAATATTAGTGGCTCTCGCCTTGCTGATTGCAGCATGGTTGATGTCGAGAAAGCCTCTTGTCATAAGGCAGCTATAAACTATTGCTATAGGTGAGGATATATAAAACTTTTTGAGAAGACGACGTTGTTGTAGTCTAGTTAGCCAACGGGTTATGGCCCATTATCCTAATAACGTCTTTGCACAAGAAGCGAGTGACGGAATTCGGAGCTAAGTGAACGTGTTGTCTAGGGAAGAACATCAAAGTCTTAAAATTGACAAAAGCCCGCAAAGTAGCGGGCTTTTCAATTTTCCGTCATGGATCCTGGCTTTCAGACTAGGTCGCTTGTAAGAATAAAGGCTGGCAAATACATGCAAGCTTTTGTGCTTTTAACATTTTGAGTTTTTGTGCTTTTGGATATGTTTCATTACCCTATTGAACAGCTCATCATTGAAAAGTCACTTTGATGCTGTCATGCACTCCACCAGTGCCCGCAGGGAGTAATCGGAGGTGGAACACAGCAGAATGCATGCGGCTGTCTGTGGCAGTGCGGTGTCATCATAGGGATTGCGCAGTACCAGATTTAGCAGTGGCTTAACCGCAGCCAAAGCCTCAGCCAGATCCAGCTGGCCTGTGAATAGATGGGCATTAAGGGTGCCCTGGATAACGACATCCACATCAGCAGCTTGTAGAACCAGGGACTTTATCTGCTCGGTATCCGGCTTCATTGCGCAGTAGCACGTTTGCACAGCCAAGCCTTCATCCCTCAATAGGGAGGTTAACCTGATCTCCGCAGAACCACTATTATCGGCCTGGGTCAGCTGCTCCTGCAGCGGCAATATAAGCAAATATTTCAGCGAATCCTTGAGTGGCACCAGGCCGTGCGGGTCCCGGCTAACTTTCACGGTCATACGAGCCAGCTTCAGTGCCGCCTCTTCCCACTGCTCTCTAGGAATCGGCTGTGCAGCCGCCTGGTACTGCTTGAATTGGTCATACAGCTGCCGAATACGAAGAACCGACTCGTCGATTTCCTCCTCATTGATTCTCCCATCCCGTACAGCTGACAGAATACCCGCGATGACCTGGCTCTGAAACTCCGGCGTATGGCACATCAGAATAATATCGTTCCCCGCCTGAACGGCCAGAACCCCTACCTCTTCCGGGCTGAAATTTTTGCGAATTGCCCCCATTTCGATATCATCCGTGCAGATCACCCCCGTAAAGCCCAACTGCTTCCGCAGCAGTTCCGTGGCAAAAAAAGGACTGAGTGAGGCCGGAAGTCCGCCCGATTCGGCAATGTTAGGAAACACCAGATGACCCATCATGATTGAATCCACACCGGCTCGAATTGCTTCAACAAAGGGAAGCAACGGACCCTCCATCAACTGTTCAATCGTCAGCTCACACTCGGGTAGGACAATATGCGAGTCTCCGCTCACTTGCCCGTGGCCGGGAAAATGCTTTGCCGTCACGGCTACACCTGCTTCATGCATCCCTTGAATATAGGTGCGGCCGAATTGGGCCACCATCTGCGGGTCCTCTCCGAAGGAGCGAACACCCACAACCGGATTATCTATATTCGTGTTCACATCCAGCACTGGTGCCCAGTTCATGGGAATACCAAGGGAGTGCAGCTCACTGCCGATGATTTTACCGAGCAAACGCGCGGCTTCCGGATCTTCACTTAACCCGGCTGCCCTGTTGCCAGGGATATAGGGAAAAAAGGACTTAAACTTGGATAGGGTTCCACCCTCTTCATCTACCGAAACATAATAAGGCATAGGGCTGCCGTTACCTTCGGCTATGTTCTTCACTTCTGCTAGCAACGCATGTGTCTGCTGCTCGCTCTCAATATTATGGGGAAAGATGCCGATTCCCCCGAATCGGTGCTGTGCCATTCTGACGCGAAACTCCGGCTCGGCCCCAGTCGATGGTGTGCCTACTACGCACATCAGGGCTATTTTGTCTTCCAGACTCAATGCCGTCAGATCAGTTTGTGTATGGATTGCGTTCAGACCCAGTTCTTGATAGAGCGTGCGCTCCAGATAATCATGCAGATAGAACCTTGATTTCACAAAGTGCTCCGCCATATCATAAGGCTGGTAACGCTCCAGCGCAGCCTTCATCCGAGGGACGACCCCCTCACGTCCACGGCGGTTTCTCGTATAATTGTTATGGAGTGAGCGCCACTCCGCATCGTCTCCGGGATACAGCTCCCAGCGGTAAGCATACTTATGGATTGCCCGTGAACGATCTGTCGCCACCTCAAAATCATGCATGATCGCAATCAGTTCCGCTTCTTCCTTGTGCTCGCGCACTTCGTCCATCAGCTTCCAGATCACATCATAATAATCCTCCACCCTGTAATTGCCGAGAAGGTTGTGTCCGGTAACAGGATCAATGCCATGAAACTGTTCCAGAAACCGGTCGATGTAGGTGGCGGTATTCGCTTTGCGGTTCCAGGCCAAATCCGCGTGCAGTAGCATGGGATACCAGGTAGTTTCAAAAATACCATATGGAACACCGAGGCTGAAAGGCCCCGTCCAGTTGGTAGCAACTACACAGTCAAGATTCAGTTTGTCGGCCGTCTCTGCCCACTGAAGCAAGTTATCTGTCCGGTTCAGCAGTACCGGATAATTCTGATGTTCAGCCCAATCAAAGCTGCGGACTGCTGGCGCTCCCATAACTTCAATGCCGAGCGCCCTGAATTTATTGGCATGCGAAGTAACTTCCGCTTCGATATTGCGCCCGTTGTAGATCCAGATCATGGCGACACTTCGCTGATCCAGCTTAGACAGTTCCTCTGGCGGGCATTTATCCAGCATGTCATGCCAGAAAATCGGCTGTTTTCCCCGTTCTGCCGTAAATGCAATCAGACGGTTCACAAAGGCGATAAAAGCTCGTTCCCGCACACCCCCAAACTCGATTTTGCAGCGTTCGCACTCGCATAAGCTGTAGACCTCGTCACACCCGAGGTGAATATAACGCGAATCCGGGTGGGCGTCGATCATCTCTTCGAGTAAAGTGGTTATCAACCCAAAGGTTTCTGGATGCGATGGGCAGATCTCCCCGGTGGACTGCTCTGTCTCGCGAAGATGCCGCCAACCTTCGTGGCGTAATACATATTCCAGATGTCCAAAGCTCTGCTGGAGCGGAATAATCTCTATAAAGTGATCGTGGGCGCTCCGCTTCAGTTCTTCCAGCTGTGAACGACTTAACGCATGTTTTGGATGTGCGAACTCGGGATGCAACTGAAATGGGAACTTATCCTCATATTCAATCAAAATCGCGTTCGTCTTATAACGGGCGAATTCAGCCAAATACTTCGTCAACAGTTCCGGCTTGGAGAACGTCTGACGCAGGTCAAAGTTCATTGCCCGCATAGGTGTATCCGGCCAGTCGGTTATGGACACCGCCGGGATAACCCCATCGGGTCCATTCAGTTGTACCAATGTCTGCAATCCATAAAATAGACCCGCCGCATCCAGTGCGTAGACTTCAGCCCTTCCGGCCGACACCTCCAGCTTATACCCTTGTGGACGTCCGTCCAACCCAGTCAGATCCGTTCTGTCTTGTTGAGTAAACGAACTGAAACTAGGGATGGTCGGGCTCTTCTGTTGTGTTCCCAGGACTTCATGAATGGCAGGGGCTCCATGTTCCTCATCGACTACCTGCTGCGTTTCCTGCCCTGAGAGATTTTCGATTATTAACAAATAACCCTTTTCTATTCTGGAGCATGTATATTCCATCCCCGGAAATGCCCGGCGACAATGAATTTCCAATCTGGGATCATCCTGTTCCATGAAAAGACCCCATCTTTCCTCGCCATTCAGTCGCAAGGCTTCTCCTTCGCTCGATGCAATTTGCTTCGGTTGTGGTATCAAGCTTGGCATCGCTCTCCTCCTATTCTTGGCTCTGTGGACTGATCCGGCCATTCTTCCAGCACTGCAAGACACTTAACTTTCCACCATCAATGTTGAAGCTAACGATATCCGCAGGTGCTCCGACCTCAAGTCCGGCAGCCTGTTCAAGCCCAAGCAGCCGGGCCGGATGCACCGATGCACAGTCCCAGGCATCGGGAAGCCCGCACAACCCCGCTTCCACAAGATATCCCACCTGATTAGGCAGCATCATCGCCGAGCCAGCCAACAGCTCAGGCTGGCCGGCGAGGTGCAGCCGACCTTCCGCCGTCAATACCACATCACCACCAATATGCAGGTGGTAGGAACCTGGTGGCATACCGCTCAGTGAGACGGCATCACTGACCAGTATGGCGCGGTTCCGTTTCATCCGGAGAATTACTGCTAGCACGGACAGCGGAAGATGATGACCATCCGCTATCATGCACCCATACAGCTCATCGGCCGCCAGCTGTTCCCACAGGTAGTTCGGATGACGCGGAAGCATCAGGTGTGCACCATTACCAAGATGTGTAGACATCACCGCTCCTGCGGAGACCGCTTCCCTGATCTGCTCTGGCGTTGCTGCCGTATGTCCAATCGAGACAAGAATGCCGGATTCGCAGCACCGGGCAATAAATGAAGCTGAACCAGGCCACTCGGGTGAAAGGGTAATAATGCGAATTAATCCATCGGCGGCATCCTGCCAACGGCTGAGCGCCTCCCAATCAGGGGGAACAATATGCTGCTTTGGGTGGGCGCCGCGTGGGCCATCCTCCGGCGAGAGGAATGGACCTTCCAGATGAATGCCCACAATTCCCTCGGCCGCATCCCGGTTCAGCCGAACGGCTTTTGCAATGATGGAAGCCGCCTCAGCCAACCTTACGGAACTGTTCGTAATCAACGTCGGGCAAAAGCTTGTAACACCTTGACTTTTCAGCTTCCGGGTCAGCTGCACTACCGTATCTGGACATAGCGGAGCTGTGTTCAGATCCAGCCCCCATCCGCCGTTCACCTGTAAATCCACCAGTCCGGGCGCAAGCCAGGGCAGGCAATCTACGGGAGGCGACACTTCAAGTTCAGTAATAGCAGTGATACGTCCCTCTCTGATCCCCACCTCAATGGGCAGCCCTGTTCTGTAGTGCTTCCCGATCATTGACACGCTCACAGGCCGTAGGCTTCCCGGTCTGTGAACATCGTGATTCCGGGATGTGTACGCAGGATAGTGGCAGGACATGCCGTGCTGATCGAATCATGTAAAGCTACCGCAAGTGCACGCCGCTTGGATGCTCCCGGTACAATTGCGAACAGCTCCCTTCCAGCCATCAACGTTGGCACAGTCAGGGTCAACGCCTCCGCAGGCACATCATCCAGATGGGCAAAGCAGCCATCATTCACCTGCTGACGGCGACAAGCTTCGTCCAGTTTTACCGCTTTGACGATCCTCGAGTCTTTAAAATCGGCAACAGGCGGATCATTGAAGGCGATATGCCCATTTTCTCCGATCCCGAGGCAGACGATATCAATAGGAGCCGCACGCAGCAGGTCTCCATATCTCTGACACTCCTGCTCCACATCTTGTAGCCCATCCAACAGCTCCACCCGCCCAGGTTGCACCCGATTGAACAGCCGATCCGTTAAATATCGTCCGAAGCGCTGGGGAGCTGTGTCCGCCAGCCCCATATATTCATCCATATGAAAGGCACAGACCCTTGACCAATCGATACCTTGCTCCCGTACCAGACCTTCATACAATTCGTTTTGCGAAGGAGCAGCAGCGAACACCATGCGCACCTGACGCTCCGAATCCTGAAGCAGCTGTCTTAATCTGGCCCCAACCGCAGCCGCAGCCGCTGCCCCCATCTGATTCCGATCAGCATAAACCTGCACAGACATATGTTCAACGATATGAGTCTTGAGCGGTTCCACCAAGTCATTCACATTCATGTGCTTCCTCCTCCATCAAGCCATTTCTCGTCTGCTTGTTCAATTGATGGCATTCAACATCAGCAGCGTTGTATGCGGCGAATCATGACCTACTGCGTAGTAATAGCCGTTGTAACGGATTCTCCGTGGTTCAAAACCAACCTGTCTGCCGGTTCCCACCGCTTCCGAGACAAGCGTCACGCTCCCATCCATTCCTGTTGTCCCGCTGGTGTAACGCCCCGCCGAATAAGTAAATCTCCCCTCGACTTTCGCCCCCGAAATTATTGCGCCTGTATCATAATCTCTGACCTTCATGGTGACGGATACCCCCGATCCCCCATAAACCAGATTCATGTCCGTTACAATCAGTGGCTTCAATGGGGTGCTACCAGTGGTCGCCGACACTTCATCGGTGAGAGGCCCGATATTGCCACGCAAATCACGGGCCGCAATACGATAGTAGTATGTCGTATCCGGCAGCAGTCCCTTGTCCTGGTAATTCAGGGCGCGGGCGAGTCCAACAATATCCGCAGCGACAGGCGTGAACCCCTGCACGGTACTTCGGTATATCACATAGCGTTCCACTTCCATGTTATCCGAAGCCATTCCATAATTCAGATGTATAGTCTGATAATCAGTGACCTCAATGGAAGGAACCCCTGAAAGGGCAGAAGGAGCTTCCTGGTCATCCGGTGATGTCCAAACTACACCGCCCGGCCCCCAGTAAGAAGGAAGTGCCCGGTAGGAATCATAGTGATGGACGGCAATACCGCCAAAGGCGCTGCTCTGCCCGTAAGCTGCATATACCTTATTTAGCTCGGCTTCCATGTGGATACGCCCCTCCTCCCAGAAGGTAATGGTCTCCGGGTCTCCGCTATTGGCGATATCCAGCGTTTCCACACCAATCACCACGGAATTCGGCTTGCCGATCTGATCCGCGTAAGCCAGCTCTCCAGCAGCCCCGGCAATAATGCCAGCGGAGCCATCCGCCGTATCCCGGTAATCCATAATGGAGATATAGTCGGAGATATCTTGAACATGCTCAGATAGCCATTTGCTGGATCCATTCCATGAAATATTCGCTGCTTGATCCGATGTGTCATACCACTTGGGCACAGCAGGGCCGAACGGAAGCCGAATACCTGCGGTATCCCGGCGATCAATCATCTTTTGCAGGCCATCCAGGTATTCCTTCTGCAGGAAATGACTTGGGTCTTTAAAGTCGGGAGAGATATAAGGCTCAATATCCACATTGATGCCGTCAAACTTCTCCGTATCCCCCGCTGCAAGGTTGTAATTGATCACCTGCTCCATTTCCTGCACAGCATGATGGTGATATTTCTCGTAAGCGCCCATATAGGCCGGTGTAGTGCCGCCTGCAATTAACGCATGCACCTGCAAATTTTTGCTGTGCGCCCAACTCACGAAAGAGCGCAACTCCACTTCCTGGGCTTCCAGTGCATCGTATCCGGCATAACCGCCTACTGCAAGATAAAGCGTCTGGACTGGTGTTTGGCCAAATGTCTGCGTATCGGTGATGAATGACTCCAGCACCTGGCGCGATCCAGGGTTCAGCAGCAGCTTATAACTCTCCGGTTCCCAGATCCACATGGCCCGCTCCTGTACAGGAAGAGGAACGGCAGACTCATGCGTCCCGGTTCCAACCTGAGCATACACCGTCGGGCTATAACCGTAACGCTCCGGTGCACTGGCCGCTCTGGCCTCCAGACTGACCGTGCGATCGCCAAGACCCGCCGTGTCCCAGGTGTATACATATGCAGGGCCTTGCTGAACAGCTTCCTCCCATGGCCCGCGGTTCACCCGAACCTCTACCAGCATGATCGGAAGTGGAGAGCTGGTCTCGACAGAGATCTCCACCTGGCCGCTAAGAGAAACGCCCTCAGATGGTCCCGTGATGGTTACTACAGGAACAGCACCTGCCGGGTTATTAACGGTAAGGATGGCAGGCGCTCCCCATACCCCGTAACGGGTGGACATATCCAGTCCACGAACCACCAGTTCCACAGTCCCGTTATAGGCTGAGGTATCCAGCATATAAGACCATGTGCCGCTGTCATCCCCATCCGGATCATTTAATACCACTTCGAATTGAGCCGTTCCGTCCACAAACAGTCGAATGTCATACAGGTCGGTATAACTGCCCCCAATTTCCACCAGCCCTCCATCCGATACATATCCGCCCGCAGGCGCGTCCAGTGAAATTGAACCCGCCGCTTCTGCCTTGCCAGGGACAGCTATTCCAATCGTCACCATACAGATCAACAGAAACAATCCCAGTTTGAATCCGGAGTACACACGCAGATGCTGCTTTTTCATAAGCGAAGCCTCCTTTTGCCATTCTGTAATGGTCTAGGATTCCTGTGCCGTACATTCGCTCATTTCGCGCTCAGCTGAACATTCTGAACACGGTCATACGCTTCCTTATAGGTGTTCAGCAGCTTATCTACCCCAAGATTGTTGATTTCCTCTACATACTTCTCCCAATCCGCCAGACTCCGGGAACCCGTAACAAATTTGGCAAAACTCTCGTCACGGTGCTTCTTGATCGCTTGACCGGTAATGGATATGACCTCATTTTCCACTTCTGTAAAAGCAGGTCTTGGCTGCATTGCGGGAGGATCATATTTGACCGCTTCTTCATAGGCATGCTTCAGATCGTCCGAGAACAGCGACAAGTGCGCGTTGAAATCAATCCAGGTATAGGTCCCGCTGGTCTGAAGCCCTGTCTGCTTGCGCATTTCAATGACATCGTTATACTCCGGCTTGAACTTGATCGTATCGCCTTCCTTTATAAAGGTCTCTCCCTCTACACCCCAGCTGCTCAGCGTACGTCCTTCCTCAGAATAGAAAAAGTCCATGTACTTCATCACATCATCAATGTTCTTGGAGGTCGAGGCCACCGTCAATCCGCCTTCCATATAATGAAAATATGGATTCAGCTGTGTGCCCCCTGAAATGCCTGCTGGAGGGGCCAGAAACTGCATGTTGAACTCCGGATTCTCCTGCTGCATGGCATTGTTAAAGAAATCAATCCGGCTGATATAATCAATGGTCACAAATGATTTTCCAGTCGAGACCATATCCTGCCACTGTTTGGTTTGCAATGATAAGAAATCGGGCGGGACCAACCCTTCATCATAAAAGCTTTTCCACATCCCTACCATAGCCTTGTAGTTGTCTTCAGTCGGTCCATAACGCCATTGCTTCTGGTCAAAATCATAATAAGCACCCTCACCCGTTCCGTAGTTCACCGTCATATTGGCATTCATCTCATCCGGGATCTGACCGTAGCGGATCGAGAGCGGATAACTGTCCGGGTATTTCTCCTTCAACGTCTTCAGCGCTGCATGCAACTCTTCATAAGTTGTTGGAGCCTGAATGCCTTCCTTGTCAAAAACATCCTTGCGGTACATCCAGATCATACGATTCGTCTCGCCGAAACCCTGATTGGGGAACATATACATTTTACCGTCGGCGGACAGGGCAGCCTTCGCTTCCTCGGGATATTGCTTCATCCATGCCTTCAGATTCGGCATACTGTCCATATACTGCATCAGATCCACCAGTGCGCCCTGCTGACCAAACTTGTTCGAATCCTTGCGATTGGGCATATACATCAGATCAGGCAGCGTTTTGGAGGCAATCGCCAGGTTCAGGCTCTCATCCAGCTTGCCGGAAGGTGTCTGCACTTCCAGCGTGACGCCCGTCTTTTCCTTCAACCAGCTCCAAATGGGCCAGCTCTTGGAATAAGGAAAAGTGGCATTGTTGTCCAGCAGGGCCGTAAAGGTCTTTCCCGCCCCGGTGGAGTTATTTCCGGTGCTGTTCCCCTTAGTATCTGTTTGCGGGTCGGCACCATTGCCTCCGCTGCACCCTGCCACCATCGTTACTGCAATCAACAGGGGAAGTATTACCGATTTCCATTTGCCCATAAGCTTCTCTCCCTTAATCTGAATTCGCGGTGCATTTCTTGCCTCACTTAACCTTTGACCGCCCCAACCATGGCTCCTTTGACGAAATACTTCTGTACGAACGGATAGATGACCAGAATCGGCAAGGTTGAGACCATAATGGTCGCATACTTGAGCGATTCCTCCACCACCAGATTATCTCCCCCAATGGATGTTACGTCGCCTGAGCTTGCGCTGCCGGCCAGTACGAGATTACGCAGCAGCACTTGGAGCGGAAACAAATCGGGAGACCGTAGATAGAGCAGCGGAAAGATAAAGTTGTTCCACATACCCACGGCATAGAACAGGGCAATCGTGGCAAAGGATGCCTTGGACAGCGGTACAATAATACGGATGAAGATTCCAATATCGTTCAAACCGTCCATCCGTCCCGATTCCTCCAGCTCTTTGGGGATGCCTGAGAAGAACGTGCGCATCAGAATGAGGTTCCAGGTGCTAACTGCACCCGGGAGAACCATGCCCCATACGGTATCCACCAGATTCAGAGAACGGACCACCAGGAAGGTCGGAATCATCCCGCCGCTGAAGAACATCGTAATTACAATCAAGACCGTGAAACTATTACGCAGTGCCATGTCTTTTCTGGACAAAGCGTAGGCTCCGGTGGAGGTGACCACCAGTGAGATCAGTGTGCCAAGCACGGTGTAAATGATCGTATTTCGGTAAGCCGTCCAGATTTGCGGATCGCCCAGCACCAATTTGTACATGCTCAGATTAAAGCCCTTGGGCCAGAAGGAAATATTGTTTTGGATGACGTTTACGTTGCTGCTGAGGGAAACCGCCAGCATATGAAGGAACGGATAGAGTGTAACCACCACAACGAACAGCAGGATCAGCGATGCCACAACGTTAAACCAGGAAAATCGGAGTGAGTTCACGCCACACCTCTTTCTACCATAGACTGGTCTCACTTAATCGGCGGCTGAGCCAGTTGGCCGTATAGATGAAAATCAGACTGATGACACCCATGAACAAATCAATGGACGCACCATAGCTGAAATTCCCCTGTACCATGCCCACCCTGTAAACATACGTGCTGATAATATCCGCTGTATCGTAGATCGCCGGATTCTGCATCAGGAAGACTTTCTCGAATCCGATTTCCAGCACTTTGCCGATATTTAGAATCAGTGTAATGACGATCGCGGGAGATATACCGGGTAGTGTGACATGCCAGATTTTGCGCAATCGGCTTGCCCCGTCCATATCTGCGGCTTCATACAACTGCGGATCGATGCCCGTTAGCGCGGCCAGATAAATAATGGTCTCCCAGCCGATATGTTGCCAGATTTCCGACAGGACGTAGATGCCCCTGAACAGCCCGGGCTCATTCATGAAATTGATCGGTCCAATGCCGATACCTGCCAGCAAATTGTTAATGAGCCCTCCGGTTGGGGAAAGGAACATAATCACCATACTCGCCACGATTACATTCGAGATGAAATGCGGCAGATAGCTGACCGTCTGTACAAAACGCTTGAATGCTGCCCTTCGCACCTCATTCAGCAGAATGGCCAGCAAGATTGGGGCTGGAAAGCCGAACACCAGCTTATACAGTCCCAGCAGAAACGTATTCTTCATCAGCGGCCAAAAATCAGGATTCTCCAGAAACATCCGGTAATATTTGAATCCCACCCAATCACTGGCCCAAATTCCTTTAAACAGATTGTAATCCTTGAACGTGATGACCAGACCAAACATCGGCGCATAGCGGAAGATCAAATAATACAGGAGGCATGGCAGGAATAGCAGCCATAGCGCCTTGTTCCTGTTCCAGGTTCTGATCAAACGCGACTTCCGCCGAGGCGGCCGGTGCGCTTCTTTTTGCGGTTTGCTTTGCATTACGCTAGCATCAGCCATCGGCATGCCCCCTCTTGCTCAGATGAGTTAATTCGACTTGTATGTTAGCTAACTTAACCTGGAATTCCTGGGTTCGTATTCGAATTATAGCTATAAACCTTTAGAAAGCGCTATCTACATGTTATATAACTTTTCGCCTTTACTCCTTTTTTCCAGATATCCGCGTATAATTCAGTAAAAGTGTATATTGTTTGTGTCAGCTTTATGCCGCTATGATAGGATTAGCCACTCGATCCAGGGCTGTACTCAAGGGGGAATGTCATAATGAAGGGACTGCTTACAAGCAAATTTGCGCTGAATGGACTGTTTGTCAAGCTAATGCTGAGCTTCCTCAGTGTCATCCTGATTTTGGCTTCATTTAATCTGTTCTCCCATCTGTACTTAAGCAACAAGGTCTATCAGGAGATGGTCAGACAAAATGAACTAGGCCTTGCGCAGACCGTTGAAGGGTATGAGAATCATTTCCGACTGACCCAGAACATGATTCTGGCCCTCACTCAATCGGATACCTGGACAGCCAACCTGGGCATTTTGAGCCATATTAAGGAGAACCGCCGTTACGATATTCCCGCAGAGGTGAAGTCGGACCTCTCCACGCTGTACGCCAATCCTTTTCTGCATATCGACAATTTCATTCTCTATTTCAAGCAAGAAGACTATGTACTGGAGAAGGAAGGTCTTAGCAGTGCCAGCGATATGTTCGGTAAATATTATTATAGTAAAGAATATCCTCCGGATTACTGGAAAACGCAAACGATGAACAACCAGTTCCTGAAAGTAATGCCTGCCGCAGCTTTTACGGAAAATACCCTTCACTCGTCCCGCTCCCTCGGTCAACTGATGCCGGTCATGATGAAAGCCATTCCTTACGAAGATGTGTACGGCATTGTTATGCTGGATCCACAACGTATGCAGGACACATATGACGATGCCGCTAATAATCCGTTCTACATTCTGGACAACGAGGGACGCCTGCTTTTTACTACGAAGGAGGGGGAACTGCAGAATCCGCAGCTACCTGCAGACGGAAGCAAACATGAACGTATTGGGGATCAGTATTACTTCTATGAAAAAGGTAAACAAACCGGGTTTACTTATGTCCGGGTCACTCAGGCCGCGGTAATCGCCGCGGAAATGCGCGGCATGCAGCTGCTGCTGGCTTTTCTGCTTGGCGCTGCTGTACTAATTAGCGTGCTCTCCTCCCTGTTTTTCAGTATAAGATTAAACCAGCCACTCCAACGTCTTATTGCCGCTCTGGACCGAAATCCGGACAGCGGACCAGACAAATGGAGCAGTGTAAAAGAATTCGCCATGATCGGCGACCGCCTGAGCTCTATTCTGGAGAATAACCGTTATATTCAAAGCGACCTTGCGCAGAAGAACTCTCTCGTACGCCAGTACGCTTATATCCATAAAGTAAAAAATATACCGCTCAGCTCCTATCTGGCGGAGCTTGAGGATGCCCAGCAATCCGAGCAGCCTTATGTCTCCATTCTGTTCAAGGTAGGCTTCAAATTCCAGCCGGATGAATTCGGGCAACATACCCTGTTATTATGGAAGCTGATTCAGAGCCTGTTTACCAGTAGCAAAACCAATAGCGTGGCCATTCAGCCCGAGCAGGACCAACTGCTCTTGCTGCTGTTCGATCCAGGTCCACAGAGTGGTATTCTTCAAGCGCTCGATACACTGAAGGAGTTGCTGGCTGTCGAGGAAACCCTTTATCTGACCATTGCGGTAAGTCCGGTGTATTCCGGAGAAATTCCGTTTACCGATGCGTACAGCAATCTGTCCATGCTGTTAAAAGAGCGCAGGCTGAATGGGGAGACACAAGTTATTGTGGAGCCGCGTGCTTCTTCGTCAAATGCCTTCCATGTGAAGGTCACTTATGGGGAGGAACTGCACAACCTGCTGCAATCCGGCAATGAAGAGGCCGTATTCGCTTGGCTGGATCGCCAGCTGGAGCAACTGCAGCACAAGGATGCGGCCGCAGAAGACTTCCGCACCTTTGCCATCGGTGCAGTCGAACAGATCAGCAAGACGGTGATGAAGCTGAATTTGACGAACATCGAATCCGAGCTTCGCTCTTCTCCTCCGGGAGAGGCATTTGCTGGTTTCCATTCCATGCAGCAATACAGGGAATGGCTTCAGGCGTTGGCTCAACCGGTACTTGCGGCAGTACGCAGCCAGCTGGAAACGCGTGATCCGGTTATCACCTTTGTGCTGGACTACCTGGATCATCATTATGGGGAAGACATTAATTTGAATATCGTCGCCGACAAGTTGAATTTAACATCGGGGTACCTCTCCAGTATTTTCAAGGAAAAGACTAACATCAACTTCAGCGAATATCTGAACAATCTGCGGGTTGAGCGGGCCAAAGAACTGCTTGTGAATGTAGATCTGCGAATTCAGGACATTGCGACACAGGTCGGCTATCAAAATGTGAATTCGTTCATCCGCATGTTCAAGCGTCGATACGGGCTGACCCCCGGAGAATACCGCAAGCGTCATGCGGGTGATGAGCCATTCATCTCCTCTAGCCATGGCTAGCTAGACGTGAGCGGGCAAGGACTGAAGTTGTAAATACACAAATGCCCGCTTCGGAGGCGGGCATTTGTGTATGGTCTACATTAGAATTTTGGACAGGTGCACAAGAGCCATCGAAGGAATTCGATGTCCTTCAGGAATTTGTTCATAGAGCAGGTGCCCTTTCCCCGCTTCAATCATTTGTTGGCGCATAATAGCAATACGACCCTTACTGTGATCAATAAAACGAAAATCCACCTGTCGCAAACTTTGCATTTCGGTCAAACGTTCAAATGACTCAGCCTTGATCCCCTTATGTATCTCTTTCAGTTCCAGCACCTCCAATTGATCCGCAGTCCACAGGTTCTCAATCTCTTGCAGAGACTTCATGAAATCCAGTTCAAGCTGACGCAGATTCTTCAAATGAGAGAAGTCGCACAACCGCTCGATTTTGGGTAGCGAAAGGTGCAGAAAGACCAGATGATGTAATGCTCCTACTGCATCGATCTCGGTTAGATTCTTTACGGACGATAATCTCAGCATACGGATATTCGATTCAGCCAGAACTTCGAGTGAACCAGCCAATGTACAGTGATCGAGAGCCAAATACTCGATAAATGGTAAGTCTACAACAAAATCAAGCTGATCAATGTCACAGTTTAGGACGAGGGTGCTCAACCGAATGCAGTCCTCAATCGGCGAGATATCGGGAAATTTCCCGCTAAGTGCGAGGTAATTCAAGTATTTGTAATTCCGGATGAAGTTTAGGTTTTGCTTTTTGGGTGAGCGAATGTTCAGAAACTCCATCTTTTGCAGCGCACTCAATATACTCAAATCTTGTGTTTGCTTGAGATCCAGCTGCAAAGCGGTGACATGTTTTAAACCAGCAAGTGCCTCCAGAAACTCTTCTGAATACCGCCCCTTCACATCTGTATTGGACACATTTAAAATCAAATCGGGTCGTTTGGCAAACACATGTTCATCCAGTGTTCGCAGATCATGCATCTCGTCCAGCCCGACAACAAAGCTAATCGTAGCCCTGTTCCGCAGTTGTACGATAGCCTTGTCCATTTTATCCTCGTTCCAGGGAACTCCACTCATCGAAGCGGCCCACGGTTCGTTCATTACTGGTCACCCTCCAATTCTCTGATACTTATCCATGTCTAGCTTTCCTTTAATTGTAAATCAAGAAGAGTACATTGAGAAGTCGAATACACATTCCGTGGTTACTTATCACCTGAAAACTCTGCTATAATACCTCCAAGTGTTATTCCCCAAGGGGAGATCAGGATGGAGGATAATCATCATGAAGTTTGCTAAACGTATGGAACATTTCAGTGAGGGGATATTCACACGTTTGCTGGAAATCAAGAGGCAACGACTGGAGAATGGAGAACCTGTCATCGATCTAAGTGTAGGCACACCCAATATTCCCCCGGCCCAACATATCATGACGGCTTTATGCGAGGCAGCAGCAGATGCTTCAAACTATACATATGCTGTAAATGATCAGAGCGAATTGCTGCAAGCAGTCAGTGAATGGTACAAGCGCCGTTACCATGTTGAACTGAATCCGAAAACCCAAATTTGCTCCTTGCTTGGATCACAGGAAGGTCTCGCCCACATCTCTTTGGCGATCGTTGATGAAGGAGATCTGGTTCTTGTACCCGATCCTTGTTATCCGGTCTTTGCTGATGGACCTCTACTTGCAGGAGCCGAGCTGTATTATATGCCCCAAAAAGAAGAACATGGATATGTTATTCAGCTTCAGGACATTCCTGAAGCTGTTGCGCGCAAAGCAAAATTCATGCTTGTATCCTATCCCAACAATCCGACGACAGCAATGGCACCCGATCAGTTCTATCTGGATCTAATTGATTTTGCCAAGAAATATGACATTATCGTTCTTCATGACAATGCATACAGCGAGCTAGTGTTCGATGGGAAAACGTGCGGTAGTTTCCTCGCTTATCCCGGGGCGATGGATGTCGGCATTGAATTCAACTCGTTATCCAAAACCTATGGATTGGCTGGGGCACGGATCGGCTTTTGTGTGGGGAACCCGGATGTGGTATCTGTGCTTAAAAAGCTGAAATCCAACATGGATTACGGCATGTTTCTTCCGATTCAGAAGGCAGCCATTGCTGCAATCACAGGGGATCAGAGTGAAGTTGAGCGGGTCAGAGATATCTACGAGGAGCGCAGAAATATTCTTTGTGAAGGATTCAGCAACCTCGGTTGGCCTATCGCCAAACCCGAAGCCAGCATGTTCATCTGGAGTCGGATTCCAGACCATTACGATACCTCAGAGCAGTTTGCCATGGATCTGGTTACACAAGCGGGTGTAATCGTAACGCCTGGGAGTGCCTTCGGACCTTCGGGAGAAGGATATGTGAGATTCGCTTTGGTTCAGGATAAAGAGACGTTGCAGCAAGCGATCCTATCGGTAGATAACAGTGGAATGCTAAGAGAAAAAACAACTAATTTATAACACGAATGAAAAAAGCTATTATAAGCAAATATCCCCTCTAGGTAAGCAGTGAGAAAAGAGAACATGTCTACATGAACTCAACACTGAAAACCAGAGGGGATTTTTTTTTAGGATCGAATGTTTAGGCCGATTTGCGCCAGTTGGAGCGATACATTAAATAGAGGAAATATGGCGTTCCAATAATTGCAATCAACAACCCGGATGGAATCTCGGTTGGTGCCATAACAGTCCTTCCGATCGTATCCGCCAGTACCAGCATCACTGCACCGACCAAAGCCGACAGAAACATCGACCGTCTTAATTTGTTTCCCGTCAATAGACGGACCATATGTGGAGCGATTAGCCCGATGAATCCAACCGTTCCCACACAGGCGACTGCACCTGCGGCAAGCAAAACACCAACGGTCATAGCCAGCAGACGCGTCCGACGAACACTCAAGCCAAGACCGGAAGCACTATTATCGTCGAATACCAACAGTTCGAATCTTCGCGCCAGCCACCACGCAAGCGGGATCAAAATCAACAGGAACACCCCAATGATCTTCACTTGATCCCACGTACGTGCATAAGTACTGCCTGTCAGCCAGATAAAACCGCTACTGCCATATACAGCGCCGCGAACAATCAGAACCTGAATACCTGCGCCTGCAATTGCAGACATGGCGATACCCAACAATACAACGGCAGAAGGATTGAGACCTTTTTTCCAGGACAAGGAGAATACGACTGCTGCAGCGATCCCTGCACCAACAATCGCCGCTATAGGCAGCAAGAACACCGGAAGACCAGGCCATAGGATGATGACCATCATCGCACCCAAGCCTGCGCCTGACGAAACGCCCACGATGGACGCGTCAGCCAGCGGGTTGCGAACGGCCATCTGAATAAGCACACCACTGACCGCCAGTGCAGCACCTGCACCTGCGGCGACAAGAGTACGCGGAATGCGAAGCTGAACAATGGCCGAGTATAGCCCATCCGATTGAAACAGGCTTGGCAGAAGATCGGCCATTGGAATGCGCATCCCGCCAAACATCGTACTAAGGAGAACCAATGCTAACGTTAGTACCGTAAAGATAATAGCAATAGGGCCGAAAGCCCAGCGACGCGAACGTGCTCCTGTGCTCATTGAGGTAGACATGCCTGATCCATTTGCTGCCTTCATACGTGTAAGTACAAGCCAGATCAGCCATGGTGCACCAATGATTGCCATCACGGCCCCTGTCGGCAACTCCAGACTGGAGTTATGAACCATCTTGGCAAGTACGTCTGCACCGACCAGCAGTGCTGCGCCCCACAAGAAAACACCAGGCAATAACAATCGATTTGAACGAATTCCACTCAATCGAACCAGATGAGGTGCCACCAAACCCACAAAGCCAATTGGCCCAATTACACTGACAATGACCGCAGCCAGCAACACAGCAATAATTAACCCCGTGGCACGGGCCATGCCTACTTTTTGCCCGAGTGAGGAAGCAGTTGATTCATCCAGTTCCAACATATCCCACTGCCGGGATAAAACCAGGGCAACGATCGTAATTCCAATGACCCAAGGCCATGCGTAAATTACACCGCTCCAGTCATTCTGAACAAGCGTTCCTGATCCCCATAGAAATAATGCCTGAGTCTCCTGAGAGAAGAAAATATGCAGCGCGCTTGTAAAAGAACCAAGTACCATCGATACAATCATGCCAGAGAGCGCAAGTCGCACCGGACTTGACGTTCTCCCCCCGCCCATGAAGTAGGCTGCGGCAGCTGCCAGTAATCCACCGAGTACGGCGAAAAGGAAAGGCGATTGCTGCATCAAGCCTGGGAAAAAAATCGTTCCCAACACCACGACAAAATAGGCCCCCGCATTGATGCCGAGTGTGTCCGATGCCGCGAGCGGATTGCGTGTAATGGTCTGTAACAACGAACCAGCAACAGCAAGCGCCCCTCCAGCGAGTATACCGATTACTGTTCGCGGCATGCGCAGATCCCAGATCATATTATGTTCCAGTGTGTCCTGCCTGCCCATAAGTGAATCTACAACCGTATGGAGTGGAATTGAAGCTTCTCCATAACACAGGCTTACAAAAAAAAGCACGATGAGAGCGGTTAGACCGCCCCCATAAATGCTTAATGTACGCCAGTTAAACACTGGTCGGGAATGTTGGACCGAACTCATTGGGTAATCGCTCCAACAACCCCGTCAACCAGAGCTTTGGACGAGATAGGTCCACCAAACGTCCATGTTGTGCTATCCAGTTGATAAGTGCGTTTATCTTTGACAAAATTTAGACCTTTCCATACTGAATTGTCTTTCATTGCTGTGCCAAAAACGTCATCATCCGGTTGTGTGATGTAGATGAAGTTGCTGTCCTGAACAGCAGGCAAGGATTCAATACCCACCGTTGAGAAGCCATATCCTTCAATCTTGTCCGGCTGCCAGTCGTTAACCAGTCCAACCTTCGCCAACGTGCCAATTACGACAGCGTTATCGGTAAACATGCGAAGACTTGCTGCATTTTGATACGTAAATGCTTGTGTCAGTACATAATGGAATTCCGATTTGTCGGCAGCAGCAAGTTTATCTTTGGCTTCTGTATAGTGCTGATCGAGTTCATCGAGTACCTTCTTCGCTTGGTCTTCTTTTCCAAGAGCAACCGCGATATTGTTGAACGTTTCCGTCATTTTGTCATAATTATAGCCATCACCCGTATACAGGTCATATTCAAGCGTTGGTGCAATGGCATTGAGCTGATCATAGATATTCGAATTGGAATTGGCGATAATCAAATCCGGCTTCAAAGCTGCAATCGCCTCCAGATTTGGCTCGTCACGTGTTCCAACATCCGTCACCGTGTCATCCAAAGCTGCTTCGGGAGTCACATAGACTTTATAGTTGGCGTTATCTGCACTACCTACTGGCTGAACACCCAGTGCTACTACATCTTCCGTATATGTCCATTCCAGTGTAACAACTCTCTTAGCTGGTTTGTCCAGTTTAAGCTCTCCACCACTATGTTTAACTGTAACAGGACCTGCTGTCTCTTCAGTCGGCGTGCTGCCGGAAGAGGCATTTTCATTTGTATCTGTTGTGCTGCTGGCTTTACCGCAACCTGTCAGAGCAAGCGCCAAAACCGTCAGCAATAAAAATCCGTTTAAGCTTTTTTTCATATCCTACTTCTCCCCTATTTATATGTATTTATATGATAACAATTATCATTATCACTAATGGATTATCCCGTAGGATTGCGATTTTGTCAATTCAAAAGAGTTATTATTTTCATTTTGCAAAATCTTCACTGTCACAGCATAAACAGAAAAAAATGAAAGAACCCGCATTCAAGGCGGGCCTGGATCACATCGAGTCTTTTGAAATGATGTTAGAATGCACCGTACGACGATTTAACTCAACTGCATCGTTGTGATGCACGTATTATCTTCTTCATATGTAGATAACTGTGTCTCTGCAACCTTTCCATCATGCACCACACGAATGAGGTATGACTTATCTCTGGCTAACCAAAAATCCATAAAACCGTTGGAGCCGGCCTTCATCTCAGCATCCTTCATAAGCGTATTTCCTTCAGAGTCATGAATCGTCACAATGAACTTCTTATTCTTCATTTCGCCCTGACATCCGGTCAGGCTATGAATTGCACAAGGATGAGTCTGATCCACATAGGGTGCAATGGAAAGGAAAAACTCCTTTTCAGGCAAGTCGTAGGTTGTCGTTTGGTTACCTTTATCCGTGACGATTAACTGGGTGGCATTAATGGAAGCCGATTCCGGTGTCTCCTTGCCTGTACTGATATCTTCTACTAATTTCTTAATATTGGGTGCTTCCGCGTTACCTGCCTCTTCTGTCCCCACATTGTTTGCAATAAGGAAGGCCCCCAACACAATTACAACCACTAAGCTGGCAATGATCCACATTTGTTTTTTCATCTGGAGTTCATCTCCTCGTCCGTTTTGGTTTATTATAATGGAGAACGAACCATCATGGACTGAAAGCGTATGTAATTCACCATTTATTCACATATTTGTATGTCTTATTTGTACAAGTAATCGCATCAACCCATTCTAGCTTGAGGATCAGGAGGAATTTCCAATGAAGTGGTACCGTGTACATAAAGAAAAACCGAATACACCCCATTCTATCGACTGGAACGGATTAATCCCGAAGCATATCGCTATTATGATGGACGGAAATGGAAGATGGGCGACAAGAAGAGGGCTGCCCCGAAGTGCCGGGCACTATGCAGGAATGCAGACAATGCGGGAAACGACAAGCATGTGCCACAAAAACGGGATTGCTTCGCTCACTCTGTACGCCTTCTCTACGGAAAACTGGAAAAGACCCAAGGAAGAGGTTGATTACATCATTAGTTTGGTGGTCGAATTTGTACAGGATACAACTGTTCAGGAACTGAATCAGAATAATATCAAAGTTAATTTTATCGGTGATATCTCAAAATTCCCAGAAGAAACACAGGAAGCGATGCGCAAAGTGGTGGAACTAACCCAAACGAACAGCGGGATGGCTGTGTATTTTGCGATGAATTATGGGGGTAAAAACGATATTGTACAAGCGATCAAAACGTACATCGTAGAAAATAATGAAGAAAACAAAGAAACCTCGGAAATCTCCGAGGTGGATTTTGAAAAGTTTTTGTATACCGGACTCAATCCTGCCCCCGATCTGCTGATCCGAACCAGTGGGGAGAAACGGTTAAGCAATTTTCTATTATGGCAAGCTGCTTATTCCGAGCTCTGGTTCACGGATGTGATGTGGCCGGATTTCAATGAGCAATTGTTATACGAATCCATTCTGGATTATCAGCAGCGCAAACAAAGAGCTTTAGACGATATCACACAGTAATATCAACTTGTTTTTGCCGATCCTGAGCTTAAATGACTTTTTAACCAGGGATGGATAATAGGGAGAACGGTGCTGGGCTGCATGGCTTTGGTGTGATCCATATCCGCTCCCTTGATGATTTCGACGGTCCAGCCGAGGTTTTCAAGAACGGATTTATGCTTTTGCAATCGTCCAGCGATATCCACCGTCACATTCCCAAATTTCTCACCGTACACAATCGTATCTTTCTCTCCTGCAAAAGCCAATCTGGGGATATTCAACTGAGTTTGAATACGTTGGTCATCGAAATCAATTAAACCTTGATACAAGGTCGCAAATTGTTTCGTTTGAGCCGGATCGATCTTTAACTCCAAGTTGTCCCAATCCAATTGATCCGGACTCAATTCTTCAGCTTTCATTAGAGTTTCTGCTGAGTGTATTTCTCCCGTTTCTTCATACTGCTTCAATGCTCCCTCATATGTCTTTATGGTCACTACTCTCATTTCCTCATACGGCCCCTCGTATGGCGGGAATCCTCCCATAATGAGACTTTCCATTCGGTCAGTCCGCAGGGCTAACTGCAGCCCGGCGAGAGCCCGCCAGGAGTATCCATAATAACTAAATCGATTCACATTCATCTGATCCGCAATTCGTAACAAATCCTGAGCGATATATTCGGGCGTAAAATGTTCCGGATGGGGATGTGCCATATAGTGGCCTTCATAATCAAAATGCAGGATCTGAAATTCATCGGAAAGTCCGTCGATAAACTTTGCACCCAATTCAGGATCAACCCCCCATAACTTTAGGGTTTCAGCTTCTTGTCCAGTTACGGACTTTTTGGATATGGGCAGCATTATGACACTACGATCTTGCGCTCCCGTCAGACCCACTTCAAGCTGCGAGCCATTTAACAATGTAATCATTTTCTGCAATTGAACCAGTCCTTTACTGTTGATATCCTCAGTGTATAACATAGATGCAATCTTTCGGTTTTTATTATAAAGTGTGGATAAAATATGGACTTTGGCGCGTTGTATGTTAGTGTAGCACTTGAAGGTTTTACTTGAAGCATGAGGAGAAGAAACATGAACCGAGCATATACACCTGGGCAGATTGCCACAATGCTGAATGTAAGTTCAACTACACTGCGACGGTATGAAAAGGAGAACCTGATTCCTGACGTTCCACGGACCGCCAGCAATCACAGGTACTATACCCCTGTTCATCTTCAGGCGTTTGTCGCCATTCGTTTATTATTGAAAGGGTATGAGATTCCCGTTGCATATGAGGTTATGAGAAAAGTAAAACAGGGCGATACAATCGATGCCCTCTGGCTTATAAACCAACAGCTGTACAACAGCCAACTGGAGAAGCAACGAATGGAAGACATATGGAAGATGGTGCAACAGGTGGATTTTGCTAACGATCGAAAGGTTGGAACGACGGAGGCGGTGACGATTGGAAAAGCTGCCGAAGCAGCCGGGGTCAACACTTCTGCTATCAGGCATTGGGAAACAGAAGGCTTGATTTGCTCCGAAAGAGACCCTAACAACGGTTATCGAATGTATACCCGAGCCGAGTTAAGAAAGATATTGGTCATTAGCAGTTTAAGAAAATCCGTCTACTACATTGAACATATGAAAGAGCTTCTGAACACTGTCGGCACGCAGGATTATACACAGATTAATAATGCCTTCCAACTGGCTCTGCAAAAGCTTAACAGCCAACTGTCCCTGCAATTTGCAGGCGTGAAGGAACTTATGACATATATTGAATTATTTCAGGAACCACAGGGGTAACTTATTGGTTAGTTGAGATTGGATGTTTTAATAAAAAAAGCCCGACACATGTTCGAGAAATTATTCTCAATACCGGTCGGGCTTCTTACTGTTACTTCACGTTCTAACATGCTGATTTACAGGGTAGAAATGGCTTTGTTTTTCTCAAAGAACCTTGCATTATGGGACGATACTCCTGCCATATCGGAAGCGGTCGGCTCCAGATAGAGCTTGGCACTATTCACTGCGAGTACGGCATCATTAAATGCACCAGCAATCAGACGGACTTTGCTTCCATAGGTAATGAAATCACCTGCTCCGAAGATTCCCGGCTGACTTGTGCACATTCGCGGATCAACCGAGATACCGTAATCTTCACGTTCCAGTCCCCAATGGACCAGGTTACCGAAATCACGATCGTATCCATGACTTACAACCACTTCATCCACTTCAATTGGCATGATCTCCCCATTGTCTACATGGGCAAGTTCGACGCGGCCTATTTTGTCTCCTGTACCATATAAGCGCGAGATGCTGTAAGGAGTCAAGACTTGGGCAAAAGCTTTCATCTGGGCAACAGGCAGCTCATGTGCCGTAAACTCCTGGCGTCTGTGCACCACAATGACCTCCCGCGCCAATCCCTCCATTTCATTCGCCCAATCTATTGCGGAATCCCCGCCTCCCGAGATCAGTACACGTTTATCCTTGAATCTGGACAGATCCGTAATGGTATAGTGTAGATTCGTCAGCTCATACCGATTTGCGCCTTCAATATCCAGCTTCTGAACCTGCGTCATGCCTCTGCCTGCACATAACAAAATCGTACGCGTGTAATGACGCTCTCCTGTCTTTGAGGTGAGTACAAATACTTGATCATCGCGTCGTTCCATCTGAGCAATTTCCTGGCCGAATACAATGGTTGGATCGAAGGTTCTTGCCTGTCTTTCCAGGGAATCAATCAATTTCTCACAACGAATCGGATCAACTCCACCTACATCCCAGACCAGTTTCTCCGGGTACGTGCGCATAAATCCGCCCAATTCCTCTTTGGCTTCAATGATTTTGGTACGCATGGCTCTCATCCCGCTGTAAAATGCAGCATACATTCCTGCCGGTCCGCCACCAACAATCGTTATATCGTAAATGTCCAATTGCTGCTCTGCTTCAGTATTCATCTAGGGCACCAACTTTTCAACGACATAATCCAACAACTTGGCCGACCCAATAGGGCCCACACCTGTTACAAAATCACTCGTTTTCAGCGGAAAGACATGATTGTCTTTCACGGCGTTCAAGCTCGCCCACACTTTGCTTTCTTTCAGGTTATCCATGGATTCCTTCGTATCATAGCCTTTCAGCGTCCTGTCTTCTAGAAATATATAATCCGGGTTCATTTCTGGCAAAAATTCCAGGGAAAACTGGCTAAACCAATCGGTAGAGTCTTTGATGACTTCAGGGCTGTTCAGACCCAAAGTATCATAGAAAAAGACACTGCTGCTTCCTCCTTTGGGACCCATGAAACGGTAACGATTGTGCTCTACTCGAAGAACCAGCACGGTTTTGCCGCCGATGGCTTGAGAAATTTTCTCCTGTGCCTGCTTCGCCTTCTCATCAAATTCAGCCAGCACTTTGGCAGATTCCTCTGTCTTGTCAAAGACAGCAGCCAACTTCGGCATGGCAATCTGCATTTCACTGTTGGAATCCAGAGCCACCGTTGGAGCAATCTTGGATAGTTCATCATATACGCCTTGCTCCATACCTACGCCTGCGGTAACAATTATATCTGGTGACAACGTCAGCAATTGTTCATAATTATATTGATATTGTTCCGCTTCAATCATTTGGACCCCGTGTTCCTCAAAATAAGACGCACGATAGTCCGGTTCAATCTCCGGAACAAATATAACCATCTGCGGTATAACGCCCATCTCAATTAAGTACTCGGCATAGATGGAATCCAGTACAAGCATATTTTGAGGATTCGTAGGAATCGTCACCTCTCCAAACTGATCCCGAACAACCTTCGTCTCATTTTTCTCTGCCGTTTTTGCTGAAGCTTCCACTTCTTTATCAGAAGTACCGGAACAGGCGGAAAGCACCAAACTTAGTGCCAACAGCACCATTCCCAAACCCTTAAACCTTCGTGACATGATCTACTCGCCCCTTATGTAATATATTGATAATGATAATTATTATCAAATACTAGCAAATAGGAAGAGATCCTTCCATAGGAGATGGTGCGTATCTAGTTGGATTATTGTGCTCTATCAGACATTGGCGACCAGACTATTTACAATTTCATTCAAAATCATTCGGTGTCCAATAATTCCACGGCCATCCACCCACAGGCGAGTATCCACAAGAAATACCCTGTTGTTTTTTACAGCCTCCAAGCCATTCCATTGAGAGCTCTCCACTAACTTCTTCATATTTTCTTCAGCACTAAAGTGCTGCATAACTCGTTTCTCCACAAACAGGTAATCTGGATTAGCTTTGGCCAACAAGTCGAGTGAGCAAGGATTAAACCACGCCTCCCCTGACTGCAACGGCTGTGGCAGAGTTAAACGGAGCTGTTCGTACAGTAAATGGGACACCCCATTAGAATGACCACCCAAATATCGATAACCGAACGGTTCTACCCTCAGCACCATCACGGTAGAGGAAGATTGGACAAGATGCTGTAGTTGCTGCTGTGCTGCGTTTACTTCCAATTTCATCTGCATATGCAGTTTATGGGCTGTATCTTCTCGATGAAACACGCTTGCCAGTTGATGGAGCAGAGCCTCCACATCGCTATTTAAACCGGTTATAATGGGTGCAATTGTGCGCAGCTTTTGCTTGATCTCTTCTGTCCAACAATTTCCCATAATGCATTCAGGATGAACTTGCCGAATCAGTTCCACATCCAGCTCATATTGTGAGACTTCCAACATCTTCACCTGATGCATGTCAAATAGTTCACGTAGATGTTCAGGCAAAAGCAAGGGAGTTACTACAACCGCATGTGGAATAACCCCCAAGTGAATCAACACTTCCGCACAAAGCGGGGAAAGACATACGATTTTACGCTGGGGTAGCGTTTGTGCATAATTTCTCGGGGACACACCCGTTAACTGTTTGAAACGACGACTGAAATAATGTGCATCCTCGAATCCGGTCTTCTTCGCAATATCCTGAGATGTTGCCGTTGATAACAACAGCTCCTCTTGAGCACGATAGATCCGGTAATGAGCCAGATAATCCAGAGGCGGCTTTCCAAAGCGCTCACTGAATTTGCGGGAATAATGCCAGGGACTGATGCCTGCGATCTCAGCCAATTGCTTGCGTGTGATGACCTGTTCATAATGCTGCTGCATGTAATCCACAGTGCGGAGAATGCTTTGTTCCACGGTCGGTTCCTCTTCTAACAGCTCCCGGTATACATGTTGCAACAGTTCATACACCAAAAGCTGATTTCCTACACGGATTACATTGGGATTAGGAGAACCATCTCCATTCCAATGTTGGCTAAGACTCGCCAGTGTGCCACCGGTTAATTTTACTTTTTGATACGTGTCTCCTGACGGTACATGCCATTTAAATTTCCCCATTTCACTTTGGTCAGGGAACATCGCGTATGTATCGAACTGAACATGCCATCCGGCCAAATCCAGATTGCCACCCTCAATCACTTCAATCACAGAGTTTTCTTGCACAGCAACTAACTCTCCATAAGATACCTGAACCCTATGACCATTAATATTCCAGATCGCTTTCCCGTCAAGGATGAGTAGTAAAGCATGACTAGGAAAGTGATGCAGCTTGCCCGCCGTCATCCATTGGTCTGTCAGTGGCTTAGTTGACTTCCATTGAGCCATCCACTCTATGTTGTTGAGCATTTTTGTTATCCTTTCTGTGGCTGTCCTATTATTAACTCTACAATACACGAAAGCCCGCACCATCAGGTACGGGCTTTTCTTAATTTATACGTGTTTCCTTTCTTTTCCTAACATCAAATAGGTGAACACACCTGACACACAGAAGGAAATAATTAAACCAACACAGACATGTAGCAGATTCAGACTCCCTTCTTCCATAAATAGCGGAATTTCCAGCAGACTTCCGGACCCACCCAATGCAACTGCTTTGACGGACATCAGCCCGAAATACAGTCCTCCTGCAGCACCGCCCAGCAATGCCGAATAAAAAGAGGCCCTCTTTCTCATATTGACCGCATACATCGCAGGCTCTGGGGTACCTAATAAAGCAGTTCCTGTTGCCCAGAAAGCCAGCTTCCTGAATTCCCGCTGTTTGCTTCTTAGCCCAGTAGCGAGTGAAGCTCCTGCTTGTGCAACGAAGGCAACTAACATCACAGGGAGAATGAGGGAGAAACCATTAACCATCAATTCATTGATTATGATAGGTAAAAGCCAGTAATGTAATCCAGCGATCATCATTAGGGAATAAACCGCTCCCAGCAGCATAATTGCTACAATCGGGGCATCATTCAGTAGTGAATCTACCACATCCGGTAAATGCTGATCAATCCAAGTACCAATTGGACCGAGTATCATTAGAACCAGTGGAACTAGAATCAGAAACGTCAACAATGGAGCAAGAATTCCTTTAAAAACTCTTGGGCTTTTTTGCTCAACGACTTTATCCAGATAGGACGCCGCATATATCGTCAAAACCACCCAAATTGAAGCTGAAAAAAAGATCGCTTGTGACACAATGGGTACACCCATAAAATGAACATCCTCTTCACCTGACAATAAAGCGGTCATTTGCGGGTAGAACATTAGTCCGCCAATCGCTGCGGCAACATAAATATTGCTTTTTAACCGATAGGCTGTACTGATGGCTACCAGGATTGGCAACAGATAATACACACTATCTCCAATGGATTTAAATATCAGGAATGTCTGACTATCCATCAGTGAGGATTCGTTAAATAACGTAATGACGGCTAGAACAATCTTGAGCACTGCAGCTCCCAGGATGGCGGGCATCAGAGGCCTGAACACATCGGAAATAAAATATAACAATGATTTTTTACGGGTACGCCTTGTTTCAGGCAGTGCGTCCCCTTCTGCTTTCCCCACTCCCATGCCCTGTAGCGTATTATTTAGTTGGGAGGACTCGTCCTCATATGCTATGGAGCAATAATCTCCTGTTATACGAATATCGCCGCCAAGATCCAATACATCAGATACTGATAGATCCATTCGAGTACGGTCACGCAATGTCAGCGTAGTGGTATCCATGTCATGCTGCACATGACGAATATTTTCCTTTCCCCCTGCGAGTTTCAATAGTGCTTCGATTTGCTTGTCATTCATATGTACCTTCTCCTTATGCTGCGGTAAACCCGAGTTTTATGATATGCCCTTATCTATATACGCATTTCCATGAAAAAACTTCAATAGGATAAAAAAACTAATTCCCCTTTTATTTCATGGTTTTTGCGCAAGGTACAATGACCTAATCAAAATAAACAGCAAAAGTATATCCAACACACCGCATAGCAAACGAATGAGATTCACCAGACGCGGAGATTCTACCTATGGAGTTCATAAATTTGATAAAGTTTCACTGATTCTTAGACGCCTGCAAGGTTATATACACAAGGAAACCTAATATCTGAAATCTATGATCCAAGGAGCTGGTCATTTGCAATATTACAGACACAGCGCAGAGGAGACGCTTCAGGACGTTCAGAGTTCCACGGACGGGCTCACAACCTCTGAGGCTGCGAAGAGACTGGAGACGGAAGGCTATAACGAGTTAAAGGGAAAAGCTGCAACCCCCATCTGGAAGCTATTTATTGAAAATTTTAAAGATCCCATGGTTATCGTGCTGCTGATCGCGGCCGCTGTTCAGATCGTCCTTGGACACCTGATCGAATCGCTAATCATTTTTCTCGTCATTCTGTTAAATGCGGTAATCAGCGTTGTGCAGACCAAAAAGGCCGAAAGTTCCCTGGATGCACTCCGGCAGATGTCTGCTCCCGAAGCCAAAATCATTCGTGACGGGCAGAAAAAAACGATTCCCGCGCGGGAACTTGTTCCCGGTGATATTGTCTTGCTGGATGCAGGGGATTATGTCCCTGCAGACGGCCGCATTTTGGAGTCAGGCAGCTTACGAATCAACGAGGGAATGCTTACAGGTGAATCCGAAGCAGCGGAGAAACATGCAGATGCCATCCCGGAAGAAGCTCCGATCGGTGACCGTCGCAATATGGCATTCAGTGGATCACTGGTGGTGTATGGTCGGGGTACGCTTGTCATTACGGGTACAGCGCTGAAAACGGAAATCGGCAAGATTGCCGAATTGATTGAAAATGCAGAAGCGAAGGAAACCCCGCTACAACGTAAATTGGAATCGTTTAGTAAGAAGCTTGGCTTCTTTATCCTAGGCTTGTCGATTCTTATTTTCGCCATCGAAGCAGGACGTGTCTGGTTAACTGAAGGAACCGAAAATATCGGACCATCCATTGTGAATGCCCTAATGTTCGCAGTTGCCGTCGCTGTCGCCGCCATCCCTGAAGCCCTTTCCTCCATAGTGACAATTGTATTGTCTCTGGGAACGAACAAAATGGCCAAGCAGCACGCCATCATCAGACGTCTTCCAGCCGTGGAAGCTTTGGGTTCTGCCAGCATCATCTGTACCGACAAAACAGGAACGCTCACTCAAAACAAAATGACCGTGGTGGACTATTACATTCCCCATGGCACGAAAGACCAATTCCCCGATGATCCCAAACAGTGGTCTGCAGAGGAACGGCGCTTGTTACATATTGCAGTACTCTGCAATGATTCGAATATTAACCAGGAAGGCAAGGAACTCGGTGACCCAACCGAGGTGGCGCTCATTGCCTTCAGTAACCGGGTGAACAAGGATTACAATGAAATTCGTGATCAGTTTCCGCGTGAAGCCGAGCTTCCTTTTGACTCGGATCGGAAATTGATGAGCACTGTGCACACATTTGAAGGACAGACGGCTTTGCTGACCAAAGGTGGACCGGATGTGCTGTTCAGTCGCTGTAGTCATGTATTTATGAACGGTGAAGTTCAGCCATTGACATCTGAGATTCGCACGCAGTTTGAAGAAAAGAATGAAGCTTTCTCCAAACGGGCCTTCCGTGTGCTAGCCTACGCCTACAAAAAGTTTGATGACAAAAATCAGGTCACGGTAGAGGACGAATATGATCTAACACTTGTTGGTCTGACAGCCATGATTGATCCACCGCGTGAAGCGGTATATGGTTCCATCGAAGAATCCAAGAAGGCAGGCATTCGCACGATCATGATCACTGGCGACCACAAAACAACAGCCCAAGCGATCGGTATTGATATCGGACTTGCAGGCCCGGATGATCTGGCCCTTACCGGAGCAGAGCTGGACAAACTGTCGGATGAAGAACTCGATCAGCAGCTCGAACATATCTCGGTGTATGCACGTGTATCTCCTGAAAATAAAATCCGCATCGTGCGTGCGTGGCAACGCAAAGGCAAGATTGCAGCGATGACCGGAGATGGCGTCAACGACGCACCTGCACTGAAACAGGCAGACATCGGCGTAGCGATGGGCAGCGGGACGGATGTCGCGAAAGACGCGGCAGCCATGATTTTGACGGATGATAACTTTGTCTCCATCGTGAATGCAGTCAGTGTAGGGCGTATGGTATTCGATAATATCAAAAAAGCCATTGCGTACCTGTTTGCAGGAAATCTTGGGGCGATTATCGCCATTTTGTTTGCACTTGTAGTCGGCTGGGTGAACCCATTTACGGCCCTCCAGCTGCTCTTCATCAATCTGGTAAATGATTCCCTGCCTGCTATTGCACTGGGTACGGAAAAAGCTGAACCGGATGTCATGCGGCGGAAACCGCGGGATATCAACGAAGGTATCTTTGCCGGCGGAACATTGCAGGCTGTCATTACACGTGGTGTTCTGATCGGGGTGGCTGTTATCGTGTCCCAATATATTGGACTTGGGATCTCGGAGGAAATGAGTGTGGCAATGGCCTTCACGACCCTGATTCTGGCACGGAGTCTGCAAACTTTTGCAGCGCGCTCCAACACACAGACGATTTTCCAGGTCGGCTTCACCACTAACAAATATGTCCTCGGCTCCATCTTGGTTTGTCTCTGCCTGTATGGAATCACGCTGATTCCAGGGGTTCGCAGCATCTTCGCCATCCCGGCAGCCTTTGGCTGGAATGAGTTCCTTATCGCAGGGGGACTTGCTCTCGCAGCGGTCATTCTGATGGATGTCATCAAGTGGATTCGCAATCGTGGCACACCAGCTACTACGTCCTAAAAATAAACAGATGAAAATGCTCATGTGCAAAAACGACGTCCTGGGTCAGGACGCCGTTTTTGTTTAACCACCCAATGAATTCGTATGACATTATTGCCATATACATAGATTGAGCGTAAAATGGTTTATTGAATTCATAGACAGGAATGGTTACGTGAAAGATAAAATTGTAATGCCTCTCTGGACTTGCTGCCTATTCATCGTTGTGATGAATACCACCATGTTTAACGTCTCTTTACCCGTTATTATTCATGATCTTCAGATTACATCAAACCTGGGGTCCTGGGTCATTTCAAGCTACTCCATTGGTTATGCCTTGTCGACGGTGATTTACAGTCGATTGTCTGACCGTATTCCGGTACGCAAATTGTTGACGGTGGGATTGCTTATTCTGGGCTTATCTTCATTGCTGGGATTATTTGCGCACAGCTTTGCGATCCTTTTGCTGACACGTATTTTGCAATCTGCGGGTGCAGGAGTCATGGCCGGGCTTGGTCTTGTCATCGCGAGCCGTTATATCCCAGTGGAACGACGCGGAGCTGCCATCGCACTGATCTCATCAGGAAGTGCCATGGCGTTTGGGCTTGGTCCCATTGTCGGCGGACTCATTAGTGAGTACTGGGGCTGGAATGGACTTTTCGCCATTACGGTGCTTGTCCTGCTTGCACTGCCCGTACTGCTCTATTTTCTCCCGCGTGAAACGGCCAAACCGGAGAATCCTTTTGATATGATCGGTGCTGCATTAACCGTGATTAATGCAACCACCCTTCTGGTTGCCATTACTCAGCAGTCTTGGTTATGGCTGGCCATCGGTGTCATTTCACTTGTTGTGCACATCGTGTATATTCGCAGGGCGAGCCTTCCTTTTGTGAATCCACATGTATTCCGAACACCCGGGTTTACCCGGCTACTGATCATCGGCTTCTGTGTTCTGGTCGTAAATCTGGGGAATCTATTCCTGATGCCGCTAGTGCTCGCTGATCTGTTTGGACGCTCGTCACTGGCTATTGGTCTGCTGATTGCTCCTGGAGCCATCGTCTCGGCATTCTGTACCCGTTTTGTAGGTCGCTGGATCGATCGTTATGGCAATATACGTTTTCTGATGATCGGACACATTTTGCTTGCCGCAGTGCTTGCTCTGTTTATGCTGGGACTGAATCAGTCTGCCCTGATCATCACCGGAGGATATCTCTTCTTCTCCCCGGCACTCTCCGCCTCCATAGCTTCACTGAATAACGAAGCGTCTCGGGTGCTGCCCAAAGCGCAAATCGGTTCCGGTATGGGCTTGCTACAGTTGATCCAGTTTTTTGGCGGTTCGGTATCCGTAGCTGTCTGCGGGCTTATGCTGCACGGCATTCCGGGTGTTCCGGTAGAGGAAGCCTATCATTATGTATATGGATGTCTGCTCTTGGTCTGTCTGGCCTCGCTTGTCATCGTGGTCTGGCACAACAGAGCTGCACGATCAACTTCTACGGTTACGATGACTGAGACTGGATAGGTCGCAAACCAGGATGTATTCTATATCATTCAATCAAAACATTCATGTATTCGATTGAGTAAAAGGCCCGCGCATAGCGCGAGCCTTTTGTTGTTCATCCCGTTGTTCAAACGACGAATCACTCTACTGAATCACTCGGTCTGGATTTTAAACAAGCTATGAATGCATTGAAATTGGCAGCGATCTCTCGTACATTTTCCTCCAGCAATCGCTGGGCTTCCTCCGGCGTCTCTGATTCACTCTCGGCATCTTCGCGCACCATCGCCTCTTCATGATCCATAACCAGTACGGCAGGAAATTCTGAATTCGTTCGGTAATCCAATAAATAGTTATTGCCGCTGCTGACACTCCAAGCAAACGGAATAATACGACGTGGATCGGGATTCACATCGTCTACCAGATTGATGTTATTTGCAATGAACTCATTATCGAGAGCAGAGAAACGAATTTCCCAATCGATGACCTCTCCATTTTCAATCATATCAAATATTTGACCATCGGCCTCCCGTTGAAACTCCAGATATTCGTGCGGAAACACAATGTCGTAATGCTTCTGAATGTTATTGATATTCAAGTTATTCATACACTCCCTCCCCTACAGCCCTGTCATAGCACATCATTTCCCAGCCAATGCTGCCTTCCAGGCTTCCTCCACCGCTACAGGAGCTTTGCTGCTGCTCTCGCCGCCGCCCTCCTCCGTCCAAAGCGGTGGATAATAAGCAAATACTTGTCCTGTCTGAAGCTGTCCCATGTCGTTCTGCCAGCCCCTCCAACGAAAGGTCTGATAGTACTGCTCCAGATCACCGTTGGACAACCAGTTGATGAAGCCCGAATAAGCCAGTTCTGTCGATTCCCATTCCAGCGTGTCAGGTGCAAAATAGTATACATGTCCCGTACGGCCATACTTACCCATATCCATTCCAAAAAATCCACCCGCGGCATCGTAGGCGACGATCATCATGCCTTCCAGTGCTGGTACACACGGCTTGTCACCCACACCATTCCAACGGGTCAGACTCCCAAAGATGCGGTCACCACCCGATCCAAGTAACGTAATCCAGCCATCATCCAGCAGGATGCCCGCTGTCTCATAGGCAACGGCTCCCAAATAGGATTTGGTGCTGATCTGAAGATGATAGAGCGTATCCTCTGCGGCCTCCCGCTGTGCAGGAACATAGGTGTACTTATTTTGTCCATGGTCCAATAGCTCCTTGAGTTCCTCCCAAGCGTGATGTTCCCGATCCACTAATTCGTTTGCAGATAGTTTATGCATGATCATTTCTCCCTTCCAGCTGCTGCTATTCCTCCACACATGCTTGTTTTGTATGAGCATATCACGCCCTAATTCACCATTCAAATCTGCTATAATAAAACTTCATAGCTAATTCATGAGGAGGAATCATCTTGTATCGTATAGCTACAATTGCACTCCTGGCCCTGATCCTGTTCGCAACCGGTTGTCAGAAGGATGAGGCTTCATCCGTCCCTTCTCCCGAGGCTGTGCAGGTACCGGATACCCAGAAGATGTTTTACATATCACCACAAGGAAACGATTCGAACAAAGGAACCATTCAATCTCCCTGGAAAACGTTGCAGCACGCTGCCGACCATGCTACACCGGGAAGCACCGTTTTTTTGCGAGAAGGTGTCTATCACCAAAAGGTCAAAATTACTCAAAGCGGTAATTCCTCGGGTAATCCAACCCTATTCTCCAGCTATCCACAGGAAAAGGCCATCATTGATGGTGAAGGTCTGTCGGTACGCGGCATAGAGGGTTTGATTGAAGTCGAAAATGCCAGTTATATTACGATTCAAAATCTCGAAATTCGCAACTTTACAACCTCACTTCGGGGACAAGTGCCTACTGGAATATATGTTCACGGGTCAGGAGAGCACATTCAACTCCTGGGCAACACCGTTCATTCCATTGCCAATGATGCTAAACCTTCAGAACCCAATTTACAGGGCAGGGACGCCCATGGAATCGCGATTTATGGTACGGAGCATCCCCAAGCATTACGGGATATTATCATCAAGGATAATGAACTGTATGATCTCGTGCTAGGTTCAAGTGAGTCACTCGCAGTCAACGGGAATGTGGATACGTTTGCCATACTGGACAATACGATCCATGATACCGACAACATCGGCATTGATCTGATTGGGTATGAAGGAACTTCCGAGGACGACACTTACGATCAGGCGCGAAACGGGATTGTACGGGGAAACGAAGTCTATAATATTTCTTCCAATCTTAATCCGTCTTATGGAACGAACCTCCCCAATGATAGCAATTCTGCCGGGGGAATCTATGTAGATGGAGGCAAAAATCATATCATCGACCACAATCGGGTATATCGTAACGATATCGGAATCGAGATTGCTTCGGAGCATGCTGGGCGTTCCACCAGCCACATTACGTTGCAGGATAATCTGATTTTTCATAACAGGCTTACCGGCATCGCCATGGGCGGCTATGATGAGGAACGCGGTTCTACTGAGGACAGTACGATTATGTACAATACGTTAGTGGATAACGACCTGCTGGATGCAGGCAATGGGCAGTTATTCTTGCAAGCCCGAACGAAGAACAATACGTTCAAACGAAACATTCTCGTATCGGGCAGCTCTGACGTGCTCATTTACAATGAATACACCAGTAATTCGGGGAATGTGTTTGATCACAATGTGTACTACTCCTCTGCACCACAAGAAGATACGCTGTGGGTATGGAAAAACACGGAGTATTCCGGCTTCACCCCCTACATGGAGGGATCAGGAAATGACGCACATTCATTGTATGTAAACCCCGAATTTATGGATGAGGCCAACGAAGACTTCACTCTCCAAGCTGGTTCTTTCGCCGAAGGATACGGCTACCTTGCACCGCGATAATGATTACGGAAGAAGAACAACCAATTCAAGTCAGCTGTCCCGTTTCAAACAAAATAAAAGAGCTTGCGTATAGGGCACTTCCCTTATGATGCAGGCTCCTTAATGTTTTCCTGTCTAACTGTTTAACCCAGCCCTTAATTTCTTACAAGCTCGGCTGCATGGGTCACCCGATTTCGCCCACCCGTTTTGGAGGCATAGAGCGCTTTGTCCGCTTTTTGAAACAAAGACTGATCTGTATCTTCCTGCGAAACCGTAGCCGCGCCAATACTCACTGTAATGTTATACTCGCCCCAATCGGCGGAATCTACCTGTGAACGATATCTCTCCGCTGTAGCCACAGCTTGCTCTCGATCACAATTCGCAAGAATAATGACAAATTCCTCTCCGCCATAACGCGCCACCACATCCGTGCTCCGTGACACCGATTGCAGCAGGCCTGCCAGATTGCCCAGCACCAGATCTCCAATCGGATGTCCATACGTATCGTTGATGTTCTTGAAATGATCAATATCAACGACCAGAAGGGAGAAAACACATTGAGTTTCCCGGAAGAGTGCCAGGCTTTCCACCATTTTATCCTGAAAAAACCTGCGGTTCTTGAGTCCGGTGAGCAGATCCGTCGAAGCCATCGTCTCCAACTGATCATTCACTTTGATTAACGCCTGCTGCTTCACCTTATATTCTTCGTGCAGTCGTTCAAGTTCCTTGTTCGCATCATTTGTGGCTTGATACAGTTCCTGAAGTTTCGTCTTGGTGTTCATTATATCCTTCTCATGTTCAATTCGCTTACGCATCACCACAACCACACAATCTACTACGCTTTCCCCATCGCGATTTTGGCGAATCCCGTTAAGCAAAACTGGGACATCCTGCTGATCACTGGTGCGAAACGTAAAGTACATCTCGTCCACATGTCCATATAACTGAATATAGGGATAGAAATACGTATGAAAAAACAGCTTGTTGGTCACCGACATAGTCGACTCAATATGCCGTCCCAATAGCTCATTGCGTTCATACCCTAGCATGGTCAGCAGGGTTTGATTAATCGTTTTTATGATGCCCGAGTCAGAAATGGAGAAGTATCCACAGGGTGCCATATCTAATTGTATATCCATGGATTAACTGCCTTTCCTCTCATTTTACTTTACACGCTCTGCAAATACTCTTTAATGAAGCGGCTTGTCTCTTCAGGCTGACTTAAATGTGGATAATGCCCCTTCGCCGTCATCTGTTGAAGTCTACTGTTCTTCAGATGCGCATGCAAGTAATCCCCCACTTCAACGGGAGCGATGCTGTCATCCGAGCATTGAAGAATGAGCGTAGGTACCGAGGCACGCTCCAATTCATTCCGACAATCCGAGAAAAACGTCACCTCCGCAAATTGTCTGGCAATATGCGGATCTCTCGAACAGAAGCTTTTTTCCAACTCTTCCGTCAGCTCTTTCCGTTCCGGATTCTGCATAACAATCGGAGCGAGATAGCTGGCCCAACCAATAAAGTTCATCTGCATCATTTCCAGCAGCTCATCAATGTCACGCCGATCAAATCCGCCATAGTAACCCGGAAGATCGTTTACATAACGCGGGGAAGGCCCCAGCATGACGATTTGCTTGAAATATTTAGGTTCATGAATGGAAGCAAGCATGCCAATCATACTGCTGACCGAGTGTCCAACAAATATGACATCTCTCAAGTCGAGCGCTTCCATAATCTCCAGCACATCCTGGGCATATCCTTGAAGATCACTGTATTTGTTTGAATCATAATAGTTAATTTGAGATTCACCTGAGCCTACATAATCGAATAAAACAACTCGGTAGTGCTCCGTAAAACTCGGAACAATATAGCGCCACATATCCTGATCGCACCCAAATCCATGTGCAAAAATAATCGTTTGGCTGCCTTTTCCCAACACTTTCACATTGTTACGCACGAGGACGTCAATCGTCATCCAAATCACCTCTCTGAGGTAGTATCCTTTTGCTTTGACCTATCTGGTTATTATATCGGAAATTGTTGGGTTATGGATAAGAAATATTAATTTTCATTACTTTGGATACATAAAGAACAATCCACTTTGTATGCCAAAAGGCCCTCTCATCACGAAAGGGCTCTTTGTACTCATTTTTTATTTTTGGCTATTTTACAGTGAGAATCACACGTTGATAATGCTTCAACTGATGCTCCCCATCATCCTGTACTTCGGCTACGATATGAATGGTATCGCCCGATTTGGCATCGTCAGGTACGTTGAACGATACAGCATCGGTGTCACTGCCCTCCAATTGAATCGTATCCAACTTCTCGCCCTTCGCCAGTTCACGATGTAATCCAAGTTGCAGATCACCCGCCATCTCAGGCTGAACTTTCTCCTCCTGGACGTTGGAATCTTTGTACGTATCTGCTTCAAAATATCTCCACCATTTGTAGGTGAGCTGATCTCCATCCGGGTCTTTTCCTTCGGCATGAAGGGTTATTTTCTCACCCGGACTGACGGACAGATCCAGTCCTTCCTTAATCGTTAATGACGGATTATGGTTGGCTGCTTCAAAGTTATCTGCTACGGCCCAATCGGCACGAGCCGCAAAATCATTCTGAATATCGTCAAACCATCTCATCAAAGAGTATTCAGCCTCATATCGTTTGGTATACGGATCGTAATCAAGAACGTTGTTCCTGAACAGCTTCTCATTTACCACACCGAAGCGTCCACCCCATCCACCGTAGGAAGGGTCTTCCATACTGCGCAGTCCATTGTCAATTAGATAGAAGAAGGATGGAGAATCACCCTCGGATATAAAATCGTATTTGTCATATTGCGGATTCTTCTTTAGATACTCAGCACTACCGCGCTGCTCTTCTTCCAGCTCGCCTTCAATCATTTTGCCGTCACCCATAGATGCATACATATCCAACAACTTGCCATGACCATCCAGAATGTTTTTGATCATCCAATCCCCATGCAGCTTGCTGTTGACTTCCTCTGTATGGAATTTCCACGCATAGGCAAAATGCCAGAAGTTCGATTGGTCGTTCAGAATACGAATGTCAGGCCAATTTTTTGCAATATAGTCGTTATAGCTGTCATCCTGATCGAGGATGATGTATAGCACCAGTTTATCACTGACTTTTTTGCGAATCGTTTCCCACTCAGATGTACCCTTGTACTGTTCTTCAATCGATTTCAGTGCTCTGGCTGTTGTATTTGTACCGCCCCAGGTCTGCACAATCAGATCTCTGGAATCATCGTCGAGGAAAAGCGTTTGGAGAAATTCGGAACCTTCCGTTTCTTTCTCCATCTCCCCTTTGTCGGAGATATTACCGATTTTGGTCATCTTGCGAAGCTGTTCCGGCTCCGGATATCCCTCTGCATGTTTGGACAAGTTGGGATAAATTTCGCCATAGGCATCAATCATGTCGTAAACCCACTGTGTACCTGTCCAGCGGAAAGGTTTGATTCCTGCTTCCTCGTCGCCCGCATAATGATAGACTGAACTGGTCAGCACAATGCCTGCCAGATCCATTTCATTGGAATATAACAGAAAACGAATCACCGAATTCATATCATCCACTTCACCATCGGTTGTAATGACCGTTCTAGCTTTGGTTGCTGAATGATCTACCGTTTCTGTAGATTCATTTTGTTCCTGTTCTGCCGTCTTATTCGGCGTTTCAGTAACCGTTTGCGGTGTTTTGGATGCGCACCCACTGACAATCAGAATCATACTGAGGCAACCAGCCACCAAAACGTTTAACCATTTTCTTGTATTCATGTTCGTGATGCTCCCCTTTCTTGTGTTCCACGCGATGTGTTTTTGGGAATGTCTGCGATGTTGGTCTACTACTTAATATGGTCCGTAAAATGCAAAAAAACCCAAACATCAATATGAGCTGGACAGAGTCCACGCATATCGACATTCAGGTTTTGCCTGCCAAAGCAGTAACAATCCTCATTTGAGAAAAAGTATAACATGTTCGCAGATTGATGTAAACGTATTCAATATTAACTATATAAATTGAACTAAAGAATATTTATATAACCAGAGGGTGTAAGCTTTTCCCATTTTGATATATGCTTATGCTTATGACTATGAATGAATGTAACTATTTGAAAATAATTCTAACACCAGGAGGGATCAGACACCTTGGAACAGCTGAATGCTGCCCTAATCCGTTTTGTGGAGCAGCAAGATTTATATAATAAAGCTTATGGACTTTTCAAAAATCATGATCTGCGTCCTCGTGAACAGCAACACCAGCTGCAAGTGGACGAACGAATCCCGCTCTCTCCAGAGCTCCAATATCTGTACAGCCACTACGAGATGATGGATGAACAGGCCAAGGGCACACTCAAAATGAAAAATGCAGCCGTCGAGATCGGTGATGCAGCTCTAATCTCCTTTGTTGCACCTGAACATCTCCATCGTCAGCAACTAGGTCACCGCTGGATCGGAATGAACGAACCTTATGAGGAGTCAGCCTCTTGGCAAAAAAATCATGTCGTCATTGCGAATTTTAACGATGATCCGATAATTGTGGATACAGCAGCACCGAACTCTCCTGTATATGCGGCCTTTGCAGGAGAAGAACCTCAGCTTATTGCCGATTCATTAACAGTGTTTTTTAATGCACTGGCCATCCTGATTGAAGCTGCACGGGCCTATGCTGGGGAATTGAAGGACGAGGAAACTTATGAAACCAAACCCGAATATCTGGAGCATGTCGAACCTATATTGAATGATTTACTGGGAGAAGAGCATACTGCACATTTATTCGAGTATTTGTCATTTTGTTGAAATTAAAGGATCACAAGATACGGAGGGTTGAATCATGATTTATGTTGCTTTGCTTCGGGGCATTAATGTGGGCGGGAATAATAAAATCAATATGAAGCAGTTAAAAGAAACGTTTGAACAAGCGGGCTTGCTGGACGTGGTGACGTATATCAACTCAGGCAATATTATCTTTGCCGATCATCAGGAACGCGTGGATGCGAATACGGAATTATCCCAGATTCTTGAACAAGCCATAGCTGTCGATTTTGGCTTACAGATCAAGGTGATGGTACGTAATCTGGATGAAGTTCGAACAGTTATTCAGGGACTACCGGAGGACTGGACGAATGATGCCGCGGCCAAAAGTGATGTCATGTTCCTCTGGGATGAAGTGAATGATGTTTCAGTTCTGGACAAACTGCCCATCAAACCGGAAATCGGCACATTGCTATATGTTCCCGGAGCCATTTTATATTCCGTCAGTAAAGAACTTGTCACCAAAAGTGGTATGAACAAGCTCATAGGCTCCAAGGTCTACAAATATATGACGGTCCGGAACGTGAACACGACCCGCCAGATTTACAAGCTGATGCAGGCTGCGGCTGAGAGATGATCAAGGCCAAGTGAAGTGTCTTGCCAGTTTTCAAAGCTTATGTATATCGGAGGGGATTGCATGAATCAGGAGCGGACATGGAACGTTAGTATAAAATCTGTGAAGCGGGAGGAATTTTATTTTGCCCCGAATACGGCTTGGCAGGTGAAGGTACCAGCTTACCGAGTACACTTCAATTCAGATTGCGAATTAAGGCTGCATGCTCAAGATCAGATTTTGATAAAGGTTGGTGAGGTTGGAACAGCAGGCTGGGCCGCATTTATTGGAACGGCAATCAAATGTGGACCTGATTCAATCCTGCTGTATACAAGCCCCCAGTATGAGTCACGATTGATGGAAGCCTGGCAGTTTGAAATGATCTTCTCACCACTCAACTCCATAGAAGGTGCCCAGAACGTGATCGATACGTTGGGGTTCTTCCCACCTTTTCACTACGATGAACTAACCAATGTGAAGCTGCAAAACGCGGATCAAGGCGATAAGTTTGAAAATCTGTCCCTGACGATTACGCATACTTCCACAGACGGGTTGGAACAGCCCCTCGACTTTAATTTTGAAGACGTCCAGTTTAAGAACATCTCTCCCGCCGAGGAAAGCAATGTCTGCTTGCAGCTCAGCTTCGCTTACGAGGGTGAACAGATTGGCGTGCAACTGGACGCGATAGCCGGATTCGCAGCGACATTTCTATGCCGCAAAGTTGTGGTTCAGTTAGGTCTTTAACCTTACCCGGCAACGGAATGGGTTTGAATTTTTCTCGATCCCAACATGACTGCACCCATGACTAGAACCAACAGGGCTACCAGCATGAACGGAATATGTTTATCTACCTGATACAACGTTGTTGTGAGTAAAGGGGTGATCACGGCAGATATGCCTTGAATCGCAGCAACCAATCCGGCTGCGCCGCCCTGTTGTTCTTTGCTGACCGAAAGAGAAGCCCCGGCCATAAAACCAGGCATCATCAGACCCGAGCCCATGCCGAACAGGAAGAAGGAGAGATAATAGACAACCAATTGACTAGAGATCAGAAACAATACCATGCTTGCGAGCAGAAAAAGGGACCCTAGCAAAATCATCGGCCGTGGCTGCCATTTCAACCACTTCATCTGGATCACCTGCATGATCAGCATCGCAGCCCCGGAGAACATCAGTCCAAACGAGACCATTCGGGCTGTAGCCCCTGGAGATAATGCGAGTTGGTCCTGGAAATAAAATCCACCAATAACCTGTACCGTCATAATGCCAATCATCGTAACCAACCCGGCAGCAAGATACATACGCAACCCGCGTTGGAGCGGGTTGACCTTGGGCGCTTTCTCCTGAATGACCGGCTTGGCAGCAGGAATGAGCAACAAAGCAATGATAAAAGCCGCTATCGCAATAAAAATACCAAAGTAAAGCGGCCACAGGAGGCCGATAATGGTAAAAGCGCCTGCAATCGCAGGGCCAAATACAAGTCCCAGCCCATTGGCGGCACTAATAATCGCCATCCCGCTTCCCCGCTCTTCTCCTTCCGTCACATCTCCCATATATGCCTGTGAAGAGGATAGCACTGCCGGAATGAACATACCAATCAAGCTCCGCGTTACAATCAGAAGGGTTAACAAAAGTCCCCCTCCGATCCACGCATTTAATCCACTATACATCGCCAATGCAAACAACGCACAACTTATGGACATGCCTATGAATCCAATCAATATGATTGGTTTTCTGCCTTTCAGATCACTGAATCTGCCCCATACCGGACCCATCACAGCCATGGCGATGGACCCGAGTGAAATAATTAGCCCGGAATGACTTTCTTTCATCCCCAGCTCACGAATAAGTGGCGGCATAATGGGAGCAATAAGCATAAGACCCAACATGGCTGCAAATACGCTAAAAAAGATACTTCCTCTGATTCTGTTCACGCTCATACACTCCTTTATTTTTCAGTACAGTATCCACTGTACCTGGAGTATACAAGGCTGAGAGAATCTCGACTGCCTCCATACGGAACAATTAACGGTTAGACGGATTATTAATATATTTTTTTCATTTCCGATGGCTTCACGCCGAATTTGCGATAGAATTGCTGGGAAAATGCACTGATGTTACTGTAACCAACCGCTATCGCTGCCTCAGTGACGTTATTCTCTTGACTGCGCAGCAATTTCATGGCGTTGTCGAGACGAATCTGGCGCAAATATTCAAATACGGTAGTGCCGAACAGCGCCTTAAAGCCTTTTTTCAATTTAAAATCATTCAGACCCACCTGTTTGGACAACGCCAGCAGGGATGGAGGGTCCACCATGCTTGCCTCCATAATCTCCCGGGCGGTATGCAGCTTCCGTATATCCTCTCTGGAAAATCCCGAAGGAATAGGCGCCAGATCAAACAGCTGAATCATAAACCGATTCAATATCTCCAATGCGGTCGCTTCCATCATTAAGGAAGATCTATAGGGGTTGTTCAATTCCCCAATCAGACTTTCAATCATCGTTCGAATTCTGTGATCCAGCTGAAATATGATGGGTTTGAACACACAATGTCCCAAAATGTCCTGAAACCGAATGGACTGGCTCGTTGCCAATTGTGCGCCCGCATAATTGAACAACGAGATCGGAATTCCGATGGCAAAAGAAGTATAGTTCTCCTGCGCAGGCGGATGGAACCAGGCTTCAAAATCACGCATCATAATGAGTGCTCCCTGTCCAGTGGGCAGCGTATATTGCTGACCGGATATGTCTACATAGCGCGCACCTGACAAGGCAAATTGCAGCTCAATGATGGGAATATTCGATGCAAAAAACGTAGAGCACGGTTCACTATAATTAATCTGAGAATACACAATTTCGATACCACTATACGTGGTTACTCTTTTTATATTGCCACTGCCCGCTTTAGCAGAGAGCAGGTACGTGTTTTCATCTTGCTGACTGAATGGTTCCTGCGTTAAGTAATGCTGGTATACGACAGCTAACGAATCGAAACCCATGTGTTCTCACCTCGTCTATAACTTGATCATGACTCTCAGATAGAGATTTGTTTAATTGAGAATAATTCTCAATAATTCTACCTCAATTTCTGCTTTTAGACCAGCCCCATGACGAGATCACTATTCTACATACGAAAAAAATCCAGAAACCACCTATAGATATGGTATTTTCACATTGAAGAATGAGGAGATACGCCCGCAACTAAAAAAGGACACTAGAGATCATTCTCTCGTGTCCTTTCGCATGACTTATTCCCAAAAAAAGCGTCCGGCAAATACCTTCTCCGTCAGCAACTTGTATGTCTCGTCTGGCAATTCTTTTTTCATTTTCTCCATTACGATATCCTTGCCTACATTATAATGCATAGACATGCCGATCTCCGCTGTCGTATCGGTTGCGTCCAGATGCATAATTGGTGCTTTGGCATCTTTTGTCCAAGGTGTCCATTCGGCCAATTCCGATGATCCACCACAACCCGGGTTGCCTGTATAGAGGAACTGCTTCAAATATGCTGCCATCGCGGAAGACAATGTCTCACGGCCTGGTTTGTTCTGTTCACTAAAATAACCTTCAGGGAAAAGAGCGGCAACGCCGTCTGCGTGTCCTGTGTAAAAGTCCATATCCGCGCCATGCGGTGCGCCCAGCAATGTTTGCAGCCTTTCGGAAATGACCCCAGGCTGTGTACCCCATGCAAAACGATAGGCGTATACCGGCGGCTGTCCCGCTTCACTCGTAAGGAATTCAGCTACCCGCTCTGTATTAAAGCCGGCATAAACCTCACTGCCGTATTTCAGAGCTGCGGCATACTGTTCGGCCTTGGTTTCATCTGTAAACAGAGTTTCATAATGAAATGAGGGTACAAAGTATGGATCACCGAAAGCAAAGCTGGAAAACTCGGTTTCCAAACTGCCCAGCAGAACAGGAACTTGTGCATAATTACCGCTGTTGATGGCATCGAATCCCTCTTTCGGAATGACTGTACCGTCACGGAACAAATGTGGGAATGGCTGCATACGAATCGCCGTTGAACCATATACAGTGACCAGCTTGTCAGCAGGCAACTCACGCAAATAGCTGGCCAGCTGTGCCTGATACTGCTTGCCGATCCATGTTCTCGCATGTTCAATAGAGGTCACTTTACCCTCTTGCACGAGCAATTTCACAAGTGCATCCTCGGATTTTTGCTCGCCTTCCTCCGGTGCAGCCGTGGTCAGACCACCACTGAAAGCAGCTAATTTCTGAAATAGCCCTTTGCTTAGCGGTGAGATTAACGCTACCAGAACATTACGTGCTCCTGCCGACTGCCCGGCCAACGTAACATTGCCTGTATCTCCGCCAAAGCCCTCGATATTATCCTGTACCCACTGCAGTGCACGGAATGCATCAAGCAAGCCATAGTTGCCCGAATCATCAAGGGGATTTCCGGTTTTCAATGCAGCACTTTGAAAGAACCCAAGAGCTCCCAAACGATAGTTCACCGATATGATAATGCTGTTCGTGTTACGCGCAAGCTGTTCACCCTGAAAATCCTTGCCTGATCCGGTCATATTCCCGCCGCCGTGCAGAAACACCATAACCGGAAGCTTCGAACTGGTTGTATTCGGACGCCAAATATTGAGATACAGTGAGTCTTCACTTCCGGCTATCGTTTCACCGGATAACTGCAAGCTGCACGCAGCAAATTCCTTGGCGGTTCGAGTCCCTGTCCATGCATCCGGTTCACGCGGTGCTTTCCAGCGTAATTCACCTACCGGAGGTGCTGCATAAGGAACACCTAACCAGCCGAGCGTACCGTAGTGTTCATAGGTTTTTCCATCAATGGCTCCATATTTCGTCTGCTGCAATGTTTGAGGTTTGAACCCCTGATCTTGTTTATGTTTCATCCAACTCTGCTCCAAGGTTCCACCGCCATTGAGCTGTGCCTGCAAAGCTTATGCAGTCGTTTCAGCCAACTGGCGATTGGTACGTTCGCTCGTGCTCCTGCCTTGAAGCGCGTTCACCTCCTTAACCGATATGTAAGTGAAAGCCTCTCCTTGGTTGTAGTTATATCTTTCTAGAGCGTTCGTGCCAATCTCTCCAGCAGTTCCACCGCAGGAGCTAGCACTGCTTCATCAATATCGAATTCCGGATGGTGATGCGGAGCAGGCAGCTCGCTGCCAATAATCATATACGTTGCTTTCCCACCTTGTTCCTGCACGCGCCGAATCATGTAACTGGCATCCTCACTTCCGAGTGAAGCACCATCCGAAATAGCCTCCGCATGGGTAAATCCTGCGATGCCTTCACTTTGCTGCACAGCAAGCTCTGCAAGCTCCATATCACAGTGAATAGGGACTGCACCGCCAATGACTTCAACCGTAGAGCTTAACTCATGCATCGCCGCGCTGTGCTCGATGATCTGACGCACCCGTCGCTCCAGCTCACGATTCGTTTCTTCTGTCGTTGAACGGGTTTCAATCACCATCCGTGCGTGCTCGGGAATAATATTGGCCCCTGTTCCGCCTTCAAGAATACCCACATTAATGCGTGTATCTGCCGTGCTAAACCGAGGCAACGCATGAATATTAAGGAGTGCTGTAGAGGCTCCCAGCAAAGCATTCCGTCCTTCCTCCGGTGTAGCTCCTGCATGAGAAGACACACCTGTAAAATGGGCTTCCAGCTTGGTCGTTGCCAGGAATCCAGCAGACGCCCCTCTGACATGACCGGATGGCACACCTGTACCCAAATGTATGCAGAACAGACGGTCCACCTGTTCCAGCATGCCTTTTTCGACCATGGCATACGCACCACGCACACCTTCTTCAGCAGGCTGGAACAGCAGACGGATCTTCCCGGCGAACTTTCGGTTACTCAAACGTTCTGCAAGTGCAAGCCCAATGGCTGTATGTCCATCGTGCGCGCAAGCGTGCATAATGCCTTCATGACTGGAGCGAAATTTCCCCGCTTGTGGTATATGTTTGTCTGACTTGCTCTCACGGATCGGAAGTGCATCCATATCGAAACGGAACGCCGTTGTTGGCCCTTCCATTTCTCCTTGTAACTCAGCGACAACCGCCGTAAATCCCCCTCGCATCTGCTGCACAATCGCTGGATCTGCCCCTTCATGGATGGCACGCTGATATGCATCTTCCAACACTTCAGGGTTTGGCAGACCTCGCCGCGATGTGTCATCAATCGCATCTTTTCCATAGGCCACATGGTAACCCAGTTCCGTTAACATCTGCACGACTTTGGTAGCCGTACGAAATTCGGTGAATCCCAGCTCGGGATGTTCGTGAAGGTCTCGTCGAAGCGCAATAATATCAATCATGGTCACTCACCTCTCTCATCAAGCTCTCTATTTCATCATACATACACCTTTACACTACGAATTCTATATTATGGGTCGCTAATCCTGTTTCGCGTTACTTCTACACACATGCTTCACGCCCATAATGGGGACCCTTCGTGTCACAGGATGCGATTGATCTGATTCAATAAAAAAGTTGCCCGCTCATTGAACGGCACTCTTAGCCAAACTGCCCAAGAATATTCTTGGGCAGTTTTTCGATTTCACTTTTAAGTGCAACTTCTATAGGCAAAGGTAACGTGGTATGGTAGGCCCACGCACAAGCTTATCGTATAATAAGCATAACGTTGATGAATATGGCGCAAAAAAAAGGAGAAGCTCATGATGTTGATTAGACTAAATTGGATCACACTGCGGGTACACGATCTGGAAGCATCGCTCCGCTTCTACCACGATTTGCTCGGGCTGCCGATTCAGCGCAGATTCGAAAGCCGTGGACGGCAGATCGCCATGCTCGGACCAGAAAATGAAACGAAGCTGGAACTGATTGAGGGCAGCGAAACCACACTCAAGCCAGAGGCCGGTGTTTCGATCGGCTATGAGGTAAGGTCGCTGGACGAAGCCATGGAGCAACTCGCCGCATTAGGCATCCCGATTGTACGAGGCCCCGTCCAGCCCAATCCGCATCTGAGGTTTATTTACATTGCCGACCCAGATGGCTTCGAAGTGCAGTTGGCCGAACATGTATGATTAAGGCGCAATTATTTTTGAGGCGAATCTAAATAAGTGTACGTTTCACGATGACTGACCTGTTGTGTGTGGAGCCAAACCTACACGCGCACCCCACATAGGACGGCGTCAGCGCGCTGTTGTGCAAGTTTACAGCTTCATCCGACGCATCAGCGGCACACCTACTCGATTCAAAAGCCGTTCAAGCAGCAGCCAGCACCAGCGTCTGCTCATTGGCAAATGGCGCTCATACACGGCAGAATACTCGAAATCCGACACAGCGCCACGGTTGCGTTTGAACTGCGCAGCACCAGCACTCTCATGCAACAGATGACCGTTCTCACGGGCCTGTCCAATCAGGCAAGCTGATAGCATACGGTACAGTCCGATAGACTGGGGTAGCGCCGTATCGTAACCGAATAACGGCGTTGTCATCACCCCATTCCGACAGAAGTATCCCATAATCGCATCTATACGCCCTTCCTTTCGCAGACCATACAAGGTCAGTGTTCCCGAAGCTTTTGCTGTCGCAATGAACTGTTCACTGAATTGCGGATTATCATAAGAGTATTTTTCGAGGTATAGCAGCCTATACAGCTCCGCAATTCGCGGAATATCTTCCTCCGTCAAATTCGATCCGGAAACGAATTCATATCCGTGCTTGGTCAACAATTCGTAATCCCGCTTCAGCAGCCAGCGCGACTTCGCATTGCCGAAATTCGGATCATTCGCCTGGTATAGATAGATTTGCCGGCTCGGAATTAGTTGACAGCCTGCTTGCTTCAGTTCTCCCGTCAGATCGGAGTGAAGCCCTGGGCACAAGGAGCGAAATATGACGGCATGCTCAGGATAACGTTCCCTTACTGCTGCAAGCAGACAAACAGCCTGCTCTCCGGACATGGCTGGATACAGGTTTGTTGATAACAGCCAGTTGTTGATATGTACAACCTTGTTTATTTGTGATTGCCGCATTCCACACCCCACCACACTAAGCAGCGCGAAAAGCCCCTTTTCCAGCAACGGTTTCCGAAGCATCGTCAACTCCTGCTTGGCATACCTCACATAATGCGTATAAGGTGAACAAACGTAAGAATTTTCATACTCTGCATCATTTACCGTCAACGGAAGCACTAGATCGTCAATTCGAGCAATGAGTAAGGTTGTGTTTACATTTATAATGAAGTCCCGTGTCCCTTGCAACATCATGGGTTCCAAATATGCTCTTGCATATCTGCCATCCTCGGTGTTAGGCCAGTCCATATCTTGGAGCGAATTCAGATCATAGAAACGAACGCGACTATCGCGTCTTTGATTCTTCGCTGGATCTGTAAGATCGCGGCTATCCATCTTTTTTTCCATTACTGCATTCTTCACGTTCTGCTCCCCCAATTACCCAAACTTCCTGCCATCAATTGTTTTTTTACAAATTCCTATTCCTCCCATTATAGTGGGCCTGGATGAGCATCCACAATTGTTTCGTTGAAAACGGGCGGAGAGATAAGCCATCTAAAAACAAAAAAAGCCTGCCCCCACATCATGGTTGGAGACAGGCTCAGTAACTGAACTTCGAATATAAAATTGGTGTAATCAGGTGACTCCGATGCAGTAGGCTAGCTTCAGCCTAAGTATTTTACAGCGTACCCGTTGCAGAACCTACTTCGTCCTTATCCGATACCAACTCGTTCAGGTCCACAATCAGTTGCTCCAGTTCTCCGAAGCTGTCCACCATCTTCTCGGTCAGGTTGCGCTGTTCCTCCATACTGGCAAGAATTTCTTCCGTAGCAGCACTCGATTCCTGAGTCACACTTGAAATTTCTGAAACCTCATTAACCACTTTCGTAGAGGATTCCCTCATGGTGACTGAACTACTCTCGATATCTGCGGCCTGATTCAATACTTGCTGAGAATTGCTGTTGATCGTACGGAAAACTTCTTCTGCCGTTTGCACACTGTCTTTTCCTGCTTCCAAAGCGAGTCGAATACGCCCAAACCGATCCGTCAACGCCTGTGTCTGTCCTCTCAAACGGGACAAAATAGCAGCAATATCACTGGCCGAATGGCCGGAGTGTTCTGCCAGCTTGCGAACTTCCTCCGAAACGACTGCAAACCCACGTCCATGTTCACCTGCACGGGCTGCTTCAATCGCTGCATTGAGCGCAAGCAGATTCGTCTGGTTCGCAATATCCAAGATGCTGTTCAGCATTAGCGACATGGACTCACTTTCCTCGTTAAACTTACTCATATCATCGGCTGTGGTATTAATCGTTTCATACAGCTCCTGCATCTGAACATTCAGTTGATCCATCTGCGCACTGCCTGTTTCCGTGCTCGTTGCCATGCTGGCTGACAGTTCTTTCATCTGAAGTGAGTAGGAAGCAACATCGCGGATATGCTGATCCGACAAGGACAAGGACTCTGAAATTTCAGCCACACTGGTGGCCTGGAATTCAACCCCTTTGGCCACCTCGCTGAATCCAAGCGTTACTTCATGGGTAATGGAGCCGGTGTCGGTTACTTTTTGCTTCAGTTGATCCGTATAACGAGATAGGCCCTCTACAGATTCTTTGACCCTTACAAGCATTGTTTCCACTCTCATTTTGGAATGCTCTACTTCTTGCCAACGCGCTTCGCTATCCCAAAAGAGTCTTTGATTCAACTGGGAAACCAGCATCAGAATGGCTCCCGTAAGCGCAAACAATCCTACATCAACAATATGGCCAATAAATTCCTCGGAGCTCTTTGTCTCCACCAGAACGACCTGAATAATACTGATGATAAACAACACGAAAAATCCGGTAGTGAACAGTTTCTTGTCGGGATAGAGCAACAATACTGAAGTGATGACCAGACTTAAAGTGATGTTAACACTTCCCCAGCCTGCATAGACTCCACAAACCGTAATCAGGAGTGTACAAAGCCACGGGATCACATGAATATACTTCTTTTTGATATTGGCGTACGTTACCCAACCGGTGAATAAAATAGCTACCCCACTCGAAACAAGCAGCTTGGGTTCCAGAAAGGCCATACCAAAACCGATGGCAACAATAACCCACAGGATGATACAGATCAGCTTGTTCCTTTTCCAGATGATTTCGTCATAACGATTCATGAATTTCCCGTCCTTTTTATCAATTAAATACGATGGTGAAACATTTCTGTACTATCTTTTATCAGTCTTTGGTCCTTGCTTATGAATAAATCGCAAAGTCCTAGGGCTTTGTTATAGTACATTAGGTCTTCATAAACATGAAAACACACTTAATGTATATCGGAATTTTATTATAAATTTTTAATATATGAAGGAATATAATATGTACTTATATTTCAGGAATTTTATTTGGTTTTCTCCATAGTAAAAAAATAGTAAAAACCCGCATCAGGGATACGGGCTTTCACATGTTAAGAAGATCAGCTACCTTTTATTTCCCGAACACAAGTGTGTTGTTAGACGAACCTGCATACTTGGTGACAAACTCGCGGGCATAACTGGCTGTCTGTACTTCATAGCTGTAGTTGGAGCTCGGTCTCCAACTCGTTTGAGGAGAGGATGGACTGCTTAACGCAGGTGTGCTGCCTGTATCCGTAAATTCCCCGTTTCCTTTATCATCCAGAATGCCGCCTTTTTCAGCGCCTGCACCGAAATAATTGTTTTCAGAATAAATGCGTGCTTTCTCGCCAATGGTAATCGCCTGGTTAAAGTTGTTCGCGTAATTGTTTTTGATATGGAAATAACCGTATCTCATGAGACCAGGACCACGTACATACAGGTTTTCAAAATAGTTATTAGCCATCGTTACATGAGGTACACCATTATAGCTGCTGTTGCCATCATTCGGGTATCCGAGAATAATTCCGTATTTGTGGTTTGCAAATTTGGAATTGCTGATCGTTATATAATCTGCACGATCCCCAATATACAAGAGCTTGTCCAGATCACTTCCGCTCGAGCTGTAGCTATGGCCGGAGAACGTCACGTGATCGATCCAGTAGTTGGAGCCTGAAGTAATATACATCTGGATATCGTCGTTAGCATTAATATTGGAAGCGTGTTCAAAAGTCAGATTCTGAAAAATGACATTGCTTGAGCTGGACGTCGATCTGAAATGAATGTTCGTCAGTGTGTGTTTATCAAAAGAGCCTACCAAAGTTTTGTTCGATCCAAATTCGACTTTCTGCAAGGTAGAGGAAGAAATATTTTGTTCAATAACCAGTATTTTAGCTGTTGTGCCTGCCATATGTGTTCGCAGATCGTTCAGATTGCTGATGTAGATGACCTGACCGTTCTTACCACCTGTCGTGGCTGATTTGGATACACCACTCTCATTTTTGGCGTTACCGGCAAAACCCGTTAAACCATTGGTGCCTGTGTTGGGATAACTGGCCGCACCATATGTAGCGGGTGCCGTAGAGACCGTGGAGACTGTCAATAATAACAGTGTTACAGCGAGTAAAAGAATCGAAAATTTCTTCAAAATTTCACCATCCTTTATAATTTTATCCTGCAAGACAAGTTGATTATATCGTGTAACATCAGATGTGACAATACAAAAATTGCAATTTAACCATTATTTTTATTTTTTTGCAACAGCAGTCCCCGTATAAGAAAAATGAAAAGACGACACAAAGTCATCTGCAAAAACCATGAATTTGTATCGCCCTTCCTTTGAATCCTATTTGATTTTCAGTTCCAGCTTGTGTTTCTCGGCTTCTTGCAAATCATCGTAAACTTTGCCGGGTTCACCGTGAAGTTTTAATACCAGAGATTGGGGGGCATCCAGCAGATTACTACTGAAGGAATAGATCATCCCATCTTCCGTCCCGTTACCTGACACACGGGACAACAAGGTCTCCTGCCTGTCCTTGGTGGTGGATACAATCTCGGTAGGGTTGACCACATCACTGACAGAGAGTTTGGTTTTATAATCAATCTTTTGATTAGGTTCATAGATAAATCTTACCCGTGTCACAAGTGGAGATACCTCTGCTTCAGATAACATTACCTCATGACCGCCAATCGTAAATAACTGATTAAGTTTGATCTTCTCGGTCTTGGGCACCGAAAATTTAGGGTCCAGATCGAAGCTCACTTCCATCGGTTTCGAAAATTGGTATTTGGTATCTTTTTTAACCTTATTCGTGTCAGTCAGCAGATCAGGAACTACAGATGAAATGCGAAAATTGAACTTCACTTGTCCAGGAAGCGGTGTATTCCCATCCATTTCAACGGTGCTACGTCCATAAAGTGTATACTTTCCATTGGAGCTATACAGACTGCTTATACCGCCATTGCCAAGTGATTGGTTCGTCATGCCATTGACCATACTCGTTTTGGGAACCGAATATATCTCCTGGGAAGCATCCGTCTGGGCTGTATACAATACAATCATCTTGTTTTCATCCGCCATCACAGCATTGACGGTTAATTGATATATTCCTGATTTCACAGAACGATTCACGAGCTGTACATAACCATTGTTAATTGCAGATGTAATCGTGTTTCCGTCTACATCTTTTCCAGCCAACTCCCGAAAAGGTTCAAGAACTCCCCAATTCTGTGCAGGCTGGCTGTACATTGCCTGTTGTGGTGTAGAACCGCCAAGCGGACCCAGCAGCAGCCAACCGGCTGCCAGAGCGGTTACGAGCACAGCCGTAATCCACTTTAATTGCACATGACCTGTCATTCGCCGGGTTCTGGCCTTTGCCAGACCTCGCTGAATGGCAAAGGCCGCATCCGCTGGATTCAATTGTTGTCTCTCCAGCTTAGCCTGGGAAGCATCTGCGAAAAGTGCCTGTTCCTCCGGACTAGTTGTCATGCCAATCCCCCCTGTTCTTCATCTGTTTCCGTAACAGTTCCAACCCTTTATGCTGCCAGGTCTTGATGGTGCCCTCCGGTTTGCCAAGAATGGAGGCAATCTCAATTGACGTCATGTCGTTATAGTATTTCAGCAGAAGTACATGGCGATATTTGGGTTTGATTTTCTCAAGCATGGACCACATCGCAAGTCTATTGTCGCTGCATCCTGCACTGACAGACTCGGATATCGCCTCCTCCAACCCTTCGCTCGGCAGTGGTGTTGCCCGTTTGCGACGCCTTTGTTCATCAATGCACACATAGATCAGAATACGTATAATCCACGATTTGAACGCCTTCTCATTTTTCAGAGAGCGACGCTTGATCCAGGCCCGGCATGTCATCTCCTGCACCGCTTCGAGCGCATCGTGACGATTACGCAGGTAACTGTAGGCAATGGAGATCAGCGTGTCCTGATGCTCCATGATGGATTGGACAAATGCCGTCTCGTCTTCGCTCTGTACAAACAGCATCTTTTTCATCTCGGCTTTGGTTTCCACCCTGCAATCCCCTCCTTCTCTCTCTTTCTGTGGTTTAAGACGGATGAACAAGCCAAACCGTTTTTTATTTATTTTTCATCACAAAAAAGCCCCGCCTAATCCTGAGGAGGAAGCTCTTGTATTGATTTCCGCATCATTATTTAAAGTTCAAACCATTCCAGCTCAGCGTCATCCTGATTCGTAGCTGCTCCCATCTGCCTTAGCCAGTTTGCTGCGAATTCACCTCCTACATGAAACAGACAATATATGTATAACTCTCCCTCTACAATCTCATTCATTCCCGATGCCACTTCAATCGAGACTTGTAGAGCTTCAGGCCAGGGCGAACCCTCCTGAAGCAACGCAAACCCATCTTCATAATGCTCCAACTTATACAAGTCTGAGAAGGTTAAGGACTCCGCCAGTCGCTTCACAATCCGAGGCAAAATGACAGGATTTGTTGTTCTGATGCCATATTCCCAGCCCACATGGTACCTCCTTTAATCAAAAGTTAGCTAAAGGCTACTACTCTTGCTCATTCAATTCATTGATCGAGCGGTCCAGCCACAATTCATACCAGTCGAGAAAACCCAGCCGCTCCGCGTTGCCCATATAATGATCCGGATAAATTCCATTACTGTTCGCTCGATCATCGGTCCAGATCTCTCCGTAGGACAATCCCTTCACGATCAGATTGAGCGAGACGCCACATCCAAAATCACTGATTCGCAGCATCCCTGCCGACCATTTCGGATCATAATACTCATGTTCAAGCGCTGCCCACTCGTCCTCTTCTTTGCTGTCGTCGTACCAGTCCACATCCCAATTCCAGGATTCCACATGTGGAAACGGCTCAGAAATTGCATTCAACTCATCATCATAATCCATCACCAAATATATGCCGTTCTCCGGCTTTTCCAGCCCATAATAAGGACCTGTACCACCACTTCCAATCCCAAGCAAAAAAGCTTGATACTCTTCAGGCAGCGCTATCTTCCATTTCTGTTCAAAAGCTTTAATTTCGTCCAATGTCCATACCGGAGCCATCTCATATTGATGATTCTCTGCCCCAAACAGATTCCGCTTCGGGTCCAGAGTCTGGAGTTTGTTCAACTTTCCCTGTATGCGTTCCAACTGGGGATTGTGCATGTCTGTAGGCCTCCTTCCATCGCGTTGTACCTATAACGTCAAATTCGGATCAAGTCATTCAAACTATTTTCGCTTTGCAGACTGGATTTGATGTTAATCCATATTTGGTTGTTGTCCCTCGATATCGCGCACGCATAATTTCCGGGCTCCATCTGGAGCAACACACCACCGCAAGACTCATCGGGTTCTAGCTCGCCCCCAGTGACATCCTCCGCTGCCCCCAGATACACGTTACCGGAAGGGACAAGTAGATGGTATACCTTTGCATTCTCCAGTTCCTTCCCCGCATCATCCAGACTCCATGTCACCTCATACTGTCCATCTTCACCCAGATTCAGAAACAAACAGTTGCCTGCATTTACCTCTGTCAGTTCATCTTCCGCAATAGACCACCAGTCCTGTGTGTCTCCAACACGATGTTTTAACGTCCCCAGATCGTACAGGCACAATGCTGCCGTATCCGTGAAGATCTGAAATTTCCCGTTCATTCTATCTCTCCTTTCTAAATCAAAATAAACACCTTGACCCTAGGTCAGACCTAAGGTTTATAGTGGAACTATTCCATTCAAGCAGACAGGAGCCAGCTTAATGAACAAATACATTACGATTAGCGAATTATCCAAATTAATGCATGTTTCAATCCATCAAATTCGATACTTTGAGGAAAAAGAAATACTTTTCCCGGCATATGTGGATACCAACCACTACCGTATGTATGGAATGGATGAGATCTACCAGCTTTCTCACATTCTTTTATTGCGCAAGTTGAATGTCCCTGTTCAGCAAATCAAAGAGTGCATGCTCTCCTATTCCGCAGATGACTATAACCGATTATTAACCGATTCACTTCGAGCTGTACAATCACAGATTGATTCGTTAATGCATATGGAACAATTCATTCAAGGCATATTGCAGGAACAGCAGGAATGGATCAGCCAATCCCAGCAGGATCAGTGTATACCCATATATGAGATAAAGGAAATTCCTGTTCGGCATTTCACCACTTGGATCACCATCCAACCAAACGAATCTCTGCATGCCCGTGCACTTTATCAGCATCGTACGGATCAACCTGCATTGTTTGAAATTGATTTACACTACTTGTATACCTTAGACCAGGTTGCAGTCTGTGTTCCGTTTTCTAATGCTACCAGCGATTCTTTTGTTGAAAAAGGGTTATATCTAACCAGATCATTCACAGTGACATCCGAAGAAAATATTGCCCAGGAAATTCATCACCTTAAGGAATATGCATTTCAAGCCACTTACGTGCTGGTAGACCCTATAATCTTGATTGAAAAGTCCTATCTCTCCATGTTAGGAACTGATCAATTACACTATGAGATTCAGGCCAGAATTGAGGTCACTCCTCCTAAAGTGAAAGAAAGGAACCCATTATGAACCTCACGACTCCAATTCAAATTGTGGACTATGATGATCAAAATCAACATCAACTGGCTGTCCGAAAATTAATAGTCCATTCTTTTGCAACCAAGTTTGAGGCTCTTGTTCGGCTCGCCCCAACGGAAATAGTTGACTTGCTTGGCGCTATATGGATTGATCAGGGAAACTCACCCTCCGATAGGCAGTTCATTGCAATGGATGGAAACCAGGTTGTCGGGGTTCTATGCCTGAAATGGTGCCTCAAAAACCCCCTACAGATAAAAAAGGAGATCCATCACATTCCACTCCGTAAGCTTTGCAAGCAATACGGACTACGCAATGTCTGCATGTTTATGGTCGGAATGATTGCCCTGGAATATAAGCCAAGTCCACACGAATGTTATATTGAGCATTTGGCTGTAGCTTCAAGTCACCGAAAGCGTGGGATTGCCAGACAGTTGCTGATTACTGCTCAGCAGTTTGCAAACCAACATCTCCATTGTAAATATATATCTTTGCACGTATCCAGCAGCAACACACAAGCCATTCGTCTTTACCAACAATTGAACTTCAGAGTGGAATCATCACACAACAGCATTTCCCGAAAATTCCTGTTCCGTGAACCTGAATGGATTTTCATGATGATCCCTATCTCTAACATACAGGAGGCATTTCAGTGTTTAAACAACAGCCCCCTAGACTAAGATTATTTACGACCTCAGTTTTCAAATGGCTGATCGGTGTAACAATCATCATTCTGGCTATTGTGTCTTGGCTGCTCATTCAGAACACATTCAACATGAAAGAAACACGCATCTCCATTCCAACCTCATATGGACAATTAACGGGTATACTCACACTGCCCAAACAGCATTCAGATAAGGTTGGCCTTGTCGTTTTTGTACATGGTGATGGTCCGATTAATGCCAGTTATGACGGTGGGTATCGACCTTTGTGGGAAAAGCTTGCCATGGCGGGGTATGCCTCCCTCTCGTTGGATAAACGTGGTGTTGGCGGTTCCTCGGGAAACTGGCTTGACCAAACCATGGAGGATCGTGCACAGGATGTCTTAACCGCCATTGAATGGGCCAGAAAAGAACCCTCTATTGATCAAGATCGAATTGGTTTGTGGGGTGCCAGCCAGGCTGGATGGGTCATTCCAAACATCGTGAAACAAGATCCGGATATTGCATTTAGCATTTTGGTTTCCCCCGCCATCAACTGGATTACACAGGGCAGATACAACACCCAGCAGGAAATGCTCCAGAAGGGATATACCGAGGAAGAGATCACTGCAAGGCAGCTCTATAATGACCAGGTTCTGCAGCTGATTCGAAACAAGGCCACCTATGATGAATATAAACTCATAGCTAATAAGGACCAACTCATTTCCAAGGAGCGTTGGACGTTTATCGTCAACAATGTGGAATCAGATGCCACAGATGGGCTCGTTTCGTTTCATAGCCCTGTTCATCTCGTGCTTGGAGGTCAAGATATAAATGTCGATGTTCAAGAGACAGAGCGCGTGTATCGTCAGATGATTCCACAATCACTGCTCAGTGTAACCAAACTACCGGATGCTGATCATTCGATGCTGCCCTCTTCACTGGTACATTCTACGTTCAAAACCTATGCAACGGCCTTGTTCTCGCCACGAAAACTAATGGACGCACAGTATTTGGATGATATTGTTCAATTCTTGAACTCTATTCACGCAGTTGATCAACCGTTTGTTGCACACTTCCGGTTCCCAATCGATTCATTTCTCCTGAAATTCTTAAGAAAAATGACGCAATTTGATCCGCTCCATCCCCTTTTGATCCGCAGGCGAGATTATTAGAACCATATTTAACCATTATATCAAGCCCGGCACACAGGTTAAAGGTACTCAAGAGTTAACTAGGTTCATGTTATACATGTGAAGAATTAAGGTGTTAGCAAACAAGGTTATTCTCTTCATTTTTTTAGCAAAAATGACGATATAATCATAACTGACTTTTTTTGATTTTGTGGAGGAAACCATGGCTATCAACCTTAGAAGAGAACCTTTTCGCTATACTTTAAAGGAACCGATAATGTTCGAAATTTTTATACTCAGCATTAACGGCGCCTCAGCACCACCCAAACCCATTCAAGCGGAATTATGCGATATCAGCCGATCGGGCTGTCAGCTTTCATTTCCGTTAAATCTGCATGTGGAGTCCAATAACATCCGAATCGGCATGAACTTGTTGCTTTTTGAAGACCCCTTGTATTTGGAAGGAACGCTGCGCTGGGGCAAAGAAGAAAATAACCAATGGCACTACGGCGTACAGCTGGAGATCCAGCAAGGCAATCATGAGCGTTTATCCAGAGAAATGAGAATGCTTGCGGGGCAAGGCAAAATTATGGTGAAGTAACCCGGGAAGCACGAATCTAACAAAAAAAACAGCCCGGTGAACCGGACTGTTTCAATATTTTAAATTTTCAGGCTGCTTTGGTAGCAGTCGTAGTATTGTCCATCTTGGACCAATCCACTGTGGTTTCGAGCAAAAGTGACACCACAACCCCAATGACAAGCCCATTGCTAATGATCGGAATGAGATACATGGGCAGAGCATGAAACGCTTCAGCAGGGATGTTCATTACAGCAACACCTGTAAGAACAGGCAGTGCCACACGATAGATGGTTTTGGAATTAAAGGTGGTGCCTTCAAGTGTTCTTAGGGCTGTACCGAACATTTGCAAATAGGCTACAAATAGAACGGCGCTCCCTACACTGGGAGGGATTTGTGCGAAAAAGGCTGTCACGGAAGGTGTAAGTCCCAATATACATAACATGCCTGCTCCAACAACAAACGCAGCCCGTTTCAGAATGCGGGTGCTCTCCAGGAATCCGATTGAAGAAGCAAATAATCCGAACGGCAGTACACCTACACACGCAGATAACATGGTGAATAGTCCCGTGAGCATGTACGATCGTTTATATTGTTGGCTGGTCGTTTGCACTCCATATATTTTTTCGACGGAGCTTAATGTGGTGATGGAGTTCGTCATATTCACCAGCCCAACAAAAAAAGCTGTGATGACGATTCCCGGTTCCCACTTCGGCGTCCCCCATGGAAACCAGGAAAACAGGTTTAAATCCTGTTGACCTGATGCTCCTGCATGCTGTCCAGGGAACACAAAACTGTAGGCAATCCACCCCGTCACGATGCCAATCAGGATGGAATAGTTGCCAAGCTTGCCTTTTCCCTTAAGCTGGATTAAGGCCACAAGAAACGCAATAGCAACGGACAACGCCGCTACAGGCAGGTTGAATGTGCCAAACTCGGTGTATCCAACCATGCCTTTGAAGAAATTCATGGTCAATTGAATCGTCATCAGAAATAACATCGCACTCTTGACCATTGGTGTGAACAGCTTCTGAAGCACATGCGCCGCTCCAAGCCCGCCAAGGATCATCATCGTCAGCCCAGCTAACAGGAAACCCGCAGCCAGTCCTCCCCCAATACGTTCCAAACTCATTCCTGCCGATGAAGCCGAGGCCGTTAAGCTTAGCGTCAGCCCCCACCATAACCCCGAGGGACCATCCATCACGGCATAACGATGGCCAAAGAACGCCTGTAATATACACACAGCCCCGGTAAGCAAAAAGGCATGCTGCATCGACGCAGCAATGGCCTCCGGTGAAAGCTGAAAATTGTGTCCGATGGATAACGGCACCACCACTGTGTTGGTAAACAGGAAGAAAAACCACTGAATACCTGCCAATGCAAGCGATGACGCACCCTTTAAATTATTTTGCAAAGATTGCTCTTGATGTCTGTTCATGATTGGGTTAACATTCGCTCCATTTCTTTATAATGATGCCTCCGGGCATGCGCAAATGCTGTAACGCCGTCCCGGTCAGCAATGGAAGGATCGGCACCATATTGCAAAAGCAATGCTACGATCTGCTGATGGCGAGTGCCGCCATCCCCCAGAATGACCGCTTCCAGCAAAGCTGTCCAGCCCAGATTGTTGATATGGTTCACATCCACATCCGTGCATTTCAGAAGGATCTCCACAATATCGACATGACCTCGATCTGAAGCAGGAATCAGAGCTGTGCCCCCAAACCGATTCGTAATCTGGGTATCGGCACCTGCTTTTATAGCCAGTTCGACCATTTTACGCAAACCTTCCGCACTGGCATACAGCAGCATGTTGTCCAGTCGTTGATCCTGGATGTTCACATCCGCTCCCGCTTCAATAAGCATACTTGCCGTCTCTGGCTTGTTGCCATGTACCGCGGCCATCAGAGGTGTCCGTCCTCGCGCATCCCGGTCATTCACTCCGGTTCCTTGTGCGATAAACCGCAGCACATCATCTGTATGTCCAGCTTCAGCAGCTGCATGTATTGTTTTCAGCATCGCACCTTCACCCTCCAATTCGTCGTCATCCTCACGGCATATATTCGATAGATCATAATCGACATGTGTGATTTGCAGTGTTTAAATCTTATGTATGGTAACATAGGATGTAAGTATAATAAAAATACATGTTTTGTTGGTTTCCCATATGAAAATCATATCGCTGCAAATAAGGAGAACACACGTGGATATCAAACAATGTCGCTATTTCATCGCGATTGCCGAGGAGAGACAGATCACGGCGGCAGCGCGCAGATTACACATGGCTCAGCCTCCTTTAAGCCAGCAGCTCAAGCTGATGGAAGACGAGCTCGGCGTGGCTTTGTTTGAACGCAAAGGACGCAGCATGGAGCTGACACAGGCGGGTCGAAGCTTCTATGATTATGCGGTCACAATGACCAAATATATGGAAGAAGCCGTCATGGAGATGCAAAGCTTCAGGTATGGCATTCGGGGCAAGCTGTCGCTTGGCATTAATACCATTTCAGATCGTTTGATCCCACAGGCGCTCCAGCAGTTTCGGACAACACACCCTCAGGTGACTTATAAAATTCAGCAAAATGAATCTGCACAGCTCTGCCAGCTCTTGGGTGAAGGCAAAATTGAGCTTGCCTGTGTACGGATGCCTGTCAAAACAGAGCAATATGAAGTGCTGCATCTACCGCAGGAAGCTCTCTTCTATATTTCCTCCACACCACTGAAGTCAGCGGATGAGCGCGGGATTTATTTTCAAAAGCTGGCCGATATCCCTCTCTTGCTTCCTAGCACTGAAGGACTCGGGATGTTCGAACTGATATTACAGAAATTCCGTGAGCATCACGTGAACCCTTCGATTGCGGGCGAATGCTCGGATATTAACATGTTGTTGGAACTTGTGCGACTCGGTTTTGCAAGCTCCATCGTGCCCCATACGGTTCTTCAGCTTTATCATGAGCATCCGTTCCATATCTATCGTATTCAAGATGCGCAATCTAACGTAGATTCTGCGCTTGTGTGGCATCGCAATCGTCATCTTTCCAAGCCCGCGCAGCACTTTGTACAATTGGTTCAGGAGCTGCTGCCTTCTCGCTCGGTGTAGTGTCCAGCAAATATCAGCCATGAAGAATATCGTCCATATACTAAAAAGCAGCAGCCTTGCCGGAATAATTTCATCCGGAAAGACTGCTGCTTTTTGATGTTCGTTAAGCTTTTGCCGTGAACAACAATTCTTTTTCCTTAATCGTTGTACGTCCGGCAGACTCAATTGAATTATATTGATACATGTTCGTAATGATGACCGGCGTAATCGTTGTGTAACCGGCTTTTTCGATTTCTTCTCTGTCGAATTCCATCAGTACATCACCAACGGCAACCTTCGCTCCTGCTTGAACTTTAGGGGAGAAGAATTGACCTTTCAGTTTCACGGTATCAATCCCGATGTGAATCAGCATTTCAGCGCCGTCATCACTAACGAGACCAATGGCATGTCCACTCTTCGACAACGAGAATACTGTACCGTTAATTGGAGAAACCACACGGCCTTCCGACGGCTGAATCGCAAACCCTCTACCCATAATCTCTTCGGAGAATGCAGGGTCTGGAACTTCGCTCAGTGATTTAACTTCACCAGTAATTGGGCTAAATACTTCTTGATCCAGTGCTTTAGTTTCTTCGATAGCAGTTATTGCGGAAGCAGAAGTCGTTGCTGCTGGTGTTGTAGGCTCAGCAGCTGGCGTAGCTTCAGCCGATTGTGGAGCATTGTCTTCTTGGAAACCAAGGATGTACGTCAGTACTGCTGCTGCTACGATGGCAATCAAACCCCCAGCCAGAGCGTAGAGTAACGTGCTAATTGCCGGACTGATAAATGCTGCAATACTTGGCAGACCCACTAGACCTGTAAGTACATAAGCTTTAACATTGACGATCCCCATGAATCCACCTGCAACAGCTCCACCGATCAGGGCAGCAATAAATGGTTTTTTGAACTTCATATTGATCCCGTACATTGCCGGTTCCGTAATCCCCATAATAGCCGTAAGACCTGTGGAATAAGCAAGCGATTTAGTTTTACCATTTTTCGATCTAAGACCAACACCAAATGCTGCACCACCTTGTGCCAAGTTAGCTGCAAACATCAGTGGAATAATAAAATCGTAACCGAGTGATGTCATCGAACCAACAATGATCGGCAGCAGTGCATAGTGCATACCCGTAATGATCAGAAGTGACATCGTACCACCAATCAAGATACTTGCGAATATAGACATATTGTCGAACAACCAGGAAATACCACCTGACAAACCATTACCGAGCACTGTACCCAATGGTCCAACTGTCATCAAGGTCAGAGGAACCATAATTAACAGGGTAACCGTTGGAACAATCAGAAGCTTAAGTGAAGCATGTGTAACACGATCAACCGCTTTCTCTACATAGGAAGCAATCCAGATTGCGAGAATAATTGGAATAACCGTAGAAGAATAGGTTGCTGCTATAACCTTAATGCCCACAAATGTGGTGTCACCATTGGCAAGCAAGGCTGTAATCGTCGGATGCATAATCCCCGCTGCCAACGCTGCAGCAATATACATATTGCTACCGAGCTTACGTGCAGCACTGATCGCCAGAATGATCGGCAGGAAGTAGAATGCACCATCACCGATAGCAGATAAAATGATATAAGTTGAACTGGTATCAGACAACCAACCTACAGCTACCAGGATTGCCACGATCCCTTTGATCATACCGGCACCTGTAATCGCTGGCAGAATCGGCGTGAATATTCCGGAAATAAAGTCGAACAATGCACTTACTGGATTTCTCTTTTTCTTAACCCCAGTCGAAGTACCGGTTGATCCAGCGTCTGCATTCGGGGATTTGGACATGTTGCCTACAAGTGCATTATACACAACGGGCACATCGTTCCCGATAATGACCTGGAACTGTCCGCCATTCTCCATAACGCCCATAACGCCAGGTGTATTTTTCAGCGTCGCTTTGTCCGCTTTTTTGTTGTCATTCAGGTTAAACCGGAGTCTTGTCATACAGTGTGTGACTTGATCGATGTTCTCTTCGCCACCAACAAGCTTCAGAATATCCTTGGACAATTGTTGTTTATCCATTGTGTTTTGCTCCTTTTATGTGTAATGAAGGTTAAAAAAAAACCTAAACACTGAATAATGACAAAGCAGTTTCAGCTTATCATTATTCAACGTTTAGGTTTTGCCTTTTTTGCAGTAACAATCCCAATTATTCAATTGTTTGTTCAGTTCTGACAACTCGTTCAATATGAATGGTCAGATATAGGATTTCTTCCTTGGATAAGACCCGGCTATAGATCTTGCGAGTATAGTCGTTAATCTTACAGGCACAAGCATGTGCCTCAGGATATTGTTTGCTCACCAGGTCATGAAGCGGATTATCTGCTTCCTTATCTTCAATCGCTGTACCGTGTAGTACGCGCTGAGCAAAGAACTTCAAATGTGTCAGGAATCGATAATAACTCAGCGAATCCTCATCCAGCTCAATGACAAAGCTGCGTCGTACAATGTTGAGTATATCTTTTACGATATTCGTAATGCTGATGGTTTCTCTCATCTCACCGTTCATCTGGGCATTGACTAGATGCATTGCGATGAATGCGCATTCGTCTTCAGGAAGCAGGACACCCAATGTTTCTTCAATAATCTGAAGTGCCTTGAGCCCAATGGCATATTCCTTGCGGTACATGCGCTTGATCTCCCAGAATAATGCATTACGAATCTGCAAGCCTTGACGATGCCGGTCAATGGCAAAATGAATATGATCCGTAAGTGAAATGTAGATGCTTTCATGAAGCTTCTCACCCAACACGGTCTCGGCGTAACGAATAATCTCATCCGAGCATTCAACATATTCAACTGGAATATCAGACAGAAGCGTTTTCAGTTTCTGCGATACTTCCTTGCTTTCCAATGAGAATATTTTTTCGACCAGACTGTCGTCTATCGTTTCACCAGTATGCTTTTTGAAGGCTATGCCCCGTCCCATGACGACCAGTTCGTTTCCTCCTGGATCAATCACAGTAACTACATTGTTGTTCAGCACCTTCTCAATTTTCATTTCTTCACATCACCTTGCACCGTCAAAGTAGTAAAAGGCAAAACCAAAGCTGGTCATGATACACATGCCCCGCTTCTGGTTTTGCCTGATTGAACAGTAACAATCCAGTATTCATTAGCCTTAGGCCCATCTTACCATATAATTATCCATCTGACAATGTTTTTGTGAAAGCGGTTAATGTGCTTGAATATGACACAAGAAGATGCTGCCCACATATGTCTTTGGAACTAGAAATTAATGGTTTTCGGATTTTAGACTTGCGCCGTTTGTATCAATAACTTCTTTGTACCAATGGAATGATTTTTTCTTGTAACGATCCAGGGTACCTGATCCATCATTGTTACGGTCCACATAGATGAAGCCATAGCGTTTCTTCATTTCTGCTGTGGATGCACTCACCAGATCGATGCAGCCCCATGAGGTATAACCCATGACTTCAACGCCGTCTTCAATCGCTTCACCCACTTGCACCAAGTGATCATTCAGGTATTGAATCCGGTAATCATCATTCACTGTTTTATTGCCATTTTCGTCTGTGATCAGCTCATCGACTGCACCCAAACCATTTTCGACAATAAACAGCGGTTTTTGATAACGATCCCAGTATTTATTGAGCGTTACGCGCAAGCCTTGCGGGTCAATTTGCCAGCCCCATTCACTTGCTTTGAGGTAAGGGTTCTGTACACCTGCAAACAGATTTCCTTTGCCTTCAACACGCTTCTGTGGGTCACCTGTCTCACAAATACTTACATAGTAACTGAACGAGATGAAGTCCACCGTATGTTTCAGAATTTCAGCATCGCCATCTTCAAACTTGATGTTGATATTATTCTCTTTGAAGTAACGATTGATGTATTTCGGATAATAGCCACGTGCATGAATATCGGCAAAGATGTCATTCCGCTGTTCTGCATGCATTGCAGCTACCACATCATCCGGATTTGGTGTCAATGGATAGGTTGGCATACTGAGTACCATACAGCCAATTTTGGCTTCAGGCATAATCTCATGACCCAGTTTAACCGCTAGTGCACTTGCCACCAGCTCATGGTGGATTGCTTGGTACAAATCCTGTTTGGACAGTTCCGCTTTTGGTGTGAAAATACCGCCACTCATGAATGGTTCTTCTAGAATGGAGTTAATTTCATTGAACGTCAGCCAGTATTTCACTTTTCCTTTGAAACGGTTAAACAGGACGGTTACATAACGCTCGTAGAAATCAATCATTTTACGGTTAACCCAGCCGTCATACGTTTTGGACAAATGCAGCGGTGTCTCATAATGAGAAATCGTTACGAGGGGTTCAATCCCGTATTTGTGGCACTCGTCAAACAGGTCATCATAGAACTGCAGACCTTTTTCGTTTGGCTCCAATTCATCGCCTTTAGGGAAAATACGGGACCAGGCAATGGATGTGCGGAATACTTTGAAGCCCATTTCAGCAAACAATTTAACGTCCTCTTTGTAACGGTTGTAGAAATCAATACCGCTCAATTTCAGGTTATCCTCTGTCGGTCCTTCCGTTCTTGGCGTCGTAATCCCATGCGGCATTACATCCTGAACAGACAGGCCTTTGCCATCTGTATTGTAGGCTCCTTCGAGCTGATTGGCTGCGACTGCGCCGCCCCATAGAAAATCCTTCGGAAATGGTGTTGTCATATCTGTCATTCCTCTCTGGTTACGTTATCTTCATTCTTTGTTAAAACGGTTGACCCTATGCCCGTAAGCACTTGTTTCGATCAGTTCCACATCAATAAGCGGACAACACGCCAACTAAAGGGCTTCAGATCAGATAATCACCGATGGCCTGCTTTATGCTGGGTTTTGCCCGCTTTATGCGGTAACAATCCTCGAATAGCCTAATTACTACAGCGATCCGGGTTTAAGATAAAGGAGTCAGACCAAATTATAGTTGCTCACCATTGCTGGCAATTACGTTCTTGTACCAGTCAAACGAATCTTTCTTCGAACGTTTGAGTGTTCCATTACCTTCATCGTCCAAATCCACGTAGATGAAACCATAACGTTTGGACATTTCAGATGTGGACATACTCACGAGGTCAATCGGCCCCCATGCTGTAAATCCAATCAGATCCACACCGTCTTTGATCGCTTCTTTCATTTGTTCGATGTGTTTCTTCAGATAGTCCACACGATAGGAGTCATGGATTGAACCGTCTTCTTCAACACGGTCATATGCACCCAGACCATTTTCTACGATGAACAATGGTTTCTGGTAGCGATCCCAGAAGTTATTCAACGTTACGCGCAGACCGATCGGGTCGATCTCCCAGCCCCAGTCGGAAGCTTCCAGATAAGGGTTTTTCACACCGCCAGTCAGGTTACCTGTTGTTTCTTCTTTGTCTGCGGATGCAGATTTGGTTACGGACATGTAGTAACTGAAGGAAATGAAATCAACGGTATTGTTGAGCAAGATTTCGTCATCGCCTGCTTCTTTCTGAATCACAATGTTGTTTTCTTCAAAATAACGAGCCATGTAGTTCGGGTATTGACCACGAGCATGCATATCCGTAAAGAAGAGGTTAATCTGATTCTCATGTTGCGCCAGACGAACATCAACCGGGTTACAGGTCGCAGGGTACGTCTCCATACGAGCGAGCATACAGCCCACTTGGGAACCAGGAATAATCTCATGTGCAAGCTTGGTTACCAGTGCACTTGCTACAAATTGGTGATGCAGCGCTTGATATGTCGTTTGCAGTTGGTTGTCCACTTTATCAATCAGGATACCGCCGCCTGTGTATGGGCTAAACAACATCACGTTGATTTCATTAAACGTCAACCAGTATTTCACTTTATTTTTATAACGGTTGAACACAGTCTCTGCATATCTCACATAGTGCCCAATCACTTCACGGCCTGCCCAACCATTGTATTTCTGTGTCAGACCCAGCGGAGTTTCATAGTGAGACAAGGTTACCAACGGTTCAATGCCGTATTTCAACAGTTCGTCGAAGACATCGTCATAGAATTTCAAGCCAGCTTCGTTCGGCTCTTGATCGTAACCATTCGGGAAAATACGTGCCCAGTGAATGGACAAACGGAACACTTTGAAGCCCATTTCAGCAAATAATGCGATATCTTCTTTATAGTGATGATAGAAATCAATACCAAAACGTTTAGGGAAACGTTCTTCAATTTTGCCGGAAAGAATCTCTTCAATTCGTGTAGAGGAGATTTCCATGGCATGTCCGCCTGTACGCTTCTCTTTGGGAACATGCGCAATCATATCCGCAGTAGAGAGACCTTTGCCGTCCTTATCGAATGCACCTTCTAATTGGTTGGCAGCTGTAGCGCCTCCCCACAGGAAGTTTTCGGGGAATCCTTTTTTTGCCGTGGTCATAACGAACAACCTCTTTTCGAATTTTATTTGGGTTTTTCCCGAATACAGCGGCTGTATTTCACGCCAAAAAACAAGAAAAACCTAAACTCAAGGTAAAATAGCTCGCAAAAAAAGAGCCTTCATTTCACCATCAGTTTAGGTTTTGCCTGTCTGCACAGTTACAATCCATCAAAAGATGTTATTGTGTATTCGGTTGTTTTTCTCTTGTAATGTAAGCGTAACATATCTATTTTGCAAAATCAACTTTCCTCTTTATGCACTCGCTGACCACCTTTGGACGTTATCGAGGCATTCGCATAATCGCTGCTCTTAGGGCATTTGTATCCCCGTATTCGAGGTAGCTGGCAGGACTTTCGTCGCCCAATGCAGGAACTTTCATGTCTATCCATCTTAGCGCATATTCACCCATTTCACATAATATAACCTTGCTAATATCTGCCGGAATCTCTCGCTGCTCTGCACATTCAGCCCATTTTGGGTCCACATGTAAATATGATTTTTCAAAGAGTTGCACAAATGAGTCCCAACTGCCTTGATTAAATTCCGCCAGATATAACTCTTTCATACTCATGTAAATTCCCTCCCTGAAATAGACATCGTAACCCCCAAGTCCTACGATAAGCAATTCATCCTTAAGCCGCTTGAAACCGATTTTGAAAAAGGTAGACTTAATTTTAAATGTTTTTCGGGAAAATGGATAGCCAAGGAGGAACACAACAATGACTGAAGAAGCAAACACATCCGGTTGGGATGCCATTGATATAGCAGTTGGTAAGTTATATGGAGATCAGGAACCACTTCACTATGGTACAGCCATTCCTTATATGCTCGGTGGACCTGATCCGCTAAATGGAATTAGCGTATACAAAGTGGATGCCCCCATACCTCACTGGCATTTCATTACCTATGGTTTTTCAGAACTGTATGAGAAGGAATCGGAAGATCTCGAGCATAGCGGTTATGGATTTGAAATGACGTTTCGGCTTACCCGGAGCGAGGGTGAGTCCACACCCCCGTCTTGGGCTCTGAATCTATTACAGAACGTTGGACGATATGTTTTTACTAGCGGGAACGTATTTCATGCAGGAGATTACATGGATGCAAATGGCCCCATTTGTCTCGGCTCAGATACATTACTAACCGCACTTTCTTTTATTGAAGATCCTGATCTGACAGAGATCTCCACACCCAATGGAACGGTGAAATTCATTCAGATGGTGGGAATCACCGGTCTGGAACTCGAAACGATGCAAACATGGAACACCCGCGGATTGTTAGCAGCCTTTGTTGAATTCATGCCAAAATACGTTACGGATCTCATGAGAAATTCATATTTGGATATCCCCTCAGTGATACAGGCTGTTGAGCGCGGGATTGAAGAGGAAGGTTCCAGTACAGCATTTTTATTCATACAACAACTGGCCTGGACATCTCCACGCAAGAGAATACTGCAAAAAAGTGTACCCGCTGAACTCCAGATCGGAGCAAAACAAGCCCAAATTATCGGAAAAATACTACGTAGCCGCTTTTCAAAAGGCGCTCCACTGTCCCTAATCGGATCAGGAGTGAACATTACGTTCGAAGCCGGGGGGACACCTTCATTTTCTGAGGATGGCAACCAGATTAAGGTAATTGTGCATGAACAAACCGTATCGGAGTTAGTTGCAAACCTTCGCCCAGTCGAGCAAACATTTGAAATTGCTTCACTGCCCGGCGTTCTCTTTCGAATTGCCCGCACTGAAATTACCGATCAGGATGGTCATGTGATCGAAACCATCGGTTGATCACAAGGAGGTAACCATATGTCAAGAACATCTTCCTTACGGAAGAGCTGGTCCGAGAGCGAAAATTTTACTCCCGGTATGGCACATATTCAATATTTAACTAAAACCAATCTGGACAGGATTCGCAAAATCAATCATTTTCTGATTAACGCCTTCCAGCAGAGTCTCTCGGATATCAAAGAAAACCTATCCAGCACGTATCTCTTTCTGCTCACCGACGGGCATGGAGTTCTGCTTGCCATGGATTATAGCCCTGATTTGGAACAGGTGGTGAAACAGTCACCCATCCGCCCGGGTATGATCTTTACAGCTAGAAGCTGTGGCGTCAATGCCATATCCGAATCAATGGATAAACATGGGCCTGTTCAGCTGTCCCCTGAGCAGCATGAGAATCCACTTTTTCAGAACTGGCATTGCTACGCTGCACCTTTGTCGGTCGGTCTTCAACATGTTGGCTACCTGGACGTCTCCACCATTAATGCAGACATCCAGAGTGAGCTGATTGCAATCGCCAAGCTGATCCCGGCCCATATGCAAAATCGGTATCAATCTAACCTTGCCTCGTCGGTAACAGAGCAGCCATCGATTGAATTCACCAAGCGACAGTTAACCATTCTGAAAATGATCTCTAACGGACTGACGGTTAAAGCCATTGCTTTGAAATTGAAAATAAAGGAATGCACCGTAAATCACCATAAAAAAATGATTTTTAACAAATTAGGTGTACAATCCAGCACGGAAGCTGTTTCAATTGCCAGCCGTCTGTCTTATCTATAAAGGTACACCTATAGATTCCTATAGGTGGTCAACACGAACATCTGTGCTAAGATTTTAGGTACACATGAATTAGAGAGAGAACAAGAACACACACACATTTTCAGGAGGGTAATATGTCTAATCCAAAAAAAGCTTCATTGTTTGCCATGTTAATTATGATTCTGTTGGTTGCTGCAGCCTGCGGCGACAAAGCGGATAACAACGCTAAATCGAAGGAATCCACTGCAACAGAAACCACTGCCGGCACAGATACAGACACAGCCAAGACAGAAGATACGGAGAACACGGAGAGCTCCGAAGCATCCACTTCCGAGTCCAAGGAAACAGATAACTCCAAAGACGTTGAATTGGGAACTACGGAAAAAGGCTCTTACAACAATGACTATTTCGGAGTTTCGTTGAAATTCCCCGAAGCTTGGGAGTTCCAGGATGCCGCAGGCATGAACGAGCTGACTAACGCTTCCTCCGAAGTTATTGCTGGAGATGATGAAACGAAGAAAAAACAAATTGAACTATCTCAGGCCAAAACACTGAACCTGTTGATGGCTTCACAATATCCATTGGACGGAAGTCAAGTTGGCCCTTCCGCCATGGCGATTGCTGAAAAAGTAAGCCTGCTGCAAGGAATTCGTACCGGTAAAGATTATCTGAAAGCAACGAAGAAATTCATGGAGGACAGCCAGTTCCCTTATGAATACAAGGAATTCACAACCGAAACCATCGGTGGCAAAGAGATGGATCTGATGCAAATTACGATGGATGCGGGCAATGGATCAACCATTACGCAAGATTACTACAGCACCATTATTGAAGGTTATGCATTCAACTTCATCTTCACCTATTTGGATGATACTACAAAGGCCGAGATCGATAACATTAAGAAATCCGTGCAGTTCAAATAATACACTCACTGTCACAGTGCTTGCTATGCATGAATAGAACCCCGCGCAATGACCTTCTACAGATCATTGCCGGGGTTCTTTTTCGAGTAAAAATGAATGTTTCACCTTATCCGGAAATGGCCACCCAATGTCCCTCTTTTACTTCCACCCATCGGGACTGTTCCAGATTATAGCGATCTTCCACTTCTACCGTCTCTCTTGGGGCTTCGTTTACAGCATGACGTTTTTTCTTCGCTTCCACAGCCGGGTCCGGAACCGGAATAGCCGATAACAAGGCCTTTGTGTACGCATGCTGAGGGTTCGAATATAGTTCTTCACTTTCTGCTAACTCCACAATCTTCCCATTATACATGACAGCTACACGATCACTGATATGTTTAACCATGGACAAATCATGTGCAATGAACAGGTATGTCAGACCGAGTCGCTGCTGCAATTCTTCAAGCAGCTGTACGATCTGAGCCTGAATGGACACATCCAACGCAGACAAAGGCTCGTCACATACAATAAATTCAGGTTCCACGGCCAGCGCACGAGCGATTCCGATCCGCTGCCGTTGACCACCCGAAAATTCATGAGGGTATCGCTGGGCATGAGCCGGATCGAGACCCACCATCTCCAGCAATTCCTCCACACGTTTTTCCCGCTCAGCGGGGCTGCCGGCAAGATGGTGAATATCCAAGGCTTCCCCAATAATGTCCATAATTCTAAATTTCGGATTAAGCGAGGCATACGGATCCTGGAAAATAATTTGCATATGTCTCCTCATCGTTTTCATCTCTGAGGCAGAGAGGCGGTTGAGCGGCACTCCCTTAAACAGCACATCCCCACCTGTAGGTTCATGCAGTCGTAGAATGGCTCTGCCTGTAGTCGATTTCCCGCTGCCCGATTCGCCTACGACCCCAAGCGTCTCCCCTTGGCGAATCTCGAAACTGATATCGTTCACAGCTTTTAAAGTGTTGCCTTTACCCAAATTAAAATGTTGTTTGAGGGACTTCACTTCCAGTAAAGGCTGATCATCTTCCAGATCGCGTGGCACCAACGAGACGAGTTTCGGCTTTTTCTTCTCATCCAGTCGAGGTAATGCATTCAACAGTCTTGCTGTGTATGGATGTTTCGGATTCGCAAAAATCTCTGTGGTTGTGCCGGATTCCACAATCTGCCCGTCTTTCATGACTACAACCCGATCACACATGCCTGCCACTACTCCGAGATCATGGGTAATCAGAATAATGGAAGTGCCCAACTGTGCCTGCATATCTTTCATCAAATTAAGGATTTGGGCCTGAATAGTAACATCAAGCGCAGTTGTAGGTTCATCCGCAATCAGCAATTCAGGACGGCAAGCAAGAGCAATAGCGATCATCACCCGCTGACGCATACCTCCAGAGAATTCATGTGGGTACTGATTGAAACGTATTTCACTCCGGGTAATACCAACGAGCTCCAGCATGGCAATCGCCTGCTTCTTCGCTTCCCCTCTGGAAAGCTTCTGATGTTTAATCAGACTTTCGGTGATCTGTTTTCCGATTTTCACGGTCGGATTAAGAGAGCTCATAGGATCCTGAAAGATCATGCCGATGTCACGGCCACGGATACTCTCCATCTCTTTTTGCGTTTTATGGACCAGATCTACCCCTTTAAACAGGATCTCACCCTTTTTCATCTGCGAAGGAGGAGAGGCAAGCAGCCGCATAATGGAACGTGCCGTCACACTCTTCCCACTGCCGGATTCCCCTACAATGCCAAGCGTTTCGCCTTTCCGCACTTCAAAACTGACTTCTTTCACCGCCTGAAATTCATTCTCTCCGGAATGAAAAGAAACGGACAACTCATTTACTTTCAACAAAGGTTGCATGTGATCACCAGCCCTCATCCATATTTTCACATGTGCTCATATGTATACTCTTCCATACCTTGACAATTAAATAGACTCTAAATAATATATACTATATCAATCGGAATAATGCAATTTAAAATGAGATGAAAGGAGGCTCGCATGGTTTGAATCTTGCAAAAGGCAGCAAAATGTCACAGCTTGTTTACACCCTGGGATTTAATTATGGCAAAATGCTGCTTCATCCCTCCTATCGATATGTTCTATTTATTCTCGGACTGCCCGTTAATTTGGTTGTACTTCTGATCTGGCAATCTAGACGAAAAAGGGATGGCTGGGCCGTGGTTCAACAAGCTGTTGAACGCGATATGCTCTCCACTTCTTATCGGGATAAACTTAGGACGGACGTTGAAGAACAGTTGAGGCGTAAACACCGTTTCTTTCGGCAGCAAGTTAGTGAGGCAGAGTTTAAGCGTCAGACCGAGGAGTGGCTGGAGGAATCCGTTCAGAAGGAGTTAAAGGAACGAACGTTCAGCAAGCTTCAGGAACAGGGAAAACAGCGACTGACGATGGCTGATACATTCCAATCGATGATTGATAAACCTTGGTTCCTTGCGATATCAGTTATTCCGGGCTGTCTGATGTACGCCATGATGTTTTTGTATGGCAATCCTTATCTAAAGTACATATTCGAAAGAATTCTGATGACGGTATTCGTCATTCTGGGCGTAGCTACACTTGTATTCACCATCTTGTACCTGTCCCCATTCAATCCGGCGGCCAACATCCTCGGAGAGACAGCGACACAGGAACAGATCGCAGCTTTTAACCATGTCTATGGCCTGGATCAGCCCTATCTTGTCCAGCTCTGGAACAATATCAAGGGCATAGCGCTATTTGATCTCGGTAAGTCTTTTTCAGGGAATGAAGATGTCACGGCTACGATCGCCAGAAAGTTTCCAATCACGTTAACACTGGCCGTTATCTCCTTGCTGCTTGCCCTTGTCATCGCATTGCCAATCGGCATCATCTCGGCGATCAAGCCCAATTCACTGTTTGATTACACATTCATGTTTATTGCATTAATTGGATTATCGATTCCGAATTTCTGGCAAGGACTCATCTTCATCCTGAATTTTTCGATCAAACTGCAGTGGCTTCCGGCTACCTTCAATCCACAGAACTGGCTATCTATTATTATGCCAACGATTGTTCTGGGAACGGGATTAACCGCTGCGGTGGCCCGTATGACTCGGTCTTCCACACTGGAAGTTATTCATGAGGATTACGTGATGACTGCTCGTGCCAAAGGATTAAGCGAACGACAGGTTCTGCTGAAACATGCAGTGCGCAATGCGCTAATTCCAATCGTAACCGTTGTAGGTCTTCAATTCGGAGGCATGCTTGGTGGGGCGGCTGTAACGGAGAAAGTATTTAATATCAGCGGACTTGGAAGCTACATTGTGGATAAACAGTTTATCCCTGATATTCCGAGCATTATGGGCGGGGTCATATACACAGCGATTACAATCTCCATCATCAATGTTGTGGTAGATCTGTTGTACGCTTTTGTCGATCCCAGAGTTCGTTCCAAGATGAAACAATATTAAAGCAGGTGCACTATGACAAAATCGGGTTCACTTACACAAGAAATGCGTTTTCGGCTTAAGTCTTCACAGGAGTACAGTCAGGCGAGCTTCGCCTGGGTCACTTCCCTTCTCTTGTCGGTGTTACTGTTGTTCAACAGTTATGACTGGAGCCTTCAGGAGTTCAGACCATTTCTGCTGACTGCGCTCGGAATCTACCTATTTTTCACGCTGGTCCAGAGTGTACTGACGCTCCGAATTCGGAGAGACCTGATTCAGAAGGGGACAATCTCTGTGCTGACTCGCAGACTCGCCTGGGTCCAACTGTTAGGTATCATTTCAGGCAATATCTTTATCGTGACGGCCGCTTTTCATCTGATCAAGAAAACAAAGAGCATTGAGTATACATTTGCGGTGTATATGCTGCTGACCCAGCTGTTCGTTATTGGGGTCTCGGCACTCAATATGTTTAAACCGTATGTTGCGGATACGTTTTTGCCAGCCATGGCTGTGCTCGTACTTGTCCTTGTCATTGATTTGGTGGTGCTGTTTATCGTATCCCGATATACGTCAGCCTCGATCATCCCACGCTGGATGCTGGGCGTGAGCGTGATCCTGATTCTGACTTCGGTCACAGGGAATGTATTCGCACTGCTGCTGGGTATCTCCATCATTGGACGAATCCGCAGACAGGGTAAACAAAAATCCAACTTCTGGAATGATCTGTGGGAGCGTCTTGCTCCGAATGTCACGGCAATGTCCGGTTTGTTTTTTATCATTTTCCTGTTCTCAATATCGATTTGCAGCTTCTTTACTTTTGATTACAGCATGGCTGTAGAAAATAACTACTCTGCCTTGCTTCAGTCTCCATCGTTCGCCTATCCCTTGGGAACAGATGACTTTGGACGATGTTTATTTTCCCGGATTGTATTCGGTGCCCGTATATCGTTGATCGTAGGATTCATGTCAACCCTGATTCCGGTACTGATAGGCGGTATTCTCGGAGCCTTCTCGGGATTCTATGGAAGACACACGGACAATATCATCATGCGACTGCTGGATATTCTCTATGCCATTCCGGGTATTCTGCTCGCTATCGCCATCATTGCGGCGTTCGGGGCCAATACGGTCAATCTTATTCTCGCACTCAGCTTGGGCTCAATCCCAACTTATGCACGAACCATGAGGGCTAGTGTGCTCTATGTATCTACGTTTGAATTTGTTGAAGCTGCACGTGCACTGGGTTACAACAATCGCTCGATTATTTTCAAACATATTATTCCGAACTCGCTCGCACCCATGATTATCAAGTCTACACTTACGATCGGCGGAGCGCTCATTGCCACCAGCAGTCTGAGTTATCTGGGACTCGGCGTGGAGCCGCATATTCCCGAGTGGGGCAACATTCTCAAGCTGGGCAGCACGTATCTGGAAACCCATTCGTATCTGGCCATCTATCCAGGTCTTGCGATCATTCTGCTCGTGCTCTCGTTCAACTTTCTTGGTGACGGACTGCGCGACGCGCTTGATCCGAAGCTGGAAAAGGCTTAACCACTTCTACAATATTCAACTCAAATTGAATTCCATTGATTATGAACTTATCTGGAGGTATTTTCATGAAAAAACGTATGCTGATAGCACTACTATTAACTTTTGTCCTTGTGGTCTCCGGTTGCAGTGTGAAGACCAAGACGGAATCCCAATCAGAATCCGCACCGTCAGATACAACAGAAAACACGCAAAACCAAAAACCGGTGGACATCGAATTACTGGCTCAGAGCTCCTCCGAAAATGACGTGAACATTATCCGCGACCAGCTTACCAAGAATGGCTTCAATGTTAAGCTGAACCTGCAGCCGGATTACGGCAGCTACAAATCCCAGCAGGATGCTGGCAATTATGACATTGCGCTGTCCAGTTGGACAACGGTAACCGGGAATCCGGATTACGCAGTTCGTTCACTCTTCAAAACAGGCGGAGATTACAGCATTCTGGCTGATGAAGAAATCGATAAACTTATTGACCAGTCTGCTACCCAGACTCCGGACGAATACAAGGATACGTATAAACAATTGGAGGACCGCTTGGTAACCGATCAAGCCTATATCGCTCCGCTGTACATTTCCCTGAAAAGTCAGGCTGTGAACAAAGACATTCTCAATGTAGACACCGTTCGCTTGTCCAAATCCCGCGCCATGGCATGGGAACCGATTGAATTTAAAGACAGCTCCAAAAATACAAAAGAACCATTAATTCTGACACAAACCGCTTCCGTACTGACTTCCCTTGACCCGATTAAAGGAAATGACGGTTCTATCAACCAACTGAACACCAACATGTATGTACGTCTCGTGAACCTGACAGATGACGATCAACTTACACCAGAGAGTTCCCTCTCCCACAATTTCAGCATTGCTGAGGGGAACTCGGAGTATTACTTCATTCTCAGAGACGATATCAACTTTGCCAAGATTGATAATAAAAAAGCCGTAGATACGGGAGAACGTGTCGGTGCAGATGACGTCATCTTCTCTCTCGATCGCGCCAAAAACAAAGATTCCGTACCAGATCACCGGACATACAGCCTTCACGAACATATCAAGGAAGCCGAGTTAGTAACCGATCTGGGCGCCTTGGAATCCGTTCAGCAATCTAGTGGCAGTGGTACGGTTAAAGACGCATTGGAACAGGGGCTTGGCACCAAAATTACGGAACTGGTTACGGACAAAAACAAAGCCGATAACGCTGCCGGAAAGTATCAGGTTGTGAAACTCACAACAACGGAACCTTTCCCGCAAGTATTGAACTATCTGGCTCACCAATCTGCTGGCATTGTGTCCAAAAAACAGGTCGAAAGCATCAATACGTATGATGTAGCTTCGTTTGACGTGAATAAAGACATTCCTTACGGCGATCAGAATACCGTGACTGAAGGTGCTGCGTACAACAACACCCTGTATGCCAGCGGCCCATATATCTTGGCATATAAAAATGATTACGAAGGTGTATTCTATCAGAATCCCGGATACCGCAAAGGCTCTGAGTATGCACCCAAAATCTCTCAGGTGAATGTTCGATTCATCTCTGATGCCGACAGTGCGTTGTCTGCTCTTCGCAGCAGTGAAATCCACCTGTACTACGGAGTATCCGAAACAAAGTATGACATCATCAAAAATGACAGCAAGTTGCAATTGCAGAGCATTCCGAGCAATGCGGTTTCCTATCTGCTGTTCAACACAGCCAATCGGGAAGTTGCCAAGAGCAGTGATCTGAGAAAATCCGTGCTCTACTCCATCAATCAGGATGACATTTTGCAGTTCTACAAAAACAACAAACTTAAGGCGTACTCTACAGTAAGTCCACTTGTGCAGACCGGGAATGAATTGAAGTCCGATCCTGCAAAAGTGAAAGAATTCTTGAACGCCTACCAGGCTTCCAAGTAACAATTAAGATAAACGGCTGTCACCCGGATCACTCCAAGATCCGGATGACAGTCTTATTACTTTATAGAAAGAATATATTATGATGAGCAGTCTGCATGATACCTTCGCTGTACTTCAGGAAGCAGAGTGACGATCTGGATTCCCACTCCCCAGGCAAAATAGACCAGATGGATAACAGATATATGCTGGATCCAGTATACCTGCACCATAATCCAGATGATCAGAGCAAATCCTGTATATAACGAGAACGTCCATCCCCAGTATTGATTCGAGTAGAGATTCAGTTTCTCACCTATTTCCCAGTGAGTGCGACGAAGGAGTAAAATGGCAATGATCATCGGCATAACACCAAGAACCAACAATAGTATAATTCCCGGGATCAGAAAACTGCCAAAAGGGGAATGCTCCAATAATGAATCCGGCATATGGACGAGATTTCCCGAAGGATCGATAATGAGTGCTCCCCCTCCAACCATCGCACCAATGCCCAGTAACCCCTGCATCATAATGAGCGCCCACGATCTTTCAGGTACACATTCACGCTTTATTCCATCATCACTAGTCCTCATCCCTCACCCTCCAGACATTGTTATACAGATATACTGAACGTTCTATTCCATTTTCACATATGGAAAGGGCTGAATCCTGTGCTCTTTCTCACTAAAATCGTCCCCAAAAATTCGATTATGGTAAAACTTGATAAAAGAACGTACGTTCGGTATAATAGAGATATACTTAATGAGCGAGAGGCAGATATGGACGACAAATTTATTAAGGAACTACGCGAGATTAGTCGGGATGACAGACGAAGATCCGAATTTATGATCCAAGGCATGAAGGAAACACTGCAGGGAAGAAAAGAAGAAAGTATATTCAAGCGCTGGGTTCGGCGTAAGAAGACAGAGAAAAAAATTTCACAACGATTCAATCAGGATTCCTCTTCGGATCAAAAGTAACCACATAAAAAGGAGGCGTACTACGCCTCCTTTATTATTTATATGAGCAGTTTGCACAAATGCCGTTGGTGAATCATTCGGAAAGAACTGTGTGTGAGTCCTTTGCATTATACCTATGTTCAACTTTGTTTTACGGTAAAATGGCAAACGAGCGCACTGGAAAGCCGGACGCCTTTTCGGCCTTGGGTACGATATTGAAGATCACGGCACCTTTGGCTGGTACCTGATCCAGATTCGTTAACAGCTCTACCTGATATGTATCCTGGGCAAGTACATAATATTCTGCCAGAAGTGCCCCGTTCTTTTGATAGTCTACAGCTGAATCAGTGTCGAAGGTCTCATGGCCGATCGCCTGTATTTTTCTTTCCTCGAATAAAAACATTAGCGCACTGACTGACCATCCGGGTGCATGACTGTGTCCCTCAGCATCTTTGTTGTCGAATGCTTCATGACTGGGCCAGCGTTTGCTCCAATCGGTACGCAGTGCTACAAAGCTGCCAGCTTCAATAACGCCATGCTCTTTTTCAAACTCAAGAATATGCTCGACATCCAGCGTGAAATCCGGATTGCTCTCTACAGCCACAGATTGATCAATGACCACCAGCGGTAGCACAAGTTCCTTCAACCCCAATTCATCGAGATAACGGGTATCACGCACAAAATGGATCGGTGCATCGAGATGCGTACCATATTGACCGGGAAACCTGAAACTTTGGGCAAAGAAACCTTGGTCGTGATTAAACAACGTATCGAATTTTGCCGCATCAAAAGCTGAGAAATGTGGAGATTCCGGTCCAAACGTATGGGTCAGATCCACCCACTTCTTTTCTTTTAATAATTGAATCGCTTGAATGAGCTCATTGGACATCCGAATCACCTCATACATAGAATGGAATAAATTGTTACTATTATATCTTATTCCACTCCATGCGAAAATATTGAAATGTCAGCTATTTGATAGAATTCATTAACTCGAAGAAGTATTTTGGTTCATGAGTCTGATATAGATTGAACCACGAATCTAAAGTCTCCGGTGTAAATACATCGAGCACCTTCAATACATGCATCGCAAATTCCAAAGGAGCTATGCCCGATGCAGTAACTAAATTGCCATCCGTTACGGCCGGTACCATTTCATAGCATTTTTCTCCAATGTAATGAGGACAAATCATTTTCAAATATTCCAGATCGTTGCTTGTATGCCTTCTGGAGTCTAGCAATCCCACCCTCGCAAGTCCAACGGTTGCACCACATATTGCCGCAACAACATGACCTTTTTCCAAAAATGTCGAAGCTTTTTTCAATATAGGCTCGTGAATGGATTCCATCCAAGTATTTCCGCCTGGAAGAATCAATACATCCGTACTTTCCAACATACACTCATCAACTGAAATGCGAGGTAATATTTCCAATCCCCCCATGGTAGTCACCGGACTTTTATCAACGCCAACAGCAACCACCTCTATCGCCGCCAGCCCTTTCTTAAAATACCTTCCCGAGTTTAATTCAGCAATTAAATAACCTACCTCCCAGTCTGACATCGTATCAAATACATAAAGATATGCTTTTTTTGTATGCATAGTGCACTTTCCCTTCTAGTGGATACCCCTATTATAAAAAAACTTCACTGACATCTTCCGTCAGTAAAGTTTTTAAATTTGATAATAATCAGCGGTAATCCTCAACTACTCTACTCGAATGACCAGTTTCCCGCGTGTATGATGGGTTTCGCTTTTTTCGTGCGCTTCACGCAGTCCTTGTTCACTCAAGGGGTATGTCTCATTAATGATGGGTCTCAGCTTGCCCTCAGCAGCGAGCTCAGCCAACTGATCGAGTTGATCCCCTTTGGGTTCCATCATGAACACGTTGGCCGTTACACCAGCTTCCTTAGCCAGCGTTTCATCCGTTTGTTCCACAAGCGATACCAGATGTCCACCGGCCTTCAATACCTTGAAGCTATCACGCTGAATATCGCCACCCATCGTGTCCAGCACGACATCGTACCCGGAGAGAATCTCTGAGAAGTCTTCTTTTTTATAATTGATAAAATGGTCCACTCCCAGCGAACGAAGCAATTCCTCATTCGATTCACTCGCCGTGGAAGCCACTTCAGCGCCAAGATATTTGGCAATCTGAATAGCAAAAGTTCCTACACCACCTGCTCCGGCGTGAATGAGAACCTTCTGCCCTTTGGCAAGCCGTCCATGGTCAACAAGTGCCTGCCAGGCCGTCATGGCTGCTAGCGGTATGGCAGCTGCTTCCTCGAAGCTTAGATTTTCCGGGATACGGGCAATGATGTCCGCATCCACAGCCACATATTCTGCATAGGTCCCGAAATGACGAGGACGGGCAAATACGCGATCGCCCGCTCTGAACCTAGTGACATTGGAACCCGCTTCAGTCACTGTCCCGGCCACATCCCCGCCCAATATTAGTGGGAAAGAATCTGCTGCCTCTTTCATATGGCCTTGTCTGACTTTAAAATCCACCGGGTTTACAGAAGTAGCATGAATGCGGATTAGCACCTGGTTCACTCCACATGCCGGCTTCGGCATTTCCTTTTCCTTCAATTGTTCCGCTCCACCGAACTTTTCAATCACAATTGCTTTCATTAGAGATCCCAGCCTTTCCATAGCATTATCGTTATGCTCTCCTTCTTCATTACCCTTCCCGAACGTTCACTTGACCTATATTCATGAATTCGCAGCAGGTTTGGGTTCACAATCCCGATTAGGAACCGTGATATAATGAAGAACTGTTGAACTTAAATAACTGAACAAGCGAGGTAGAGATGTGGAAATTGAAGTAAGTACGTTACATGCATTTTCGGATAAGCCTCTAGGCGGAAACCCCGCAGGAGTTGTTTTACAAGCAGGACACTTGTCCGACTCCCAGATGCAGGAGATTGCCAGACAAGTTGGATTCTCAGAGACCGCGTTTGTTATGCCATCGGATCAGGCTGATTTCAAAGTTCGTTACTTCACCCCTAGTGATGAAGTTGATCTATGCGGACATGCAACGATTGCCTTATTTTATTTAATGAAAGCACAGCATATCGTTGATGTAGGTGTATACACGCTGGAGACGTTAGCCGGAATACTTGAAGTAGTTGTCCAGAACAATGGTGAAGTCTATCTGTCTCAGGCGCTTCCGGAGTTTGGAGATATCGTTGACCGACAAGGCATTGCAGATTCTCTGGGTATTTCCACACATGATTTACACGCTGAATTACCTGTACAGATCGTATCTACCGGATTGCGCGATATCTTGATTACGGTTAACCATGTTGATGTTCTGTCAAAAATCATTCCTGATTTTCAGCTTATCGCTGAAATTAGCAAAGCTAACCATGTCGTAGGTTATCACGTGTTTGCAGTCGAACCAGATAAAGAGAGTACTCTGGCAGAATGCCGGAACTTTGCACCCCTTTACGATATCCCGGAAGAGAGCGCAACTGGTACTTCTAACGGTGCTTTACTCTGTTATTTACATAAATACAACCAACTTTCAGATCCCCACGATACAATCTATACGATTAGACAAGGGTATACTATGAACCGTCCCTCGGAGATCCAAGCCAGATTAACACTGGGCATGTCCAATGAAATTACAAAGATTCAAGTGGGCGGGGTCGCGGTTCATATAGAGAACATTCGAATTCAACTTTCATAAATGTTGAGCTTCAATCTTATGTAAAAATCGTAACACGGCTTCTTCCAATTGATTCAGCCCTGGCTGTTCTATAGGGAAGTGGCCCGCTCCTTCCAACACTACGCATTCCTTTTCCACCTTTAATCGATCAAAAAAAGATTGGCTGAACCGTAGTGGTGTCATCGGGTCCAGTTCGGGGTGAACCAGCAGTACGGGACATTGGCCAAACTGTTCCGGATTTACCTCCGGCTTCTTATTCAGGAATGTTCTTAACAGTTCTAATGGGACACGTGTCGATGCCGCCTGTGGATCATTCATAATAAGTCGGGTTAACTCCGAATTATTGGTAATCAGCTGTATACGCGATACTTGCTTCACAGAGATACGTATATGATCCAGTAAAGCCGGAAACCGATCCATCATACGTTTGCCCCATCGGCTCACCAAACGGTTTGGTGCAAGCTGGTCACGCATATCCGCATCACTCGTGTCCACAAATGTCGTTACAATCAAGCCTTGTACGTGCTCACTGCGTGCACTCATGTGATAAGCCAGCATACCTCCGATGCTGCTTCCCAATGCCACGATCGGCTTGCCGTCTTTCCTAAATTCGCAATCAGCGAGTGAAACAAGCAGCTTGATCCATAGTTCATAATTGAGACGTGTCCCAGGCAACGGATAGCTCAGTCCATACGGTGGAAGATCTGGCGATACTACCTCATAGCCTCGGAGCTGCAACATTCGAGCATAAGGCGCGAGCAACCTGCCATTGCCTCCAGCTCCGTGAATGAACAGAATTTTGATCGGCGAATCGGGCGCGGGCAGACGATCGATGTGCAGATGAACCCCGTTCGATTCCCACCACTCCTCTTCAGGATTCGCATGGTCCCCTAGCCTGAATTCTTCCGGGAAAAAGGCTTGATACTGTTTCCAATAATGATGTGATGAATGATATGAAGGCAGATTATCCATGCTGTTCATTCTCCTCTTGTCATAGATCAGTCTCATTCAGATTGAATGAGACTGATCCTATATAGCCAAAAAAGGCCGTGCATTGCACGACCTTACATTAAGCCTACTTCCATAAGTATACTTCTTTGTATAACAGCCTTCATACATCTGTCAATAAAGGGATGGTACATTCCCCGATACAATAAACGCCACACCAAGGAGAGAATATACTCCAAGTAGTGTGGCGTGTACGGTTTAGCAGTGGATTAGATTCAAAGCGTGTTTGCATTTGTGTATTAACCTACGCTGTAAAGACGTGGCAAACAGATGCACAATTCATCCCGTCTCTTTCCCCCTCATTCTTTTCCTCAAGCGAGCGTATTGACTGTAGATCCAAGGTGATTCTTTCGTCAGGATCGGGCCAAGCACTGCCAGAATCAACACATATAACACGGCAAAAGACTGAATGGATGCCATCAGGCCTCCTGCCTTGCCGATATTCGCCATAATGATAGAGAACTCTCCACGGGACACCAGCGTGAATCCCACATTAAGAGAAGCGCGTGGAGACATCCCGGAGAGTCTGCCAGCGATCATGCCCGCACCATAGTTGCTGGCAATGGTCAGAATAACAGCAATCACGGTCATTCCAACGGCTCCGCCAAGGGTCGAAGGTTCAATGGTCAGGCCAAAGCTGAAAAAGAAGATCGCCCCAAAGAAATCTTTGAACGGCATAATCTGATGCTCAATTCGGCTGGCATGTCTGGACTCCCCCAGAACCAGCCCCATCATCAGAGCTCCAATCGCCTCGGCTACATGCAGCGTTTCCGAGAAACCCGCCACCAGAAAGAGCAGCGTCATAACGGTAAGTAGAAACAACTCCGATGACTTGATGTTGAGTGCCTTATCAATATACTTGATGCATTTCCTGCCTATGATCAGAAATAGCACAATAAAGAGCAGCGCAGACAGGGATACGAGCAAGACGCTGAGGAATGAGGTAGCCCCACTAAGTACAAGCCCCGTCAGAATCGAGATATGGATGGCGATAAACAGATCATCAAACATGATCATGCCCATAATAATCTCCGTCTCAGGGTTCGCCGTGCGCTTCAGATCCACGAGTACTTTAGCCACAATAGCTGTGGAAGAACTCGTCATAATACCACAGACAACCAACGTTTCTTTGAGTGGCAGCTCCATGAACCATCCCAGCAGCAGACCGGAAGCAAAATTTAGTCCAACGTAGAACATACCTCCGGTCAGAATGGCTTTGCCCGACTTCATCAGGCGGGAGACCGAAAATTCCAATCCCAGATAAAAGAGCAGAAACAGAATACCCAGCCTGCCCATAAATTCAATAAATTCCGAGCTTTCGATAAAACGCAAATCCACAATGCCGATCTGTGGTGCATGCGGTCCAACAGCCATACCAATCAGAATATAGAAAGGAATGACCGAAAATCGTAATTTTGCAGATATTAGCCCCGTAAGTGTAATCAGCGCAACGGCAATTCCCACTTCGAATATGAGCATATCCATAGGCTAGAGCCGTCCATTGGATAACAACTGTTTTAACAGTTTGATCTGATCCCGTTCACCAGCGACAACAACCGTTGCCCCCGCGGTAAAGGTATAGTCAGGACCTGGATTAAACTGTTTCATCCTGTTCTTCTCCACCACAGCAAGAATAACGGCTCCTGTTGCCTGGCGAATATTCAGTTCTCCGATCGATCTTCCTATGCTCTCTGAATGCGGCTCAATACGGAGCCACTCAATTAACAGTCCCTCCAGCATAACTTCACGCTCATCCTGAAAGGTTGGTTTGTACGTCATGCCACCGACAATAGCCGCAACCGCACGTGCCTCATCATCATCCAGTGTGACCAGTGACACCATATCTCCCAATTCTTCAGGCGAATCGCCTGATTCCATGTGAAACAGGTCACGTCGCTCATCATTATGGATAACGATGACCAGATGCTCACCGCTGCGTGTGTGCAACCAATATTTGCGTCCAATTCCCGGCAAATCCGTCTCTTTAAAGTGCATGATCTGCACCCCCAGTGGACATCCGATTCAAGGACTCATTGTTTAACGTAATATCCGTAATGCGTACTCGCATGGAGCCAGCCGGTATATTAATCGACCTCACTTCTCCCTCGAGCCCAAGCAATAATTGCCGCCCCACAGGGGAGAGGAAGGAAATATGCCCCGCATCCGGGTCCGCGTCATCCGGCATAACAATGGTGAATGAATCAGATGTATGAAAGTCAACGTAATCAAAACGGATCAAACTACCGATAAGTACCACCGAGTCCAGAGCTTCATCCGAACCAAGGAGCAGCTTCTCCACACACGTTGTATAGTTCGCAAGCAGCCGTTCCATCTGCGAGCGTTCCGGATCACGCACGTCAAAATAGGCGTCGAGAAATGTTCTTTTCTCTTCACCGAATATAATGAGCTGGTTCACCAGCATTTCTCTGCAATTTTGAAAGGAGGTCCTATGGTTCATAATAAATCTCACCTCCTATACAAGCCCTGTTCTCCATGTTGATTCGCATGTTTTTCTTCATCATGTTGTTCTCCTCCTTCATATAGATAAAAAAACCACGGATACCGCGGTCTTACTACCATCTTACCAAAACTAATTTTTTAATCCAGCTATTCCGTTAACTTTGCCTTGTATAACGATAAAAGGGGCGTCAATTCAGCTTCCAAACTTAACCTTTACATCATATGACAGATCCATAGAAGATTTTAATAACGTCATAAAAAACATTTTATGGGTTTTCATCTCGTATTTTTATTTTGTTTCCTGTATATTTAACTACAAACTTTTATGCAATTTATACAAATAGCCATCCCAAGACTTTAACACAATAAAGGAGTGCATTGAAAAAGTGTCGACTATAACTAAGGATTCAACTCAAGTAACTGCCGCAGAGTATGTTCATTCCGTTTACGAATCGGTTATCGCCAGAAATCCACAGGAAAGTGAATTCCATCAGGCTGTCAAAGAGATCCTGGACTCGCTTATTCCTGTCATTGCAGCTCACCCGAAATATCGGGAGAATGGCTTGCTTGAACAGCTTGTTGAGCCAGAACGTGTCATTACGTTCCGCGTGCCTTGGGTAGATGATCAAGGCAAGGTACAAGTAAACCGGGGATTCCGTGTTCAGTTCAACAGCGCAATTGGTCCTTATAAAGGTGGACTTCGTTTCCATCCTTCCGTTTACTCGGGAATCGTTAAATTCCTTGGATTCGAACAAATTTTCAAGAATGCCCTGACTGGCCTGCCAATCGGCGGTGGTAAAGGTGGTTCCGACTTCGATCCAAAAGGAAAATCAGATCTGGAAGTCATGCGTTTCACTCAAAGCTTCATGACTGAGCTGTACAAATATATCGGTTCCGATGCGGACGTACCTGCCGGGGACATCGGTGTAGGTGCACGGGAAATCGGTTATATGTTCGGACAGTACAAACGCATCAGCGGTGGACACGAAGCTGGCGTTCTTACAGGTAAAGGGCTCCTATACGGAGGAAGTCTTGCACGTAAGGAAGCTACCGGATTCGGATGCGTGTACTTTGTGAAGGAAATGTTGGCATCTAAAGGACTGAGCTTCAAGGACAGCACCGTGGTTGTCTCCGGTTCGGGTAATGTATCCATCTATGCCATTCAGAAGGCTCAAGAGCTTGGAGCTAATGTTGTCGCGTGTAGTGACTCTGGTGGTTATATCTATGACGCTCAAGGAATCAATCTGGATACCGTAAAAAGATTAAAAGAGGTTGATCGTCTGCGGATCAGCGAATATGTCAAAGAGCATCCACATGCCGTGTATACCGAAGGCTGTGAAGGCATCTGGTCTATCCCTTGTGATATCGCGCTGCCTTGTGCAACGCAAAATGAAATCGACGAACAGGCTGCTGCATTGCTCGTGCAAGGCGGAGTTAAAGCGATCGGTGAAGGAGCAAACATGCCTTCCACTCTGGCTGCGATTGACGTTTTCCATAAAGAAGGCGTTCTGTTTGGACCAGCCAAAGCGGCTAATGCTGGCGGAGTTGCCGTGTCCGCACTTGAAATGTCGCAGAACAGCATGCGGTTGTCCTGGTCATTTGAAGAAGTGGACGCCAAGCTGCATGACATTATGTCTGACATCTACACTAGCTGTGTTCAGGCAGCGGATGAGTACGGCTGTGCAGGTAACCTGCTTGCGGGAGCGAACATCGCTGGCTTCCTGAAGGTTGCAGACGCCATGCTTGCGCAAGGTATCGTCTAATTCTAATTGCGTTACAGTTGCTAACTAACTAAATAAACCGCCTTCCATCACGGGAGGCGGTTATTTTACATTCCTACCTGTCATTTATGGAGTTTAATCCGGTATCAGGATCGCCATATGATCCATATTCGAATTGATCGAAATCCAGTGTAATGGTAAAGTTGTACTGACCTTAAAATAGCATTTTTTTTAATAAAAGGAAGTGTACAAATGACTAACCAAGCATTCAGTAGCAATCAGGCTACTCTGCATTTAAGCGCAGACTGTGAGCAATGTTTTGGACTATGCTGTGTCGCCTTGCCGTATGGCAAGTCCTCAGACTTTGCTTTTGATAAATCCAGCGGTACCCCCTGTTCCAATCTTCGTACCGATAACCGCTGTGGCATCCATACACAGCTGCGACAGAAAGGGTTCAAGGGCTGCACAGTCTACGACTGTTTCGGAGCTGGTCAGAAACTATCACAAATTACATATGCGGGCAAGGATTGGCGTAATCATCCGGAATCAGCTGCTGAAATGTTCGATTGCTTGCCTGTCATGAAGCAGCTTCATGAGATGATGAGCTACATCAATGAAATGCTAATGCTGCCGGAAACATCATCCATCCATGCCGCGTTGAAGGACGTATATGGGGAAACGGAACGACTGACCGATCTGGAGCCATCTGCCATATTACGTCTCGATATTCCCGCACATCGGGCGGTGGTGAACGAACTGCTTGTACAGGCCAGCGAGATGGTGCGGGCAAAGGTCCCAGCTTCGGGTAAGGATCCTTCCAAATCGAAGACCAAAAAGCGTATTGGAAGAGACTTTCTGGGTGCCAATCTAAAAGGAGCTGACCTTCGGGGAGCAAGCTTCAGAGGTGCATTAATGATAGCGGCTGACCTACGAAACGCAGATATGAGAAAAACCGATCTAATTGGGGCTGACTTGCGGGATGCAAATCTGGGTGGAGCGGATCTGAGAGGCAGCATCTTTCTGACGCAATCCCAACTCAACTCGGCAAAAGGCAGTGCAGATACCAAGTTGCCGGATCATTTAAACATTCCCTCACACTGGCTGTAGGGAAGACTACCCCAAGATGAAGTATGAATTATGAATGAATATGAATAAACCATGAATATGCACTGATTCGTATGTACAACACAAACAGCTCGTCCCTCTGTTTAGAAGGACGAGCTGTTTGTGTTGTATTACATTTTAGATATGAATTAATCAGGTCTTACAACTGCGGTAATGAATTAACGGACTACAGCAAGTCGCGGCGAAGGTCCTCAGCCGATTTAGGAGACAGGTGACCGAGTGGGATATCAAATACTGTCTTAGCCCCTTTGTGTCCTTCCAGACTCAAACGTTGTGCGGCTCTTGCATAAGCCACCAGCACACTTGCGGTAAATTCAGGATTGCTGTCGAGCTTCAGACCAAACTCAATAATTTGTTTCTGGCCTGCACCTGTAACTCCACTGCGAATGACAAATCCACCGTGCGGCATGCCTTCATGCTCAGCCTTCAATTGCTCTTCAGTAATAAACGTTACCGTTGTATCGTAATCCGAGAAATAGTTAGGCATAGATACAATCGTTTCACGAATCTCGTCCTGATTTGCACCAGCTTCTGCAACTACATAGCATTGACGCAGATGCTTCTCACGTGTGGTCAATTCTGGGGTCTCCCCAGCACGAATGCTGTTGATTACTTCTTCAACAGGTACAGTGTATTGCACACCAGCCTTAACGCCAGAAACACGACGGATGGCATCGGAGTGACCTTGGCTTACTCCTTTACCCCAGAACGTGTACTCTTTACCTTCTGGCAGGATCGATTGAGCAAGCAGTCGGTTCATTGAGAACAAGCCTGGGTCCCAACCTGTGGAAATGACGCTCACGTGGCCACCTTGCTCTGCCGCGGCGTTAACTTCTTTATAGAATTCAGGGATTTTGGCATGTGTATCGAAGCTATCCACCGTATTGAACAATTTTGCAATTGCAGGTGTCTGCTCCGGAAGATCAGTTGCCGAACCTCCACACAGAATCATCACATCAATTTTGCCTATGTATTGCTCAGCAGCAGAGATGTGCTCGAAACGAACCTCCGTACCTTCTGCAACCATCTGCTCCGGGTTACGACGTGTAAATACAGCAACAAGCTCCATATCCGGGTTTTGAGTAATAGCTTTCTCTACACCTTTGCCCAGATTTCCGTAACCTACGATACCAACTTTGACCATGTTCAATCCTCTCCTGTCTTCATCTATAGTTGCCTACTTTATCTAGTATAATGATATAACATAACATGTAAATTGTCAGGTTTCCAGTTTGAAAATAAAAATACCTTGCATGCAGAGCAGCAAGGCCTGATATATTCCTTTTATTCTAATCACGTCCAACCGAATGGATAAAAGGTATGACATCCACGGAAGAAGTAGCAAACAAGACGGAAACGGACAATACCGTTAGAGACAACAGACAACTTGCCAGGAGTAAGGAAAGGAATCTTGAAGCGGTACTGATCTTTTTCATCCATCCTACCTCCTCATCTTGTTTGCTATATTTTGGCTGGATTATGTTCTTCATAGTTCACCGGACCGCCTCACCAACTCCAAAATTTCATTGGCGACAATATCCGGCTGACTGTTATGAATATCGTGTTTGGCGTGTGCCACAGTGACCTGTGTTCCTTGACTGGACCATGAAGCAAAATCGGCTTGATCTGCCTGCCATGCCCGGCTGCCTTCGCTCGGTTTCTCTGAACCGGCCGTCAGAATGGTTAGCGGGAAGGAGAATTCCTTTTTATGCTCCAGGATATGGGCAGCGTTCTTCTTGGAATTGCGCATCTCTCCAATCACGTTGTCATTGTAAGCATGCTTGAGTGTGGATATGGTGGCTGCCTTTCTCATTGACTCCGTAACGAGATCCGGGTTAACGACCAAAGATTCGGTTAACCGATCCGAATGCAGCAATGTCCGCACAATTCCTGTTTTCACCAGAAGACGGGCTGAATCGAAATACCAATCCGATTGCTCCATAGCCACAGTGCTGTAATATTCGGGACTTCCTCCATCAATCATGACCATGCCAGCTACCTCATCGGGATACATTTGTGCGAATCGCAAGGTCTCCAGCGATCCTAGAGAATGACCTACCATGATATATGGCGGACGTTGGCCGGATACTCGCAGCAATTGATGGATTTCCTCTGTAATGGTATCGATATCACGTGGCCGATCCGTATAATCGCTATACCCGTAACCGAACCGATCATACACCGCAATTTTCACCTGGGATTTCAACTTGTTATATAGCGGGCTGAAATCAACATACGGATTGGGCGTACCCCAGCCTGAAGCGAGAACAACTGTCGCATTTCCTCTTCCCGTTGTATAGAGATGCATGTTACGTCCGCTCACCTCATACATCTTGCCTGGTGCAGTATAAGATTTCATGTCCTGTGTCGACTGATACGCCTCGTACGCGGTACCTACCAGCAGCAGAAGTCCTGTTGCCAGCATCAGGCCACCCAGCCCCTTCAAACCTCTCCGTAACCCCTTCTTCATCGTTCTCTACCCCTTACCCGAATCATCTTCTATATGTATTCTTCAATCTTACCCAAGTACGGGTGGAAACGGAACGATCCCGGGTCCAGTTCTTTCCCCAACCTAAGTCTAGTTCCACCCCCTACCCGCAGGATGAAAAATACCATTGAGACCTGCACCAAAGAGAAGATACTCATATAGACAACGTAAAATAACCGCAAATTCCCGATAACGGAAACCTGCGGTTATGATGATAATCATTTTGTAAAAGGTACATACACCCTCTGCAATCTACAATTGCAACGTGAGACCCACCGGGCAATGATCACTGCCCATGACATGGCAATCAATATGTGCATCCGACACCTTCGGAGCCACCTGATTGGAGACAAGGAAATAATCGATCCGCCATCCAACATTACGTTCTCTTACCTTGGGCATGTACGACCACCAGCTGTACACATCCGTGCGATCCGGGTACAGATGACGGAAGCTATCCACATATCCGGCAGCCAGCAGGTCGGTCATCTTGCCTCGCTCTTCCAGCGTGAATCCCGAGTTGCCCAGATTCGGCTTCGGATTCTTCAGGTCGATCTCCTGATGGGCTACATTCAGGTCACCACATACGATAACCGGCTTGGTCTGCTCCAATTGCAGCACGTACCCTCTGAACCGATCCTCCCATTCCAAACGGTAAGGAAGTCTGGTCAGATCCCGCTTCGCATTGGGGGTATATACGTTGATTAGATAAAAATGATCAAACTCCAGCGTAATCATTCGGCCTTCCGGTTCACTGTCTTCCTCTATCCCGTACCAGACAGATAGCGGCTTGATCCGGGTAAATACGGCTGTGCCGGAGTATCCTTTTTTGATAGCATAATTCCAGTATTGATATACGTCTTCACCCAGATCCATTTCGATCTGTCCTGCCTGCAGCTTGGTCTCCTGCACACAGAAAATATCGGCTTGACTCTCGTTATAATAATCCATGAATCCTTTGGTAACACATGCCCGCAATCCATTCACATTCCAGGACACCAGCTTCATATCCTCATCTCCTCACATCTCCCCAATATAGCATGGGCGAATTCGGAAGGACAAGCTGAGGTGTGACGATATCCAAACAGAATGAGCGCTTACTAAGCCCTATGCTCACTGAAACAACCAGGTTAATGCTTCAGGCAGATGCTTGGCAAAAAATAAAAGATCATGCGTCCCGCCCTCTTCCTCCACATAATTCAGCCGCTCGGCAGGATAGCCCTGGGCCAAAATCATGCGACATGCAGAACGTGTATTTTCCAGCATTTGTGCTTGGGCATTAGCCTTGTACACACCTTCCAGACTCCCAACGTACATATACAACTTCAACCCGCAGCGTTCAGCCCAGGAATAGTCACTCATATAATCGAGGAAACCTTCATACCACATTGAGGCTGATAACGCCCCAACCTTTCCAAAGATATGAGGAAATTCCATCGCCGCAAACAGAGAGATCAGCCCACCGAGCGAACAGCCAAGTATACCTGTATTCTCTGAATCTGTAAGAGTACGGTAAGACGAGTCCACATACGGTTTCAGCTGCTCAGTGATCGCCTTCAGATATATGATTCCCTGACCGCCAAAGGCCGAAAAGGATGCATGTAGCGCTGGTACAGGCCATGGCGTGTAGTCATCGTTGCGATTGTGAGGTTCAATACCAACCAAAATCAATTCAGGCAGTTTTCCGGAGCGAAAAGAATGATCCAGCAGATTGCTACAGGCTTTGGCTACCGCACCTCCATCCTGAATATAAACGACCGGGTAATGACGATCTCCCTCTGTGTAAGATGGCGGAAGCAGCAGATGGAGCGTCCAGCCATTAACCGACTCCTGTACCCATTTACTCATGTATGGAACCCTTCCCTCTTGTTTCAAATCTGGCTTGTTACATCCGGTTTTTGAGCAGTAAAAAGATGAAATAAGGAACGCCAATAATGGAGATGACGATGCCCACAGGCAGTTCTGCCGGGGCAAACACCGTTTTGCCAATCAAATCCCCTACAACAACCATCGCCATGCCGACCAACCCGGATATCGGAATGACCCGTTTATGGTGAAGCCCCACCAGCCGCCGTGCAATATGAGGAGCGATTAACCCAACAAATCCGATACTCCCGGATACGGCAACACAGGCACTGACGAGCCCAACACTGCCCAGCAACAATATTTTTCTCTCCCGATGAACATCCACGCCGAGTCCCATGCTGCTGGCCTCCTGCAGCTGCATGACATCCAGCACACGGGATTTAGCCCAAAGCAAAGGAATCAGCAGAACCAGCCATGGAATCATCGCCGATATGTATCGCCAATTGGCATTATAAATGCTGCCTGTCAGCCAGACGGTAGCCATCTCAAAATCGGACGGGTTCATCTTTAGGGAAAGATAAAGCGTAATTGCACTAAAACCTGAACCGATGGCAATCCCGACCAGAATAAGCCTTTGGGAATCCAACTGACCACGCTCCTGTGCAAACCACAAGATGAGAATAACTGCCGTTAATCCACCCACCAGGCCAAACAGTGGCATCGCCATAATGGACAACCATCCTGTACCTGTTATGGACCCATGAAACAGAAGCATAAAGAGCACCATTGCTGTTCCAGCACCTGCGTTAATACCAAGCATGCCGGGGTCAGCAAGCGGATTGCGCGCAATACCCTGAATTACAGCTCCGGCAATCCCGAGTCCCAGGCCAAGCAGTAATGCAATGACAATTCGCGGCAGCCTGAAATCAAAAATAACGAGATCATGCTCATGGACAGGGTCCAGCCGTAATAACGTTTTGACCACATCCATCACCGATATGTCAAACGCACCGTTAGTCAAACTGATATAAACGGCTGCTGCAATGATTATTGAACTTATGAAAATGACGGCCCATAATCTTCCCCGCTGCGGTTCAGGCATGTTTTCCCCCTCCTTTAGTTTTGATCAGATAAAGGAAGAAGGGAACGCCAAATAATGCGGTGACGACTCCAATTGGTGTTTCAAACGGAGAGTTAATGAAACGACTCAAGATGTCACACCAGGCCAAAAAGAATCCGCCCAGCAGAGCGGAGCACGGAATAATCCAGCGGTAATCCACCCCGAAGAGAAATCGGGTAATATGCGGAACCAACAAACCGACAAAAGCGATTTTGCCCGCCAAAGCCACAGATATTCCAGTCAGGATAACTACACTCAGTATCGATAAAGCCTTAACCCATCCGGTACGCTGCCCCAGGCTTGTTGCCACATCATCGCCCATCGACAGAATGGTAATAGACTTGGAGAGGATGATGGCTAACGCCAGTCCCACCACAGCAAATGGAATAATCAGCTTGATCATGCCCGGGTCCATCTGATGCAATCTGGCGTTATACCAGAAACTGATCGTTTGAGACACCTGATAATAGGTAGCCACGGCCTGAGATACACCACCGAGGAATGTACCAATAATCGTGCCCAGAATGGCAAGTCGAACAGGCGACATACCCCCCGGCAGTAACCAGGCTATGAAAAATACCAGTCCTGCTCCAAGTGCCGATCCCGCCAAAGAGTAAAATATCAGACCAAGAGATGACGTATTCGGCATAAATACCATACATAAGGTGATGACCACTACCGATCCATCGGATACTCCCATAATGGAAGGGGATGCAAGATAGTTTCTTGTCATCCCCTGCATGAGCGCACCTGACACCGCCAGAAAAGCCCCGATTAATAGAGCACCAATAACACGCGGGAGCCGGGATGACACGATGATCTGGTGATCGATGCTGTCTGTATCAAAATGGAAAATGGCTGCCATTATGGTTGAAACGTCAATGCTCTTGGCTCCGTACATGACGGACGCAAGAATGGTAACTGCAATGAACAGAGGTGCTGCTGCGAACAGCACCACCGGATTCAATCTTCTTTTTTGCATAGGAGTATACACGCCTTGCTCTAATTATTTGGATAACTGCTCAACTGCTGCTTTCAGGAATTCAATACGACTCCAGGCCGGACCACCTTCAGCCAATGGATCAATGACATTAACAAAAGCATGATTTTCCTTCAGCGCAGTTGTCTTCTGGATAATCGGGTTGTTCTGTAGATCTGTCAGGGCATTCGGGGTGTCGGAGTTCTCGGATGTCTCAAATTGTACAAACACATAATCCGGGTTCATCTCTGCAAACTTCTCTACCGAAAGTGCTTCCTGTGCTTTGGCTGCCTGAATCTCGGCCGGAACCTGGAATCCAAGGTCTCCATACAGAATCGGATTCACAAAGACAGACTCAGGATACACATACATTTGTCCGTTACGAATACGTACTGCCAACACCTTTTTGTTTTCCAGTTTGTCCCCAAGTTCAGCCTGGGCAGTAGTCAAAGCAGCCTTATACTGTTCAATTTCCTGTTTGGCCTGTTCCTGTTTGCCTGTCAGCTCAGCCAGTAGATTAAGGTTCGACTCCCAATCCGTAGCAATATGAGACACCTGAATAAATGGCGCAATTTTGCTTAACTGCTCGGCCACTTCAGGTTTAAACTTCGTAGAACCCAGGATAATATCCGGTTTCAGGGACAGAATGGTCTCAAAGTTAGGCTCAATCTTCTGCCCAATGGACTCAGCTTGATCCGTGATAGAAGCATACATCTCCGGGAATTCGCCGCCAAAAGTAATAGCCCCTACCGGATGTACATCAAGAACCAGTGCATCCTCCATGGCTTCCATGGAACCGGTAATTACAATACGGTTAACCTCTGTCGGAACCGTGTACTCCTGATCTAAGTATTTAATAGTTCTTGTACCTTCAGCTGCCTCAGCTGTATCCGTTTCATTGGTCGTCGCCGTTGTTCCAGTCGAGGCCGAATTCTCCGCAGTCCCTGACGCGTCCTCTTTATTGGCGCACGCTCCCAATACAGCGAGCATACATATCATTACCAAACATAACCCCAATTTCTTTTTCATCTCTGGTGATCCCCCTTCAATTTCGATTATTCTAATTGAGAATAATAATCATTATTGAATGATAAACAAGATTGACCGACAGAACCATGGACTCTGTCCTGAATCTCTATGGATTTTTCACCGATAGCGATCCATCAGATCGTCCAGGATGCGTTCGTTGGCGAGGGGCGAGTTCTCAAGCCAGGGATCAGCCGGGATGATGAACAACCGGTTATTCTGAACAGATTTTATATTTTGCCACAAGGAGGTTTTCTGCACATCCTCCCAGAAGGATAACGTCTCACTCTCCTGACATACCATCAGAAATATCCAATCCGTCTGCATTTCATCCAGTTGTTCCAGCGTAATCGGCTCGTTATATATCTCCCCTTCCTCACTGACATGAGCTGGTTTGACTGCCAAATCTCCATATAACACTTCCAACATGGATGGTGAACAATAACGTGTGAACTGATGTTTTAACAAACGGACAACGACTACCTTCTCGTTGCCAAGCTTTTGATGCATCATCGTTTTGACCTGGTCAACCTTATGATCATAAGTTTCCAGCCAACTCTTGGCATCCTGCTGTGTCCCCAGATGTTCAGCCAGAATCTGGAGCTGTGATCGCCAGTTGTGATCTGAGACCGTGAGGTAATGAACCGGTGCAATACCTTCAAGCTGTGCTTTCTCCTCAGGTCGCAAATGGTCGTAACTGATAATCAGGTCGGGCTGATGCTCCTGCAGAGCCTGAATTTTGGATTGCCATTCCATGTCAATCCGATAGGCACTCAGATGTACAGGGATGTCCTTGCCATACATTCGATAATAATACGATGTCCATTTCGGGTGCAGCGGTGCCGCATAGGGAATCATGTTCAGGGCCAGCAAATGTCCTGTAATCGCAATGTGATAGGCGGCAATTTTACGGCGGCGGCTGTTCATATATACCGAAGGGGATATTCCCATGGCTTTTTTAAATTTGCGACTGAAGTAAAATTCGTCGTGATATCCAACCTGATGAGCAATATCCCGCAGACGCATTTCAGTACCGGCCATCAGTTGTTTTGCCCGGTTAATGCGGAGTGAAGAAATATAATCAGTTGTACTCATTCCATATCTTCGCTTGAACAGGTCCACATAATATTTCGGACTCAGCCCGGCCATGCCTGCCAGATATTCCACGGTTAGATTCTCATTGGAATGCTCATCGATATAATCTTTGGTACGCTGGATCATCATCTGGGAATCTTCCTTGAGCGGAGGTGATGCTTCTGTAAGGCTTGCGAGTAATTGGAGAAATTGCACATGTGCCTGAAAATGTCCCATGGCCCTGCCACTATGCCACAGGTTGTGTATTTCTTCGCACATAAATGAGAGCTGAACGGTTGGTGACACCGCCAGCTCCTTGCCAGATCTGAACATCGGGGTATCTTTAACCACATGCAAAGTGTCAGGATCATCATGCAGCTCTTGATAAAGGTCAAACCGCATGATCGTTACTTCGGCTCCTTCATCTCCGAAAGAGGTCAGTCCAAAAGTGGATTCGGGTACACAGGAATATACGCCTTGTGCATGGATATGGATAGACCCCCGATCCAGTGTCAGTAAGGCTTCACCACCTGTGACCATGACAAGCACATAAGACGAGGTATGCTGCTGGGGAATGTTCCAGTCTGAAGTGGATTTCATTTTCTCCATGTCACGCAATTTTATAGTCAATCTGTCGAGTGGATACGTGGAATCCACTTCTTGATTAGGGTATAAGTTAGGGGAAATCATCTATTTATAGGCCTCCATTTGATAACCATTCTCAATAACTATCATCAGTATATCAAATTTTCAGAGACCCCCGCATCTACTAGTTCTTTCATGATGGTGCTCAACCCGATCAATCTCTGGATGCAAATCGCAGTACTCTGCTGATCAACACAGGCAATACAGAGATGTGACCTTCATCTTCAAAACAGATAAAATCAGCACGGACTCCATTTGCATCGGCATGGTTCAACCATTCGGTAAATGCTCGGGAACGTTCAATCACCCCGCTGGGATGACTCCCCTCCAGTTCTCCTGCTGCAAGTAAAACGTGAATTTCCATACGATTATCCAGCATACGGGAAGCAAACGTCTCTTGCTGCCGGGCGATCCAGGCCGAGTTCCAATGAAGAGACGGACTACCTGCAATGTAATTTCGGTATGTTCCCGGACGATCTAGTAACAACTGCAAAACAAATAATCCGCCCAGCGAGTGTCCCACAACGGACTGTCTGCTCCGGTCAATGGCATAGCGTCGTTCAATGTCCGGCTTCAATTGTTCCTCGATAAATTGGGTGAATGCTTCAGCGCCGCCATGCTCCGGCCAAGTTGCTCCGTCCGGTCTCCGGGGTAATTCATCTTCGGGAACCGACATCATAAAATCATAGTGCCTGTCCTGTGGAAAGGCTTCCCGGACTGTATACCCCACGCCAACAATAATTGCTGGCGCAACCCCGGTCTTCTCCGGGCGTAAAGATTGTACACGCATGGCCTCAACCATCGTACCAAACACCGCATTGGCATCCAGTAAATAGATCACGGGATATCCGGAAGCTGGCGGGGCGCTCTCCGGCACCCAAACTCTGATCTCGTACTCTCTTTTGGTCTGTTCTGCACGCATGCGGTAAAAGGTGGTTCCCGGCAAAGTTACCTCCGGTTCTGTTCCGTCATGTCTCATCACTTGTTTCAATGAAGTATTCCTCCTGGTTGCTACGGCTTTAGTCTCCGATTATATCCAAGGTAGGTCCGGCCTTCCATGGACGAATCACCCATTTCCATATGGAAAATGCACCGCTTCATTGCACGCATGGCTTTTCCATTTCCATGAAAGAACAAAGCCGGCCCCCTTGACGGGGTAACCGGCTCTGTTTTGTTTTGCTTTGTATTGTAGGGTTCTGTTTTTCTATAAAACATGTCCGTCGCTTTAATGCTATTTTAGACCTGTTGTAGCAATACCACGAATGATCTGCTTCTGAAAACACAGAAAGAGAATGATCAATGGCAGAACCGAAAGTGTTGCTCCAGTCATAATCTGCACCCAGTTGCTGCTGTCCTTAGCCTCGCTGGAGAAGAAAGCCATCCCGACCGGAATCGTAAACATCTCCTCACTCTGTGTAATAATGAGCGGCCAGATGAACGAATTCCAACTGCCCAGGAATGTCAGAATGCAGAGGGTAGCGAACGCTGGCCTTACCAGCGGAACAGCGATCCGAAGGAAAATGCCCCATTCTCCCATGCCATCAATTCGTGCCGCGTCCAGTAATTCCGAAGGAAGAGATTCCATGAATTGCTTCATTAGAAAAATGCCAAACCCGGATATTAAACCTGGAAACAGAATTCCCCAGTACGTATCCATGCCGTTAAAACTGCTGGATACAAGATACCATGGAATAATCAGCATTTCAGTCGGCACCATTAATGTACTCAGAATGAGTACAAAGATAACCTGTTTCCCCCAGAACGTAAATTTGGCCAGAATGTATCCCGTAATGGAATCAAATACGCAGACGCTCACGGTGGCAATGACGGCTACATATAAACTGTTCAACATCCAGCGGGGAAATGGAGTTCCCTGAAAAATAGCCGCATAATTATCCCATGTGACTCTGGAAGGGATGAGGCTTAGAGAGTAGATTTCATCCAGCGTCTTGAACGACGTCGATATCATCCATAGAAACGGAAACACCATCAACCCAAGTCCGAGCGTAAGTAAACCATAACTGATCATTGACCCGGAACGTTTCCAGCGGAGTGTTGTTCGGGTATCGGCCCATGCGGCAGATCTGCTCATGCTTGTAAAGCACCCTCCTTCCTTTTACTCCTGTTGAAAACGACTGCCAAGCACTTTAAGCTGAACCAGAGTCAGCATGAATATGATGACAAACAGAATGACGGTGGCTGCCGAGGCCAGGCCCATATCAAAACTCTTGAAAGCCAAATTGTATATATGAAGCACGACAGATATGGTGGAGTCCAACGGCCCGCCTCCAGTCATATTCAGCACCTGAGTGAAGGATTGCAGAAACCCGATGCTTGCCATGACGACAGATAGAAGCATGACCGGGTTCAACAGAGGGATCGTAATATGCACAAAGCGCTGCCAACCCGTGGCTCCGTCTATGGCAGCCGCCTCATAATACAATTTGGGGATGTTTTGCAGACCCGCCAGGAAAATGAGCATCTGAAATCCGATATTTTGCCATACCATCACCGCAATAATCCAAAAGATGGCCTGTGTGGGCGAATACAGGAAAGATTGCGGCCCAAGGCCCAACTCTATAAATAGAGCATTTACAATCCCGTTCTTCATCAGCAGCCACCGGAATATCCAGCTTACCGCCACTACACTGGTTACATACGGGATAAAGTAGGCTGTCCTGAACAATCCGCGCAGCTTCACCACTTGTTGGAGAAGAAGAGCCACGATTAATCCGGCAATCAACTGTGCAGGTACACCAACAACGACGTAGATTCCTGTATTCACCAGGGACTTGAGGAATAGAGAGTCACTTAGCAACGTCGCATAATTATCAAAGCCCACAAAGGGTTTATCCGGTGACAGCATGCCCCATTCGCGAAAGCTTACGTTAAAGGAATACAGAATCGGTAAGATGCGGATGACTACAAAATAGATCAGCGGAATCAACAAACCGCCATAAATGAATAACCGCTGTTTATGTCTGTAATTGAGTCTTCCTATTCCCGATCCGAACCATAAACGACGCCGTTTCGGCCGCGAAGGGATCACCCCGGTAGTCCTCATAGCTGCGCAGCCTCCTTGAATGAGAACTTATTTTTTCTTATCCTGTTTCGCCCAGTAGTCGTCATAGAGCTTCTGAGTTTTGGCCACCAGATCATTGAAGGCCTGTTCTTCCGGCACATGATTAAGCAGCACCTCATCCACAGCGTTCACAAACAACGTACGCTCCTGCGTCTCATCAATGAAGAAGTGGGCGTTGGCATCGTTCAGTTGGGAGATAAAAGGGCCAAGCAGCGGGTCATTCACATACTTATCCTGAAGAGCAACTTCTTTCTGTGCGGGAAGTTCACCGACCTTCTCCACCCATTGTTCCTGAACGCCCTTGCTGATCAAAAACTGTAAAAAGGCCGTAGCTGCTTCCAACTTCTCTCCGGTAACATTGGCTGGAATCGCATTAGCCCAGAATGAAGCCTGTGTGGATTTCCCTTTATAACCCGGCAGCGGTGCGACAGCAAAATTCAAATCGGGAGCGTCTTTTTTGATAGATCCCAATCGATATGAACCATCGACGTTAATTGCGGCATGGCCCGTTTTGAATGCATTGGCATCATCAGTGTAAAAGCCGTTAATTCCTACCTTATGCACGGTTGCAAAATCAACCAGATACTTGAATGCTTCAAGCCCTGCAGGGGTATCATTCCACAGGATTTTCCGACGATCCTCGCTCGTATCTTTGCCTCCCGCTTGATATAACAATCCGTCTCGGAACCAGTGATGAAGCTGGGAACCTGGTTCCCATGCGAAACCCTCTGTCACCAACTGCCCATTTTTGTCCGTTTCCGTTAATGCCTTGGCATCCGAGACAAGCTCTTCCCAAGTCGTAGGCGGTTTGTCCGGATCAAGTCCAGCCTTGGTGAACAAGTCCTTGTTATAAAACAACCCCAGCGTTCTCACGCCTGTAGGCAGAGCATAATAGCTTCCGTTTAATTTGGCTGTATCTACAAAAGGGAAAAATGCCTCGGCGATGCCCGGAAAGCTGCTTTCCGGCAACGGCTGTAAATAACCGGATTGCACATATTTGGGCAACCAGCCGTAATACAGATTGATGACATCCGGTCCTTTTCCAGCGGGAACCAGTGTAGCTACCTTTTGATTGTACTGGTCGTATGGAAAATTGGTTTGTTTGACTTTGATGTTGGGATGTTCCGTCTCGAATTCCTGGATTAAGGTATTGATCAGTTCAACCTTGGCTGGAAATTCGTACTGCCAGTACTCAATCGTGATGGGCTCCGTCTGATCACCCGAAGCTGTTACACCTGCCGAACCAGACTCTTCGGATGGCTTGGTTGAGCAAGCTGTAATGCTCAATAAGAGTAAACCTGCAATCAATAATTGCAGGGTCTTGCTTGGCCTGAATGAAAAATAACCGGATTTCGTCAAGTGAAGCCACTCTCCCCTCTTTTGCAACAAAAGTGTTATAACGTTCTCTATTTCCTTGGCTTACGCGTTGGTGGAACCGACGGCTTTGCCAACAGGCAGCTTCAACAGACGTCTTGCGTTATTTCCGAAGATGAGTTCAATGTCCGCTTCAGGGAAGCGAAGTTCACGGCATACACGCACCTGATCCTGCAAATAACGATAAGGATAACCACGCGGAAATCCGCTTGCATCCGTTCCAAAGATAATTCGCTCTGGACCCAGCAGCTCGTATGTTTTGCGGAATAACGTCTCCAGGTTCAGCTCATAGGGCATCCAGCGTACCCACTGATTAGAACCGGATGTGTCGATGTATACATTAGGGCAGCTCCAACTTAGATGCAGAAGCTCCTGGAAATACCCTGCGCCAAAATGAGGGATGATGAACGGAATATCCGGATAGGCACGGGCCGTATTAAAGATGGCAAGCGGATTGATGTTGGGATGATGAACGATGCCTCCGGCATGACCAAGCATGCCAAAATGAATCAGGACAGGCAGGCGGCGCTCTGCAAGAAATGCCCACACCGGGTCGAGCGAAGGAGAGTCAAAGGGAATCTGGGTGAGGGGACCAAACAACTTATATCCTCGCAATCCGAGCTCATCAACTGCCCTACGCAGCTCAATGGATGCATCTTCATTTTCAATGGGATGATAGGCGAATCCGGTAAACCGATCCGGGTATAAGGATATTTGTTCAGCCAGATTGTCATTATCCAGAGCCGTCAGAAAGTTAAGTCCAGCAACATTGTATTTGTCCAATTCCTCTACCCACCGTTCAATTAACGGCCGTGCTGCTTCCTCTCCCTGCTCCTCCACCGCTGGGAAATCCCAGGTTAGTCGCATTCGCTCACTTCGTTCCTTGCCATATCGCGTCACCAACTCATGGTTTTTATATGAGGAAAGCAAAAGTTTATAAGGCAGATGGGCATGGATGTCAAAAACTCGAAAGTCGGGATTGGAGAACATTGATTTTACTCCTTCCATTTAGATTCTGTTAAGCCAGCCGTTTAGAATTAAATCCAGTTTTGCATCTACAGAACGGAGTTTATTAGTGGTATCGAGACTCCATTGTTCCTGTTTGCCGAGACGGAGCGCTTGGGCCTCCAATGCTCTTGCCACTTCTTCCGGATTGGGTCCACCACGCACATGCCGAATGTGTACAAAATGCTCGGGAGATATTGCTTCCTCTAATTGCTCATAGGTTAGGGCAAGCGGCTTGGCGGCAATTTCCTGTACCGCTGTGTTCACAACCTCCCAGTTCAATCCCGAAATAGAAATACCAGATTCCGTCAGCTGTGTTACAATCCGGCTCACGATGGAATGAGCTTGTCGAAACGATAATCCTTCTGTGCGGACCAGCGTATCTGCAAGTTCGGTAACCATGGCAAAACTACGCTCTGCCCGTTCACGCAGCAATGACACATTGACCTTAAGGGTATCCATCACTTCGGACAGCAAGCGATATACGGATTCAAGTGTATTCAGACTTCTCCATACATAGGGCTGCATATCATCTTCGGTATCTACAATGTCACCAAAGGGCGTGTTATGCATCATGTTAAGAGCAGTTGCTGCATCCCCTTTGGCACTTGAAAGGAGTGAACGGGCGTGTTCAATGGATACCGGATTCCGTTTTTGCGGCATGATGGAACTAATCTGAACGTAAGGGGCAGCTACAATTAATGCACCATATTCCTGTGTGCACCATAACAGCAGATCCTGAACGAAACGCCCCAGATTTATAGCTGCCAGTTGGGCTACAGAGGCGGCTTCACCTGCATAATCTGCACCGCTGACGGCATCATAGGCATTCTCAATAATGCCATCAAAGCCGAGCAATTCTGCGGTTCGGTCTCGACAGACCGGAAATCCAGAAGTGGTGAGAGCAGCCGCACCAAGACTGCTGCGATTGCAGCCTGTATAGGCGGATTTCAACCGCTCGAGATCCCGTTCAAGGGAATCGCTAACGGCACAGATGTAATGGGCAAGTGTGGTCGGCTGGGCTTGTTGGGTGTGCGTGTGAGCAATCATGAGGGTATCGATATGACGTAATGCAAATTCTCTTAGGCTTCGGTGTAATGACAGCCCTGAGGAAATCGCTGAGTTCAGCTTATCCCTTAGCACCATACGATAAATGGCGATTCCCATATCGTTTCTGCTTCTGGCTAAGTGCAGATTCCCGACAGAGGGTCCGCCAAGCTTCTCTAGTTCAACTTCGACTTGGTAGAACAAATCTTCAACGTGGGAGGAATACTCGCTCGTTCGGAGCCCATCCACATCCAGACTCTGTACAGCCGAAGCGATGTGGCACGCTTCTTGCTCCGGAATGATGTGTTGTTCACGGAGCATAATTAGATGTGCTTTGTTTACGGCCATCATGGGGTTCAGCAGATGCTGTGTGGCCTGGTTATAGGCGGGTTCAAGTACAATTTCGGCATAGGTTTGACTGGGAAAACCAGACACTTGTGTTGGATTCGTTGACGTTGACTTCACCTTCCTTGTTCTTCATCTGAATATACAGAGATCTGAAATGCCGACTAATCAGGTCGGAATGTTTAGTTCAAAACTCTACCACTATTTTGGTATACATACAACTTTATCCTTAATCAAAATTTTCTATTGTTGTATCGGCTTTCTCTATAACCTGTTCTATTGACTGCCGTAGATTTGAAGACTAGATTATCCTGTATAAGATTGGTCTCTGAAAAATAAGCGGAAGGAGGGATGGTTATATCACATTCCTATGATGTCATTATCGTTGGAGCCGGATCGATGGGCATGAGTGCAGGTTATTATCTTGCGCGCAGTGGATTAAAAACATTACTGATTGATGCCTTTGATCCTCCGCATACGGAGGGCAGCCATCACGGAGAACCACGGCTTATCCGCCACGTGTACAGCGGGGGACCTGACTATATAGCGATGGCACTTCTGGCGCAGGAACTGTGGGAAGAACTGGAGGATACTACCGGGGCCAAATTGCTTGTACCTTCGGGCGTCTTGAATATAGTTGACCCGGACATCCATTCTTTTCATAATCGTTTAACCCATGCTGACGATGCGGGGATTCGATATGAAACCTTGCGCGCAGCCGAAATCATGAAACGCTGGCCAGGCATTGAAGTCCCTGAACATTACGAGGGAATGTATGAGCCTGATGCAGGTTATTTATTCAGTGAACGCTGCGTGCTCGCCTTCCGTCAGGCAGCCGAAGCATCGGGTTCCACTCTCTTAACGCACACACGTGTGGAACATATCGAGTGCAGCGCAGATTCTGTTGGAGTCATCACATCTGCTGGCGAGACGTATTATGCGAACCAGGTCATTCTCAGTGCCGGAGCATGGTTTCAGACGCTGAAACCGTTCGTGAACCTTCCCATTCGAGCTGTACGCAAAACCGTGGGATGGTTCGATGCACCGGAGGCATTGTTCGCCGAGGATCACTTTCCCGGTTTCACGCTGGCTGGAAAAGAAGGCGGATATTATGGATTTCCGAGCATTGGCGGGTCGGGTCTGAAGATTGGACGTCACGATACGGGGCAGGAGTGGACACCAGGCGGTACACTGGCTTCATTTGGCTCTGATAAGACGGATGAGGGTGATCTGCGGAGATTGCTTGAACTTCGGATGCCTCTGGCAGCGGGAAAGCTGAAGCGTGGTGGGGTATGCAAATACGAGTTCACACCGGATGAAGATTTTATTATCGACCGTCACCCTGCCCATAATCATGTATGGCTGGCAGGTGGATTTTCCGGTCATGGCTTCAAATTCGCAAGTGCAGTGGGCAAAATATTGTCTGACTTGGTGCAAACAGGGCATACGGATCAGGATATTGGACGATTTGCCCTTTCACGTTTTCAATAGAGCACTAGCCCCGGAGAAGGCTGAACTAGTACTGAACGTAAGCTAACTCGATTTGGTGTATCAGGATGAACTCCTTTCTTGAGCCGTGCCGTGTGGCATAGCGCGCCCTACTTCAAGAAAGGAGTATCCTTACCTTAGCAACGTTGAATCATTCTAAAGCGAGAGCAGTCCGCGCAATGAATACTCTCCTTCTAATTCACTTTAACCAAACTCCAGTGCTGATTGGCTCCTCCATTGTCTGCCCATTGAATGGTCGAGGCACCGGCGGTTGTGGAGCTCTGGTTGATATCAACGGTTAAGCCGCTATTGCGATTCACGAGCACAAGATATCCTCCGACATCCACCGGTAACCATTGTTGATTGTTGCCCCCGTTATCCTGCCACTGAATCAAGGCTGCTCCTCCTTGAGTAGAGCTCTGATTCACATCCAGCAGCAGACCACTGCCTACGTTACGGATCTTATAATAACTGTTGCCCGCAGACTCCAACTTCCATTGTTGGTTTGCTGCGCCATTGTCGTTCCACTGGATGATCGTTGCACCCCCGGCAGTAGAAGCCCCATTCACATCCAAAGCGAGACCACTGTTCCGATTGATCAGCTTATAGATCGCCCCGGATTCATATCCTGTGCTGCCATTATACGTCGCGCCGGATATGACATAGGTCGTAACCGAGCCCGCTTTGGCGGTCGCTGTAAACTTTTTATTCTGAATGTTGATGTTGGTCAGTTGCTGCAACTTCTCCGTAGAGGAGGTCCGGTGCACTTGAGCAGACGATCCAACACTTGTAAACTGACTCAAATCATACGTCACCGTTGTATCACTCGAATCCGAATTGGTAGTCACCAGCACCACTTTACCTGAAGTAGCATCATAGGCAGCAAGCGTATTGGCATCACTCATGCCGATGATCTTATAACCAGGACGAATAAACTTGCTGTAGTTGCCCATGACATAATATTTCTGATTCACGGTGTAGCTGGTCGTTTGCGTGTTATTCAGTACGTTTTTGAAAAATCCCCAGCCATCTGCACTATCTACGGCCTGCCAGTACACCCACGCACTCGCCCCCATGTTGCGTATATCCTTAAGGATCGTGCGTGACATCGTTAGTCCGCTGGCATCCCCGTCTCCATATTCTGAGGTCCAGAGATGTTTTCCCGCTGAAGTCGCTGTATTCCGCAATGATGCACGATTGCTTCCGCCATAGGTATGTGTGTTAATCTGACTGATCGCAGACTTCACTGCACTGCTGTAACTGTTGAAGGAAGTGGTTGTGTCATCCAGACTGTATTCTTCTGGCGCGCTCAGCTTCGTGGACAATCCCTTTGCTGTAAGTGAAGATTGCACCTGGCTCAGAATCGTGTTCTGATCTGCCCGATCAAAGTGCATGCCCTCCTGATCGTTGCCCTGCTTCCACCAAGTGGAGATGGGTTCATTGAGCGGCGTTACGGTGTCGAACGTGATGCCCCAGTTATCTCTGAAATGCTTCACGACCTCTGTGAGATAATCAGCAAAATCATCATAGTAATCGGGCTTGAGATTGTTGCCACCATTCGCGGCACCGGACACATTTCCACTAATGGTCATCCAGTAAGGTGCCGAGTTCGCAAAGGCTTCAAAGACGTTGACTCCATATGATTTGGCGGCTTGGAGCATATAGCGCTGATTGGCATCTGCATTCCAGTCATACACACCCGGGGAAGGCTGATATCCCGGCACGGCTTTGCGATATTCCAGCACATTCGATGAAGGATTATCGCCGCCTCCAATGTTGTAACGCAGGACGTTTAGACCTAGTCCGGTTGTTGGGCTAAACATCTTTTCCACATACTCATCCCGGTTGGAGTACTCTCCGACCACTTTGCCCCACCAGGCAAGGGATGTTCCCCAACCTTCGATAGTCTGATATTGCTTCGAGGGATCAGCCGTGGCTGTATAAGAACCCGCGGCGGATGCCTCTGTACCCAAGCTCCCTGTTATAAGACTTCCTGCCATTAGCAGGGTGCCCAACCGTTTCAACCATTTCATTCGATTCACTCCTTCTAAAGTAAAATGAGTTCAGTTTCTTGAGATAAAATGAGTTCAATTTCAATGGAAGAATCCAGAAGATTACTGTGCAATCTCTCGGAAGGTCGCGTCTGACTTATCGAGTGCGGTAACGACAGCTTCCAATTTCAGCACATTATTGTAATGCCTCAGATACAGGTTCGGGTTACTAAACGAGGCGTACGATGTCCAAGCGGCGTTAGCAAGTCCATTTACACGTTTGAACGTGGCATCATTTCGAAACGTAGCACTGTCGTCATTTTTCACCAGTGTGATGTTGCCATTATTATTGCGCAGGAAATAGCCTGGATAATTCATAGACTCAAATGAAATGCCTGTTGCATTCGCCAGCCCGGGCACAACCCGGAACTGTGCGTCCTCTGCGGGACTGACACTGGCATCGATTCGGGCCACATAGTTATAATGGCGAATATAGCTGCCTGGAACATTATAGGACTCCAGCTTGCGGATATCGCCAGGCTGCCCGCTTTCTTTCAACACGGTCATGTGCCGAACCAATCCGGTCAGACCGGCAAGCTCCTGCTTTGCACTCCAGGTCTGAAACCCGTCAGCAGAGTCGCTGTAATAATATTTTTGTGTAGAGTAACCGTCAAAATAGATTCGCCAGGAGCCGGTATCCAGTTGGACAAGCGCAGGTCCCTCTACCCAGGAACCCCATCCTGCCCAATCCCCTGTCCCTTTGAATGTGTAAGGTCCAGTGAGGGAAGTAGCTGTAGCATATTCGATATACTTGGTGGTTTCATTCTTGGTGAATGCGTGATAGGTTGAGCCGGTTTTAACGATGAAGGTATCGATGTAGTTGGGTGCAATGCCTGCAAGCTCTGTGGCAGCAGACCATGTTGTGGAAGACAGCGTTGCATTGGTCGCTGTGATAACATAAGGTTTGAAGTTCTCATAATTGCCTGGGGAGATGGACACGATGATGTTCAGACTGCCGTTGCTGTCTTTGAACCATTCCGGTGCCCAGGTATGTGCAATCGTGGTGGGTGCAGATAGGGTAATATTGCGGACAAACGTCCAATTCACCTTATCTGTGCTTGATGCGATGCCGATCGTATTACCTGACCAGTTCGTGGTATAAACGACATAATACAGCCCATCCGTATGCTTCATGATGCTGGGATCACGGATCAGATTGGCCGGGGGTGTATAGGCAGGCCCTTTAAGCAAACCGTAATTAGTCGCATTGTAGGATTCATAGATATACAGATTGGATTCGCTCGTATTGGTAAAAGCCGAAATCGTGTAAACACTTGTTGCTGCTCTGGCTGTATTCGGGAATAACGTAATGAATAAAAGCAATGCTCCAAGCAGCATGATCATGCCGGACTTACAAGTTTTGAATAATCTTGTACTCCATCTTTTCCTTGTGAACATGGGTCATCTCCTTATCGAAAATGTGGGACAGGCATACCTTTTGCCAAACATCACCCCCTTCACAGAACACGTAGCCCACAACGCCCTCGATATGTAAACGGTTTCAATAAGAGATACTAGCTATTCTCGTCGTCCATTCACCGTGCAAGAGCTGCCCGGAGATTCAGAATCTATAGATTCAAACATCCGAGCAGTCTCCGCAAAGAGAATAAATACGACGAGCTAGAACAGGACACGACTGATCAGAACAGACCCAATTCCCTTGTACGTACAATGAAAAGAAGATCTATTCGACCACAACCCATGGATACTGGGACAAGTTATCATACAAGAAGCGCACCCGTTCTGGCGTTCGGCCTTCCTCATCAAATAACAGCAATTCATTCTCATCCTGCAGCCAGGATACCGGAATTTTGTAATCCTCTTGCGGACCGATCTGCCAATAACGTCCCAGATGGTGCCCGTTCAGATGAAGTGTTCCCTTGCTCATCCCGGTAAGACGAAGCATCAGGTTCACTCGGAAGTGTTCGGGCACAGCTGACTTGGAGAAACGCCAGCGGTACCAGACGGGTTGACCGTACGAACCATTCCCCACCGACATGGCATTCCAATTGCCACTATAATCCGCATCCTGCCGATAAGTATCGAGATGACCTGAGACGTTCGGTGGCTCATATAATCCCCATTGTCGTGGAAGCAAGGCATCCGTACCTGCCATGCGCCAATCCTTCAGCTCATCTTCACTCCGGTACAAGATCAGTTCCAGCCGATTCAGCGGCATCCTGCTATAAGGCATCTCCAGCGTATTGATCTCTCCGGGCCGCAAATAAAGGGAAAGATCCAACGTGTTAAACGAAAACCAGTCCTGATACCCTTCCATTGGCATATCCATGCCATTAATGCGCAATCCTTGGCTCACCGCTCCAACGAGAGTCGCACGGTCCATGCCATCCAGCGTAAAGCTTCTGCTCAGAAGCGGGGCATCCTCAAGATGATTCACCTCATCGAGATGCACCACCCCATGCTCCGCATGCCAATTCCGGCGGATGTCCTGAACGGAACCACCGATGTATACAGATCCTGCCAGACCTTTGCTTTCACCCAAATATGGAGAAAAATTCAGCCTGCCCATATGCTGTACCAGCACCTGAAGTGTATTCTTTCCTTTCGTCGTCTGCACCCGGACACCCGCTGCACCAACTTGACGAACCAGTGCCTGCTCTACACGATTGACATATATTCTGGCCGTATCCTGAAGGTCCGGCAGAATAAGGGTGGTGATTCCATCCACCGAACGGTCGAAATCGCACTCGTATAATAGATACCCGAAATCTTGTCCGTACTGGGAAAAATGCTCTGGTTGACCACTCGAAGCACGCTGTTCCGCTGTTAATGACACACGAGACAACTCGGGGGAATCCGACAGTTTCGGTGGCATAGGCAGCGTGGTGAAAAGATCATGCTGAATTGCTGCGGATGACTCCTGAACATGTTCATCCTGCATGCCGCTCTGTGAATCGTTTGCTTCTCCGTATAAGAACTCATGTCCAGTCAACGTCCGTTCACCATCTGCCCAACTGCCGAGAAGCAACATATTCCGATTCGGATCAGAGATCATACCTGTGACCTGCCCGGATAGGGAGACATCTACATCATCGAATCCGATTGCGTAACGCAGCTGATTTGTCTCTCCCTCACCATCAATTCTCCACGTGCGATCCATCGTTTCCTTGTCCAGAACCACGAACCGAATGGGGATACCACTTGCCTCCAGATGAATGATGCCTGGCTCACGGAAATGTACCAGTTCGAAGCGATAGGCTCCATTTAACGGATCACGTTCAACCAGTACCTGCATGCTACTGCCCTGTACATTCAAGACGTTCGTCTCCAGTTCCACAACCGAACGCTGTCCCGCCTCCGCAACGATGAACAGGGTCAATTCTCCATTCACCACTTCATTGCCCGTAATCATCACGCCACCTGTCAGGTATACATTCTTGGCAATCTCTACCCTGTCAAGTATCGGGATAATCTGCCCTGGGTTCAGGGCAACGGGAAGTGTCCGGCCTTCCTCCAGCGTGACGTGAAACGTCTCACGCTCATCCTTGTGACTCTCCAAGAACCATATCTTCTCGCTGCCTTTAGACCTGCCTCGTACAGAAACGCCTTGCGGATGACGTACCTTGATCTGCTCTGCTGGTACTTCCTCCGTCTCCATCAGCAATGCGCCAAACGCATGGACAAAATAGGATAACTTCTTCGCTACAGCATACTTGGCCGTTACCCGCCCGTACTCGTTCAGCGGCGCATCATAATCGTAGGAGGTAATCATGAAAATATCGCTGCTGCCCACGGTTCTGCCACCATATCCGCCAAAGTTGGTTCCGCCGTAGAACATGTAATGACTGATTCCGGTATAGCCGGTGCGAAGAATTTCCATCATGCGTTTCTCAAACAGTGGCGCCGTCTTCTGAATGGCAGAAGGCCCACCCCAATTCTCGAACCATCCCGTCCAAAATTCCGTAACGATCTTCGGTGTATCCGGCTGCTTCTGCCGAAGCTTCGCATAATGACCGTCAGCACCTGACCAGAAGTTGGCCCCTTCAATCGTGCCCTCCGCGCCACCTACACAGGTGATAAGTGGAACGTCAATCCCTCGCTGAAGCAGGCCGTCCCGAAGGTGGTTCATATGGGCACTTGCTGCTGCATCATCCATCAGATACCCGTATTCGTTCTCGACCTGTACAAGAATAACAGTGCCTCCAGCAGATAGCTGGCGCTCACAAATGATTGGAATGATCCGGTCAAAATACAGATCTACATAATGCAGATAGGCTTCATTATTTTGTCGGAACTTGATTCCCTGCTTCGTCTCCAGCCAATACGGAAAGCCGCCGAAATCCCACTCTGCGCAAATAAACGGACCCGGCCTCGTGATTACATACATGCCCAACTCTGCACACAGGTCCAGAAAGGCTCCACAATCATTGTCTCCTTCGAACGACCACTGTCCTTCCTCCGGCTCATGCACGTTCCAGGCAAAATAGGTATCAATGCAATTCATGCCAGCCAGCTTCGCCTTCATCAAAACCTCCCGCCATTCCTCCCTTGGCATGCGGAAATAATGAATGGTGGCACTGTTCAGAAATACTCGTTCTCCATTCATCATGAAGCTGCGCTGATCGTAAGTCAGTTCAGATCGACCACTATGCTCAGTTCTGGTATTTTTATTCTTTTCCTGCTCCTGAAGCAAAAGAGATGTTTTCTCTGTCAAAGATAAGCCCTCCTTCTCTGTGTTTGAGTTCATCACTGCCATGACAGAAAATGATATATTGCTTAACCCTCAGTTCGCCTGCAACGTTACGCCTTCTAATACAACGGTGGTGATGGAATTGTCCGCAGTCGAGACTTCCAGTCCATTGGTGTATACCGGAACGTTTTCAAGCTGCTCCATGTTCCGATCCGGTGACGTCTGATAAACCTGTGCTGTAGAAGTACTGCTGTAGTCAAATGCCCCCAGTTCAAATGCTGTGGTTCCGGCAGATAACTCATTGCGAATCACCAGTACCAATCTCTTCTGCCCTGCATCATAGGCAGCCAGTGTTCGCCCTTCATCTGTTGGAATAATCGTTGCACCTGGACGGATGAATTTCGTAAACTGGGCCATGCCATAATACTGTTTTGTCATCTCGTACTGCTCTTCTCCATTAAAGTTCGCATGAATAAAGCCCCAGTTATTGTTGGCACCTTCATCTTCAACCGCCTGCCAATACACCCAGGCAGAAGGCTGCATGATTTTCAGATCGAACATGATGCGCTCCGCGAGCTCCTGCACGGAAGTCATGTCCTCGTGACTATGGGGTTCACTGCCACCCGTCCCATACTCGGACATCCACAGTTTCTTGCCATGTCGCTCGGCCAACGTGCGAAGCTCTTCCATTTTGCTACCATTATAGGAGTGCGTGTTAATCTGGTCGATCACATCCAGCGTATCCTGATCATAGAGGCTGAAATTGTGCACCGTCTCATCAATGCTATTATCGTCCGCAGCACTGATGAGCGTACCGTCCAGCCCTTTACTTTTGAGCGATGCTGCTACTTTCTTGATAATCTCGGCTTGTTTCTCATTGGTAAAATGACTGCCTTCCTGCATGTTGCCTTTCTTCCACCAATCAGAGGAAGGTTCATTAAGTGGGTCAAGTGTACGGAACGTAATACCCCACTCATCGCGATAATGCTTCACGACCTCGGTCAAATAATCGGCAAACGCGTCGTACTGATCCTCACGCAAATTATTGCTGCCATCTACAGCACCCGTAACCGAGCCGCTAATCGTCATCCAGTAAGGGGGTGAATTGGAGAACGCTTCAGCGATGTTGACCCCACGTTCCAAAGAACCTTGTAATACGGCACGTTGTCCTGGATCTGCCGCCCAATCCCACACGCCGGGTTCAGGCTGGAAGCCGGGAATATCTCCCCCGGGCCGAAGCGCCTTCATGTCGGGATTCTCCTCGCCGCCAATGTTGTAGCGAACAATGTTCAGACCTAGCCCTTTCTCTGGATCAAACACCAGATCCATGACTTCACTGACCTTTGCTTGATCTTTCCATCCTCCAAGATCGTTGGCCCACCACGCAAGCGACGTACCCCAGCCTTCAAAATGATCATAGGATTGCTCCAGCTTCAGACGTATCGGCTCACCTTGGAATGCAAGTGTTTTGGATGATTCATTGGCAAAATGATTGATGATAATCCCTCCTCCTGCAAGGAGCGCGATCAGGGCCACACCCATCAGGATGTAACTCCGGCTACGCCACCAGCGCTGCTTGTGATGATTATGGTTGTCATTGTTGAAAGGGTCCTTGTTGTTATTCATGATTCATGCAGCCCTTTATCCATGTGCGATGTAGACGGTTCTTGGTTTTCACCATTGGCTTCAACACTGCGTTCACCTCCCGTTACTTGATCCCGCTGCTGCCACCACTGATATTCGCTTCATAGACATAACGCTGTCCGAACAGATATACCAATACCATCGGAATGGTCAGGAACAGGGAAGCAATCATAACGAGATTCCATGGCGGCATCTGTCCACCACCGACCGTAGTCAGAAGCTGAACACCGAGCGCCAGTGGCATTTTCTCCGGATCATTGATGTAAATGAGCGGCCCCATGAAGTTCCCCCAGTTATAGGAAAACGAGAAAATGGCGATGGCGGCAAGTATCGGATAGGTGAGTGGCATAATGATCTTCCAGTAGATTCCCGGATGTCCCATACCATCGATCATGGCAGCTTCATCAAGCGACTTCGGAATGCTCATGACGAACTGCCGAATGAGAAATACGTTGAATGCTCCGGCAAAAAAACTAGGCACGATCAGTGGATAGAATGTATTGATCCAATCCAGATGACGGAAGATGATGAACTGCGGCACCATCGTCACCTCGCCCGGAATCATCATCGTACTAAGCAGTACAATGAAGAGGAACCGACTGCCTCTCGCCTTGATCCGAGCAAAGCCATAAGATACGACCGATGCTGACAACACCGATCCAATAATGGTAATGACGGTAATAATGACTGAATTTTTCAGATAAGTACCCAGATTGTTATTCGTGAAGATCGTATAGAAATTGGACCATTGGAATTCGAGCGGTATGAAGGTAAAGGCTGATTTTACTGTTGTAGCGTCACTCGCCAGTGCGATGGAGATCATGTACAAGAAAGGGGAAGCAAGCAGCACCCCAACCAGAATCAGAAAAATGTAAGATATCGTTTTCTCTACAGTGGATGGATTACTCATTTGCTTTTCCCTCCTCGTAATGCACCCATAGCGCCGACGAACGGAACACAACCAGGGTCAACGCCATGATGATGATGAACAGCACCCAGGCAATGGCCGATGCATATCCCATTTTGTAGAACTGGAACGCATTCTGGAACAGGTAAGGAACAACCATCTGACTGGCATTGTCCGGTCCACCTGCTGTTACGATGAATACCTGTGCGAACGTCTGGAGCGCCCCGATCATCCCGGTGACAAGATTGAAGAAGATGACGGGAGTCAGCATTGGAAATGTAATATGGAAGAACGATTGCGAGCTCTTCGCCCCATCAATGGCAGCGGCCTCGTACAGCTCCTGAGGAATACCTTTCATACCCGCCAGCAGCAGTACCACGCCGCCCCCGACGCCCCATAGCGACATGAGGATCAAAGCTGGTTTAACCCAGTTTGGATCAAGCAGCCAAGCAGGGCCTTGAATGCCGAAGATGGCAAGTGCCTGGTTGATCAACCCTTCCGTTGGAGCGAGCAAATGGATGAAGAGTAGTGAGCTTGCAACCACCGGAACGACAGATGGCAGATAGAACAGGATGCGGAAGAAGGTAATACCTTTGATTTTTTTGTTGAGGTAATACGCGATCCAGAGCGAGATGGACATGCCTAGCGGAATCGATATTAATGCGTAGAAGAAGGTATTGCCTACGGATTTCCAAAAGATCGGGTCATCAGTCAACAGGTTTTTGTAATTGTCTATACCGATGAATTCAGGAGACTGGAACAGATCCCAATTGGTGAAGCTCATGTAGATGGAAAACAGGATCGGACCCAGGGTAAGTCCAAGGAATCCAATCAGCCAAGGCGAGATGAATATATAAAACCATTTCCCGTCCTTTTTTCTCACGTTAAGCCCTCCCATAACGAAGCGAGCAGACGAAACCCGGATTCATTCATGCCCAATTCCGTCTGTCCCCTGTCGATGCTATTTGTAGATTCTTTCCAGTCCACTCTGAATTTCAGTCACGGTATCATCCAGTGAGGCTTTATTGTTGAAGTAGACACCCAGCTTGTCGTTAATGAGCTTCATCATTTCATTCCATTGCGGATTGAACGGCTCGGCGTAAATGGTGGACTCGCTGAAAGCAGCCATGTTGATTTTCTTGCCGCCATATTCTGCATTCAGGAACTCATCGCTGGACAGGCCTGCTTTCGTTGCTGGAGCATCCTGGCCCGCTTTGATCATTGGTAATTGTGCTTCTGGTGTAGTCAGCGCCTCTATGATTTTGAATGCCTCTTCCTTATGTTTGGACGCGTTCGTAATCGTAAAGCCATTGAAGAAAGCGTTGGTCTCTCCCCATATCGGAGAAATGTCCCAATTGATGCCTTCCACCTTGGCAAGTGAACCGATATTCCAGAATCCCGTCGTCTCCATAGCAATCTTGCCTTGGGCGAACAATGGGTCAGCACCGATATTTCCCATGTCGGCAATCTCCGTTGGCGTTGGTCCCACACCATGGGTGAAGGTCAGATCATTCATGAATTGCAGTGCTTTACGTACAGGTTCGGTATTGAAGGTAGGTTTGCCGCTCTCATCGAACAGGGAGCCACCGTTTTGGTAGATCAATTGCATCCATTGCGGCCACCAGCTGCCTGGGTAGTACCCCCATTGAACCGTTTTGCCATTCTCCTTCACTGTCAGCTTCTGAGCAGCGGCGAGCAGGTCTTCCTGCGTCCATTCCTTGGTCGGGTATTCCACCCCGGCCTTGTCGAACAGGTCTTTGTTGTAAAAGAGTACCATCGCGCCTGCGCGGTCAGGCATTCCGAACTGTTTACCATCGAATTTCATCAGGTTGGCGATGTCGTCAGAATAACGCTCTGACATGTTCACATTGTTGGCCTGGATCATATCATCCAGCGAAACAATTTGGTTTTTGGAGGCGTACGCCTGATAGTTCTCGGCAATCATCATGATGTCTGGTGCGGTTCCTCCGGCGATCATCGTCTGAACCTTTTGATCATAGTCCCCGGCAACGACGTTCAGTTTCACATTAATATCGGGATAGGTCTGCTTCACAATATCGAGTCTCTCCTGATAAATCTTCTTCTCGTCCTCCGAGCCCCAGATCGTCATGCTCAGATCGACCTTTCCCCCAGCTGCACCGCTGTCACCCTTGCTACAGGCTGTCAGACCCATTACCATGACCAACATCAATAACGAAATGACCTTTAAACTTTTTCTCATACCGTGCGCCCCCTTGAAATATGGATGGAAGATCAGACAACTGAAACCCGTTTCATGAAATGGGTTTCATAAAGTTTAAAATTAAAACCCGTTCCAGTTTATGAAAGGGGTTTCATTCACGACCTCATTATATTTCACCCTCCGAAGGAATGTCAACGCTTTCTTTTTCAAACATTCCCCATTTATCGTGGTGCGGGTCCAGTACTCTGGCGGACAACAAGCTCTGGTTGCAGAACAGTCTGTTTCTTCGGATTACCCTGGTTAATCAGTTCATGCAGCTTATCCACGGCCAGCTTGCCCAGCTGATACGTATTCTGGGAAACAGTCGTCAGTTCCGGTATAACGGCACTTGCGAGCGGCGTATCATCAAAACCGACAATGGAAATATCCTTCGGAATCGATAAGCCATGTTCAATGGTCGCCTTAATCGCACCAATCGCCGTGTAGTCGTTCACACAGATCACCGCAGTTGGAGGGTTTCCACGGTCCAGCAGCTTAGACATCTCCCGTTTGCCATCTTCAATGGAGAAGCTTCCAAGCAGTTGACGATCTTTCGGTATTTCGAGTCCATGCTCACGCAGTTTTTTCTGAATGGCCTTGACCTTAACCATCGTGGTGGACAACTCCTTCAAACCGCCCACAAAAGCAATATCCCGATGTCCCAGTTCGAGCAAATGTTCAGCAGCCAAAACGGCTCCTGCTCCTTCATCCGTGTACACCCGATGGAATCCACCTTTGGCAATGTTGCCATTGACCAGCACGATCGGCATACGTTTGCCCATATCAATCAATTCCTGAGCCATCTCATCCGGACAGACCTGTATGTTGATTCGTCCACCGAGAAAAATAATGCCATCTACCCGCTTCTCGCGCAAAATAGACAGATACTCGGACTCCCGGCTGTAATCCCCGGCCGTATTGCACAGGAAGAATGTATATCCCAATCCACGTGCCTCGTTCTCAGCCCCCCAGAACACTTCCGGGAAGAACGGATTAGTAATGTCCGGCAGGATGATCGCAATGGTTCCCGTCTCTTTCTTGATCAGACTGCGCGCCTGCGCGTTGGGTTGGAACTGGTGTTTTTCAATGATAGACATGATCTTCTCCCTTGTGCTAGCACGCACAGGTGCCGTATCATTCAGCACACGGGAGACCGTGGATACGGATACGTTCGCTTCTTTGGCGATGTCATATATGGTAATCGGTGTCATATGTGGAACCATCCTTTTTCTCTAATATTCCTGCTTATCATACCAGATAAGGAATCGGGATGAAATGGGTTTCATTCCGAGGCTCGATCACAGCATCTCCACCGATGATATTCAAGTAATTGAACCATTCGATTGGATGATCCACCAAAGTTGTAATTTTCATCGGATTCAGCCTGCTTTCCCTTCTATTTCACACCATTGTTCCATATATTAGATTGTAAGCGAATTCATAAGGTGATTAGAGGAGTGTGAACGACGTTATGATCATTCAGGTCAGTCCGCTGGCAGAATCAAGACTTAACGCGATGCTGGGAGATCGGCCGGGCTATTTCAAGCTGTTTTATGACACCGATGGATGCGGATGTGATGGTACTGCTGTGCTTCTGATCGTTAACGAGCCAGACAGTGATGACATTCGGATTGAATCCGATTCGCTTCCTTTCCTTATCAACAAACAGCAACAGATCTATTTCGAACCTTGCCTTCGCCTGCAATCAGAGAACAGTTTCCCTTCCTACCGATTGAGCAGTGATTCCATGATATACGGCAATCATGTCAAAGCCCATGATCTTCGGGATACCGCAGACAGTTCGCCGCAGCCGCTCAGTTGGTTCGTACGATAAAAGTTGGAAAATATGGACCTACGAAAAAACCTCCCAACCCTTGAAACTTAACGGGCTGGGAGGTTTTTTCTTTGATTGTTTTTGTATGGCCTGCACCAGTTGTGCGACTGGAAAGTTATCTCTAGGACCAATCGCAGCATACCGGATCTTATCAAATGACATCATGCGCTTATTTACTTTGTTTTGAACCGGGATGATGCTTCGGCAAGCTGTTTGGTCAATCCATCGATGGTCTGTACCATCTCTGACAGATGCTCGGTCATGCCCGACTGTTCCTCCATCGTCGCGGTTACTTCCTCCACGGATGCAGACACTTCTTCACCCGAAGCAGATAAGTTCTGAGCAGCTCCAATGACGTCATCCTTATCGCGTTCAATGGATTCAATCTCAGAGGCAATGGCCTGAACCTGGTCCATCATTTCATTCATATTTTGAGTGACAAAATTGAACGTTTCCTTGGTCTGGCCTACACTGCTCTTATGCTGTTCAGCAATCGCCTCAATGGCTTGTACGCTCCGGTTATTCTGCTCGACATGATCAATCGTCTGCATCACAATCCGGCTGATATCCTCCGACTGGGCTGTGGTCTGCTCCGCCAGTTTGCGGATCTCCGATGCAACTACGGCGAAGCCACGCCCATGCTCGCCTGCCCTAGCGGCTTCAATAGAGGCATTGAGTGCAAGCAGCTTCGTCTGATTCGCAATCTCGGTTATCGTACCTGTAATTTGGTGAATGCCGGAGGAACTTTCAGCGAGCTGCACTGTAATCTTGGAAATATTGTTCACTTCGGCCTCGTTCTGTTCGTTCACCGCAATCAACACATCAATGACCTTATGGTTGTTTTTGAATGCATCCGTAATCTCGTCTGCCTTGAGCTTCACTGACTGCGACATCTCATTAACGTTCTCAATTTTATTGCCCACGTTCATGAACTTATCCACGATCGCTTCCGTATCATTGGCCTGAGATTCCATCGCTCGTGAAATTTCAAACGCCGTTGTCGTTGTTTCGGCAATGGAGGTCGAAGTCTGCTGGGTGGACAGATCCAGTTCGGTTGTACTTGTTTTCAGTACGCTGATGGAATGATTCATGCTGGAAATCAGCTGTTGGTTGCCCGCCGCCATCGTGTTAAAGCTGTCCACCAGTTGTTTGAATTCTCCGCTATATTTGCCCTTAGCCTGCACCGTCAGATCTCCGTCTGCAAGTTGTCTGAACAATGCTGTTAGCCTTGTAATGGGTTTGGTAACCAGTAAGGAGATCAGTATTCCTGCGATGATAGACACCGCAATTGTGCTGAACAGGACGATATACATCTGTTTCGCCATTTTCCCTAATGGCTTCTGCACATCACTTAGTTTATCTTCAACAATGATGGTCCAATCTGATCTTGGAATTTTGGAATAAAAGATTACTTTGTCCTTTGTGCTAACATCGCCTTGTTGCAACTGCTCGTTAGAAGGCAGATCAATCAGTGACTGATATTCACCAGACTCAAGCTTCTGCCCCGCCATCTTTTCATCCGCCGAATTGAACATCACTGTACCTACGCGGTCCAGAATAATGACTTTTCCCTCTTCATTAATGTTGATGTTCTGAAGCTGGTCAACGAAGAACGAGGTTGATGCGGTAGATACGAGTACGCCCTCCACTTGTTTGTTTTCATCGTAGATCGGCATTGCAAAAGCAGTACCCAGCGTACCCAGTGACTTGGAAATAACCCCTTCACTAATTACATTCTGGCCTTGAACCGCCTGTTGAAAATACGCACGATCTGCACGTTCTCCCCCGAGGGCTTCAGGATCGTTCGCTGCAACAACGATGCCTTTCCGGTCCAACAATATGATATTGCTGTTGCCTTCCATCCCAGCGAGGCTGTCTGCCAATATACCATTGGACTTATCCACGAGTTCACTATTTTCCGAGAAAAAGACATCATCATTCTGTCCTTCGCTATTTCGAATCTCCAGCAATTCCTGAAATGTGCCATGTGTTGTAATCAGGAACGTGGACTGTTCTTCCAACGTTAGTGAAGTGAACAAGCCCGCACCAATCCGGTCAGAGGTTGCTTTAATCTCATCCTTGCTTTTGTCGAGGGTAATCACTGCTGCTACAGTGTAAGATAAAACCGCAGTTACCGCCAATACGAGGGTTACCAGTAAACCGATCATTAGCGGCAATTTGACTCTGAACGACATGTTGATTACGCGTTCTCTCGCCTTCGCGAATACCAAATGAATCCACCTTCCATTTCATCCTTGATTGTGTCCAATATTGTATGGGTTAACTTTATATCGGTAGATATCAATCAATTGTTCAGCAGGAAAAACGTTTGCACTGAAAATGTTTTTTTAAAACTCATATTCATCTATATAAAAATAGAACTATATGTAACTAGTCTAATTTTTTTTCATTTACTCCATTTGTAAAATAAAGGTATAATTCACTTTGAATTCATCTATCGTTTCTTTTAGTGAAAAGGGTGTAAAGATAATGAAAAGAACGATCTTACCCAACCAATTTATTGCAGTCGTAATAACTTTACTTCTCTTCATTGCAGGGTGTGGTCCAGAAGAAGAAGCACATGAATATCTCTCAATTACAAACACGGAATATGTTAATGGAACTGATACCGATGATGGTATGATCATGAGAGTATACACATACGACATCCAAACGAAGGCTCTAACTAAACTATCTGATTTACCTTATACCTCACAATATCCCTTAACTGTAGCTTCCTTAGCAAATGACACCATCTATTATTCAGGAGTTGGAAAAGATAAGGGTGACGAGTTGTTTTCCTATGATATTCAGGCACAAAAGACTCAACAATTAAGCACAGGCTTATTTGCAATTAATTCAATTATTCCAGATACCGTTGATCATACTTTGGTTATGGCTGCTGTTAAAAAGGGAGAGCGTCCTGTCAAAGTCATTTTCTTTGATCAGAAAACACAAGAGATGAACATCTTGAATGACTATGATTCGGATACAACTACATGGGATATTTCGTTTAACCCGGAAACGAGAAAAACCTATGCCATCCAATATTCCGAAGAAGAGCAATACATTCATATGGAGCAGTCCAATAAGGCGCAAACACCGTTGGTTCCTCCAAACCATACCATCATTGAAATAGATCCTATTTCCATGCAGACCCGTAAGGTCATTGAACTGCATGAGGAACAAATCTTAACTCTGTCCGCACGTGCAGATCAGATCATGATTGCCACAGCAAAACACATCAATAAATATCCTATTGAATACAGTATGGTGAATATCAGAACAGGCGAAAGAACGAAAATGTCCTTTCCTATCAAGGCCAGCAGCGAATTGCGCTTATCCAAAGATGGACGAGGTTTTTATTTCCTTGGGGAATATGTAGATGCAAACATCAAACATGAACGGGGAATCTATTACTATGATTTGAAAACGCAAGAATTCGAAGAGGTATTTCTTCAAAAAGAGGGATTCATTAATAATTTTATACTTCTATCGAATCCATAATCATTCCGTAATTAGGTCTTCACAAAAACAATAGCAAAATAGGGACGTTGCTGAGAAACACAGGAATGCTCTTGTAGAGTGGGCTCACCAATAAGGTGCTTGTTTCACTTGTAACTACAGCGAAGCTTGGTAAGCTACTTAACTAATAAGCAGGAAGGAGCAATCAGATGAGTAAGGAATCTATCACAGTACAAGCATTAATAGAACAAACCATCCATCAGTATGTATCCTCGGATGCTCACATCCTAAGCATGGAAAGTAACCCTATCCAATTGGGACTTCAGGCCGTGGAATTGCTTCGACATCATATTGAATTCCTAGTCAATGGAGTGCAAAAGGACATTTCTGTCATTACGAAGAAAGCCACGTTCATAGAACGCTCTGCATTGACCAGATTATTTTCACAAGGCGCGAATGTGCCATTTAGTCTAACAAGTGAGCCTCATACTGAAGATCGCTGCTTGATCTGCATTCAGGATGTGGACTACCAAACCGATTATAGCCATCTGGATATGGATCTGCTTCAGAATAAAGAATTACGAGCGCTGGCTTACATACATGGAACGAATATGGGGTTACAAAAAGAAATGCCCTGGATACCCACTGTGGATCGGAATCATATCATCGGCATGATGGAAAATCGTTGGAAACCTTCGTGGAACGCCGCCATAGAAAACCCAGCATTCATTGCGGAATTTGGATTACCAATCATATCGGAAATTGAAGCTCTAGCCAGTACCATCGTAGATGATCTTGAAGTTCTGATCAGAGATGAACATATGCATACGATGATCCATAATGATCTGAATCCCGGAAACGTACTGGTACATAACAATGAGGATGTCTATTTTATTGATTGGGAGGAAGCAAGGTACGGCTCCTTGTTCTTCGATATTCCTCTACGCTGTAGCCATATGAGACAAGTAGACATCTATCGGGAGGCCCTAAGTTCCCACGGATACGATATTCCACAAGATCAATTCGAAAAATATTTCTCCCTGGCATCCCGATACCTTGGCATCCGCTATATGAGTTGGAACCTTGGGGTATGGGAACAACACTCATATGCAAAAGACGACTTAAAAAAGTATATGAAGATGGTAACTCAACCTTTGTTCTCCTAATCCCCTCCTTATTCCAGGTTAAGCATAAGATGAATTCACTGTTTTGCCGAAAAAAAAGCTCCTGCCACCAGAGGTGACAGGAGCTTACATGATATAGATTCAGCATGAACACCGTATGCTTCCACGACCTACATGGCTTACATTTTTCACAAACAATTATGAACTGGTGCTTAACCCAAATCTGCAATTCGCTGTTTAATGCGCGGAAATAAACCAAAAGCATTCTCATAGAATACCTTCTCATGATGCTGCTCCGGCACAAGTCGGCGGACGAATTCTGCATACAGATCGATCGGCGCAAGCGGCCAGTCGGTTCCGAACAGCATTTTCTCGTAATGATCCGAATACACCAGCGCCCGGCGGAAATGATCCATGAATAAGGGCTCGTTCATAAATCGTTCAAAATGGGGCCGATCACCGACAACGAGGCCGGACAGATCTGCGTAAACGTTAGGGTTCTTCGCCACAACTTCAGCGGCATCCATCACCCAAGGATCACCCAAATGACAGATCATAAAATTCACGCCGCGCTGTTGAAAGGCTAATTCGTCCACGGTCAGCGGATGTGCATACTTGAGCAATCCATTCATGGAGTACGTATCGCCCGTATGAATGACCACAGGCACGTTATACTTGGCTGCCAGTTCATAGACCGGTGTGTAGATCTTGTCATACACGTAGTGATGATAGTACCCCGCATATAGTTTGATTCCGGCTACCTCAGGAGCTTGTAATCGTGCTTCAATCCGGTCCAGCTCGTCCTGAGCGTGTTCACCACCAAGGTGGTTTGGATTGATGCCGACGCATTCCATGAGGAATGACGGAACCGTTTCTTCCAAATCAAGTCCCATCGGGTTGGGAGAGCTGGAATCCGGAAATGCTCCCTTCGTCTGCTCCGTAACCCCCATTCCGATACCAAGAATCACGTCGTTCTTATCAAACTCCGCCTTGAGGCCAGCGGCAGAGTAATCCACTTTCGATAAATCGATCGCCGTTCTATGAAAGCTGTCGATGTCCGACAGATGAATATGAATATCAATAATCGGCATGTTAAGCCTCCTTTTCACCTTTTGAAGTTGCAAAGTCTAGCTGCAGAAGGCCACGTACATCCTCTGGATTCAGAGGAATTTGCCCCAAGATCAGATAGGTCGGCTCTGTCCAGACCGTTTCCCCGTTCAGCAGTGGCAGATTGTGATACACACTGTGACCAAGCACCACATTGTTCACAAACCCCGCAGCGTTCTGATTAGGGTAACGATTCACTGCATGCAGCATGTCTTTACGCGAAACTGCACCCATTCGCAAGAAACCCTTGGACTGAAGATATCCGTCTACCTTTCCGAGAGGGTACCGCCCTTGCTCGGGGTGTTCCAGCCAACCATCAGCAAAGACAGGCGAAGGTTTGAAGAAATGTTCCTCCGATAGCGAGTAATCCAGCGTCAAGCCGCTATCGTTTGTAACTGAATGCATCTCACAGAGAACAGGAACGCCGGGCAGCATGAGATAATGCTGCTGTACCGTGATTCCCCGATTCGCTTCATGTTTCTCGATGCGGGTCGTGATCTGAATTCCTTTCCAGACGTTACCGTAGTCATCTTTACGCTCCGTCCAAGCCGCGCTTCTTTGTTCCAACTGTCGGCTGAAACCGTTCATACCAGGGATACCCACACCAAGTCCGCCGTACCATGGATTCCACCAGGAACGCGGGGCTGCTTCCGGATACGTGCTGTCCAGCCATTCTTCACCCTGGTACTTCAGGGAATGCACGACACTTCCGAAACCAGGGGCAGCTGCCATCGAAAGAACTCCGTTGCTCACCGTGTACACAGGACCTGCTGGACCTTCTTCAATCACGCAATCAACGGCTGTTCCTGTCTGCGGATACCAGAGGGCGGTCCGTTCATGAATCCGATCCTCGCCTCGATATACGGCCCGAACCTTCCAGCCAAATTCGCTTTCTCCTGTCTCATCCTTTCCCTCAGGGGAGAATTCCAATTTAGTGGAGCGCAGATCCTGCTCTCGATTTAATTCCATATCAGCAGCTAAATGCTCTGGTGTGCCACCATTCTGCACGTACAGTTCCAGGTTTCCAGCGAGCGGGACCATCTTCCGTTCGATCAGTTCCGCTGTCAGTACATCCTGGGCGAACGGATTGCCACCACCCAATGCCAGCTCAAGATGGTTGTCCAGCTTCGGTAGAACCGGGCTCCGCCGTTTTTGGGCGAAAGATCGGAAATCCTGCCATTTGGCAAAGGTGTTCAGAGCAAATACGGTCGCCTTCGTTTGCACAACGGCTCCTGCTGGAATCCGGCCAAGCTCATGCTGTAACCCTAGTGTGTGTTCCGGACGAAGCAGCTTCAGGGAAGGGTCCCAATAGATACCGCAAGCACCGTACTCTTCCTTACAGAACAGCCAGTTCTCTGTAATTTGCGAGCTGTCCCAATGGCTCGGATCGCCAGAGTACGCATCACCCATATCCACATAACGGCCTTGGTACGGGAGAATAAGCCGATTACCGAAGAAACCGAAGTTCGTCATCAAGAACATATCTTCTTCCAGCTCTGCGCTGCGAGTATTCCCAATCTCGTGGTGAAATTCAGCGATTCCATTAGCAGACAGCTTGGCGACGGACTTGATCTCCAAACCAGGAAAGTCTTCCGATTCATACAGTGCTTCGAGAACCTGGTTTTCTCCCTTCGGATAGATGTTCACTTCCTTGGCTTGTTTCTTGGAAAACTCTTCTGCAAATGGCTTACCGAGCTTCGGATAGGTCCACCAGAACGTGTGGACGGAGCCAGGGTATTCAATCCACATGTTGTTTTCTTGCTTGCTCATATGGAGGGAGAATGCACCGTTCACGGCCACCCACTGATCTCCGTTTTCCCCACCGTAACGTCCTTGTGTACCTTTCATCAGAACAGACAGCTTGGTTGTGAAAGAGACCGCCTGTCTATCCGTCGGAATGGCCGTTACCTCAACTTCTCTCGAATAGAGACCATACGAACGCAAAATGAAGGTTACCGGTACAGATGCTTTGCCTTTTGCAGGAACTGTGAAGCGCACCGAAGGTTCTGTCCATTCTAGAAATTCATCCTCCGGCAGGTCAAAAGTGAACTCCGCTTCGGAATCAAAATTATTCTCCACGTTCAGGTACAAATCGGCCGGGATGCCTGTATAGAGCTCTTTTACGGGCAACGCCGTGTTGATCTTGGCCGGGAATTTCGGGGCAACGCCCATACGAAACTCGGCCTTTTTGCCACCGATCAGCCATGTGCTTGTGACAACGGGATGGGTCTTATTCTGACTTTGCTCCTCTTGAACAGGATCAAGTTGGAATTCGCCCTCCACGATTACCGTTTCTCCCGGAGCAACTGCTCTTGCAACGTCCAGCGCAAAACGAATATTTTTGTTGTTCTGACCCTTGATCTCGAACTTCAGCTCGGATGCTGAGCGGTTCGTGATCCGGTAGCGAACCTTGTATGCGGAACCAAATACGAGATCATGATCGTCGATCTCTGTGGTAATTTCGTAATCTGGTGTTTCGAGAGCCGTCAGCCCGCGACCAGACTTCTCGAATTCGGCTCGCAAGGAGATATCTCCCTTTTTCCAGGAATAATCAAAGAAATCGAAACCACGCTCCCGTCGGCCATCCGGCTCGATGACGAGTTCGCGGGTGCTGTCTGCGTACCAATCCAGCTCCTCAAAATAAGGAGCAAGTGCTTCCGTCTGCAAAATGGTCGGGATGAAGTTCATCAGATGCACATTTTCATCCTTTTTTTCCCAGAAGAACCCGCATTTCTTATACATCGGTACAGCCTTGGTGTTACCTGCCCAAGTGAACAGATCCAGGCGAGGCCATCCCGCTTCCACAGTCTTGCGAACGGCGTTCAGGATCAGATTACGTCCGACCTTGTAGCCGTGATAATCGGGGCGCACATTCAACAGCGGTACATACAGGGCATTCTCGTCATAGCGGTAGTGGGCGAAACTGCAGAAGCCAACAACCTCTTTCTCATGAACGGCGAGAAATACATGAAGATTGGACGAAGTCTCCATCTCCCGGCGAACGGTATCCTCCGTTCTCTGGTTGGTGCCACCTCCCCAACTTTCATTGCTGCGGTTCCACATATCAGCGATTGCAGCGGCGTAGGAGGGATCGTATTCGATAATGCGGATTTGTTCCATGATCGAAGTTACTGTCATATTTGGATCTCCTTATCTTTATCTATAGGATGGTCTTCGTGATCATTCGATATGGCCTTTGCCCGATAGCCGCAGAGATAATACAGGCCATGTTTGAAGAAGCTAGCGATAGTCTTATCATACTATAAATGGAAGCTTTTTCAGAGGATTAAAAATCTTTCTTTCCAACTTATAAGTGCCTTTCGGCTCTTGTTCGAAGCGTCAGTGATGGACGAATCTATTTAGGTATGAAAGAAAAAATCCACGTCTCTGAGTTAGACGTGGATTTAGGTATACGAACAGCTAATAATCTTCAATTATGCCAATATAGAACGGACATTGCGTAGAACTGATTTCATTGGGATTGTCTCATTAAGCGACATACAACAGCAAAACCCGTTACTTCATTAAATTCATGTTAGTACAGTTGTCTGGTCGTATGGCTGGGAATGATCAAAGTAGCTCGTTCCCTTCTGTGCCAAAGTCTATTTCTTCATGTCTTGTATCCTGTTTCACTTTAGAGAGCAACGTCTTTAGATGGTTACGTAGTTCCTCATTGGACTCTACAGGCTTGGTTTTTGGACGCAACAACAATTCATTATCTTCTGTCACCAAAATCTCAATTTCCGAGCCTTCTTCCAGATTAAGACGCTTAAGCAATTGGTTAGGAATGCGAATTGCACTGCTATTTCCCCATTTGCTAAGTGTGGCTGTAGTCATGGCAATCCCACGCCTTTCGTTTGATTGATGCTCCAGGGTTTTCCACTTCATCCCTACCGGGGTACTATGCCATCAACTCGCCTTCGCGAGTTTCGCGCCGCGAATCGATGCTGTAGCGTATACCACGAGCGCTGTCCAGATGAGAGCAAAGCCAACGAGCAAAACCGGCGAGACCGATTCCTTGAATACGAATATACTCAGTAACAGCATGATCGTCGGCCCGATGTATTGAACGAAGCCGAGCGTTGACAGCGACATCCGGGCGGCTGCTCGCGCAAAAAAGAGCAGCGGTAGCGCCGTGACCACGCCGGAAAGAAGCAATTCAATGAACGTCGGTGCAGGCAGCGTCCATGCCGTCGTTTTCCCCACAACGGCCAAATAGATCCAGTAGCCGAGCGCGACAGGCAGGACTACAGCCGTCTCCGAGAATAAGCCTATAGAAGCGTCTTGCTTGATCTTCTTCTTCGCCAGGCCGTACAAGCCAAATGACGCGGCCAGCGAGATCGCGACCCACGGAAACCGTCCATAGTCAATCGCGATGATAAGCACCGCTGCTCCAGCGATGGCAATCGCGAGCCATTGGCCGCGGTTTGGCTTCTCACGAAGGAAGAGAACCGCTAACAAGACGTTCAGCAACGGATTCAAATAATAACCAAGGCTTGTCTCGACGACATGGCCGTTGTTGACCGCCCAGATGAAGATAAGCCAATTAACTGCAATCAGCATTCCGCTGGCGGTGAGGGACAGAAGAAGCGAGCGGTTAGTTGCAATCCGCTTTATGTCACCCCAGCGACGCTGGGCGGCGACCAGAATACCCATAAAAACGAAAGACCAAACAACCCGATGCGACAGAATCTCGCCTGCCGGAACTTCGCTAAACAACTTCCAATAAAGCGGGAGAACCCCCCACATGATATACGCAATAATAGCGTTGACTAACCCGTTATTCATAATCATTTTTCCCCTCTTCTTGCTCTGATGTCTGAACGGATTATACGTCTCAATCCCCTCTCAAGTAAAGGAAATAATTGATGAATTTGATTTAATTATTATTAATTAGTCAAGGTTAATAATCTTATCAAAGCAGTATGAATCTTTGTCATAGCCATTATGCTCATAGAAAGCATGGGCATCAGTTCGCTTGAATCCGCTACATAAAATAATACTAGATATTCCGAGTTCTTTAGCATAATTTTCAGTATGTCTTAATAGTTGTGTACCTACCCCACGATGCTGGAATTCTTTTTTAACGGCAAGAGCTTGTATATGTAAATAACCAATCGAAGCCCCTATGGACAATGCCTGAACTATAGTTACAAAACCAACCACATCATTTTCAAATAATGCAACAAATGTTTTGTAATTCCCGTCCTCATTCATTTTTTCTGTAGTATCTCGAAAATTTTCATCATTAACATTGCGAATCTCAAGCACATCGTTCCATAAAAAAACAACTTCAGTATAATCATTCGCTGCAATTTCTCGTATCTTAATTTCCATGCCTATTCTCCCTTTTCATACAACTGGATTTTAAAGGAAACATTTTCCTGTCTTGTAGCGTTTATGTTACGTGAATAACAATACTTAAGGAGGAATCAAGATGAAGCGATTAGTTTCTCTATTTTTGATGTCAACTTTAGTTGTGGGTGTAGTGTCGGTTGCATCTGCTACGGACCAACCTTTAAAGGATCTACCTTTTAAGGAACGTGCAGCGTATACATATAATCCTTCATTAAAAAAGATAGAACTAAATATCACAAAGGACCACAAGTTGACTACAACGACGTATAACTCCACTTATGTTCCAGTGAAGGATGTCTTTAAAGCATCCGGAGCAACAATTAAATGGGATGGAAAGAACAAAGTGACTACGATTAAAAATCAAGGACAGGAATTGATTCTTAATTTCTCTGGTAAGAGCATCGAAGTGGGTAAGAACCAAGTAGTTCTTCCGCAAGAGTGGGTACAATTGAAAAACGGAGTCTCCAGTATCGATGCATTTGTTCTAGCATATATTTTTGAAGTAGCTGATGATGAGTCCGACCAAGAAAGAGTGGACTGGGAAGAAAAACTTAAATTTTTGGATATCAAAGAAACGACTGGTCTTCCAGGATTAGATAAGTATATGCATGTGTTTGTTGAGTTTAATGATTAATTAAAACCTATATTTTCTAATTCTCTTTCGGTTATCCCCAGGATAGGTTTCTTTTCCTCTTATTAAGAAACCTATCTATGAATATCCAGTCCTCTATATGCCACGCTATCTTGCCCGTTAGAGCCTCGCGAACGTGATGTAATCGACTTGGGCAGGCTCTGCCGATTCGATCCGAAGTGCCCGATTGATCTGTCCTCGGTGATATTGCCCATGTAAGAGAACCTGCAAGAGGATGTCCCTTACGGATGTTTGGAATGGAACCCCACTCTGATTCGCATAGTCGATCATTTCGTCCAACTCAGATTCCTCAAGCCCTTCGATATAGACGCGATATTGCTCAGCGTTTTCTTCGAATATCGTCCGGATCGCCGTCAGGTCTTCCGATTCCTCCCACAACGAATATTGCGCACTGCCCTTGCCCTGCAATCGAGACAACCAGACTCGTTCCGCGACCGCGACGTGCCGAACGAGTTTCAGAAGGTCCTTGTTCTTCGTCCCACTCTCTTCGAGTGCTTCCAAGATACGTCCGTCTGCCCAGTACAGGTGGTCCATCATGCACTTGATTGTCTTCATTTCGATTTCCCCCTCTTCAACTCATTGATTAATTTAACCTGCTGCCATCCAATAGTTTCATCAATGAAGCTTTTCATTTGATTTAACTGATATCTGAACAAATTCCGTAGTGTCTTGGTTGAACGCCATCGTTTAACGTAAATCCGTAAGGACTTGTTTTGCATAAACTTCCCAGTCTGCTTCATCTGTGTTAATCTCTAAAGTTGGAATCAATGATTGTTTCGTAGCCATTCGAAGTTTTTCTTGATTATCTAAAAACGTTTCACATACTTGGGTAGTAGTAGACTTTCCCATCACATATGACTTCCACGCTTCACCGCGACTTTCAATAAACCTAGACTCAACAGCATCCGGGGTCAAGGTTAAGAGTACACAATGTGCATTCATCCTGGATAGACGTTTCTCAAGCAGCTCAATCTCAGGAGAGGCTTTAAATGCAGCTCTATGATTTACATGAAACCTCTCTAAAAGAAAAAATATACCTTTGGATGGTTTGGAATGACCAAGAGAGCTAATCCAATCGTATTGTTGTTCAAGATAATCAACCTGTCGACTTAGAAGTGAAATATGTTCATCCTTATCCATGGATCTTAAAACACCTTGGTGTGAATGCAATACTTGTGAATAGTGTTCACTTACTGCAATTATAGTTTTTTCATTATTCTGTGTTTGACTATGTAATCTCTTTATAGCAGAAAATAATGATGTTTTTCCTACAGTAGACATCCCTTCAATAATTACACCCCGAATCATCTTCCTACTCCTCCTAAGCTTCGTGGTATTCTGCCCTTTAGTATATTTAGTACCGTGAACTAGCCTGCTCGTTCCTGCTCGTTAGTTGATAATTTAGTTAGTTCATCAATGGGAATTGAACCATCATGATAACGATAAGAGAAGAAATACAGCTTAGTATTGCAATCAAAATATGAAGACAACTGAATGAGATTTTTTCTATAAAAATTCTTTCTTTTCTTTGAATGAAACACGAGTAAATTAACACAGTGATCACAATGGGCAAATATTGATGAAAATTCGGTCCATCCTTACTCGGTAATACTTTATTAATATATCCACCTATCGTTTCATCAATGATCATAAATGTATATATAACTCCGATTAACGCAGAAATAAAAAACTGAAATGCTAACTGAACTAGATTTTTCTTTAAAACTAAGAGACCAATTTTTAGGTATAGGTCATTGACCATTATGTATTTGTTGCCTCCTCATTTTTTGAATAGTACTCATCCTATATTTTACCATATAATTTATGCTATTGATTCCGTGCAGCGATACCTCAATTAAAACTAACCTGCCCGTTAGTTCAATAAGGATAGAGGAGCAGTATCGTCCGGGTCTGAAACAGCTGCTCCCCATACTTCCCCATTAACGTTATAACCGCCACCACTCCATTGAAGCAAGTAGCCTCCAGTACGCATGCCTTGCGTGAAACCTTGATTAATATTTATCCAATCCGAAGATTCCCCGGCAGCAATAGTTATAGCGAAATACACTTTACTAGTTTCTAAGTGTGTTAAACTAACATTGACTTCATGGCTACTATTGTTCTTCATTAGAAGTTTTATATGTACGAATTCCGGATTTATTGAAAAGGGTTGCTGTACCGTTGCGCCCCCAGAAGCAATATAGTGCGAGGGTTTATTCTCTTCTTCACTTAAAGAATTAGTAAGGGTTGTACTTGTTGATTTGCTTGATAATACACCAGACTTTAGAGTAGAGTTATTCTCTTGAGTTGAACTTGTTGAATCACAGGCAGTTACGGTCGCTGTTGTTAAAGATAATAATAAAACAGCCAAAAAAAGCCCCTTTTTTTTCACAACTTTATCCCTCGTATTCTTTTATTAGTTAATCTAGAACCTATAAGACGTTCCTCGTTATTAATAACGCTATCAAATCAATGAAAGTTACATCTGTAATTCACAAAATGGCATTGAGTTAACCTGCCCGTTAGTTGAATTCAACTAAGATTATTTAACAAGAATTTCAATTGGATTCATTGTTAATGAGATATCCCCATCAATATTTACAAGAAGATTTTGTTTCCCTTTTTTTGTTACTATAAATTCATCTTCAACCTCAACTAGTTGACCTGACTTAAAGTCAGTTAAATATGCCATATCCTTATAATTACGCTCCTCGTTACTACCCGAAAAGTAAAAACGAATGATTGGTTCTCCATGGGAAACTTCAACGGGTTGAATACCCGTATATTTAAGAGTCCCTTTTACTTTTATTGCTTCACCAGTAACTATAATAGTTGGCGTTGTTACTTCGAGAACAAAATCAGATGCTACTACACTTTGAGTCACAGTTTCTTCATTTTTTTCTGTTGATGAACACCCAGCAAATATCGTGGGTACCACTAATACCAACATTAAAATCCAACTACTCATTTTTGTCACATCATATCACCTCTCTCATACTACAACGGATTTATATCGAATTTGTTGCTTAATTTCAAGGATAAAAGCCATTCCGCTTTCATAGTCTACTTAAAGTCAAATATTAAAAAGGCTCCCATGTAAGATGGCAGCCTTAATTGCTTTCGTTTTCCGTTAGTTTGAATTACTGAATCATCTCATTGATTTTGCTAACGCGATCATTTCCTCTTTAGTTAATTCTCCGCTGTCCATTTCAATGAAAGTATCATTTTGTACCCATCGTAGGTATCCTCCTGGTATATGGTTAGCCCATGGTTCAAATCGCCCTTCGATTCCATTTATGTTCATTTTCTCTCCATGTTCATTAAACTTAAAATCCTCGACTATAGTTCGTGTTGTACTTGATCGGTTACGAACATCGACGTTAGTGACAACTCGGTTTACTTTATATCCACCCGCCTTATGTTCTTCAATTCCAAACAAATATGTCTGTCCTGATTCATCAAAAAAATGAAGTCTAACTTTTGAAACGGGTGGACTAATAACAAACGGGTATGGCTCCTTAATTTCTAATTTATAGTTTTCAACCAAGTAAGACGGCGTAAAGAGTTTGAAATCCGTAACAGTTTGCAGCTTGTCCAAATCCACATTTGAAAAAGCTTGCGTAGGTTTAGCTGATGCGATGAGTAGGTCATTGTTGATTCCAACAGAAAGCATAAAGATAAAAACTAATAAAACAATCCGTTTAGACAAGGGCATTTCCTCCATTTTTTTAGTAATATTATGCCATTGTTTAATTCAACTATTCTTCCCTTTAGTTTAAACACAAAAAATCCCAGAGTCGGTTACTCTGAGATTTCCGCCATTATTCAAGTGGTCTAACTCTCTCCTGCGTCATCATCTACTCTGAGGTATACTGATCCAAACATAGGAATCATTAATTGTTTAGTCTTATCGTTAATTTGATTTAATTGGCGGGCTATTTCAGATTCGTTAAAAACCGTCTGTTTCTCTGCCCATGCAAAAGTTCCGTGTTCTGTAGATATCTGACCTATAAATCTGAATTTATCCGGATCTAAGTGTATATAAGAATTCAGTAAGGTAGAGTTGTCCATATCGAGCTTCACAACCTATGTCCTTTACAAAACATGATAGATTATTGCAATTCGATTCCATATAAATGGTAAATTGTACAGATAGATCTGTTCCCTTTTTTTGTGGGAGTATCGCTAATGTTGTGTACATAACAAAAATATTATAGAGGTATACTAAATTGCAGAAAATACCACGCGTTGAATTAATGATGAAGAAAAAATATTCTAAAATCATCATCGTTGTTGTCGTTCTCTTGATCATTGCTTCAACTTTTATTTTAATTGAAAGCTTATACACTAAGAAAGAAGTTGAGGTTAATTCGAATTATTATACTGGTTTTGTTGCGAGAGTACAGAAATTGGATGATACACTTTCTCAAACCAGTGAGATAGAGACTAATAATGAAGTTGAGCAAATGTTTGATGTCTATACTTCCATTATTTTAGTGAATGACCAATTAACTCTCTTAAAAGAAAATACTAAAACTTTTCCTGAACTAAATGTTCTCATCAATGACTTTTTAATATTTAGGGGGGAATATGGTTATCTTGTAAGAGATCAATTAAAAGGTAATCGTGCAGATTCTGAAGTACGCATGAAAGTGGTCAAACAGGTCAAATTATTCCTGAATAACTTGCCAAAAGAATACGAAAATTCGAAGGAATTTGCGGATAAGTTTAATGCGGCAACTGAGCATATTAAACCATTACTACATCTTAATTTCTAATTTATTTGAGCCGCGGTTGCGGCTTTTTTTGTATTTTAAGAAATAACTATCCTACCAATTAGGGAACGAAAGTAGCCGATCAGAATTGAACTACACTCCAATTGTTGTTAGATACCACCTGGCAATGGGAGGTGCAGTTCAACATTGATCGGATGCCTTTTTGTCTTTATTCAACTAGCCTTTCCCGTTAACGTAATAATTTCTTAGTTACATCATTCGGAATTAACTCATACAAGGCCCGAACATCACAACCGATGGAATCAGCGATCGATATGGCAATTTTGAGTGGCATCACTCTTTTGTTCTCAATAAAGTCGTAAACTCGTTCCGGTTTAAAAAGCAATTCTTTGGCCAGCCATTCCGCTGACCTTCCGGATTCCATCAATCGTTCATTCAGTAAGCAACGCCCTAATTCAAATTTCAAGAAACGATGACCTCCCTTATAAGAACATATTTAACCTTAAGCGTAATCCACTGCCAGCGTGAATATACTTCCATTTTTACAAATGGGAAGAGATTCTCAATCTGGTCAATATCATCTTTTTCTAATTCCCATTCTTTCTATTGAACCCACTTCAGGAAAACCTTTCATACCCAATGTATGTAAATGAGGAGCAAATCCAAATGGTGAATATCCCATAATTGTGATCCCATTCTCTTTTGCAAAGGGTAATATCTGATTCGCTATGCTTCTAGTTGGGCTGGAAGAGAGCCTGAAGATAAGTTAACCCTCATGCATCCTGAAAAGGAGCATTGAGGGTTAACTTAGTTTTATGACGTTTATATTAAGCGCTGCTTGGGCAAATGCAGAATAACGTTGAATTGATCGCCATGAATTTCAATTTTGATCTCCCCGCCGTGCAGCTCAACGATGCTTTTCACAATGGACAGCCCTAGTCCGGAGCCTTCTGTCTGGCGGGATACGTCTGCTCTTTTGAAACGCTCGAACAATTCTTCCGCAGCAAAATCAATTTCATAAGCAGCTGTGTTTTGAATTTTAAATAATTCCATATCATCAGACTCGTCCAAATAAATATAGATTCTGGTGCCTGGAAGCGAATATTTCTGCGCGTTGCCAATTAAATTTTCGAAGACACGCCAAATTTTATTGCCGTCCAAATGTGCATGGATCGGGAATTTCGCGATCCTCTCCCGAATCACGAGCGACGCTTGTCCCATACTGGTATTGGTCTCGGCAATCGCCTGTGTTAACAAGGTTGCGACATCGACGTACTCCATATCCAGCTCTACTGTACCGCTGGCCATCTTTGAGATTTCGAACAGGTCTTCTATCAACAGCTTCAGCCGTAGCACCTTCCGGTCCAGGGTTTCAATATAGGCTCGGGATGTCTCCGTAGACAGATCTTCTTTTTTTTAATAAATCGACATAGTTGATAATAGAAGTAAGCGGGGTCTTCAAATCATGTGATACGTTGGTAATCAGCTCTGTTTTTAACCGTTCACTCTTCATTTGATTCTCCAGCGCGCTTTTAAGATCGCGGCAACAATGATGACAATAAGGTCGATTGAAACCTTCCGATCTGCTTTACTTTTTCTCAATTTTGTATCCAATTCCCCATACCACCTTTAAATATTTTGGGTCTTTGGGATTGATTTCAATTTTTTCACGAATATTTCTCACATGTACGGCAACCGTATTCTCTGAAGCGAAGATCAGTTCATTCCACACGCGCTCATAAATCTCTTCGATCGAGAAAACTCTGCCCTTGTTCTCCATCAGCAGCTCCAAAATTTTGTTTTCCTTCGGGGTCAGTCTGACGTCCTCTCCATCTACCTCAACAGTTTTCGAGCTTTTGTTCAGCACGAGTCCTCTTACTTGAATGATCTCTTCCCCGTTTGACTGGAAGGAACCTAAATTCGTAAACCGACGCAGCTGAGATCGGACTCTAGCGATTAGCTCTAGCGGATTGAACGGCTTCGTAATATAGTCATCGGCCCCAACGTTGAGTCCCAAAATCTTGTCGCTATCTTCCGATTTGGCGGAAAGCATAATGATCGGTATATTTTTGTTTTCACGAATTTTAAATGTCGTTTTAATTCCATCGAGCTGTGGCATCATGTTGTCCATGATAATAAGATGAATGGTTTCTTGTTCTAGGATTTCCAGCGCCTCCAATCCGTTAGAGGCCGTTAATACATCCACATCATCGCTTTTCAAGTAAATAACGAGCGCTTCTCGAATTTCCGGTTCATCGTCTACAACAAGAATGTTATTTATAGCCATTATTTCTCACCTTCATCACGATATTTCTTATACTTGCCCATCCGGAACTCATGTATCCCGGAAAATCAACATGGCCGGGGGGAACGTCTGCAAGCATCAGCTCTTCCGGTGATTCTTCCTGATCCGTGTAAAATCCATGCACCCCGAACCTGTCCAGAATCTGCATAACCGGTCTGCGGTTGACGGTGTGAACATAGCTTTTTACCCCAAACTTATTTAGTGCTGGTACTAGATTGGGGTTGAGATACACGCGGTATACAGGCATGGCAACCGCTGTCATATGTTTGTCCCTTACGAATTCTACAATACTTTCGGCAGAGGCACCAGTTTTGTAAAGTGAATACATTTTGTTTGGAAAGGGGTAGATTCCCATAACCGTGTCATACATTTCCGGGCTGAAAATTTCAGGAATAATCCGGTTGAGCAGTGCAGGATCCGTACGGTGCGCTTCATTGACTAGATGCGCAAACTGCTGCTGAATTTGCTCTTTACTGCCTGCTTTCGTATCCACGATTAAGTCAAAATCAGGATATTGCTGCATCAGCTGCAGTATGTCCGGCAGTGTAAGCGGGTGGAATCTGCCCATGATAAGCGAGTTTGCAAACTGAAGCGTTGTTACGTTTCGTCCGCGATGAGCAGCCAAATCAGGCTGCAGCCTGTGAGACCAATCATGTCTGGCTACAAGCTCCCCGTCCGTCGTCTGCACAAGATCAACCTCGAACAAACGGTACCCTCTATTGTAATTGGTTATAAATGCCTCATAAGAATTTGTGTAGCTAGCGCCGTTGACTCCTCCAAATGCATGTGCAATAAGCCTATTTCCCTGCCAGCCGCTGGTGCCAGCTGTAGAGGCCGGCTGATTCTGACCTGACCAAACAAGGCCCCAGCTGCACCAGATCATTCCAGCCGTAATGACTATGAATAAGCTTAACATACTCGTCTTCTTCATTCGTTCTGCTCCTTTGTTATCCCGATGTAAGTCATACTACAGGACTCAAATGAAGAAGGACTGGTATAAAAACGAATGAATTTATGAAGTTTGTATGCATTGAAATCCATATAAAAAAGAATCCCCGTTTGCCAAAACGAGAATTCCCATATCATCTTGCGCTATTCATATCCATTAGAATGATAACTAGATCAGTTCCTGCTTCCGTTTCAAATACACAAACAGTACCACACCCGACGCCGCACAGATCACTGCACATAAACCGATGAATCCATACCCCGCCTGAAGACCGCGCAGCAGCCCCAACTGAGTCGTTGGACCGTACATATTCTTCACACCTTCAATGACCCAGCCAATCACATAGTTACCGATGACACTACCAATCCCCATCAAGGTAACTGTGAACGTAATCGCAGTGTCACTGCCGTTCGGATATCTGCGTGCGATAAATGCCATGACTGTTGGATAGATCATCGCAATACCCGCTCCCGATACGGCAAAGAAGAATGCCAGCCCCTCTCCGCCTGCAATGGCGACAAACGTACATACCGCCGAAAAAGCAGAGAACAGAATCAACGACAAAACGAATCCGATCCGGTCCGTAAGCGGCCCTAGCAGCAGACGTCCCAACGAGAAGCTGAGGAAGAACGCAGACAGCAGCCCAGATGCTTTGACCGTGTCCCACGTGTAGGCTTTCTCCAGAAAGTTAACGAGCCAACCCCCAACCGCCAGTTCTGATACCACGCCAAAAGAAAGAATGAGCACCATCAGCCAGATGGCTGGATCACGTGTTAACGTCTTCAGTGAAGTCCGATCTTCATGAGGAAGATCATCCCCCGGAAACTTGCTGCGCAGCGCCGCAATAATCGGCAGCATACAGAGTGACAACATCACCAGATACATACCGCGCCAGTCTAGTTCGTGACCAAACACGTGCAACGACATCACACCTGTTGCCAGCAAAGGCGCTACCGTTGAACTCAGCCCATAGAAGAAATGGGACAGGTTCATCATCGTACCTGTGTTTTTCACAAAGATTCGCGCCCCCAGAATCGCCAGCGCAATCTCCAGCATGCCGTTTCCGATGTACATGAAGAAGTAAGATGAAGCAAAGAGTGGATATGTATGAGATACGTAAATGAACACACCCGAGAGTATCATTGATGCAAACGAAATGATGCTAACTGCCTTAATGCCCCATTTGCGAACTAGGATGGCGGTGAAGGAGCAGGCGATCAGGTACCCCAGTGCATTCAGGGACAATAACGTCCCGAGCTGTTTCTCATCCAGATTGAAGTCGAATTGAATTCGCGGAATGGCTGGTCCCTTAATATTTTCAGATATACCAAATACGATAAATCCCAGAAAAATCGTTGCCAGTTGCATGGCGTAAAGCTTGTTGAACTTTTTCTTGTTTCCTTCTGTACCTGCTTGCTGATTCAAATTAAGTTCCTCCATTAAGGTGCCATAAAATGTGGTTGACTACCATTGCTTCTCGATCAGTTGGATGCGATAAGTCAGGCTCTCCAACGTAACAGCGACCACCCCAGTGAGGTATTCACGTCGTGTGTCTCTCTGGATAATCAACTCCGGCATATGCTCCAATGGAATCATTCGATCCAGACAACCTTGCGTCAGGCCATCCCGCATAGCCGGGTCCATCGTATCCCCTGTTACCACAATCGTTGCCGGATTAATGATCGCAATAATGGATACCAGTGTCTGTACCACCAGTTCCTGCAACCCTCCCGCTGTTTTCAACATCCGTAGCTGTTCTTCCCGTGACACGCCAAAAGGTAGAAAAGATACCTCGCCCCCAAATTGCGTGTTCCCTGTGAGCGGACGACCATCAATAATAAAGCCTGCACCAGGAAAATGGTTCTCAGGAAATGTAACTACCGCGAAGTTCTTCTCTTCTTCAAATTGCTGCTGGTTATACAGTCCGTACACCGTGAGATTCATGTCGTTACCAATGACCACTTCCACATCATCATACTGTTCCTTGAGCCTTGGCCCTAGCGGTTGACCCGCCAGCTCCGACACATCACAAATGCCAATTACACCGTCGTGTGCCACCCCTGGTATACCAATGCCAATGGCCTGCACATTGTGGTGCGTTTCGATCAGGCTCGCAATCAAATCCTCCACCACAGTCACATTAATCTCATCCAAAATGAGCGTCTGTTCGTCCGTCATTTCCCCGTTCAGATTGGCGTGTGTATGTGTAATCGAGTGAATGCCACCCTCCGTTCGAATAATCAGACACAGCACACTTGCGTAGTCCGCATTGAATTGATACCGACTTGCAGGTCTTCCCCCACTTGATTCATCTGGGCCCAGATCGATAATCTCACCTGTCTGAAGCAACTCGTTCAGGATCGTGCCGCATGTGGCTACGCTGAGTTTCGTCAGGTTTGCAATGGAAGCCTTCGTGCCTACGCCTATTGATCGCAGTGTATTCTTCACAAGTTCAACATTAATGCGCTTCACCTGTTGGGTGTTGTGTGAAGTGGGTAACATGGTTAGTTGTATGCCTCCTTTCGTTCATTTCGAACCATTCAATGAATGTTTTTAAAAGTATTTTAATAATTGAAGTGTAGGGGGATTTGTGGGGAAAGTCAATGCTTAATTGAAGGCGAAAAACGTTTGGATGGACAGACAAAAAGACAGTTCAAGATCATCTTGTGTGATCCTGCACTGTCCTTTAGTTAAGGTGGTTTATGTAGACTGGCTCATTTGATTTGCCAAGATGCTCTTCTCCAGTCGGACTTTAAATAGCTTTCGGTTCAGATCCTGTTCCATCGCATGTAGGTGATATGCTGCTTGTTTCACGGTATCCATCTCTAGCACACCTGCCTGTTTTGCGATGATATCCATGGCGTCTAGGATGAGTTTGTTGCATGTAACTAGTTGGCTCACGTAATCGTCTTCCTCTTGAACGAGTTGTGCGTACTGCGAAGAGAGTTCTTCGCTGTTGGTACTTGTCATGTCACCACTCCTTTATTAAGGAGAGGGTAACATAACTATAGAAAAGATGTGGTACGCGAATACGTACCAATATATTTAGATTCCCGTCATCCCTTATATTGATTAAAAGTAGTCATCTATCTGACTGAATTTATAGTAATCTTTGAGCCTAGCATGTATAGAATTAGCTGGTAAATTATTTAATATTATTTCTTTTTCAAGAGTCTCTAGCCATCCGATCTTCATCCGCTTCGAGAAAATAACAAATAGCATCTGGAACAGCATAGTAATTAAAACTAATACTAATCCATACAAACTAAGTTTCAAGTTTTCATCAGTAAAATAATTATCTTGTCCAAAAACAAAAAGGAACGGTAGAACAGAAATGATTAATAGAAAAATGCTGTAACTGGAATATTGTCTTCTAGGCTTAAAATGTTCAGGTAGAGGTTTATTGGAAAAGTATATTGCTGAGAATATTGTCCCAAAATATCTGTGTATAAATATGATTAACACTAACCAGCACTGTGGATAATAGCATAAAACAATAATATTTAGAATAAAACAAATTGCACCTTGAAGAAACTCAAAGTCTCTTAATATTATTTTACTATCGTGCAAAGCTAAAATTGTTGATGTATCCCTAAAATCTATAATTTTCTCTTGCCTGAAACGAGAATTAAAAACGTCAAAAACCGCTACTAATAAATTCATAAAAAGTACATAGCAAAGTAATGTATAGGTTATATTCTCACGTATTAAACTAATTCCAGGGAAAAGAAGATAGCCTAATGCACCTATAGTTGCAAACAGAACCCAATTGCTCAATCCCATAGAAGTTATCTTTTGTCTTTCCCGATCCTGAAGTTTTCCGATATGATCGAATAACTCCTTTTGACTGAAATTCTCCCTCACGGTTATCACCTTTTTCTTATTAGCTATAAAAATCATATAGATTGATAATTAAGACTGGGCTTTATCTTTTCTTCGCAAAATCAAATTATAGGGCTCATCCTCTTTAATTTCAGAATCAGATATTCTTAGTAATAAATCCTCAATTTTCAGAAGAAAATTCTTTTTTAGACCATCCTCAAACAAAAATAATTCTTTACTTAAATGAAAAAAGCTTTTATATGTCCCAACTATAAGTGAAAAATATATAATAATTGCAACTAGAATGATTGTAAGCCAAAACAATCCATTGTAATCAGTTTCCTTAACTCCTTTGAAGATGAATACTACACATTGTGACCACAAAGGAATAAACAAGCCAATAAAAATTCCTGGAGTTAGGAAGGAAGGCGTCTTTCCTCTTTCAATGTTTTTTTCTGTGAATGAAACTATTAACTGTAGTTTCTCTTTAGAATATAAATTGTTTAATTTTAGATAATTTATGAACATTCTAGTTTGCATTGAATCAAATTCTATAGTTCTCCACCCCCCTTTTTTAACATGAATGTCATAGTGATTTAGTATAACTACTTTCGCCTTTTTACTCATATAAGAAGTAGTTAATATAGAGAATAGAAATATCGTTACAAATGCAATACAAATTCCCTTAGCCAAGTAATTTCCAATTAATAACAAAGGAAATGTAATTATAAATAAATATGCTAAAATTAGAAACACACCAAATATAAATAAACTGAAATAATATGTTAATTTCATGTGTTTATAGACTAATGAATAAGATGTCAGATTGTCCTTATAATATTTCACGACCTCTTCCATGCTTCAACCTTCCTTATATGAATTTATTCGCCTTACTTCAACTTCACCTGAATATATCTTTCCTTCAAATATTGAATCATTCGATCTTCTGTGACCAGACAACTTACCTCATCACGCTTATTCTTTTTATTCTTGCCAGATTTGGCTAACCAATTATGTGATCCGAGGAACAGATAACGATCATCCACCAAAAGAATTTTAGAATGGATCGGAGGGATATATTGGAGTGATTCTCCCATCACATCTTTCAGGTTAGATATCGAAATAACAATTTTATCGTTCCCACCAAACGAATTATCTTTCTCTACAATTCCCGGGATATAATCCAATCCGACTGCTTTACCACCTTTATATCCAAATCCAATTCTCACTTCCACCTGCTTACTTAACGCTGTCTGAACCAACTCTACGAACTCATCATTAACTACAGACGACATAATCCAAGGTGAGAAAATAACAACCGATTTGGTTGCATGACGTAAAGCTTCCATTAGCAACAAGTAATGATCTCTCGGATCGAGAATGAGACGCTCAGGCAGATGTTCACGAATGTATAAGGAAAACGGATCAAACAAGCCTTGAGAATCTTTTAAAGAATCAACATAGAGGCTAAATGCCATCGCATCCATTTCTTCGGCAACAGTATGATACTTCTCCTCAAGCGGACTTATACATGCTCCGTTCTCTCTGATAATATCTAACACATGCTTGAGATGATTCTGTTTGAGATCAGAGATCACTTCAAGATTACCTACCAACACAAATTGTTCTTTAGCCCGAGACAATGCCACATTAAGCAAATTAGTTCTCCCACCGACAAATGAAGCAATTCCCGCTTGCTTGGAATGATCAATAACCGAGCTGAAAATAATAATCTTTTTTTCCTGTCCCTGAAACGCATGAACTGTTCCAATATCTACATCAGGAATTTCTCTCTGTAGCTGATCTTTTTGTTTCGAAAAAGGTGTAATAATGCCTATATCCTTCTTGATGTCTAAGCCATATTGCTGTACATAAGTCTCAACCAACCTCTGACAGACATTAACTTCCGACATATTAATATGTGTCCTGTTGTTCTTTAAGCCCCTTACATCTACCGCAACTAGATTTTTTCCGAACAGTTTTTCGTGGTTATCCTGATTAACAATAGTCAGAATCCCCCCATATACATGTTGATTAGAAAATTGCATAATACTTTTTTCACATCTGCGATGTTCCGTAAGGATTAACCCTTTTCTCGTGCCACGATAATCCCATTCATAAATATCTGAATTTCGATCAATGTAACTCTGTGCACTATTACGCTGTACACATAGTTCCTCATGGTATTTTTCTGGAATTGATAGGATATCTTCAATTACGTTGGTTTTCAAAACCCTTACAGGTTCTAACTGTTCAATGTCGCCTACAATCACAGCTCTCTGAGATCGATATAGAGGACTGCTTAAATAATGCGGCATAATCTGCCCTGCCTCATCCACAAGCAATGTATCTATTAATCCAGGTAATAATTGAAACGTTCTTTCACCAAATGAATGTAGTGTTGACGTAACAACTGGAAAACACAAAAACACCGTATTCCATAGCGCCTTAATCCCTTTGCTATATTCCCTGTCACGTTTATTCCCTTCATTGTAAAAGGGTTGAAACCACTTCTCCTGACATACCATTTTAAGATTGTGCAAAATTTCTTCCGCATGTAACTTCACGTACTGCTCAGTTACTTTCAACGAGTACTGAAAGAGTTCGTGTCTTTTCTCCAGAACAACTCGATCCGATGCAAAATCAAACATGCTATATTTTGAAACATCCTGGAATCCCCATTGAATAGCAAACTCTCGCTCCAACGACAAAAATTCATCCAGTTTTCCTATGAACTCACCAAGAAGCTGGATCTTTTGTTTACATATTAGTCGTTGTTGCTCCAGTTCTTGTAATTCCCCCTTCAGGACTAAGATCTCTGCTGTCTGGTAATCTTGCTCCGATTGTTTGAGACGTAATGTTGTTCTTAACTCCTCTTCTTCTTTCTCATTCTTCTTAATTAATTGGTCCTCAATATAACCCTCGGAAACATGCTCTTTGAGAAACGCTCTACGTTTAGGTAAAAACCATCCTAGCCAAGCATTCTTGTTCCATGATCGAAACTTTTCCAACGTCTGATATCCTTCTTTAATCCATGTAACATGTTCAGTTAGGTCCGATTCTGTAGCTTCAATCTGAACGTTCAAGTCTCTAATTGTATGGTTTCGTTCATGAACCGTCTTTCTTAAATTATCCATAGTATTGACAAGATCGTTTAATTTTCCATTTGTAGTTTCTATGTCCATAATATATACAGATAGTTCACTCTCTGGGTCATTTAATACTCTGCCCTGATCTGCAAAATAACGATATAATTCCTCTTTTGCCGCGCCCCACTTCTCAATATGTTTATGTAGGTGTTCCAATTCTTGATACGCAGAGATAAATTGCTCTTTTGCAGTCACATCCATTGTCCGAGCTTCAGCCGCTTCTAAACCTTCAACGAAATCGGGAATAAATTCTTTCATGAATGCCGTCTTATTTGTGGTGTTGCCTAACCTTGCACAAAAGAAGCCTTTTGTTTCTTCGTCATCCGTTTTCTTTTTAACAAACTCTTCAAAGTAGGGCACTTCCTTAAGCAACTCTAGTCCAATATTATCTACAGCTTTATTATTGGTACTTGTGAGCACCATAGAGAATGTTCTATCATCTATCTCAAATGGAATCCGGTATAGCTCTTTACTTCTCTCTGTGAACTTCTCCCATGGCTTTTCCCACAGATCTGTCAGCGTTTTTGCCTTCATCACCATATTATTTGCAAATATTTCTTTAAGCAATGTACTTTTCCCAGTCCCCGGTGGTCCGTTCACTGATAACAAAGTGTGGTTATTAGCAGCCTCAATAATATGCCACTGTTTCTCGTTAATTGAATAGGTCTTCGTGTAACTACCGCGATGGAAATATCGACCTGTATTTTCTTTAAGGTATGCTGTGGTGCTCTGTCCACCAGTTAAATAAGTATTAAGAAGTTCAGGCAGTGGAGATTCGTTTGTTGTAAGTTCAAGAATACGTTCTATTTCTTTTTGGAAGATCGGTCTGATCATTTCCTCCAACATCTCAAATGTAATAAAGGCTTGATTGAGCATCTGCCAACCTTCATAACTTTTAAAGTCTCTTAGGTTTTTATAATATCTTGCATATAGCTCATCATTTAAAATCTTAATAATTTCATGTATGTCTTGTTGTTGATTGTACGTATTTGCGTCCATTAACTCCATTAAATTTTCTTTCTCGATTTCCTCTACCTCAAATGTAGAACTGTTTGTCAATTTTGCAACAATAATACCCAAGCTTTCACGATTAATATAAAATTGATCTACCTTTAATTTCTGTTCTTCTATACGTCCAATAAACGTGATTAAGGGTTTGGTTGAAGTCTCTTTGTATGTCGCCTTTTTCAAAAGTGGATAACAAATCGTTATAGAGCTATCCAACAAGTTAGAAATAAAATTTTCCGTATTTGTCCTGTTATCCTTATATTTAAAAGGGACGCCTGACAGAAACTCCTCTATGGACTTCGTACCAGAAACAGCAAGTTCAATCTCACTGTTCAGCTCATCTTCTGTATATGTTCCTTTATTCAAATGATCTTTAATATCAGGGTAAGATGATATTTTTTTAAATATATCTCCCTTCCGTTTATCCTGAACAATTTGCTCCATTCGGTCAGAATCATTGAGAATCTCACTGCTGAATAGTTCTCCTTCTACTTGGCTTAATGAGTTTCCCATCAGCACTGTTTTCTTTTCATATTCAACAAAATACCGAAGTACATTCTTACTATCTAACACTTAATCGCCTCCATCAATAACCATATACCTTCATTACCACGCTTATTATATACGATTTGTTAAATATAGGATATAAGACTCTTATCTTTTCTGGATTACACCTAATATACTATCTTGCATGTCTATTTGAGCCTTATATTAACTAGGACAAATGCTTCATTTTGCATATGCATATTTTACTTCTTTTCGCTATAAGAAAGATCGCAAATTATTGTAAAAATTTAGTTTCAGGAGTTTATTCCCTTCATTTATTACAAAATTATGAATTAAATGATTATTATTCAACTTTTACTCACTGGTTTCCGTTTACATTATCGAGAGGGGAAAGATCAAGAAAATTCTTATCGTAATCATTAAAAATTTGGAGGGATTCATTTGAAAAAGCTTTTCTGTTCACTTACTGGATTTTTGTTAGTGTTTACGCTGTTTTTTTCAGTTACTGGCATATCATATGCTGATCAGAACAACTTAACTTCTGAGTTTGACTCCAACAAAATGGTAGATGTTATTTCTGCAAAGAAAGCGGCTGCTTCCTTAGTATTAGATGAGATCTCTTTGGGTTCTGCGGATGTGTGGACAACAGATACACTCACAGCAGATGTAGAGTATGTATATGACCCTTCTGGCAATCATGTGGCATATCAAGTTTCGTTAATTGGGGAAGCAGGCCAACCCCAAGGCTATGTCATTGTAAGTGCTTTTCTGGATGAAGAACCTATTCAAATGTGGACCACAGAAGGAAGTTCCATCGTAGAAGAATTGGACCAAAAAGAAATTCAATCTCTTGCCTCTAAAGCAAATTTAAGCACAAGCACAATTATTGACCAGCATTTGGTATGGTATGGTGGAACAAAGCTTGCTCTAAAAGTGATAAATAGTGAAACACCAGACTTTGTAATTGATGACACTTATCACATTTCTACCGAATTACCAAAAGATGAGTATCCAATACCTGTTGAAAGTAATAATCCTAACAGGGAAAAATGGGAGACGATTAAAAACATAACGATTATGAGCCCAGGACAAAGTAACCCAAGCAATGGTGTGACTAATATCGATCCAAGTACTTGGGAAACGGGATATAACAGCATCGATAAATTTTATGTCTCAGGAGTTACCAATCAGAAACAATGGACCTATGCATCAGGACAGTATACTGGTTGCTCACCTACAGCAGCCTCAAACATTGTAATGTGGTTTGCAAAAAGTTATCCTTCTTTAAATCCTACAAATAACCAAAGAGACATAGTTATGTCTTTAAGAAAAGAGATGGGAACTACACAGACCAGTTCGGGTGAGGGTCTAACTGACTTTTATAATATCGACGATGGACTGCAATCCTATTTCAGAAAAAATGGAAGACCTAACGCTGAAGTACAAAATGGCCTCTTGCCTGATTACGACATTTGGAAAATGAGAATTAAATATAAAGGAGGTCAGCCTACGCTTCAGAGTTACTGGAGTCAAGATTATTTTGGTAACCACACCGTCACTGTCGTTGGGTATAAAGAATTTGTGAGAGGAACCTTTCAATCCAATTCAAAATACCTTGTTGTAAAAAACAATTGGAGTAGCGATATCGCTTCCGATTTCTACGTCAAATACGGAACTTGGAACACTAACGTTGTTACCTGGGTTGTAACACCATAGTCGATAACTCAAAAGGAGATCAAGAATGATGAGAAAAAAACGAATATTAATAGGCATTTTTACGTTGGTTGGCTTATTACTACTCAGTGAATTATTCCTTTGGTCTTCGGGAAGAGTTGGATTACTCAATACAACGAACAGAATTATCTCTGGTGCACCTAATATTGAAGTACAGGGGAAAAGACTATCTTATCAAGGAACAGTTCATTCTAGTCCTTCCGATCTTGACGAATATGCATCAAGTGATATAGGCGAAGCACTTTACAAGGCCAAAGGTACACCGCCAAACCCACCATGGATATATGTAAGAAAAGATTCGAATACTTTTTTTCGCTATAAAACGCCACAAATTCCTTGGCGCATGTAATTTAGAAAGCAATAAAACTCATACTTCCCTCTCATTAATAAACATGGTCAAGTTCAAAAGACAAAGAGCACCAGAACGGTGCTCTTTGTCTTTTGCAGTCTTTCTTCCCTTTGCACTCCTTCTCATTGACACCCCCCTCAAAAAAGCCTATCCTAATAACGAACCAACCATTCACTATTAAGGAGTCGTTCCCGATGGTGCAAGCCAAGAAAGACGAAGTCAGGAAAGAAATTGAATACGCGGCGCTCAAGGTCTTTTTTGAGAAAGGCTATGTCGATGCCAAGATGAGCGATATTGCGAATGAAATCAATATTTCCGTGGGCAATATCTATACTTATTTTAAGAACAAGAAAGATCTATTCTACGCCGTCGTGCCGCCGGATCTGGTGGATTATCTGAAGAATGTGCTGGTGGAGACGATTCACTTTGATAACCAGACCTTGTTCGAGGAAACGGATAGCGAGCGAAAGTCGGCGCTGTTGCAGGAACAGGTAGATGTACTACGGAAATACCGGAAGCAGATCGTGATCATCTTTAAAAAGAATAAAGGTACCATCTACACCAACGCCAAAAATGAGCTTGTTGAGCTGATGATCGAAACCAAGAAGGCGTATCTCAAAAATCAATATAAACGATATGAGATCGGAACCGAAGAGAATTTGATCTTGCTGAACATTCTCGCGCACAACGTGATCGACATGAACCTGGATCTATTGAAGCGGGATATGAGTGAGGACAGCCGGAAGCAAATTTTCGAAGCGTTGTATGTCTACAGACTGTACGGTATGAAGAGTCTCAACGAATAACGCTCCATCTCATCATTTATGCCGGGTAGACAAACCGTGCAGATCAGATCAACTTCACTTGGTTTGCACGCAAAAAACTTCATCATATATCAGCCTATTTTTTTAACCTAAAAATGAATTATTTATTCATTATTGAAATAGGTATCTTTGTTACCCTAACTATCACCTCACCCACTTTCTAAGGAGGTACACCATATGAACACCGCATACGCATTGAAAAACGTTAATCTGATCCACGGCGACTCAAGCCGCAATCTGCAAAAAAACATGACCATTCTCGTCAATGAGCAAGGTCTCATTCAGGATATCGGCCGAGATCACGAGCTGAATATCCCTAGTCACTACACAACGATCGACCTCTCAGGGAAATACGTAATGCCTGGACTGATTAACGCCCACGTACATCTCTTTGCAGACGGTAAACCTTTCAGTCTCTCGGTCAGTGAAGGCTTGTTGCAGTTTGCCTATGATCGAATATTGAACACCAAGTTTGGCAGAAACGTTTTGAAAAAACGAATGAAACGCAACGCGCTGACCGCACTCCATGCGGGTGTGACGACGATGCGCAGTGTGGGGGAATTCTTTTACACGGACGTCCAGCTGCGGGATGAGATTAACAACGGTGACTTTGTCGGCCCCAATCTGCTTGTCTCCGGGTTTTTCCTAAGTGTAACGGGCGGACACGGTGCTCCATTCCTGGCTCTGGTTGGCGACTCCCCGTGGGAAGCACGAAGAAATGTACGGATCAATGTGAAACACGGCGTTGATCTGATCAAAATCTGTGTGACGGGTGGCGTGACGGATGCGAAGATGGTGGGCGAAGCTGGACGTTTACAGATGACGGTGGACGAAGTTGCGGCGATCTGCCATGAAGCGCATAAGATTGGTTTGCGGGTGGCAGCGCATGTGGAGAGCACGGAAGGCGTAAGAGTTGCGTTACAAGGTGGCGTTGATACCATTGAGCACGGTTCGGAGATGGACGACGAAATCATTCATTTGTACAAAAATAATCCCAATGCCCTGAATGGCTACACCGCACTCATCCCCACCCTGCAAGCTGCCTATCCATCCGCTTCACTGGATACCAGCGTAACAAAGGTAAGTGCAACGGTAAAAGAGAATTCCAGACTCGTCTACGATTCCATGCTCAAAGGTGTAAAACAAGCGATCGAAAATGACATCACCATCGGGATCGGCACCGATGCCGCCATGCCTTACGTGACTCACTATGATATGTGGAGAGAGATGGATCACTACATGAGACAGGCCAACCTGAACAACAAGCAGGTCATCGACATGGTGACTCGAACCAATGCGAAGATCCTCGGTGTTGACGATGTTACAGGGACGGTCGATATCGGGAAACATGCCGATCTGATTGTCATGGAGCAAAATCCGCTAGAACATATTGAGGCCTTATCGGACATCTCTATGGTCATGGTTAAGGGAAATCTAATTCAAACACCATCTGTCACAAGAATCAAAGAAGTCGACGATGTTCTAAACTCAGTTTGGTGAATTCAGGAGTGAAATCTTGCTTGATAAATTGATTAATTGTTTATCCATCTTCATGACGTTGAATATCATGAACGAAATTACTCTGATTGGCGGTATTCTGACGCTTTATACGGGGTTAAACATCTTGTAGATTACGAAGATCAAAGTGTTGAACCTGCTCCCTGCCTTATTTATCCCGATCTTTTTACTGTAGCTTCAGGATACTGAGATCTTTCCGTAAACATAACAAACAGGCTGCCCCATCCTTTAGAGGACTTGTGGGACAGCCTATTCAATAACTTGCGTATGACAGAAAACTTCTATCGATTTTAAATCGACGATACCAAGTACAACCTAGGTTGATGCAGATTCGGACTCTCTCTTTTTGGTAAAGGAAAGAAACAATACTGCGGAGACCACAATCCATATCCCAAAAAAGATATAAATGGAACCGAATACTTGAGTGCTTGCCCCTTTTGCATCCAATGTGGTTCCAAGAATCGACGTTCCAATCGCACCAGCGATAAAGCTGCACATCATATAGACACCCATACCAACACCCGCCTCATGCCTCGGCAAGGTTCTGGATACGGTATTCGCCAGAGCAATCTGGGCAAATGTCAGCCCTGTATTCGCAGCGATAAGAACAAACAGCACTACACCATACGAACCACCTGTAAAAATATACAGTAGTGTATACGCAATAAATTGCAGTCCAAAAGCCCACGAAAACAGATAACGATTCCCTTTTTTATCCGTAATGCGCCCGCCCAAAAGTCCAAATAATGCAGCAAACAAGGCTCCAGGCGACATCACCAACCCGATCTGTAACGCAGACAACTGATTAAGACTGGTTAACATCTGGGGGATCAGATAAGGCACACACAAATTCAAAGTCAACACCATGGACCCAATGAGAAGTCCGCGAGAGTAGCGTTTGTTTTTAAACAAATCAAGAGATATAAACGGTGCTGACGATCTTCTCATCCTTATCCAGAACAGCACGAGGGTCACTAACATTAGCAGCAACAAGAGCAAGCTTTGTCTTGTAATCGCAAGCATTAACAGCGTAATGACGCCTGCCAGCAATAGCCCCCCTGGAAGATCTGCCTGTCCTCTTACACCCTTGTCATTACCCAGATATTTTCGAAAGAACGGTAATGTAACAAGTACCAAAATGGAAATCGCGAAGAGAAAACGCCAGCTTGCCATACTAAGAACGAATCCGGCAATGATTGGACCAATCGCTGTCCCAAGAGCCATACCAGCCGAAGTAATGCCCAATGCTCTGCCACGATTCTCTTCAGCCACATAACGAATTGGAATCAACATGGAAGATGCCGGGATAACGGACGCACCTATTGATTGTAGAATTCGAGCCACAATGAGTAACATATAACTGTCCGCCAGTACTCCGATTAGTGACCCCATTGCAAAGCAGCATAATCCAAATGTAATCAAATTTTTCAGCTTGAACATATCAGCCAGCTTGCCATACGTTACCGACCCTATGGCGTATATAATGATATATGCGGTTACCACCCAGCTAACCTGGGAAGAGGTCAATCCGAATTCTGTTCTAAGATCAGGCAGTGCCACATTAAACATCGTGGAATTCATCACAGAAATAACCATCGCAAAGGCTAAAATCCAAATTAATTTATATGATTGTGATTGTTGTGTAAGGTTTGTTTTTTTATCCATCATGTACTTAATTGCGATGCAACGGTGATTGGGCAACCACTTTCAGATCCAGAGTATCCATATTAGCCATAACGCGGTCCATCCGTAGCGGGCCAGGTTCATTCGGGAAAATAAAATGTTCATAAGGCTCTCCCAATATGCGGAAGAATGGCTCAAACAAACCGCACTCCAGCATTCCAACAAAGCGGGTATACGGTGCATCGAGACGATAGGCATGGGTAGTACCTTCCGGCACGTGGAGGAAGTCTCCTTCATGAAGCTGAATTTCTTCACCGTTCGCCCACATGGTCATTTGGCCTTGTACACAATAAAAAGTTTCCACATGATTCTCATGATAATGCTCTACAATAGGTTCACCCTTCGGTCCTTCTGTAGATACAAAAATGTAGGTGCCATCTGTATTTTTCTGAGACGCAAGAATGCGATGCAATTGATCTCCCGTTAAGAGACGATCCCCTTCCCCGCTCTCCAATACATAAGGAACGACTCCGCCGTGCACTACTCCTGTCTCAACAAGCTGGGAAGCACCCCACTGTAACTCTCCATCCTCAAAACCAATATCGGCTACCTCGGAGGCTCGGATCAAATCCTCTTGCGTCCATTCGTGTAGGGGCTGCGGTGGGTAATCCTTGAAAGAATAGGCCAAACCGATGACAGGAAAGATAGACGTGATATTTCCCGGTAGCGAATAGGAAACCATACGATTTCGATGACCTGCAAACCGATAGGCATGCCTTGTCCCTGGCGGTATATGTGCATAGTCTCCAGAAGTTAGAAGATGATATTGCCCGTCGATTACCAACTCAACTCTTCCCTCCAGAACCATTAAAGATTCGTAGCTACTGTTATGAAAATGGAGGGGAAACACCTCTCCCTTACTCCCGGCGATGGTGAACATTTCGAACTGTCCTCCTGTACTGTCAGCATCCGCCATGACCGTAACTACCTGTTTACCGAACGTATAACTCGTGCCCTCTCCTTTACGAAGTAAATAAGGCTTTCTTGTCTGAGGCAATGTACTCATTAATGTTGATGTCACTTGATTCTCTCCTCCATTCCTTTATTCATGTTCATTTTAAGGACTTCACCCTATATAAAAAATGGTCTAGGGCGACCAGCCTATGGGCAAATGCGACATCTGATTGATTGAAGTCACTCGCTTAATCCATTAAAATTAAATAATAAAAAATTGAAGAGGGAGGGGCCTCCTGTTTATGAATTTTAACGATTCAACCTATTACATGGAGCACCCTTTCCATGACACTCCCATTTCCATGCATCCGGTAGAAATACGAAATAACCAATGTCAGAAGCATGCGCATTCATTTTATGAATTGTCTTATGTGACGGCAGGTCAAGGAACACTCTCGATCGATGACAGCTGTATCCCAATCACTCGTGGAGACCTGTTGTTCATTCCTACAGATACGAGACATGTGTTCCAGACCACATTGAATCAGTCTGTCACGCTCATGAATTGCCTTGTGGAGAAGCACATATTATCGGGGCCTCAAGCCATCGGTGACCGCATGATCTATGATGATATTGATGAGCTCACTCAACCATTTCGTACTCTGGGGAACGGCTTCAAAGTAACGGAGAACAAGAAAGAATTCGGGAAGATCATGTACTCTTTACACCTTGAACTTCAATGTAAGGAATCCGGTTATCGTTACCGACTGTATCTTCATCTGATGGACTTGCTAACTCGCATACGGCATGCCGAGCCAAGTGATCTTCAGTCTGCACAAGGAGATCTGACCGACCACATTCAACTTGCAGTGAACTATATATCCAGTCATTATAATGAATCCGCCATTCTTACTCGTTTGTGTGAACGATTTGCCATAAGCCCTCGCCATTTCCAAAGAACATTCAAGCAGGTTACCGGGCTCACCCTGACACAGATGATACAAAATAAACGTATACAACGAAGTTGTGAACTGTTATCCGAAACCGATTGGAGTGTGCAAACCATTGCCAGAGAGGTTGGAATACAGGATATGAAGTACTTTTATCGGATATTTAAAGAAAAATGTGGAATGACCCCTAAAGAGTTCAGGCAGCCTCAAGGGTCGTGATTCACATGCGATGTGTGATAGTGTGCATATATTTTCTATTCAAATAAGAAGGCCACAAAATCCGTTACAGAAATGATGTACGGGTTTTGTGGTTATTTTGAATAAGCAGATAGCGACAATTGTATATAACAAAAAAAGAGAAGTACCTCTTTACGGGGTACTTCTCTTTTCGTTAAACATTTTTAATTTACTAGTTAAACATGCAACGCCAACAGCAGCTTATAGATCATTGCTGCGGCTTCCGCACGGGTCGTCATATTCCCTGCACGAACCGTATTGTCCGTATATCCGTTCACAATTTTGGCCTGAACGGCTGTATTGAGTGCATCTTGTGCCCAAGCCGGAGTTTGCAACTCGTCAGTGAAGCTTGGTTTTACAGCATCATTGCTCGTTCCCGACTGTGCATCTGCACTTAACTTCAATGCATTCGCCATCATCACAGCCATCTCGGCACGAGTGATCGTCTGATTAGGTTTGAACGTATTGTCTCCATAGCCCTTCACGATTCCGGCTTGCACGGCTGCGGCAATATCGCTCTTCGCCCAGTCTGGCAGACTGCCTTGATCTGCAAACGTCGTATCCGACTGCACGGACTTCAAAGCCAGTGCCTTACTGATTAACGTAACAAACTCTGCCCGTGTAATCTTCTTGGATGGTTGGAATGTACCATCTGTGTAACCCTGGATAACGTCCATGCCAATCAAACGATCTGCATAGTCGGATGCCCAGTGTCCGTTCAGATCGGACAGATTAGCAGCTGTGTAACTGGACACAACAAAGGTACCCAGATGATTCACATTAGCCGATATTGTTCCTGCTGCATTCGTCTTACCACCGATGAATACCCAGCTCTGACGGGCTTCATTATAATAGTAGATCGCTGGCTGTGTTCCTTGTGGCAGCTTGGAAGCATCATATTGCAGACTCAATGCTGCCTGATCGTTCAATGTCCGTCCTCCACTGCGAGTAATCTGTACTGCTTGGCCCAGTACGTTCAGCGAAGCTGCATTTTGCAATTGGTCCTGGGATACAACGGACAGCTGCAACGTATCTTTTTCCCCAATGGCTCCAGCCGGAGCGTTGAATTGCACGATGTCTTTCAGACCCGTTTGTACTGGCTGATTCGCTTCGACCTCTACCTTCACTTCAGTAGTAGAATCTGATCCCGTATCCGGGTTGGTTGGTGTGGTTGGAACTGTAGGCGTTGTTGGCACGCTTGGTGTGCTTCCACCGGAATTCCCTCCAGCGTTGCCTCCATCACTACCTGAACCCCCGCCGCCATTACCCGAACGGGCTTGTACGATAACCGTACGTGTGACTTCCTGTGCAGCATTGCCGGCAATATCTTTCACGTTATAACGAAGGGTATAGATCCCCGCCGCTTGTGTGTTCACTGTGCCGTCAATCTGCACGGAACCATTGATGCCCACATTATCGGTAGCCTGTGCTCCAGGCTCGTTATACATATCTCCCACGGTTAATGACATTTGGCTGTTGCCTTGCAGGGTGATGACAGGAATTTCGCGATCTATTTTGACCACCAATGGTAAAGTATAGGTTTCGTTCAAATCGTCTGTCGCTCTGAATAGCAGCTTATTTTCTCCCGACTCCGTTATCTCCAAAGGCGTATTCTCTGTATACGGTTCGTACGTCTGCCCTCCATCACGAGACAACTCAATGATTGCGGAAGTAGCAGGGGCGTATACTGCGCTGGTTACACTAACCGTTACGGACTGGTTTGTCCATGTATCCGTATGATACGGCTGGCCGTCAGCGGTGGTCATGTTACCTTTTAACACCAATGCCTGATTATTTGTTCCCTCCACAATGACAGTGAACGTTCTAGTATCCATTTCGCTGCCACGTTGTACCGTTGCCGTCAATTCCAGTCGCTCATTGTTCTCAGGCTGTGTAATAAGTTTCCCCTGTGCATCCATCAATTCCGGGTTGGAGCTGGACCAGCTAATCGTTGCTCCATGTTTTCCTTCAACAGGAAGGGTAAGGTCGGAAGTGACCGCGTTCAGATCGCCCAGATCAATCGCTTGAAGCGTATCCGTTACCGCCTGTGCATCACTGTAAGGTGTGGCATTCACGAAGATCGGGTTAGAGTAGAACCACAGGTCGCGATAGTTCTGATCATTGATCTCGTTGAACCGAGTCTCTGCATCCGCTGTTGTGATCTTCGGGTCAAGTTGCGGTTCACCATTTACGGTCTCACCAGAAACGTTCATGCCCAGATTTGTACCGCGCAGGCGATAATATTTATCCTGGTCCGTTGCTTTGATCTTGTACGTGATGACATTGTAACCTTCCGAATCTGTTGTCCAATCGTTGGACGTAAAGGTTGCCAGTACTTTGGTGGAGTCGTTCGTGTCTTTGGAATATGCGGGTGTGCCCTTCTCAGCCTTGCCCATCACATCTCCAGCGATGAGATCTACGTGATCTACCACCGGTACTTGTCCAGCGGACGTGCCGCTGTTGATTGGTTTTTCATAGTTGTTGCTCGTGGTTGGACTCTTGAAACGGATTTTCAGTTCCACTTCGTCACCTTGGGTCACACCCAGGTCTCCGCCCATTTCAGCCTGAGTACCCGCGCCGGAAGCCGTGAAGTCCAGTGCGTTGATCAGATCACCGAATACGGAAAATGATTTCCCCGAACGCAGTCCTTCCAGCACGGCTTGCATCCCAGTACCATCAACCCACGAATAGGTCTTGGCATATTCGCCCGGAAAATAACCGCTGGAATTCGTGCCAATTGTCTTGAAATGGTAATCCGAATTACCATAGTTCCAGAAGTGACGCCCTTCTCCCAACAATGCATCCCACAAACCGCCCACCTTGGCGACCATATAGTCCACACCGCCGTATGTACGGTATTTGTATCCATCATCTGCGGTCGGATTGGCTACGTTGTAGCTCGTGTTATACCCGCCGCGATCCGGTTCCATCTGGTTGCCCAGCATACCTTCGATACCAAAAACAACTTGTGGAGCCAGATCGTTGAACTCACGGAAGTCCGCGATGGTATATTTGTTTTTGCCCCGTGAAGGGTGATTGATCATCGCATAACTCGTCGTTGGATACTTGGTTGCCAGCCAATTGATAGCAGCTAGTGCATCCTGATGGGTCGTATAGGCACGTCCTCCCGTCTGATTCCAATCCGCTACGTCAGCCGCATCAAATAGACTCGCATCCCGATTGGTAAAACGATACTCAAATTCGTTTGCAGCTTCCAGCGCTTCGGTCGAATTCGGCTCATCTGTGAGAATACCTACACCAACGTGTTCATGTGTCGGCATGTCCCATTCGAAACCGGAGAAGATCGTTTTGCCTGCATATTTGCCCGCTTCCTGAAGTGCTTTGATCTGTGGTACCTGGTATTCATTCATCCCTTTGGACATCGGAATCGATCCACCTGGAATGTCTACTCCGTTCTGATCCCGCTTGGATAACCGCAAATGATCCGTAAGCGCGATCCAGTCCAGACCATACTTCGTCAGTCCCGCGTCGAGTACATTTTCCAACGAATTCTGCGCATCATCGGACTCAAACGTATGTACGTGCAAATCTCCCGTTTGCCATGAACCTGTTGCCGAGCTGTTGGTTGGAGTGTTATCTCCCGCATCCGCATAGGTTACCGCAGCAGGGAAAGCTCCCATGACAAGGCCCGTAGCCAGTGGTATAAGCGTAAGCATAGCGAGCATTTTCTTTCCTTTATTGTTGAACAAAATCATCCCACCACCGTTCTGAGTTGTTGTGTCGGGAGTAAATATAAGAAACTTTGAGGGCAGGGTCAACGCAATGAAAGCGCCTATTAAAAATTTGACATATCCCTGCATCACTTTATATTTCGTTAACGATTTCTTTTGCTGTATCTACGAAGATTATGCTCTATCATCCTCCATATTGAGGTGCTGGAATGGACTAGAGAGAGGTTGCAAGAGGGTGAAGAAAAATTCAGATTTTGTTCACCATTCAGGAAAGTTCCACCACAGCTAGTGGAGCATTAGGAAGAGAATTAGCAGAACAGAGGTGCTGAAGAGGTATAAATGAAGGACTTTGTAAATATTTGAGGACGGAGCATCTGCCTAATATAAAAAAAGAACCCACGAATGCACAGACGCAATGCGCCCTGAATCCGTAGGTACTCTGGGTTTGACTGGGTTTTGATTTAGCTTTTACATGTTTACTTTTGTGAAGGGTAAGTTAACGGGTTGTGAAATGATACCTCTCCCTAAACATTAAACCCATTAAACTGCCGAAGCATAGTGGTGAAACGTTCCAGTTCCTCTTCATTCCATCCCGATATGCGTTCATAAAAAGTTGACTCCTTCTCCTTGAGCGCACCCACCGTCGATTGTTGACCAAGCTCCGTCAAAGACAACAAAACGCCGCGCCGATCTTCGGGGTCCGGCTCCTTGCTTACATACCCTGCCTTCTCAAGTTGTTTAATCAGACGGCTTACCGAACTGCGGTCCATAGCCGTCGCTTCTGCCAAAGCTGCGGCGCTTGTAGGACCGTAAGAATACAACCACCGCACCAAATGAAAAGCGGCAGGCTGCATAGTCGCATCAAAACGCTCGGCAGATCTGACATTAAGCGCATGCGAAGCACTAATTAGCGCATGGATCTGCTCACCAAGTGCCAGTTCCAGAGTTTCTCTATCTTTGGTTTTAACCGGGTTTTCACTCATTATTGTTGTTCCCCTCTCCTCGATACATCAAAGTAGGCTTATGAATATATAGTTGACAAATATCAATTAAATTATATAGTTGATTTATGTCCATTATATAGTTCGACCCTATTCGTGTCAAAAGGAGACCTCATTATGAAAACAACACAACCCATTATTGTAATTACCGGAGCAACAAGTGGACTGGGGCAGCTTGCCGCCATTGAACTTGCCAAACGTGGTGCACATCTTGTACTCACAGCTAGAAGCGAAGAACGCGCCGAGACCACCAGAAACAAAATCAGGGAAATTGAGCCATCCGCCAAGATCAACTTTTTCTTTGGAGATTTGTCCTTACTGAGCGATGTAAAACGTATAGGGCTTGAAATCGCAGCCGCTTATCCGCGTATCGATGTACTTTTGAATAATGCGGGTCTTCATGCTTTTGAACAAAGAGTCACTTCCGAAGGGTTTGCCGAGATGATCGCCGTGAACTATTTGGCACCTTGGCTACTAACGCACACATTGCATTCTTCCCTGATTCGGGCAGGCAACGCTCGAGTCGTCAATGTTGCATCTGAAGCCTCGCGGAATCATGGCACACTGGTGCTGCCCGATGACTTAACGGATACCGATCCCTTTACTGCACGCGGCTCCTCCGCCATCTATGGCAAAACCAAACTGCTGAATATTATGTTTACTATCGAACTTGCCCGTCACTGGGATAGAACTGGAATTCGTGTTAATGCTTTAAATCCGGGATTTAATGTTACGGGTCTTGGTCGGGAGTTATGGTTTGCGAGTGTGCTTGAGCACATTCTAACGTTTTTACACATCGGCGACCCACGGCGGGGTACGGACATTATGACCCGGTTGGCTGTGGAGCCGAATTTTGGAGAAGTAACGGGAGGGTATTTCAATGTTGGAAGCGGGGCATCCATTACTCCTGTGTATCCAGGCGGAGATACTGGAATGCAAAACAAGCTGTGGAAGGTTACGACACAATTACTGGAGCAACGTGGTCTGTTGAACTAATCAAAAACAGAAAAAAGCCTTCCAGATAACTATCTGAAAGACTTCCACCTCTTACCGATTCAGAATCAACCAAACCGACCACTGATATAGTCCTGCGTACGCGAATCAACGGGCTCGGCGAACATATCTTGGGTCGCAGAGTATTCCACAACCTCCCCATTCAGGAAGAAAACCGTTTGTTGGGAGACCCGAGCTGCTTGCTGCATATTGTGTGTGACCATCACGATGGTATAACGTTCCTTCAACTCATGAGCCAACTCCTCGATCTTGAAGGTCGAGACGGGATCAAGCGACGCCGTAGCCTCATCCATCAGCAGAATGTCCGGCTCCACTGCCAGTGCACGTGCGATGCAGAGGCGCTGCTGTTGTCCTCCGGATAGACTTAACGCGGAACGCTTCAGGTTATCCTTTACTTCATCCCACAGGACAGCAGAACGCAGGCTCTGTTCCACGATTTCATCTAGCTTCTTCTTACCATGGATACCGTGCTGTTTTGGGCCGAAGGCCACATTATCGTAGATGGATTTCGGAAAAGGATTCGGCTGCTGAAAAACCATACCGATCTTCTTGCGAATGGTTTCCACATGCACCTCGCCGCTGTAGATGTCCGTCCCGCCTACGGCCACTTTACCTTCGATACGTGTTCCCGGTATCCGGTCATTCATGCGGTTGAGGGTTCGCAGCAGCGTCGATTTGCCACAACCGGACGGTCCGATAAAAGCGGTAATGGCCCGTTCCGGAATTTCAATGGAGACATCCTTAAGTGCCTGAAACTGACCGTAATATAAATTCAATTTGTTGATCTCAATGATTGACCGCACAATAGTTCCTCCCGGTGTTGAAATTGATCTTGTTACTGGATCCGCCTGACACATTAGGCTTGATTCTTGCGTGAATTCAGCCACAACGGCACACGGAACAGAATATTAATGAGCAAAGCCACAAAGATCAACACAGCCGTTGTCTTTTGCGCAATTTCCTCGGCATCGGGCACAATTGCTTCGGATTGAATGTACCACAGATGCACAGCAAGGGTTCCTCCCGGCGATAGCAAATTGAAATCCCACATTTCCCCGGATGTAGATACCCCTGCGGTCAGAATAATGACGGCACTCTCTCCGAATGCGCGACCTGCCGTGAGGCAAATGCCTGTCATGATCCCGTTTATAGCCACCGGCAGCAATACATTACGGATCGTCTGCAAATGGGTAGAGCCAAGTGCAAAGGACGCATTACGAAGTTCAACCGGAACCGCCCGAACCGATTCCTCGGTTACCCTGGTAAGCACAGGCAGATTCAGAAAGGCAAGGCTGACGGCGGCGCCCAGAATCGTAAGACCAATTTCGAAGAACTCTACAAACAGGGCAATACCAAACAAACCAAAGATGATGGATGGAACAGAAGACAGTCCCTCCACGCAAATCCGCACGATCTCCATGAGTTTGTTGTTTGGAGCAAATTCCGCTAGATAAATCCCGGCCGCCATGCCGATGGGAATCGAGATCAGGAGGGATAGAATCAGCACATAGAACGAGTTGAACAGCGCCGGCCCAATCCCTCCTCCTTCTTCAATCTCGCTTGGAACACCATATAGAAAATCCCAGCTCAGCAAAGGCAGCCCTTTTTCCAGAAGAAGAAATAACAGTCCAACAATGAATAAAATGACGACAATCCCTACACCCCATACCATGCCCGTAAAAATCCGGTCCATCAGCGTGGATGCACCTCTGCGTTTGCCGAACGAATAGGCGGGGACAGCGTTCGCCTGTTTCTTCATACTCATGAGTAGCGTCCCCCTTTCTTCTGAAGCATTCTTACGGCTACAATCATCAAGATGGAAATGGCAAGCAGGATAAAGCCCATCATGTACAGCCCGTGATTCCAGGTGGAATCGAATTCGACGCTTGAGATTTGCATGACGATATTACTTGTCAGCACCGCTGTTGGTGTAAACAGACTGTTAGCGAGCTGCGCCGTATTGCCGATGACCATCACCACCGCCATCGTTTCTCCAATGGCACGAGTCATCCCAAGAATAACGGCGTACATGATTCCGCCTCTTGCAGCAGGCAAGACCACACGAGTTATGGTTTGGAATCGGTTCGTACCAAGTGCATAAGCTGCATCCCGGTATTTGTTCGGTACAGCAGATATGGCATCATCACTGATCCGGCTAATGGTAGGCAGCACCATAATCGTCAGAACGATGGACGCTGCGAGCAAACCGTCCGCCAGATCATGTCCACTGATATCCCTAAGCCAGGGGATGAGAATCGTCAGTCCCAAGAAACCGTATACCACAGAAGGAATCCCCACCAACAGATCCAATACGGGTCGCAGAATATGGCGAAGCCATTTTGGCGTCATTTCGGCCAGAAACACGGCAATGATGACGGAGATTGGAATGGCAAACAGCATCGTGAGCCCCGTCAGTGCCAGCGTTCCCAGAATAAAGGTCAGCGCACCGTAATGCTCATTTTCCGGGTCCCAGTTGGTAGAGAAAAAGAATTCGCTGAGCGAAACATCCGCAAAGGTCAGAACGCCCGTACGAAGCATAAGGACCAGAATGCATAACAGAACCAGACAAACGAACAATGTACTGCCAATACAGACCATTCGAAACAGTTTATTGGACCATCTTAAACGCGCCTTACGGTCAAACCGGGTTCCCGATCCGGGAGCCTTGCCGATGCTTGAACCAAGCTCACTCGGAGCAGGGCTGTTCGTGGATGGATTTAAATCGATCATGAAGGGCTCTTCCTTTCACATAGAGAAGCCAGCTTGGCGACCGTGCGCAGAAGCTGGCTATCCCTTTCCTTATGAAATGCGAGAATGATGGACGTTCGCAGCTTTCGTTATTTAACGGCAGCAAGCGGAATGAATTTCAGTTTTTTCAGGGAACCGTTTTGGAACTTGCTGCTTTGGATATACTCGATGAACGCTTTGGTTGCTCCCGTAGGTTGACCTTTGGTCATGTAATATCCAATACCCCATACTTTGTATGTTTTGTTCAGGACGTTTTTCTCTGTTGGTGCCACGCCATTGATGGATACAGCCTTCATTTTGCTAGTTACATACGGAAGGTCAATATAACCGATTGCATTTGGTGTCGTTTCAATTGTTGTTTTCATATCGCCGCTGGAGCCAACCTCTTTGTAGTTGTCCCCTTTGCTCATGAAATCCTTGCCATCCAAAGCTTTTTGTTGGAAGTTAACCCGTGTACCGGAACCAAATTTACGGTTAACTACAACGATGTTGGCATCCGATCCGCCGACTTCCTTCCAGTTTGTCACTTTGCCGGAGAAGATGTCCTGCAGTTGTTTTGTTGTCAGATTGCTTACACCCACATTGGTATTAACGACAGCCGTGAACACTGTTACAGCTACCGGATTGGCTACCAAGCCATCAAATTTCTTGAAGCCAGGTACATCTTTGGATGCATCCCAGTCTACAGCGCCAATATCCGCGATCCCTTTACGAACGGATTGAGGACCTGTGATGGAACCTGCTGCGGAAGCCGAGATTTTAACTTTTGGATTATCTTTTTTGAATTCGCTGGCAGCTTGAAGTGTCAGCGGAAGCAATGCGGAGGAACCGTTAATGACAATTTTACCTTTCTCTGTGCTCTTGGCAGCTGATGCTGTCGTTGCGCCACCCAGTCCACCAATCAGAGATACAGCCATAAGCATTGCTGTGAAGGGTTTGATCCATTTTTTCATGTTAATTAAACTCCTCTCGAATTAAAAAGCTTGTGGTCATATTTGATATAAAACATTACTTCGTAACGGCTCTCCAGCTTCCGCCAGCTTGTACCAGGACTCGGCCGTTCTCAACCACAGAGATTTGTGTTCCGGCAACCGCGATGGATGATACATCGGAAGATACGGTGTACAGCTTGGTTTGTTTTCCAGTTACCGGGTCGATCGAAAGGATCACGCTGTTGCTGTCATCCTGGGCCGCAAGTACATACAAGATGCCACCCGACAGAATAGCTTGTTCTACATCGTACTCGGCATACACCGGCGTAGACTTTTGAGATGAATCCACAGACAGCAATGATGCTTTACCGTCTTCGGAAGGTACACTCACGTAGTAGGCTTTTTGTCCGTCAGCAGACCATACAAATACCTTGTCGTCAGTTGATGTTGTGAGCTTCACAGCCTCCGGTTTTGAATCTGCTGTGTTATACGAAAATATTTGCTGTTGATTGGATGAGAAATCAATGGAGACATTGTCTTCATCCACATTGGTTGTATCCGAAGTTACGGTACCAAGTGTTGTTACGGTATAGATGAATTTCTTGCCGTCAGCAGATACATTCAGGTTTTCCTTATAGTCCACCTTGTCTTCGACCACTTTCGTAATCGCCCCATCCGCCAGATTCACCTTGGCAATCACGGACCCTTTATCCCCTTGCAGGAAGTAGATTGCATTCCCGTCAGCAGACCATACCAACTCAGGCTTGATGCTGTTGTCGCTGGTGATTAGTTTGGAAGCCTTGGTCTTCAGATCAATAACATAAACGGCTCCTTCGGCATTCGTATACGCCGCTTGATCACCACTTGGCGAAATAACGAGATCCGATCCACCGTCTGTCGTTAACAACAGATCATATTTGCCGCTTGTTGTATTGACGAGATAATCGTTTCTGCCATTGTTATCGCTCTTGGAAACAATCAGCTTATCTGCTCCGGCAAAACGAGGATTCTCGACTTCATCGATCAAGGATACTGTACTGATCTCAAGCAGTCCGTTTCGCTTGACAATCGTACCGCCAACGCCCGACACCAGTGGACGAAGAGCGATGTAACTTGTACCACCGATGATAGTAACGGGTTGATTCAGATTCACTTTGACGTCATCTACCACGATTTGTTTACTATTGTTTTGGAGCGTCACGCTGTGATCATTCAGCTTGATCACCGTCGTTCCGCTATGTACTTCGGCTTGTGCGCCGATGGCTTTGATCACATCACGAAGTGACACAAGTGTCTCCCCATTTTTAACGATGGAACGAACGACGACGCTGTTACCGTTTATTGTAAGCGTGGAATTTTGCACCTGAGCTGCATTAGCCACAGGTTTCACTGCAGGAGCAGCCGATACTGCACTAACCACAGAAGTACCTAACACTGTTGCTACCATGGACACCACTAACACCTTTTTCATTGACATTGGCTCTTGTCACCCTTCTCTATTCCATTTAATTTGCCTTGTTTTGTCATGCCCTGCTGTCTGGTATTCTGCATGTATCGTCTTTATGAGAGCTTGTCCGGCTCATCCCCCCAACTTCCACGTTCATAGTAAAAATGACCTATCACGATTGTAATTATAGGAGAGATTTGTAAACGGAAAATCCTGGAATTGTTAACGAATTGTCAATGTTTTCATAAATACAAAAAAAGAGTCGATGGAATATGACCCACGACCCGTTTTTTGTCTTATTTTCCTAGATAAATAGTTTCATCAATGTATTAAAAATCGGATTCACAATATAACCTGTCGGATGGATCGAATACCTCTTACCCGAGTTTAGACGACTGATCTTTTCCATTTCCTCAGCGGACAGCTCAAAATCAAAGATTCCACTATTTTCTCTGATCCGCTTTGGATTGGATGATTTGGGAATCAGGATGACGCCCCGTTCCAGATGCCAACGCAAAATCACTTGAGCCACCGTCTTATGGTGATGATCAGCGATTTCCTTCAATACCGGATGCTGTAATAACACTTTATTCCCCTGTCCCAGTGGACCCCACGCCTCATGTAAAATTTGATGTTTGTCCATATAGGTACGTAGTTCGTTCTGCGGAAATTCCGGGTGCGTCTCGATCTGGTTGATCATCGGCAAGATTTTTGCGTGCTTTCTTAATTCTTCCAGATGCTGAATCTCAAAGTTCGCGACCCCAATGACTCTAATCTTGCCTTCCTCGTATAATTCCTCCATGGCTTTCCACGTTTCGATATAATTGGGCGAGGCAAAATGGATTAAATACATATCGAGGTAATCGACACCCAGCTTGTTTATCGTTTCCTGGAAAGCTTTCTTGGTGGCTTCATAGCCATGATCTGTATTCCAGACTTTCGACGTGATGAAGAATTGCTCGCGCGGAATCTGACTATGCCGGATCTCTGCTCCCAGCGCTTTCTCATTCCCATAGATCCGGGCAGTATCAAAATGTCGGTACCCGACCTGAATGGCCTCGCGAGTCGCTGTTGTAAATTCTGCTTCTTTCGTTATTTTGTAAACCCCAAAACCCAGTTGGGGAATAGGAACCCCGTTTCTGGCTTCAACCACTTTTGTATGCAAATCCATTTTAACTGCTCCTCTCAAAACAGAATATACTCAATATATATTATATCTAGTTAAAGCCAAAAAAAGAGGTTAACCCTTTTTTTCTTCATGAAACAGATCGGTTAACCGTATGTCTTTTAAATAATTCTGCATTGCGATCTCCGCACCTTCAAGATGATGAATGACCTTTTCTTTCACGTCATCCACGTCTTGTCCCTGGAGTGTTACATCGGTATGAATTTTAAACAAATCTTTGCCGGGTTCAACCGCCAGGAATACATCCAACATCGTGATTTCCGATAAAGGCTGAGCAAGCAATATGCCGCCCTTGGCACCTTCTTTTGCCACTGTCAGTTTGGCGTTATTCAGGTTGCGAATGACTTTTACCGTCGTAGGAACCGGAATATTTAGCTGCTCCGATATCACTTTGGTCGATAGATAGTTAAGACAGTTCTTCTCGGTGTACGCGTGAACGTAGAGCAGAATGGAGATTCCCTGTGATAAGGCTGTAGAGTATGCCATTGCATTCATCCTAACTATTTCTTTTCTAAATATACTATATATCTTTTATGTTTAGTTAGCAACTATCAGCCTATTCCCACTCCACCCTCGATTTCATCGCTGCATATTTACTGGGAGTGATACCTACAGCAGCCTTGAAAGACCGACTGAACAGATGAATACTCGAAAAGCCAACTTCCTCGGCAATCCGGGTTAAATTATGTGTGCCTTCAATAATTCTTTTCTGGGACTGCTCTATTCGGATATGTGTCACATATTTGTGAAGGGTAATCCCCAGCTTGCTTTTGAACAAATGCGATAAATGGTTCGTCGATACACCGACATGTCTACTGATAGCAACATTATTTAATTGAGGGTCGGCGTAGCATTCATGAATATAACGAATCGACTTTTCAATGAATGCCCACCCCTTGGTCATGTTCCCCTCTTGGTCCTGATCTTCGGATTGATTTTTGAAAAACAGATGCAGCAACTCCAAACATATGGATTTCGTGATTAACGAAGATCCTCCCCGCTGCTCCTGAAACTCCTTATGCATGAGCGCAAATCTCTTTTTCCATTCAATTCGATCGGCTAATTGCAAATGAGAGATTGGGCGTATGGAAGCCAGCTTCATTTCCCTATCTTCCAGATCGGGTCTTTCACTATGAGCTGCACTCGTATTCTTCAATAAACTACGCTCTTCCTCATAGTACAGATCAAAATGAAAAATATACTGAATCAATGGCTGCGTGGAGGTGGACCGAATGATATGAGACATGAATGGATGCATCAGCACAATGTCGCCTTCTTTGACCAGGTATTTCACACCACTCAAGAAGAACTCCGCTTCCCCTTGTTCGATGTATGTATACACATGATCGTGGTCTATCCATTCCCCTGCCAAAGAAAATGATTCCGTCATTCTTGCCGCTCTTACGAATGGCGAAATGCTATTCATCCATGCCTCATACACATGTATTCCTCCCCACTGCCTTCTCACTGATCCGGTTTATATTTTCGCAAACACTTTATCGAAGCCTGCTTTGGACTTGGCAAACAATTCACTTGAATCGAGGGTTGGTGTTGGTGCAAGCACCTCTTGAGATACAACGCCAGTGTATCCAATGGTCTTCAGGTTCTTCAAGAACCCCTGCAGATCGATTACTCCCTCGCCAGGGTATAAACGCTCATGATCCAGCAATTCTTCAATGGGCAGATCATAAGCATCATTGATATGAACATGGACAATCTGTTCCTTCTTAAGATCCAACACCTCTTCAATCTTTAATCCATTCGTATGCCAATGATAGGAATCCACCAATAAACCTACATTGGGAGCATGAATTGTTTCGATCCAGTCAAGCGTATCCTCCACACTCCAAATAAATGGATTCTTCCATTGAGTACGCAGATGATGGCAACCCACAAACTCCAGGCCTAGCCTTATTCCATATGCGTCCAGAATATCTGCACACAATCTCAATCGTTTGGTAGCTGCCGCCATAAATGATGCTGCTGGCTGATCTGTGGAAGGTAAAATATAGGTGCAACAGCTGTAACAGTTCAACGAAGCGGAGGCTTCTGCCAATTGAACCAGCGATTGAAGTCCTTCACGAAACTGTTCATCTGTGGTTCTCCAGTCCACGGTCAGATCGGATGAACCGATGATCACCTGATTGCTTTCCAACAGGTGTTTGGCCTGTTCTTTGCCAACCTCTTCAATTAATGAGAGCGGATTCAAATCTACAGACTGAAATCCGTATTTTGCAGCATTCGTAATATATTGTTCATTGGACTCGATGTTCCCTAAGCCTGCTCTTGTTAACCCTCTAATCATCCCAATCTCCTCCTAGGACCAGTCAAACAGTACACCGTTATACTGGTCTTTATTCAATCTCAGTCCCTCATATGCTTCCTGCGCTTGATCCGGCTTCATCACATGACTGATCAATGGTTCGATATGCAGCTTGTTCTTTAACATCAGTTCAAATACAATGTTCGAATTTCTCACCAGGGAATGCTTAACGAATTCGTTCGGCTCAACCGGGAAGCGCCATTCATGTGCCCCCTTAAACGTAATACAGCCTCGTCCATACAGGTGGCAGTAGTTCAATATATCGGTGACATCCGTGTTATATTCGCCTCGTGGACTGCCCAGGAAAATAATCTCTCCTAGCTTCCCGATCCACTCCAGACTTTGAACACCAACACTGGGTACACCCGTCGCCTCAATATGAGTGGATACACCTGCTCCACTCGTTATGGCATGTATCTTTTCTTTTACTTTATCTTCTCCGCCATGGAGCGTATAGTCAACCCCACATGTCTGGGCAGTTCGAATTCGTTCCGGTGACAGGTCCACGCCAATCACAGTTGCACCTTGAAGGCGTGCCAATTGAGCAGCCAAATTCCCTACCAATCCAAGCCCCGTCACGCCAACAACGTCCCCAAGTTCAATATTGGATACACGAACGGAGGTGAATGCCACGGTTGCCATACGGGTGAAGGGAACCCACTTCAAATCTAAGTGCTCAGGTACCTTGATGAAAACATGATCTGTGGATACCACTTGATATTCAGCATGTTGACCATAATGGAACACAGCGTCCCCGGGCTGAACATGGCGTACACCCTGTCCCACCTCGATCACTTCACTTACACTTGCATACCCCGGACATACGGGAAGCTTGGCCCACTCTTCTTTTCCCGATAACATGGCCAGCTCCGTTCCCGGACTGATCAGGGAATAGATCAATTTAACCAATACTTCCTTCTCCCCTAGGGCTGGCAAAATAAAGTCCTCTTCTACCGTTTCCACTTGCAGCGGACGAGCAAACATGATCTTTCTATTCTTCATCACCTTCACTCCTTTCTATCTTTTTAACTACAATATAAGACTTTTCATTAACATTGTCTTTGATTGCAAAACCGATTTTTTATCTAAAACAACGATTTTAAAACCTTTGTAAGCGAATCCAGTATAAACGTAAAAAGACTCACAAGATCCAATGATCTGTGAGCCTCAAATTCAATCCTATTCAGTCGTAGTCTAATACAATGCGGTCCCCCCCATTAGAAGACGGGATATTTCAGGGATATCCCGCCGTCATTGAAACCGGATTGGCCGCATGGTTCCTTTTTTGCTAATTTCACAGCTACACTTGTCACTTCTCAACCGCCAACTACGGCTGCAACCCACGAACCTCAAACTCATAGATTCGTGCTGCCGTATCGCCACCTTGCGTAGGTTTCAGCACATTCAGCTTCACATAACGAGCCTTGACCAGTGCAATTGCATCCGAGGTTTCGGCTGCGGTATTCCCCTGTACATGAACTACATCTGACCAATTCACGCCATCAGCACTGACCTGAATCGAATAGTCGCTCGTATTAAAACCAGACCACTCCCCACCACTCTCCGCATGTTTGATGACAAAACCACTGATTTGATGTTCTTTGCCAAGATCAACTTGCAGCCAATGCGGCTGGTTACCCAGTGCGCACCACTTGCTGTTGCCCGTCACCTTGCCGTCAATTGCCTTTCCTGCACCCTCAGCAGGTCCGCAGGCATGGTCTGCAGAGGCCGTTTTGCCAAGTGCGACATTTTTGATCCCGGAAGCACCCTTACTTACGGTGATCAAAGCTTGCTTTGTTACCGTATCCTGCCCCGAGCTGTTGGTAGCTGTAAGCGTCACATTGTACGTGCCTTCCTTGTCATACGTTACCACTGGATTTTGCTCCGTGCTGACAGCCGGACTGCCATTCTCAAAAGTCCACGACCAGCCTTCCGTCACCTCGGAAGAGAGGTCAGTGAAATGCACCTGCTGACCCGGTGTGATCAGCGTTGCATCGGCCTTGAACTTTGCTTCCGGCTTCGGATACGCTGGCCACTGAATGGTCACGCTGGCAGCCTGGCCGCGCTCATATTTTGCATTCAGTGCCACGACTTTCAGTATAGTCGCCTGTTCCGCGTTGATTCTCTTCATCTCAGGCACATAGAACACGTTATTGGCGGTCGCACCCACCCAAGTCTCTTTGCCGTCGGGCAGTACACGGTAAATCTCATATTGTTGAACTTCCTCGTTCAACGCGTTCCATTGCAACCTTGCATCACCGTAAATACCGCCGCGGAAATCGGATTGGGTGACATTCAATGCTTGAACGGCCTCAAGAGGGTTCGATGGATTACTGTTCTTGTTCTTGTGGATAGATAGCTGCCCAATATGGATGTTATAATCCGATACGGTTTCCGTACTGTCAAAATACAAAGACAATGCCGCAATCTGCTTTCCTTGGTAAGGCGTCAGATTGATCGTGTCCGTCGTCCAGTCGGTTGCCTTCTCGTTCTTCACATCCAGAAAGACGAACTGGTCCGGCTGGTCTACAAAAGCGAGGCCAACCTTCATGCCCGGCTTGCTCTGCGTCTTGTACGTAATCGACAGCTCAGTACCCGACTCGATCTTGAGATCTGTTTTATACAGCTTCAGATGGGTTGCATTCGTTGGACTTAATGCACCGGCTACCTTCAGGGAACTGCCACCATAATAGGCATCCGACCAATCGAGAGAAGGTTTCAGCGCCGTGCCTTTACTTTCTGCTAACCAGCGCCATGTCGGAAGTACGTCCTGCAAACTGCGGTTATTCCATCCAGTCTCCCGCACTTGTGTGCCATCAACATAGAAATTCTCGCCACTGCCCGTGTTGAAGTTGGTCGTGAAGGGCAGTTGGTCCACCGGCGATGATTCAACCACATTGTTCGCAATCCCTTTCCAGGCCTGGCTTGTCGCTGTATTGGCCGGGTTGCCGCTCTGCCCTACCCAGAATTTATTTTCACGGGCAAAGAAATCGGTCATGCTGTCCGCGCTGTTGTACGACCAATCCGGCCGATAAATGCCGAGGGAAGTCACAGCCGGTTTCCCTTCAGGAAACAGCAAATTCCATTTCAGACTGGTATCGTATCCTTTAGCTTCCACATCGATGCCTGCGAACAGTTCAAATGGTGATCTGCCTAGGCTTTTGGCTTTGGCCGCAGAACTGCCAAGATCATTCCACCAGAAATTCAGGAACATGCTGTCTGATACCTTGTTCCCGTTATCCTGAAGGAACATTGCATTCCGGTCCGTCAGCGCATTTTGCCATGAAATATTGCCTTCCTTCGTCATGGAATCATACCAGATGATCTCCATACCCGCGGGCTTATGATCCTGAAGATAACGGAGGAATGTCTTCATTAACTGTGCGTCAGTGGCTGTTCCACCCTCAGTCTCCTGATTGATAAACCAGCCGTCAAAACGATAATACTCCGCTACCTCAATTAATTTATCCGCGGCCGGGAAGGAACCATCGCTGTTCTGCTGAAGCATTTGCTTCACCCACTCATATTTGCCACCGTATACGGATGGCGGGAAGAACACTGTGCCCATGATTGGCACTCCGTTCCGGTGTGCCGCATCAATCGTGTCGGCGCTTGGTGGCACAATAATGCCTTCTCCCGCCGAGCCACCCCAATATACGAGCTTGTCGACATACTGCCAGTAAGAGAACGTATTTGCAGAGAATGTATCCGATCCCTGCGATGGAACGCCACTGGTTCCCTGATTCAACGCAGACAAGGCCATCACTTTGGGATCTTTCGTTGCGTTCGGGTTAACTGCCTCTCCTGTGAATCGGCTCTGGAGCGGAATGGTGCTCCGGTTGAAGGCCGCATCCGGGTCGGAAGCTGGATTCCAGTTAAGCAATTGTTCAGGCAGCCAATAGGATGAATAAGGTTGCTTCGCCAAGGCCGCTGAGGAAAGAACAGCGCATACCAATATTACAAATAGGAGACTCGCACCAAGCTTTTTCATGCCATACCCTCCAATCCAATTTTGGCAATCCACTCAGGGTAAAAAAAGAAACGCCCGTCAAACCGGACAGACGTTTCCATGTCTACTTTATCATTCAGGCTTATTTTGGATTTGCAGCTTTCCATTCATCGTATTGCTTTTGTGCTTCTGCAATCACTTTATCCAGACCTGCCGCTTTCAACTTCTCGATCGCTTTCGGCAGATGCTCATCCGGGTCAACAGCTCCCGTCATGATGGATGGGTAGAATTCCTTCACGATGGCGGAGATGGAAGCCACTTCCGTCTTCACCGGGTCAGGATTAAAGTTGAAGCCAAAGCTCGGAGCAACTTTCGCGGAATTGTTGAATTCCTTGAACGCTTCCCACTTATCTGCTGGATCTTCCTTGTGCATGTAGGTCAGGAACAAGTTACCCAGGGCAAAGCCAGGCATCTGGAATCCGTCCTTCATCGCTGGCAGATCCTCAATGACATTATCCGAAATCTTTTTGTAATGTGTTCCTTCAATGCCGTAGTTGATCAGGTTACGCAGATATGGATCGGTATTCAGCAAGTTCAGGAACATCATAGCCCGTTCAGGGTTCTTGGAGTTCGCCGAGATTGCATGCATAGCGCCTGTTGCCGAACCAGTGAAAATAACCGGATCCTGCATCGGTGTAGTCACGATATCATAGCCCGCACTTCTGGACCATCCCAGTTCAGCGTACGGCTGTGTTTGTTCACGGTCAACAAACCATTTGCCTGTTTTGATGTTGTCGATGCCTTCCAACGTTGCTACATCCTTGCGCAGATAACCAGCCTGATAGTATTTACGGATGGTTTTCAACGAGCTTTTCAGCTCTTCGGATTCCAACACATTAACGTATTTACCAGTGTCACCATTCATGTTGATACCAACCGGGAATTCGTCACCCAACAGGAAGTCGAACGCCAGATAAGGCTTAAAGCCCTTCGGAACAGCCAGCGGAGTAATGTCGGCTGGTTCATTATCCTTAATTTGCTGCAGGTAAGGCTCCAGATCCTCTAATGTGCGAATCTTGGTGATGTCCATGTTGTATTTATCAACGTACTGCTTGTTGAAGCGCCATACCCATTGCGAAGCCAACTCTTTGTTCACTGGCACGGCATAGTTTTGGCCACCGATCTGCGATCCCGTAAGGAACCGTGGATCAAGTTGCTCTTTAATGCCCTGACCATACTTATCCAACAGATCATTGATTGGCAGGAATGCTCCTCTGGTGGCATTTGGCAGATAATCATAAGCCCAGGAAGAAGTGAAAGCGATATCATAATTTTCGCCCGAAGCGGTAATGACTGGCATACGTTTGGAATAATCACCCCAGTCAATCATCGTGATGTCGACGGTTGTATTTATTTTCTCCATTAAGTATTTGTTCATTTCTTCCTGTACCATTGGCAGATCGCGTTGTGGACCACCAATCAGATATACCTTGAGCTTCACCGTGTCCTTATCGCCGGATTCTCCCCCGGATGCCGCATTCCCGCTTGTATCATTGGTATTACTGCCACCGCAGCCTGCTAGAACAGTAGAAAAAGCAAGCAGTAAAGTAACCATGAGCAGAGCGATTTTTCTTGTCTTCATGTGTATCCCCCTTATCAATGTTATTGTTACTGCCCTTTGAGGGCAGGCACAACCAGACTTATTCTTTGACCGAACCGATGGTCAGACCTTGTATAAAATACTTTTGGAAAAACGGATACGCCAGCGCAACCGGCAGTGTAGCCAAGACAACCATCGCCATGCGGACGGTCTCCGTTGGCAGTGTCGAGGCAATGTCATAAGACACGACCCGGCTGCTGTTTTGCACAACAAAATCCATATTGTTCTGTATTCGAATCAGCAATGTCTGGAGTGGAATCAAATTCGCATTGTCGATATAAAGCAACGCATTGAACCAGTCATTCCAGAATCCTAACGTACTGAACAATCCAATAGTCGCAATGCCCGGCAACGAAATCGGCAGCACGATGCGCGTATAGATACCGAATTCAGAAGCTCCGTCGATTTTGGCCGACTCAATAACCGCATCCGGCACGGTGGTCGTGAAAAATGTACGCATAACGATAATGTAAAAAGCGTTCATGATTGACGGCAGGATCAGCGCCCAGATCGAATCCCGCAAGTGCAGCACCTGCGTAACCACAATGTAACTGGGAACGAGACCGCCGGAAAATAGCATGGTGAAGAAGGCCAAAAAGCTGAAAAACCGACGCTGTGCAAAATTTTTGCGCGAGATGGCATATGCATACGTGGTGACCAAATACAGTGTTAGCGCGGTTCCGACAACCGTCACCGTTAAGGTAACCCCGAACGATTGGGCCATCTGCTGCCCGGATTCCATAAGGAATCGGTAGGCATCCAGCGTCCAGACTTCAGGGAATAACTTAAAGCCATTGATCGCCAGCGTCTTCTCATCGGTAAATGAGATGATAACGATGAACAGAAACGGAAAGATGCAAGATAAGGCAAACAGACCGATAGCTATATTAAAAATCACATTAGATAAAGGCGAAATGGCATTCAGATCTCTCGATTTCTTTCCGGTCCTCCTCGTATGGGCAGATGCCCGCTTTACCGGTTCGCTTAAATTACTCATGGAAGCACCCCCTTGCCGCAGCCTAGAATACGGCATAATCCTTTTCAATTTTACGCACAGCATAGTTTGCCAGCAGGACAAGAATCAAACCGACAACCGATTGATACAATCCTGTAGCTGTACTCATTCCCGTATCACCCATAATGGTCAAGCCGCGGTATACAAACGTGTCGATGACATTGGTGACCGGATACAGCGCACCAGAGTCCCGCGGAACCTGATAGAACAGTCCAAAGTCGGAACGGAAGATCCCGCCGATCGCCAGAATGGTGAGGATGATCATTAGCGGTCTGAGCAGTGGCAGCGTTATATACCGGATCTGTTTCCACTTCGTAGCACCGTCGATCATCGCTGCCTCATAATAAGAACGATCGATACCTGCAATTGCCGCCAGATATACTACACTGCCATAACCTGCACCTTTCCACAGGCCGAGCAGAATGAGAAAATACGGCCAATACCCTGTCTCACTGTACCAACTAACCGGATCTCCACCAAAATAGGTAATGATCTGGTTGAACACACCCTTTTCCACACTCAGAAACGAGAAGACGAAATAACTGATAATAACCCAAGACAGGAAATAAGGCATAAACATCGCGGTCTGGTAAATCTTCGCCAGCCGTTTGTTCAACAGTTCGTTCATGATGATCGCAAGCGTCACCGCGAGCACCAACCCGAGAAAGATCAGCCCCAAGTTATACAGAATCGTATTACGTGTGATGATATAGGCGTCACTGGTGGAGAACAGAAACTCAAAGTTCTTGAACCCAACCCATTCGCTTTTTAGAACGCTTTCAAGAAATCCGCCCGGATGTATCCGGAAGTCCTTAAAAGCAATAATCGTTCCGAACATTGGCAAATAGGCAAAAATGATAAACCAAGCTGCTCCCGGCAGTACCAGCAGAAGAAACGCCTTGTTCTTCATCAGACTTTTGAAGATGCCCTGCACGGCTGTCCCTCCTTATAATCTCGTTCATTATCGCTTAGCTGCATCCAGCATTAATCCCCTATAATCAACACTGGATCTAAGCCCTTTTGGTGCTTTGGATTTCCTCGTTCACTCCTACCTCCATTATGCAAGCGCTACCAATTTGGAGATAGTTGAAAAACCCAATAAATTGATGGATTAATTAAAGATCGTGCTTTCATTGCATAACAAAAAAGACACCCCCACATGGGGAGTGTCTTCATTCAGCCGGAGCCCCCGGCTTATTTTTTCATGTAGATCGAGCGCAGCTCCGTAGGAGAAACGCCAGCATATTTCTTAAACTGTCTGTAAAAATATGTGGAGTCCCAATAGCCCACCTCGCCCGCTATTTCTGCTGTCTTTTTGTCCGAATATAACAGCAAATGAGTGGCACGCTCAATTCGGTACTGGTTCACATAATCAGAAAAGGTGGTACCAACCTCTTGCTGGAACAATTGGCCGAGGTAGTTCGGATGAAGCTCCAGCCTCTGACTGAGTGTCTTAAGTGAAAGCTCATCCTGATAGTGATTTTTCACCACCTCCAGCACAGCCATGATATGCGGGCTGTACGTTTTCTCGGCGGTATGATATGTATCCAGCGTGCGATGAACAACCTTTCTGACCAATTGTTTCAGTTTGTTGAGCGTATGAATTCTGGACAGGGGTCCGAAAATGTCTCCGTAGTCAGGCGTTTTCTCTAGTTCCTTGGCGGCCAGCATAAGCTGGATCGCAGAATTGAAGAACGGTGTTCTCGGGAGGCAGGGTTCCTTACCCTCAACAATGAAGAATTCGTCGATGAATCGATCCACTTCAGTACCTTCCCCATCCCGCAGCAGCTTGTGGAACTGCTCCATCGCTGGCCCAGGCTTCTCTTGATGCTGATTGCTAGCTTCTTCGTTCGCCACTTGCATGATGAAGGTATTACAATCCATAAACAAATGATTCTGAAGCCACAGCTTTACGGACTTGCAACTCTTTGGAAAACCCAGATAGGTCGACTCGGATTGACCGATGATCCCCCATACACGTGCACCTGTGTCCTCAGCAACCGCTTGCTTCATTTTGGTGAGTGCCTGAAGCTGCCATTCATCACTACCTTCCGTACCGGCTGAAACGAACAGCAGCATGATGTCTCCGTCCTGATCAGGAAAACAGATGATTCCGCAGCCATCCGGGAGGCCTTTGTTCCCGATCTGCTCACACTGCTCAGCAATTCCCGGCAGATACATCTGGGGATCATCCCCCTTGTCATCTCCTACAATCCTTAGAGAAGCCGCACAATATGTGGACTTGTTCATGGGAATCTCAAGCATCTGCGCACGCTCACGGAACTCTTTGGCGTCAATGGTTTCGTTCGCCCACCGCTGCAAAATATTGTTGCGCAGAATCCTCCAGCTCTGATCCATTTGAATCTGGCGCATCTCTTCGTGCTCCCAATCCCGCTGCATATGCTTGATGGTCGCTTCCAGTTCATCCATATTGACTGGCTTGAGCAGGTAGTTCTCAACCCCCAGTGAGATGCCCTCCCGCACATATTTGAATTCTTCGTAACCACTTAAAATAATGAATTTGGTATATGAATTGCGCGCTTTAGTCTCCCGGATCAGTTCAAGTCCGGTCATTTGCGGCATCATGATATCCGTAATAATCAGATCGACAGGAACCTCCTCCATCATTGCTAGCGCTTCCAACCCATTGCATGCCGTTCCGGCAATCTGCATGTTATTCTGATCCCAATCAATGATCGCTTGCATTCCTTTGACAATAAGCGGCTCATCATCGACCAACATTACACTTCTCATCCCGTTTCCTCCCTTGTAACTGGAATGCTGATGGTCACCTCACATCCTTCGCCTTCCGCACTGTTCAGGTGCAGACCATAATCACTGCCATAATTCAGACGTATGCGGTCGTGCACGTTCTTAAGACCCAAAGATCGGTCAGATGTCTCAGCAGCTTCATCGCCCTTATGCAACCCATGTTGCAGTTCAAGCAGTCTCTCCGCGGAAATCCCCTTTCCGTTATCCTTTACACGGATGTGAATCACGCCGTTCTCTTCTTCAGCTGTGATGGAGATCCGGTTATCATCATCATTCGTACGAAAACCATGCACAATGTAATTCTCAATAATCGGCTGGACCAGCAACTTGACGACCATGCTTCCCGCAGCTGCATTCTCGATATGCGTCTCCACGTGCAGCTTGTCCTCATACCGATATTGGACCAAAGCCAGATACATGCCGCACAGCTCTATTTCCTCCGCCAAGGTTACATGAGTCTGCTTTTTGATCAAATGACGGAACATCGTGGCGAGAATATAAATCATCTGCCCAACATCCCTAGCTCCCAAACTGATGGCTTTCATGCGGATACTTTCCAACGTATTGTACAGAAAATGGGGATTGATCTGGGCTTGCAAAGCGACAAGCTGCGCGTTCTTTTGTTTGATCTCCGACACATATACCGTTTCTATGTAAGACTCCAGCCGATCACACATATGATTAAATCTCTGCGAAATCTGCTGCAGCTCATCTTCCCCCTCCATCTCGATACGTTTACTCAGATCACCCTCCTGCCAGCGCCGCATGTAAAGCACGAGTCTGTGAATTTTTTTGGAATAACGGCGGATGATGGTGAACGTCACCGCAATGCTAATCATGATGCACAGAATCACAATCCCAATGAGGCTGAAACGAATCGCCTGAAGGCTCTGTTTGATTTGCGACTCCGGAATAATAGAAGCCACGACCATTCCCGTATTCCCGATATTCAGCAGCTGCACCTTGGAGCGCTCCTCCAGATCCACCCAATCCTCCGGTAAATTCATCTTCCCCCAGTACGGGTAGACGGTGTTGTCATACTTGCCCTTTGAATCGAAAATCACCTGACCTTCCCCTGTCATCAACATGATCCGACTGTTCTTGCCGCCCGGTCTGTCTCGAAGCAGCCCTTTGATGCGGTCTGTATTCAGCTCAAACATAATTGCACCGTACTGCTTCAATGTCACGGAGTCTTTGAGCACATTCGCGTAGCTGTACGGGGTAGGCTCATCAGCCATTTTCCCTTCGAAAAGCGGTTCGCTGCCCATGTACTGCCAAGGTGCACTCCTCAGCCGCTGGAACCAGTCCTGATGCCCTGCAGAAAGCTTGGGATGATAGTAAAAGTGCTGGGTCTCCCGATTAAGAACATAGAAAAAATCCTGATCCGTGCTGTATAACACGACATTTGCAATCGAGGCCTCATCCTTTAACAGCAGACGTAATTGATAATCGAAGTTCCCTCGCTCTGTACGGTAGCTGTAAGCATATTGATTCAGACGCCAATTGAGAAAATCCTCGTATTCATGAGTCAAAAAATATTTCAGATCATCGCCGATCATGGCGTCGGTATAAATCTGCTGCACGGCATTATACAGGCGTTCGTACTGCTGATTCAGGTTGATACTGACAATATCCAGCTCCTGCAAACTGGCATCCATTTGTTCCTGTACCACTCGCTGTTCATAGTAGCGGTAGGCCAACACCGAGATGCTGATGAACAACAGGACCATCACCATGGAATAAAACAGTAGGATTTTGTTGAACATTTTTTTCTTCAAGTAGTTCTTATAGATGGTTCGTATCCTGGACATTCGCGCCTGAGCACCTCCTCCAGACCAATTTCCAACTCAGTGTATCACCGTTTGGTTAAATTCGACAATCACCTGCACATAGAACCAGTAATCCATATTTTGATTTGTCAAAATCGAATGGAAGCGCTATAATGGGCGCATTCCCCTATAATAGTTATGTAATACATAATCGCTTTGGATGCTCTCTATATATGAATCACTCCCCGATAAAATGAACTGGGGGTTTTTAACGATGTTTCTTACTGAAAACAAACTACAAGCACGTATTCATGAATTATCCGAGCTCCGTTACCGGGATCGTTTGCCTTTAAATCATTTTCTTGCCTGCGAAGACCGCAGGCAAGAGATCAACCCGGTCCTGCCGGGAGACGATGGCCATTGGAAGCCTATGTATACAGGAGAAAGTTGGTCCGGTCGAGATCTCTATTTGTGGCTGCGTACAAAAGTCGAGTTCCCTGCCTCCTGGGAAGATAAACGGATTGTCGGACTGTTTGATTTCGGCGATACCGGGGGTGGTAACAATTCCGGCTTTGAATCACTGTTCTACTGGGATGGAAAGCCGTTTCAAGGCGTAGATTCCAACCACAAGGAAGTGTTCTTTCCAGCCTCTGCCGCAGGCAGCACCAACGAGTTGGTCTTCCGCTTATGGTCCGGTCTGGAAGGTGGCGGTCAGCCCCGCAACCAGACGCATACGTTCAGACAAGCAGAACTGTGTTGGCTGGATGAAGCTGTTGATGATCTTGTATTTACAGGGTCAGCAATTCTGGAAACGGTCAACATTCTGGATGCCCATGCACCTGAACGCACAAAGCTGCTTCATGCACTCCAGCAGTCCTTCCGCCTGATTGATTGGTCGCAGCCTAAGTCCGATGTCTTCTATACCTCTGTGCATGAGGCAAGGGATGACCTGAGCGCCCGATTGAGTGCGATGGACAAAGCCTCTGATGTGACCGTCACTTGTATCGGCCATACTCATATTGACGTTGCCTGGCTGTGGCGGTTGAAGCATACGCGCGAGAAATGCGCCCGTTCCTTCTCTACGGTCATGCGCCTGATGGAGATGTTCCCGGAGTATGTTTTCCTTCAGACACAGCCCCAATTGTACGAATATGTGAAAGAGGACTACCCGGAACTGTACGAATCCATCAAGGAGCGTGTCGCTGAAGGACGCTGGGAAGCGGGCGGCGGCATGTGGCTGGAGGCTGACTGTAACCTGACCTCGGGCGAATCCCTGGTCCGACAATTGCTGATTGGCACTCGTTTTCTCAAAGAAGAATTCGGGACGGATTGCCGATATCTATGGTTGCCCGATGTATTCGGCTACAGCTGGTCTCTGCCGCAAATTCTGAAAAAATCCGGCATTCATACGTTCATGACGACCAAAATCAGCTGGAACCAATACAACCGCATGCCATTCGATACATTCCACTGGCGCGGAATTGACGGCTCAGAGGTGCTGACCCACTTTATTACTACACCCGAGCCTTGGTCCGAGCCGGGGTCTTGGTTCTATACCTATAACGGAAAAATCATTCCGAAGACGGTCAAGGGCATCTGGGATGCCTACCGCGATAAGGAGATGAACCAGGATCTGCTGCTGTCGTACGGATACGGAGACGGCGGAGGCGGAGTTAACCGCGAAATGCTGGAGATGAGACGGCGGCTGGATCAACTGCCCGGATTGCCCAAGGTCAAGACAGGACGCGCAGATGATTATTTTGAAAAGCTGCAGGAGACGGTCGAGAAAACCGATTCGTACATCCATACATGGGATGGTGAACTGTATCTGGAGTATCACCGCGGAACGTATACCAGTCAGGCGTACAACAAACGGATGAACCGCAAGCTTGAGCTGGCTTACCGCGAAGCGGAGTGGCTGAATGCATTGCAAAGTATTGTGCACAATGACTGGAATCTGTATCAAGCGAAGTCCCTGACTGCGGGTTGGAAAATCATTTTGCGCAACCAGTTCCATGACATCATTCCCGGTTCCTCCATCACAGAGGTGTATGAGGATAGCAGAATTGAATATGCAGAAGCTGAGCTGATTGGCAATCACGTGGACACGCAGGCTCGGATGGCAATTGCTGGCAGCGGAGAATCTCCGTGTACGTACACCATTTGGAACTCCTCCCCATGGGTCGTTACAGAAATCGTGAGCATTCCTGCGGCATCAGGCGAATTGGAAATGGGAACTTGGTTGAGCGATTCCGGTGAGATTCTGAACGCTCAATACCAGGATGCACGTTGGTCCGTCGAGGTAAAGGATATTCCTTCGCTGGGGTATACCACAATTCACTTCCAGAGCAATACGGTAAACGATATCCCTGAGCAATCTCCATTCATCCACACAGCTAATGGAATCGAGACACCATTCTATCTGCTCGAGTGGAATGAGAATGGGCAGTTGACCCGCCTTTACGATAAAGAGTCACATCGTGAGGTGCTTGCCAAAGGCGCTAGAGGCAATGTGCTTCAGGTGTTCGAGGACAAACCACTTGCCCACGAGGCCTGGGATATTGATATCTTCTATCAGGAAGATATGCGAGAGATTACGAAATGCACCAGCATTGAAGTCGTAGAGACGGGGCCACTTCAGTCCGTGATCCGCTTCGCTTGGGAATACCTCGGCTCCACGATTACGCAGAACATGACTGTATATACCGGGCAGCGACGAATCGATTACGCCACTGAGGTGGATTGGCATGAACAGCAGCAACTGCTGAAAGTTGCCTTCCCAGTCGGCATCCGCTCTACGGAAGCCACCTACGATATTCAGTTCGGTAACGTTAAACGGCCGACGCACTGGAACACAAGTTGGGACTGGGCGCGTTTCGAATCTGTTGGCCATCAATGGGCTGATCTGTCCGATAGAGGTTATGGCGTCAGTTTGCTGAATGATTCCAAGTACGGTTATGACATTAAAGACAACGTCATGCGGCTGACCCTGATCAAGAGCGCTACGCACCCTGATCCACATGCCGATCAGGGACTGCACAGCTTCACCTATGCTCTTCTTCCGCATCAGGGAGATTGGCTCGTTGGCGGAACCGTGCAGCAGGCCTGGCTTCTGAATGCTCCAGCTCGATATACACAAGGGGTATCAGAGCAGCCAAGTCGATCCATGCTCACCTTGTCCGGCAGCACAGCCATGATCTCGGCAGTTAAGAAGGCGGAGGATTCCAATCGTGTCATCGTACGCGTTCATGATTATTCAGGCAGCATGAATACGCTTGAACTGACAAGCGATCTACGGATTCACGCGTGGAGAGAATGCAATCTTATGGAAGTACCGGATGGTGAACTCCTGCATGATACGCCGGTAACTTTTACACTTGAGCCGTATGAAATCAAGACGTTTGAGATTGATCTGAGAGTTTAATCGTATAACTGCAACAGCTTAACGAAAGAAACCAGCAAGTCCCCGATGATGGGCGACTTGCTGGTTTCTTCGTGCTGTCGTTATTCGGCCGTTATTCAGGCAGCAACTGTTCGCAACCTGTGCTTCTTAATGACGTATTATAGAACTAAATGGAAAGGATGGCGTTTATATGGGAGAGTCACTCAAAAAAATGAAGTCCCCCACCTTCATTTTCTTTTCATGCGTTCTGGTCCTGTCCGTAATCATCGCGATCCTGTCCAGACCTTATTTCACAGAGCCGATTTTCCATGTTGAGAACAACAAGTACACATTCGATAGTGAACAAGGTAATCTAATGACTTATCGCAGCGGAACGGCAGATCCTATTCAAGTACGCCTTGATCATCAGGAACGGACTGTTTACATCAATCATCAGCAATATCTCATCAAGAAAATTGATTCTGCGTTCAGTACAACGTATAAGTTGATATATCCTAACGGGAACAAATATGAAGTCCAAGATCATTCCGGACAATTAATAAGTTTTGATGCAAAAGGCAATAGCGTTTCCGAGGTCTTCTTGTACGTTGGCAGTCAAAGAGTACTTCAGGAGGGGGAAGAACAATTCTCTCCTGCAACGCTTGTAACAGCCGCTTACCCAGAATATCATTACACTCGTGGTGCTCCAGGTTATCTGTTTCTCGCATTAGCCGCAGTGATTTTCGGATGGTGCAGCTTCCGTTATCAAAAATTTCAAGACTTCCTTTTCTACCTCTCACTTCGTTCGTTCTGGGCGAACGATGTCGAGCCTAGCGACTTTGATTACTTTTTGAGCAAGGTATGCGGGATTGTCGTTATGATAGGGGCTGTCTGGATCGCTTTTAAAGCATTCTGAACTGGAAGCAAGTTCGATGTGCGATAATTGATTTATTTTACCGTCTCCAATGTATATCGATTGCGTGGAATCTCAAGCCCCAGATTACCGCGCAGTGTCTCATGCTCATACTCGGTACGGAACAGGCCTCGCTCTTGTAAGACAGGTACGACCAGGTCCACGAAGTCCGCGAGTCCGTTCGGCACAACTGTGCGAATATTGAAACCGTCCGCAGCTTCACCTTCGAACCACTCCTGAATCTGATCAGCGATCTGATCCGGTGTACCGATAAAAGAAGTGCGAGGCGTCGATGCAAGCAATGCCACTTGGCGGAGGGTCAGTCCCTGTTCTCGTGCCTGCTGCTTGATCTTGTCTGTTGTACTGCGGAAGCTATTACTTCCCAAATCACCAATCTCGGGGAAGGGCTCATCCAATGGGAATTGGGCGAAGTCATAATGATCGAAGTATCGGCCCAAATAGTTCAGTGCATGGTCAATATCGACCAACTCCGCGATCTCCTGGTACTTGCGCTCCGCTTCTTCCTCCGTTCTGCCCACAATGGGACCGATGCCAGGGAAGATCAGAATATCTTCTGCCTTACGACCATAAGCCACCGCTCTTGCCTTCACATCCGAATAGAACTCCTGAGCTTCCTCCAACGTCTCGTGCCCCGTGTATATAGCATCGGCCGATCGGGCCGCCAGATCCTTGCCGGATTCGGAAGAACCTGCCTGGAAAACGACCGGATGTCCTTGCTTCGAGCGCGCCACATTGAGTGGCCCCTGAACGGAGAAGTAATCTCCCTTGTGGTTCAGCGTATGCAGTTTGGATGGGTCGAAGAAAACACCGTTCTCTTTATCCCCGATAAACGCGTCATCCTCCCAGGAATCCCACAGGCCTTTAACCACATTCAGATGTTCTTCTGCAATTTCGTAGCGCAGTGCGTGGTTTGGATGTTCACCTTTGCCAAAATTCAGAGCCGAGCCTTCCAGTGGTGAAGTGACAACGTTCCATCCGGCTCTTCCTCCACTGATATGGTCCAGGGAGGCAAATTGTCTTGCCACTGTGAATGGTTCACTATATGAGGTGGACAACGTCGCAACCAGCCCGATGTGTGAGGTTGCTCCTGCGAGAACGGAGAGCAGGGTTAACGGTTCAAAACGATTCAGGAAATGCGGGTTGGATTTCTCGTTAATAAAGAGGCCGTCGGCAATAAAGAGAAGATCGAATTTCCCTTCCTCCGCCTTAATCGCCTGTTTCTTGTAGAAATCCAGATTTACGCTGGCATTGATCGGAATATCCGGGTGTCGCCAAAAAGAGATGCTATTTCCCACTCCATTCAAGTTTGCTCCCAATCTCAATCGTCGTTGTGACATATTAATTCCTCCCTATGTTGTAGTGATGACCATTTAATTCAGTCCAAGTACCTTTTTTTCTCTGAGGATCATTTCATCATTTCTTTATGCTGTTTCCGCCTGCTTCTGCTGCTGCCATGCCCAATCCCGGTTTATTAGCCTCGTTCCTTTCGCTTAACCGGACTGTCCAGGCTGCTCCCAGAAGGACAATGCCCGTTAGGAGAAAAATAAAAGGAATCCCCGTCCATCCGCCCAGAAAACCTCCGAGTAACGGGCCGAGTACAATACCGAATTGATTTGCAGTCTGACTCAGACTGACAGCCCTTCCCCGGAAATCACGGTCAGCATATTTGATGATTAACGCATTCAAGGCCGGATACACGGCAGCAAAGAACAGACCGTAGACAAATCGCAAACTTCCAAAATAAATGAGGTTATACGCCGTCAGTTGCAGTAAACTACCAATGCCGCCGCCCAGCAGGCCGATAAACAGCGTTTTCTCGTATCCGATTTCCCCACCAATCCGTCCCCAGCGCGGCCCCATTATTACCGTTGCCACGCCGATGGCTGAGAAGACGATTCCTGCACTAAGTGTTGCACTACTAACGTCTCCACCAATCTGGACCACATAAAGCGTCAATACAGGTTCAATAATGAGCACGGAAGTTGAAACGAGTAAAATCAAACCATAGATCCGCATTAATCCCGGAGTGGAGGCAGCTTTTTTCAGATCACCCAGAATACTTGTGCGAACCACAGTGCGGGGGCCGCGGGCTTCTTTTACCCATATCACCATCACAGCCGAGAGCAGCGTAATGATTCCCGAGGCGATAAAGCATCCTCGCAGCCCGATCCAATGGCTTAGTACTCCACCCACAAGCGGTCCCAGAATGCCTCCGGCAGCCGTGGATGTAGAGATGACACCAAGCGCATAACCTACATGCTTCTCCGGTGTATTGGTGCCGACCAATGTAATAGATGCAGGATTGAAACCAGCCATGAGTCCTTGAAATATCCGCACAGCGATAAACGTGTAAGGGTCATAAACGAAATAGTTAGCCAGATGAGCAATGGCGAGGCCAACGCCCGAACGAATCAGCATCAGTTTGCTTCCATATCTGTCAGCCAGCGAGCCCCAGAAAGGAGCACATAGTCCGCTGATCAGAAAGCTGATCGAGATCGAAATGCCGGACCAGACTTCCAATCCGCTCTGAATACCGAGATCATTTTGCAGAAACAGCGGAAAGAACGGAACAGACAAGGTGTAAGCCATATGATTGAAAAATAGGCCAAACCACAGAATATACAGATTTCGCTTCCAATGCGGCATCTTGGTATTCTCCATACTATATAATTCCTATATAAAAAGTAGGTTATTATCCATATTAGGATACCGTCACTGGAAAGTATAATAGAAAAGTTCAATAGACCCATTCAAGAATTAAATGAATGGGTCTGTTAGATGCTACTATTTTGACCGTAACAATTAGTGCACTTGAACGGACATGAACACATCCACCTCATCTTCACTGTCCAAAACAAACCCAAAGCGCTCATACAAACGCCGAGCCGGACTGCCCTGCAATACATTTAAAGTAACACGTTTGCCCCGGACCTCATCCCGTTTCAGCAGCATATTCAGCACTTGAGTTCCTATTTGTTGACCCTGATAATCGGGATGAATATAGAAATGCTCAAGTAGCATCTCCTCTGACTTGGGCTTCATCGCTACACACCCCACCAGTGCACCCTCGACCTCAATAATCCACGTGTGGACAGGGTCAAATGTACTACGGAAACGTTCACGAACCTTCACATCGTCATACCTTCCCAGCCTGTTTAGATCATCATATAGAACCAAAGCTCGCAACTCAGCAAGGTGCTCCTGATCTGCCTGCTTGGATTGACGCATGGTGATTTGGATCATTGGAAAGACTCCTTTTTCTTCGATTATTTTATTCTGTATTCTAGCTATTCAGATTGTCTATATTGGATTCGGTGGATCATTGGTCTATGGGGATTTAATAAATTCATTCGACCCCAATTATACAGGAAAAAGCAAGCTATTTTTATGTTCTGAGCGTTTTCCAAGGCGAAAAACCTGACAACCTATGTTGACAATATATGCAAACCACTTTAATATACCTAGTATTCTTATCAGCTTTTAATAGTTTCTCGCATTCTACATCGAATGTGTGCATTTCTGCGCGAGTATTAATTGAACAGCAGTAGATTAAATGGGAAGAGTGCTTAGAGAAACAGAACAGGAGATTTGCATCATGTATATTGTTAAACGCTTTTTCACCATGCTTTTGACGCTCTGGATCATTGTGACGCTGACCTTTCTAATCATGCACATGATCCCTGGAGACCCTTTTTCCAACGATTCCAAAACGATACCTGAAGCTGTCCTGCAAAATATGCGTGCAAGATACCATCTGGATGAACCGCTTGCTGTCCAGTATGCACTGTATTTGAAAAATTTGCTGGTGCTGGATCTGGGACCCTCCATCCAGTCCAAAACGACCGATGTCAACACATTGATCGCACGAGGGTTTCCGCCCTCCGCCCTTCTTGGCATCCAGTCCATTATCATTGCACTGATTGCAGGCATTGCACTGGGCACGATTGCCGCCCTGTTCCACAAAAGGCCGCTGGACTACATATCCATGTTCATTGCCATCATCGGGATATCCGTCCCGAGCTTCATTCTTGCACCGCTGCTCATTAAATATGCGGCTGTCCAATGGAGGCTCTTCCCCGTTGCATCCTGGGGAACCTGGCAGCATACGATACTGCCCTCGCTGGCTTTGTCGGTAACACCACTGGCTGTCATCGCTCGCTTCATGCGGACCAGCATGCTGGATGTGCTGCAGCAGGAATACATAAGAACAGCAGAAGCCAAAGGATTATCTACCTGGTCAGTCGTCATCCGGCACGGAATGCGAAACGCGCTCATTCCGGTATTATCTTTTATCGGGCCGCTCTTCGCCTCCGTAATCACCGGCACCTTCGTAATTGAGAAGATATTTGCCATTCCGGGAATCGGCAAATATTTCGTGGACAGCATCTTCAACCGTGATTACCCGGTCATCATGGGAACGACGATCTTTTACAGTGTCATTCTGGTCGTAACCCTCTTCCTGATCGACCTTTCGTACCGGATCGTCGATCCGAGAATCAAGCTTTCCAGCAAAGGAGATTAGCATGAAAGCTACAACTACAGACCCCATTACATCGGACCCTCGCTTCACACCGGCAGATCGAAGCCGATTGAGTGCGAACCGCATATCCAGCCCGGGTCTTCCCTTATGGAAGCAACGTACATACAGTATTTTTCGTCATCGATTATCCTTGCTTGGTTTGTTATTGCTCGTTGTCATTATTGCGCTGGCTCTGGTAGGTCCGTTACTGGTTCCCTACTCGCAAAGCTCACAGTCCCTGCTCAAGACCAATTTTCCACCCTCCGCTGATCACTGGTTTGGCACGGATGATCTCGGACGGGATATGTGGGCCCGTACCTGGTCAGGAGCTCGTATATCCCTGCTGATTGGCTTTACAGCCGCAGCCATAGACCTCGTGCTTGGCGTCCTGATTGGCGGAATCGCCGGTTACTGCGCCGGACAGGGACGGACAGGAGATCGAATCGACAGCCTTTTGATGCGAATCATTGAAATTTTGTACAGTATCCCGTATTTGCTGGTTATCATCCTACTTCTTGTCGTTATGAAACCGGGATTGTTAACGATGATTATTGCCCTGTCCATTACTGGTTGGGTTGGGATGGCCCGCGTCGTCCGAGGTCAGATCCTGCAATTGAAACAACAGGAATACGTGCTTGCAGCGCAGAAGCTCGGCACATCCCATGCCAAGATCATTTTCAGGCACCTGCTGCCCAACGCGGCTGGAATCATTATCGTCAACCTGACCTTCACGATTCCATCGGCTATTTTCTCCGAATCCTTTCTGAGCTTTTTAGGACTCGGTATCCAGTCACCCATCGCTAGCTTGGGGACGATGGCCAACGATTCGCTTGGGGTCATTCTGAGTGGACAATGGTGGAGACTGTTATTTCCCGGTCTAATGATCTCGCTCACCATGTTTGCATTTAACGCTTTCGGTGATGGGCTGCAGGATGCTTTTGATCCGCGCTCCAACCGTTAAGGAGGTTCACACCATGAGTCATTTACTGGAGGTCAATCATTTGAAGGTCTCCTTTGCCACACGTGATAAAGAACTTGAAGCTGTAAGAGATGTTTCTTTTCACGTCGATGAAGGAGAGACACTTGCCATCGTCGGTGAAAGTGGGAGTGGAAAAAGCGTAACCGCCCGTTCCCTGATGGGGATGTTCTCGTCACCAAACGGCCGTATTCGCAGCGGCGTAATCCGCTTTGAGGGGCGGGTTATCAGCGAATTATCCGCTAAAGCCATGCGCCGAATCCGAGGCTCCGAGATCAGCATGGTGTTCCAGGACCCCATGTCTTCTCTGAATCCAACGATGAAGGTCGGTATTCAGATCGGCGAGGGACTTCGCAAGCACCGCAAACTATCGCCAAAAGATGCCCGGGCCAGATCTGTAGAACTGCTAAACCTCGTGGGTATTCCTGATGCACCAAGCCGCTATCATCAATATCCTCATGAATTTAGCGGCGGAATGCGTCAGCGGGTTGCCATTGCGATGGCACTTGCCTGTGATCCCAAGCTTCTGATCGCCGATGAGCCAACGACCGCTCTCGACGTTACCATTCAGGCGCAGATTCTGGATATTCTAAGCAGCCTACAGCAGCAAACGGGCAGTTCAATTTTGCTGATTACCCATGACCTGGGCGTTGTCGCCGAAGTGGCTCACCGCGTTGCTGTCATGTATGCAGGCACCATTGTGGAGACCGGCACGGTGGAGGATATCTTTGATCGGCCACGCCATCCATATACGTGGGGACTGCTCCAGTCCACCCCGCGACTGGATGATAGAGAACATGACAGGCTAATTCCTATTGAGGGCTCGCCCCCGGATATTGCTGCGCTCCCGCCTGGCTGTCCGTTCGCAGACCGATGTCCGCACACGATGGATATCTGTTTGACGGAAATGCCTGATGCAACCATATTTTCATCAAAACACAGTGCCAGATGCTGGCTAAACGATCCTCGAGCTCCTCGAGTGGATGACCGTATCCCGGCAGAAAGGAATGAGCATGACCGAATCTATAATTGAAATTCGCAATGTGAAGAAGCATTTTCACGGCCCGTCCAATCTGACCGTCAAATCGGTTGACGGCATCAGCCTGAACATCCGTCGGGGAGAGACACTCGGGCTTGTCGGCGAGAGCGGCAGCGGCAAATCTACACTAGGTCGAACCATCGTGGGGCTGCTGAAAGCTACGGAAGGACAGATTTTGTTTAACGGACAAGATACCGGACAGGCCAAACCGCGTGAGAAGCGGGAGTTGAACCGCCATCTGCAGATGATCTTTCAGGACCCGCACGCTTCGCTTAACCCGCGGCTTCGCATCGGAGATATTATCGCTGAGGGGCTGGATGCTTACAAGCTGGCTCGAGGAAAAGCGCGAAAAGACATCATCGCAGACTTGTTGCTGCGCGTCGGGCTTCACCCGGATCATGCCCACCGCTTCCCCCATGAATTCAGTGGAGGACAGCGCCAGCGCATCGGGATTGCCCGGGCACTTGCCGTCAAGCCACGTTTCATCGTAGCCGATGAACCCATTTCCGCGCTGGATGTGTCCATTCAGGCACAGATCGTCAATTTGCTGAAGGACCTGCAGCGCGAAGAGGAACTGACGTATCTATTTATCGCGCATGATCTGGCTATGGTGAAGCATATCAGCGACCGGATCGGAGTCATGTACCTGGGTAAAATGATGGAACTGTCCGGACGGGACGATCTGTTTGCTAATCCGCTCCACCCCTACACTCAGGCGCTGCTGTCGGCCATTCCCGCCGCACATCCCCGTTTAAAAGGGCAAAGGGAGCGTATTCGGCTTCAAGGGAATCCGCCCAGTCCCATTCATCCCCCGGCGGGCTGTCCGTTTCATCAACGATGTTTTGCCGCGATGGATGTTTGCGCAAACCGCATGCCTGCCGGAAGGGAGGTCGAAACAGGACACTGGGTAGCATGTCATCTTTACGAATAACACGAATTAATCATTAATGGAGGAATGAACAAATGAACAAAACAAAAACGAACTGGACCGTCTCTCTCTTGCTCGCAGCATCCGTTGCCTTGAGCGCATGCTCCAGTTCGACAACTGACAATGGTGCCACTGCTTCAAAACCGGACAATCAGGCAGCAGCGGCAAACGTTGAGCAAGTACTGAACACAAATCTGGCCGGTGGAGAACCATACACACTGGATCCTGCACTGGCATCTGATACAACATCCTACTGGGTGATTGATAATCTGTATGAGGGACTGTATACATACGACAAATCAGGCAAAATCGTTGAAGGGGCAGCAAGCAAAGTCGATGTATCACCTGACGGTAAAACCTACACCTTTACCATCCGCGACGATGCAAAATGGTCGAATAACGAACCTGTATCTGCCAAGGATTTTGAATACTCTTGGAAACGTGTATTGAACCCTGCCACTGCCGCTTACGACCCCTCTTCTCTGTATTACATTAAAGGCGCAGAAGCTTATAACACGGGAAAAGGAAAAGCTGAGGATGTCGGTGTGACTGCCAAAGATGACCATACACTGGTGGTTGAGCTGAAATCTCCGCTGGCCTTCTTCCCAACCATTGTCGTTGGCCATGCTTATCTGCCGGTTCAAGCTTCCGTTGTGGACAACAATGAGAAGTGGGCAGCAGAAGCCGATACGATTGTAGGTAACGGTCCTTACATTGCTAAGGAATGGAAACACAATGAACAAATTACACTGGCCAAAAATGATCAATACTGGGATAAATCCAACATCACGATGGATACCATCCATTTCAAAATGGTTCAGGACTCCAACACGTACTATCAACTGTTCAAAACGGGGGAGCTTGACCTGATCCTCTCCCTACCAGTGGATACGCTTGATCAAGAGCGGAACAATGCGGAGTTCCTATCCCATCCTTCGTTCAGCGTATATACCTACTCCTTCAATGTGGAGGAAAAACCTTTCACGAACAAAAAGATCAGACAGGCCCTAGCTTATGCACTTGATCGTGAAGCGTTGACGACAAGTGTAACCAAGGGCGGTGAAACACCAGCTTTCGGATATGTCCCTTACGGCGTAACAGCACCATCCGGCAAAGATTTCCGGGAAGAGGCACCAACCCAATATTATGCATACGATCCGGCAAAAGCCAAAGAATTGCTGGCGGAAGGATTGAAGGAAGAAGGCTTATCTGCACTCCCGACAGTTACCTTCAAATACAATACGTCCGACAAACATAAAAAAGTAGCCGAAGCCATTCAGGAAATGCTCAAAACTAATCTGGGTATTGAAGTCAACTTGGAGAATCAGGAATGGAAAACTTACATCGATACCTTCAAGCAAAAGAATTTCCAAGTCGCACGTATGGGTTGGGAAGGAAACTTCCTCGATCCGCTGGGTGTGCTGGAACACTACACATCGAAGAACTCCAACAACTTCACCAACTGGAGCAATCCTGAATACGACAAGCTGATCAGTGAATCCACGTTTGAGCTTGATCCAGTTAAACGGTTTGAAGAGCTGCATCAAGCCGAGGCCATTCTAATGGACGATCTGCCAATTATACCGATCCTCTTCTCTGCCGACACTGCATTGATTAGTCCTAGTATTGAGGGCGTTATCTTTGACACTCGTTCCAACCCGGATCTCCGCTTCACCAAGCGGGTAGCCGAGTAATGTTTATCCGTTACGCTATGGCCGGTCTGATAACGGCTCTGGCCGCCTATCTGCTGGACTTCTGCGGAATACTAGGCGGCTCCGGTGGCCTACATGAAGGTTCAGACCAGCTGTTTGTCGCCGGTCTGATATGTCTCTTGGCCGGAACAGCAATCCATGTGCTGCAGAGTGGGTTCATGAACCCTTTTCTGCAAGGATTCGGCGATCTCAAGCGAATGTTTGTTAGAGAATCAAATGCCCTACAACGGGAAAATGAACGGATTCGCACCCAGACAGCTCTGCCGTTCTGGAAAAAGTCCTTACTCCGCCAGCTCACGGTCTATACCTTGGGCGGCGGTTCAGGTCTGATTCTATGTTCACTGCTGTTGCTCTGGCCCGTATCCTACTAAATGCAACATAAAAGAATCGCTCCCTGGTGCGGCTTGATGCCTGCACTCCAGGGAGCGATTTATTTTTCTGCGCCACTATTTTACACGGGAAATCTCTTTCTTCCGCTTAATGATTAAGAGGAAACGTTCGATTCGTCCTCTTCTTCTATACATTTCTGTATAAATTCAAATAATCCCTTAGCCTCAACCGACCGATGTCCCCAATCATGCCAAAAGTACAATACCTGTCCCACGGTTCCAGAACTTGATGGGTCAGTGTCCAGACATAGATAATCCCCACCACCATTTTCCGCAATCGGAATCCATTTGCAGTTCCACAGTACTGGCTTAATGGCATCATCTTCAATCTCGGGCTCCATCTCGTCCGGATCGAATTCTTCCTGCAAAAAGGCCCAGTTCTCCTTCACCTGATTCAGAGGTGACAATGTCAGGTTACGAACAAAGGAATCTACGCCAACATTCCAGGCTTGTCCGTTATGCACACGATACAGAGCCTTCATCTCGTCAGGCAAGGTCACGCCAAGTTCGTTTTCTACGGATCGAAAATCTTCATCGCTCGCACCCGGCTGGAGATTGAGCGCTACCTCAAAATCTGCATTTGCTCCCGTACCTTTTGCAATAATACGCCGCCATAGCAGCTCTGCTTGCTCTATCATTCTCCATTCTCCTTCTTGTGCGCTTTATAGATTGTCTAGTCTAATGATATAGAAAATCTAACTGTACGATATCAGAGATAGGAAATACAAGGGAGTGCATGACGATCTTGTTAATCCCATCATTTTGCCAAATCAAAAAGCACCGCCCAACGGATTAATTCCGTATAGACAGTGCCCATTGTATAGCCTTTTTAGTGCATATCATGTTATTAATATTGTCTATATAGATTTCAATGCATGATTAATCTGTGAGGATTTAATAAATTCATCTGGCCAGAGCAGAATCCGTTCACTTTATTATCCCACATTTTTTGGTTTATGTACTTCATCTGAAACTTACATTATTTCGTTATTCATTCTCTTGGCTTGTACAATCTCCTTGATGATCTTAGAACGATTCCAGACAACAAACTTGAAGACATGTCCACTGTCTAATGTAATGGTAATTCCGTTAGGGATTAGTCCCCATGTCGCACTTTTCTCAATCTTAGTCATAGCCCAAATCTCGATTTGAACCCATTCCGTCTGAAAATTCAGACCATGAGGAATAAAAACTAATCGTTCATTAGTTAGAAAAAGCTTTCCTCCTAATCCTTCAAAACCTCTTAACCAGTTTGCATGAATCCTCTCAAAAATGACGTGTTCATGGGGGCCCAATTCTTCCATTTCTATCAGTCTCCTTTTTCGCCTATAGCTTGAATCTCTATTATTATAGGTCGTTTTGACCGATATAGGAATATTTTGCACATGTTCATTTGTAAAAAAAGCACTGCCCAACGGAATCCCTCCGTCTTGGACAATGCTTAATATATTAGTGCTTTAAAAGGAAACATCCTACTTGATTCCGAATTACATCTCTTTCAGAATACCTTTAACCAGTCCGATGAAGGTTGTTTTCACTTTTGCCGCGACTTCAATTACTTCATCATGACTTAACGGCTGGTCCAGAATGCCGCAAGCCATATTGGTCAGACAGGAAATACCAAGCACCTTCATGCCGCCATGAATGGCTACAATCGCTTCAGGTACCGTCGACATACCCACAGTATCCGCACCCATCGTACGAATCATGCGAATCTCTGCTGGAGTCTCATACGCCGGACCACTCCACCATGCGTACACCCCTTGCTGCAAACCAACATTCTGCTCCTCCGCTACCTTCAGGGCGATACTGCGGAGTTCGCGATTATATACCTGTGATACGTCCGGGAAACGCACGCCCAGCTCTGCATTATTCGGCCCCATCAGCGGATTGTTGCCTACCAGATTGATATGATCGGTAATCAACATAAGCTGTCCAGGTTCGAAGCTGGTATTGATCGCTCCACAAGCATTGGTGATAATCAACTGCTCGACACCCAGTGCTTTCATAATCCGAACCGGGAACGTTACTTCATCCAGCGAAAATCCTTCATAATAATGAAGGCGTCCTTTCATAGCTACGACAGTCTTGCCCATCAATTCTCCGATGACCAATTCGTTAGCATGACCAATCGCCTCGGATTGAGCAAAATAAGGAATGTCCGTATATGGAATGACGGTAGCATTCTCGATCTCGTCCGCGAGCGCTCCCAGCCCTGATCCCAGAATCATACCCACGACAGGCTTGTTATTAATACGGTTTAATATGTAATCTCTGGCTTCCTGAATATGTGCGGATTGATGCATAAATATATTCCCCCTGAACATCTGAGTTTGGATTAAGTAAGTACTATAAACCAAGTGTAATGAACATTAGTGATCAAGTAAATGGGAGCCGGATAAAGTGGACTCTGCCTCTCCTCCCGAAAGCAGGTTAAAGTTTGAGCCCTGACTGTAACACGTCGAAATATGGTCTCAAAATCTCATCAAAATCAGGTTCGTCATCCTCTACGTTTTCAACATACTTTCATAAAAGCAGTTCTTCCGTCTCGATGTTCACAACCTCATATTCCATTTGTTTTGATGCCCAGACAGTCACCTGGCCGATGACATACTCGGACTCATGAACGAATCCGGTTGAAGGATCAGGGATAAGTTGTTCATCGACGTCCCCCTGTTTGGCCTGCTCCGTCGAGATACCCAACGATTGCAGCCGTTCTACCTAACATCTGGCCCATTGATTAAATTGGTTTCGGATCATAGGAAAAGCTCCCCTGCCTTCTGACTTGACCAACATTCAGGCCATTCATACTTCAACTGTACACAAAAAACCGATCCTCTGTCGAGAATCGGTTCCATTATTAATTACGACTAAATATTCCGCACTGGCATGTAATGATAAGCTGGCTCACTGCTGCTCCAACGAATGCTGATTCTTGCTTTTCATGAAATCCATCCCCATGCTCAGCAACAGCATCAGTGCAGCAAACATCACGGATTTACCAATGGTTCTTTCTGGAAAGATCATATAGGCAGCTAGAAAATTGCCTGCGAAAACAAACAGGTAATTGCGGATGCGATCCATCTTCTCATCTCATTTCGGAATCAAATTTAGATTTCACTGTAATCTGCTGCTCTACCTTATCATAATTTTCCATATAAATCCATAATACAACTTATCTCTTTCGCTCAATCCCCTCATAGACCGCCTCGCAAAGTTCCGTTGTGAATCTGCCTGACATGCCCTCCAGAGCCGTATTCGTAAATGCGACAACGCTCAGTTCTTCTGTTGGATCAACAAACCACGAGTGACCATAGGTTCCACCCATGCGCCACGTTCCAGTAGATTCCAAAGTACCCGCCTCAACCGGATCTTTCAGCACCGTGAATCCCAGCCCAAATCCTCTGCCTGGCCAATAAGGCATCTCCAGATCGCCAATCTGATTGCTCGTCATTTCGGCGACCAGCGCTTTAGGAAGAAGCGAACCTCCACCTTGACGCAGCGTTTCAAGCAATATAAGAAAGTCTCCTGCACTTCCTATCATGCCCGCACCACCCGAGAGATAGGCCGATGGATCAAGGTATCTTTCGGGTGCAAGTTGGAAGCCTGCCGTTCCTTCAATAAAAGGAACCTGGTCCTCATCACGCAAGCGACGAGGTTGCCCAGAAATGTCGGAACTGTCCGCATAGGCAGCCGTCATTCTCTCCGAGTCCACTGTGACAAAATCCGTATCCTTCATGCCCAGCGGATGAGTTACGAGCAGTTGTACTGCCTCTCGCAGTGTCAGCCCGGTCACTTTCTCAATAACTGCACCGAGTACATCAGTTGCAATCGAATATCTCCACATCTTCCCGGGCTCATACAGCAGTGGAGCAGAAGCAATCCTCTGCAAATTCTCTTCCAGCGTAATGCCAGCGATATCCATTCCATCTGATACTCCGGCAAGTTCGTACGTTCCTCCGTTTTCCTGAAAAAAACGATACGTTAAACCCGCCGTATGTGTCATCAGATGATGAACCGTCATGGAGGCCACTTCCCCATTTGGCTGTTTGGGACGGAATTCAGGCAGCCATTTCATAACCGGGTCATCCAGCTTTAATTTACCTTGGGATATCAATACCATGGCGGCGGTGGATACAATCGGTTTGGTTACAGAAGCATACCTGAACAGCGCATTTTCTTGCATGCGTCTGTTCTGTTCCCGATCGGCGAGGCCATCCGCGCTGTTGTAGACCAGCTCCCCTTTCCACGCAATCTGAACAACGGAACCCACAATTCTTTTTTCTGCCAACGTACGGTGAATCACTTCTTCTACAAATGCAGAATTAAACTTCATATCTTTGTCTCCCATTTCTCTCTTCCCCTCCATGTGCCACGTGCTTGATTATTTAAAGTAAGTGTGCTTATTATATAAATGATCTCATTCATATTACATAAGACAACCAAGTTATCTGCTTTAATCTACAATGAATATAAAGGCATTCACAAAATATTTCCTATAATTTAAAAGGAGGCCATCTTATGGACCAAATCGATACTAATATCCTCTTTCATTTGCAAAACCAGGCAAGGCTATCCATGACGGAATTGGGCAAGCTGGTCGGTTTATCTCAACCCGCCGTAACGGAACGCGTGAAGCGTCTAGAAGAAAGCGGTGTAATCGAAGAGTACCGTACTATCATTTCCCCGCAGAAAATAGGGAGGTGTCGAGTACTTCCTATCTTCTTTTTCGCACACGGGATTGTCATGCCTTTCTTGATTTCTGCCGTTCGTCACCCGAAGTGATCGAATGTCATCGCGTGAGCGGAGAGCATAATTACCTGTTGAAGATCATGACAGATTCGATTGCTGGTCTTGAAGCATTTGGAGACCGATGCGATCAATACGGTACCTACACCACCCTCATCGCGATGTCCTCACCTATTGCAACCAAAAATCTTATCGAAGTAACGAATCCGGTGTAAATGTTTAATCGATCATCGGTCCTTAACCTGCCTTGGGAAACTATGTTTACTGGCGGACCAGGCGACGAGTAAGGCCATAACGATCAACAGGATCAGGGAAATGGGCAGGAAACGAGCGCCTGTCTGCTCCAGCAGGATGGCTCCGACGATCCCTCCCCCTCCGATCCCCAGGTTCCATGCTGTCACCAGCATGGATTGGGCAACATCGGCACTTTTGCCTCCCGCCTGCGCAATTGCAGTCTGTAATAACGTAGCCGATCCTCCAAATGTGAGCCCCCAGGCTACTACTCCCAGAATAATCATCATCGGTTGATGGATAAAGATCCCCATCGCCAGCGAGGCCAGCGCAAATAGAACAAGGCTAACCAGAATCAATAATCTCATGTAACGGTCAATCAACATCCCAATAATCCATATACCGATTACCGAAGTCACTCCAAAGATCATCAGAACGAGGTCCACCCGTTCGGACAGCATCGTCTCGCCCAGATAAGGTGAGATATACGTGTACAGAATGTTATGGGCCAGTACCCAGGTCAGAACAACAAACAATATGGGGCGAACCCCCGGTATAACAAAGATCCGATGAAGCGCAAGCTGCTGACGTGCAGGCTCCCCCTCATAGTCAGGTACTTTCCAGAGCACCCACAATACAAGTACTAGCGTCAATAATGAGACTGTTCCAAAAATAAGACGCCATCCTGCGTAATTGCCCAAAAAGGTTCCCAAGGGAACGCCCAATGCAAGGGCGAGCGGTGTTCCCACCATGGCGACAGCCATCGCTTTTCCCTTTAGCGAGTCTGAAACCATCCGGCGTGCGTAACCTGCAGTCATCCCCCACAACACTCCAGCAGATACACCCGCCATGAAGCGTGCAGCAAGGGTCAAACCATATACCGAGGATACGGCCGTAATCGTGTTAAAAATCAGAAAACCGAAGATGCATAATAGCAGCAGCGGCCTGCGTTTCCATCCACGAGTTGCTGTCGTCAGCGGAATTGCCGCCAGAAGAGATCCCAACGCATACAAAGTGACGAGCTGTCCAGCAAGACTCTCTTTGATATTCAGATCTTGCGCTATTTGAGGCAGCAGCCCCGCCGGCAGGCTTTCTGTAAGAATGCATATAAATCCAGCCATGGCCAAAGCGAGCAAAGCTGACCAGGGTAGGCGTTCTTTTGCCATTGTGTTCGCGTTCACAAAAACTCTCCTTTATCCTTTATTTTTGTATAATCCAGAAGCCTCTGGCCTACAGAATAAGCTTATAAAATCGAACCCACATTTGGCATACATAATCAACGGCAGATCGAGCGTTTTATAAGGATAATCCATTTAATTTCGGTGTTTCACTTCGAATTTCAATGTAAACGCTATTAAAGCAATTATCATCGCGTACTGGATCATTAAAGAGGATGGGAGAACAACGAAGGGAACATCGAAGATGACGAAGATGATTGATAGCATTTCTGTTACTCGCTAGAATGATAAGATAATACATAGGCTTTGACTTTAATGCCTTTTAACACATACTCAAATCGGCTTCATAGAGAGGGATATGCCAATGTACAATCTTACATCCATTGAGCACCACACCAGGCTGCCCTCTAACGGCAACCCGTTCACACATACAGAAGGACAACTGTTATTGCTGCTGGAGGATGGAGAGATCTGTCTGACCGTGAATCGTCAGCATCGCGATCTTAAGGCAGGGTATTTTATTTTTCTCCAGGATGGCAAGCAGCTGCAGATTAGACAGACTTCCGCAGATCCATTACGCATCATCGCGTTGGAGATAGAGGGGCAAGTCTCGAATAGAGAGGATTCCGAAGAGGCTCTTATTCTCCCTCCCCTTTTTGAGCATAACCGTGTGGGTATTCTGCAATCCCATGAACGCGAGTTAATCAAAGAACTGCATATACTCTGGCAGAAGCATAATCATTGGCAGCAGATTCGTATCCAAGGAAAATTTCTGCAATGGGTCGCAGATGTAGGAGAACGGCTTGAAGCCACCTCCGATTATGACTCGGCCAGTCTTGTACTGGATGCGCTGCGTTACATGGAGCAGAACTATCAGACGCCGATTACACGCCAACAGCTTGCCGAACGGGCAGGTTTCTCCGAGGGGTACTACTCCCGTTTTTTCAAGAAAAACGTGGGCAAAAGTCCGCAAGAATATCTAACCGACATTCGAATGCATCATGCCAAACGGCTGCTCACCAGGCAACAAAGCTCCATACAGGATGTAGCCGCTCAAGTGGGTTATAACAACCCTTTATACTTCAGTCGTATATTCAAAAAAACCGTGGGCCTCTCGCCCACCGTCTATATCCATTCAAATCCACGCCAGATCAGGGTGGCCGCCATGAATAATCAATATACAGGTCATCTGCTAGCACTGGGACTGGAGCCTTGCGCCGCAACGGGTCCTTCTTTCAAAGCCGAAACCTCTTTGCTGGATCATACGCTTTTCATGAATGCCTATGAAGGGGATGCGCCCGATTCAACTACATTGCTCCGGGCTGAACCGGATCTGATTCTGACCAGTGAATATGCAGACGAGGCACATGTTCAGCAGTTGCACCAGATTGCACCTACACAGACGATTGCTTTTCAATCCCAGGACTGGCGCAGTCAGTTCCTCGAAATTGCTGAGGCTACCGGACGAAATCAACAAGCTTGCAGCTGGCTGGATGAATATGATGAGAAATCCCATCAGGCTGCAACCCATCTTCGTCAGCAGATTGGCTCTGCTTCAATCGTGTCGTTACTCGTTCGAAGTCAGGATTGTTTTGTTGCCGGCTACCGCCATATGGGTGCGGTCCTGTATCAGGATCTGCAATTGTCCACCCCTTCCCTGATCCATGAACAGCAAAGCCACTATATTGCTGAGGATTGGAAAATGGACGATCTGGACGCCGATTACATCATGCTAGTGTTCCACCCTTCGGTCAGTGATGCCGAGCAGCAGAGATGGTTGAACTCACCCTGGTGGAAAGCGCGGGAAGCGGTGAAGCGGGGGCGGGTTTATTTGGATCAGATGAATTATGTACTCGGTAGCTATAATGCCTTCTCGCATGATCTGTTATTACGTGAAATTCCCGAGCGCCTTCGGTCACTATCGTGCATGTGAATGGTTCCTTTTGTGCCTCGACGCACTGAATCTTCTCTCCTATACTAGTAATTGAGAATGATAATCAGTAAAGGGGAACATGCACATATGAATACAGATAGAAGAAACAAACGTGGATTCAAAACCAATTTGAAGGCAAGCATCATGCTAATGCTGCTGCTTATTCTGGTTGCCGGGTGCTCCAAGGCTGAACAAGCTTCTACGGGTGAATCTACTTCCACAACCAGTGAGTCAACAGAGAGCACCAACGGCACCTCATCGTCGGATAGCGAGGCAATCAGTACAGAGACACGCACCGTTGAGGGTATTAAGGGTCCTGTTGATATTCCTGCCGAACCCAAGCGTATCGCTGGCTTGACCTATGCGTATGCCGATCACCTCGTGGCATTGGGCATGAAACCATACGCCATGGTGACCCAAGTCGGCCAGGAGATGCCTGCCTATCTGAAGGACAAGCTCGAAGGCGTCGTACCGCTCGGTTCCGTCAATGAATTCAACAAGGAAGCACTTCTGGACACAGAGCCGGATCTCATTCTGTCCAATGAAGTACTTGTTGATGAATACGACGCGATCAGCGCAATTGGACCGGTATATATGAGCAGCTACTTCAGCAATTCGCTTGAATGGTTCAAGGATACAGCCAAAGTATTGGGCAAAGAAAAAGAGGCAGACGAAATCGTGGATCAGTTGTATCAAAAGGCGAAGGATCTGGGCACCAAGGTTGCTGCCAGCGATGCCGCGGATGATACCATTCTGATTTTTCGTTTGACCGATAAGCAGATTCAGGTATTTGCTCCAAGTGACAAATCACCTGACGCCTTCTATTCTCCGAACCTGCTGTACGATATAGCCGGACTCCATGCACCTGATCTTGCCAAAGCAGGCATCGTCATGAATGAAGTTATTGAGAATGTGTCGCTCGAATTGTTGCCTGAATTGAATCCGGATCGTATTTTCATGATCATCTCCGGTATTGAAGCAGATAACGAACAAGCACTCACTAAGCTGCGTGACAATGCAGTCTGGAAAGGCCTGAAAGCTGTGAAAAACGACCAGGTCTACATGGTGGACAACACGGTCTGGGTAGCTGGATTTGGACCGATTGCCTATGGTCAGGTTCTGGATGAAGTAGAACAAGCTTTGCTTGGAAACTGAACGCAAGATGACTAGAGATTTGCAGCATAAATAAAAAAAAACAGGCATGTCGTTTACATGAAGGGGGAAGGCCCTCAACGTAAATGCATGCCTGTTTATGTTTATGTTTATGATTTTGTTTCTCATTTTAATGTATAGCCCCCGAGATAAGTTTCCATCAGTTCATTAGAGAGCTGAATAGCTTCGGAACGATTCGTTGCGGGCATTGAGAGCATGAGCCCATCTTCGGAGCTCCAGCTTTTACTGTTCTGCTCTCCGCTTGAATCCTCCTCCGAAATGGCGATGGTCAGTTTGCTGAATGCACGATCAACAAATAGTGTTCCGTATAAGAAGATATCCGTTTTCCCATTTTCAAAAATGATGTATTCCATCGATCCGTATCCTTTATGAAAACGAATTTTGAGCATTTTTTGATCTTCGGGCACAGGGAAAGGCTCGCCTTCAATATCAATGGTTCCTTTGAATATGTAATCACCCGAGGTCGTTAGATAACGCTTGCCATCCATGTTGACATGAACCGTTTGCTCTGGTTCCTTGTTGTCTTCTCCCCCCAGCCGATACTTTACACCCACACCATCAAGATGAATCGTTCTGGGCAGTAACAGAAGAACCACACTGATCACAATCATCAATACCCAGATGGCAAGCACAATCGAAATGATTTTTTTCCTCATAGTCCATCTCCTCAACTCATCGGTCTACAACTTTTGAAGATATACTGTCTCTTCCTGATCTTCATTCCATTGAATATGGACAGGGATGGGAAAGTCTTCATTCCCCCCCTATCAAAGATGGCATATGAATTAATTACAAATTATAACATATAAACTACTCGCATAACGGTTTAAAGCAATTCACTTACTTTCATTACGGCACTGAATCAGGCCTATGCTTACAGATGCCTTAAGACGCACGGCTGAAATTGGCACACAACTTTTGCATACAACAAAAAAACCAGCCACCTCGTGACCGGTTTAATCAGCTCCTCGGGGAGCATTTGCAAATATGAGCGAATGACAAGGAGCCCATATTTGCTCTCTTAATGTTACTCCAGAACGGCTTCTTTGGCTGAGCTGCTGATCGAATATACAAAGGCCAGTTTTTGCTTCCACGCAAAAAAACAAAAACACCTCCGTATTCCGTCGATGATGACAGCAGAGCAATATGCCGTGGAAGGTGCTTTGTGATGACGATCATAGAATGGTTAATCTGTAATGGCGTGTGAAGGGTTACAACTTGTCCACCTGTAATAATGTTACCGGCTTCACCGTACAAGCTGGACTAATCTGCTCCTCAGTCAGTATGTTCAGTTTGATCAGGCTTTTCAGCTTATGACTGTCCACCTTGGACAGAAGTCGCCAGATGTCCGGATCGGGAAGGGAAGCATACAGCTTCTGATCATCATATTCCTTGCGGTGCTGAAGCACCGTTTTCACAGCGTATCCGCCAACTTGCGTCTCATAGACACCCTGCTCCTCACAATACCCGACAATCTCATCTCGTAACACAGATAGACGTTTTTCAATTTCTTTTTGCTGCTGTTTCAGTTCAAAATAGGTTTGCACCTTCTGTTCCATACCCATCACGCTCCTCTATACCATAGGTATGCAGTGAAGGATAGTTTAGGACACTACTACAGCAGTTCATCATTTAAATATGAATTATTGCCAATAATCTTTTTAATCCGCTGCATCACACCCGGCCCCAGAGGAACATTAGACACTCGCTTTAATAGAATCCAGCGCAAACAAGCCATCGCTTCAAAAATCTCCGCATCGTCTGGTGTGTATTCCGTCAGACTCTTGAATAGAGCACTGTACATTTTACCGTTTCGTTCCCCCGTATAGATCGTCATCAAAAAAATGGACCACGCCATATCGTATCTGGGATCACCACGCTGACCATTTGTCCAATCGATGATCGCATATTGATCACCTGCCTCCAGAACATTTCCCAGGTTATAATCACCATGGATCAAATGATCTTGCCTCAACTCAGTCCGTTGAAGAAGGGTCGTCAGAATCTGATGCATATCCTCATGCAGTTCAATGGAGGGAAAAAAATATCCAACGAAATCATATTGTGGTATGTAATTTGCAGCCGCGTTACCTGTATCCTTTACATCATAACCATGGACTTGAATTAACTTTTGAGCCAATTGCTCCAGCTTGGTTTTGCTTAACTTGGCTATAGGCTCCCCGTCATAACTCGTTAACAGGACTTGATTAGAATCCACATCCATGCCCCAACCATACGGTTGGGAGACTTGTATTCCACTCTCATATAGTTCAGATAATAGTTCATATTGGTTGCGAATATTGGGTTTGGAGTCCTTGTTCCATATCTTTAACACATAAGAGTGATCACCGCATTCTATCTTCACAACGTCTGCTTCCAGCCCTGGTGACAGGGGAAGCATCTTGTATGGTTTCCCAAGCAGACAGCGAGTTTCTTCGCTCAACTCCATCCAACGGATACTTTCCAGAGTTAACCTCATTTTGCCCAACCCTTCTCTGTGAAATTAGAAATAACGGCATTCGATACTCCATAGATCTTTATAATGATTTATCAAAAACCTTCTGCCACTTCTTCTCATTATATCCGATGGCAATATAGAACCGATGCGCAGCTTCCCTTTTACCGTTTGATCGCACGCGAATCTTGTTAAACCCGTTCATCCGTGCCCACTTCTCACATTCGCTCATGATCTTTTTACCAATTCCCGCACCTCTATGATGCTCATCGACAACCAAGCCACCAATTTCAGCAAAAGGTACACTTTCGATAGAATATCTTCCCTGTACGTGCCCCCAACCCACAACAAGGGAATCGATCTCAGCTACGCAAACATAATGATCAGTCATTGAGCCTAGTCGATTCAACCTTTTGATGATCTGTTCTGTTGTACTGGTGTAACCCAGTTGATGGGATAATTGGCTAATCCCCTCGCCATCCCCAATTCTAGCTTCTCTGCAATGAATCATAGTGTCTCCTTTTCTAATCTAGTTATCAGGTGTAATAAGTCCTTTACCAATGAAATTGGCAGACACAGGCTTCTTGTCCAGTTCTCTGGACCATACCGATAACTGCCCCATATGGTGAATCTCATGAGCAATCACGTGTCGCATCACTTCTCCCCACGATTCCTTGTCGACGGTGCTATCCAATTCGGGATCAATGCAAGGTCTCTTTTCCATGCTGGGGTCCCAGGATAGAACAAATGCCTCCACATCAGGTCGCAGCTTGCGGTCGAATTGTCGTACGGCTTCCAGTGTTTTATAATTATCAAAATTCTCCATACCATCCGGTTTGCCCTGCAATACTTGGAGCCAGCTCCACTCTACATCGATGATATGAAAAAACGTTTGCAAAATATTGCCTACTCCCCCCGTCCGAGGTCGAAGCAGCTCTTCCAGCGGTACATCCTCACACCACTGAAACCATTGCTCACGCACGATCCAGTTATAACGAAAGAAAGATTCCATTTAGCTATTCTCCTTTTCTATATAATTGAACTAAAAAATATTTACACTTGCCACTCCGATGACAGAACAACCTTCCGATCGCTGTTATCCCCAGATTTTTTGGAATCCCTTTTTCAAAGGGGAAAATCCGGGGATAAAGGCGAACGCTCCGCTTCTTCAGGTTATTTCTGCCCTCTACGTTCTCGTGTAAATGTTTAGTTCAATTTATATATCATGCTTTTTAAGTATTTTGATCAGTTCCATATTGGCAAAAGTTTTGTCCGAATGTTCAAGGTGTTTTCCAAAATCCAATGTCATGCTTCCAAAAACTTTTAGAAACTTATGCATCCATTACGTAATCACAGCGCTGATCGGGGTTCCTAAACGGGTAAATCATTACGCTTACTTATCTGCCGGCTGCTCCATACTCATTTGAACTGACGTTACCCGTTAGCTTAAAAAAACGTGTAGTGTATTCAACTGTAATCTTCAATCAAAGAAATTTTTCCTTCCTTAATCTCGAATGTTGTCTTTCCTTTTAATTGCAGCTTATCCCCACTCTTTAATCCATTAGGAAAATCCACGGCAAGAATACCTTCATAATCGATTCCTACCTCTACTTTGTCATTTATAACACTGTAATCGGTAATTGTCTGGCGACGGCTAGAGAACATCGTTGACGACTGTTCTGCCAACTCCCTAAATGCTTGTATTCCTCTGGTCTCCGTTGTAGTATCTCCATTGGAAATATTACTGAATATTATGTCATTATGTAAGAGTTCGACCATTCTTTCAATTTCAAATGAATTGTATGCTTCAAGATAATTTTCAATTATGCCCCTTATTTCTTTACTAACCATAACCATACTCCTCTCCTTTACATAAAAGAGATGATACCCTTGTTTACCCAGGCAATTTATTCTCAATGTAATATTACCATATATTTCAACTATCCTGCCCCATAACTTAAAGAGGCATCATCACTCTAATATAATTTTACATTTCTCTATCGTCCCTAAAGGTATACAAAAAAAGGATCGTCAGCATATCTGCAACGATCCTTTTTTGACAGCCTGCTAGTTGAAAACAACATCTGACGCCGGTAAATACCGAATTCAGTTTGCAGCCTAAGATTTCTATTTTATTTCGTATTAAAGCTCTTCCTTCGTATTTGCAAGTTTAACAGAAAGCAATCCTGACATGTTGCCACTGTTTTTAGTGCTGATGCTAACCCAGTGGGTACCTGTTGCCCATGGTTTTGTTCCATATTCAGACCAAGTTGCACCAGGAGCTACAGAGAATAACATTTTTTGAGTACCAGACAGAGTACTTTGAGTAACTCGGACAGTTAGGGTTTCCTTAGATGTATTTTGAACCCAAACTTTGACCCATCCATAATTTGCTTGGATATTAAAACTCTTCGTGTAGCTACTTCCGGAAATCTGTGAATTCACAATCTCATTATCAACTGCCATTGGGGTAATGATTCCTTCGCCTTGTGCAGATGCAGTAGTTGCTGATGAGTCCCCTACATTATTTGTTGGTGCTGCAGATGCAAGCGTGACAGCTGCTACCAAGGATAATGCCGACAAACCTACGAACAAAGTGCTTTTCTTCATAATTAAAAATCCCTCTTATTTAAAAATATACATAAAAATAGCTTCGCAAATTTACCATAAGTTACATGTATATACAATAAGAAAATAATTACAATTTCAAAATTTTATGGGCGGCCAGCTCAAAACGTGGACATGAAGCTTAATGGGATATTATTAGTCTAATATAATTCCCCTGTTCTCTACCGTCCGCAAAGGTATACAAAAAGGATCGTCAGCATTTCTGCAACGATCCCTACTTTCATTCCGCTAGCTGGCTGTATACCTCAATTATCATAAGCCTTCTATCATAACCCATGATATGGAAAAAACAAAAGAGCCGCGATCGTCGCAGCTCCCTACTCTTTTGGCTTCGTCATTCTCTTCTTTACATAGAGTAAAATATGAATTCCAGCGTATATAAACAGGACATTAAACAGATAAAGAAGAGCATTCACATAAACATTGGAAAGGAACCAGATCGTATCATCAGGTTTCTTATAATGATAATCAGTAAAGAACCGCAATGGAAAACCATACTCTGTTCGTAAAGTCCCCTCCGTGTAGGCTGTTCCTGGAATAAAGATCAAACCTAATACAGCAAGCCAAGCCGAAAGATTAAATATTCTTTTATTAAACGTCAATTCATCTCATCCATTCATTACATTTTCGGTATCCACCACATTCGCAAACATACTCAGAACCGAATTGTGATGTTCTATAATTTGCTCAGCTTGAAGAATGTTGGAATTCCATGTGCTGTGAGCATCACGAACCAAGGTTAGTGCATAGCCAAGGCTACTTGCTCTGCGACAAGTCGTATCCACGCATATTTCCGTCTGCATGCCAGTCAGAATAAGATCCTTCACTTCGTTTTCTTGTAATTTCATGTTCAGATCTGTTTCGTGAAACGAATCCGGTGTAAGCTTTTCAATAATAAGGTCACCAGTGATCGGCGCAATGGACGGATGAATCGCCCAACCTGCCGTTCCACGCTCAAGGGGACTGCCTGCTCCTTCACTGTGCTGAATGTAGATAACGGAGTGACCTTTTTCCCGAGCCTTGAAAATGACGTGTTGAATTTTCTGAAGCAATATATCCCCCTGATATACGGGATCTGATTCATCGAACATGGCTACCTGAACATCGATAACAAGAAGTGCACAGTGGGTTGGCATCTTATATTCCTCCTGAAAAATAATATTAAATCAGCAATTGTTATGACTCCTTCTTCCGTTTTCGCACCGTTAACAAACCTTCCAATCCCACATCGATCAACACAAATAGTATAGCAGCTAGAACGCCAAATAAAGTCAAAACTATCGACTCTTTAAAATTTAAAATTTCTTCTCCCGCGCCCATGAGTAAATAATAGATATACATACCTAAGACTCCAGCACATGCGTAACCCAGTACTCTCAGACTTAGATACAAGGCATGATTAACGAACTGAATTCTGCTCAACAGATAGTCCAGCAATAAAGATAACGGTAGCCCGATCAATGTGATCAGGGGAGTCGCATATACAAGATAAACAAGAATATAGAAATCAAAGCTGTAAGATTCATTCATGGATATGATACTTGCAATTAAAGTAAAACTAATGATGGTTAGAACGGTCGTCAGGAGCTTTCTTCCAATGTTCATATCACCACTCCCATAAGGTTATCCATATACAATGAATGTTCCTATGCGTCAGATTCTCCCGGCTGCCACCCGATTTCTTGGGACCATAGATGAGCTTTCTCTAATATGCTCCACACCATCGGTCCTTTGCCTTCCACGTATTTTGGACGCTGGTCCTTGTATAATGCCATAAGCCGATGCTTCTCTTCTGCATACTTCAATCGATCCTCTGGATGTTCCCTCAAATAATCTCTAAAAAGTAAGTTCATCTGCTCAGAGAAACTCCCTGCTTGTCTTACATGTACATGTGTTCTCCTGCTTCCGGGCACTTCACGAAAATATCGCTTGGTTTTATCGGGATTTTCTTCTCTAAATACGAAGCCGGCCGCTTCGATTTCCTGTTTGTAGTTAGGTAATTCTTCGTAATTGGATACGGAAATTTGTATATCTATGATCGGTTTGGCGTCCATTCCGACGATGGAAGTTGATCCGACATGGTCAATCCGCACAGCCTTTTCACCCAACGCCTCTCTTAATCTCATCCCGGTTTCGAGAAACATTTGCCTCCAGGTAGCATCATACGTTGCAATTCTCCATTGATCTTCCATGTAGTCCTCCCTTCAATTTCACTAAGTATAGTTTCTATCATCTTTTCTCTGCACGATCTCTATAAACCAAGTGAGATGCTTCCTCTCCCGAAAGAAAACCTAATTTGGTATATAAGTAGTCAGCCTTATTTCCTATAGTAACGAACAAACGAATGGTTGGAGAGAAGCCTTCCAGATGAGAAATCGCCTTGTATAACATATATCTTCCCAAACCCTGATTACTATAGCCGGGCTTAACTGCTATATCATACACAAGAGGCATATTCTCCCACATCGAAATCAAACAAAATCCAACGACCTCGTTCGTCTTTTTATCTACTAAAACCGATGATGCATTCAACAGCTCATCCTGACGGTTATGTTCAAAATAATAACTCACGTCATCCCGATATGTATCCAGATTTCCCTCATCCATTCCTCCACGATATGATTCGTTCATGACTTGAACAATGCTTGGCAAATGTTCCAGTTGGGGTTTAATACAAATACAATCAGTATGGAGGTCATTTTCAATCTTCTCTGTAGGTCTAATCATACATTTCCTTGTGTTTAAAACTTCGAAACCAGCCGACTTCAACACATCAATATGTTCAGCCAGAACATTGTAAGCATCTACCTTTGACTGCCCCCCTGAATTTTGAATGGCATAATCCTTTAAGAAATGAACCATATCTACAGTCAACGTGGATGGAGGGATCATAAAGAAAGATCCAAGTTCATTACTTGTCAAAGAAATCCCGCCCACTCGTTGATTGTTTTGATAGATCCAATAACAATCACTTGCGTCTAGCATCATTTCTTGAAGAGATGCCCAGCTCGGTCTAAACCAGATATTCTTTCTATACGTCGCAAAATACTTGGCATAGCTAGTTTGATTCGCTGCTACTAACGAATATGAAGTCTTATCACTCATTGCCTTCTCCCTCTCTACTACAACTTACTTCTCGGTGGTTATCCAAATATGTTGTAATCTATATTTGATTCTCAGCATACAACTCATTCTTTGCTACGGCTATATAATACATAAACAAGTGCTACTACACTTTTGTTTGAGAAATCACGAGAATTGACAAAAAAAGAGAAGGAACAAAAGTCCCTCCCCTTACCTTTTCAGATATAATCACACTTAAATTTAGAAAACTCAGCTACAGAACCTTCTCCGCTCGCGTATAGACCAATGAGCACCCCTGTAAATCCCCCGGCAACTTCTGAAGAAAGGTATTTCGTCTGTGCTGTACCTAAGAGGATGTCCTTGCCATCTGCATGAATTAGGAAGCTGTAGCGTTCATGGCTTGCCTGTATAACCAATGTGGCATGATGATCACTTCCCAGTTCAACTTCATTTTCGACTGATTTGATATCCCCAATATTCAGACGCTCAATCACCTTATACCCGCTCTGCTCTTTGCGAATGGCCAAGTCATAATGGTGCTGTTCATCCATATAGATGGTGATGCCTGCCTCGCCATTCGTAAGACTAACGTCAACAGAGATGGTCGCATCAAAGTCTTTTTGGCGTAGGCCAATGAATGTCGGGGATGCTGGAACATCCAGTGTCACTTCGGTTCCTTTTAACTTTAAGTTGCCTTGCTCTAACAAGTAATTTTCTGTATTGGGATGACGAAGATAACACCAGTCCAGATTCCAATCCGTGTTCTCGAACGTATAGCTTTTCTTCTCTTGTTGAATGACTATGTCGGAAATACGATCAGTGTCAAAACTCATAAGCGTCGTACCTTCATGCCCTGCCGTAAACCAGCCTTCCTCATCAAAGTTAACTGGCGTAAGGAATACTTCTCGGCCCAGATGATGATAGGTAAGCCACTGCCCACTCTGACGGAATCCCAAATGGAAGATCCACCAATTCCCTTCCTGGTCCTGGATCAGGTCACCATGGCCAACCCCTTGTAGTTCGTAACCGCCCAGATTACGGTTGGTCAGAACAGGATTCTTGGCATAGGGCTCGAAAGGACCCGAAGGAGAATCTCCCCGCGCATACGTGACCATATGACCGTATTCGGTTCCGCCTTCAGATGCCATGAGGTAATAGTATCCATTGATTTTATACAAATGTGGGCTTTCCAGATAACGTCCGCCTGATCCTTGCCATATTGAACGGCTTGGAGTCTTTTTGCGACCTGTTTCAATGTCAATTTCACACTGAATGATTCCCCCAATCCCTTCATCATCGGTCCCGTTGCTCATAAAGAAGGCCTTACCATCTTCAAAATACAAATCCGGATCGATTCCCCCTTGATCCACAATAATCGGTTCTGACCACTCCCCGTATATATCGTCAGTCCATATATAGAAATTCTGACGCGTCGTGTCGTTCGTCGTGGTCATAAAGAATCGCCCATTGTTGTATCGAATTGTAGGGGCGAAGACACCTCCAGAGCTGCCCACCGTCTCCAGACGAATCTGGCTTTTTCGAGTTAAACAATGACCGATTTGGGTCCAATTCAATAAATCTTTGCTTTCAAAAAGCGGGACACCCGGAAAATACTGAAAAGAACTGCACACCAGATAATAAGTGTCATCCACCTTGCAGATGCTCGGATCAGGATAGAATCCTTTAATAACCGGATTATTGTATTTCATTTGAGCCACCTCTTTTTCTATAATTCATATATTTAAGAATCCAACTTCATAAGTAGATAAAAAAATTAAACACTATCGCAAACATACTTTCAATGCATTAGAGTTGAAGAGTCCAGTTAAATTCATTAAATTAATATATATATGATTTCAATAGATCTGGTTAGGAGATTGTTAAAGATGATCAAAGCGAACGGAGATCCAAAATTCATACCATTATACGAAGCGCTGGCAAGCGAGGTTAGATGGAGGATCATGGATTTGATTGCAGATAGCGAAATGAATGTGAAGGATATTGCGGCTGCATTAGAACTTAGCCCCTCTATCGTCACCATGCACATACGAAAGCTTGAGCAAGCCGGACTGATCGATAGCCGCCGGATACGCCTGAATGGAGGCACGCACAAATTATGTTTCCTCAAACAAAATAACATCGAGATCGAACTACCATCCGCCAGCCGGACAGCAAGAATTAGAGAACAGACAATTTCAGTGGGTCACTATACTGCATTTGAAGTCTATCCTACCTGCGGTCTTGGGACGCATGAGAAAGAAATCGGTGTTTGGGACGACCCACGCTACTTTCTTGATCCTGAGCGGGTTCACGCAGCCATCCTTTGGTTTGGAAGAGGTTATGTCGAATACAAAACACCTAACTATATGCTTCCTGACGAGACTGCTAACGCCATTGAGATTTCAGTGGAACTGGCTTCTGAAGCCCCGGGTTTAAGAGATCATTGGCCATCGGATATCCGATTTACGTTTAACGGCATTTCGCTTGGAACGTGGACAAGCCCCGCTGACTTCGGAAGAGCTGCCCGAGGCAAATATACACCAACATGGTGGCATCGCAATGTGAATCAATATGGATTATTAAAGACGATTCGTGTTGATGACTCGGGTACGTATATGGATGGAGAGCGGATGTCGGACGTGGCGATCGAGGATATCAAACTGGAGCAGCCATTCTGGACGCTTCGTTTCACAGTTGACGAGGAGGGGGCTAACGTCGGGGGATTAACACTTTATGGTTCCGGGTTCGGCAATCATGACCAGGATATTGTCATACGCGTACAACGCTAATCTTTCTTTATGTAGTAACGAATAATCCCGTTCTTCTCTTCAAACGTATTCCTTTGAATGAACGGGATACTGCTGTACGCAGTTAAAAAAGCCTTCTATATTCAACACTATGAACATGAATCAACACGTTCTGGGCTGCCAATCTTTCGAAAAAATCCAACATATCCCCAAAGGGATTTTCGAAATACACAATCAGGTGTTCATAATTTGCAGTAGATTTCAAAAAGTTATAAAAAAAATAAGGGTCCATGTTCCCCACATCATCTTTACTGTCGAGGGAAACCTCCAACGTTTGCCCTGTTTCTGCATTCTCGAACATGCAATGCTCTCCATGAACATCGAAATGCCATTTTCCACTCAAATAATCTTCACTGTTTAATACTTCTTCATTGGAAAGTAAGTAGTACGCTCCATTAATGATCTCTTCCTTTTCAGCCTGGCTGGTTTCCGAAATCAATTTGTCGATCAGTTCTTGTGCAATTCTTTTGAACATGTCCATCGCTTCCAATAATGTATCTGTTGTTTCTTTGGTTAAAGCGTGCATCTCTTACCTCCAGCTTGTAGCGGACGTCTTGAAATCCCTTCAATATAGTCCTAGTTTGTATTTATTCCTTTGTACTTTTTTCCAACGGATAGAGCTATTGACGGCTCGAACGCATCGCCTTTACAAGTTTTAAACTGCTGTCGTTTAAGAACTCTTTATATGCTTCGGATTCAACGGCGTAGATCGCCACTTTCCCTTGTGAATTATGATGAATGCCCCAACCGTAACGCTTACCCAACGAAGAAGTACGAAGACAGGGTTGTCCCTTAGAGAAAAACTTGGCTCTCTCTATGGATCTTTGTTCGTCGGGTATATCATTGCGCTGCGCGAACACTTCAAACATGACGTCCTCTTGCGTATATTGATAAGGGTGGTTTGCTATCATTTCATATTGTATAACTGGAACGGTTTTGCCGCCGTTTTTGGCTTTGGGGATCTCTGCCACTTTAACAGGGCAATCTTCTGCTACTGCAATAAAAGTTTCATAGTAGTTCATGTCTTTCATCTATATATCCTCCCATCAATTCAGAAAATTAAAGGATACGAATATACGATCAAGCTTGAGCTGTTTTATAAATATTTCTTAAAAGCCTTGCTGGATTCCCCATCGTACCCTAACTTCGTGTAGAAGCCGTGTGCTTCGTACCTGGATGAACCGCTGGTGAGAAACACTTTTATACAATTTTTCTGTATGCAAACATCCTCTATATACTTCATAAGTTCAGATCCATATCCCTTGCTCTGCACATGTTCCGTAATGATAACCCGCTCAACCACGCCAAACGGTCTATTTTCCACCAAAGCATCCAGACAAATATGTAAATGCGCAGTCCCAATAACCTGATCACCGACTTCGTAAACAAATAAGAAACTGTTGGGATTATCCCTTACTTCTTCTATCCGCTCTGCCAGTACCTTCGTATTCAGGTTGTTCGGTAATAATTCTTTGTACAACCTTTCAATAACCTCGACATCCCTTGCTTGGGCCTCTCTGATCATCAGGTTCCACTCCTCAACTTAAATAGTAAATTAAATGATAACTACGTCCATAATAACCCAAAAAGCGGTATATGCGAACAGTAACTTCCTCTTTTTCCACCTGCTGATTAGCGGTTCTTTCCTTACAGGTCCAGAACAAAAAACCACGGTTTCCCGTGGTCCATCCATTCCAGTATGCTCTATTCTACCGATCCACTTACCAGTCTTCCTTCAAACCATACCGCTTGTCGCGCAGACCTTCTGGCAACCGCCTCTGCCGAGCAACTTGCTTCTACCAGTACAAAACTAGCTGTATCCCCTACCTTCGGCCATACCTGTTGTCCCTCTGAATCCAGTGGAGTGATACCACTTGTGACAAATGCAAGAGACTGAGCCAAGGAGCGTTCATCGTTATACCCGTACAATTCGGCAAAACGGCCGGCTTTCTCCAGTTGATCTCCATTCCCAAATGGAGACCAATGATCCGTCAAACTGTCTGTCGCCAGCTTCACGTTCACTCCATGTTTATGGAGCATCGGAAGTGGCATCATCATTTTACCGATAGGCACGGTCGAAGCAACACTCATACCAAGGGAGGCCATTCGCTTCGCCATATCTTCCGTTTCTTGCTGCTCCGCACGGGCGAACCAGAACGCATGACTTACGGTAACTTTACCCTGAAGTCCTGCTTCTTCGGTCAGATCAGCCAATTGCAGCAACGTTTGTTTACCCGGTTCTCCAGAATCATGCAAATGAATATCGATGCCTGCCTGATATTGAACAGCCAGTTCGACCATTGCGTTAAGCGATTTCTCGATATGCTCGTCCACGGTGTGAGGATCCAGTCCACCTACATGAGTGGCCCCTTCTGCCATGGCTTGACGCATGAGCTCAACCGAATTAGAGCGGAGAAGTCCATGCTGCGGGAAAGCGACGATTTCAGAGGATATTTTGCCCGAAAATGTCTCCAATGCCTGCTTTGTCGCTTCCAGCCGTTTCAACCCGCTGACCGGTTCAATATTGCAATGACTGCGCACATGGGTGGAACCATATCCCTGAATCAGGCTCAGAATGCTCTCCGCCTGACGCTTTGCATCGGGTAATAGCTTGGGCAGCAACACTTTCTCTTCTTCGATACGTTCGAAAATGCTGGAGATGCGTCGAACCGCTTTCCATGGTGCATCATAATACGTTTTATCCAAATGAATATGGGCTTCCTCGAACGAAGGCAACAGCAGCAATCCTTTACCATCAACCTTTGGCAACTCGCTTGTTAATTCCGCATCCCCATCCACGATGGCTGCAATGACTCCATCTTCAATCCGCAGATGACCAAGGCTCGTCCGGGTGCCAGTTACCTGCCCGTCTTCCATTACATAACTTTGCTCCAATGATACGTTGGTTAACCAGTATTCCTGCTTCAACATAGTCACTCCCTCTTTCCACTCGGTCTATCGAGCATCGAGTACCGATTCATCTGTGGTCAATGGTACCATAGGACCTCATTCAGCAAAAATAGTTAAAACGTTGGTGTTCCATACGATTATCGTCTAGATATTATTGGACTTCCCCATTAGTATACGAAGTGTAATATATCCCAAAACTTGAATCACAAATACCATAGCCACAAATTCAACCAGAATGCTGTTGCCCGCACTTAAATCAGTCATGATATCCTTCAAAATGAGGTCAGGCTGCTTCAGGACATCCCAACTATTCCACCGATTAAATCTCCCGATGTATACCCCTAAACTGCTCAGAAGTAAAATAACGCCTACAATTACCATGCTACTAAGTTGGTTTAATCGTTTATTTAACAATTTGTGGACTTGATGTATGGAGCAAATGGACAGAAGTAAACCAAGTATGGCTACGACAAACGCTAGGGTAAGGCTATACCAAAAATCAATATTAACCCAGAATTTAGTTTCCCCTTGAGGATCAAAGTATCTGAATGCATGCAAAATTTCTGTGAAAAGATATGCCGAATTCGGTAGAAAGAACAGCCAGCATGCACACATCACCCCGACTAGTGCGATGCTCGTTCTTGTAAGTTTCCTATTGCTTACATAACTAATCGTTGATGAAATGATGAATGGAACCCATGCCAAAAAAATGTCCCACGTTAAAAATTGATACATGTTCGTGTTTGTTTTGGTACGCAAGTAGTGAACAACAAGTAGACAACCTATGGTAGCAACGATCAACACAATACTCATTTTTAAATAAATTGTATTTTTATTATTGTTCATTTCTTCGCTTCGATTTCCCTTTCCTTGGTGGTATGCAAGTGCAGTCCTGATAACCTGATCATCCATTTCATAAACGAACTGTGACTCCGCCTTCCTAGTAATACACGTCCATCATAACCCAAAATGTGGTATATGCGAAAATAGCGGCGTGAACCCAGAAGGAAGACAAAAACTTTACTTTCGCAATATTTCCGTTCATCTTCCATTCTTCTAACATTAGAGAATGCAAAAAAACAGGCACTAGGGAGTGCCTGTACATATTTAGAAACAAGCAAAGTACTTAGCTAATAGTTCACTGCTTCTTTTTTATATGAAATATATGATGATCAGAAATTAAACCGCGCATGGCCGCCATCCGTCACGCCTTCGATCTGTTCAATATCCAGCAGTCTTCGCTTCATCTCCAGTCCTCCGCGAAAACCGGTCAGCTTGCGGTTGGCACCGATAATGCGATGACACGGCAGCAGCACCGGAATGGGATTGGCTCCATTGGCTGCCCCAACAGCTCGCACTGCTGAAGGTCTTCCCACCGTAGCCGCAATATCGCCATATGTTCTTGTCTCACCATAAGGAACATTCCCTAACTCCGCCCATACCTGCTGTTGGAATGTCGTTCCGATCAAATCAAGTGGTATTTCGTCTGTGAAAGCCACCTTGTTTCCGGCAAAATAGGATTGCAGCCAATCCATCATGCCCGTCTGCTTCAACGCTGCTTCATTCTCTTCGAGCTCCACTCCAGGAGCAATTCGGCCAATCCAACTACTCCAATCTTCCAGCGTTTCATTGGGCATGATGACACGGCATAGCCCTTTTTCGGTGGCAAGCAATACCCACGGACGACCGTCTAATTCCATTTTGGTCCACTTGATGCTTTTTCTCATACGTCTATCGTCCTTTCCTCTCGTAGGTTTATCTGGTTTCTTTTCTCGTTATGCACACATACTACACACGAACCGTTTTTTTCATTTTTCGTTTCATGCTGCGGATGATCTGCTTCGTCTCCGGATCAACACGATAGGACTCCGTTATTTTCTGAAGAGCCTTATTATACGTAAAGTCGTCCAAGGTATTGTCCTGCAAATAACGTAGCGTGGCTTCAGGCTGTTTCACATAAGCGATGGAAATCGCCCAGGCCACTGCCATTTTCACATAGTACCCTTCGTGATGAATGGTATCTAATGAAGCAAGCACTCTGCTGATATATTTTTCTTCCATATAAAAGTTCAACAGCATCACAACCCCGAAGCGAATGTCATACTCCTGGTTGGATACCAGATAGGGCTGCAAGAAATGCCATACCTGATCCAGATGTGCTTTTGTATATTTCAGACCACCGCAAAAGCTGTCGCACACCGACCAGTTATCTATTTTGGGAACAAACCAGGCAATATGCTGCAGGAGTTCCTCAATATCTGCTTGGGCATGACCGATAACCATCGCTTGCAGCATCACTTCTTCAAAATAATCATCATCAGCGGTTTTCAGATAGGCACGCCAGTCCTCTTTGACGATTTGTTTCGCCATCTTGCGTATTTCAGGCAGTCTCACACCTAACAGATTCGTGATATTCGGAATGAGCGCAGCCGAGAATTTCTGATATTCCGGTTCGACCAGAGATAATAATTGTGTTCTTACAACCGATTCCACATGTCTCCTCCTCATCGGGTTTTCTACAACAAGTATATCCCGGCCGCATCCTTTTGTAAGCCTATATCGAATGTTTTAGCAAGATTACAATATCCATTTCCCGTGGTCGCTGTTTAACTTCCATTCCATTTCGTTTAAGAATACGGAGTTGAAATATGTTCAACCAAACATTTACACAATAACGGAGAGGACAGAAATAACCTGAAGAAGCGAAGCGTTCGCCTTTATCCCCGGATTTCCCCTTTTTCAGAAAGGAATCAAAAAAATCTGGGGATAACAGCGATCGGAAGGTTGTTCTGTCATCGGAGTGCCAGTGTAAATATTCATTTGTTGAACCCATATAGAAAGGAGACTACATATGAATCGATCCCATCCCAAAAAAGATTTTTCGGTTGAAGAAATTACAGAGCTCCTTGTGCAATTCGTGCAAACCCAAAACTTGACCGAATTTTATAAATGGGCCAAAGAACTTCATCCCTACGACCTTTCTCTGGTATATAAAAAGTTCCCTGAACAAGAGACGAAACGCTTCTTGCTCTTATTCAAACCGGACGTGCTCGCCGACATGGCAGAAGCGCTCACGCTTCACGAACAGGTGCATCTATTCGAACAGTTAGGCCCGGAGCGCACTCTTGAAGTCATGCAGCAAATGGACAAAAGTGATCTGATTCGCTTCATGCATGATCTGCCCCTCCAACGCAGAGAAGAACTGCTGTCCAATATGAATCTCGATCATTCCGCCATTATCCGCTCCGTGCTGAACTATCCACCGGAAACGGCTGGACGGATCATGACCGATCGTTACCGTACGCTGTTATCGCATGAAACCGCAAAGGAAGCACTTAGAGAATCGCAGGCTACGCTGCACATTCCTGCAACCAGTTATCTGTATGTCACCGATGATAAAGGCAAACTGGTCGGAGTCGTGAGTTATCAATCCCTTGCTCAGGCAGATGATAACACCAAAGTAGAAGAGCTGATGACTCGGCGTGTCATCCATGCAACAGTTGATATGGACCAGGAAGAAGCTGCACAGCTGTTGCAACGTTATGAGTTTATGGCTTTACCTGTCGTGGATGAAAACCGCAGATTATGCGGTGTTATCCAAATGGATGATGTCATTGATATTATTATGGACGAAGCCAGTGAAGACATCGCCAAGATGGGTGGCGGCAGTAAAGACATCGATTTTGATACCAAACCATTGGTTGCCGTCAGACGTCGCCTTCCATGGCTGATTTTATTGTTATTTATCGGATTGATCTCAGGCAGCATCGTGGATTTTTTCGAAGACACGCTGAATCAGGTTGTGGCACTGGCGTTCTTCATGCCCATGATAGCCGGTATGACGGGGAATACGGGTACACAATCCCTTGCAGTGGTTGTACGTGGCTTGATTGGACGCAAGCTGGACAAGGCCACAGTGCTCGCGCTTATTGGCCGAGAGATTAAAGTAGGCACAATGATTGGACTTGTATGCGGTTTGCTGATCACGGTCATCGCCTATTTCTGGCAAGGTGACTGGCTGCTCGGAGCGATTATTGGAGTATCACTATTCTTCACCCTGGTTATCGGAACACTGACCGGTACTTGTATTCCTCTTCTGCTCAGTCGTTTCAAAGTGGACCCTGCGGTTGCCTCCGGCCCATTAATCACAACGTTGAATGATATATTGTCGTTGTTTATCTATTTCGGCATCGCTACTCGTTTTCTGGATGCCTTAATGTAAATTAACCTTTCAGTCTTTATTCATTGAACAGGTACTTTAATACAGTAAAAAGACTCAACTTCCTCTGTACATACAGTGAGGTTGAGTCTTTTGGTGTTATTTTCAATCTAAAAGAGAACTGCCTTATGCTTCATTTTAATGTATTTGCTATTTCAACTAATGTTTGATAATCGTATAACGGTTCAAGATTGTTGTTTTTCCCTGAAATAAGAGAGTAAGTTAAACCCTCGTTTCTCCAATAGATGGCACTTACATTTCCGTCTCCTTGGTCCCATGTTTGAGAGCCATTAGATAATTTCAAACCTTTCTTCCCCTTCGGAGGCGTATCCACCTTTGAGTTTGTAATCATAGTGATCAGGTTCAATCCTTCGTCGGTATTGGCATACGTGATTTCGACTGCTTCAAATGTACCATTGGTATCTAAAATCCTCGCTGATTTTTGAGTAACTTGGAAAGGAACTGACGGTTGTTTGATTTCAAAAGGGGTCCTAGCTTCAGTCTCTTCAAATGAAATTTCAACTGGAGGACTCAGATCCAAATTATTGATTGGTTGGTCACCTTCCCCATTTTTAAAGCAAGCAGACAATAAAAGAGGTATCATACATAGGAACAGCAACTTACTTACAGCTTTCAATTAATCACCTCGATATCAAAGTAGTTACTTCTATGACGTTTCTATTAGCTGGAAAGTTATGTTTTTTTCCTGCTCATGTGCATTCTGCTGCAATAATGTACTATAAGCCAATGCCTCCCCGGAGTATGATCATGTAACTACAACTCGGGGAGGCCCTATGAATCTTACATCTTTTTTCATCTATTGCATTGTCGTTACCTTCACACCTGGACCCAGCAATATTGTGATTCTCACTTCCGTCAGACAGGTTGGTCCCCGGAAAACGATGGAGTATGTGTGGGGTGCCACCGTTGCATTTGGCTTATTACTTGCTGCTTCTGCTCTTCTCAATCATGTACTTGCTGAGGTATTGCCTGGTATTCTCCAAGTGATGCAGATCGTGGGTAGTGTTTATATGATATATCTGGCTTATCAAGTCTATAAAATGGGTTCCACCGAGACGGCATCGAAGCAAGTTACGGGGTTTCTAAACGGTTTAATCATGCAGTTTGTGAATCCAAAAGTGGTTCTGTTCACGTTCACTGTCATTCCCAGTTATGTTCTGCCGTACTACGATAGCACCATGTCAACGTTTCTGTTCGTGATCATTATTACCATCATCGGCTTCTTGGCCTATTCCAGTTGGGCCGTGTTTGGCTCCATCTTCAGAACCTTACTCAATCGTCATCAAAAAGCAGTGAGTATCCTAATGGCCCTTTTTTTGTTATACTCAGCCATCATGGTATCGGGAATCATCTAACGCGCGGGAGGTGTGTGCAGCATGGAATTGTTTAACTATAAGAAATCACAGGACGTACTGGCTCTATCCGCCAGCTTTACGGATTTCACCTATAAAAAGCATTGCCACGAGGAATATGCAGTAGGAGTCACGCTTCGCGGTATTCAGCAATACCATCTGGACGGACATTATCAAGCCTCCCACAAAAACGGCGTGATGTTATTCAACCGGGAGCAGTCCCATGATGGAAGTTCCTATGACAAAGCCGGCATAGACTATGTCATGCTATATCTGAAGCCGGATTTGGTCGAAGAGGTTCTAGGGAAAAAGGAATTGCGTTTTAATAGCCCCATCGTCTATGACCCTGTGCTTGCACGAAGCATCCTGATGCTGAATGATGCTGTTCAAAACGGACAGGATGAAGCGAGATGCAGTGAACTGCTCTTGGGCCTGTTGCAATTACTCTCGCAATCGGAAATGGACACCAAGTTATGGCGGCCTCAGGACAATCTGGTTCGAAAAGCGAAAGAAATGATGTTTTGCAGTATTGAAGATGTTCTGAAGCTGGACGACCTGAGTGCGGAATTCAACATGTCCAAGTTTCAATTTATCCGCGAGTTCAAGTCCCATGCCGGCATATCGCCTTATCAGTTTTTTCTGAATTGTAAGGTGGAGCGTGCCAGACAGTCCATTGAAACGCATAAGGATGTTTACTCCGCTGTAGCCGAATGTGGTTTTGTCGACCTGACTCATCTGAACAGACACTTTAAACGAGTATTCGGTATCACGGCTTATGAATATATGCTGCAGTTAAACTAATTGAATCGGTACGATTATCCGACAAAATGTATAAAATCCCCGCATGGAACGCGTTTACCTCAACGTTCCACACGGGGATTTTCTTTTCTCTTCCGTTGCCGTACTGCCATTCTCCCTTAATTCAGATCCTAACATCACGCGCGCTTCTTCCTTCTCCAGATCCAGCCACTTACCAATACAAGCAATAGAATAACCCCACCATATATGATGAGATAAAATGACCAACTTCGTCCTTGATCGGTTTTTACAAAATCATCCTGACTCACTACTTTTCCTGCTCCCAGCAGCTTTAACGCGTCTCCAGCTTGATCAATGGAAACATTGCCACTGCAAAGATTCGTATGCAACTTATCGTCCATTTTATTCTTATAAGCAAAGATCAGATAGGATTGGTTCTTCTCCAATTGAATCCCACAAGATTCCGAACCAGCATCATTACCCATGACAGTCATTCGTTTAGAAGAAACACCCTTCCATGCGGTATCCACTTCAAAGGTATATGCTCTCAATCGGTCAGGGCTGAATATTTGCGTCCCACCCCTTTTCACCACTTTACCTGTAAAAACCGATGTGGACGTCTTCAGTTTCTCTTGAGCATTCGATTCTACACAGCTGCAAGCATAAGCTTTTTCCCCAGGGAATACTGTGTAACCCAATCCAACCAACAACAAAATCAATGCAAACCATACTAAGCGCTTCATCCTTTCACCCCCGGCTCAGATTGCAACACCCTTCTTGGAATCGTTCACATTTTGTTTGAAGCGATATTTATTGTAAGATTATAGCATAATACGAATATTGTATTGAGCATCATCAGAATTCAGACACCTTGGAGGAAACCGTCACTTGAATCAGACTTTGAAAAAGAATATCTCCATCCCGCTGCTCGTTGCAGCGTTATGTCTCATTGCATTTGTAAGCATCGCCCTGTCCATCAGCGACAACCAGATCCACGTCTTTGACGATACCTTGATTGGTTGGATACAGGGCATGGAATCACCCGGAATGACACGATTGATGCAGCTCTTTACCTGGATTGGCAGCGAGGTGCCTGTGGTTGTCATTACCATTCTCGCCATGCTTGTGCTGTATATCTACCTCAGGCACAAACGCGAGCTGCTCTTCCTGGCTTGTGTTATTGCGGGCTCGACTTTGCTCAATGCATTGATTAAGCTAGTATTCCAGCGCGCCAGACCTACGATTAACCGGATTATTGAGGTGAGTGGTTATAGCTTCCCCAGTGGCCATTCCATGGCAGCGTTCAGCTTGTATGGCGGCCTGGCCTTCTTAATCTGGAAGCATGTACCGACAGCGACTGGACGCGTACTCATGATTATCGTGAGTGCGATCTTCATCCTGACGATTGGAATGAGCCGAATTTATTTGGGGGTGCACTATCCCAGTGATGTCGTGGGTGGGTACTTTCTGAGTGGATGCTGGCTTGCCGTATGCATATGGTTCTATCAGCGACATCTGGAACGCCTTTCCCTGTTACAGTCCAAACCTCTCGCTTAGGTTTTTTCGCTCACCATGCAATGATCCAACCCATGCTTGAAAACAAACCAAACCTAAAGAACCTCACAGGTGCATCCAGCACCAGTGAGGTTCTTTACGTCATTATGAATCTATTTTACAGTGGCAACTTAGAGCTCCTCGCCATTGGATTCAATGACTTTTTTGTACCAGTGGAAGCTCTTCTTCGGTGTTCTGCTGAAATCACCATTGCCATCATTGTCCTTGTTCACATGAATGAAGCCATAACGCTTCTTCATCTCTCCCGTGGATGCGCTGACCAAGTCGATACATCCCCACATCGTGTAAGCGATAAGCTCCACACCGTCGGCAACGGCTTCTTTCATTTGTTCAATGTGACCTCTCAAATAATCAATCCGATAGTCATCTTGAATAGAGCCATCTTCCTCCACTACATCCACTGCACCCAGCCCGTTCTCCACAACCATCAATGGAATTTGGTAACGATCATACAGGTGGTTCAGGGTGTAACGTAATCCTTTCGGATCGATCTGCCAGCCCCAGTCGGAAGCTTCCAGATACGGATTTTTGATGCCGCCCAGCAGATTTCCCTCTGCTCTATCCAACGACTCATCCGCACTCTCGACCAAGGACATGTAATAGCTAAAGGAATAGAAGTCCACGCAGCCTTCACGCAGAGTCTGTGCATCTTCCGGCTGCATCTCGATCTGGATGCCTTCTTCGGCGAAGAAACGTTTGGCGAATCCAGGGTACGCTCCACGAACCTGTACGTCTCCACAGATCATGTTGGACAGCTGGTCCTTCTTCTGCGCGAGCAAAATATCGTCCGGATTGCATGTATTCGGATATGTTGTCATGAAAGCGACCATACAGCCGATTTGGAAATCAGGATTGATTTCATGTCCCAGCTTCACTGCTTTTGCACTTGCAACAAATTGGTGATGCAGCGCCTGAAAGCGGGTCTGTGGATCATCAACGCCATCGATCAATGTCTCTTTGCCTTCAAACAGGATACCTGCAGCCATATAAGCCCCCATTGGCATTGTCAGACAGTTGATCTCGTTGAAGGTCAGCCAGTATTTCACCTGATCTTTGTATCGGTTAAACAGGGTTGTACAATATCGGATATAACAATCAATCACTTCGCGCGAAGCCCAGCCGTTATATTTCTGGGTCAGACCAAATGGTGTCTCGTAGTGAGAAATGGTCACGAGCGGTTCAATGTTGTACTTTTTCAACTCAGCAAAGACGTTGTCATAGAACTGCAATCCCTCTTCGTTTGGCTCCAGATCATAACCGTTCGGGTAGATTCTGGACCAGTTAATGGACATGCGGAACATTTTGAAGCCCATTTCAGCCATCAGGGCAATATCCTCTTTGTAATGACCATAAAAATCAACCGCTTCATGGCTCGGATAATACGTGCCCTCTTCCAGTACAGGCGTAATCCGCCGTGGTGTCGTGTGCGTTCCACCTGTCATCATATCGGAAGTACTTGGGCCTTTACCACCCTTGTCCCATCCACCTTCAAACTGATTGGCAGCCGTTGCGCCACCCCAGAAAAATCCGTCTTTCATCGACATCATCAATTCCTCCTTCATGATCTTCCTAACACATACATCCAGTGTACCCCCCATACCCTGACACCTATTGTCATGGTATAATGTCGGCATGGAAAATAATCGATTATTCAGAATGCTATTGCTGTTATTGGAGAAAAAGAAAGCTACCGCCCCCGAGCTCGCGCGTTTGTTCGAGATATCCGTGCGCACGGTGTACCGTGATATCGACAGACTGAGTGCGGCGGGTATTCCCGTATACACGACAACCGGAAAGCATGGCGGTATCCATCTCATGGACAACTTTGTCATGGACAAATCCCTGTTGTCCGAAGATGATCAGAATGAAATTTTGCTTGGATTATATAGCGTCAGCGCCATCCCTCACCTTAACACTGCCCATATGCTCAAACGTTTAACCGCCCTGTTTGATCACAAGTTGGATTGGATCGAGTTCGACTTTTCACCATGGGGCAGCATTCCACTGCAGGAGAGGGAGCTGTTCAATCAGGTCAAGCAGGCGATCTTCACGAATCAATGGATTACGTTTCACTATGTCAATTCGGATGGAGAGAAGAGTGTTCCGACGGTTGAACCTCTCAAACTTTTGTTCAAGAACAGTACTTGGTATTTCAAGGGGTACATTCACGACGAGCACGACCGAAACGAATTTCAGACGTTCAAAATGAAACGCATTACCCAGCTGAAATTTCTGCCGAGGGTTCCCCGAAACAACATGAACATCGGATCAACGGAAAATGAGACACAAGTCTCTATCAACCAAATCGCTCTGGAACTGTCGTTCTCCAACTCTATTGCGTATAGGGTGTATGATTTTTTTGAACCATCACGCGTTGAAAAAGAGCCCGACGGCAGGCTGCGCGTTGCCCTTGAACTGAATGAGGGAGAATGGCTGTACTCCTTCCTGATGTCGTTTGGATCTGACCTGACCGTAATCAAGCCTGCACACGTTGGACAGGAACTGCTTAGGCGACATATCAAAGCGGTAGAACATTTACAACAGGTCGTTAACAACAGGTTGGAAAATGAATGATATAATGTAGCTCTGATCATCTGTTGATTCTTTTACTTTTTTGCTATCTATCCATTTCCTGAAGGAGGTTTGTCCATGCAAGACATTAGACGTAACAATGTGGAACGATTCAAAGGTTTCGGTACGTTATATGACCAGAACCGGCCCGCTGCGCCCACCGAGGTCGTAGATATTCTGACGAATTATTTGGGCAGCAAACCTCGCTTAGTCGCAGATGTTGGCTGTGGTACGGGCTTATCGTCATGGATTTGGCTAAATGAGGCAGAACGTGTTATTGGCGTCGAACCAAGCGATGATATGAGAGCTGTCGCAGAGTACAAATGGGAAGCGGCAGGCAAACCGGACCATCTTCGCTTTGTCTCCGGCCTGTCCCACGAACTGGGACTACCTGATGGCAGTGTGGATATCGTGACCTGCTCACAGTCGTTCCACTGGATGGAGCCCCAGTCCACACTGCGCGAATTTGCGCGTGTACTGCGTCCAGGCGGCATATTTGCTGCCTACGACTGTGACTGGCCACCAGTGGTTGATTGGCAGCTGGAACAAGCCTATCTGCAGTTGAATACGGAGGCAGATCATCGAGCTGCCAGTCTGGCACCTCAGGAAAACCAAGCTCATAAATGGAGTAAAGACGGACATTTGCAGCAGATTCAGCAGTCCGGCTTGTTCCGTTATTCACGTGAAATTGTGTTTCATCATCGGGAAACATTCGATGCGGACCGATACGTCAATCTGGCACTAAGCCAAGGAGGCCTGCAAACGGCAGTGAAACTCGGAGCCACTGATCTGCTCGAGGTAGCAGACGAATTTAGACAACTGGCTACACGCATATTTAACGGAGAATCGAGACAAGTTCTATTCTCATATCGAATGCGCCTGGGCATCGTCTGATCTTAAGCTAAGCTCATCCAGATTTTCTCAAAATAAAATACACAAAAGAAACCTGCACCATCACTAGCATCGTGATGTTACAGGTTTTTTGTTCATACATTATCAGGATGAGAAGAGGTCACTTAACTGTCCCTTCTGTACATTCAGTGCCAGCACCAACTTTGACGGGTCCTGCTTCGAGTAGATCACGTTAATAATATGACCTTGCTGAACCTGAGTTAGGGTAGATGGATAAATTTCCTTTGGTATAGTGACCTTACATGTCTCTCCATTTGACTTCGTGACACTAAGCGTAAGCTGAAGTTTGATTTTGCCATTACCTCCGCTTCCAAGTGGAGTAACATCTAAAATCTTGGCCATCGCTTTCTCGCCCGTTCGTGCAATATCCATCATCTCAGGTGCCACGCCTTGCTGCACCATCTTCTCATCCAGCAATTGCTGCATATCTTCCTGAGACAGTCGTCCTTTCAGATCAAGCCCTACCTTCCGTTCATCCTTCACGGAGACCACTAACGGAATAAAGCTGCCCGGCTGGAACTGAGCCATGGACGTCAACGGAATAATGGTTCTCAACTCGGTATCGTATTTCTCACGCCCTTTAAGCGAGACGGTCAGGCCCAGTCGAACTTCCGGCTGCTCATTAATATACGTACCCGTCTGCTGGATGCTTTTAATGACACCAACCGCCGATAATCCTGATTTCACCCTCCCGACGCCGAGGATATTAGCCAAAATGGAGGGAATAAAGATCAGCCCAAATCCGGCAAAAATCGCTGGTGTATACCACCATGCCTGCATAATGATAAAAGGATCATTCCACAACTGTTGTGCCAGAAATGGGGAGAATCCCACCCCGAATACAGTCAACACACCTATTAATCTCAGGAAACCTACCATCTGCCCCACCCTCTCTATCTCTATTATTCGTTGTTAATTGTATTTACTGAATTAAGCCTCCCCCCTTGAAACACGATCACTTTCTAGACAGACAACAGCCCCATGTAAATTAGCTCTGTCGGATTCGCCGGATTTTGCCCCAGTCCCACCCGATCTCCCACGCGCGGAATCTGCATCTTGGACACCAGTGTTTCCAATGTTCGCTGATACTGATTGCCATTTGTCTCTGTTACATCCAGAACAAGCACAACAATTGGATCAAAATTGATCAGCTTACCCGTATCGGTAATCGTGATTACCGTGGCTGTTGCAGTTAAGGGAAGGGAACCACTTGCCGCCAGTTGTGCCTGCTTCGCCGAATCCAGACTCTGGTTGATGGCTTCCCGATGTTCCTTTGATACAAAACCTTTCATCATCATGCCGGTAAGTCCTTTATTCATCATTTTATCTGCCTTCGCAATCGCATCTTCCTGCTTGTTCTTTTTACCAAACCATCCCATAATGAACACCTCGTTTTTTTATTTTTGGTTATAGTTAAAGTATAAACAGGAGGGCTTGTCCTTGAATACCCTTTTGACTGCATACAAAAGAAACGAAAAATCCGGTGATTAAACCACTGAATTCTCGTTTCTTTAACATGCTTTTTGATGGATTCCGCAAAAAAAGAGCCGTAAACGACTCTTAAATGAAAGGTTGGGAGGCATATTTTGTGCCTAATGCACCGGTATTGAACAAAATCATGTAAAAAAACGGCTGTTCTACGCCGATTTTCAATCTATTTTTTGCGTAACAGGTAGACCAGCTTCCGATAATACATGGCGGCTTCCTTATATTTTCGCAGATCCTCGGACACCACGGCCATTCCCTCATATAAAGGTTCAAGACGCATGGCATGCTGCACGGACTCAAAATAAGGCAGACATGCGAGCGCTCGCTCCATGAACACTTCACGATCTCCATGCGCAAGAGCAAGATGGCTCTGGTAGAAGGTTGCACTCATCTGCTGATCCTGAGTTGTTGCACTATTCAACAGTTGATCCACACTCTGCGCAAGTCCCCCCCAGTTTTTTCGTGCCAGTGCCACTTCACACCGATACACACTCACTAATGGCTTCATGGCCTGCTGGGTTTCTTCGGGTTCTTGCTGCAACAGGGATTCGAATCGTTCGATCTCCGACTGCGCCTGATCCAGCTCCCCCGTCATGGTTAACATGACAATCCGATTATTGGCAATGGCAGTGACCAGATCGCCCTGATTACCCGCATACACCAGGTTCGCCTCTGCCATGGTCAATGCCGAGAGCGCCTCCTTTACCAGTCCCATCGCAAAGCAATATCCGCTATAAGCCACGTATAAACCGGACAACCGATGAAACAGCCGCTGATCATAGACATGTCTCATGGTGAGATCGAATACCTGCTTGGCCTCTTCGTACTGTTTGACCTGAATGTAGGCTTCCATCTTGATATTTTGCACAGACAGCCAGAATTCACTTCCAGGAAGAGCCAATTCACTGAGCCTGGTTGCATGTGTTAACACATCCACAGAGGCAAGCTTGGAACGATAGTACTGCACTTTGTAATATAATAACGCCTTTGCTAACGGACGGGGCAGATCCACATCGTCAGGACGGCCGTATTTCTCCAGATAAAAATTCAAATAGGATGTATGTATATATTCATGAGCCGATGCATCATTTAATTGTTGGTAATAGACCGCCTTCATTAAAGCCGTGGTTAGCTCTACTGTCAGCGTATCATCCCGATCTTCAAGTGCATGGACCGTTTCTTCTAATATGGCGGAAGCTGGAACTGACATTTGTTCAAAAATGGCCTCTGCCCGCGCCAGTGTTTCTTCATCCTGTGCAGAAGAGTTTAACAGATAGGAAGTCGTTACGCCAAGACGTGACGCAATAGCCTCTGCCAGATCTTCAGGGAGTGGATAACGATCGGCCAGAATATTGGCAAAGTGAGCCTGCGTAACCAGACCTTCCACGAGGTCTTTGCGGGAGATTTGCTTTCTTTTGCTCAGAAATTCAATCCGTTCCTTCAGCATGGCTAGTCTTCCTTTCGTTTCGATCCTGGAATTACTATAAGTTGAACGAATGATTTTACACTAGAGCACTACGTGGCCAGAACCATCTTCCGATCGCTGTTATCCCCAGATTTTTTGAAATCCCTTATAGAAGGGGAAAATCCGGTGATAAAGGCGAACGCTTCGCTTCTGCAGACCTGTTCTGTCCTCTCCGTTATCGTGTGAATGTATAGCTCAAATTATATAATATCATCCCGGATGCGAAGCCGGATACCGTCTTTTATCCAAATCCATCGAAACGGTTTCCGTTTCGGAGGCAATTGTTTTACAATAAGGTGGTATGTACAAGAGCATTATCCAATTATGAAGAACAAGAGTTGAATATGAAAGGATGCAAATGAATGATTATTAAACCAAGAACACGTGGTTTTATTTGTACAACTTCCCATCCTGTAGGCTGTGCTGCACAAGTCCAGGAGCAAATTGATTATGTAAAATCCCAACCGCAATTGAACGGACCGCGGAACGTACTCGTTATCGGAGCTTCTACTGGATATGGACTTGCTTCGCGCGTCGTATCCGCATTCGGTGCCGGAGCCAACACCATCGGCATTTACCGCCCAAGCAGTGCCACTGAAAAACGTACGGCTTCAGCAGGCTGGTACAACTCCGCTGCATTTGAGAAAGCTGCGGAAGAAGCAGGACTGAAATCATACAGCATCACAGGTGATGCCTTTGCCAACGAAACAAGAGAAAAGACCGTTGAACTGATTCGCAGTGAACTCGGTAAGGTTGATCTGGTAGTCTACAGTGTAGCGTCGGCACGCCGTACCGATCCGAATACTGGTGAAGTATTCAACTCCGTGCTCAAACCGATTGGACAATCGTACACGAACAAAACAGTCAATTTCCATACGGGAGAAGTGACTTCCATTACGCTTGATCCGGCAACCGAAGAAGAAATTCGCCAGACCGTGACCGTGATGGGCGGAGATGATTGGGAACTGTGGATGGATGCCTTGCAACAAGGTGGCGTACTCGCCGACAATGCAACAACCATTGCCTTCTCTTACATCGGTCCTGAACTTACACATGCGATCTATCGTGATGGTTCCATCGGTCAAGCCAAAAACCATCTGGAAGCGACAGCCCACAAGCTGAATGATCGTCTGAGTGCAAAGGGCGGACGTGCTTACCTAACCGTAGCCAAAGCGCTGGTAACCCAGTCAAGCTCCGCAATTCCAGTGGTGCCGTTGTATATCTCTGCATTGTACAAAGTCATGAAGGAAAAAGGCTTGCATGAGGGCTGCATCGAGCAATTGCAACGCTTGTTCGCTGATCGCCTCTATGCGGGAGGAGAAGTTCCGACCGATGAAGCGGGGCGTATTCGTATTGACGATTGGGAGATGAGAGCGGATGTTCAGGAAGAAGTGGCGAAGCTCTGGAACGAGCTGACCACCGAAAACATCTACGATCTGTCCGATCTGGTAGGATACCGTCAGGAATTCTTCCAACTGTTTGGTTTCGAAACCGACGGTGTGGATTATGAAGCAGATGTTGATCCGAATGTTCAAGTACCACATCTGCGTTAATTGAAAAGCAATATTGCTGTGGGACTGGCGTAACAAGCTTATTACAGGTCCAAATCCAGCCTTAGGGGAGCGAGCTTTCGCTCCCTTTTTGACGTCTACCGATTCTATAAGATCGACTTGAGTTGCTTTTTCAACCCCTTCGGCACCGTCTTCTCTACCGTGATGGATCGCGCTCCATGCATCGTTGCAAAGAACTGGAGTCCCTCCCGAAAATCCGCGATCCATTCCTCCACAGGTGGAGCAGTCTCTTCCATCGATAACAACCGCACCGTTAGCACGCCCGTTTTACGATCGAGTCGCGGGTCCATACGTCCAATCAGCCGATCGCCGTGAAGAATGGGCATGGCGTAATATCCGTAGGTTCGTCTCACCTCTGGTGTGTAAATCTCCCACTTATAATGGAAATCAAATAAATCCACAATCCGTTCCCGTCTCCACAGCAGGTTGTCCAGTGGAGGCAGGAATCGTACCGGACCTGATGGATCATAATGCGTTTCTTCCCTTTCCATCTCACGCAACAAACCCTCATCTTCTACCCGGATGTAATAAGGCGTCGCAACGTCCTCTACCTCCAGTGGGATCATGCGACCATCTGCGACACGTGCAGCCATATCATTCCGACGTTCAGCAGCCGTGGATTTCATCCAGCCTAATCGTGGATCTCGGGTATCCACGACCCGATATGCGTAAATGTACTTGTCCATCAAAGCTTGCCTTTGAGTCAAAAGATCGATCTCCGCTGTCATGGATTGGGCCTGCTCCAGCAGTCCGGATTCAGTAATATGAAAATAACGTTCATTGCCCTGTCTTGCTACGACACGAATGGCAGCCGAATCCAGCAGCAAGTTCAACGCTAACGAGGTGTCCTTCGTTTTAGGCACATCTGCACTGTCCCAATATCCACTCACCCGTTCGACGGCACGAAAAGCTCTTGACGGGAGCGGCCCCTCTTCTTCCAAACGCTTCAGCACATGCTGCACCGTGTTTTCCAGCCCTTGCAGTGACGGAGCCAGACGATCCCTTAATCGGGCACGCACAGGTTCGAACATCGCATAATCTTCGATCGGAATAACACATGCGGCATTGGCAAAATATTCGAACACTTTATGATCACTCAACAACGTATGTAAATATTCGGAGGTATAGCCCGGATCACGAGCGCCCAGCACCAAATGCTGATTCCCGGTTACGGCAGCGACAGGATCAATCTGTACGCAGCCAAGGGAGCGAATCAGCTGCATCACCTGTTCAGGACCCGAAGGCAAGGAAACGGCGGGCCAACGTCCCAATAAAAATTGCGTCTGCAGCAAAAAACGCCGTACGATTCTTTTATTCATGCGAAGCGCTTTTGTCATATGTAGAATTCTTCCCTTCATCGAAGATAGGAGGATGTATAGCTATAATTGATCCAATTCAAAAGATATACATTGATTTTAACAGTCCAAGGGATGTCATACCAATCGAAGGAAGAGCTTTTTTTAAAATTTTGATGCTTATGCAGCACTCCGCACATCACAGACAAAATAAAAAGAAGCACCACCATCCTGGGTCCGCTTCTTGTGTTTGACCTTTTGCAATTTTTCCTGTTTCGTGGGCATGAGTCGAACATGCTGGGATAACGCTCCATAATCTCCGTTTACTCTCCGACTTTGCTCTGGACACCACTGTCCTGACCGCTCTGCTTTGCGCAATACTTTTTGCGTTTGTGTACGTGCCATGATAATTGAACACACTCCCTTGGTTGGTATGCACTCAATATATCATGTGCAGGCAGACAAGTGAAGGTGCTTAACGTGGAACTCTTTTTCGCCGTGATTGCCATGTTTCCACAGGTTCCTGATCGTCTTCCTCAATCAATTCCAGTGCTTCTTCCATTCTTCTGGATTTAAACAGCATGATCAGGTCCATCAGATCTTCACGGTCCAGCAGCTTCACCCCGTTGACCGCTGCCAGCGTCCGGCATGCTTCCGTATATCTGGCTGAGGTGAGCACGATGGATCGATCTGCTTCATAATAACGCATGGACGTGTAAATCTCCTGTACTGCGCTGAGTCCAACCGGATGATTTGCTCCGTAACGCTTGGCCTGAATGACATTACGTCTGCCTGCTCTATCCACAAATACAAGGTCCGCACCAAAATCACGGCTGCTTGTGGTCTTATGTACTTCGGCATAACCGAGTTGTTGGAATAAATGATACAGGTACAGTTCAAATTCCGATCCATCCTGCATTTTATCGATATCCTTAATCGTAATCTTACGCGGATTGGCCTCACTTCGTATGCGCTGCCCTCGCCGAATTACACGGCGAATGATCCAGGCAATGAGCAGTAAAAGGACGATAACGCCTATACCCACAGTGGTCATATTTTCATTCCAGTTCATGTCTGTTCTCCTTGTCGTTCCTCTAATCTGTCAGGCTAATCTCCCTCTTAGCCCTCGTCACCCGACTAAATATAGCAGACTTCTCTCGTAACAGAAAGAAGATGAATTCCCTGTAACCCTCGAAATTCTCGAAACAACAATAATATTACACCTCAATCATAAAAGGTTACAGACACTCAGGTTGAATTTCACATGTGTGAAATGGTAGAATTCAACAATCGGTTCTATTTTGAATCGAAGAAAGGTGGTTTATAACTTGCATACATCCAACAAACGAAAGTCCAAAACATGGGCTGCGCTTCTTCTCAGTGGCACGCTCCTCTTCAGCCTGCATACACCAAGCTACGCGGCCGCAGAACAAAATGCACCCTTGCCTAAGCCTTCATGGACATCATCTTCTCTCTCTCTCACGCAAGTGAATACGGAGAAAGACGTTATCGTCAACGAAGTGAACGCAGTACCTGCGAAAAATCTGGTGTATGTGCATTCTTCCCAGCCCGTAACCAAAACAAGCAGCAATACGAAGCTGGATTGGCAGTTGGATTCGCTTCAGGCGCTGGATGCCACGACCGGACAATTGAAATGGAACGTTATTTTCCATGAGAAAAGTGGGCCTTATACAACCTACTCCAATTCGCTATATACCAGCAACGGCACAGCTTACGTATATATGGAATATTCGGATGGAACCAAAAAGGTATACTCGTTCAATACTTCCGGCAAAACCAACTGGGTCAAAAACGTGAGTAATTCATCATCCATGTACCTTCTGGACGACGATACGTTATTGATCGCTTCGAGCCCTGGTGTTCAATCGAACGGTTCCGTTCGTTCAGCCATCTCGCTGTATGACAAAAAGGGAAAACTGATTACGGAAAAAACAATCAACGGTGCTGTACTCAAAGCAGGCAGTGATCGAATCGTAGTCGATGCAAGCAAACAAACCAAAGTGGGCAGCTTCTGGCAGCAGGCCGCTAATCCCAAAGTGGAAATTTACGATCGTACGCTGAATCGTCTTTCCTTCTATCAGTTCCCGAGCAATGCCAACACTCTGGGAGACGGTGGCGGTGAATCACTGGCCATTCTGGAAGATGGCTCCGTGATCATGCGTGCCAATTTTGCCAACACGGGTAACAAGCTGATGGGCTTTGGCACCGATGGCAAACTCGCCTGGGGCCGTGCTATTGCCGGTGATGCCTATGTTCAGACCGCAGGCAACAGTTACACTCTGTTTACAGGCCAAAAGCTGGAGCTGTACACCATGAAAGGCCAAGTGACTGAACGTACATTTAAGGAAGAGCAGCCTATTCTCATGCAGGTTGATCGTACACAGGACGGGCAGTATAAACTTGATTTCGCCAAAAAAGGTTATATTCTCGATCCGCAAACATTGGATACAGTACATGAATATACGTTTGCATCCTCTCCTGGATTGCTCGATGGGTATTCAACGTACAACGATCATATTATTTATCAGATCAATGACGATGCATTATCCAAGTATGTATTGAAGACAGCCTCAGCTAAATAGTAAATGGAGCGCTCTGGTTGACCGACTAACGGTTAACAGGGCGTTCTGTTATTTCACACAACGATGTAGAGTTCTCCCATCAACGCAGAGAACGTAGATAAGTTCTGTAGCCATTGAGATAACATTCTCTTAATCATTGAACAATCAAAAAAAGCTGGGGAAGTTCCTGTTGGAACTCTCCCGGCTTTTTCAATAAGATCTGATGCAATTTGGTCTAATCTAATGAACTTAATTATTTATTCCAGTTTTCTTCAATAAATTCATCCCGTCCGGATTCCGCACGGTCTTCTTTGTAATGCTTCTCATTTTTCTTGTGGTAATCCTGGTGGTAATCTTCTGCCGGATAGAACACAACTGCATCCCGAATCTCCGTCACAATCGGTTGATTGAACCGCCCGCTTGCTGCCAGTTCCTGCTTGGACTGCTCTGCGAGCTCACGTTGACGTTCATTATGGACAAAGATCGCTGTCCGGTACTGACTTCCACGATCCTGAAATTGCCCTCCATCATCGGTTGGGTCCGTCTGGGGCCAATATAGCTCCAGCAGACGTTCATACGGAAACACCTCTGGATCAAACGTGATTTCAACGACCTCGACATGACCGGTCTCCCCGGTTTTGACCTGCTCATATGTTGGATTATCGACGTGACCGCCGGTATAGCCTGATACAATACCATGAATGCCTGGTTGCTCTTCAAATGGTGTAACCATACACCAGAAGCATCCGCCGGCAAATGTAGCTTTTTCCATGCACACTCATCCCTTTCTGTTGTACCTATATCTTAAAACAAAAAGAGGTTGATGGAAAGCCACGTCCGTGGACTTCCATCAACCTCTTCAGAAGCATCTGTTATATCAACAGTTATTCAAAGTGCGTGTTGCCGACTAACTGTATATTCAAGAATTCTTGAATTCGTTACCCGCGGCTTCGGCCCATAGAACGGAAGATCAAGCTCACGATTGCTACAAGTACGATGGCACCGATTAATGCCGGTACTATGTAGAATCCGCCCATTTCTGGACCCATATCTCCCAGGATTACTCCACCTAACCATCCGCCGATAAAACCGGCAATGATGTTACCGATAACGCCGCCGGGAATGTCACGACCAACAATCAGACCTGCCAACCATCCAATGATACCACCGATAATTAATGACCATAACCAACCCATATCATTCACCTCTAATTAAAGTTTTTGTTGTTGTCTGTCTACTATTAACCGCTACAGAAGCATTTAAACAATTGGCATGAAAATTGTTGTATATTACCTTTTGTTCATATGCCCTTTTCTCTGTTCTACAGCCTATAACAAGGCATTATAAACAGATTGCGTCACTTCCGGGCATCTTACACAGTTCAAGACTGCGTTATGTACCTCCCAAAAGTCATTGTATGTTGATTCAGACAGCCTTAGTATAACCAATTGAGGTGAGAATATTTTAATGGTTATATTCGATTAATAAAAACCTGCACGGCCTTTACCTGGCTGAGCCAGCCAGTTATGTTTATGGCTCTTGTCCAACTCTCCTCGCATCGACTGAATGATCTGCACAATGTCTGTCTGGCCATTCTGGTGCCATTCCAGCGCTGCGCTGACATACAGCTCTCCAAGTTGAGCAAGAGAAAAGGTATCCGTCAATCGTGCAGCTTCCAGCGTACCTTCTTCCCCTGCGAAGACATCAAAGCCGCGTTGGTTCAAATATTGCAGGCGCAGCCCTTCGTCCGGTAGCGGTATTTCATAAGCCCGATCAAACCGACCGGCACGGTTCATGAGCCCTGGGTCTATTTTCTCCGGATAATTCGTGGTGCCAATTAGGAAAATGCCCTCTTTGGACGTTGCCCCATCCAATGTATTCAGGAAAAAGGAACGAACTTCATCTGGCATGGAATCGATATCCTCAATAATCAGTACCATGGGAGCCAAACGTTTGGCTGCTTCGAACACTTCACGCACCGATTCACTGTTTGTGTATTCGGTAATTTGCCAATATGCCGCAGGCCCCGGTATGCTTCCCGCAATGGATTTTACGAGGGTCGTTTTTCCGTTTCCAGGATGGCCGTACAGCAGGATGCCACGTTTGTAAGGAATATCATAGTCCCGATAAAAGGAACGATCTGCCTCGAAAAACTGGTCCAACGAACGGAAAATATCCTGTTTAATTTGCGGAGAAAGCACGACCTCATCCCGCCCCACAGAGCGGGTAATGGATTCCACATGACGATCACTGCCATTGCGAGCATCCGTGTACACCGTGACTTTTTTCATATTTTGCTGCCGTTCCCGTTCCCTTACACTGCCCAGAAATTGCTTCAATTCCTCTTCTCCTGTAGCAAAAACAAAATCCTCATTGTATATCCCATTCTCCCGGAAGAAAGGAATGCGGACGAGAGCCACGCCCCACTGCGGATAGGCAAATACATTGTTGCGAATCGAATAATGCACCCCATAGGTTGGTGCATCTCCATCATCCTCATAATGCAGTGTACGCAGCTCCAGATCTTCGAAAATCCGGGCAACCAATTCCACTTCCATACTGTTGCTTTGCAGATCTTCTTTTAGCAGATCCCAGTATTCACTGTTTGGATCATCACTTGCATAGAGTTCATAACGAACGCCGTATCGATTGCCAAGCGCTTCAATGATGCCGCGAATCAAGCGGGCATATATGGCATAGCCTTCGTTTCGGATTTGACTGTCTTGTTGCTCCTCATAGGAATAGATGACTCTATTATGATTCAATTGTTCTTTCTCTATCGTCATTACTTAGCTCCCTTCACAGCGGCAAGTGGTTTACATTTGGCTACAACTTGAGCCAGACCTGCGCCGGTAACACTATCAATAATTTCATCGACATTTTTATAAGCTTGCGGCGATTCATCAATAATCGATTCAAGCGAACGCTGGTTCACCACAATCTCATCTTCAGTTCCCACACCCAGCGCCGAGGCAAAATCCTCCACGGTAACCAGGCGCTTCGTTGCTGTACGCGAACGAATGCGTCCTGCCCCATGACAAATCGAATAATAGTTATCCTTCCCCTCGGGTTGACCTACCATGATATACGAAGCCGTCCCCATTGAACCGGGTATGAGCGCGGGATGACCTGTTGCCAGATATGGCTTCGGATTATCCGGATGACCAGCAGGTAATGCACGTGTAGCTCCTTTGCGGTGTACAAAAACGGAACCTTGATCCGAGTGCGATTCCTCCCATGCATAATTGTGCATCAGATCATAGAGGGTTCGAAATTCGCATTTTGGACCAAACACATCCCGAAAAGCTTCGCGAATTGCATAAGCAATCAGATGGCGGTTCACCACAGCATAATTCAGTGCAGAATACATCATATTGACGTAATGGAGACCTTCCGCATGTTCAAGCGGAGCAAAAACCAGTCTTGGATCGGATGTCCCCAGACCATTTCGCTGCATCACTTTCGCAATCGCTGATGAACTAGTTTGGCTTACATACCCACCCCAAGCCCGGGAACCGGAATGAATCATGACAACAATTTGTCCATCATACAGACCCCAGGCTTCCGCAATCTCCCGATTTTCCTCCGCAATCTCAATCGCTTGAATCTCGGCAAAATGATTGCCTCCACCCAAAGTTCCTAACTGGCGATGAGCCCGATGCCAAGTCATATCCGGTACCAGATTCAACACTTCCTCATCAAAGGCAAATTTGCTGCTCTCTACATGAGTGATGGAAGTTGATTTTTTGGGTGTATAGCTGTCCGGGATATATTTTTTAGGTAATCCATGCAGACCCTTTCGCACAATATGCTCCAAACGAATGTCCGAGTAATGACCGCGCTGATTTGCCTCCATCGGCAGCACTTTCTCAATGGCTTTCACGAGTTTACGGCGCAGCTTCACATCCTTCAGGTCGTCCTTATGCAAATTGGTCATATGCACCCGCATGCCACAGCCGATATCACTGCCTACGATGGATGGAGATACATAGCCACTCTTGGCATCCCATACCGCCGTTGTACCGATGCAGGTGCCTACACCGACATGCACGTCAGGCGTATAGCTCATATAGGAAATGCCCGGGATTTGAAGATTGTTGTTCGCCATCTCGAACACCTTATAGTCCAATGACGAGAATAGTTGTTGTGCCGCATATACCGTTAAGTCCCCAGCAGGCAATTTGACTTCATGTCGGTAGCCACCTGTGAGTTCATTTTGAGTCGTAAATAAATTAGGTTGTGTATTCATAAATGTTTATTATTCCTTCCTATACGTTCAGCTAATTCGGTTCATTTCAAAATTGAACCTAACGTTATTCCGAATTCATATCCATATTCAGTACAACAAAAAAGAAGCCACAGACAGTTCGCCCGTGACTTCTTCATGACAATAACAGAAAACAAAAGCAGCATGAACATGCCGCATCTGTTCTCCATTGCTATATACGCCGAGAGTAGCATATCGATTAATAACGTTCCAAGGATAAACGATATGCATCTTCCCCTATGTCGCCCGTATGAGGCCAAAGAGACGATGAACTGGATATACAATTGTGTCTGTGCTTCGTAGTGTCTTTGTGAATTTCAAATCATAACCAACCATCATATCTCTCGGCCTCCCTTCATTAATATTATGTTTATATTAAGCGGACTCGTTTCGATGTGTCAACCCTTTTCTTGGAAAATTCCCTATTTTGCATATGCATTAGATTTTACTTCGTGCCAATAACTTATATAAAAAAAGCAGGGTCTGTAAGGAACAGACCCTGCTTACTCATGCATATCATGAGATTAGATATCGATTATTGATGGTACATGTTTTGACAGATTTGAATTTGCATCTTATCATTTCCCTGCTTGTTTTTCCAATTCTTCCACAGGATTTTCATCTTCTTTTTCAGGCACCTTGGAAGACAGGAACCAACCGCATACTGCAATCGTAATCAGCACAATGTAGAATCCAAATTTCCAAATTTTATTTTCCGGGAAATGCTCATCCAGAACGCCCAGTGAAGGGTGTGCAAGTGTAATAACAGCCAACTTAACCCCAACCCAGCCGACAATAACGAAGGCTGCAACTTCAAGCCCTGGACGGGAATGAAGCAGTTTAACGAAGAAGGAAGCCGCAAATCTCATGATGACGAGACCGATAAATCCACCGAGGAAGATGACGATAAACTGGCCACCGTCAAGTCCACCGATCGGAGGCAGACCACTTGGCGGCAAGGCAACAGCCAGCGCCACAGCTGCGAGAATGGAATCGACCGCGAACGCGATATCCGCCACTTCCACCTTGAATACAGTCATCCAGAAACCAGATTGTTTTTTTGTTTTTTTGGGAGCGAAATCAGCCGCTTCATCTGTTTTGTTTCGGCTACCCATAACCTTCTTGATAATGTGGTTAATCGAGATGTACAAGAGGTACAGTGCCCCAATTGCTTGAACCTGCCACACATCCACCAGGAATGAGATCAGGAACAACGAACCCAATCGGAAAATAAACGCTCCCATCAAACCATAAAATAACGCCTTTTTGCGTTTATCATCAGGTAAATGCTTAACCATAATGGCAAGAACCAATGCATTATCCGCTGCAAGCAATCCCTCCAGGACTACTAATACGACGAGAACCCACCCATACTCCAATAATAATGACAAATCCAAAATTGACTCCTCCTTAGTATCCTTATGATGTACAAAAAAAAGGACCTTTACCATTACTGGTAAGGTCCTTTTTATTCACAAAAAGAGACCTTTACCCAGTATGAAAACTTGGTAAAGGTCTCGCTAACAACAAAATTGCTGCCAATAAAGCCGGGGATACAATCCCGAACTGACGACTTTACTGTGAAAGCTACTCCCCTTTAACATCAGGAATATTTAGTTTTAAGTTGAAACAGGTTCAATAATCTGTTCTCATCATATTCATAACGATAAGCAAAGTCAAGCTTTATTTGACTGACTACGGTCCAGCTTGCGAAAGACCAGCAAATCATAGATGAAATTGCCTAGCGGGATAAATGAGACAAAAAACAAAGCAATTGGACGACGTAAACGCCATTTTTGCGTGGTATAAAGACTGACCATAAATAATAAATACATCAGAAATAAAAAGCCATAGATGTTGCCAAACCACGTGACTGCCTGAGGCATGATTCCTGATTCCCTTAATGGAAAAGCAACAAATAACAACAGCACATATGAAAGCCCCTGCAACCACAACAGCAGTCGAAAGCGGCTGAGTGTTGAATGTAACATTTTTTTCCTCCTGCTTCTAAATACGCGCAACGATTTCACTGCACCCCGTACAGTATATCACAAAAACGAAATTTCCCCTCACGCGTAGTTCCACAGGAGCCAAATCCACCCGATGCACATAGGATATATGACCAAAGTAGATTGTTACGAATATGGACAAGGAGGAGCCTGTTGATGAAAATAGCCCTGATAGCGCCTGAAAAATTGCCAGTCCCAGGTAACGGATCAGTCGAAATCTGCCTCCTCGGCATTGCTCGCGAACTTGCACTCCGTCACCAGGTGACGATCTTAAGTCGTCAGATGCCCGGCCTTGCCATCACAGAGCAATTAGATGGCATTACGATCCGTCGTGTACCAGCAACCAGTCCCAGCGAGTACACAAGGGCAGTGATCCGTTTTCTGAAAATTCAGCCCTTCGATTTGATCCAGGTAGATAACAGACCTCATAGTATGGCTGCAATTAAACGCGCCTTCCCTTCGTTACCTGTGGTGCTCTATCTTCACTCGTTAACTTTTGCACAACCAGGTCCTGCAAGATTAGCGCTGTTAAAAAAAGCGAACTGGATTGCCGTCAACAGTCAATCCCTCAGACAAAGGCTGGCTCGTCGATTCCCATCCTTGAAACGACGGATGGGTGTTGTACCACTTGGCGTGGACCTAAGCCGTTTTTTGCCTGCAGCTAAAGGAGAGCAGCAGCTTCTGCGGAAGCAGTTTGGTATTACAGGGCCATTCTCCATTCTGTATGTAGGCCGACTGATTCCCGGCAAAGGTGTGGACATATTGATTCGTGCCGTAGCTCTTATTCAGCAGCAGGTACCCGTGCAACTAATCATTGCAGGGAAAGGACCTCCAGTTTACGTCCGCAAGCTGCGACAGCTTACAAGAAAATTAAAGGTGGATACCGCCTTCCGAGGTCAGATCGCTCATGAACGTATTGACCGTTTGTACAGGGCTGTGGACTGTCTAGTGTGCCCTTCCCAACAACATGAGGCCTTCGGGCTGGTTAATGTTGAAGCTATGGCTTCAGGACTACCCGTCATTGCTTCAGACAATGGAGGCATTCGTGAAATCATTGTATCGGGGAGTAATGGATACCTTGTGAGACAGTATCACAATCCCCGAAGTTTCGCTGCTTACCTGTCTAAACTCGCAGACAATCCTTCTCTCGCTCGTTCGCTTGGAGAAGCTGGCCGTGTCAGTGCAGTTGAACAGTTCAGTTGGGCCCGGACAGCCATGCATCTTGAAGCAGCTTATACAAGACTCATCCGCGCATAAATCTTGTTGCACTTGTGATTTCGTTAGGCTTTTTCACGTGACTGCCAGTCTGCAATAAAACTATCCATATGCGGAACAGGAACGTACATCATTTCAATTAACTCCACAATAATCATATCTTTCATGGCAAACCTTACTTTAGCGCAGGTTTGTTGGCGGAAAGCATCATAGATTCCCGAGCCTGTCCAGCAACCATGAGGAGCGAGCAGCGGATTATTAACAATATATCCAACCGTCCCAATGGGTGGAACCACTACCTTGATGGCTCGAGAGTCCACCCGATTGTCGGGGTCTTTGACCAGAAACAGGATATCGCCTACGTTTAAAGCTTCTACACCATGATAATGTTCCATTCCATACATGGCTGCAAATAATTTGGTACTCATCGAAAAAGCTCCTTTTACACATTTTTTTGAATTTAGAAGGGTTGAAATTATTGATCTTCCTCATAATGCTTCATCCACTCTATGAGTTGTTTACGAATTTCTTTACGATATTCGCGGGGTTCAAGAACCTCCGCATCGGGGCCAAATTGATATAACCATTTCAGGAATTCACGACTACTGTTCAGCGTTACTTCAAATAACAATCCGCCATCAGGCAAATCAGTCATTCGTGGACGAACAAACATTTCTTCTTCTTTTATGTAGGGGGCCACCTCTTTACTGAACCTTACTTTAAAATGAATCAGTTTATCCCCACGATCAATGGACCACGTATTTTTCATGAACTGCGTTATGTTGAAATCACCCATAACAAAATGGGTATTGGTCTGGATAACGTCCAGAAAGCGACTGATCCGAAACAAACGTACTTTCTTCAGCAAGTGGCAATAACCAATCAAGTAGAAACGCTGATCGCGCGGAATGAGGTAATAGGGGTCAATGTCGCGGACCGTTATTTCATTTTTCGTAAGCGTATGATATTGGGTTCGAATCGTTTGTTGATCCAGAATGGCTTCAATGACTGGAATAAGTAAATTGGGATACTTCCCTTCTTCCCGGTATGCAGGTGTACCCATACGAATAATGCCTGCAATATTTTCTACAATGTCACTGTTTCTCGATTTCATTTTGGTATGAGCTGTCATCACCTTGTCAAAAGCTGAATCAAATTCAGCCGGGAGTTGCGAAGTATCCACCACGGATGGAAGCATCGAGAATACCATCGCTTCCTGTTCGGTAAAATCCAGAGGATACATGGCAAATTCACCAATGAACCGATATCCCTTGCCATAACCTTCATTCATGATAGGGGCAACCCTGTCCAAAATTCGGAGATCGCGATAAATCGTGCGCACAGTGGTACCGCATTTCAACGCCAATTCTTTGGCGGAAATTCCGGGATTCGCTTGTATAGCCTGAAGTATACGCAGAAGACGAATTAATTTCTCTGTCATGTAGTTTCTCCCCTTCGATATTTTATCGGCAAGGAAAACTAGTTCCTTTAGTCCGGTACTAAATCTTTAGTCCCAAACTCACTTTCGCAATTTCACCTTATGTATATAGTTCAATCGCACTTATTCAGCTTATTAAATATACATTCTCTTACTTGCTTGCGTAAAATATTAACCTCAAGTCCTTATACCTACGCCTGATAGCCTATTTGGCATTCAAAAAAAAAATAAAAAAAGTCTTGTCTCTTTGAGCAGAGACAAGACTTTTTCGCTTGGTTATTTGTGCAATTGCAATAATTTAGTCATCACATTGACCATATGGTCGCACAGATCAGGGATATCTCCCATCTGATCTTCATTCACACTACGGTCAAAATGTACTTCAGCAGTGACGGCGTAAGTTGCTGGCTGATCTTCAAATATATAATGAATATGCTGCAATTTTCGTTGTTCCGGCCAGCTCTCTTGTAATATGGGGCTAATCGCCGGACATTGAGCCTCAGGCTCCTTAACAACCATTCTGAACCGCAGCCGCAAACGGCAACCTGATGGACCACCTGGTGTCTCCAAAATCTCAGCCGCGAGATCCTCAAGCGATGTGCTCAGTACCACTTCGCCAGTTACCTCAGGACAATCTCTCAGGCAGAATTGCAGCACGAACTCTCTGGACATACGAGCCATCTCAAGCTGATCCTTCCGATCTGTTATGGAAATAAGTTCATCCAAATTATCGAGATCATATAGGTAATTTTCGAAGCCTACTTTCAAATTGTCATAAATCGTCGGATCAAACATATTGCGAAACCTGCTTTCTTGTGCAAATTATTCCAAAGTGCATTGTTGCTGCTCCGAATCATAGTATACTGTAACGCTACTTCACGCAAACAGGCAACGTTATCATACCGAATAGCTCGACTATGTAGCCATCTGTCATAAGTCAAAACGACATTCATCATCGCGCATCTCCAGCGACTCCACTTGTCCATTTCCAATATAAAAAAGCCCGGTCGTGATGACCGGGCTTGGTTGAGATACAGAATAATAAATATTCTGACTCCCTATTCTTCTTTAGCTGGTTCTTCTGGTGCTGCCGGTGCTGCTTCATCAGCAGAAGCCGTAGGCTCTTCCTCAGCCGCTTGTGGCGGCATCACGGAAGCGATGATGGAATCACCTGACGTCACCAGAGTCAGACCTTTTTCGAGCTTGATATCTCCAGCTGTCAAACGATCACCAATTTCCAGTCCGCTAACATCCACCTCAATGGAGGTTGGCAGATCAGCCGGAAGTCCTTCGACCTCCAGTTGAGTTTCCTGTGTCTGGAACACACCGCCTGCCTTGGAGCCGGCTGCGGTACCTTGGAAGTCGATCGATACACTAACGCTGATCGGCTTGTTCTTCGAAATTTGCAGGAAGTCCACGTGCAGCAGACGTCCGTTACGTTCCTGCTGATCCTTGATCAGCACTGGAACCGTTTTGCCACCCTCAAGATTGAGGTTGAACATCTCGGAGCGACCTGTACGTGCTACTTTCAGCACTTCTTTTTCATCTACATGTATCGCGGCACCTTCTAATCCCGGGCCATAAACGACAGCCGGAACACGTCCGCCTTGTCTTAACAGGCGCAATGCTGCACCTTTCTTTTCAGTTCTTGGTGTTGCCGTAAGTTGAGCCATTTTTCCGTTGGATTTCATGATTGAACATCCTCCTTCAAGGGATCCTTACTTTATATTTGTTAGGAAGCGATAAGCTTCTCTCTTAGACCAGAATGGCCTTTTCGTGCGTGGCCGAATCTGGGGCCATATCTATATTTACCCCAATGAAAGACCATCTCAAACACTAACATGTACAGTTTTTTTTATTTTTCGGGTGAAAATGTTTCTTTCTGATGAACAAAAAAGCAGCCGGAATACCTTCCGACCGCTTGTTAAGCCTATATTTTTCAACCATTTGTATGAAGTTATAACCTGGCCAGCTAAGCGCTGTTACGATCATCCTCTACATCACTTTCACGGATAACCTGCATCTGATCCGACCCACTCTGAACGATAATGTGCACATCTCCGTCTTCAGGACCGATATCAACATAACGATCTCCGCAGGTATCTTTGGCTTCCCATTCATTCAGACGAATGATTAAGCCCAGATGATGCAGTCCTGCAGCCACCCGAAAACGGGCTTCTGCTGCATTGCCTACTCGCTCAAAGGAGACCGCTCCATCCTCCATGCCTGTGCCCCATACCCAGACATCCCATCCCTCATAATGCTGATCTTCCCGTTCATATCGGAGAGTCACTATTCGCGAAATTGGTTTGTGGATTTTGATATTCAGCGATGCCTGAATTCCTCCAGCTTCCGCGATAATCTGGGTAGATCCTGGTGTTAAAGCACGCACAATGCCTGCTGTACTGACCGCTGCATGCTCCAGATGAGATGAGCTCCACCGTATATTCATACCTTGCAAAGGCTGGCCGAATTGATCCAGAACCAAGGCGCGGAATCGACTGACACGTGTTGTGTACATCACGGATTCCCCGATAATTTCAATTCGTTCCGGATGGAGGTAATCAACCTGCAGCGTACACTCTGTGGTAATCGTGCCACATTGGACGCTAATCGTGGCTTCTCCGGTCTCCCCCGTATGAATTGTCCCATCGGATTGAATCGCAATAATCTGTGGGTTCGAAGAGCTCCAGTTCACAGATGCGTTCTCCACCACATTACCAAAACGGTCTCTGACCGATGCTCGCAAACCGGCAATCTCTCCGACACTGTACACAAGACGCGGCGAATGAATCTCAATCACAGCGGGTTCAGCACCGCCAGCATACTCCGTGTCGTACATTACCATCAGTGACCATCGTTCTACCATTGCGGTTCCGCTCACCGTCTCAATGAGATCTGTACCTGCCTGGTGATCATTCACCACGATATGCCAGTCACCCTCCGGCAGACTCACTTGCTGCTGCTGACCTGTACCGTTGTAAATCACCACGATCTGATTCCAGGTATCCTGATTCGCTCCGTGATCCAGTGTAAATGCAACCACATTTCCTTCTGCTCGCATCATGCGAAGGTGACTCCTTACCTGCTCGGCGTTAATCATACGAAAAGCCGGATGTGTGCGGCGCAGATGAATCAGGCCGCGATAATAGTCAAAAACAGGTCTGAATCGAGCTTTGTTAGCCCAAGTGATCGTATTCACGGCGTCCCCGCTGCGATAACTATTGTGATCTCCTGCTTTGGATCTCAGCATCTCATCCCCTGCATGGAGAAATGGAATCCCCTGTGAGGTAAGTAGAATCCCTGTTGAGAGCAAGGAACGACGGACCATCTCATGATCAAGTACATCATCCGCATTGACATAACGATAAGGGTCCGCCGCTTTAACCGCCGATTCCGCACTGCCTCCTTCTACGGGCTGCCCGTCTCTCCATACCGGGTAACCGAGATCATGCCTGAGGTACATCGTTGTTGCGATTTTGTCCCACAGGTTGAGATTATCATGTGCTGTTACATAATTGACGGATTCCACCGGTGAAGATGTGAAATCATCCAGCGCTCCAGCTACACCCATGGCAATTTCGTACTCCCTACCGTCTGCTCCTGTAACAAAACCTTTGCCGATACTATCACTATCCCCTTTGATGGCACTGCGGAAATGATCGTTAAAAACGGAAAATCCCTGACCGCGCTGTGTTCCTTTTAACGTTTTCCGATCCAGAGGTGAATCTCCACCTGTCCACGGCTCCCCGTAGATCAGAAAAGCCGAATCAATCTGTTCTCTCAGCTCACGGGTCACTTCGTTCATCGTGTCTGTATCAATCAGACCCATGAGGTCGAATCGAAACCCGTCCACATGATATTCCTCTGCCCAATACAGGAGAGAGTCCAAAATATATTTTCGCACCATGGGGCGCTCCGTAGCCAGTTCATTGCCTACACCCGAGCCATTGCTCAATGTGCCGTCCTCACGGTAACGATAATAATAACTTGGTACAATTCGTTCAAAAGGTCCATCATCCACGCTGTACGTATGGTTATAAACCACATCAAGCACGACACGAATGCCTTGTCGGTGCAAGGAATGAATGAGAGCCTTGAACTCCCGAATTCGAACCGCAGGATCACGTGGATTGGTGGCATAGGAACCCTCCGGCACGTTATAGTGCTGCGGATCATACCCCCAGTTGTATGGCAATTTGGCATTCGAACCGGCGTCCGTTGTCGATGCCAATTCATCCACCGTCTGATAATCCGCTACAGGCAGAAGATGCACATGCGTGATGCCGAGTTCGACAAGATGATCTACACCGATGGAGTTGCCGCCTCTGTCCGTCAACCCGGAAGCTGTAAATGCCAAATATTTGCCCTTATACGGAATATCGGCATGGGGGTCGGAGGAGAAGTCACGCACATGTAATTCATATAGAACTGCATCTGCCGGACGTAGAAATACGGGCTTCACATCCTCTTCCCAGTCCACAGGATTGGTTGTATCCAGATCAATTATGGCTGTTCGCTGTCCGTTCGCCGATACAGCACGAGCGTAAGGATCGGGTGCCACTGCAATATGCTGATCATCATGCGTAATGTGATACATATAATAATGTCCGGCCCAATCCCCTTCAAGCTGTACACTCCATATTCCATCCGGGTCACGGGTCATCGACCGTTGCTGTCCGTCATCATGTTCGGTTACTTTACCACTTGCATCATAATGTCCCTCATCATCAAAAATGAGTATAGAAACCTGCTGAGCTGTAGGTGCCCACAGCTTAAATGTGCTTGCTCTACGCGTATATGTTAAGCCAAGATCGTTGCCTTCATAACGAAAAGATGTCCATTCCGGCATCGTTCCCACCGCCTTTATATCCATTGATTTCGTGTTGTCCCGATGTTACGGAGCGAGACGTCATTTGTCAACCCGGGGTTGTCTGTACTCAACATATCGGTTGAGCAGAGGCTTTCAATTAGCATATTGAATATGATGCAAATCTACATAGCAATCGCTTTCAAGATACAGCATATGTAAACAAGCGCCATAGATTGACAGCATTTGTACCTGTCCTGATGAAAAAAAGGCGGGAGAAAACAAAACACCCTCGTCCCACAATGGAGAAAGGGTGCAATAACGTTCATTCACCTGAATACATAACCGTCATGGATATAGCGGGAATGCTGACCTGACCGTCCTTGGCCGTACGCAGCGTCTCAGTACCAGCCTGCCCCTGCTCTACGACCACATTCCATGTACCTGAAGGAACGGAGGTTGTACGGGTTTCTTTGGAAGCATTATATATAACGATTATCCGTCCCCATGAATCTCCGACAGCCGTTCCTGCCAGTTCATAGGCCAACAACCCTTTTCCTTTTTCAAGCAATCGAACATGGTGCTCAATCTCTTCCCGGGTGCGAAGACGAAAAGCAGGATGCTCGCGCCGAAGACGGATCAGACCACGATAATAATCATGAACAGGTTTAAACTGCTGCTTTTGCTCCCACCGAATGGCATTGACTGAATCCCCACTCTCATGACTGTTGGCATCACCATATTTACTTCGCAGAAATTCATCTCCAGCCGCAAGCAAAGGAACCCCCTGGGAAGTCAATACGATGCCATTAGCAAGTAGACAACGCCGGACCGTTTCGTTCTCCAGTATACGATCCGGGTCAACGTGCAAATACGGCTTCGCCTGCTGTACAGCCTCTTCCACGTTGGCGCTGCCTTTCACACGACCATCCTCACTATATGTGATAAATCCCAGTGTATCGTGCAATCCTTGTGTCTGGGCGACTTTGTCCCACAGGTTGAGATTATCATGTACGGTTACATAATTAATTGTTTCAGATGGGTTATCCGTAAAATCGGTAATGGCTCCCCGTACGCCTGTCCATATATCATCTTCCTTTCCCTCCGCTCCAGTAGCAAATCCGGTTCCCGTTCCATCACTATCGCCTTTGATCGTTCCACGGAGGTTATCGTTAAATACAGCAAATCCGGCTTTACGCTGTGCTCCCTTAAGTGTCATTCGATCCCCAAGGGGTGATTCCAACGCTCCCCAGGGTTCACCGTATAAGAGGATGGACGGAGAAACTTTGGCATGCAGTTCTGCTGCGAGCTCTTTCATCGTTGCAGTGTCCATCAGACCCATCAGGTCAAAACGAAACCCGTCCACATGGTATTCCTCTGCCCAGTATCGTACGGAGTCGATAATGAATTTGCGCACCATCGGTCGCTCCGTAGCCACTTCATTGCCTGTACCAGATCCATTGCTGTACGTGCCATCCGGGTTCTGACGGTAGTAATATCCTGGAACAAGCTTCTCAAATGAACTGGCTGCCGTATCAAACGTATGATTGTACACCACATCCATAATGACTCCGATCCCCTTCTCATGAAGGGCGAGTACCATCAATTTGAACTCTCGAATTCTTGTCTCCGGCTCATCTGCACGGGATGCATAAGAACCTTCTGGAACGTTGTAGTGGAGCGGATCATATCCCCAGTTATAACGTGAGCAATCGGAAGTCCGATCATCTTCCTTCGATTCGTCCACTGTCGCAAAATCAAAAACCGGTAGCAGATGTACATGAGTAATTCCCAGCTCAGCCAAATGATCGATCCCCAGTGTATTCCCGTTTGAATCGTGCAAACCTGTCTCGGTAAAAGCAAGATACTTTCCTTTGTGCCTCATGCCGGATGACTCATGGATCGAGAAATCGCGCACATGCAGCTCATATAAGACCGCATCTACCGGGCTCGCCAGTTCTGGACGAATATCCTCATTCCAGCCATTCGGGTCGGTCTGTTCGAGCCTGACGATGACTCCCATTTCTCCATTCACGGTCACAGCCCGTGCATAGGGGTCAACCGCAATCTCCTGTCTTCCGTCATCAAAGGTTACCCTGTACATATAACGATAACCGTTCCACTCACCTTCGAGCTTCAGGGACCAGATGCCCTGATCCTGTTTGTTCATTGGTATTTCTTTCTGTTCATCCTGATTCTTCTGTTCACTGGGACTTCCCCCTGTTGAAGGCGGGGATAACAGCACATCTACCTGCTTTGCGGTAGGCGCCCACACTTTGAAACCACAGGCTTGTGGTTCCATCGTGACACCCAGATCTCTTCCTTGGTATGTATCTAATACGTTTAATACGTCTAACTTGTGATGGTCATCAATCATGCTGTATATTCCCCTCTCGATGAGCAATAAAATGAATGTGAACAAATGCTCCTTACCTTTTATACCCGTTCTGTCACTTAACCATAATCTTAGGGATGAAAAAGAACATAAAAAACAAGCCATGCTTCACGTCATTTCACGCAAAACACAGCTTGTTCTTCAAATTACTTCCCGTTTAGCTGGGCATAAGACGCTTCAAATTCGGAAATGAGCTGTTCGCCACCGGATTTTCTCCAGTTCGCCACTTCCTGCTCCCATCCAGCATCATCGATTTTGCCCATAATGTATTTGGTCTGTGCATCCCAGATCATCTGGTCCAGCTCCTGGCCTCGCTCAGTATAGATGGCAGAAGACAAGGTCAGCGCCGGATTTGGAATGGCATACTGCTCATTCTCACGTGCCATCTTCGTGCCCTTCATACCGATTGGTACATCGACAAGTTCAGGCACGTTATATCCTTCAATGCTTAGCAGATTGTCACGATAAGGCTTCACTTCACGCTGATACCCGTCGAAGTCCTTGAACTCGGTTTTGCCATCCGAAGTCTTCGTATAGTGCACGTCTTCCAGACCACGCAGCTGAAGCGTACTCAGTGGTTCGTCCATCAGTTGATCCAGGAACGTCAGCACCTGTTTTAACTGTTCTTCGTCCGGTACGGAAGCTTTGGGAATGACAAGCATGCCATAGTTCCCTGGTTCCCCGGCAATTCGAATGCCATCCGGTCCTTGGAACGGAGCCACATCAATCTCGCCATCAGGCACGTTTGGTGTCAGCCGCTGTTGAAACGACTTTCCGTTCTGAGCAACACCGTTCAGCTTCATAGCTACAAGACCGGAGTCGATTTTTTTGTCCGCATCAGAAGGGTCCAGCGCTGGGAAGTCACTGTTGATCAATCCCTCACTGAACAGACGCTTGAACAGCTTCATCGTGTCCACATATTCTGTGGTCAGGAATTCAGGGGTAAGTTTACCCGCATCGTCCACACCCCACTTGTTCACCCCACCAATACTTACGGCGATCCGTGTCAGCGGAGAGGATACTCCTTCGTTGTACTTTTTGAATAGTACCGTTCCATACGTATCTTCCTTGCCGTTACCATCAGGATCATCCTTGCGAATGGAGCGCATCACTTCGTACCAGTCATCCAGCGTTTTTGGTACATCCAGCTTAAGCTTGTCGAACCAGTCCTTGCGGTACACCATGGCTGTACGCCCAATATCGCGGAAGTTGGGTACCCCGTAGACCTTTCCTTCGATCTTGATATTGTCAAAATAAGCCTCGGATTGGGCAGACAGGTTCTTATAATCCTTCAGATAGGGTCCAATTTCCCAGAACAGCCCCGTTTTGGCTGCGTTAAATGTTGTGGGTACATAATTCACACGCATGATGGTCGGCATCTCGCCCGAAGCTACCATGACATTAACTTTATCATCAAAAGCAGACTGCGGAATCCACTGTACACTGACATCCGTATTCGTATATTCCTCAATCTTTTGTTCAATCCCATTCTCCTTGGCCGGCACATCACCAACCTGCATCAAAGAAATCGAAATGGGAAGCTTGCCTTCCCCTGCCGCAGGCGCTTTTTCTCCCCCACAGCCTGCAAGCAGCCCGGCGGACATTGCACCAACCACGACCAATCCGCCTAAACGGGACATCCGACCTTTTGGACTCATGAACCATCTCTCCTTTGGTTAACCAAATTGTTCACATTTTGCCTCATTTGATTAAATCGCTACGGGTACACAATATAGACGGACTGAACCGTTCCGATCTATATTGTGCTGATTTGAAGTCGCTCCTTGGATTGATGCAAAACGCCCCATGAATGCGCTATCATAAATAAGTCTGAAGAAAAGAACTAGCGTGTCGCCAGTTCTATCTCCACTCCTGCCAAAATAAATGGAGCAACCGATTTCGGATCATTAATCCGAATGGATTCAGTTACATAATACTCGTATGACCCGTCACGATACGGGGTCCCCCCCAACCCTGCTCCGCCGTTACACTGCGTCAGGGACAATACACCTTCACGGTCCGTTTGCAGCAGATGCAGCAGCAGACCCTGATACCCCTTTTCTGCGATAGCTTTAAACTTGCCACTCAGATAACCCTTACGTACGCCCTTCGCAAGTGCATACACAAACATTGAGGTTCCCGAAGCCTCCAAATAATTACGCTCACGCCCCGGCTGATCGAGCAAATGAGGCCATAACCCGGACTGTTGGTCCTGTACATGTACAAGTGCATTCGCTACACGTTCGAAAATCCCCACAATCTGACCCCGCTGCTCATGATCTACAGGCAGATGATCCAATGTATCCACTACCGCCATCACATACCAGCCCATCGCCCGGCTCCATACATGCGGAGAGCATCCGGTTTCTCCCGAGCTCCAGCGCTGTTCCCTGCTCTCATCCCAGGCATGGTACAGTAGACCGCTGCGTGGATCACGTGTACGTTTCTCCACCAGCAGTAGCTGTAATGCCGCCTTGTCAAACCACTTCTCCTCGCCAGTAACCGCACCATATTGCGTCAGGAACGGCGTGGCCATATACAGCCCATCCAGCCACATCTGAAACGGGTAGACCTTCTTGTGCCAGAATCCGCCTTCACTCGTACGAGGCTGTCCCTTAAGCTGTACCATGAGCAAATCCGCGGCTTTACGGTACTTTTCTTCACCCGTTTTGTCCAGCAACAGGAACAGCGATTTCCCCTGGTTAATCTGGTCTAGGTTATATTCCTCTACCGCATAGGAGCGAATCGAGCCATCCTCTTGAATGAAGTTATCCATTAGTTCATGAATGTAATCGAAATATTTCTGTTCTCCGGTATGGGTGTACAGCTCTTCCAGCGCTTTCAGTAGACAACCATTTTCATAATGCCAGGTAGGGTACAACTCATGATTGCGATAACTTTCCATGAACTGTTCAGCCATCCGTACCGGTGTGAATTGCAGGGTTTCTTTCATGATGTTCCTCCGCTTCCGGCTTTTTATTTAGCCTGTTTTTTGTAGTCTTCGGCATATTCCTCACGAATTTTGGTACCGCCCGCATTGCCCCAATTCTCGATCTCCTGTTTCCAGCCATTTTCATCGATTTTGCCCATAATATATTTGGTCTGCGCATCTGCAATCATCTGATCCAGATCTGCCCCACGGTCGCCATAAGTAGACGAATACAAGGTTAATGCAGGGTTTGGCACAGCGTGTTCGGCCAGCTCTTTGGCAAGTTCCGTACCCTTCTCACCGAGTTCGGTATCTTTCAATTTCGGTACGTTGTAACCTTCTACGTAAGGCAAGTTATCACGATATGGCTTCACTTCACGCTGGAATGCATCGAAGTCGCTCATCTCCACCTGGTCCTCGCCAGCCTTCTTATAATGTTTGTCTTCAATACCGCGCATCAGCAGCGTTGCCATCTCCGGGTCCATCAATTTATCCAGGAAAGACAACAGGTTTTTCAGCTCGTCTTCCGATTTCACCGTCGCTTTCGGGAAGGCCAGAATACCGGAGTTACCCGTCTGCCCCGCCACACGGTCGCCACTCACACCAAGCAAACCTGCAATGTCTACTACGCCATCCGGGTCATTCTTAGAAAGACGCTCTTGTTGGCTCTTTCCGTTCTGGGCGACACCGATACGCATGCCGACAACACCTGTATCATATTTCTTCTCCGCTTCTGTGGAGTCAAATACGGCAAAGTCCTGATTCAGCAGTTTCTCGCTATACAAACGTTTCAGCAAATCCAGCACCTGCATATATTCCGGTGTCATGAATTCCGGCGTAAAACTGCCGTCATCTTCTACCTTCCACTTGTTTGGTGCACCAAAACTTACGCCAAGACGTGTAGTGAAGGAATATTGATCCTCGTTATACTTTTTGAAAAGCATCAATCCAAACGTATTATCCTGACCATCTCCATCCGGATCGGAGGTCGCCAGCGTCTTGATCGTTTCATACCATTCATCCGGTGTCGTTGGTACCTTGAGATTCAACTTATCAAACCAGTCTTTACGGTAAATCACCGTTGCACGGGCAATATCAGAGAATACGGGTACCCCGTAGATTTTGCCTTCCACCTTGATATTGTCAAAGAAACGCTCGTTCTGTGCAGACAGATTTTTATAATCCTTCAGCAAAGGTCCAACTTCCCAGAATACATCGTTACGCATCGCACTGGTTACGGTTGGGTTATACTGTACTTTCACAATTTTGGGCATATCGCTGGATGCAATCATGACATTGATTTTGTCATTGTAAGCCGAAGCCGGAATCCACTGAATGTCCAGTTTGGTGTTCGTATACGCCTCAATCTTTTGCTGGACCTCATTGCCTTTGCTCGGTACGTCGCCCACCTGTGCTATTGCAATGGACACGTTCTGCACTCCGCCCTCGGCAGCCTGACCTTCCTCCGATCCGCATCCTGCCAGCAGGCCTGTTACCAATGCCAGTGTGCTCAAGACAGCTATGGCTTTCTTTTTTGTTGCTTTCATTAAACGAAAACCTCCCCTTTTTTATACAGTCATGAACCCGTTCTGATTTACAACCATGCGCAATTTCAACCTTTTACCGATCCCAGCATCACTCCTTTGGCAAAGTGTTTTTGCAGGAATGGATACACCAGCATGATTGGAATCGTGGAGAACACGATAACGGCCATTCGAATGGTAAGCGGCTGAATCTCGGTCTCTTCGATACTGGTATCACCGATCCGGCTCTGAGCCAAGATGACAATTTCACGTAGCCATACCTGCACAGGCCACTTTTCACTATCGTTGATATAGATTACGGCGTTGAAGAAGCTGTTCCAGTGAGCCACCGCATAAAAGAGAGAGAATGTAGCCATTGCTGGCATCGACAAAGGCAGAACAATACGGAACAATACGCCCACATCGTTACATCCATCGATTTTGGCGGCATCCTCCAGTTCATCCGGAATGGCTTGGAAGAAGTTCTTAAGTACGATCAGGTTGAACGCACTAATCGCTGTAGGCAGCATCAAAGACCATAATGTATCCGTCAGGTGCAATGATTTTACGACAAAGTAGGTTGGAATCATCCCACCGCTGAACAGCATGGTGAACAGTACACCCAGCAAGATCGGCTGGCGTCCACGCAAGTATCTTCTGGAGAGCGGATACGCCATAAGCGACGTGAACAACAGGTTAAGCAGTGTTCCGATTACGGTGATATAGATGGATACACCCAGACTGCGAATCAATGTGTCTGTAGAGAAAATGTAACGGTAAGCAGCGAGGGAGAATTCTTTCGGAAAAAGAATGAATCCTCCCTTAGCCACTTCATGCGGACTCGTAAACGAGACGGCCAAAATATAAATGAACGGGATAACGGTCACGATTCCGATCAAAAGTAGAAAACCATGATTGAGGATATCAAAGATCCGGTTGCCCCACGTTTTATCCTGTTGCATCTTAATGTTCACTCCTGTCTGGTGAAGAACGTCTGCTGCAAGCGTTAGTAGACGCCTTCCTCCCCGAATTTTTTGGCCATCGTGTTGGCACCCAGTACAAGTGCCAGTCCGACCACCGACTTGAACAAACCAACAGCAGCACTATAACTGTACTGTGCCTGTGTGAGACCTTTGGTGTAGACGTAGGTATCAAATACCTCACCCACATCCCGGTTCGTCGGCGTGAGCATCAGGAAGATCTGTTCAAAGCCTGTATCCAGGAAGTTACCCAGACGCAGAATGAGCAAAATAATGATTGTACTGCGGATGGCAGGCAACGTAATATGCCATGTCTGACGCCAGCGATTGGCACCATCCATCCGTGCAGCTTCATAGAGCTGTGTATCTACACCGGAGAGTGCCGCCAGGAAAATAATCGTGCCCCAACCTACCTCTTTCCAGATGGATTGTCCAACAATCATCGTTCGAAACCAGCCAGGCTCTAGCAGGAAAGCCACTTTTTGTCCCGTCAGGTTATAAAGTAATTCGTTAATAGCGCCGCCCTCGGTTGTGAACAGCATGTAGAACACACCAACCACAACAACCCAGGAAACAAAGTGCGGAACATATACCAGCGTCTGTACAAAGCGTTTGAATCGTTCACGGCGAACTTCATTCATCATGAGTGCCAATACAATTGGCAGCGGGAAGAAGAACACCATATTATAAATCGCTAGCAAAAACGTATTCCGGAACAAAGTCCAGAACTGCGGTTCCCCGAAGAAACGCTGGAAGTGCTTGAACCCTACCCAGTCGCTGCCCAGAATGCCCTTATAAGGCGTGTAATCCTGAAAAGCCATCGTAATGCCGTACATGGGTATGTATTTGAAAATAACAAAGTAGAGCACGCCCGGTATCAACATAATATAAAGCCACCGGTTTTTGATGATGTCCCTCCACAGCAGGTTTTTGTCACTGCGGGTAGCGGGTCGTGTTCGAGCCGCCGTTTCGGCTTTCATAGTGTCTTCCTCCCCACATTGGAAACGATTACAAAATATCACTTCCTGAATTCATGTCTTCATTGTGGAGGATAAATGGGTAACTGGCTATCGTCTCATTTTAGCTTCTTGTGTTCCCTTATGCAGCAAGGGTTTAAGGCATTTGTAATTCTGGAATGCTCCTCTGAATGAACCACATTTAACCTCCGATATTCCTGTCTTAACTCTGCTGCAAACGCAGAATAAAGGCTGACCTTGAAACAAAGAAAAACCTGCCTGCCATGGCAGGCAGAGCAGGTTGCTTTTATCGCTGCTGCTCCCGGTATTTTCCGGGGGTAGTTCCCGTAATTTTACGAAATGTACGGATAAAAGCAGTAGGGTTGGTGTAATTGAGTTTCTCGGCAATCTCCGATATTTTCAGGTTGGTCGTCTGCAGCCAGGTTTTGGCTTTTTCCATCCGGTATTCGGCAAGGTATTCCGTAAAGTTCACACCAGCCTCCTTCTTGAACACACGGCTCAGATAGACTGGATGAAAATTCAGTTCTTCTGCGCAAGCTTCCAGCGACAATTCGCGATCATATCGCTCCTCGATCAGCCGAATCATGCGCCGGGCAATATTCAGATATTGAGATTCTTCCTGTTCACGCCAGAATCGAATGACAGGGTGAAATAAACATTTGCGGAACCAGTTCGTCATTTCATCCAATGTGGATAACTTGAGTAGTCGAGCCATAGAGGCCTTTTCGCCCAACACTTCCGCAACATTCCCACCCTGCTCCTGTACAAGCTGATACACACGGGACAACAGTTGAACCATGATAACGGGGTATTCGCTGAAGTGCAGCTTCTTGTCTGCAAGCAGACCAAGGTATTGCTTAAAGTACGCATCGGTTTTCTCCTCGTCCCCTTGCTTGAGTGCAGAAGCCAACTGGTCTTCAATCATCCTGAGCTGTGTATATAACGCTGCCTCCGTCTGACCTCGCGGCTGAATATCCTCGTAATGCAAAATAATACGGCTGCCCAAACTTACCCTGCCTTGGAGCGCCTCACGACTCTCCTGGTAAGCCCTTGGTGAATCACCTATTGCAGAGTAAGAGCGACTAATACCGATACTTACAGGCAGATTCAGATAAGTCACGACCCGCTCACGGATCAATTCGGCTTGAGTGTGCATCCACTCTTTTAGCTGTACTTCATCATCAAGCATGGATGCCAGCACCGTAACCTGGGCGTCATCAATCATGACAGGTGCGAAACGAATCTCAGAGGGCAGCAGCTCACCGACCATATTGTTTAACGCAAACAGCAGCAGATCCCGGTCCTGCTCCTCATACCTTGTCCCTTCAAGGGTATCGATCTGAAGTGTAAGTAACCCAAGTCTGGACCATGAGATTGGAAAATCGTATAACTGACCCTGATATCTGAAGTCATCTTCCGATATTTTGCCTGTAAGCAGTTTTGTCATAAAAAATTCCTGCAAATGAACATGCTGGCCCTTCATCTGCTCACGCATCGTCTTTTCCGAGCTGAACAAGGTCGATAATCGCTCTTCGATATATATAAATTCATCCTGACGGCGTCCAGACGGAGCCAATGGAGAATCCAATCCTTTTGTAAACTGCAGAAGTCTGGAAATGGGAGAATACATCTTGCGACTGCCGTAGATGGCTACTAATCCCGTCAAACATAACATGACTAATGTAGCCACTCCCGTAACCAATGCAATTTTCTGCGATTGGGCGGTTATCTGACTCAGCGATACAACGGATACATACAACCAACCATTGAGTGGGGACTGCCTGTAGCTAACTGCCACCTGACTTCCCTCGACCTCTGCACTGAAGAAACCCTCCGACTGTCCTGTCGTTTGTACCTTTTCATGGATTTCCTGATTTAGCGTGTCGTATTTCCCGTCTTGTTCTGTATCGTTGAGAAAATATTTTTGCTCCCGATCAAGGACGTACATATCCCCTGAATTCGGATTTCGACTTAGAAATGTACTTAGCTCTGTATCGGCTATGTCTATAACCAAAAATCCCTTGGGTTTCACATTCGTTGGTATCATCGGAATCTTGAATACCATGCTTACCACGTTGTCGGATGAAATAAGAGTAGGTGCGTGTTCTGGCGTTGCTTCACCAACTCCCGCCGATACCGGCACACTTTCTTTGGTTGAACTCACATTTTGCGTTACCCAGAACAGGCTGTTTGTATATTTCAAATAAGAGCCTATCCGGTCCCGAATACTGAAATCATCCAATTTTCCAAAGGAACGCATCGAAACGACCCAGTCTTCATCCAGATTCACGAGATAGGCCTGATCGATATTAGTAACCGATTGCAGATTATTAAATCCGGAAGTCAGATCACGAATTTCCTGAAATTCGCTGCTGTCCAGCGGTTTTTTCATCGCTTGTAATACCAGTGGAGAATTCACATATTGGATGGACGATAATTGCAGGCTGCGCAATACTTGCTCTACCCGCATTTGGGTCTGATGCAGAATCTGCAAATTACTCTCCCGGACCTTCTGTTCAATGTCACGTGAAGCAATCGAATAGGAGACTGAACCAATAACAATGACCGGAAGGGCTCCGAGAATCATGGTAAAACAGAGCAAACGCAGCAGGTATTTAGGCAAAAAGAGCATCCTCCTTTGTGCATTTTGCGTTATTTGATCGAGAACGATTTCGGAATCACTACCCGATCTAATGCAAAACGTATGTATAATATCGCTTTCATTGGATTAATTTACTATTGTTATTTTAAAACCCATTGTTATTCAAGTCCACTATTTATTATTGAAGGTTGACTTCAAGGCAATTTCCAGTTTATATTGGTTGCATATTCCTCAATCAAAGGAGAGATTTTGATGTCGGTGAGCGTTCTTAACTAACTAGTTTCATATTCAGGAGTTTGGCCTTCGATTCACTTGTGCCTTGTGGCATACGTGTATTTCATGATGCGCCATTACCCTGTACTTAGTTAAGAACAGCGGATATCATAAATCGCCTCCGGGATTGTACGTGTCCGGGTCTATTTCCGCGCTGTGTTCAGCGTGGATTTTTTTGTATAGACCTATAACGGGCCCTACTTTCCCGTACGTTAAGGGCGGAGAATGACGTTTGTTCATTCTCCGCCCTTTTTGCGTTTTCCGGGAATATGTCCCATCGCTTTAACCGAAATTCCATTTTATATCCAAGGAGAGATCAAGCATGAATGAAAAAACGTTAACCAGTCTGGGTTATCCCCAAATTCAAAAAAACGTTGCAGCCTGTGCCCTATCCTATTTGGGCAAACGTTACGCAAGAGACATGAAGCCAATGGTCGACGCTTCTCTGATTCAAATGCGGCTAGAAGAGGCCGCTGAAGCGGCTGCTTTGATTCGTTACGGTGCCAGTGTGCCCATTCCTTCACTGGATGGCATGGAGACCATCATGGATCTGCTCGGCACCGGTTATTTATTTACGGAACGTGATTTCAGCAATCTCGCCCAATTTCTGCGCAGCTGCGCACAGCTTATGAAATACATGGAGGGCAAATCCGAAGTGGCCCCCACAGTTAGTCGCTACGCTTCATCCATGATATGGATGGAATCCCTGCTCAGCGAGATTGAACGCTGTATCCATAGTGGACGCATTCAGGATCAGGCGAGCAAGGAGCTGATACGTATTCGTAAAAAAATGACGGTGAATGAGGAACGCATGAAGCGCAAGCTGGATTCTCTAATAAGCAAACACCGCTCCATCATGCAGGAAAATGTGATTAGTCAGCGTGGTGGAAGAACCGTGCTGCCCATTAAGAAAGAATTCCGCAAACACGTTAAAGGCAGTGTGCTGGATGAATCAGGAAGTGGCCAAACCGTATATATTGAACCTGCTGAATTAGTAGGTCTGCAAATGGAGCTGTCTTCACTGCAAGCCGAGGAATCACGGGAGGAGATGAAAATTCTCGGTGACTTAACCTCCTTGGCAGAGTCTTATAATCGTGAAATTTCGTTAAATACGGAAACGGTAGGGATTCTGGATTTCCTGTTCGCCAAAGCGAAATATGCAGCGACCATGGACGGACGAACTGTAAGCGTCAATGCCATTGGACGTGTTCGGCTTCATCATGCCCGCCATCCGTTTATGGGTGCATCCATGGTTCCGCTTGATTTTGCGATTGGTCAGACTTATTCCTCGCTAATCATTACCGGGCCGAATACGGGTGGCAAAACGGTTGCACTCAAAACATTGGGTCTGCTCACATTGATGATGCAATCTGGTCTGCTTGTGCCTGTCGCTGAAGATGGCGAGATGGCCGTGTATCATGAAATTGCTGTTGATATCGGCGATGGACAGAGCCTGGAGCAAGCACTCAGTACCTTTTCTGCACATATTCGCAACATGATTGGCATCCTGGAGCAAGCCGATTCATCGACACTTGTGCTTATTGACGAGATGGCCTCCGGTACCGATCCCGGTGAGGGAGTGGGACTCTCGATCGCCATGCTGGAGGAGCTGCACAGCCGTGGAGCTACCGTTATCGCTACAACCCATTTTGGGGAAATCAAACATTTTGCAGCATCCACGCCTGGATTTGAGAATGCAAGAATGGAATTTGATACGGTCTCTCTTCAACCTCTTTATCGATTGCGGATCGGAGAAGCCGGGGACAGCTATGCCTATTCCATTGCACTGAAATTGGGTATGCCACAGCGTATTATTGAGCGCTCCAAGCTCATTTCAGATCAGGGTGTCTCGCAAAGTGTCTCTTCCACCTCCTCTCCATCCGTGCCTAACGTAAGTTCAACGTCATCGCAAATAAACAGCACGGTTGAACAAGAACAATTGAATGAAGCAAGGAACACGATAAAACCTATCAGCCCGTCCGTACAGACTGGAACTAGAAAGCAATCTGCTGATCGGCCTGAAACATTAGAACCCGCGCCCCCTGCCAAAGCATTCCGAAAAGGGGATCGCGTCTATGCAGCTTATCTGAACCAGTCAGGCATCGTATGTGATGTGGAGGACAGTCGCGGAAATATCGGAGTCATGCTGCGTGGACGTAAAGTCAAAATTCATAAGAAACGTCTAACTCTGCACATCTCCGCAGATGAACTATATCCGGGTGACTATGACCTCGACATTGTGCTGGAGTCCAAAGAGAACCGAAAGAAACGCAAACTGATGAGTCGCAAGCATGTGGAAGGACTGAAAATTGAATTGCCCCCTGAAGAATAACCACAGGATTGATATAATGGGTTGAGTTGCTATACTTTAATAAACCTATCGATCGTTCGTGGTTAGAAATTTATCGGGGAAGGAAGACTCGTATGTCTGTTGAGCAGGATACAAAGAAAGTCACTCCAGAAGTTCTCATATGCCCTTTGTGCGGTGAGCCCAATGGCTGCTCCTATGCGGCTGGTCGTCCTCATTCAGAATGCTGGTGTAACCGGGCTGTGTTCCCAGAAGGGGTATTTGACCCCATTCCGGCAGACCAGCGCAGGAAGTCCTGCATCTGCGAGGCATGTCTGGATACGTATAAAAAGAAGACAGAGCAAAATAAAGAGCCCCACAGTTAACCCTGTGAGGCTCTTCTTCAATCAATATTATTTTGTATTGAAATACAGAACGTTACTTCTGCATTTGTTGATAATGCGCTACAGCCTGCTTCAGTACAGGATGACTCTCATCCATGGACGTATACTGGCTGAGTGCTGCTTCAATCCCTTTTTGCTGGATCGTAGTCTGGAGTTCCACCGCTTCCGGGTCTTCGGATACGTCAAACTTGCAGGCAGCGGCCATACCCATCGCCAAAAGTGTTGTCTCCGTTCCATACTCGTAAGCCTGGAGAGCTGGGCGAACCAGACGGTCATTCGGGGACAGTTTCCGCAGTGGAGAACGTCCTACACGAGTTACCTCATCCGTCAGATGCGGGTTAACGAACCGTTCCAATATTTTGGCAATGTACAACTGATGATCGTCGGCATTGAATCCAAAACGCTTCACCAAAACGGCTCCGGTTTCCTGCAAGGCACCATATACGATGGATTTGACTTTTTCATCGGCAATAGCCTTCTGAATTGTATCAAACCCGTTCACATATCCAATATAAGCGGCAATACAGTGTCCCGTATTTACGGTAAACAGCTTCCGTTCGATATAAGGCTCCAGATCATCCACATACATTACGCCCTCAACCGGTTTGAACGCAGGAGCCATTTGTGAACGGTCAACAACCCATTCATAGAAAGGCTCTACCTGTACATGCAACGGATCTTCATGATGCTGAATCGGCACAATCCGATCTACGGCAGAGTCCGGGAAATACACGTACTGATCCGCAAGCAGGCGAGTCCGCTCATCAAGCAGGCCATATACATGTTCTTTCAGCTGAGTGCTGGCTCCAATTGCATTTTCACAGGCAATAATGTGAAGGGGTTGGAAGACATCGCCCGTTCCCAGTCTGGACGTAAGTCCTTTGGCAATACCGGGAGCAATATGTTTCAGAATGTTCACGCCCACTGCAGTTGTGATCAGTTCAGCTTCTGCAACATTCTGAGCAACGGTATCCAGATTGGTTCCATCGATTGCACTCACACCGGTAACTGTCTCCAGGTCTTTGGCCTCGTTAGCCAGTTCAACCGTATACTCTCCACGCTGCTCTAGAGCCTTAACCAGCTCCTGGTTAACGTCGGAGAAAACAACATTGTAGCCTGCACGGGACAGAATCAAACCGATAAAGCCACGTCCAATATTACCTGCTCCAAAGTGAAGGGCCTTCATAGTTCCATTTCACTTTCCAAAATAGTGATGACTTCTTCAGCGGTTTGAGCATGACGCAAAGCTTCCATGTTCTCTTCCTCGGCGCAGATGACTGCGATGCTGGTCAGGATCTCCATATGTTCTCCACCTTGAGCGGCGATACCAATTACCATATACGCTTTTTCTTCCCCAAAATCAACACCTTGCGGGAACTGAATGACGGAAATGCCTGTGGACAGGATGAATGATTTGGATTCCTTCGTGCCGTGTGGAATCGCAAGTCCGTTGCCGACATACGTGGAGACAATCTCTTCACGCTCCAGCATTTTGTCGATGTATTCAGCGGTGATATGTCCCGCGTCTTTCAAAATTTGACCTGCCATACGAATCGCTTCGTATTTGTCCTGAGCCGTTGCATTCATGATGACTTTATCTTTAGTTAACACACTCATGTTTGAATACCTCCAATTTCGGTTTTGCTGCGGTAAAATCCCGCAAGTTCTTGGGACAAGTAATGAATAAGATCATCCCGGTTGCCTTTTTCAAGTAATGCAATCATTTCTTCCTGCAACAATAGCGCACTGATCTCACTCAGTACCTCCAAACTTTCCTTCGATAACTGTCTGGGTCCAAGCATCAAGAGCACATGGCTGACACCTGCCGGGTCTTCCGGCGTGCGTAGAAGCGGCTCTGTCAATTGGAACAGCGTAATTGAAGGACTGTGAATGCCATCACTGCGTGTATGAAACAGAGCGAGGGAAGTTCCGGGAATCTTCTGACTTCCAACAGCTTCACGCTCCTCCAGCAGCCTGGCAATCTCATCTGGATTATTCAATACACCGGATTGATGCAAAACGCTGCACATGGCGTAAGCCGTTTCTAAAAATCCGATCTCCTGATTATCCAGCGGGAACACCTGAAACTTGCCGATTATCTGTACGATTTCAATCAGGGTCGCTTCCAGTCCAACCGGATCGGAAATTCGTCCTGTTGTCCTTGAGTCTGCTTCAGGTGGGGGACTATGTTCCCGCTGAAGCGTCGTTGTCCTGATGAAATGTCTTAAACGTTCACTTTCTTCTGCCGTCAGCAGTGGGCTCACCTTGTAGTATTGATGTTTATCCATCGGCAGATCCACAGTAGAGAGAACCAAATCATATTCCGTCTTTGGGATACGCGCGGCTTCATACCAGGACACGCTGTCCACAATCCGAATTTCGGGAATTTCCTTGGACAGACGGCTCGATAACATCCGTGAAGATCCGATCCCACTCGTACAGACGACGACAGCCCTGATTTCACGCTTCAGCACCCTCAGCCGTTCAATGGAAGCACCGAAGTGCATTACCAAAAATCCGATCTCCTCATCCGGAACATCCGTATTGGGCCAAGCCTCTCGCACGGCTTTCTTTACATCCTCAAACAGTGATTCATAATCCTTGCGGATCTGCTGAAGCAACGGATTACGGATAAGCTGCCGCCCATCCATACGTTCCAGCACCGGCTCCATATGGGCAATCAGACCTTCACGAAGCAGACGATCCTCATGGAACGAATAATGAGTTTTCTCCTGCATCCGATCTGTAAGGGAACGAACCATGTCGAGTAAGACCAGATCGTCTATGGGCAGCAGACGCGAGGAATGAATCGATTGCTCGATTTCAACCAGCAGCCTGTGAAAATAAGCCTGCTCCTCGCCCACAAACTCCAGCCCAAGCTGGGCAGATAGAACGCCGCACAACCGTGAAGCCAAATATTCCGGCACCTTCCGCTCATCTTGCAGTGGATTTCCAACGTCATTTTTGTCCTGTTGTGTGCCCCGACCTATGCCAAAACCTTTGCGAATCCGCACAACCGCTACAGACAATTGGATCAGCAGCTTCATGTATTGACGTTCCGGGATATTTTCCAACCACTCAATATCCGGCTGCCATAATGCATTTTCGACCGTAAGTACATCCTCATGCCCTATCATTTCCAGAAGTTTGCTGTTTACTTTGGAAACTCCCTGCTCCGCCTGTCTACCGAACAAATCGGATTCATCCAGATATTCAAGAGCGAGCGCGGAAATAGCCATGCGATGAGCCAGCTCGCTTCCATTGATCTTGACCCCATATCCACGCCTGCGAACCAGCTTCAATCCAGCCAGCTGAATGCGTGGTTCCAGATCGTCCAGATCATTGCTTGCCGTAGACACGGTCACCTTCAGATCTGAGGCCAATGCAAGCAGCTTCACAGGCTCGGATTCATCCAGCAAAATACAAAGCATGAAGAGTTTACGCTCTTCGGGCGTAAACTCCACATATTCGTTAAGCTCAAGTTGTTGACGCAATACGGCCAAATCATCGGAACCGGGATCAATTCGAACCCCGGTTCCCGATTTTTTTTCCAATCTCATGCCAAGGGGCTCAAGCCATTGTTCAATCATCTGCAACTCTCGATGTACGGTACGAGTGCTTACTTTGACCGCAACAGCTATATCGCCAGCAGTTACCTCATGAGGATGCTCCAGCAGGAACTCCACGATCTCACGCTGTCTCCTTGTAATATTACTCATCAGGAGTCGGATTTGAGGCGCTCCACCAGTGCCTCATATTCAGGACTCTTCAGGAAGTTATCGATGGAAATATGCTCTGCATTTGGAGCCACGGATTTGGCCCGGTCAGTCAATGTTTTCTGTGTGATGACGATGTCGGCATCTTGTGGAATCTCACTGATCGCCGTGTTGGTTACAGCGACATCCACACCGGCTGCCTTCATTTTCTTCCGCAGAATCGAGGCACCCATGGCACTCGAACCCATACCTGCATCACAGGAGAATACAATTTTATTGATATCCGTTTTTACTGCCGAAGAAGCAATATCGGCTGCACGGTCAGCTTCACGATTGTCTTTATCAACGGTGAGGTTGCCCGTTTTGCCCTGATTTTTCATATCTTTCATGCGGTTGGAAGCACTATCCAGATCTTCGTCATCCTTCTGTTTACCTGTTTTGAGCAGTATGGATGCCACGAGGAAGGAGATGACCGCAGCTACGGCTACCCCGGCAAACATGCCAAGATATCCACCCTTAGGCGTTAACAATGAGTAGGCAATGATACTTCCCGGTGACGGTGCAGATACCAAACCAGCTCCTGTCAGCATGAAGGTTAATGTACCCGCCACACCACCAGCCATCGCAGCCAGAATCAGTATCGGTCTCATCAGAATGTAAGGGAAATAAATCTCGTGAATCCCGCCAAAGAAATGAATGATTACAGCACCTGGAGCGGAAGATTTGGCTGATCCGCGACCGAAGAAGCAGTATGCCAGCAAAATGCCGAGTCCAGGTCCTGGGTTGGATTCAAGCATGAATAATACGGATTGCCCCAGTTCTCTTGCTTGATCCGTACCAATCGGTGTCAGAATCCCATGGTTGATGGCATTGTTCAGGAATAATACTTTTCCTGGCTCAATGATCAGGTTGACCAGCGGGAGAAGACCAGCATTCATCAAAGCTTCTACCCCAGCCGATAACACCTTGCTAATCGCTTCAACGAAAGGCCCGATGCCTTTAAGGGCTAGAAGGGCCAAAATCCCACCAATAATACCAGCGGAGAAGTTGTTAACCAGCATCTCAAACCCTGATTTGATTTTGCCATCGACAGCTTTGTCAAATTTCTTAATGACCCAAGCTCCCAATGGTCCGGCAATCATAGCGCCAAGGAACATTGGAATGTCACTGCCGACAATAACCCCGATGGTCATTATTGCACCGACTACACCACCACGTTGGCCGTGTACCATGGTACCGCCTGTGTAACCGATAAGCAAAGGCAGCAAATATTTGATCATTGGATCAACCAGCAATGCAAAATCTGCGTTAGGGAACCATCCTTTTGGAATGAACAATGCCGTAATCAAACCCCAGGCGATAAATGCACCCATGTTAGGCATAACCATACCACTCAGGAAACGTCCAAACTTCTGAACGCCGACCCGTATTCCTCCGCTTTTTTCGGACTTTGCGTCCACTGAACTCATATTGAAAACCTCCTCAACATATTAAACCTTAATTCCACTGAATTTTGACAAGGATGATCCAGACGAACAAAGGTACAAATCTTCAATAAATCTTAATTTACAACCATATCGTAAATGAAAACGGTATCTTCTACAACGAAATGAAAACCTACTTCCGTCATGAACGTTGATGACAAGATTTAAATTTAAAGGATTGTCCCATGTTTGAACCTTGTATATGGAATGGAACCTGTTATTCCCTTTCATGTATCATACCCACGAAATGCCCCATTTTAATGACAAATGAAATTGTAAATTTATTCTATTTGAACGAGCTGTTTCTATCTCAATTAGAAATAATGATGAAACACGTTAATTGATATTCATTCCATCCCATTCGTCTGTTAACAACGAAAAAAGCGCAATTGCCTCACCCTGTCCCAGGTGAGGCAATTGCGCCTAAGTATTCTCCGAATGAGCTGTATCACCATCCGGATCTATAATCAATCGATTCATTTTTATTACGTTAAACGAACTTTTCCATTAAGCTGAAACTCCGTATCTAGCGGAAATTTGTACCTTAATATTATTCCGTATGTTTACGATACGCATCCGCGTTCATCAATGTGGAAAGTGCTGCTGTGAGGTCGCCCTCAACACGAATCTCGATCATCCAGCCTTCCTCATATGGGGAGTTGTTAACCAGCTCCGGGGAATCCTGCAATGCATCATTCACAGCAATAATCGTTCCACTGACAGGAGAAAACAAATCCGAGACGGTTTTGACGGATTCAATCGTTCCAATGCCGTCTTCCGCTTTTACATCCGATTCAAGGTCAGGCAATTCTACAAACACAATGTCACCCAGCTGATGCTGCGCGAACTCGGTAATGCCAATACGTACGGTATCCTCCCCTACGGTCTGCACCCATTCGTGCTCTTCACTGTACAGGAAATCACTTTTCAATTCGCTCATCGATATCCGCCTCGCTTTTCATTAATGAGTGCATGCGTTTCTTTGACCTTAACCTTTTTCCCAGAACATAGCGTATGATATTTTCGATTCAAATGTCAAGATACCTCACAATTTATTTGTTTTTCTTCCTTATATGCCTGTAACTCAAATGGACCCTCCCTACATATAATGGTGAATATTAGAAAAGTAAGCGTACTCATTATAATATACGAACATTTTAATGTTAATTAAAAATTTCATTCGGATTTTTTGTTCATATCTATGATATCGTTCTTGACATCAATAGACGATTCAGGCTTTAATGAGAGTAGTAAATGTGTTTAATTGGTCTATGCAATACCCGCGGATGAATGTAAAGGGAGAGATTACCCTTGACACCCGAATCAGGGTGTACATGCGGTAACGCCGAAGGAGTAAGCCACCGACAAGCGGAGGTGAATCTCTCAGGCAAAAGGACTTTTACGGGACGCAACTCTGGAGAGCATCTAATCGCCCTGTATGGGCGTTATGATCACCCAAGGGGAAACCTGCTGCATCATGCGGCGGGGTAACTCTCAGGTACCAAGGACAGAGCCTAAGAATACAGCGTGCTTCTGGCATGCCTATTCTTTGGCCTGTCCTTTTCCTTTTTCCCAAAAAAACGAAAACAGGTTATAGAGCGGCACTGCCTATAGCGTCCTTACCTTACTTTTATAATAAAATATGATGCCAGATTCATTGATCCACGGTTATACACTCGGCCGGTTGACGGCCCATGACGAGGTGATTGGATGTCCGATTTGCTTAGAACCCCACTCTTTCCACTCTATCAGCAATATGAAGGCGTACGATGCATTGATTTTGGTGGCTGGGAGCTCCCGGTACAATTCAGTGGAATTCAGAAAGAGCACGAAGCGGTGCGAGAACGTGCTGGATTATTTGATGTATCTCACATGGGTGAATTCACCGTACAAGGTGAACACGCAGAAGCTTTTTTACAGCACATGACCACTAATGATGTAACAACACTCGTTCCCGGTCAGGCCCAATACACGTTAATGTGTTATCCGGATGGCGGCGTGGTCGATGATCTGCTGATCTATAAACTGAAAGACCAGCATTATATGCTGGTGGTTAACGCCTCCAACATCGACAAGGACTGGGCATGGCTGCAACAGCACATGACGCCAGGCGTAACGATGACCAATGATTCGGATCAAACGGCGCTGCTTGCTCTGCAAGGTCCGCTGGCAGTGGATATTCTCAGAGCGGTGACAGACACCGATGTGTCTTCGATTGAGCCTTTCCGCTTTGTGGCAAATGCGAAGGTATGTGGTGTTTCATTGCTGTTATCCCGCACCGGATATACGGGTGAAGATGGCTTTGAGCTCTACGTTCCCGCGGAACAAGCTGCTGAGGTCTGGAACGGATTGATGCAAGCGGGAGAAGGTCACGGACTCGTTCCGACAGGACTGGGTGCCAGGGATACGCTGCGCTTTGAAGCCAAGCTGCCCCTGTATGGACAGGAATTGTCCGCAACCATCTCACCGCTGGAGGCTGGCGTAAGTATGTTTGTGAAGCTAAATGCAGGACCGTTTATCGGACATGAAGCCTTGTTGCAGCAAAAAAATGATGGGCCTGCCCGCAAGCTGGTCGGCATCGAAGTGCTGGAGCGCGGCATCCCTCGTCCTCATTATCCCATTTACGCCGAAGGCGTACAGATTGGTGAAGTAACCACAGGCACCCAGTCGCCTACGTTAAAACGTAATCTGGGGCTGGCCTTGATTGACAGCAAATATGCTGCACTGGGTACCCCGCTGGAGATTGAGATTCGTGGCAAGAAACTGAAAGCCGAGGTCGTGAAGACCCCTTTTCATAAACGGACACGTGCGCCAAAGACACCTACTCAAGGAGCTGATCAAGCATGAGCAAGCATCGCTACATCCCCATGACCGAGCAGGATCAGAGTGCCATGTTGGCAACCATCGGCGTGGAAACGATTGAGGATCTGTTCCATGACATTCCACAGGAGATTCGCTATCAGGGCGAACTGCCTGTTTCCTCCAAACTGGATGAATACGCACTGACACGTCATATGTCGAAGCAAGCGGGAGCGAATGCCAACTTCGAGACACACGCCAGTTTCCTGGGTGCAGGCATTTATGATCACCACGTTCCCTCCGTCATTAATCATGTCATCTCCCGTTCCGAGTTCTATACAGCCTATACACCTTATCAACCCGAGATCAGCCAAGGAGAATTGCAGGCGATTTTCGAGTTTCAATCCTACATCTGTGAGTTGACAGGCATGGCTGTAGCCAATGCCAGCATGTACGATGGTGCAACTGCATTTGCGGAAGCAGGCAATCTGGCCGCAGCGGCAACCCGCCGCAAACAACTGATTGTGTCACGTACCGTGCACCCCGAATCCCGTCAGGTATTGCAAGCTTATGCTCACGGCCTCAATCTGGAGATTGTTGAGATTGGATATCAAAATGGTGTAACAGACTGGGATGCCCTGCAAGCCGCCGTGTCCGATGACACCGCAGCCGTCATGATTCAAAGCCCGAACTTCTTCGGCGCCGTGGAAAATGTAAAACAGGCCGCAGACCTTGCGCATGCGCACAAGAGCCTGCTCGTGGTCAGCGCCAACCCGCTATCGCTGGGTCTGCTGGAAGCCCCAGGCAAGCTGGGTGCTGACATCGTCGTTGGCGACGCGCAGCCCCTTGGCATCGCCGCTTCACTCGGCGGCCCAACATGCGGATACTTCGCCGTATCCCAGGCTCATATGCGCCGAATTCCTGGCCGAATTGTAGGCCAGACAACGGACCGCAACGGCAAGCGTGGTTTTGTACTCACGCTGCAAGCACGGGAACAGCATATCCGCCGTGAAAAGGCGACGTCCAACATCTGTTCCAACCAGGCGTTGCTCGCGCTGAGCGCCTCTGTATATATGTCCATTATGGGTAAACAAGGCATGATCGACGTCGCTGATTTGAATTTGCAAAAGAGCCATTATGCCCTTAATACGTTTACCGCAATTCCAGGCGTCTCTCTTACGTTTACCGCTCCTACGTTCAATGAGTTTGTTATCCAACTGCCTGAAGGAACAAATGTGGAACCACTGCAACTGAAATTGCTCGATGCAGGTTTCATTGGCGGGTATGAACTTGGCCGTGATTATCCCGAGCTCGCCGGACATATGCTGATTGCAGTTACTGAACGACGCAGCAAGGAAGAGATCGACGAATTCGCACGTGTATTGGAGGGATCGCTGTGACTCAGGAAACGACAACAAAGACAACTACGACGACATCAGCACAAGGACAATCGGAAACGGTAACCTCTATCTCCACTTCGGGCCAACCTGAAACTATCACAACAGACACTAACCAGGCTGCCTCTCCAGCACCGGAGCAATCGTTGATTTTTGAACTCAGCAGTCCGGGTCGGGTCGCTTATTCGTTGCCCGAATGCGACGTTCCCCGTCAAGCTGTGGATTCCCTGATTCCCCGGGAAATGCTTCGGTCGGAAGCAGCAGCATTGCCTGAGGTTTTTGAAGTTGACGTCATTCGCCATTACACTGCCCTGTCTCGTCGTAATTTCGGGATAGATAACGGATTCTATCCGCTGGGCTCTTGTACGATGAAATATAATCCGAAGATTAATGAGGATGTGGCCCGTTACAACGGGTTCGCCAAAATTCATCCATATCAGCATGAATCCAGCATTCAAGGTGCACTTGAACTGCTCTACACGTTGCAAAATGACCTTGCCGGACTTACCGGGATGGACGCCGTTACGCTGCAACCGGCCGCTGGTGCACATGGCGAATGGACCGGGCTCATGATGATCCGTGCTTACCACGAAGGTCGTGGTGAACGGCGTACGAAAGTCATCGTACCCGATTCTTCTCATGGGACCAACCCGGCAAGTGCAACCGTAGCAGGTTTCGAAACGGTAACGATTCCTTCCCGCGCAGACGGTCTGGTAGATCTGGACGCACTTCGCGCAGCTGTTGGTTCGGACACCGCAGCGCTCATGCTGACTAACCCGAATACACTCGGACTCTTTGAAAAAGACATTCAGGAGATTGCCTCCATTGTGCATCAGGCAGGTGGCTTGCTGTACTACGATGGAGCCAACTCCAATGCCATTATGGGCATCACCCGACCTGGCGATATGGGCTTCGACGTGGTGCATCTGAACTTGCATAAAACGATGAGTACTCCGCACGGCGGAGGTGGACCTGGTGCCGGCCCGGTTGGTGTGAAGAGCCGCTTGATTCCATTTCTGCCGAAACCGATGGTCATCAAAAATGATGAGGGTATATATGCATTGGATCGCGAAGGTGATCAATCCATTGGCCGGGTCAAAGCTTACTATGGTAACTTCGGTATTCTGGTCCGCGCCTATGCCTACATTCGTACTTATGGACCTGAAGGCTTACGCCGGGTATCTGAATGTGCGGTGCTCAACGCCAACTACATGATGGCCCGTCTCGCACCTTACTACGAGATTCCGTATCCAGGCGTGTGCAAACATGAATTCGTTATGTCTGGCCGGGGGTTGAAACAGTATGGTGTACGTACACTGGATGTTGCCAAACGATTGCTTGATTTTGGGTATCACCCGCCAACCGTGTACTTCCCGCTGAACGTCGAGGAGTGCATCATGATCGAACCAACCGAAACCGAGAGCAAAGAAACCCTTGATGGGTTTGTCGATACGATGATTCGCATTGCCAAGGAAGCAGAAGAAACGCCTGAACTGGTACTCAATGCCCCTTACGGCACACCGGTTACCCGTCTGGATGAAACAACAGCAGCCCGTAAACCTGTACTGAACTGTGCTTGCAGTTAAAAGCTAACCTCTAATAAACTAATGAAAACATATTCAGTCGTTGATAATCATTAATAAATGCCAAAAACAGCCGCATTTTGCTTTCTGCGCGGCTGTTTTCTTTATTGCTTATTAACCTGTCAGCTTTATTTTATCTTCTCCGGTCTAGGGCTTCCAATTGGCCCGTTCCTTCTTGCCCAATCGCGGACAGGTGTAACAATAGGAGCGACCTTGTCGTAAATATTGCAAGCAACAGACGTTTTTGATCGCAAGTCTCTTCGTAGGCTCCAGCGGATGATCAATCATCCGAACCCTGACACGAAGCGGATTCTTGGCCAGACCAAATACATCAGCTTCCAGACCATTTTGCAGCACCAGTTCATCAGCGGCAAACTGACGCAAGAGAGCTTCATCGTCTTGATACGTATTATGAATATTCTCCCTGTAGTTTTGCAGAGCCGTTGGCAACTGCCCCCACAACATGCTGACATGCAACCCAGAAGCTTTGGACAAACACTCCATGAGGGGACGTGCAGTCTGACTGTAAAAACGTCTTAATTCTGCTTCAAGCCAGACCGTTCTTTCCTCCGAATCCTTCGGAGCGAGAGTGACATCCATGTTCTCAAGTTGAAAAGCAATTCGTGTATACCCGGTTTCCTTCATCAAATGTATACTCAGATTGGCTAGCGAAAAATTCGGAGCTGCATCATGGACGGATACGGTATATTGCAGCGCAGCTGCCACATCCCCGAACCAACTGGTGAAATAGGCTGCGGCAACCGTTAGATCCTGTCCCTCGATTAACTGTTGATAGGCGGACAAAAAGCTTCTCATTGCCTCCGGATCAACAATAGATTCTCCACATAGCGATGCCACGGGTACACCATTCAGTTCCTGTACAAGATTAAAGTGCTTCCCCAGTTCCTCACGAATCCGGTCATTCATCATTCGCCGAACAAACGATTCAGGTCATCCAGCATGGAAGTAGCCGCATTGGGTCCATACCCGCCAAACCACGAATCTGAAGCCACCTGGAATACCTGATTATTTTTAACAGCCTTCATGTTTTTCCAAATCCCCAAGGTCTGCAGATTGTTATAGATCTCTTCATTATCATTGATAAGGATAATGTAATCCGGATCGATTTCTGGCAACTTTTCATTAGACAATACTTCATAGCGACTTTCAGCGCTTGTCACGGGGAAAACAGCCGGTCTGGAGAAACCGAAATCATCATAAAGCCATTTGTAGTCCATGTCTCCGTAATACCGAATATCATTTCTTATCCGCAATACCATGAGTGTCTTACCCTCTGCTTTGGCGTGAACTTTTTGGATCGCCTCAGCTTTATGCGTTTCATAGGTTTTTATCACTTCTTCTGCCTTTTCGTTCAGACCAAAGGCCGCCGCGGTAGCTCGAAATGCCGTCTGCCAATCAGGTGCCACATATCCATTATCAAGCATGGCCGTTGGAGCAATTTTGGCATAATTCTCGTATTGCTCTTTGCTGTTCGTATCCGTCACAATCAGATCTGGTCCAAGAGAGAGCATTTTCTCTACACTGACCTTACCTTGATCACCGATGATAGCCACATCATTCAAGAATGGCTTCAAATATAACGGAAAATCTTCGTTCTGTGATTTCACTGTAGCTTGTGGCGTCATGCCAAGTGCAATCAGGTGATCCGTCAAATATGTCACTGTGGAAGCGATATTTTCTGGCTTTTGTGGTAATGTCTGCTCACCATTTGTATCCTTAAATGTAAACGTGGCATCTTGGGACTCTTCCGAAGCCGCTTGTTCCTGTTTCGTCGGTTCTGCCTCAGACGAACCTGACTTCTCTTTGTTGCCACAGGCCACAATCAATAATAGCACCGCAAGCAAAACTGCTGTTAACGTGAAGTAGCGTTGATTTCGTTGTTTCATTTTCTACAGATCCCCTTATTCATTCATTATTCTGTTATTTTGTCTTCTGCCGTTCTCTCATTTCTCATTACACGTGTGCTTGTGATCCAGCCCTTTTCATTTCTTAGATTCATAAAAAACGAACTCCCATGCTGTGGAAGACGTATGAGCGCTTTGCAGTTCGCCCTATCCAACGAAGCGGGAATGGACTCCCATCTTGCGGTTCTCCAATTGCGATCATCCACACACCAATAAAGATTGGCCTCCAGGACAGGAAGGCATGAATCATACCGAACGACAAACCAACCGTCCTCGTGCTTCTCCTCACAAATTTCAACAAGCGCAGTTTTCGCTTGAACGATACTATCCGCAAAAGCGAAGACCTCCTCGCATGCCCATGCCTCCTTGTAAGAATGCCCGAGACCCGGATGAAGGCTTAGTCTGCTATGGTTGTTGTTTGGATGACACTCCAGATGCTGCTCAAAAGACTTGTTAAATATGGTCAACGGAAAATGGGTATCATTACTACCGTTAAGCCATAACATCGGCAAGCGGCTTTCCGACAGATAAGTGGATGGATCCCACAATAGACGAACACGTTCTGCCTCTACCTCCCGCATGGATGCAAAGCTAAGCCCATAATAGGAACCCGGTTCATGCAGATACCCACAGCCATAAACGGGCATGGCAAAAGAAAGCCTGGTGTCTAATCCCGCAACCAAACTTGTGATGATGCCCCCCCATGAAATTCCTGTTATACCTATGCTCTGCTTGTTTACACCCGGAAAAGAGCGGAGCAATGAATGAGCCAATATTACAGCGGCTGCGGCATGATACATCCATTGATCTTCAACAGGCTGTTCGTAATCTGCAAATACACCCTGTTTCTCAGGACCACTCCATGAATGTGAAGGCCATTCCATCCGTTCGGTGTGCTCCTCATCCCCGAATGGAACATGCCCTTCCAGATCCATGGCTATCGCAGCATACCCTCGTGCCATCCATTCTTTCACCCAACTGCTAAAAGCTGTTCCCGCCCCACCGTGAACCAAAATTACCGCGGGAACTTCCTCGTTAGGAGAGACCGGACGCGGGATGCCGCAGTAGGCAAATATGCGAGTAGCACGACCTTTATATGACACACCCTCATAGAAGCAAGCATGTACGCCGGTATGTTGATCTTCGGAAACCGGGTATAATCGAGGTGCTTTAAACAATTGCTCTAGATTCCAAGGCGGCTTTCCAGAAATGGAATGTCACCTCCTCTTTACACTGATAATGATTTTCTTTCTCAATACGTATCATATCATTCATTGCTTCAGCTAAACATGGATATATAAACGGAGTGAACTGGACTTTAGTCAGCCAAATAACCGCATAAAATAAGATAGCGCCCGATCATGCGACCAAGCTGAATACTCAAACAATTTTTCTGTCCCCACCTCGTACACATGTCCATGCCGAACCGCTGTCAAACGATGCCACTGCTCACTGGCCTGAAGTGCCTTCCATTCCCGAGCCGCCTGCTGTGTGGAATCTACCATGATAATCAGCATATCTGCGTCGTATTTTTCCAGAGCTTCTTTAGTCACCGATTCAAAAACATTGATGTCATCGAGACGATGCGTAGCTGCCAATCTAAAATCATCATAAAGGACCGCGCCAGCATTGCGTTTGCCATATATCCGATATTCCGAATCCGTGATACGCCATATGTTGACGGTAGCTCCACCGATGTTACGTCTTACTTTGCGGTAGACCGCTTCCGCCTTGCCATCATATTCTGACAGCCACACCTCCGCCTCTGCCCGATGCTCCATGACTTCTGCAATCATTCGAAGCTGCTCGCGCCAGTCTGCGGATAACCAAGGGATGGCAACTGTCGGCGCAATCTGCTCCAGCTCTTTTCGCGCCCGCTCGCCCAGAATGTCAGTGCAGAAAATAAGCTCCGGCTCCGACGCACGCAATCGATCCACATTTTCTTGCCAGATCTGCCCTTCCCCCAGCTCATAAGAATGTAGACGAGTCATTCGGTTGTATAATTCATGATTTGGATAAAAGGCAGCAGCTTTCGGAAGCAGGCCAAGTGCCAGTAAACTGCCCGAGATTGGATCAGAGACACTTGCGATACTATATCTGCGGCTTTTGACAAACGCATTAGGCGAAAGTCCCATCTTCTGTTTGAATCTGCGGCTAAAATAAAATTCATCTTCATAGCCGACTCGGACCGCGGTCTCTTTTACACCATCACCTGACAAAAGGAGCTCCTTGGCCCGTTTCATTCTGACATCCATCAGATAGGCCGTCGGGGTCTTTCCTGTATATTGCTGAAATGCCCACGAAAAATACCCTGGACTCAGGCCAGCAAGCTTGGACAATTCATCTCGTTTTAATTCATGATCCAGATGTTCATTCATATAATCGGCAACACGGGCAATCGCAGAAGCGGTAGACTCAACGCTTTCCGGCTTGGCCTCCGCTTGAACAAGTGAAGTCATCAAACCGTATAATGCGGCCTGTCTATTGAAGTGTTCCTCGTCACCAGCGACCTCCAGTTGAAGCAATCGATCACAAGAGAGCGCGAGTTGATGCGGATCTTTGCACCAAAACAAACCCTCCATGAAAGCATGGGTAGCGGTCATCTGCTGTTCTCCGCCATATTCGTATACTTCGAAACGGACCATACAGCCTTTTAACGCCTGCTCATCTGCCGCCAGCTTGAACCTCTGTCCAGGAGCCAGCAAATAGACTTCCCCTTCATTCAATCGGGATATGTGTTCGTTCGATACCAAAGTTCCTGAGCCACTTGTACAAAGAATAGCGAAGTGTTCCGCTGTCGCTGCATGAACAATTTCTCCATTCCAGGACACTTCAAACGAATCGATACTGCTATATTTAAGCATCTTGCCTGCCTTTTTTTCATTGACCTTCATGGTAGCCCTACTTTCTCCCTCAGCATGATGTCCATTGTTTGAATTGTTCGAATATCTTAATGATAATGATTTTCAACCAAGATACAAACGGAAAAATGTAACTTCTCAGCAGAATAGTGATATCGGCCCAAAACAAAAAAAGCCGGTATCTGCTGTAACAACAGATACCGGCAAAATCGCTGCAAGACTGCAGCTTTTTTATCGGAAAAAGAAACCCTTAAAATCGGGTGGAAACCCCGTAAAATTACATTACGCTTAAATGCTTTGAACCAATTCAACGACTTGTTCAGCCGTTTGCATATCCAGTGCTTTGGCAGCAAGTTCTTGCATGTCTGCACGGGACAGCTTGGTGATCTGACTGCGAGCTGGCAGAATAGATGTTGCGCTCATGCTGAACTCATCCAGTCCGAGACCAAGTAGCAATGGAATTGCTGTTTCGTCTCCGGCCATCTCACCACACATGCCAACCCATTTGCCTTCACGATGCGCTGCATCGATAACCATTTTAACCAAACGTAAAATGGCTGGGTTGTAAGGTTGGTACAGATATGCCACTCGTTCGTTCATTCGGTCAGCAGCCATCGTGTATTGAATCAGATCGTTCGTTCCGATACTGAAGAAATCCACTTCTTTGGCAAATTGATCCGCCAGAACTGCAGTCGAAGGAATTTCGACCATGATTCCGAGTTGAATGCTGTCAGAAACAGCAATACCTTCAGCAACCAGCTTCTCTTTCTCTTCGAGCAAGACAGCTTTCGCTTCACGGAATTCACCAAGTGTTGCGATCATAGGGAACATGACACGCAGGTTACCATGTACGCTTGCACGCAGCAATGCACGCAATTGAGTACGGAAAATGTCCAGACGGTCCAGACACAGACGAACTGCGCGGAAACCTAGGAATGGATTCATTTCTTTTGGCAGGTCCAGATATGGAAGCTCTTTGTCTCCACCGATGTCGAGTGTACGAACAACAACAGGTTTACCTTCCATTTTTTCCAGTACAGCCTTGTAAGCATTATACTGAATGTCCTCGGAAGGAAGCTTGTCTCTGCCCATGTACAGGAACTCGGTACGGTACAGGCCTACAGCCTCGCCGCCATTCTCCAGAACACCAGCAACATCATTCGGTGTACCAATGTTGGCTGCCAGTTCCACATGAACGTTGTCCACCGTTACCGTTGGCTCATCACGCAGTTTTCTCCACTCGGCACGTTGTGCATCGTATTGCTCCTGTTTGGAACGATACTCAGCAATAACATCATCCGTTGGATTAACCAGTACGTGACCGTCCAAACCGTCAACGATAATCATGTCACCTTGTTTCGCTTGAGCCAGAATGTCCTTGGTTCCAACGACAGCCGGAATTTCAAGCGAACGAGCCATGATTGCAGAGTGAGAAGTACGTCCACCAATATTGGTTGCAAAGCCTTTAACATATTGACGGTTCAGTTGAGCCGTGTCGGAAGGCGTAAGATCCTCCGCAAGCACGATCACTTCTTCACTGATCTCAGCAGGACTCATGAATTCGATACCAAGCAAGTGATTTAGCACACGTTTGGTTACATCACGCATATCCGCAGCACGTTCCTGCAGGTAAGCACTCTTCATATTTTCGAACATTTCGATAAATTGCGTTGCTGTTTCGTTCAATGCGAATTCCGCATTAATCTTATCATCTGCAATTTTCGCTTTAACCGGATCAATCAGTTCCGGGTCATTCAGAATGAGCAAATGCGAAGCAAAAATCTCAGCTTTTTTCTCGCCAAGCTCTTGTAAAGTACGCTCTTTGATCGCCTCAAGCTCAGCCTGGGACTTGCCCAGAGCTGAGTCCAGTTTCGCGATCTCTGCGTCAACGTCGTTGATTTCGCGTTTTTCTACAGAGTAATTGGGATGCTCCAAGATAAACGCCTTGGCGATAGCAATACCCGCCGAAGCCGCGATCCCAGAGACATTAAGCATTAATTTCGCCCAGCCCTTCGTTAACCATAACGTCTGTCAGAGCTTGAAGAGCTTCAGCTTCTCCTTCGCCTTCAACGATGATGTTGATGGTGTCGCCTTGTTCCAGACCAAGGGAAAGTACACCCAGGATGGATTTCAAAGTTACTTTTTTACCGTTAGCTTCTGCGAAGGATTCTGCACCTTTGAATTTGTTTGCTGTATTAACCAGGGCTGTCGCCGGACGTGCGTGGATACCATCTTCGTCTGTAATTCTGAATGTTTGTTGCATTACAATCATCTCACTTTCAATAATTTAGTTTAGGCATTGCATATATTTACACTTGCTTGCCATCGTCGTAACACTTCTTATTTTATCTCAATAATCGGCTGATCGCCAATTTTCAGTAACCCACTTTTCGTAAGCGTTACTGTCGAGCCTTCTGGCAGGTTGGTGAAAATGATCGGAGAGATGATCGACGGAGCATTAGCTTTCACATACTCCAGATCCACTTCCATAATCGGCTGTCCTGCCGATACCAGGTCGCCTTCCTGCACAAGCACGTTAAAGCCCTGACCTTTCAGCTTCACCGTGTTGACACCTATATGAACAAGTACTTCCTTGCCTCCGTCAGACATAATGCCCACGGCATGTTTGCTTGGAAATACGTTAAACACCTTACCATATACAGGAGAAGTAATCTTGCCATCATGAGGCAGAACAGCAAAACCATCGCCTGTCATTTTCTCAGCAAAGACCGGATCAGGAACGTTTGTGATATCCATCAATTCGCCGTTAACTGGCATAACGATGTCTTCCGCAATAATACGTTCACCTTCTTCATCTTGCGCCTTTTCCTGTTCAGGAGCTGGCTTAGCCACAGCTGCTGGAGCTGGTGCCGGTGTCCGTCCTGCAATGATATCCTGCATTTGAGATTTAATCGTATCTGAACGTGTACCGAAGATGGCCTGTACATTATTACCCACTTCAAGTACGCCAGATGCACCCAATTGTTTCAAACGATCTTTATTTACACTGGATTTCTCATTTACTTCAATCCGCAAACGAGTAATGCAAGCATCCAGATGTTTGATATTATCTTGCCCGCCGAAAGCAGCAAGAATATTGTGAGGTAGATCATCCGTTGAACTTGAGCCTCCACCGCCCGAAGCAGTTTCAGGAGTTGCCTCTTCACGACCTGGTGTTTTCAGGTTGAATTTGCGAATGATCAATCGGAATCCGAAATAGTAGATCACTGCAAGAATCAAACCTACGATGATAACATCCCACCAAGGCGTGCGGTTCGGGATAATCCCGAAGATCAGGAAGTCAATGAATCCACCGGAGAATGTCATCCCGATTTTGACTCCAAGAATTTGCATCGTCATGAAAGACAAACCTGCAAAGATACAGTGTACTGCAAACAGGATTGGCGCTACAAACAGGAATGAGAACTCCAGTGGTTCTGTAATCCCTGTGAGGAACGAAGTCAGCGCAGCTGATCCCATGATCCCTGCAACATACTTTTTGTGCTCCGGTCTTGCTTCATGGTACATCGCAAGCGCCGCAGCTGGCAAACCGAACATCATGAACGGGAATTTACCAACTTGGAACGTTCCCGCTGTAAGGTTCACACCATCACGCAGTTGATTGAAGAAGATTTGCTGGTCTCCACGAATGACATCTCCAGCTTTGTTCACATATTCACCGAACTCAAACCAGAATGGTGAATAGAAAATGTGATGCAGACCGAACGGAATAAGTGACCGTTCTACCACTCCGAAAATGAACGCCGACAATGTCGGACTTGTATCTACCATGAAGTGAGATACAGCATTCAGCCCATTTTGAATTGGAGGCCAGATGATCACCAGAAGCAACCCGATTAAGAGGGAAACGACTGATGTGATAATTGGGACAAAACGTTTACCTGCAAAGAAACCGAGGTAAGACGGCAGTTCGATTTTGAAAAATCGATTGTAACATAGCGCGGCGGTAATACCTATGATAATACCTCCGAACACGCCAGTACTCAATGTAGGGATACCCAAGATGCTGGCATAACCGGGTACTTCACCGATCATGGCCGGCGTAACACCAACAGCCGTACCCAAAGTCACATTCATGACCAGGTAACCGATGATGGCCGCAAGACCTGCGACACCTTCGCCTCCGGCCAGCCCGACGGCTACACCGACAGCGAATAGTAATGCCAGATTATCAAATACGATCTGACCCGCATTCATCATAATCGTCGCGATCGAGCTTACCCATGGGGTATCTAGCGCTGTAGCATATTGCAGAAAATCCGGATTTACAAGCATGTTACCGATCCCGAGCAACAAACCTGCTGCTGGAAGAATCGCTACGGGCAACATGAGAGCTTTACCTACTCTTTGCAATACACCAAAAAGCTTTTTAAACATTGCGTCGTATCCACCCTTTCTTTTAAATTTTTATGTTGTGAAGCAAGCAAGGGAAAACAAAAAAGGCACGAGTTAACAAAGCAAATTGGTCCAACCTTCGGGTATAGCATACCCGGTATAAGGTAAGAACAATCACGCTCTAGATAACTCATGCCTGATCGAATCAGTAACACGTCGTTTGTGTTTATTCAGTTGCTTGATTACGGAGACCATTGTAGCACCACTTCAAAAACGATGCAAGCCTTTACACGAAATTTGTCGAACCAGAATTCCAATGATGGAATTTTTTCACTTACTCTCTTCTTCTTTCCTTTGATTCAAGCGCTGCAAATGAATGGTCAAATAACCTACTTCCGCAGGATACACTGGGAGATTCAACCTTTTTTCCATCACCTTCGTTAGCTTCCATGCAAGCGAGTACATTTCAGGATATTCCAACTTCAACAGGGAATCCAATTTGTGGATTTCTTCCACTTTGTCTCCCCGACGGACACGCTCCAAGGCAAATCGAAGATGAGTCAGTAACCGGGAATAATCCAGTGACTCAGTCTCAAACGAATAATCCAGTTGGGTGGACACCAGGCTCACCAAATCAGTTATCAATTGCGAGTGCTCGCGAACTTGGGAAATATTTTGGTTGGTCATGGCACTGTAGATGTGAAGCGCAATAAAACCGATTTCATCCATTCCTAGATCTACGCCCAGTTTTTCTTTAATCAAACGAACCGCATATTCACCCATACGATATTCGTCAGGATAAATTTCACGGGTCTCATATAGAAACGGATTCTGGATAACAATCCCTTGTTCTTTCCGTTTTAATGCAAAAGAAATATGGTCGGTCAGTGCGATATGAATATGTTCGTTTAAAGGAACGTCCGTACGTTCTGCAATATACGTAATGACTTCGTTAATAATTTCGATCAATGCTTCATCCACTTGTGGAAGAAGCTGTTTATACTGCTCCTGCTCCTGCTGGTTTCTCAAAATGAACATCTTCTCCACAGCCATCAGTGGAATAATATCATTCGTTTTCCGATTGAAGCCGATGCCTTTACCAATCACGACAACTTCTCCATGTTCAGGATGCTGTGCAATAATTACATTATTATTTAGCGCTTTGGCTACTTGCAGGCTACTCAATATTTGCACCTCTTTTTCACACCATCTTAGGTGTGATTCAGTCACACCCTAGTAAGAAAGAAAAGACATCCGGAAGCGGGCATACCGCGCCGGACGTCTCGCTTAAAAAGTAACAAAAATTCGCCTTAAGGTCAATAGAGCATGACTGCTTTATAATTCGTTGTCTTACTCGTCAACTCCAGCTTTTTCCACAATCTTATCGATTATAGAGGGAGTCGTTACAGGTTCACTCTGTTGGATAGCAACCGGTGCTGTTGTTTTAGGTTTGGTGAGACCTTTAATTAACTGCTCCACATCAATGCCGGAAACGCTTTTGAGCATCTCTGGGGCCGTCGCCATGAGCTCAGTTACATAATTGCTTACACGAGTGGCGCCTTCACCTTTACCTGTGTCCACAACAGTCAGTTTATCAATCGCAGAGATCGGCTCCGCAATTTTACCAGCAAGTTCAGGCAGCATTTTGACGATGATATCGAGCACGGCAGCTTCGCCGAACTTTTGGAACGCCTCGGCCAGTTTTTCCTTCGCTTCCGCTTCTGCAAGTCCTCTCAGACGAATAACCTCTGAATCCGCTGTACCTTTAGCGAGTTCTGCATCCGCCATAGCCTGCCCTTCAAGACGCTTCTGCTCCGCAGTAGCTTTTGCATGCGTTTCAATGGAGTACTGTACCGCATCGGCTTCACGCATTCTTTTGGCTTTATCCGCTTCGGCAGCCTGCTCCACCGCATAACGATCCGCTTCTGCCTTTTTCTTCACTTCAGCATCATACTGCTTCTCACGTACGATAATTTCTTTCTCTTGCAGATCAATCTCACGTTCTTTACGAACGAGTTCAACTTTCATTTCTTCCTCCACCACAGTTTGTCTCGCACGCGCTTCGTGGATATGGTAAGCCTGATCCGCTTCTGCTTTAGCAGTATCCTGATCCCGCTTAAACGTCGCTACTTTCAGTTCCTTCTCTTTTGCGGCTTCAGCGATATTCGTATCACGCAGCAACTCGGCTTTTTGCCCTTGCTCTTCTGCATTGGCCTTCTGAATACGTGCATCCCTCATCGCTTCCGCTTCCGCAATTTCAGCATCACGCTTGACGGCTGCTATTCTCGGTTTACCGAGGGCATCCAGATAACCTTGTTTGTCACGAACATCTTTGATGGTAAAAGAGACAATTTGCAGTCCCATTTTTTTCAGATCCCTGGCAGCTACACCTTGAACCTCTTGCGCGAAGCGATCGCGGTTACGGTATACTTCTTCCACCGTCATCGTTCCGAGGATGGCCCGCAAATGCCCTTCCAGAACTTCCTGTGCTTCGCCTCTTAACGATTCTACCGGCTTACCGATGAATTGCTCGGCTGCAGTAGCCACGTCTTCTATTGAGCTTCCGACCTTGATAATGGCGACACCATCGGCAATGACCGGTACGCCTTGTTCCGTGTATACTTCCGGTGTGGAAACGTCCAGCTTATGGGACAACAGTGAGATAAACTCTGACTGCTGGAATACTGGCAAGATAAATGCGCCGCCTCCACGAACAATTTTAATTTTGCGTCCGGAGTCATCGTCGGAAATATTTTTACTTCCAAGGAATGAACCCGTAACGATCATGGCTTCATCCGGCCCAACCGTTTTGTACCTCGCCCAGAACGCCAAACCAAGAATCAGAATTACACCGACAACAATTGCAGGAACCAACAACACATCCATATCCAGATTATTCATTCCACATCTCTCCCCTTATTCATACATGAGTGCTTACACTGCTAACGGTTAAACTACCTTAAACATCTTTAAGTACATCTTCATCCCATTCCGACACACGCAGCACGCCTTCGGTTACATCCACAACTACAACACGCGCTCCCGCCGCAATGGGACGATGTTCAAAGCTGGATGCCGTGTGCACCGTATTACCGGCAGCAATCTTGATCATGACTTCACCAAAACCTTTTTCCGGTACCGGAATGGTAATTTCTCCAATTTTCCCGGATAGCTCTTTCATGGAAAACGCAATGGAAACGTCACTGTTACGCATCGGCTTGATATATGCAAAGAATACCAGCATGGCTGCAGCAATACCTATAAGCAGGGATAGTATCAGTGCCGAAATCGCACTTATCGAGCTATAACGTGTCAGCATAATACCGGCTCCGCCAAAGGTTGTTATGGAACCAGCCAGCACAACAGGTTTGAAAAAATCAAGGCCTGGCAATTCAAAGGCCCCGTCCAGCAAGCCATCAATCAAGTCACCTAGCACAAGGCTGACGACTGCAAATATGGCTCCTCCGATTAGACACCCCCAATAGATTGACTCCATTCCCCGTTCCTCCTCTCTTCTGCCGCAATTCCATCCAACTGGGCATTCCTCATGTAAATAAATACGTAGCAACCCACTGTTATGTTTCAAAATCTTTCCTCATTTGGTTCCTAGACCCGATAATGGTTATTCTGGTTGCAAAATGGTCCATTTCCTGGAACATTCTCCAATTCGCTCTTATTCACAACAAAAAAACCGCAAATCTCCGTTAAAGGAGACGTGCGGTTCCAGAACACATCGCTGTGTTTTTATGTTTTATTCTTATAGAGAAGCCTTGTAGATAGATACAACGTCTTCACGTTGCAATTTTTTGAAGTTACCAAATGGGCCGAAGAGCATGGCTTTGTCAGCCATCACTTCGATTTGGCTGTCATCGATATCATAATCAGCCAGACGGTTAGGCGCACCAATGGATGTCCAGAATTTGCTCAACGCTTCGATGCCTTCTTCAGCAATCTGTTTGTCCGATTTACCTTCAGGATTAACTTCGAACACATTGATCGCGAGACGTTTGAAACGATCCACATTGACGTCCACATTATGCTTCATCCAATGCGGGAACAGAATCGCGAGCCCTCCGCCATGCGGAATGTCATACACTGCAGATACCGCGTGTTCGATATTGTGAGTAGCCCAGTCACCAGCGAGACCCATGTTCAGTACACCATTCAATGCCATCGTTCCGCAGTACAGAATCGTTTCACGCAGTTCATAGTTCTCCAGGTCTTCAACCAAACGAGGGGCTGCATCCATAACTGTGCGCAGAATCGTCTCACAGAATCCGAGTTGAACCGGTGTGTTGGCATCCAGATGGAAGTAATGCTCCAGTACGTGGGACATCATATCAACCATGCCATAAACCGTTTGGTCCAGAGGAACGGTATATGTATTTACCGGATCAAGAATTGAGAACGCAGGGAACGAATACGCGCTGCCCCAGCCCAACTTCTCCTGTGTATCCTGATTCGTGATAACCGAACCGGCATTCATTTCCGAGCCAGTTGCAGCCATTGTCAGCACGGTTCCGAGTGGAAGAGCATCCTGTGCTACGGCTTTGCGCTGAGCAAAGTCCCACATGTCGCCGTCATATTTAGCACCTACGGCAATCGCTTTGGCACAGTCCAGTACACTGCCGCCGCCTACAGCGAGGATCAGGTCAATATTATTCGTTTTGCAAAGGTCTACGCCTTTGTGAACCGTCGAAAGACGTGGGTTCGGTTCTACACCAGCCAACTCCGTAACCTCAGCTCCAACTTCCTTCAGCAAACCGATCACCTGATCGTACAAACCGCTGCGTTTGATACTGCCGCCACCATATACAAGCAGAACCCGTTTGCCGTATTTCGGTACTTCGGTTTTCAGTGCTTCCAGCTGACCTTTACCGAAAATCAATCGGGTTGGATTATAAAATTGAAATGATCTCATATCTATTGTCGCCTCCAATGGAGTTTAGAATTTTTTAGTGCAACTCCAATTATAGTACCCCGTTTATACAAAAACAAATCGATAGCCACTCACTTTATAACAACCCGTTGATTTGCAAGTATGTACGGGTCATTTCGCTGGTTGGAACCAACCAACGTCGTCCATGTAAGTCCGTCTTAAGCAGCATCCTGTGGCTCTGAAATGGACGCCAAGCTTATATATGTTGGATAATTATACCCAAATAGTTCCTGCGGACAGATGTAACTGTTCCGCGGTTTCACGATTCCGTTACAACTGCACATGTCAAACAAATTAAAAACACCAGCCCTTGTAGGGCTGATGTTCTTCGTTATACATGTTTATTCGGTGTATCCCATGCTGCTTACAAAACGACGGAAGGCTTGACGTCCTGCCTCATCATATTTGTATACACCTGCATGCTCCAGTATCTCGGCGAATTTCAGGCCTACTTCCTGCTGCACGAGCGCGACAGCTTGCTCCTTGTTCAGGTTGGGACCGAAACGTTCGATCAGTTCTTCTGCCCAGCCCAGATGTTTGTTCAACACATGTTCGGAAGCTTTGGCCGCCTCAGCAAGTTTGGTATCCCCAGCAAGAATATCCGCGATGCTGTCCAGCTCTTCTTTCAAACGACCTGGCAGAATTGCAAGGCCCATCACTTCGATGAGTCCAATGTTCTCTTTTTTCAAATGATGCATTTCACGATGCGGATGGAAAATCCCTTCGGGATGTTCATCATTCGTACGATTGTTCCGCAGAACGAGGTCCATCTCATATCCTCCGTCTGCACTGCGACGAACGATTGGAGTCACTGTATTGTGTGGAATCTGTTCTCCGTCAACCTCACTGAAGGCCTCAATCTCCACCGTAGAATCGCTGTACACCTTCCATGCTTCATAAACGGCATTCCCCGCTTCGAGCAACTCCGCCGGATCCTGTGAGGCCAGCCGCAGTACGGACATTGGCCATTTCACAAGACTGAGCGTAAGGCCCGGTGAACCAGCGTGGCGGAATACCGCCTCTGGCTTCGCATTTTGAATGGCAAAGGTATGGCGTCCACCCTGGAAATGGTCATGAGTCAGGATGGAGCCGCCAACGATGGGCAGATCGGCATTGGAACCGATAAAGTAATGCGGATACTCCCCCACGAAAGCCAGCAGCCTACGCAGCGTATCCTTGGTTAATTTCATCGGCACATGATCGTGATGGAAAATAATGCAGTGCTCGTTGTAGTACACGTATGGCGAGTATTGGAAGAACCAAGGTTCGCCGTTCAATTCCAAAGGAATGACACGTAGGTTTTGACGGGCCGGGTGGTTGACCCGTCCCGCATAGCCCACATTTTCACGACAAAGTTGGCATTTCGGATATACCGGAGGCGGAAGCAGCTTTGCCATCGCGATTTCCTTTGGACTTTTCTCCGGCTTGGACAGGTTGATTGTAATCTCCATATCTCCATAAGCTGTATCCTGTGTCCAATACACATTCTTGGAGATACGGTCCATCCGAATGTAGTTGGAATGAATTGAAAGCTCATAAAATTGCGAGGTAGCCGCCTCAATGCCTTCAGTCTGCTCCGTATGACAGAATGCGCGCACCACCTCAGATGGACGTGCCATCAATTGACCCATAATTTTTGCATCGAGCAAATCACGGAACGTATCGCTATTTTCAGGAATAAGTCCAATGGTGAACCCATAATCAATTAACGTATCCAGCAATGGTTGGGGTCCATCCAACACCGTCTCGTTCAATACTCCAGCATACGGCTCGGAGAACCCAAACTGTTCTAGCAGTAGATTACGGCTGTAATCCCGATCCGCTTCTTCAATCAATTTGTTCTGCAAGGAAAATGCTACCAGACGTTCAATGGCATGCAGTGCTTCCTGCTGCTCCGGTGTCCGCTCTGTGGCACCTGCTGCAAGTTGAGTCTGTGACATATCGATGTTCGCCTCCTAGTTTTTTCCGTAGCCGTCAGGGTGGGACTGATGCCAGCTCCATGCGCTTTGAATGACATCTTCCAGATTGGTCCATTTTGGATTCCAACCCAGTACGGATCTTGCTTTGGCAGACGAAGCCACCAGTACAGCTGGATCACCCGCACGACGTGGTTCCTGTACAACCGGAATATCCAGTCCGGTTACTTTCTTAGCCGTCTCAATAACCTGTTTAACAGAGAAGCCTTGACCGTTGCCCAGGTTGAACACGTTGCTGTTCTCCCCTTTACGGAGATAATCTACGGCCCGCAGATGCGCATCCGCCAGATCACTTACGTGGATGTAATCACGTACACAGGTTCCGTCTTCTGTCGCGTAGTCGTCACCGAACACGGCGATGTGTGGACGTTGTTTCAATGCCGTTTGCAGTACGAGTGGGATAAGATGACTCTCCGGCTGGTGATCTTCACCGATTTTGCCGCTATCATGGGCTCCGGCAGCATTGAAGTAACGAAGGGAGACGTATTTGATCTCCTGTACTTTATCGAACCAGGACATCATGCGCTCCATCATCAGCTTGGTTTCACCATATACGTTCGTAGGCTCTGTGCGGTCGCTCTCTTCAATCGGTACTTTCTCCGGCTCGCCATAAGTAGCAGCCGTGGAGGAGAAGACGATGCGACGTACATTCGCTGCATTCATCGCTTCCAGCAGGCACAATGTGCCAAACACGTTGTTGTCATAGTATTTCACGGGATCTTTCATACTCTCGCCAACCAGTGAGTTAGCCGCAAAGTGGATGACTGCATCAATGGAGTTCTCAGCGAACAGCTTCGCCAGAAGTTCCTTGTCACGCAGATCACCTTCATACAATTTTCCGCCCAGCAGAGCTTCACGATGCCCTGTCTGCAAGTTATCCAGTACAACTACCTCTTCGCCACGCTCCAACAAAGCCGCTACCGTATGAGAACCAATATATCCTGCTCCACCTGTCACCAAAATCGCCATCTTAATTCGCCTCCTTCAATTCTTTAACGCCATCGCCTACTCCGCATACATAGAACTCGCCTTTGAGACTGGTACGTGCTTCATATGCCGCTCCAACTTCGCTTACAAAACGCTCTACATCGTCTTCATGCACAAGAGATACCGTACATCCACCGAATCCTGCACCAGTCATCCGAGCACCCAGAGTGCCTGGAATACGTTGAGCCTCTTCAACCATCACGTCCAGTTCTTCGCAGCTCACTTCATATAGATAACGAAGGGATTCATGAGAAGCATTCATCAGCTTGCCGAAGGTTTCCAAATCGTTATCACGCAGTGCATCCACCGATGCAAGTACACGTGCATTCTCTTCCACGACGTGCTGGGCACGCTGTCTTACCTTCTCATCTTTGATGTGATCCTGCAGTGTAACGAATTGTTCAGGTGTAAGTTGCGCCAGATAGTTCAGTGCAGGCAGTTGTTCTTTCAAAATGGCAAGTGCTTGCTCACATTGGGAGCGACGTTCGTTATAAGCCGAGTCCACCAACCCCCGACGTTTGTTCGTGTTACCAATGACCAGCTTGTAGGCGCCGGTACGGAATGGCACTTTTTCATATTCAAGGGTGTCACACATCAGCAGGATCGCATGATCCTCTGCTCCATTAGCTACAGCGAACTGGTCCATGATGCCACAGTTGACGCCAACGAATTCGTTCTCTGCCTTTTGGGACAGCAGCGCAAGTTGAACCGTATCAATATCATTCACACCTTCAAGCGACTGGATAGCAAACCCGGTAAGAACCTCCAGCGATGCGGAAGAGGAAAGTCCTGCGCCGTTCGGAATTTCTCCATGATAGAGGAAATCATAACCTTTGTTTACTTTTATGCCTTTGCCTTGCAGTTCAACCATGACGCCTACCGGGTAATCCGTCCATTCCCCTGTTTTCTCTTTGCCAATGGAGGGCGTATCCAGCGTTCCTTCATAGGACATATTCGTGGAAGCCAACTGCAACTTGTTGTCCTCACGCTCACGGATAATCAAAGTGGTACCGAATTCAAGCGCTGCCGGAAGCACGTACCCCCCGTTATAGTCAATGTGCTCACCGATCAGATTCACCCGCCCAGGGGCATGGAACACACGGATGTCCGCTCCACTCTCTCCGTACTTGTCAATAAACTTTTGTTTCAATTCATTTATGTTCATTGCTGCTGCACCCCATCTCAATGTTGTTGGTTTTCTTAATGTTATTATACAAGAAGGCGGTTCCTCTTGAAATGCAACCATGTGTGTTCCATATGGATAAATGTGACCTTTCGACGTATAATGAATGGAACATCCAGGAAGGAAAGGAATGTCATCATGACTGAACAACGTAAGGAAGGTCTAACGGGGGATCCGATAAAACAAATTCCGGAAACCTCTGGCAAAAGTGGAGCACTCAGCTACTCGGTTGCCTCCAATCCTGTTTATTATGAAAAAGGGGCATTGCATGTCCTCTTTGCAGGGGCAAGCCAGACCCTTCCCGGTCACGCCCTTGGCCCGAAGCTATACGATTATTATCTATTGCATTATGTAGAAAAAGGAGCCGGTACGTTCCGTACTGAACTACATACCTACGAACTATCCGCAGGAGATTGTTTCCTTATTCAACCAGGGCAGCTTGTAAGCTACCAATCCCATGCCCGGAATCCCTGGCAATACCGCTGGATGGCCTTTACCGGCAGCCAGACTGCCAAGCATATAGAGGAAGCAGGTTTCCGTCCGGAAAAATCCGTCTTTCATGCCGGTCCTTCCTGCGGTATTTCCGATTGGTTATCCGTGATGCAGACGGCTTTTGCCGAGCGAAAAGAAAGCTCTCATTTTACATCATTGGGTACGTTATATATGATTCTAGCCGAGGCACAAAATCACCTTTCTCAGGGGCAAACCTTAGTACCAGGTGAATCTTCCATACGACGAACTGTAAAACAGATGATTCAATACATGTCTACTCAATATGCCTACCCTGTCTCGATTGAGCAAATGTCGGCCAGTCTTGGCTATAACCGTGCTTACCTGTCCCGCATTTTCAAACAGGAAACCGGACTATCACCAGTTACCTACCTGCTTAAACTAAGGATCGATAAATCGCGCCAGCTGCTGCGGGAACGTCCGGATCTGTCCATTGAACAGGTATCGGCCTCCGTGGGGTTGCCAGATGCGCTGTATTTCTCCAAACAGTTCAAGCGATTCCATGGGGAAGCCCCTAGTCTGTACCGGGAGAACATTCTTAACAGGCCCTTGCATCAAGCGACACGCCAAGTACCACCGAACCAGCGATAATCCTGTAATCAAAAGTAGGATCTCCTATCGCCTAGGTCAGCATAAATAATAAAAGACAAAAAAGGTGCATCCCGCCATTATGGCTAAGATGCACCTTTTGAACTTTATTTATGATCCGGTTCCGGACGAAGAATCGATTCAATACGCTCCAATTCCTCTGAGGAGAATTCCAACTGGCTGAGAGCAGCCACATTCTCTTCAATCTGCGAAGGACGACTTGCACCAATCAGCGCAGAGGTTACTTTGCCATCACGCAATACCCAGGCCAGAGCAAATTGGGCCAGACTCTGACCACGTGATGCTGCAATCTGGTTCAGAGCACGCACTTTGCGCAATGTCTCTGGCGAGATGTTGTTCTCATTCAGAAACACAGACGGGCCCTTGGCACGTGAATCTTCTGGAATACCGTTCAGATATTTGTTGGTGAGCACGCCTTGTGCCAATGGACAAAAAGCGATGCTGCCTGTTCCATACTCATCAAGTACATCCTGCAGCCCATCCTCAATCCAGCGATCCAGCATTGAATATTTGGGTTGATGAATCAACAGAGGTGTACCCAGACCTTTGAGAATCTCGGCCGCCTGCTTCGTCTGTTCTGCAGGATAGTTGGAGATGCCGACATACAATGCTTTGCCGGAACGAACAATATGGTCCAGCGCCATCATGGTTTCTTCCAGAGGTGTTTCGGGATCATAACGATGAGAATAAAAGATGTCTACGTAATCGAGACCCATGCGCTTCAAGCTCTGATTGAGACTGGAAACCAGGTTTTTACGAGAACCCCACTCACCGTAAGGTCCAGGCCACATATAGTACCCGGCTTTGGTGGAGATGACGAGTTCATCTCGATATGGCTTCAGATCCTGTGCCAATACCTGACCGAATAACTGCTCTGCCGAACCTGCCGGCGGACCATAATTGTTGGCAAGGTCAAAATGCGTAATGCCCAGATCAAACGAACGGGTAATCATATTTCGGCCGTTCTCCGCATTATTAATGCCACCAAAATTATGCCATAACCCAAGTGAAATCGCTGGCAGTTTCAAACCTGAACGTCCAACGCGGTTGTATTTCATTGTTTCGTAGCGTGCATCGCTGGCTACGTAGACCATCATGAATCCCTTCTTTCCCCAGGTTCCGCCTCTAGTTCCCGGTCCGTATGCCGGAGAATGCGGTTATTCGGACAATGTCGACTTACGTTTAACCAAAAAGCTGGTCCACCTTATTCATTACCTCACCAATAGGGTCTGTAATCAGCAAATCAGCTCGCCTGTCGTAAGCCGTAGGTGTAGCGTTCAGCAAGACCGTGTGTTTCCCTTGAAAGTACGTAATCAATTGTGCGGCAGGATACACCGTTAGTGAAGTTCCACCAACCAGCAGCAAATCTGCCGAGGACAGTGCGTCAACCGAACGATATAATATCGTCTGGTCCAGTTCTTCTTCATACAGCACGACGTCCGGCTTGATCACGCCACCACATTCAGTGCAACGAGGAACCGTATCTTTTGCCGTAATAATGTCATCCAACCCGTAAAATCTCTTGCAATCCATACAAGCGTTTCGATGGATCGAACCATGAAGCTCCAGGACATTGCTGCTGCCAGCCTTCTGGTGCAACCCGTCGATATTTTGCGTGATAACCGCCTGAAGTTTTCCTTCCTGCTCCAATCTGGCGAGCAGTCGATGGCAGCCGTTGGGCATCGCATTGGGATGAAGCATTTTGCCTCGATAAAAATCATAAAAAATATCAGCATGCTGATCAAAAAAATGTCGGCTCAGCAGCTCTTCCGGTGGGTAGGGTGAATGCTGCTCTGTCTGGTATAAGCCAGCGGCAGAGCGGAAGTCGGGAATCCCGCTTTCCGTTGAAGTTCCGGCCCCTCCGAAAAAAACAATATTTGAACTTTCCTTAATCCAGGCAGCCAGTTGTTCTGTTGCGTTCATCCTCTCTCCTCCTTTATGAGATCACCCCTGTGAAGAATATTCAGAGATGATTTTTAACTCATCATAATTTTGGATAATTGCATTGGCGTCATGTAAATAGTGGCTTCTCTGGATTTCTGGACAGAAACCAATTCTATAGGACACCCCTGCGTTACGTCCCATCTGCATATCCCCATTGCTGTCACCGATCACCACACCCTCCTCAGGAAGAATATGTAATTCCCGGCAAGCCAGAACCGCAGCCTCTCCATCCGGTTTGCCCAGAGTCACCCGGTCACTGCCAACAATCGATGTAAAATATGACCGGATTCCCATCCACTCCAGATGTTCCTCGGCAGCAGCTGTGCTGTCCGAAGTGACCACTGCCATCGGAATCGATGCTTTCTGGCAGCTCTGCAAAAATGCATTTAATCCAGGCAGTGGTTCGGCCATTTTTCTCTGCCGTACCTCATCCATGGCGACACTGGAAAAATGGCGGATCGTAGTGATTGCTTCGTTCCACGGCATGCCTGCGGCATACAACTGCCCAGCAAGCAAACCGTTGCTCTCGTCCACCGTGGCAATAGCTAATGGCCCTTGAAGATCATATCCGATCAGCTGACCTTCGCGATTGCGGACCGTACCGAGAACTTGCTCACGCTCCACCGTGAACGAGGCACCAAGCTCTGACAGCTGTGATTCCAACTGATTCAGCAAAGACTCCGCCCACGGCCCCCATAGCTGTAAGAAATCCAGCAGCGTTCCATCCTTATCAAAAAGAATACCTCGGCAGGTAACTTGCTTACCACGGATTTGAAGCATAGACATACGTATCACCCCCAGTTCCCATCTGCTATGGATTCGTTCCATTCACCGTTGAAATTGCAGCTTACTTGATTGTATCCAGCCAGCCCACAGTCGTTTTAACCGTTTGAGACAGTTGTTCCTCTTCACTGACCCCAGCTTCGCCGTCACCGCTCTGGTGGCCATAGTCACCAAACTGCGAATGGTTACCACCTTCAATGGTGTAATACACCGTATCTTCTGGCAAATATGCCCGACCATTCTGATACTTTGTTGCATTCACAACTTCGTCATTCGTACCCAAGATGGATAACGCGGGTATCCCCAGTGACTTCACACTGCCTTTTTCATCCGGATAAGATGCGAGGAAAAAGATGCCCTGAAGTGCATCTGGATGGGAAGCAGCATAACGTGCTGCCATTGATCCACCAAGAGAATGCCCTCCCATAACAAATTGTTCATCTGGATAGGCTTTAATAATATCATCTGCGAGATTCTGCTTGATTACCGCCAGATTAAAAGGCATTTTTGCAATAATGGTATGATGTCCTGCTGCCGCAAGTTCATGGGCAAGAGGTGCATAACTTTCCGGTTTAACCAATCCACCTGGATAAAAAATAACACTCATCCCAACAGATTTGTCCGGTACAAAATCAATCCAGTTGTCTTTTTCAGTTACAGTCACCTGATTTGCAGTTTCCATGGCTGTCTGAGCCATCTCCTGTGGTCCATAAGGCGTAAACAGCTTCCAGGCTACAAACCCACATCCAATGACAATGAGCGCCAGAAGAACGAGCAGGAATTTCCCGATGCCCCTCTTCTTGCGCCCTGTATTATATCGGTTTCTCAACGTTCATCACCTTTCTGCACTTCCGCAGGTGCCGCGGCTTGCAGAACGGGAGCCTTCATTCCTGAGGCTCCCCTTCTTCATCATTCATCGCTATTCAGCCTTGGCCTTGCGGTAAGCATCCATATATTGTTCCGCTTTGCGGCGAACATGACTCAAGTCCCCCGTCTTCACTGCTTCCGCTGTAAGGTCCGAGCCAATACCTACAGCAACGGCGCCTCCCTTAATCCAGTCACCTAGATTGGACAAGGACACCCCACCAGTCGGCATGAAATTCGCTTGTGGCATAGGTCCCTTCATCGTTTTGATAATGGACGGATCGTAGAGATTACCGGGAAACAACTTCACAATATCCACGCCAAGTTCCAATGCACGTTGAACATCCGCAATGGTCATCACCCCTGGAAGAATCGGAATCCGGTACAGGTTGCAGATTTTCACAGTGTCCGGGTTCAGGGAAGGACCCACAACAAACTCGGCACCTGACATAATCGCGGCACGCGCTGTCTGAGGTTCAAGTACTGTTCCAGCTCCAATAATGGCAAATTTCTCTGGATCTTGTGTGTTCCAATGGTATACACGGCTTAATTTCTCGATGGCTTTGAGGGCACTAGGCACCGTCATCGTAATCTCGATAATCTTGATGCCACCCGCGATGGCTTGTTCGGCCATGGCGATAACCTGATCAGCAGAATCTGCACGCAGAACCGCAACAACCCCACTGTCCGTTATTTTTTGTAGCAGCTGAAGCTTCTTCATTTCATTCTCTCCCTTGTCAATGTGGTTGTCTATTACAAGCCTTACATTAAAGAACGAAGATGAGACATATATGATATCAGCAGCGACTAGCGCTCAACATGAGCTACATTGTTCAGCTTGGCCTCGACCTGCTCCCACGTCGGGAGCGCCTCCCAATCGCCAACAGCCTGTATTACCATGGAACCGGTCAAATTCCCGAGACGGGTCGCCTCCTGCGGAGAATATCCTTTAATAAGGCCGGACAAAAAGCCCGCACAGAATCCATCTCCTGCCCCAACCGTATCCAGGACATGATCTGCCTTGAAGTACGGAACTTCCGTTAGGGTACCATTCACCAATACGTAGGTCAAATCAGGGCCGCCCTTCACGATACAGACTGCATTCATAGCGGACAAACGCTCAAGGACTTTTTGATCATCTTCTTCGTTATACAGAAGTTTCATCTCGTCCAGACCCGGCAAGAAATAATCCGCTTGCTCAGCCAGACGAAGCAGAACAGGACGCGCTTCTTCAGCTGACCACAGTTTAAGACGCAGATTCGGATCAAAACTCACTTTCACACCAGCCTGCTTAGCTATATGTATAGCAGCTTCAACAGTAGCAAGTCCCGACGCGCTTATTGCTGCGGTGATGCCTGTAACGTGAAGGATTTGCGCACCCGCAATATAATCCGTGTCCAGGTCTTCAGGAGTAATCGCACTTGCAGCGGATAGCTTCCTATAATAGTGCACCGAAGCTTTCCCGGAAGCGTTCTCACGAATCATCAAACCAGTGGGCTCTTTGTCGCTCATCCTTGCTCTGGATACATCTACACCTTCACCACGAATTGCCTTCAAGATCATGTTACCGATCGGATCATTACCCAGGCGGCCAAACCAGCCGCTGGTATGCCCAAGCCGGGATACACCAATAGCCAGATTACTCTCTGCGCCGCCAAATGATTTGTCTAATGTCGCTGCATATTCGAGACCTCTTGTATCCTTTGCTGTCAGCAAACCCATGCTTTCGCCAAACGTAACAATTTCAGGGCTAGGGCGGGTATTCGTCGACATGAATTCTCCCCTCCTTATATGTACAATTTCTCATCTTCTTTCCCCATTGTCAGCCTCTATGCAACCGTTGTCAATCCCGGAGCGTTCATTTTGTTGTCACAGCTTTGAGAAAGGATAGCGCTTACTCTTGTGAAATATATCACAATTAATGTTACACATCCATATTACCCTTATTACAGAAGCAGATTGCAATCGCCAAGGGTTATCAGGGGGGCTACAACATGAACAAACCGACCATCATTCACAAAGATCAGGATTCCTTTTTTTACAACTTGCGCTTCATGCTCATTGTCTGTGTACTAGCAGGCAATGCTCTCGAACCAATCATTACGCGTTTTGCAGGAGCAGAGGCTCTGTTTCTGTGGATATATACGTTTCACATGCCGCTGTTTGTATGGGTAACCGGCTACTTCGCCAGACATTCACTCAAAGGTACATCTGGCCGTAACGTGCTTAAGCAGATTGCATTACAATACCTTCTGTTTCAGTCTCTGTATGCAGTAATGGATTTCACCGTATTCCACACACCGCATATGCGTTTGTCTTTCTTTTCACCTTATCTATTGCTCTGGTTTCTGGCAAGTCATTTCTGCTGGCGGCTGTTGCTTCGTCTTACACTCTCCTGGAAGCCGATCTATAGATTACTGGGTGCCGTGATGCTGGGAGTATGTGCCGGATATTTACCCATTGATGGTTTCTGGCTGAGCCTCAGCCGAACGTTTGTGTTCCTTCCTTTCTTTGTTATCGGGTATGACTACGGAGCGTCCATCCGCTCCCATTTGCGATCCGGCTGGGGCCGAAGAATTGCAGCTACGTTATCTGCTGCTCTTCTTGGTTGGATTGGACTCGGAGGGTTCAACATTTCACCAGGCTGGTTACTGGGAAGCATGACTTACGCAGAGCTTGGACATCATGAGTGGTTTGCAGGAATTTACCGCCTCGGAATCTATGCACTTGAAATTGGATCAGGAGCATTATTTCTCGCCTGGGTCCCTTCATTAACATCCAGATTGACTGAATTGGGACGACGCACTCTGTATGTGTTCCTTTTACATGGATTTCTCGTTCGCTTGGCGGTCTGGTCCGGGGTTTACAACTATATGGAGACCAGCTTGTACATTCCGGTGATTGTCTCCATTGCGTTACTGTTCGCTATAACGCTGGCCCACCCAGCCGTCCGTCATGCCTTTCGGCCTCTCATTGAGCCCGATATTTCCCGCGTTCACTTCAACCATCAGGGGGTATTAAAACGTTCAGCATCTTGGTTTAGATAAACTGAAATCTTGCTCCTTTCCATTCAAATCGACTTGTTTCAGGCTGGAAATGTTGTGGTAAGTAGGAATACGCGCTACAACAATCTACTTATGATATAAGGAGTGATTTGTAATGGCACGTCCACAGTCGTCTGAACACAAAATGAGTCGCGAGGAAGCGGGTAGATTAGGTGGCAAGGCCACATCCAAAAAGCATGATCGGAGCTTCTACCAAATGATAGGTAAAAAAGGTGGAGAAGCGACTTCAGATGCGCATGATTCTCAGTTCTATAAGGAAATTGGACGCAAGGGTGGAGAAGCAACTTCCGAAACTCATAATAAAGAATTCTATCGGGAGATTGGCCGCAAAGGCGGGAGCAGTTAGCCTATCCCCATAGGTAGCGGTGAAAGATCACCTGATGCAGTGCATCAAATCAAGAAAGCTTCATTCCACTAATGGATTGAAGCTTCTTTCTATTGAATTGTAGAATTATGACGACGGTTGTGATAGACTCTATAGAAAAACCGGGTTGTTCACGGGTTTAAAGCAGCAAAGAACTTCACAAACTACGGGAAGCTCGAAACCAGTATCACTGGTCAATTTTTTTAGAGTACGGATGAAATTAAACGACAGATGCACTGCCATTTATATTTCCATTCATGTTGCTCAATATTATAAATTTGGGGGGAAATACACCATGTCAGCCAAGAAGATGCGTTCCGATATGATCAAAAAAGGTTTTGACCGTGCACCGCACCGCAGTTTGCTCCGCGCAGCGGGCGTTAAAGAAGAGGACTTTGGCAAACCATTTATTGCCGTTTGTAACTCTTACATCGATATCGTGCCCGGCCATGTCCACCTGCAGGAATTCGGTAAAATTGTAAAGGAAGCTATTCGTGAAGCCGGTGGCGTTCCATTCGAATTCAACACCATCGGAGTTGACGACGGAATCGCCATGGGACACATTGGTATGCGTTACTCGCTGCCAAGCCGTGACATTATTGCGGATTCCGTGGAAACCGTTGTATCTGCACACTGGTTCGACGGCATGGTATGTATCCCGAACTGTGACAAAATCACACCAGGTATGATGATGGGCGCACTCCGCTGTAATATCCCTACCGTGTTTGTCAGCGGCGGTCCAATGAAGGCAGGTCGTGACAGCAATGGTAAAGCTCTGTCCTTGACCTCCGTTTTTGAAGGCGTAGGTGCTTATCAAGCTGGTAAAATCGATGATAAGAGCTTGCTTGAACTTGAACAGTTCGGCTGTCCAACATGTGGATCATGCTCCGGTATGTTCACTGCGAACTCCATGAACTGTCTGGCTGAAGCGATGGGACTGGCTATGCCAGGTAACGGAACCATCCTGGCTGTTGCTCCTGAGCGTCGTGAGTTTGTTAAACAATCCGCTAAACAACTGATGGAACTCATCAAATTGGATCTGAAACCACGCGATATCGTTACTGTAGAAGCCATCGACAATGCTTTTGCACTGGATATGGCTATGGGTGGTTCCACGAATACGGTACTTCATACATTGGCACTGGCTCATGAAGCAGGCATCGAGTATCCAATCGAGCGAATCAATGAAGTTGCTAACCGCGTTCCTCACTTGGCCAAATTGGCACCTGCTTCCGATCTTCACATCGAAGACGTTCACAATGCGGGTGGCGTAAGTGCAGTTCTGAACGAATTGCTCAAGAAACCAGGTGCAATTCATGGCGACTGTATCACGGTAACAGGTAAAACGATCCGTGAGAACGTTGAAGGTCAGGAAATCCAAGATACCAATGTCATCCACCACCTGGATAACCCGCATTCCGAAAAAGGCGGCTTGGCTGTATTGTTTGGTAACCTTGCACCACAAGGCGCCATCATCAAGGTTGGTGCTGTTGACGCTTCGGTTGGTGGATATCACAAAGGTCCTGCTATTTGCTTCGATTCCCAGGAACAAGCGCTCGAAGGCATTGCAAACGGCAAGGTAAAAGAAGGACATGTTGTCGTTATCCGTTATGAAGGACCAAAAGGCGGACCAGGTATGCCTGAGATGCTCGCTCCTACTTCCCAAATCGTAGGTATGGGCCTTGGTGCCAAAGTAGGTCTGATCACCGACGGACGCTTCTCTGGCGCATCCCGCGGAATCAGTATCGGACATATCTCTCCAGAAGCTGCTGAAGGCGGTCCAATCGCTTTTGTTGAAGAAGGAGACATCATTGAACTTGATCTGAACAACCGCATCATCGAATTGCATATCAGTGACGAAGAATTCGAACGTCGTCGCGCAGGTTGGAAAGGCTTTGAACCGAAAGTAAAAACCGGTTACCTCGCTCGTTATTCCAAACTGGTAACGAATGCAAGCAACGGCGGCGTACTGAGTATCTAGTTCAAGTATGAGATATCCGGTGAATTTCTATATCGGAAACATAAATAAAGGGTTGCTCTTCAGCCGACTTCGGCGAAGGGCAACCCTTTTCTTTATTCATTTCGCAATCAGTTTCGTTCAGGTACAAGATCCTGTTCAGGAACCAACAATTCCTCAGAGGACTGTTCCGCCGTTGCAGCTACCAATGCGTGCTGACCATATCGATCCAGCAACACGTCAAGCGGCATGGCAATCATTTTTGGAACCAATTGTTCGGATCGCTGCTTCAGACGTTTCGTTCCTGCCGGATGAATGACGCTTAGCAGAAGTTTCAGATACACTTTGGATGCAGAACTGAACGGCCCAGGAGCCAACTCCCGAACCGTAAACCCGAATTTCTCCGGTCCCCGGTTAATCATGCTCACACCGTATAGAGCCTTGGCTGAACGAAGTTCAGGTTCAAGTGCGACCTGCCGGGCCAAATCAGGAAGTTGCTGTTCCATGGCCCGAATCATGCGAATTGCCAGATGCATACTTGAGCGTGAAGTCATACCTAGATCGAAAAGCTTTTTATTATCAAAATGAAGTTCAATAACCGGATCTCCGTTACGAATCACATGACCGTCATTCATTTCAACCAATGCTCCATGATATACGCGGGAGCGGTAATGCAGCAATGGGTCCTCCGGTGACGCTGTATGCAGATGGTATACCCAATGAAACAACTTCTCCCACCCTAGCCACAAAGCAACAACCATCCGTTTCCAAGGTGATAAATGTGTTTGTGGTTGATTTGTACTTTTAGGTTCGCTCACCGTAACGCCTCCCATCAACGTATCGATGCGTACACTGTGCAACTGCTGCCTGTTTGCCTCCTGCAATACGACTTCGAGCGCCTGGAGCATCTGCTCCGGCGCGTGTGCATCAGCGCCGAGGGTAGTCCCTCGATCATGCAGCAACATGACCTCTCCGCCCCTTAGCTCCTTCAACATTCGTTCTGTCAATTTCTCAACGCCTACACTACTTCTCCAGTCCTCAAACATGGACGACCACAGAATAATCCGACGATCTTTTTTACTGAAAAAATCAAACAGATTCATAATCCCCCACGGTGGACGATAATAACAAGTTCTTACCCCCGTAACCTCCTGAATAATCTGACCTGTTCGTTGAATCTGATCTCGAACCGTACGCGGCCGCATCAACCAATTCGTTTTGTGAATATAATTATGAATTCCGAGAAGATGACCTTCCTCATGTATACGCTGAATGAGTTCGGGATGACGGGCTGCATGCTCCCCGACTACAAAAAACGTTGCCTTTGCCCCATACTGGTGTAGTAAATCAAGCAATCTGGGTGTGTATTCCGGGTCCGGCCCATCATCAAAGGTTAAGGAAAACTCCGTCTCACTTCTCCCGCGCCTGAACACACGAAAACCGAAAAATCTGCTAACTAAACTCGGAATAAAGGCGTAAAACGATGAAATGTACAATAACCACAGTAATATGCTCTGAAGTAAATTTGTCATGCTACAAACTCCCCGCTTCTCTTGCTGAATTACCGTGCCATAATATAGCACTAACCAAAATAAACCGCCTTTAATTTTATCATAATTCAGCCTTTTCTTGAATCCTCTTTTCCCAAAAAGATAGCTATCGTGTACAATAAATGCATCCTAATTTTTACCTTAATGACCAACAAAGGAGCCCTGCCCATGCTGCCGCTTTACAAAAAATATGGGCGCACCGTCTTTGACATTGCGCTGCTCGTATTAACCGTGTACTTTATCATGTACGGATTCAGTCGATTATATCAATTGGCTGCGCCAGTTTTTCTTTCATTTATAGTGTATTGGATGATCGAACCCCTGGCAAGATTTCTGCACCGCAAAGGATTGCCCAAAACCTTGGGCGCCGCTATTTCGGTTTTGTTGTTTCTTGCTGTTATTGTTGCTGCCTTTTTTGGATTGGGATTAATTATCGTATCCCAAATTTCTAATTTGCAGGATAATTTTCCTTATTATATCGAGATGGTCCAGCGTGAATTCACCAATCTGGTTTATTTTATTCAGGACAAGTCCGATGCTTTACCTGACGGAATAACCGAGAAGGTTAGTGACTATTTTGCTACACTGACCGGATTCCTGTCCAAATGGGTGACCAGCGGTGCACAAATCGTCATCGGTTTTCTCAGTTCATTTTCTTCCTTTATTACTAATTTCGGGATTGCCATTATTCTCGCGTTCTTTCTCAGTATCGAGATTGAATCCTGGCGGAAATTTGCCCGGGCCAAAACACCAAAAACGTTGAAGCTGGCTCTTGAATTTATGCGTAATCATGTGTTCAAGACGATCCGTTCGTATTTGAAGGCCCAAATGATTATGATGCTGATTACTTTTGTATTGATTTATGCAGGCTTGTTGATTCTTGGAACTGCCAATGCCTTCACCATCGCAGCCATCTGCGCCGTTTTTGACCTTGTACCTTTGCTGGGTGTTCCAGTTATATTCATTCCGTGGATTGTGTATCTGTTCATTGTGGGGAATAGTAGCCTTGCGATTGGCTTAATTGTAGTCCTTGCTGTAACCATGCTGACACGCCAACTGCTGGAGCCCAAAATATCGGGTAATTCAATCGGAGTCTCTTCCGCATACTTGATGCTTTCTTTTATGCTGATCTCGCTCTCCGTCTTTGGTCTGGCCGGTGTGGTATTGTCTCCGGTGCTGCTGATTCTGCTCAAAGAACTACTGCAACAAGGATATCTCCAGCAATGGATTCACTTGCCGAAGGATGAATTCGAATCCTCCCCATTAGTGATGGACACACCGGGTAGCACCACCTCTGGTATGAATACTGAGCCTTCGGTGCAAGAACCTGCTCCTCCCGGTAATCATGAGGATTCAGCCAAATAGTCCATCACTTTTCTGAACATCGCCGTTGCTTGATGACGGCTGCTTGGAGCAACGTTTTGGACAAGGACAGCTACAGCATATTTGGGTTGTTCCGTAGGTCCATACCCGATAAACCATTGATGGTTACGTTTCTCTCCATGCTGCTGTACCTGTGCTGTGCCTGACTTCCCTGCCACCTGCCACCGTGCATGTTGCAGGGATTTTCCCGTTCCGTCACTGACAACCTTCTTCATCCAAGATAACAGCTGATGCGCCGTAGCTGGAGAGATCCGTCCTGCCGAAGATGGTGAATCATGCATCGGCATATCCAGCATCGTATCGCCATCGGCATATCGGATACGCTGAACAAGGCGTGGAGCACTCACCTTGCCATCATGCAAGAGCGTAACGATCAGATTAGCCGCTTGTAATGGAGTCACCAGAACGTCCCGCTGACCGATAGCCGTCTGTACCTTGGCTCCTTCATCCTGAGGAGAGACGGATGGCAGTCTCACTCTTCCTGCGTCCTCATGATCAAAATGATGCAGTACCGTCATTCCTGCGATTTGCTTTCCCTCCCAGCCAACTGGACGTGCCAATCCCAAAGCATCTGCCGTACGTTCCAACTGCTCCATACTGAGCCGACGAGCAGTTTCAGCAAATACAATATTGCAGGACTCGGCAAACCCTTGCTCCAGATTCAATGTCCCATGCCCATGCTCCTTCCAGCAGGACAGACCATATTTCCCCCACTCGCCACCACAATGGAAAGTCTCCCCTTTGGATACTGCGTGATATTCCAGCGCGGCCGCTGCTGTAACGATTTTGAATATGGAACCCGGTACAGCCCCCTGCACGGCACGATTCGACCAAGCCGTTTGTTTAGGGTCTACATGCTGCGGATTATAGAACGGTGCCGAAACCATTGCACGCACGTCTGCATTGGCTGCATCCAGCACAACGATAGCCCCTTCCTTCATTCCGGACTTCTTCACAATCTGCTCTATCCCTTGCTGCACATCGATATTGATCGTCGTCTCCGCACGCAATGGGTAGTGTGTATTTGATGGTGCAATCACACGCGGCTGTAATTCTGGAATAACCTCTCCTGAACCTGTAACCATACGTGTTAACAGGGTCGGCCCAATGCCCATCAATAAAGGTTCCATTGTTCTTTCCAACCCAGCTGCTCCAGATTTCATGGCAAAAGGCTGCTTCACCTCATTCTTATGACGCGACTGTGCGTTCGGAAATCCAGGCTGTTCAGCAAGATAACCCAACCATTGCATACCCGTAGTGGCTTGTCCATAACGTGTCATGAGAGGATATACACTTGCGCCGTCTGCCTTCAATATACGTAGTCGGGCAACCTGGGATTCGGTCAACGTAATCGGCTGGTTGGCACCTGCTGTCCAGAAATGGGGTGCGTTCCCTTGATTCCATTCCTTTTGTAACGACTTCGTATCGGTATGTAATAGAGCTGCCAATTCCTTAACTTCCGAATTTGCCATTGTAGATGGATATGAATGACTTGTTTGATCTGGATGCGGAAAAAGGACCAATCCCCATTCCAGCTTGCCTGTTAGGGGTTGCCCCTTATAATCAGTAAAATGTCCTCGTCCCGTATCCAGTACAACCCCTCGTTCTCGCTGCAATACGGACATCTCACGAACAGTACGTTGAAATCCAGGCATCGTGCGGTTGATTTGAATGCCCTGAATCCAAACCAAACGAATCATAAGCAAAGCGAATAAACCCGTAAGAAGAATACATGCAATATAAATGCGCCGTTTCAGTTGTACATGCATCTGGCCACCCCGTTCAGCGTTTTGGCATAGTATTCTACATTCAGAATGGAATTATCCGGTAACAACAAGAAAACCTGCCCCTTTAAGGGACAGGCTTCTCAATGAATCAAATAGGTTCGAATTATACTGTAAAGCGAGACAATGTATCTTTCAATTCTGTCGAAACATTCTCCAGTTTTGCTGACAAATTCACCAGTTGATTGCTGATATTTTGTTGTTCACTGCTCAAGGAGGCAACTTCCTGGGACGTTGCAGAAGATTGTTCAGCTACAGCACTGACATTACTCATCGCTTCGGATAACGTCCCTTGAGATTGATTCAAATCTCCGATTGAACCAGTGACCATGCTCAGACTCTCAACAAAAGCACCCATTTGTTGCTGTACTGAAGCAAATATTACATTGGTATCTTTAACAGCATCCATCTGTTCCTTGAATAACGGATAAGCTGCAGACAATTGATCTACCGTCTCATTCATTTCGGTCATAATCTTGTCGGTAATGTCGCCAACCATATCAATGGACTGTCTGGATTGTTCAGCCAACTGACGAACCTCATTTGCTACCACCATGAATCCGCGTCCAGCTGTACCGGCACGAGCGGCTTCAATTGTTGCATTCAAGGAGAGAATGTTCGTTTGTTTGGTAATATTCTGCATGACGTCAAGCACCTTCAGAACAGAGGATGTGCTCTCTTTCAAGGAATCCACCTTGTTTACCAACGCACCAATCATTTCTTCTGTCTTCTGTGTTTTGGTCATCAACTGGTTCAGATGCTGAGTACCTGTCTGACTGGATTTCTCTACATGACGGGCTGAATCACCCATTTGTTCATTTGCGGCGACCACACTCTCCATCTGACGGGAGATATTGTCGGTCAATTCATTTCCACGCTCCGCTTCTGTTGCCAGACTACTTGCTCCACCTGCAATTTCTTCAGTGGCTACGGCAATCTCGGAAGCGGAGACTGCTGTTTTCTTGGATGCACTGCTCAGCTCAGAAGCGGTATCGAGCACTTCTTGCGCAGAACGGTTGGTTTGTTCGACCAAATTCGTGATCTGTTCCATCATGAGATTGAATGCCGCTGATAATTGACCAATCTCATCCTTGGAGGTAAATGGTGTACGCACTTTAAGATTACCTTTTGCTCCTTCTTGCATCAGATCTTTCAATTTGCCCATTGGACGAGCAATTATGCGAACCATCCAAATACCGATCAGTATGGCAATAGCGGCAACTACGAGTGCCACCCACAATGTCAGTGTCAGAATGCCTTTGGCATCTTTCACCAGCATAGAAGTTGGGACCATTCCGATCAATTTCCAAGCGGATGAATCCATAGTACTATACACTGCCAGCATATCGGTCGAATTTCCATCCACGGTATACTCTGTATTGGTACTACCGGATTTGTCTGTTAGCTCCTTAACAAAGGTCAAATCCGTATCTTTCCCTGTACGATCAGCAATTGTTGAAGCTACAACCTTGTTGTCCGGAGCAATGAGCTGGAGGACTGCGCCTTCACCCAAGTCAAGCGATTTCAATTGCTGCTCCAGAACCTCCAATTTCAATTCAATGATTAACACATAGGACTGGGTTGTCCCTTGCAGGTTCTTCATTGAACGAGCAATTCGGAACGTTGGTGTGGCGCCGTCCTCTTTGACTTCCGTTGGAAGCCAGCGATATCCGCCTGCTTGGACCAACTCGCTGTACCAGCTCTCTTTACGGATGTCGCCCATGGAAGAACTGCTGTTGCCTGTGCCCATGGTAGACTTTGTTTCGTCTGTCGGCACAAGATAAATCGCTTCCATAGATTTATTCGTAAATGCAATATTCGATAATTGTTTGTTGATCGAACTTGAATTTATAAACGTATCGTACGCCGTTAAATTCGTATCAGACATCTTCTGAAGCAATGACTGCATTTCTGGATCAAAGAAAATTTGTGTGGATGTATCTACAAACCGCTCCAAAATAATGTCCATTTTTTGCTTGGTCTGTTCAATCGTTTCCTGGTTTGATCGAGAAGCATTTTTTTCAATCGTATCCTTGGCTTTAGCGTAGGATAATAGACCTAAACCGACTACAAAAAACATAATTGCTACAAAAAAGATCAAAAACAGTTTAACACCTACCGATTTAATCGGATTGACCTTCTTCATTTGCTCTAACGCTGTTCCCCCAACATTTTTCCAGTTTTGCTTCTTCAACTGGTTTTTGGTCTTGTTCCACCCTGACCTCAGATTACCTGAGTCTAATTTAAAAGCCTTTCTGCTTGAAGTATCCCCTGTCTTACTTTTCATTACTTTTTCTTTCTTTACTTTCTGAACCTTCTCGGGCTTAACCTTCTCGGGTATTTTCAACTCTTCCCCACTGTCCTTCTGCTTCTTTTGAACCAATCCCATTCACCTGCCAGTAATTTACTTGTTGGATTTTTCTTTCTCTCCCCTATAAATATGTAGTATTCGACAGCTTTCTCCTTTCCCCTTTCGTTTTTTCGAAATTTATTACAACTTTTTTCCTATTTTTCTATAAAAAAAAGACCCCCATATACCGATATACGGAGGTCAAATTTGTAAATTTTATAACACTATATTGTTAAAACATAATATTATTTTGTTAAAAACTAGGCATTTGAACCTACTTCTTTTTTCTCATCATATCAAAGTAGGAAACAGGTTGATCCACCTTCATTTTTACACGCTGTAACGGGTGACGAGCTGCATTGAGCACATTGCCTTCTTCATCCTGCAGTTCCCCAACCACCTGTTTGAAAAAGTGGCCTCCCGGACCGAAAAATTCGATTTCCTGTCCAGGTTTGAAATGATTGCGCTGTTGAATGGTCGCCATTCCTGTAGCAGCATCATAGTCCATCACCAATCCAGCAAAGTCAAAAGGTACCGCTTTTTCTTCCGGTTCATAGATGTGGTCCTCATGATCCGGTGTATCATAGAAAAATCCGGTATTCAGTGGACGATTCGCTGCCTTGTTCATTTCCTCTACCCACTCAGGCTTCAATACATAGTTATCCGGGTCAGCCATATAAGAATCAATAGCTTGACGATATACGTTAACCACGGTAGCCACATAGTGAATCGACTTCATGCGTCCTTCGATTTTGAAACTATCCACACCAACATCAATCAGCTCAGGAATATGCCCAATCATGCACAGATCCTTCGAACCCATGGAAAAAGAATTGTCCTGCTCCTGAAATAGGGGTAGCTGGTTCTCTCCCAATTTGAATGGTGCAGGTGCCTGCAGTTGCATTTCTTCTTCGCTGACCCACACGGTATCTTCCCGGGCATCTTCAAAGAGATCATACTTCCAGCGGCAGGATTGGCAGCAGCCACCCCGGTTGGAGTCCCGATCCGTAAAATGGTTGGACAACACACAACGTCCGGAATATGACGAGCACATCGCTCCATGAATAAAGGCTTCGATCTCGATATCCACATTGGCCTTGATTTCTTCAATTTCTTCAAAGCTTGTCTCACGTCCGAGAACGACGCGTGGAAGGCCTTCATCCTTCCAGAACTTCACAGCTTGCCAGTTCAGAGTTGATTGTTGTGTACTCAAATGCACTTCCAGACCCGGTACGGCACGCTGAGCCACTTCAATAATTGCTGGATCTGCTACGATAATAGCTGCAATTCCTGCATCATACAAGTGTTGCAAATATGCTTGAATGCCTTCGATATCTTCATTATGCGCATAAATATTGGTTGCCACGAAAACTTTAGCTCCATATTTTTTGGCAAATTCCACACCTTCACGCATCTCTTCAAAGCTAAAGTTATCCGCGTTGGAACGCAATCCGTATGCCTGTCCACCGATATACACAGCATCCGCACCATAATGGATTGCAAATTTAAGTTTTTCCAGATTGCCCGCCGGAGCAAGCAGCTCCGGTTTGTCCAGACGGTTACGTTTACCCGAGAACTTCCGCTGTACCGCCACTGTTTCCATGTTGTTCACCTCGTCTATTAATACACCTGTTCTTTATAGAAAAATCCAAACGACAATTCCCGTTCAGGGTCCTGCAACTGACGAACCTCGTCCAGCCATTCTTCACAAAATGCATAAGCATCGGCATCAGCTGCATAACTGTCCAGAGCTATACGGTATGCACGTACAACAGCTTCGTTATACACAATCGATTTTAACATGCCTTCGATTTTGAAGCTGTGTACCCCGGCCTCCATCAACAGATGAAGATCTTCGAGAATACAAATATCCTCCGAACTCATGATATGAGTTCCGTTCAGGTCTTCATAGATCGGGAACTTCTCATCCCGGCGTTCAGCCTCGATCAGAAATAAACCACGCTCTTTACCCAAATACCCCTCTACAGGACGCCCCTGATGGGACATATAACTTTGCACCAGACTCCGTTTGGAATGATAAATGTTCGTCATGCCATGTACCTGAACCTGAGCTTCCACCTTCAGAAATGGAACCATCTCTGTCAGCTCATCCATATTCAGCTCCCGAGCAAGTACGACACGACTCGCTCCTTTGGCCCCCCAGTAGTTGGCTGTTGCATAGTTGGTCGATGTCATCTCAGCGTTCCAGTGCAGCTGGATATGCGGAGCATGCTCCTTAATAGCGGCGAGCACAGATGGATCGTTGAACTCCACCCCATGAACACCGATTTTACCCAGACCTTGAACGTATTCAGGTAATTCCTTTAGCAACTCGTTGGACATCAGATTGTTCATAGACACGTATACACGAGCCTGATGTTTCGCAGCAACGGCAACGACCTCTGCTGTTTCTTCCACACTGAAGCTGCCGGGAAGACGCATGCCGAAGCGATCATCCCCAATTAACAAAGCATCTGCTCCTGCTTGGAGCAGCACCTCTGCCTCTTTCACATTTGCCGCCGTAACGAGCAGTTCATGTTTCGTACTCATATACATCCCCTCCGCTTATTGCGCAGCCTTACTTTTGGCTATATTTTGCTGATGTTCCTTATACGTTTTGGCAAACAGATGTCCAGACGAGCCATCCTTTTTCGTCACATAGAACAGATACTCCGAAGCTTCCGGATTTAGCGCTGCCTCAATGGACGGAAGACTTGGACTGGCAATTGGACCTGGTGGCAAGCCTTTATTCAGATACGTATTATAGGGACTTTGCACCTTTAGATCCTTGAAAAACAACCGCTCCTTCGGCTTGTCGAGCAGATATTGCACGGTAGCATCAATCTCTAGCTTCATATCCTGATTAATCCGATTGTAGATTACACCTGCAACCAGAGCACGTTCCTCATCCACTACAACTTCTTTCTCTACCAGTGACGCAATGGTCAGCAGTTCATGCAGGGAAAGGTTCTTCTCTTGGAGCTTGGCTTCCAAATCAGGAATGGAATTAATCTTGGTCTGAAATTCTTCCAGCATCCGTTGCATCACATCATGCGTGGAACTTCCCTTTTTCAGCTCATACGTTTCCGGGAACAGATACCCTTCCAATACGTAGCGAAGTTCTTCATCCACTGGAATATTTTTGACGATATCTACATCAAAGGCCGAAGGATCATTAGCCAGCTTGATGAATTCATCTCGATCTACGACATGCTCATAAGAAAGCTTACCCGCCATTTGCAGAACGGTATAACCCTCCGGAATCGTAAATTTCACCATTTCCTCTGGTACAACTTCGCCACTACTCAACTTGCTAACAATCTCATCATATGTCACGCCAGGATTCATAGAATATGTACCCGCCATGAAATTAGAACCTAGTTTTTTCCACTTTAAATACCCTTTAAATGTTAACCCGCTTCGAATGAGGCCTTCCTCTTGAAGCTGATCCGCGATTTTCGAAGTTCCCGATCCGCTCTTAATCTCGAATACGACCGGTTCTGTAGAAGCTTCCACGGGACGCATCATACTCCATACGTAACCGCCTGCGCCTCCGGCAAGAACTACAATGATAAGCAGTATGACTACTATTGCTTTCCCTTTCAAAAAAGAAACAACTCCTTTACACAACCAAAAAGAGCGGACTTCTCCGCCCTCCCGGTTTCTTCAATTTGAAGCTGATCAATCAATCTTCGTCAATCGGGAGTGTACACTCATCATACAGTTCAGAGATGTTCTCCCACTCATCATCATCGTCAATCGTAACTAATTCCGGCATGATCTGGCCTTCACTTCCCGGTAAAACCCGCAGAAGTTCAACTTCGTCATAAGGACGTAATGAACTGCGGAGCACCGCATACTGTTGGCCCTTCACTTCAAACTCAGCCAACAGGTCATACGGATGCGATTTACCGTTCTCTTCTTCCAGCTCAACGTGAGCACCAAAAGCCAGACGCAGCGAATCTGTCCATTTCAAGTCTTCGCGGCTGTATTCTGTCATTTAGTTCGCTTCCTCTTCATCTTCTGCAAGAAATGTATTAAACGTCTCCTCGACGATATCCCATTCGGCATCATCTTGGATGACGAAAAGTTTAATATCGTCGCCCTCTTCTTCATAACGGAATGCATAAACATCCGTCTCTCCATCTTCGGGTTCAACCGGAGCAACCATCATGTACTTGGCCTCCGAACCGTCCACTTCGAATTTCATGATGACTTCGAATTCCTCTTCATTACCCTCGTCATCCGCAATGTAAATAATCTCCGATTCTTCTTCCATACCCAGTTGATCTTCAGCCATTGTTGATCCCCCTCACCTTTTACTATTGGCATCCAAATAATTTTGCAAAATCAAGCTTGCGGCCATTTTGTCCACAACCTGCTTGCGTTTTTTGCGACTGACATCCGCTTCAAGCAGCGTTCGTTCTGCTGCCATAGTTGTCAGCCGTTCATCCCAAAGGTGAACAGGTAAATTCAGTTCGCCCCGCAGGCGGTCGGCAAAAGCGATGCATATTTCACCACGCGGCCCTACGGTGCCGTTCATGTTTTTGGGAAGTCCGACTACGATCTCGCCAATCTCATGCTCACGCACAAGTTCAGCAATACGAACGAACTCACCTTCATCCCGGCGGCGTTCAAGTACTTCCAATCCCTGGGCAGTCCAACCGAAGGCGTCACTAGCGGCAACTCCGATTCTTCGGTCCCCATAGTCCAAACCTAATATTTTCATCCATGCTCTCCCATCCTCAAGCCTGCTTAGGTCGATTAATAATCGCCTTCTCAAGCTTCAGGCTGTCTTCTGTCGGTTCATTTCCCGCTGCCTGCATAGCTGCATCACAGCGGAAGCGATGTACATTACCGGTGATTGGCCAGATAAGAACGAACAAGCTCTTCAATCAGCTCATCACGCTCTTTTTTACGGACCAGACTGCGTGCATTGTTGTGACGAGGGATGTATGCGGGGTCTCCAGAAATCAGATACCCGACAATCTGGTTAATAGGATTATACTCCTTATCCACCAGTGCATCATATACCGTGAGAAGAATCTCTTTGGAGGATGCTTCCTGCTCGTCGGCTTTCACATTAAATTTAACCGTCTTATCCATGGAGTCCATTGATGACACCTCGCTCCTGCATGAACATGGGGACCATGTCCTGCCGAATTGATTTCTGCTTATATAATAACATATTCTGACTGCCACAAGTAAACAAAGGATAAGCCAATTGTGTTTTTTGCTTGTCCTTTACTGGCTTCAGCATATTGCATCATTCGATTCCACTCGCTTTCGGGTACAAAATATAAACGAACAGAACCATTTCGATTTATATTTTGAAGATTGAAAGCCGCTCAATGGATTTATGCAATATGCCCGCTAACCAGTGAAACCGCCAGTTTCAACGCTTCATCCAGCTTGCTTGCATCCTTGCCGCCGGCTTGCGCCATATCAGGACGTCCGCCACCTCCGCCGCCGCATACTGCCGCAACTTCCTTGACGATTTTACCTGCATGCAGCCCTTGTTTTACTTGTTCAGCAGGGACAGCTACAACAAAATTCACTTTGCCGTCAGATGGAGCACCCAGTACGAGTACTGCATTAGGCAGTTTTACTTTCAATTCATCAGCCACTGTACGCAGTGCATCCATGTTCGGAGCATCCACACGAGCTGCAAGCAATTGTGTATTTCCTGCTTGTACCACTTGATCTGTCAATGCGCCTGCTTCCATGGCACTCAGTTTGCTTTGCAGTGATTCAGTCTCTCTCGCAGCTTCTTTCAATTGCTGATTCAGACCTTCAATGCGTTTAGGAACATCCGCCACATTTGCTTTGAGCAGGGATGCGGATTGTTTGAGCAATTCAAGCTGACTTTCTACATACAGATACGCGCCACGGCCAGTCACAGCTTCGATCCGACGTACGCCGGAGCCGATTCCGCTCTCGCTCACCAGCTTGAAGATACCAATCTCTGATGTATTGTTTACGTGACAGCCACCACAAAGTTCCAAACTATAGTCTCCGACTTGTACCACACGTACGATATCGCCGTATTTTTCACCGAACAGTGCCATTGCACCCATTTCTTTAGCTTCATCAATAGCTTTCAGTTCAATGTTTACGTTCAGACGATTCCAGATCTGTTCGTTTACCTGACGCTCGATCTCTGTTAATTCTTCCGGCGTAATACTGCCGAAGTGCGAGAAGTCAAAGCGCAGACGTTGAGGCTCTACGAGTGATCCTGCCTGATTGACATGCGTTCCGAGCACATCTTTGAGCGCTTTGTGCAGCAAATGAGTTGCGGTATGGTTTTTGATAATATCGCCGCGTTTGGACGCATCCACTTCAGCTTTAATCACATCACCCACACGCAGTTCACCGGACTCTACAGTCACCAGATGTACGTGTTGTCCCAGCGGAGCTTTGAACAGACCTTGCACTTTCGCCGTTACACTGGCTCCGCGCAGCAAGCCCTGGTCACTCACTTGTCCGCCACTTTCCGCATAGAACGGAGTCTTATCAAGGATGACCTGGCATGTCTGTCCTTCGCTTACGGAGTCTACCAGTGCGTCACCAGCAACGATGGCTACCACTTTTGCTTCCGTCAACAGGTCATTATAACCAACAAACTCGCTTTTAACCGCAAGATCGGCAAGCGGTCCGCCTTGAACCTTCATGCTCTCGCTTTCTTGGCGTCCTGCACGTCCCAGCTCACGCTGCTTCTGCATCGAAGCATCAAAACCTTCACGATCTACCGTCAGACCATGCTCTGCTGCATAATCTTCTGTCAGGTCAAACGGGAAACCGTACGTATCATATAGTTTGAATGCTTCAGGCCCGCTAATAACCGTACGTCCTTCGGACTTGGCTGTGCCGCTGATATCCGCAAGAATAGCCAGACCATCTGTGAGTGTTTCGTGGAAACGCTCTTCCTCGGTTTTGATCACTTTAGCGATAAACTCCTGTTTGTCCACGACTTCCGGGTAGTACATCCCCATCACTTCACCAACAGTCGTTGTCAGTTCATATAGGAATGGACGGTCCAGTCCCAGTACTTTTCCGTAACGTACGGCACGGCGGAGCAAACGGCGAATGACATATCCGCGTCCTTCATTACTTGGCAGAACGCCATCACCCACAGCAAAGGCAACGGTCCGAATGTGGTCGGCAATGACTTTAAGTGCAACGTCAATCTCTACGCTGTCATTATATTTCACACCGGCAAGAGCCGCTGTTCTTTGAATCATTGGTTGGAACAGATCTGTGTCAAAGTTGGAATCCACATTTTGCAGAATGGATGCAAAGCGTTCCAGACCTGCGCCTGTATCAATATTTTTGTTCGGAAGCGGTGTATAGCTACCGTCCTTGTTGTGATTGAACTGGGAGAATACCAGGTTCCATACTTCGAGGTAACGTTCATTTTCCCCGCCTGGATACATCTCGGGATCATTCATGTCGTTGCCATAAGCTTCGCCGCGATCATAGAAGATTTCGGTACAAGGTCCACACGGACCTTCGCCGATATCCCAGAAGTTCTCATCCAGTTTGATGATACGCTCAGCAGGCAAGCCTACTTTTTCGTTCCACAGTTTGAAAGCTTCTTCGTCTTCCGGGTATACCGTTACGGAGAGACGTTCCGGATCAAAACCGATCCATTCTTTGCTTGTGAGAAATTCCCATGCCCAAGTAATCGTCTCTTCCTTGAAATAGTCTCCGATGGAGAAGTTACCGAGCATTTCGAAGAACGTATGGTGACGGCGAGTTTTACCGACATTTTCAATATCGTTTGTACGAATACATTTTTGGGAGTTGGCAAGACGTGGATTCTCCGGTTTCTCCCGACCGTCAAAATACGGTTTCAACGGTGCCATACCCGCATTGATCCACAGAAGGGATGGATCATTATGAGGTACAAGCGATGCGCTTGGCTCGATTTTGTGACCTTTACTTGCAAAAAACTCTATCCATTTGGACCGGATTTCACTGGCTTTCATACGGAGTGCCCCCAATTAATTATAATAGTCCGGTGCGTATTCGCTCCGGGTTGTTAACAAGTAAAAATAAACACAAAAAACGCCCCTGATAGTCAGGGACGATTGTAATCGCGGTACCACCCTGGTTATTGCTGTTCATCCGCAGATGAAACAAACAATCTCCTCGTTGATGCGAAATAACGGTCGCTCCCGGCAGGGTTGTCCTGCACTCCGAAATTAGCTTTCTGCCGCTTCAACTTTCAAGACTCTTCCAGCCATCGGGCTCAGATTACATCTGATCCGAAGAAGTCTATTCTCTGAGGAAAGGAACCTCGGCGTACTTCATTTCATCATCGATTTCTTGTTCTAAACATACCCCTCCATTATATCGATATGCCTATATGGTGTCAACGCACCCTTTAGGACCAGACTGTTGCTACGATTAGTCCGTTCTTCTTTTGATGTAATAGGCAAAAAAGTGCTGCACAATGACCTTCAGAACAGCAAAAACTGGCACCGCTAGAATGAGACCTACTATGCCCGCCAGTTCGCCTCCCACAAGGAGCGCGAAGATAATCGACAACGGATGTAAATGCAAAGTCCGCCCTACCACCTGAGGGGAGATGACGTTGCTCTCCAGCACCTGGCACAGTGTGTTCACAATAACAACGAAAAGCACCATTTTGAACGATACCGTAGACGCCATCACCACTGCAGGAGCAGCTCCAAGAAACGGCCCCAAATAAGGCACGATGTTAAATACAGCGACAATGCTCGCGAGCAGCAGTGCATAAGGCATATCAATGACCATGTAACCAATGTAGGCAAAGATGCCCACAATCACACAGACGATAAATTGTCCGCGAATATAGTTTCCCAAGGCCGTGTCAATCTCTTTCATAACCGAAACAATGGCCTTGCGCCGTGAGCGGGGCAGGTACGCCACAATCGTACGCTCGAACACCTCAAAATCTTTTAACATATAGAAAATGAGAAATGGCACGATAAACACGTTGAACAACACATTAATGGTTGTCCCGATATTATCCATCAGCTTCGTGATCCCCTGGGTCAGCCGATCCTCCATCTGGAAAAACCAGCTGTTCATACCTGTACGCACACTTGGCGGCATCAATTTGTGATCCATATTGTTCATCAGACTCTGAGCACGCATTGACAGTTCAGGCATATGCTCGTTCAGTTCCTCCAACTGTTCAATCAACACTGGAATCACATTCATCAAGATGACCCCGATACAGGTGAGGAAAAAAGCATAGATTAACAGCACGGCAATGGTTCGAGGGACTTTGCGCCCTCCCAGCATGCTTACAATCGGATTGAGAACATAGGATATGATGAGGGCCACGATAAATGGTGCCAGCACTGTTTTCAAAAATCCATATATATGAAGCAGTAATGGCCGCAGCAGCCATATAAAATATAGAATAATCAATCCGAGTAGCAGCCAGATGGCATAACGGAACAGCTTGTTTTTGGTTAATTGTTCCACTTGCATCTCTCCCTTTTGGACTGGCTCTGAAAGTCAGTATATGTAAGGAAGGGAATATTTATTAACACACAAAAAAAGCGTCTCCTTCATAACGAAGGAGACGCATCTTGTGATCCGGGTTAGCATATATTCATACAAGTTCCCTTGAACCACTATGTAACCGCAACTATATACATCTGTCATCATTTCATGACAGCATTCAATGACAGTCTTTGTCATGAAACCGCATATAGAAGAAGTTATGCTTCTTATTAAGAAGAAGCATGAAGATGAGGGAAGTCTTGCGGCAGCTCTTCCCCGAAGAACAGATCATCGAGGGAGCTGAGCGTGCCATCTTCTTCCACTTGGTATACGGACATTTTCTCACCGTTCACTGTTAATTCGATAAAGCATCCCCAGCAATAAAACTGGTGGGAACCGATTTTCCCAATATCTTTGGAACTACAGTTTGGACATTTCATATTCATTCACCTATCCATTAACAGAATGAATGGCATTTTCCAAGCGCTGTTCACTCAGCGGCGGCACCATAATGGCACTTTCCCCAATAGACATATCGCTTGTACATGGCAGCCATTTGCGGCCCTCAATCAAATCGGACACAAAACCGTCCGTAATTTCAATCCCTATTATTGTATTTCCCAACTCCTGGTCAAAATAAACATCAGAGACACGTCCAAGCAGCAAACCTTCTTCGGTGAGCACGGACATCTCCTTCAATTTAGACTGGCCGAGGAGGTACGTGTGTTTTATGTCGTCGGCTCCCGTTTTGCGGACAGCCTGTTGATTACGGATCATGACGGCATCTTCGCCGTAGGCAACGATATCTTGCCACTGCACGATTTTGACATGACTGGTAAACAGGCCTTTGTTTTCAAGTTCAATGCCTTCAATTTTCCAATCGTCATTCACAATGAAATCCTGGATTTTACCGACCTGCTTTCCATCCTCAACGTCAAAAACGGCAAGTCCGATCATTTCCTGAAGCTTCATCGCAGGGTCCCCCTCATCTTCTTATCATTAAATAGTCGCGGCGCTATTGCTAGGTATGCCCAAAGTTGATGAGTGGCAATCAGACGCCGATCATCAAAACCGCTTCTATCCAACCGATGAAATGGAACTTCTTCCCTCCTTCTGTTCCATGTGCAAAGAGCCCCTTAGGCTCTATTACGCAGTCGCCCAAGAATGGTTCCAATTTTTTCGGCGGTTATCATGATTTCTTCCGTAGTATTACCCAACCCCCAGCTAAAACGAATCGCGGAATGCAAAAATGTCTCCGGCAGCTTCATCGCTTTGAGTACATGGGATACTTCGAGGGAACCGGAAGTACATGCCGAACCGCTCGCAACTGCGATGCCTTCCATATCCAGATTCATGAGCATCGTCTCTGTGGAAACTTCCGGAAAGCTGATGTTCAGGATATTGGGCAGCGTATATTCCGGATGTCCGTTGACGTGGAAATGCTCCAACCCTACATGCTGCTCCAATTGTTCCAGAAGTAATGATCGCAATGCCAGATCATGTTCACGGCGCGCATCCGCTTGTTCTCCTGATATTTTCAACGCCTCCGCAAAACCAGCGATACCCGCTATATTCTCGGTACCCGCCCGTCGCTGCCGTTCCTGAAGGCCACCATGAGATCTCGCTTCCAGCACAATTCCGCGCCGTACATATAGTGTACCCACACCTTGAGGACCATTAATTTTATGAGCAGAGAAGCTGATCAGATCCACAGGCAGTTCCTTGCAGGAAATTTCCTGGGTGCCAAGAGCCTGAACTGCATCGGTATGGAACAAAATATCATGTTGACGGGCCAATTCACCAATTTCGCGGATAGGCTGAATCGTACCCACTTCATTATTGGCATACATCATGGTGATCAGCACTGTATCTGGCCGGATGGCATCTTTCAGCTCTTCCAAACGTATTCTTCCGTACTCATCTACAGGCAAATAGGTCACGTCATAGCCTTGTCGCTCCAACTCCTGACAAGTATGCAGTACCGCATGATGCTCAATGGCCGTTGTAATGATGTGCCGTCCCCGTTCATTTCTCGCTGAAACTGCGCCAAATATCGCCAGATTGTCACTTTCCGTGCCGCCTCCGGTAAATACGAGTTCATCTGGGAAACAACCCAAAGACGCCGCAATGACATCCCTTGCTCCACTGACGGTCCGTTTGGCTTCACGCCCAAAGGCATGGATACTTGATGCATTGCCATATTGCCCTGTCATAACTTTCATCATCGCTTCCGCGACTTGTGGGTGCATAGGTGTCGATGCGGCGTGATCCAAATATATTCTTTTCATTGATTTCACCCCGTTATATGTTGGACTTCCATATTTTCAAATCATTAAAGAAGCTTGTTGCACGGCTAAAGCCCCCAAATATGGGGGCTTTAGTGTGTCGTCTGTGATGCTCATCATCAACTATATTAGATATAGAACATGTAGCTGTCTTTTTGCTCCTGATCCTGGAATGTAATCAGATCCTTCAGCGTTGTTGAATCCAATACTTCTGCAATGCCATCACGGATGCGCAACCACAAATCGCGCTTCGCCGGATCATCTTCCTCCGTGAAATCCACTGGAGAGATTGGACCTTCCAGTACACGAATAACATCCCCTGCCGTTACGGTAGCAGGATCGCCTGCCAGAATGTAACCGCCGTAGGCGCCACGGATACTCTTGACCAGTCCTGCATTACGCAGGGGAGCGATCAATTGCTCCAGATAATGCTCCGAGAGCTGGTTGCGCTCGGCAATACTTTTCAAAGATGTAGGGCCTTCGCCTGTTCTGGCTGCCAGCTCCATCATGATTGTGAGCCCATAACGGCCCTTTGTCGATATTTTCAAAGGAGTCACCTCTTTCAATTTTCGAAAAAACAAGTTGTAAAACATAAAATAACAGGATGTGGTCCAAGACCGTCTTTCTAGGATCCGCCACAGCGGGATATGAAAAATACAGACCTAGTCCCTCTAATCCTCCGTATTCCGATCATAACCCTCAGCTAATGTTAACATATCTGCATGCTTTATGGAAAAAAAAGATTGACGAAATTCCAAAATGTGCGCCTGTGGTGGACACTATCCAAAGTTGGCCGGGTGTATCGTAACTTGAGTCCGGTTATGCTAGAATAAGAAACGAAACACATTTATATAGAGAAATGGTGATAACGATGTCCAAAACAATTGAAAATACACGGGTCGTCGTTGGCATGTCCGGAGGTGTCGATTCTTCCGTCACCGCACTGCTGCTGAAGGAGCAGGGTTACGATGTCATCGGCATTTTCATGAAAAACTGGGATGACACGGACGAGTTCGGCCACTGTACTGCTGAAGAAGATTCAGAGGACGTACGCCGGGTTTGCGAACAGATCGGCATTCCTTACTACACTGTCAACTTCGAGAAAGAGTACTTTGATAAAGTATTTTCCTATTTCCTTGATGAATATAAGTCGGGTCGGACTCCGAATCCTGATGTCATGTGTAATCGTGAGATCAAATTCGGCGAATTCCTGAACAAAGCACTGGATCTCGGCGCTGATTATGTGGCTACAGGCCACTATGCTCGCCTCATTGAAGAAGATGGAACGTTCAAACTGCTGCGCGGTGTGGACAGTAACAAAGACCAAACGTACTTCCTCAATGCACTGAATCAGAACCAGCTGTCCAAAGCCATGTTCCCGATTGGTCATCTTCCAAAACCGGAAGTGCGCAAGATTGCAGAAGCAGCTGGCCTATACACCGCGAAGAAAAAAGATAGCACAGGTGTCTGCTTCATCGGCGAGCGCAACTTCAAAGAGTTCCTGAGCAACTATCTTCCTGCCAAAGGTGGAGACATGGTTGATATTGCAACCGGAGAAGTGAAGGGCCGTCATGATGGTCTGATGTACTATACGCTTGGACAACGTCAAGGTCTCGGCATTGGCGGTTCCGGTAATGGTGAACCCTGGTTCGTGGCAGACAAGGATTTGGAGAAAAATCAACTGCTTGTTGTTCAAGGCGATGCACATGCAAGCCTGTATTCAACCGGTCTGACTGCAACAGGTGTAAACTGGATCGCAGGTGCAGCACACATGCCTAACGTACCATTCCGTTGTACCGCCAAATTCCGCTATCGTCAGCCGGATCAGGGTGTAACCCTGACATGGCAAGAAGATGGCAGCGTGGATGTACAGTTTGACCAACAGCAAAAAGCGATCACGCCAGGTCAAGCCGTTGTGTTTTATGATGGAGATGTGTGTCTCGGCGGCGGAACGATCGATCAGGTTCAAAAAGTGCCTGTACCGGCGCTGCAATAGATTCAATAACAGAAATGAATCCATCCCCATATGGATTTTGTATAATACCGTGTATTCCTATAACAAAAGCCATCTTTCATGTATACCATGACGGATGGCTTTTTTCCTTCTTTTTCCTGCAAAAAAAATAATTATTTTCACTTATGCAGCCAGCCACACTCCTGCAAAAGAAGCCGCAACCCCCAGCAGTACCGAACTGATGACGTATATAAATGCTCTTAAGTAACGTTCCTGCCCCATCAAACCAAGGGTCTCATATCCAAATGTAGAGAATGTGGTATACGCTCCGCAAAATCCAGTCCCCCAAATCACCCAGACTTCTTCCGGGATTGAAGCTGACTTATGCCAGCCATAGAGTAATCCAAGTAACAGAGAACCACTGATATTAATGACCCATGTCCCCCATGGGAAGGCCGTTCCGAGCGAACCGGATATCCATCGACCCAAACTGTAGCGAAGCACCGCACCCAGCATTCCTGCAAGTCCAATCCAGATGATCATGGTGCAACACCATCCTGCGTCGGTTTACTCAGCATTCGCTGTCCAACTTTAATCCCCAATGCACACAGCAATAACCCTGCAAATACACTCACAACGAGGTATATAACAGCCTTCCCCCACATTCCTCCCTCGGATAAACAGACCATATCGAGAGTAAAGGTGGAGAATGTGGTGAATGCCCCAGTAAATCCCGTACCAATTGCAAGACGAAGTTGAGGCGTTATTTTACCTGGAACAGCTATGGTGAAGAACCAACCCAAAAACAGGCTCCCAATGGCATTGATCAGCAGCACTGCCCAAGGGAAGCCCTCACTGGCTGCTGGCATCCATAACTGTATCCCATATCGGCATAATGTACCCAAAATTCCACCGATTCCAATATAGAATATTTCTTTCATCGTTCAAGCATCTCCCGGGTCATGGATCTTACAGCTCTCTGCGCCGCTGCTGGTTTAGACGAATCTTGGATTCATTGCCTTGTTCCGTTGCTTCATAGAAAATACGGCGTGAGAGCTGTTTCGGTAAATATTCCTGCTTCACATAATGGCCCGGATAATTATGAGGGTATTGGTAACCTTCATGTCCCAGCTTCACTGCACCGGAATAATGGGTATCCCTCAGATGAAGAGGGACTTCAGCCGATTTCACCTCATCAATGGCATTCATCGCTTTCGAGATCGCAGTGTACACCGCATTGGACTTCGGACTTTCAACAGCAAACAGGATCGCTTGGGCAATGTTCAGCTTGGCTTCAGGCCAGCCATTATTGCGATAAGCATCCAGCGCCCCAATGGCCTGGGTCATCGCTTGCGGATTCGCAAGTCCAATATCTTCACTGCTCGCTGCAATCAGACGACGTATAAACGTCATCGGGTCCATGCCCAGCTTCTCTACCGCATACAAAAACCAGAACAGTGCTGCATCACTGGAACCCCGGATGCTTTTATGAAATGCTGACAATACATCATATTGTGTCGATTCATCTGCCTTCACAATCGGACGACGAATAGATTCTTCAGCTACATCAAGCGTAATGTGAATCGAGCCGTCCTTCTCTGGCGGTGTAGTCAGTGCAGCAAGTTCCAAGGCGTTCAGCGCACGCCGAATATCGCCATTTGCCATCGTCGCAATATGTTCCAATGCCTCCTCGTCTGCCTGCAGATCCATGAATCCCAAACCTTTATCCACATCCGTCAGTGCCCGGCGCATCGCAATCAGGGAATGCTCTTTGTTTAAAGACTCCAGCTGAAACAGCGTGGAACGGCTCATCAAGGCCCCATTCACATAATGAAAGGGATTCTCTGTCGTTGCGCCGATAAAAATGATCGTGCCCTTCTCTACTGCAGGCAGCAGTGCATCCTGACGTGAACTATTAAAGCGGTGTACTTCGTCGAGGAACAAAATGGTTTTTGTTCCGTACAACTGCTTGTTCGTTTGCGCCTGCTCGATGACTTCACGTACATCTTTGACAGAAGCATCCACCGCATTCAGACGGACAAACTGTCCTTGGGTATGCTGGGAAATAATATGTGCCAGTGTCGTCTTTCCACAGCCTGGAGGCCCGTAAAGCAAGATAGACGAGATCTGATCCGCTTCGATAGCGCGCCGAAGCAATTTCCCCGGTCCAATAATGTGTTCTTGCCCAATATATTCATCAAGACGCTCTGGCCGCATGCGGTCAGCGAGCAGTCTTGCTTGAGGTTCTGAATCTTGCTGAAACGAAAATAAATCCATTGCTCATCACTTCCTTAACGGATTGCCTTTACTTGTTCCTTATTAAATTCTGATTAATCGCTATTCTCTATCATATCATACTCCCGCGGCAGCATACCCATAAATGCGCCAAGCGCACTGCTGACAAAAGCATCCTTGCGCGTAATAAAATGAGTCATCATCCGATTCATGCCTGCCGGGAGTGTGTGCTTGCGCAGTGATCCATTTTCGATCTGATGCCGAATGACGATTTCGGGTAACAGTGAAATTCCCATGCCGGATGTAACCCCGCTAATAATCGCTTCAAGGGTTCCAAATTCCATAATGACCGGACGGGTTACACCGCTAGCCGATAACCATTCCTCCAAAATCTGACGATACGAACATCCCATGCTGTAGACCAGAATCGGTTTACTGGTGAGTTCTTCATCTTCTGGTCCCATACCAGAGGAGACAACGAATAGTTCTTCATCGAATACGGGAGTAGAAGCAATATCAGGGTGATCACATGAACAACCGATAAACGCCCCTTCCAATTCATACCCAATAACCTGATCCATAAGCACCTGGGAGTTACCTGTAGTCAAAGATAAGGAGACAGCCGGATGCTGTTTATAATATTTCGCAAAAAGCTCAGGTAAACGTACCGCTGCGGCAGTTTGCGTGGAGCCTATGCGTAGTGGCCCAGAAGGTTCAATTGTAGAGCTCAACGCTTTACCCGCCTCATCGAGCAGGCCTACAATTTTATCCGCATACGTCAGCAGCATCTCACCTGCTGGAGATAACGTCATCCCCCGATTATGACGGATAAACAGCAGTGTCCCTACTTCGGATTCCAGATGTCGTATCCTTGCTGTGACATTGGACTGCACGTAACCGAGGCGCTCCGCAGCTCGGGTTAGATTCCCTTCTTGTGCGACACATTGAAATATCCTTAAATCCCCACTTTCCATAGTAAACCTCCCAAATAAAACGATATCCATTCTGACATCATTTAAAATGATATCTAATCCATTAACAATCATTATACAGTATAGCTGCTTCGAGCTACAATCGGGGTAATCAGAACACAGCAACTTACTACTCGCTGAGTTCACATAAGGAGTGTTAATAATGATGAGTTGGACGAACACTGTAGCTTTGGTAACCGGAGGCGGTACGGGTATTGGCAGAGCTGCCAGTATACTGCTCGCTAGTCGTGGAGCAACCGTTGCCGTCAATTACTCCCGTTCCCAGGATGAGGCCGAAGAGACTGTACAACATATTTTGAATGCGGGAGGTCATGCTTTTGCAGTTCAGGCTAATGTGGGTTTCGATGTCGAGGTTCGTCAAATGGTAGCCTTTATCACTAATAAAGTTGGCCCTGTGACCGCACTCGTAAATAACGCCAGCATTACGCATCATATCCCAATGAAGGATCTGGAATCCGTAACGGATGACATATGGAATGAACTATATGACGTTAATGTTAAAGGCATGTTTTACTGCGCACGAGCTGTAGCGAAAGGAATGCAGCAGGCAGGTCAAGGCGCAATCGTTAACCTTGGCAGTATCGCTGGCAGCACAGGATCTGGGTCCTCCCTTCCTTACGCAGTTTCCAAAGCAGCAGTACACGGTTTGACGAAGTCTTTGGCACACTCGCTATCCCCCGATATTCGGGTTAACGCCATCATTCCGGGTGCAGTCGCAACCCGATGGTGGGCAGGAAAGGAAGAACAAATGCATCGTCTGGGTGGTGAATTATTGTTGCAGCGAATAGCGGCAAGCGAAGACATTGCACATATGATATGCGCCGCGTTGGAGCAACCATCCATGACCGGGCAACTGATTACAGTAGATAGCGGTCAGACGTTATGATTATGAGCATGGGAAGCGAAGTGGAGGAATCCTGATGAAGCCTTTAAAATATACGCTCCTGATCCTTGTTACAACTCTCATCATGGGAACCTCGTTTCCCGTAGGAAAAATCGGTATGATGTATGCTCCTCCCTTTTTGTTAATGGGACTTCGCTATATATTGGCAGGAGCATTACTAGCGTGGATCATCAGAAAACGTCCCATGCCTGTGGGGTGGAAACAGTGGATGCAAATCGCCGTAATCGGTCTGTTCCAGTCGGCGGGAGTAATGGGATGTGCCTACTACAGCATGAACTGGATTAGTTCGGGAGAATCCGCCATTATCACGTTTACGAATCCTTTGCTTGTCATCATCCTGAGTGCTGCTCTATATGGTGTGTCCTATCGTTTTAGCCAGTGGACCGGTGTGATTCTCGGATTTGTCGGAGTGGCGTTGACCTTTGGATTCCATCTGAGCTTGAGTCCTGGGACATGGATTGGGTTTGGCGGCGCTGTCTCCTTTGCTGTATCCACGTTGCTCATTAAGCGCTGGGGAGCTGCTCATGATACATTTGTACTTACCGCTTACCAAATGCTCGCTGGAGGGGCAGTACTGCTTCTACTGAGTGTGTTTACAGAGCAGCCTCATTTTATCGTAAATACAACGTCCATCGTTGTCCTGGTTTGGCTGACAATTTTCTGTTCCATCATTCAGTTCACCCTCTGGTTTTATTTGCTGCAGAACACAGATCCGGCCAAAACCAGTTCCTTTCTTTTTCTGGCACCGCTGTTTGGACTGCTGTCGAGCTTCGTCTTGTTGGAAGAGCATGTCGGCTGGATTGTGGGTGTAGGTGGGGTAATGATCTGTCTGGGGATTTTCCTGGTTAACCGACGTCCCGTCAGTCATAACTCAGCTTTGGATAAACCGGGTTTGACCCAACGTACACCTGCAAGTTAACTAGCAGAAGAATAACAGCGAAACTTTAGGTGAGCCACTCGATAATAATACTCATCTGAAAAGTACAAAAAAGAGCATGGTGCTTTAACAGCGCCATGCTCTTTCTATATTAATGCTATGTTCAACAACAAGGTTTCACTCTGCCTCGCTGTCAGGCCAACCCTGAATGGCAACAGACTCGCCTTCCGGATTGTGGGTTGCAGCAGCATAGTCTGGCAATGGGCCGTCGTGGAATAACCACAGTTCGTGCAATGCCCGTGTACAGCCAACGTACAACAGCTTCGCATCACCCGCATTGGGCAAATAGTGTTTCTCATCGCTATCCGCTACGATAACTGCATCAAACTCCAACCCTTTCGACAAATAGACAGGTAAAACGGAATGACCGCCTGTGTACTGTTTTTTGCCGCCGTCAATCAAGTTCAGATCCCAGCCTGCGGCCTGGAGTTCATGGTGAAGCTCCTTTGCCTCACGCAGGGTACGGGTCAGAATAGAGACTGTGCGATAGTCTTTGACCGTCAAGAGCTTCAGAGCCTGTTCGAGGCTTGCTGTGCGCCCTTCTACCCCATAGGACAATGTCCGTACAGGATCACCACTCCGGAATACAGGAATTGCCGTAATACCGCTTTTGACGCCCCGCTCCAGAATCGTATTGGCATAATCGATAATTTCCATTGTCGAGCGATAACTCCGAGTCAATGCAAAGTATGCATTCTGTTCCTCGGGAAACAGCGAACTCATCTCTTCCCACGCGTGAACACCACGGTACTCATGAATGCCTTGGGACAGATCCCCCAGTATGGTGAAAGAATGCCCTTTGACAAACTGATCCAATAGCGCCACATGAAAAGGAGAAAAGTCCTGCGCTTCATCAATGACGACATGATCGAATCGCTCGGAGCCTTCAATATCATGAACCAAGGTATGAATGTACACCAATGCAGGCAAATCCTCTTCACGGATGATATCCTGCTTCAGATCTGCAGCCGTTTGCTTCATCACCAATTTGGGAATAAGCCCGCTGAGCGAGGCAGGTACCGAACCGCCTTTAACAACCTTAAACAGCTGTTTGTACAGCGTAAGCGGTTCATATTGAGGCCATTTTTTGGCGTAGGCCTTCTCACGGGTTGCCGCTTTCTTCTTACGCTCTTTGCGAACAGCTTCCGGGGAAGGTTTCTTGAGTTCCATCTCAATCCAGCGGTGAATACGCGCCATAACCCGCTCTTTGCGTTTCGCCAGCGGATAATGTTTGTACTCATCCCCGAACCAGTTCTCAATCTCGGCTTTGCTGAGCACTGCACCATCCCATGGGCTGAAGTCCATATCAGGTACGGATTCCTCTTCCATCCCGGATAGCCACTCCCCAATCAGTTCCATGAAGCGGATCGAGCCTTTATAACGCCCAGGCACATCATCATTGAGTTCAGGACGTGCATCCGGCGTTTCAAACCAAGTGTTCAAAGTCTCCGACGTGTCTGCCAAAGGCAGGTCTAACCCCAGTAAGTTCATCGCCCAATCCGGGAATGTACGCTGCTGAATATCTCCTACACCGAGCTCTGGGAGTACATCTGATATGTAATCCAGAAACATGTGGTTGGGTGCGAAAATAACCATTTTCTCCGCTGATACCTGTTCCTTGTATTGATATAGCAAAAAGGCAAGCCGATGCAGTGCGACGGTTGTTTTACCCGAACCGGCCACACCCTGAATGATCAATGCGGTGTTTCTCGCCGCACGAATGATCTGATCCTGCTCCGCCTGAATGGTGGATACGATATCACGAAGCTTGTTGTCCTTGTTCTCACCCAATCGATACACAAGGAATTCATCTGATACGGCTGGCTGGTCACTGTCCCGATTGTACGTATCCGCCACACGTTCCAATATACGCTGCCGAATGACAACGTTTCGTTTCAGATAAACCAGGCCCTCAATAAGTCCCTCTGGGGCTTCATACATTGCGGAGGCTTCCCCTCCGGTAAATGAGTAAAACAGGCTTGCGACAGGAGCACGCCAATCGATGACGAGCGGATGCTCTCCCACCTCTTCGCGGTCTACGCCGATTTTGCCAATATACAGCGGTTTCCGTGCACCACTGCCCTGTTCTTCGAAATCCAAGCGTCCGAAATAGGGTTGCTGCGCGCTCTTGGACAAGGCGGTGCGGCGCTCTTCACGTCCGGCCTCCAGCACTTGCTCTGTGAAGTCGTGGCCGGTGTATACCGGGATATTCTGCAGCCGTTCCAGCTGACTGTCCACTTCCTTCATCGTTCGCTCTAACCTGTACTCTTCTTCTTGATAGGCACTTTGAAAGCTGTCTGACATGTTTCAGTTACCTCCTAAGAATATGTTTTGCTCTGCATAGTCAATCACTGACGACACAAAAGGATACCCACTATATCATATTGATGTATAAAAAGCTACAGTAGCCTGGATAGCAAAATGAAAGAAACCGCTGTTCCTGTTCGCAAAGAACAGATGAACAACGGTCATCCTTTAACATCATACCGGCTCAGAATCCGGCTTCCCATCCTGTGCCACAAACTGTTTCTGTGCCAGTTCACGGTATACCGGATGGTTGCTAATTAGCTCCGCATGTGTTCCGGTTCCCGTCACATGTCCCTGTTCCAGAACAACAATCTGATCAGAATCGACAACGGTGGACAATCGATGTGCAATAACAACTGTCGTTCGTCCTTCCATCAGATTGGACAAGGCTTGCTGTACCTCATGTTCCGAGGTGCTGTCCAGACTGGACGTCGCTTCATCCAGCATCAGAATATCCGGGCTGCGCAGCAGTGCACGAGCAATAGCGATCCGTTGACGTTGACCACCGGAGAGCTTGATTCCGCGTTCTCCCACTTCTGTATCGTAGCCCTGAGGCAATTTATCAATAAAAGCGGAGGAATAAGCCATTTCTGCCGCCTGTCTAATTTCGTCCATATTCGCCTCACGGCCCAGCCCGTATGTCATGTTTTCCTTAATTGTGCCTGCCATCAGAGGGCTCTCCTGTGATACATATCCAATCTTGCTTCGCCAGGAGGCTAATGAATAATCCGTTATAGCTTGTCCACCATACGATATACTGCCCGCCCCCGGAAGATAGAACTGTTCCAACAGGGAGAATAGCGTTGATTTCCCGCTGCCGCTTGGCCCAACAATGGCCGTCACTTTACGGGCCGGAACGGTCAGATTAATTCCATGCAGTACCTCTTCCCCTGTTACATAAGAGAAGTGCAGGTTGTTAAATGTAATTGTCTCATTGCCCTTAGGAGCTATTGCTGTGCTATGACGAGGTTCTTCTTCATGTGCCAGAATGGCCTGAATGCGTTCTGTCGCACCGACAACCTTTTGCAGACGTGAATACAGTGTCGTAAATTGCCCCATCGGCATAATCACTTGGAACAACAACAGAATGAAGGCGACCAGTTCACCAGGAGACAGCAAGCCAGAAGCTACCCGCATGCCGCCAACACCCAGAATAACAACCAGTACAGCCGTCATGACAAACGTAAAGAGTGGACCAATCAACGCCAAAATCCGCGCTTCCTGGAGTCCAAAAGCAAACATCTTCCCAATACGGGAATCGCCTGCTTCCGCCTCCTGTTTCTCCGTACCATAAGCTTTCACCAAACGAATCTCGCCAATGACTTGGCTGAGCACCGAAGTAAGACCTGCCATTTCGTCCTGCTGCTTTTTGGAGATTTTGTACATTTTACGACCAACAGGCAGCAGGATGAGTAGCGTTAGCGGCACCAGACTCAGAATAATGAGTGACATGACCCAGTCCAGATAGAAAAGCAACGCTACCCCGCCCACAACCGCAACGATATTGGATACAAAAGAAACGAGATAATCCGCAATTAGCGTCATAATCTGACTTGTATCATTCGTGATTCGACTCATCGTATCACCCGTACGATTCCGGTCGAAATATGGCATCGGCAAGGATAACACCTTGTTCCACAGCTTCGTTCGCAATGTCGCAACCACCCGTTGACCTGCATAGTTCAACATATAGATGCTTATGCCTGAAGCGATGGCCTGAATAACAAATGCCCCCAGCAGCAGGAAAATAACGGACTTGTTCAGCGCAGACATCGTGAGCCCATCAATCAGGCCTTTGGTCATCAGCGGAACAATCAGTCCGGCTGTCGTCTGAATAAGTGTCAGGATCAACGCTATGATCAGAATAAGCTTCGGTGGATTTGTGGCAGCAATCAGCTTCACAAAATCCTTGAATCCCTTTTTTCCTATTTTCGATTCAGCTTGACCTGCCTGTTGTTGCTCTTCCATTTCCGTTCCCCCGTTCTCTCCTTGTTCACCAGAGATCATCGTACGAACCACATTACGTTTCCTGTCTTTTACAATATCCCATGCAGCACGAAATTGGCCAAAAACAGGATGGCAATGCCATACATGACTTTAGGCACCTGTTTGCCCTGACCCGCCGCCAGCTTCGCCACCGGATACGCAATGAATCCAAATGCCATACCGTCCACGATGCTATACGTAAATGGAATCATGACCATGATCAGAAAAGCCGGAAAAGCTTCCGTGAAATCACTGAAATCCATATCCTTCACACTTTGTACCATCAAGCCGCCAATAATGATCAAAATCGGTGCAATAGCACTGTCCGGAATATAACCCAACAGCGGAATAAAGAAGAACGTTGCACCAAACAGCACTGCGGTAACCAGTGGAGTCAAGCCCGTCCGCCCACCTGCTGCTATGCCCGCTGTTGTCTCCGCCGCAGCTACAGTAGGGCTGCTGCCAAAAATTCCAGCAAAAATATTGGAGATCGACAGCGCCCGCAAACTGCCTTTAAACCTTTGGGGGCGACCAATAAGATGGGTTTGGGCTGTGATCAGGCCGATGTTCTCAAATACAACGATCAGCAACAACAGAAATACTGCAATCCAGAACGATAGATCCAACAGATTTGCAAAGGAAAGCTGGGCAAACAAACCACCATATTGATGCAGTGCTTCTGTGGCAGACACCGGATCACCTGGTTTTACAGCGCCAAGCACATAAGCTAGTCCAGTTCCCGCCAAAATACTGATCAGAAGCCCGCCTTGTACATTGCGTATAAATAAAATCAAGGCGATCACAAGAGTGACACAGGCAGTGATCACTCCAGGATCATTAAAATGTCCGATCGCCACAAATGTGGTCTGGTGTGCGATGACGATTCCGCTTTTTTGCAAACCAATAAACGTCAGGAACAGGCCAATCCCCACCGTAATGCCATGCTGCAGGTTTTTCGGAATGGCCTCACTAATTATTTTATATAACGATGTAAAGGCTACGACCGCAAACAGCACACCGGTGACAGATACAACCGCCAAGGCTTCCTGCCAGCTCAATTTCATCGAATGTACGAGTGTGTAGGTGAAAAATGCATTGATACCCATGCCAGGTACAACGATAATCGGCGACTTACCGCCAAATGCCATCAGCAAACAACCTGCGATGGACGTCAGCAGTGTACCCACCATTGCCGCCTGTAGCGGCATTCCGGCATCGGCCAGAATTGTTGCATTGACCATTACGATATACACCACGGCAAAATAGGAAATGGCCCCCGCCACAATTTCCTTCTTCCACTGGTCTCCCGGCTCCAGGCCAAGTTGTCTGGTCATCCATCCTTGTTTCATTCGTTCCGTTCCCCTCTCTCTATGTAAGCCGAACAAATGTAGTTATCAGTTACCATCATTTCGCACAGCACCACATATCATACACGCTTTTGGGATTGAAGTACATCACGTAACCCTGACATTTGTTAAGGTTTGCGCATGCAAAAAAAAGCGCAGGTACCTTGTCGGCACCTACGCTTTTCCTTCACAACAGATTACTGCTGCTTATTCTCTGCAATTTCGATCAGTTCCTTGACGGCCACGCTGACCATGATCAGTCCGGCTACCGGAGGAACAAAGGCGTTACTCGCTGGTGGCTGTTTGGCCTTGCGAATTTCCGGCGCATTCTCAGGAACGATTTTCTGTGTTACATCTTCGCGTGGTTTGAGCGGCTTTTCGGTTGAAAAGACCACTTTCACACCTTTTTTAATACCGTCTTTGCGAAGTGTCGTACGGACAACACGAGCAATCGGGTCCATGGTCGTTTTCGAAATGTCCGCAACCTGGAATTTCGTCGGGTCCATTTTGTTTGCCGCACCCATGCTGGAAATGACCGGAATCTTCCGTTTGAGGCATTCCTTGATAAGGTGGATTTTGTAAATGATCGTGTCGGAAGCATCCAACACATAATCCAGCTCATACTTGAACAATTCCTCATACGTTTCTTCCGTGTAAAACATATTCAGTGCAATCGCGTCGCACTCCGGATTGATGAGCTTCACGCGCTCCACCATCAGATCTGCTTTTTTCTGACCAACGGTCGTGGTCAAAGCATGAATCTGACGATTGATGTTGGTGATGTCTACCACGTCTTTATCAATCAGAATGATACGTCCAACACCGCTACGGGCGAGAGCTTCCACTGCAATACCGCCCACGCCGCCGATGCCGAGCACAGCTACTGTACTATTTTTCAAAGCGTTCAGACCTTCAGGTCCAATTGCCAGTTCTGTTCTTGAAAATTGATGGAGCATTGAGAATCGATGCCTCCTTTATTTCTTTTCCGCCACCGGTTTACGGGCTACGCGGATGTGAAGTTGTTCCAATTGGGAGTTATCCACTTCAGAAGGTGCATTCATGAGCAGATCCGTTGCACTTGCCGTTTTCGGGAAGGCAATCGTTTCACGCAGATTCGTGCGACCTGCCAGCAGCATCACCAGACGGTCGAGACCAAAAGCGATTCCGCCGTGTGGTGGCGTTCCATATTCAAATGCTTCGAGCAGATATCCGAATTTCTCGTTGGCCACTTCCGGAGAAAGTCCCAGAGCAGCGAACATTTTTTCTTGAACATCACGTTTGTAGATACGCATCGAACCGCCGCCCACTTCATAACCATTCAGAACGAGGTCATAGGCTTGAGCGCGAATAGCACCCGGATCTGTGTCAAAAAGATGCACATCTTCGTCTTTAGGACGTGTGAACGGATGGTGTTCTGCTACATAACGTTTCGCATCTTCATCGTACCCGAGCAATGGGAAGTCCACAACCCATGCAAATTTGAATTTGCTGTCATCAATCAGGCCCAGTTGACGACCGATTTTCAGACGAAGTGCGCCCAGTACATCTGCAACCACTTTTTTGGTGTCAGCAGAGAAGAGCAACAAGTCGCCTTCTTCAGCGCCAGTACGTTCTTTGACTGCTTCGATCTCTTCTGGCGTAAAGAACTTCACGATTGGCCCTTTGAACTCGCCATCTTTGACTTGAATCCATGCCAATCCTTTTGCACCGTAACGCGCTGCGAATGGTCCGAGGTCATCGATTTCTTTACGGCTCCATGTACCACAGCCTTTGGCGTTCAGAACTTTCACTTCTCCACCTTTTTCGATGACAGAAGCAAATACTTTCACACCACTGTTAGCTACGATATCGTTCATTTCAACCAGTTCCATGCCAAAACGCAGGTCCGGTTTGTCTGAACCGTATTTACCCATTGCATCTGCATACGTAATCCGTTGGAAAGGCAGTTCCAGCTCAATACCTTTCGTTTCACGCAGCAATTTGGCCATCAGATCTTCCATCATTGGCAGCAGGTCATCCTGTTGCAGGAAGGAAGTCTCGATGTCGACTTGGGTGAACTCCGGTTGACGGTCCGCACGCAAATCTTCATCACGGAAACAACGAGCGATCTGATAGTAACGCTCAAGTCCGCCGACCATCAGCAATTGTTTGTAAATTTGCGGTGATTGTGGCAGGGCGAAGAATTCACCTTCATGCACACGGCTTGGTACGAGGTAATCACGCGCACCTTCCGGGGAGCTCTTGGTGAGGATTGGTGTTTCTACTTCAACGAATTCTTCTCCATCCAGATAATCACGGAACACTTTGGATGCTTTGGAACGCAATTTCAATGTTTCAAACATTTCCGGACGACGCAAGTCCAGGTAACGATATTTCAAACGAAGCGACTCGTCGACTTCCACACCATCTTCGATGAAGAATGGAGGTGTTTTTGCCGCGTTCAGTACTTCAATCTCGGTAATTTGCACTTCGATTTCACCTGTAGGCAGGTTTTTGTTTACTGTCTCTTCGTCACGTTTAACCACTTTACCCGTTACTGCGATAACGTACTCGCTCCGCACTCTGTCAGCGATTTGCAATGCTTCGCCAGAGTAAGCCGGGTTGAAAACAACTTGTACAATTCCGCTGCGGTCACGCAGATCGATAAACAGTACGCCCCCCAGGTCACGGCGGGTCTGTACCCAGCCGTTCAATGTTACGGTCTCACCGATGTGTGCGGGTGTTAATGCGCCGCAATGATGACTTCTTTTCATAACCAAACTCCTCTTATGTGAATTTCCGTTCTGTATGGGCGGGCAGAGCCCGCTTTTCAACAGTGCGGTTGCGTGAAGACGATTTTATTCAAATGGCATGTTATTACCTCTGGCTCTCCAACTTCCGATTAATCGGAAACATTGGTGAACCTCCGTAATTTTGCCGGATCAATTGTTGCTATTTTACAGTTTCAAACTCGTGCTTATTTACTTCCGCGTATAGCAGATACCAGATCATCCAGCTTCACCGTTTGTTGTTCACCTGTATCCATGGACTTCAGGGCAATTTCCCCGCGTTCCAGCTCATCATCACCCAGAATGGCAGTGTAACGGGCTTTGAATCGGTCAGCAGATTTCATCTGAGCTTTCATCTTGCGACCGAGATAGTCGCGTTCGCCGGACAGACCCGATTGACGAAGCTTAAACAGCTGACGGTTGACTTCACGATCGGCAGCTTCACCGAGAGCAACAAAATATACATCCAGTGGAGCAAGGGAACTAACATCAATATTCTGGTGTTCCAGAATCAGTTGAATACGCTCCAGACCAATACCGAAACCAATACCAGGCTGATCCGGTCCACCGATATCTCCAACGAGACCGTTGTATCTGCCGCCACCGCCGACTGTATCAATTGCGCCAATGCCTTGAGCTTTCAGTTCAAAAGCAGTCAATGTGTAGTAATCCAATCCGCGTACCAGACGATTGTTCACCGCATAATCTACACCGAAATCATCCAGATACTCTTTCAGCTTGGCGAAGTGGTTCAATGATTCTTCATCCAGGCTATCCAGTATGGACGGTGCCCCTACGAATTTGTCCTGATCAACTTTGCAGTCGAGCACACGCAATGGATTACGTTCCATCCGGGATTGGCAGTCCTTGCACAGGCTATCCTTCATCGGTCTGAGGAATCCAAGCAATTTTTCGCGGTATTCTGCACGGCTAGTTGGGTTACCCACCGAGTTGATCTCCACTTTGACATCTTTCAATCCCAGTTCTACACACAGTTGATACCCAAGCGCAATGACTTCAGCATCAATCGCTGGATCAAGGGCTCCGATAGCTTCTACACCGAACTGGTGGAACTGACGCTGGCGACCTGCTTGCGGACGTTCATAACGGAACATCGGACCGATGTAATAGAGCTTGCTCACATCCGGTTCGCCATAAATTTTATTTTCCACATAAGCGCGGACAACACCCGCTGTCCCCTCCGGACGAAGGGTCATGCTGCGGTCCCCTTTATCATTGAAGGTGTACATTTCTTTTTCAACAATATCGGTTGTTTCCCCAACGCCACGTACAAATAAAGAAGTCTGTTCGAAGATCGGTGTGCGAATCTCGCGGTAATTATAACGGCGACACAGATCACGCGCTTTTTCCTCTACGAACTGCCACTTTTCCACAACACCAGGCAGCAAGTCTTGCGTTCCAGTCGGTTTTTGAAAAGCCATCTTTCATCCCTCCAGCATCTATTTTTCTCTGTATAATAAGTTGTTCCAGGACTGTTACACCTGCCCACTCCGATTGCAGTACCATCTTCCGATCGCTGTTATCCCCAGATTTTTTAATTCAATTTTCAATGGGGAAATCCGGGGATAGCATATGCTTCCGAAGCAGCTTTCTTGCAGAAAGCTTTTAGCCGAACGCTTCGCTTCTACAGATTGGTTCTGCAATCTCCGTTATGGTATAAATGTTAGGATCAACTTATATATCAAAAAAATCCCTCGCCCTGTCGCTGTATAAACAGCAAACAAAGGGACGAGGGATTGTGTTTACACATTCACCCGTGGTACCACCCACATTCCGGAATCCCTGACACTTTCGCCGTTCAGGTGATCATGTAATGATCTAAGGTTGCTCCAGGCAAGCCGATCATACAGATCATTCCGCTCTACGTATAACGCACGCCCTGCGCAGGCCAGCTAATAACCATCAGATGTAAATCTAATGTGTTCGCTGTCTGTTCTCGGGGAAGTCATTCGTCCGCTCATCAAGAGAATCCTTACAGCCAAGGGATTCTTCTCTGTTCATGTGGGCACGGAGTACTTGGTCCCGTCATCAAATCATCAAGTTATATCGTTTAAAGTTATTATATAACGTTTAAAGTTAATTTATTTTCTGATTGTAATGAACCGCAGTGCTAAAGTCAAGGGCTAACACAAAAAGATAGCACTAGAAAAAAATATTCACACGTCATACGGAATGCGGAGTACACAGAAATCAAGGCTAATAGAAGCTGGACTCATCAAATGAATTCCAACTTCTATTGCCTTCTTATATCTCTATTGTTTCAGCATCCACTTCAGCAGATCCGGCACATTCGCCCATAAACGGGAGTGCATAATGACGTATTCAATCGCTTCGTCGGAATTACCCATTCCGACAAAATCAGGGAGGTTATACGGCAGCTGCTTCAAACCCAGCAGGTAATCAGGCACATGGTTGTTCACACCCCGGGCCACACGGTACAGCATTTTGAGCTGGGAGGTGATTCCGTTCTTCTTATACTCCAGAATGATCTGGTCATAGGCAAAGGCGGCTGCAGCGTCATCTTTCCCATACTTCTCCATCAGTTGCTCTGCCTGCTCCAATTGGTTGCTGTACAAATACACAGCAGCGAGCAGGTAACGCGCTCCGGTATTGTCTTCCGTATTAAGCTCCAAAATATGCTCCAGGATTTGTGCCGCTTCGTTGGCATCTCCGCCAAACCAGCAGGATTCGGCGTAGCTTTTGCATATCCGGATATATGGACGAGTCTCATGAAGCGCCCAGAAGTCCCCCTTGTTCTTCTCAAAAAACAGTTCGCCCAATTCGCGTTCGCCAGCAGCGATTCCGGCCTTGAGGTAAGCTCGTGCATCAGACTCATTGTCCGATTCCTCAGCCAGAATACGATACGCATCAGAGCTGTCAGAATACATCTCCAGGGCCGTTTTCGCCAGCTGTATTCTGCGTTTGGAAGAACTGGCTTCCATCGCCTTATGTAGCAGAGCCTGCGCTTTGTCCTTCGATGTACCTGGGCTGTTCAGAATCATCAGCTCGTCCGTTTCTCCACCCATGCCGTATTCTTCGATGTATTCGAACATCTCCTTAACCTTTCGGGAGATCGTTGATGTCGTTACCTCATATTTATCTGACAGCTCAGCCTTCGAAACATTGAAGCCGTATTCCTCAGACAGCAAGTACTCGATTGCAGCAAAGAACGAGCCTGTCTTCTTCACAGTAGGGCGGGTCTGACGGGAATAGCCATTCCATAGCAACAGAGCTTCCAATATCAGCTCCCGCTCGTAATGGTTCCTCATGTTCTCAATAAGCTGCAGGGCCAGCTGTTCGTGAGCCGGATGCTCCCATTTCAGTTCGCGCTCCACCATCTTTTTCAGTTTGGTCAAGGTCAGTTTGCTCTCAGGCTGAATCGAGGCTTCCTGGACATGCTGCTCCGTTGATATCAGCCCCAGTATGGATTCTACCGCAGAAGGCTCCTTGCCCAAACAGCATTTCTTATATTTTTTCCCGCTTCCGCACGGGCATAAATCATTTCTTCCAACCTTACTCAAAACTAATTCCCCCTTAAATCTGTCACTAGCCATTCGCATGAGAACACTGTTGCTTTAGCATTATAGGTGTCATTTCTCAAACGAGGCATTCTATATAACTTACAATTTCTAGCATCAAGCAGAAACGGTTGTCGCCCTTATATAAACGCGGGGCCGTTTCAGCGAGTATATGTTCATCTAGAATATAACGATCACTCTGGCGATGAATTCCTCATACTCTCGATCATAGGATTGGATTTGCCTGAGCCCAATCGCTGGAAGCTTGATTTACCGTCCAATGTAGCCCAACTATGAAAACAATGCGCTTTAAAATACATTAACCCATTTCTCTATTCTAGCAAAAAATTTAAATAAGGGGTAAGCTTCATCCAAAACATACAAATTCTCATCTCAAAAAAAAAACCTGCACACGGTGTGCAGGCTCAAAGGATATATAAAAAAAGGGGGTCATGTGTGTTATTATAAACGGGCTATGTTAAAGGCTTATGTAACTAATATTACAGTAATATTACAAAAATGATAGCGCTTTATAATTTGTTGTTTTCTCCATTATAAAAGCCCCTGCAGATGGCCCTGACATGGAAGTCAGACCCTGCAAGGGCTTCATACTACATATTAATTCAATTCTTCCACATAAGCTTGGTTGGAACGAAGTTTATGAACGATTTCCTCATAATCCTCATCCCTTACTTTGGCAGACAAAACATAATGCAGATCGTCATAGTCAGTCGAGGACACATCCGCAGCATCCAACAGATTGCCATCCCCATTAACATTATCTCGGGTACCTCGCTCGGTATCACGATCCACATTGCTGACGACCGGGATTACATTTTCGCTGGCGGGAACCCCAGGTGCTGCACCCACTCCCATGGCTCCATTGGTTCCTACGCCACCCGCTGTGTTATAAGGCACCAGAGGTACCATAATCCGTTTGTCTCTGCCAACCGCGCTATCCAGTTGCCCTACCTCCAAATGCTCTGTACGGAACGTCTGAAGTGAGGTTCTTGCCCCCTCTGCCTCGTCCTCGGTCCGAAAATACGCCTGAATATGTTTTGTCATGTCAAACCCTCCTTTATCGGAATAAATGCTTGGTGTAACGAAAACTTAGAAGCTTTGAGCTTCAATCTTCATTTTAATCAGAAATCACATTATCGTACGGTCCGCCCCAAGTCATTAAATGACTTTTAACAACTCGCGGACAAATGCCGGTTCATCGGCAGGCGTACGGGATGTAATATAATTTCCATCTACAACAGCTTCATGATCCTTGAATTCTGCCCCAGCGTTCACCATATCATCCTTGAGCGGAGGATAGGCTGTAATCGTACGGCCTTTCAACAGATTCGCACTTGCCAGAATTTGCGGACCGTGGCAGATCGCCGCGATAGGTTTCTTCGCACTGTTGATCTCCGTTACGAATTTCAGGATATGTGCGTCTGTACGCAAATTTTCAGGAGAAGATCCACCAGGAATGACAACAGCGTCGTAATCCGAAGCCGAGACCTCAGCGATCGCTTTGTCCGAAGTATAGGAGGCTTTACCACCTTTACCTTTCAGCGTCTCTCCTGCTTTCAAGCCGATAATTTCCACGTCGTGTCCGGCTTTTTTCACCTCATCATATGGAACCTGCATTTCCGAATCTTCAAAATCATTCGCCAATAAAAAAGCAACTTTACTCATAACGTATGTTCTCCTTTCCGTGTTCGAAATTTCTTGAAATCGGGTATTCGCAGAAATTGTTGGTGTACATTTCTTGTTCATTGCCCGTAATAAATACTGAACCTGGCACGCCATCGTGCCTCGTTCTGTTATTACCCTAACCAGAGCCGTTTATAACATGACGAGCCTGTATTATTTTGACTTTGATCAGACCATCTGATTCAGCTACAGTTAAGTTCCATAACAAAAAAAGCCCTGATTCGATGATCGAATCAAGACTTTTCATTCATTCCAAATGGTCAGCACTCAGTCACGCGGAAGACGGCTCTGCTCCCCTTTGTCCGAATCCTGAAGGGCCCAAACCGTTGTTGTACACTCGGCAGCAGCGCGGGCAAGCTTAAGGGACTCATACAGGTTTCCAGGCAGAAGCAAAGGTTCTATTCGGGAACGTGTTTCCTTGACGGATTGGCGCATAATGGGTGGGATACTCCTTTGATCATCTTATGTTAATGAACCGAATTATCCCTCATTATGGCCTGTTCCCCAACCAATTATGCATGCGTTTCTTGACGAATAGGGCTTTCGAGCATTAAAGTCACCGGTCCCCAATTCGTGAAAGTCACATCCATCATCGCTCCGAAACGCCCGGTTTCCACTTGAATTCCTTTATCACGTAACAGCTGATTAAACGTTTCATACAACAATTCTGCCGCTTCAGGTCTGGCTGCAGCTGCAAAGCTTGGGCGTTTTCCTTTGCGACAATCTCCGTACAATGTAAATTGTGATACAGATAATACAGCCCCGCCCACATCAATCAGACTGAGATTCATCTTTTCCTGCTCATCTTCAAAGATACGAAGTCCAGCGATTTTGTCTGCCAAATATATGACATCCTTCTCCGTGTCCTCATGTGTAATTCCCACGAGCAACATCAATCCGGCTTCAATTCTTCCCGTCAGTTCTTCTCCAACGGTCACCTGAGCCTCTTTACAGCGTTGTACAAGCACCCTCATCTTACAGGCTCCTTACTGCATAATTCGATGCACAGAATAGACATCTTTCACTCGTTTGATCCGTTCCACAACCGAATGCAGATGCTCCGTATTACGAATCAGAATTGTGACATGCACCAATGCTAATTTATTTTTATCTGTACGTCCGGTGACGGCAGATATATTGGTTTTACTTTCCGAAACAGCCTGAAGCACTTCATTGAGCAAGCCGTTGCGATCATGGCCCGTAATCTCAATATCCACACTGTAGTTGGCTTCAATATTCTCTTCCCACTCGACTTCAATGACGCGAGCTGCTTCTTCCCCATCCGTACTGGACGGGATATTTGGACAGTCCGTTCGATGCACCGAAACCCCACGTCCACGTGTAACATACCCGATAATAGCATCCCCTGGTACAGGGTTACAGCAGCGCGCAAAACGTACAAGCAAATTGTCTATACCTTTGACACGGATGCCATTCGTCGGACGGTTTTTGCGTTCAGGTGCAGGCTTCAGCTCACGCATTTCGGAGTTCAGCTCAAGCAAGCTGGATTCTTCCTGCTCCTTGCGAAGTTTCTCCGTTGCTTTGGTCACGATCTGTGCAGCCGTAATACCACCGAATCCAACAGCTGCGAGCATATCCTCAATATCATTGAAGGCATACTTTTTGGCTGCTTCCTGCAACTTATCGTCCGTCATCCAAGCAGATGGATCAAGTCCCATGCGCTTGAGTTCACGTTCACAACTGTCGCGTCCTTTTTCAACGTTTTCTTCCCGCCGTTCCTTCTTGAACCATTGCTTGATCTTCGCTCGTGCGTGAGAGGATTTAGCAATTTTAAGCCAGTCCTGGCTCGGTCCGTAAGAATGTTTGGACGTCAAAATTTCAATGATATCGCCTGTCTTAAGATGATAATCGAGTGGAACGATACGACCATTTACTTTGGCACCAATCGTCCGATTACCCACCTCTGTATGGATTCTATATGCAAAATCCAATGGAACAGATCCAGTAGGCAATTCGATAACTTCACCTTTTGGCGTGAATACAAACACCAGATCCGAGAAGAAATCCATTTTAAGCGATTCTACAAATTCAGACGCATCCTGCGCTTCATTTTGAAGTTCAAGAATCTCGCGGAAAAACGTAATTTTATCTTCAAAATTATTTCCGTTTCCGTTCGCAGCCCCTTCCTTGTAGGCCCAGTGGGCAGCAATACCGAATTCAGCGGTGCGGTGCATATCCCAAGTCCGGATTTGGACTTCAGTCGGTTCCCCATTCGGACCTACGACCGTGGTATGCAGCGATTGATACATGTTCGCCTTTGGCATCGCGATATAGTCCTTGAAACGTCCAGGCATCGGTTTCCATAACGTGTGTATAATTCCGAGGGTAGCATAACAATCCTTGATGTTATCCACAATAATACGAATCGCAAGCAGATCATAAATCTCGTTAAACTGTTTGTTTTTCGTTGTCATTTTTTTGAACACGCTGTAGATGTGCTTAGGACGACCCGACAGATCTGCCTGAATTCCCATCTCATCCAGCTTGCTCGTAATACCGTCCATAACCGTATCAATATATTGCTCACGTTCCGCACGCTTTTTGTGCATCAGGTTTGCAATACGATAATATTGCTGCGGATTCAAATAACGGAGGGCGATGTCCTCCATTTCCCATTTGATCGCAGAGATACCCAGACGGTTCGCAATCGGACAGAAAATCTCCAACGTTTCATATGAAATCCGGCGCTGGCTTTCTTCCGACTGAAACTTGAGTGTCCGCATATTATGCAGACGGTCAGCCAATTTGATCACGATGACACGGATGTCCTGCGCCATGGCGATGAACATTTTGCGGTAGTTCTCGTTCTGCTGTTCTTCCTTGGAGCGAAACTGAATACGTTCCAGCTTCGTCAAGCCGTCAACAAGCATGGCACACGTATTGCCGAAATGATTGCGGATTTCTTCAAGTGAAACCGTAGTATCCTCTACTACATCATGAAGAAGCGCTGCAATTATGGAGATGGTGTCCATCTGCATGTTTACAACAATATCGGCAACCGCAAGCGGATGCAGAATATACGGTTCTCCCGATTTTCGCGTCTGTCCATGGTGGGCCTGATCAGCAAATTCGTAAGCTTCACGTATGCGCACCAGATCGGGTTCTTTGATATATGCCCCGGCCTTCTCGAGTAATTGCTCTATGCCCATTCTGATCTGTTCCGTGTCCTTTCTATACAAAATGGAACCCGTGACATAATATCAACACAGGTTCCCCGTAAAAGTAATTTCCTATAATTATGACGCTTCGCCCGTTTCCCGTCAACTACTGACGAATAAGAGCACATATCCAATTTTTTTATACGATATGTGTCATTCCTCAAAGATGTTGCCAGATATTCAACAAAGGTCGGAAAACATCCTCATTTACTATGTATTATTACCGTTATTTGCCGAAATAGAAGGATCAATTCTCAAAATAAAAATGGTTCCACCATGCTTAGTGGAAAAATGTTATTGCTAAATGAAGAGAAACTCTGTACTATATTGAAGATTTGTGTTTCGGAAAAAAGGAGATGAATATTCATTGCAACGTGAAATTCAGGTTAATCAAAAAATGCCGCTTGGCTCAGGGTCGCTGCTGAGTCTCCAGCATTTGTTCGCCATGTTTGGCAGTACGGTACTCGTGCCAAACCTGTTCGGTGTCGATCCAAGTATGATCTTGCTTATGAACGGTATTGGAACATTGTTGTACATACTCATGTGTAAAGGAAAGATTCCGGCCTATCTTGGGTCAAGCTTTGCTTTTATCGCACCTGTTTCTTCTGTGTTAATCGCACACCCTGATAACGGATACTCCATGGCACTTGGAGCGTTCATCGTAACGGGAGTTATTTTCTGCATTGTAGCTCTCATCATCAAGTATGCGGGAACAGGCTGGATTAATGTGGTTTTCCCGCCAGCGGTTATGGGTGCCATTGTTGCCCTAATCGGTCTTGAGCTTGTCCCTGTAGCAGCCGGAATGGCTGGGCTGATCAATTCAAACCCTGCTGAGAACCCAGATTGGGTACCTCAAGCCAAACCAATTATTTTAGCCATGGTTACTCTTGGTATCACTGTTATTGGTGCAGTAACCTTCCGTGGGTTCCCCAAGATCATTCACATTCTAATCGGGATTGTATCCGGTTACGTGCTTGGATACTTTATGGGTGAGGTAAAAACCGAGAATATAGCGAACGCTGACTTTATCTCGCTGCCTACCGTAACGACACCTACATTTGACTGGTCTGTCATATTCACCATTTTGCCTGTGGCACTCGTTGTCATTGTTGAGCACATCGGACATCTGCTTGTAACGAGCAGCATTGTGGGCAAAGATCTGTCCAAGGACCCAGGTCTGCATCGCTCCCTGCTCGGAAACGGCGTTTCAACTATTCTTTCCGGTTTTGTAGGATCCACACCGAATACAACTTATGGTGAAAATATTGGTGTTATGGCTCTGACCCGGGTTTACTCGACGTATGTTATTGGCGGCGCTGCCGTTATCGCAATTGTACTTTCGTTCTCAGGTACGTTCTCGGCACTTATAGCTAACATTCCCGTTCCGGTTATGGGTGGTGTATCTTTGCTTCTGTTCGGAGTTATTGCGGCATCCGGTTTGCGTATTCTGGTCGAACAGAAAGTGGATTTTGCCAAACCGACCAACCTGTTGCTAACTACCCTTGTACTCGTCATCGGACTTAGTGGTACTGAGATCACGTTTTATGGTATTCATCTGAAGGGAATGGCTCTGGCAACCATCGTCGGAATTCTGCTGAGCTTGTTGTTTAAATTATTTGAAGTACTGGGTTGGTCGAATGATCAAACGGAGAAACAGCCTTTAACCGAGAAAACTCCGGATTGATTTCTTACCGATCGGTCTGAACGAACAATGTTTATTCATTCTTCATTTTATACATCGTACAACGCAAAAAGCCTGCTCTCTAACCTTTACGGGTTGAGAGACAGGCTTTTTTTTGCAAATAGTTAATGCTGTATATTATTTCCCGGGAAACGGGAGATCCAGTTCACGTGATTTAACAGCAATGAATGCCGGAATTCTAGTAGTTCATCAATGTAAATACATCAATTCCTGGCAATTTTGCACGTCCATTCAAATCAGACAGCTCAATCAGGAATGCTGCACCTACAATCTTGCCACCCAATTGTTCAATCAGGTTAATGGAGGTAGCAATAGTTCCGCCTGTCGCCAGCAGATCATCCGCAATCAGGACATTTTGTCCTTTTTCGATCGCATCTGTATGCATAGCAAGCGTATCTTTGCCATATTCAAGATCATAACCGACTTCGATCGTCTCTCCAGGCAATTTTCCGCTTTTACGGATCGGAGCAAAACCGACACCCAGAGCGTACGCCAGAGGAGCGCCCACAACGAATCCACGTGCTTCAGGTCCGGCAATAACGTCAATTTTGAGATCCGAAACCATTACTTTCAGCTCATTGATCGCCTTGCGGTACATTTCTCCATCCTTCAACAATGTCGTAATGTCTTTGAAGCTGATTCCCGGTTGTGGAAAGTCAGGAATGACACGAATATAATCTTTAAAATCCAAAATAATCTCCTCCTAAAATAAATAGCACAACTTCTATCTAAGATACGCCCTTCATCCGGGATATCATCCATTGTGTCAGCTGAGGGGTCGATGCATCCAGCATCACCTGCTCTGTCTCGGCCATGCTCTCCAGCGCCTGATAACGACGCGAAGCGGTTAGCTCACGCTTGGGTGGGTTATCCACAAACACAATCTTTCCAGCTTCTCGGGTAATGAACGATAACTCCTCAAAAACATCCAACATCATGGTAATCATGCGCGGCGAGCAGCCACACTGACGACTGAGCACAGGAGTGATCTCTTGTTCCTCCACGGGTTCAGCTCTCCATTTGGACACCAGCATATAAATACGCTTGAAGAGTTCTCTGGAGGGCATCTGAAGGCGATCTCGGCGGTTGCCTGATCCGTGCAGAAGGATGATATTCTCGGCTCCGCTGAATAAAGCCAGCATTGCATCAAGTTGTTCCGGGGTTTCCGGCGTATCAAACACAAATAACGTCCGGACCTGTTCCTGCCCATAATGCTGCGCGGCAGCATTGCACGGAAACAAACCGACCTTTCTATCATATACCCAAAGGCACGGTTCATACAATGAATTTCCCTCGGAAACATTCGTTTCTTTCCGAACGATGGCACCAATTGAGCCTGACTTGTATCGTAGATGTATTTCAAGCGAACTCAAGAACTGCTTCATCGCGTTCAGAGGCTCCGTACTACCTCGCAAATCAAACACTTGCGCATGTGGAACCTGGATGTCCTGCAGCATTAATTGTGGTTTCCTCATCCCGTTCCACTCATTAACGGACAACTCGCCCATAACATCAATGATGGAGCCTGGAGGCAGAAACTCAGCTAAAGCTCCCTTGCCAAAAGCGACCGTCTCCAATTGCTGACCATCCTGCTCCAAAACCAGTTTTAGATGGCGTTTTTCACGTCCCATCGTTCGTGTTTCTTTTACAGTCACATTGCGCAATACAAAACGTGGAGAAGGATTACTCATGCCAAACGGCTGGAGTCTATCGATCTCTTGAATAACCTGCAATGGTACATCACTGATTCTGCATTCGTCATCTGCAAGACGATGGGGCACAAAGTCCTCCTCTGTCAGCACGGATGCCGCAAACTCATTCAATCCTGCTTCCAGCTCTTTAAGTTGATCACGATGAAGGCTCATTCCTGCTGCAGCTGGATGACCACCATAATGGTCCATCGTGTGTTTGCAAGCAGTTAATGCCTCATAGATGTCCAGCCCCTCTATGGAGCGTGCTGAGCCTTTACAAGCGCCGCTCTCCGGGTCAATGCCCAGGATAAGCGTTGGCCGATAATACCGTTCAAGTAACTTGGAAGCCACGATACCTACAACTCCAACATTCCAGCCTTCTCCCGCCAAAACGATGACGTCCGGCACTGCTCCGGAATTAAGCTGGATTTTCTGCTCCAACTGGGCTGTCGCTTCCAGAAGTATACCCTCAACAACCTGTTGCCTTTCACGATTCAGCAAATCCAGTTGGCCTGCCAGAGTGTGTGCCTCATCCAGATCCTCGGTTGTAAGCAGCGATACGGCTCGGCCGGCATGATCCAGACGTCCGCTTGCATTAATACGCGGAGCCATTGCAAAGGCAATATTGATTGAGGTGACCTGAGTTTGATCCACACCACTAATTTCAAGCAGAGCACTTACACCAGGCAGACGTGTACCTCGCATGGACTCAACACCATAACTGACGATAACCCGGTTCTCGCCTTCCAAAGGCATCAAATCGGCAACCGTACCAATAGCGGCAATTTCCATCCATTCTCCAGGCACTTCTCCGATCAATGCCTGAGCCAGCTTCAGCGCTACACCCGCACCAGCTAACCCTTTAAAAGGGTAAGGACAGTCCGGAAGCTTGGGATTAATGAGCGTATAAGCCTCAGGCAAAACTTCAGGTGGTTCATGATGATCCGTCACAATGACTTCCATTCCCAGTGTTGCAGCATAAGCAATCTGCTCTACCGCACTGATTCCGGTATCTACCGTAATCACCAGCGTGACTCCTTGTTGATGAGCCCAATCCAAGGCGTGATTGTGTAACCCGTAGCCTTCATTGGAACGATGAGGAATATAGATATCATAAGAAGCACCGAGATAACGCATCAGATGGATCATCAGAGATGTACTGGATACTCCGTCCGCATCGTAGTCCCCATATATTAAAATATGTTCTTCACGCTCAATAGCCTGCTGGATTCGGGGCACAGCTTCTTTCATGCCTAGAAGCAGATAAGGATCATGCATCTGATTCAGATCAGGATGCAGAAATTGTTCTGCCTCTGATTCATTATGAACCCCCCGACTGACCAGCAAACGTCCAACAAGTGATGAAACGGAAAGCGCCTGCGAGAGTCCCGCAGCCGCCTCCAAATCGATATTCGGTGTGTTCCACCGGTATTGCGAATAAAGCAATGATAACGCTCCTTTCCTGATCTACTGAACCAAGCTTCATTACTGAATTAATGTCGCTTCAGGATCTGGCAGTTCATGATTGGATTTATAAGGATATCCAGGATCATAAGGTACAGCCTGGATCTGTACTTCTTTCACATGACTGAAACGAGTTAAGAGAAGTGTCTTCGCCCGGTTCGCAATCTCTTGTGCCTCGAGCACGGAAATTCTAGGGTTCACACTAATGACCAGTTCAATCGTAACATCATGTTCCTGTTCACGTGCTACCAGATGTTCAATCGTAATAATGCCATATACACGCTGCACCGTCTCTTTGAAGTCAAGTGCTTCTTCCTGTTCCAGTTCCTGAACAAGTGAACCATATACGGTATCCACAATCATTCTGTAGCCTTTGTGAAGCACAAAACAGGAAGCGATCAATGCAGCTGCGGGATCCATATATCGAAGAATACTCCACCCCATCGTTTCTCCTGTCATGGAACCTACAATACCGACTAAGACGATAAGTGAACAGTAAAGTGCCCGACGATGTTGCTGTGCATAAGCGAGAGCCTGCGATTGATTTCGTTTACGGAAATATCGGTATTGATATTGAAAGATTGCTTCTTTCACAGCCAATGCTGCAAAAGCTACCACAAGTGCATGGGTATACTTCTCTAGCGATTCTGGTTCATCTCCAGACAGACTACTCAAAGCGGAGATGGCGATCTGCAAACCTCCCATAAGGATGAGCACAGATAATAATACCGAAATTCCAGGTCTCGCGATACGTGAATGTTCCTTTGACCGCTCCCTACGAGCCTTTCTTTTTGTTTGTACAGACTTCGAGGGAAAGAGGCCGGACAATGAAGAAGCAGCTTCTGAAGCAGAGTGAAGGCCGTCTGCAAGCAACGATTTGCTGTTTGCCATATAACCGAACCCAGCCTTGATTACTGCAAGTGTCAAATTCCCGGCGATCCCGCTCCACGTGGCAGCGTGAACAGAAGGGAAACGTTCTCTGGTCATGGCGATGCCCCCCTTAATACTCTACCTAAAGTTGCAAAACCGCGCCTAGCAGACGCGGCTTGACAATACAATGTTTAGTTGGATGCTTTGACAGCTGCTTTAGGTTTCTCTGTTTGTTTACCTTTGAGCGCCAGCCACAAAGGAGCGGCGATGTAGATCGAAGAATATGCACCGAACAACGTTCCGATGACCATAGCAAGTGAGAACATGCGAATGGATTCTCCACCAAAAATAAACAAGCAGAGCGAAGCGACAAACACGGTGAATGTTGTATTCAGGGAACGTGTCATCGTTTGCGCCAAACTGCGGTTGACTACTTCACGCAAATCGGCTTTCGAAGTCTTTTTAGCAAAACGCATATTCTCACGAATCCGGTCGAAGATAACGATTGTATCATTGATCGAGAATCCGACAATGGTCAGTACAGCCGTAATGAAGGTCAGATTCACTTCCAGTCGGAAGATCGAGAACACACTAATAACTACAAATGCATCATGGAAGAGCGCAATGACAGCAGCCAAACCAAACCGCCATTCAAATCGGATAGCTACATAGATCATAATCCCGATACTTGCGATAAGAACCGCGTATATGGCATTACGTTCAAGCTCTTTAGCCATCTCCGGATCAACCGTGTTGACTTCATAAGAAGCGGTTGAATCCAGCTTGGTGAACTCTTGCTTAAACTTGCTTTCCTGATTTTCATCCAGTACGTTCGAGAAACGAACGTTAACCCGATCAGCACCAGGTGTAATATGAACATCTTTTGTGTCAACACCAAGATCACTAACGATGGGCTTAATTTGTTCAGTTGTGATCGCTTTAGATACCGTAATATCAACATTTGAACCTGAACGGAAATCTACCGCATAATTCAATCCCAGAGCCAAAATGCTGATGATACCTGCAATCGTCAAAATGATGGAAAAGGTATAGGCTATCTTACTGCCTTTAATATAATCAAAATTCCAATTAAAGCGCACGAATTTCACTCTCCTTCACTCCGAAGTACTTAGGCTTCTTCAACACGTTAGCCCGCACAAGCAGGGTCAACAGGAAGCGGGAGAAGAAAATATTCGTGATAATGCTGGTCACGATGTCAAAAATCAATACCAGTGCGAAACCTTTAACCGCACCTGTACCCATGAAGAACATAACTGCTGCAGCAATGATGGTTGTAATGTTAGAGTCAATAATCGTACGGAAGGAATGTTTACCTCCTGCTTTAACCGAAGACAATATCGACTTACCACTGCGCATTTCTTCCTTAATCCGCTCGTACGTAATGATGTTGGCATCCACGGCCATCCCTATACCCAGGATAAATGCCGCGATCCCCGGAAGGGTAAGCACGAATTCTCCCATATAGAAGATTGCAAGTACCAACCACGTATGTGTAATTAGGGCAAAACTCGCAATAATCCCCGGAATACGGTACAGACCAATCATGAACACCAGGATAATTACGGAACCAATTAATCCCGCTTTAATCGTCTGGTCCAGAGATAGTTTACCAAGCGTTGCACCAACGCTTTGAGAGTACTTCTCTGTCAGTTTCAACGGCAAAGCGCCCAAATTAATGGTATCGCGAAGCTGATTGGCTTCCTCACGTGAGTAGTTACCCGTGATTTGTGCAGAGCCATCACTCAGCTGCTGCTGCACGGTTGGAGCGGATAGCAGTTGATCATCCAGATAGATAGCCAAAGGTTGTCCAATCAAACGTTTGGTGATTTCAGCAAACTTGGCTTTGTCTTTAACCTGGATATCGATCATCGGTGCGTTCAACTGGCTGAATACCACTTTGGCACCATTCTCCACGAACTCATTTCCCCGAAGCTCGATTTTAGTGTATTCGCCTTCTTTGTCATTCTCAGCTTTACTGCGGAAGGTCATGACAGCAGGCTCTTTCATTTTCGCTCTGACTTCAGCCTCGTCGGTAACCCCGGCCAGCTTCAAGCGGATCCGGTTCGTTCCTTCAGTTGTTACTTCCGGCTCGCTTGTTCCGAGCGCATTGGCACGGCTCTCCAGACTTTTTGCTGTTTGCACCAAAGATGCTTTGGTGACTTGTTGTCCTTGTTCCAGCGGCTCTGCTTCATATAAGATCTCGTAGCCTCCTTTTAAATCAAGGCCCAAGCGTATATTTTTGAGCAGCCCTGGACTTGTGCCCAACATTACTCCTGCGGTCACAAGCACGACCAAAATGAAACTGACGATTCTTTTCATGCCGTTCCTAGATCCCCTTTCGTTCTCAATATTCCTATTATAGCGATGCCGTAAAAAGCAGTCAATTTCCAACAAAAAAGATCCCTTTCGTTAGAAAGAGGACCCCCGGTATGCAGACACGGTCATAAAGTTCATAAAGCTTGTTGCTTTCAGTGACAATATGTCGTTCACCAGTTGGTGAAGCGGTGGAATGCCCTGCTTTTCATATTTATGACTGATGCAATTCCAGACATCTTTGCTGGTGACATATTCGTAACCGACAAGCCTTAATTCCTCTGCCTTGCTGCGGCAGAGCATCTCTATAGACTGTTCCAACTCCACATCATTCATTTCTTCCAACGGGGAGCCTCCCTTCATACATCCAAGCCTTTATGCGGCATCAATATTACATCATTCGACTTTACCCGATCATATTCCTTCTTGCTGGTGATGGATCTTTTTGTTAATCGTGTCCAAGTTGTCATGAGAAGATATTGGACTGGCATAGGATGAAGAACGACGGCTTTGTCCCGTTTATGAATACCTGTACTCCAACCGGGAAAGAGGGGTAGTCTTGAAGAAACAAACTTTTATCCAGGGAGCCATGATCCTGCTCGCCGCAGGCATTATTAATCGGATTCTCGGGTTCATCCCGCGCATTGTGCTGCCACGAGTTATCGGTGCAGAAGGTGTTGGCATCTACCAACTGAGCTATCCCTTTTTCATCGTACTCGTCACATTGATCACTGGCGGTATTCCATTGGCCGTAGCCAAACTCGTAGCCGAAGCGGATACAGGTGCCAACCGTTATTCACCCCAACGGATTCTGCAAATTAGCCTGAGCTTCACACTGACCCTTGGCGTTGTGTTTATGTTTTTGTGCATCATATTCGCTCCATGGGTTACCCGTTATGTTCTAACCGATGAGAGAGTCTATCACACGTTTGTCAGCATGAGCCCTATGATTGCCATCATCGCCGTATCTGCAGTCTACAGAGGGTATTTCCAGGGAAAGCAAAACATGATGCCTACGGCTGTTTCATCAATCGTAGAAACGGTCATTCGTATTATCTGTGTGATCTGGTTTTCCTGGCTCCTCTTGCCCCGAGGAATTGCCCAAGCTGCAGCAGGAGCCATGCTGGGAGCACTTGTTGGTGAATTCATCGGTATGCTCGTATTATTGTGGAACTATGCCAGACAGAAGAAATATATGGATCAACATCTGCCCGTACTCGAATCTCCAATCGAACCCAAACCTGCTATTTCAAAAAACTCAACCGGCTCAGAACCTGGACTTCTTCGTCGTTTACTCGCGATTTCCGTACCTGTAACTGCCGGGCGGTTAGTTGGTTCCCTCTCCTATCTCGCTGAGACGATTGTAACCGCACAGAGTCTAGCTATTGCAGGTATCTCCAAAGGGCTCGCCACGGCCCAGTATGGTGCATTACAAGGTATGATTATACCTCTACTTCTACTGCCGGGAGCCTTAACTTCCTCGTTAGCCACGTCACTTGTCCCCTCATTGTCTGAGGCCTCGGCGCAAGGTGACCGTGCTCTCATACATAAACGGATGCATCAGGCTCTGCGTCTAGCACTCGTAACAGGTGCTCCATTTTCTGTTTTTATGTATGTGCTTGCCGAACCGATGTGTCTTGTTCTGTATAATGATGCATCGATTGGAAGCATGCTTAAGCTCATGGCTCCTTTTGCTTTGTTTATCTACATTCAAGCTCCTCTTCAAGCGGCTCTTCAGGCACTTGATCGTCCAGGAAAGGCACTACTCAATACATTTATTGGTGCTGTCATTAAAATTACGTTGATTTTGGTACTCGCCTCCCGGCCGGAATACGGTATTTTTGGAGCGGTAATTGCCATTTGTGTGAATTCAACGATCGTTACTCTTTTACATGCAAGAAGTGTGCGCAGCCTGTTACAGTTCCGTTTCAAGATGATGGATTGGGTCAAAACAGGCACTGGTATGGTCATCATGGGCGCCGCTACTCTGGTCATTTATGAACAGACTGCATCCTTGCTTCCATTTTGGCTCAGAATGCTTCTCGCGCCCCTTGTTGGTCTGATCGTCTATTTCATTGTTATGGGCTGGACCAAAATGATTGATTTTCATGATCTTTCCCGTGCGCCCTTTATTGGTTCCTGGTTTAAACGCCGTTCTTAAACGTCAGTTATCTTTATCATCTTTGGAACTTACATAAATTTTTCCGTTATGATCGATGGAACAGATAAACACGTCTTTAAAGTCCATAATACCTTTGTGCTGAATCTGATTTTTAAGCCAAAATCTGGTTTTTTGGATCAGCTCAAGGTTTTGATCCTGAACTTTGCCATCCATGATCAATGGCAATGGCAGCCCTTCATATTTGATATTTTCAAACCCTTCTATTTTGTTTTTTCCCGCTTTTTGTTTGGAATTAGATCCTGTCGAACCAGATCCTGATGAGCCGCTGTTGCCGCTCGAAGAACTCTGACCTTTCGGAAAAACAGTTAGCTTGCCTGTGGTCTCCAATATGGCAAATTCCACATCTCCAATGCTGTCTACATTTTGTTCGCGAAGCTGTAGAAGCAGATCATCCAGATTGTAACGCTGCTTTCGCATTTCATCTCGATGTAATTTCCCTTTGGAGATTAACACGGTCGGCTTGCCATCAATCATTAACCGAAGCTTGCGGCTTTTGAGACTGAGAAATGCCATAGCAATCTGCACTACTAGTACCGTCAGCATCGGTACAATACCATGGAATAACGGTTTATTGATATCTTCAATGACAAATGCCGCAATTTCTGCAAGCATGATGGATACGACCAGATCAAACATGGACAGCTTCCCGATCTCACGTTTACCCATTATCCGAATTGAGCCATAGACAATAAAGTACATGAGCATGGTTCGAAAGATATGTGCTCCGACATCTGAGAAATTCACAACAGGGTTCCTCCTTCGGATCTGAATTTTATACAGGTACCTGAAGCGTAATCCCTATTTTGGCCTGAAGCTCACATGCTCATGCAAATATAATCCGTTCATTTAATGGAAAATTCAGTTCATAAGTCAGAGGGCTTGACCATACACTGTATTAATTTCAAACTTGTACAAGGGGGTCGCTTCATGCAGTTGATTCGCCGAATGGTTTCATTTCGAATGTCTAACCCGATTCTTTCGGGCCTCTGTCATGCTTTTGTGTGGATGATGTTAGGCGCACTGATTCTATCCTTCTTTCTCTGGATGACCGGAATGCGGGAACAGGATCTTTCCCTGTATACGTACGTTGTTCATGGCTTGTCCTTGCTGGTTGGTGGCTTTGTATCTGGCAAGAGGTCAGGTGAGCGAGGATGGTACCACGGAGGTATTACCGGAATCGTCTACGGACTTATTGTATTGCTGATTGGGTTTCTGGCACTCGACGCCTCGTTCAATTGGAAAGACAGTCTGCAGCTTGCAAGTGCATTTCTGATTTCTGCACTAGGCGGTATATTTGGAGTCAACACACGAAGATCATAGAAGATCGGGGTGTAACGGTTATTTGAGAAAAAGAAAAAGAGAACCGGGTCTCCATGGAGATCCAGTTCTCTGATAGTGAAAAATACGCTGCAAACGTACTCATAGCCTTACAGGCTTTTTGAACATCTATGATTTATTCAGCCGTTTCACGTGCAACTGCACTGCTAATTGCATTACGATCGAATGTCAGTTTAGTAACATCGTTTACACGCAATACAACCACATCATCCGTGATTTCAGCAATCGTTCCGTGAAGACCGCCGATTGTAACAATTTTATCGCCTTTTTTCAATTGTCCTAACATGGAATTACGTTGCTTCTGTTTTTTGTTCTGTGGACGAATCATCAAGAAGTAAAAAATTGCAACCATGAGTACCAAGGGTACAATCAAAGATACAATTCCACCGCCAGCTGGAGTTGCTGATGCAGTCATTGCCTGAAACATGTAAAATTCCCCCTTATCGACTATACGTACAGATAATGCTTGTTACTTCGGTTCCGCAAAAACCTGGTCAGAAACCTTTGTCATTGTCATGAAGACCATATTGATCGAAAAATTCATCCCGGAAATCAAGCAAACGATCTTCCATTATGGCTTTACGCACATTGCGCATCAAATTCTGCAAGAAATGAAGATTGTGGATGGTCGTCAAACGTAAGCCAAACGTTTCATCCGCTTTGATTAAATGACGCAAATAGGCTCTTGAATAGTTACGACAAGTATAGCAATCACATTCAGGGTCTAGTGGCCCAAAATCAGTTGCAAACTTGGCATTACGAACTACCAGACGTCCTTGGCTGGTCATCGTTGTTCCGTTACGGGCAATTCGGGTAGGCAGAACACAATCGAACATATCCACACCGCGAATCGATCCCTCAATCAATGCATCGGGTGAACCAACACCCATTAGATAGCGTGGTTTATTGGACGGCAACAAAGGAATTGTGTAATCCAATACACCATACATCAAATGTTTCGGTTCTCCAACACTCAGTCCACCAATAGCATAACCCGGGAAATCCATGGAAGTCAAATCTGCCGCGCTCTGGCGACGAAGATCTTCATGCATGCCTCCCTGTACGATAGCAAACAGCCCTTGATCATTGGGACGAGCATGACTTTCCAGACAACGTTCTGCCCAGCGGCTCGTTCTTTCAAGTGATTTTTTCACATATTCATACTCAGCCGGATAAGGCGGGCACTCATCAAATGCCATCATAATATCGGAGCCCAGTGCATTCTGGATTTCCATTGCCACTTCGGGCGAGAGGAATTTTTTATCTCCGTTTAGATGGGAGCGGAAGTTAACGCCTTCCTCCGTAATTTTGCGCATCTCACTCAGAGAAAACACTTGGAACCCGCCACTGTCAGTCAAAATCGGGCGATCCCAGTTCATAAATTTGTGCAATCCGCCTGCCTGACGAATAATTTCATGGCCAGGTCTCAGGAACAGATGGTAAGTATTGCTCAGAATAATCTGTGCATCCATCTCTTTCAGTTCTTCGGGACTCATCGTCTTCACCGTGGCCTGTGTTCCTACAGGCATGAAGGTTGGTGTCTCAATAATACCGTGAGGTGTATGTACACGTCCCAAACGAGCTCCGGATTGTTTACAGGTTTTGATATGTTCGTACGTAATTGCTGCCATTGGTTTTAATCATCCTCTAAAAATTAATCGTAATACCTTCATATCTTAATAAATCAACATGGCATCGCCAAAGCTGAAGAAACGATATTGTTCTTTAATTGCTTCCTCATATGCATGCATGATTTGTTCTCTACCCGCCAGCGCACTGACCAACATGACCAATGTGGATTTGGGGAGATGAAAATTCGTAAGCATCCCGTCGATTACTTTGAAAGTATATCCCGGATAGATAAAGATTTTGGTCCAGCCGCTGCTCTCTTGCAACTGCCCGTCTTCAAACTTGCTTCCTACCGTTTCAAGTGTTCGACAACTTGTCGTTCCTACAGCAAATATACGGTTGCCACGTTTTTTCGTTTCATTAATTAGATCCGCCGTCTCTTGAGACAAAGAATAGTATTCCTCATGCATGACATGCTCTTCAACTTTGTCAACTGACATAGGCCGAAATGTTCCGAGTCCAACGTGAAGCGTGATGAAAGCTACATTAACGCCTTTATCCCGAATCCGGTTTAGCAATTCATCTGTAAAATGTAATCCTGCTGTCGGGGCAGCGGCCGATCCTTCATGTTTCGCATATACCGTTTGATACCTTTCGCGGTCGTCCAGCGTCTCTCTGATATAAGGAGGCAGCGGCATTTCACCCAAACGATCCAGTATCTCTTGAAAAATCCCATCATAGGAGAACGTAAGCAAACGCGCACCCATTTCGCCTTCCTCATCAATGACTGCCCTGAGCTCGTCACTAAAAACGATAACCGAACCGGCTTTCAGCTTCTTGCCTGGTTTAACCAAAGCTTCCCAACGATCGCCCTCCACGTTTTTGAGCAGAAGCACTTCAGCCTTTGCCCCCGTGTCCTCTTTGGTTCCGAACAAACGCGCTGGAAGAACACGTGTATCATTCAACACCAGTGTATCTCCAGGCTGAAGGAAGTCGATAATATCAGGAAACGTGTGATGGTTAACCTCACCGCTTTCCTTATTTAAGGTAAGCAACCGGGACGCCGTGCGGTCAAGCAGTGGCGTCTGTGCAATTAATTGCTCCGGCAATTCAAAATCATATAAGTTCACATTCATATTAGATTCATTCCTTAACAATAGTCGCATTTTGATAATAGTGTTTCAATATTGCCTGGTAATCATACCCTTCATCAGCCATGCCTTTGGCACCCCATTGGGACAAACCTAATCCGTGCCCATTACCCTGACCGATGATCATGAAGCTTTGGCCCTGAGTTACAGCTCGAGCTTGACCATCACCACTCATAACCACAAGAGCATTACCGGATGAAGTTCCTGTGCCCGAGGCAGATAGTACAGCAGCACCCTGTGAGCCGGTTTTGCTTGCTGTTTTGCCGTCAGCGCCTAATACAGTATAACTTCCGGTCCCTGCAATATCAAATAAAGTACTCGGTAATCCACCTAAAGCAGAGCGGTATGTATCTGCATATTTTACCGTCATGGGCTGGCCGTTGGCTGTAACTTCAAGTGCCCTTCCTGATGGCCCACGCTTGGTCACTTCGAGCGTTGAGATCGAAGATGGAACAGTAGAAGTCGTTTTACCCTGCAGGGTTTTAACCAACTGGGCTGACGTGAATGGCCCTCTTACCCAAGCATAATCGTTGGACTGCGGCACTTTGGCCAGAACAACAGCCTCGTTGCCTGGATTCATTTTCGCTACCGGATCAACATTGGATTGAATTAACGGAACGGAACGCACATTGGTATTTTGGGCAGTAACCGTCACTTTGGCTAAACCCGCATCCGTTTTGGTCGTTAAATCTTTTACATTATCCTCGCGGATATATCCGCTGACTCCTGTACTTAACAGCACATGATACCATGTCTGTAATCCAGCTTGAGCCGATGTATCTCCAGGACTATCTACATTAATGAACACATCCGCGCCCCCATTCCATACCTCGGATGGGTGAGCAGTCTGTCCCCCTGCATTGGAAGAGAACACAGCTTCTACGATTTTACCACCGCTCTTGATGACTTCTCCAGAAGTAGCATCAACCGCGCTGGAGACTTTATCATTCTCTGAACCCATTCCGTTGTACGCCTGACTGAGCGTGGTATCCACAACGTTGGCAATTTTAAAACGATCTCCCTGTTGAAGCGCATAAGAGCGTGCAGCGACAGCCTGTACTTTCAGCGCTTCTGCTGGCCAGGATGAATACACTTCTGCACCAACAACAGAGTATAAATATTGCTCCAGTGGAACTACATTAACCAAAGCCAAATCCCCGCTTACAATGCTAATTTCCATGTCACCGCGATATGTCCGTCCGGAACGTTCCACCACTTTGATTCCACTACCGTCTCCTTGCACAAACGCCTTGGCCTCACTGCCGGCAATAGTGTAATGCGGAGCTGTTTTAAGTGTATCCGTGCTTAACCCGGCATCCTGGCGGATGATAAGCGCAGCACTATTACTATTTACCGGAGACAGGTTTACTCCTGGAACACTGGCTTCCACACTTTTTTTGAATGCAGACAGATCAGCATCTGATGAGGCTTCTCCCACCCATACAGCATACCCTTGACTCCCTCCATCCAGTTGAAGCACCGTATAGGAACTAACTCCTGCCGATGAAAGGGATGCTTGTGCCGCTTCTGCCTCTGGAAGTGAGCTGTAGACTCCTGCAGACAGACGCTTGCTGCCCGTCACCGCTGGTTTTTGTCCACCTAGTTGGGCTGCAGCCACTTTTTGTACACGTGCTACCGCTTGTCCAGCCAACGCCTCTGTTGCATAGTTTCCGGTGTAGAGTTGATAGGTCGCTTTACCATTCAGAGACGTTGTAAACAACAACGGTTTATCACTAGTGGCCTGCAACAATTTTGCGGCTGTTGCTGCCGTTTTGAAATCCCCTGTTTCCAACACTTTGACGCGGAATCCATCCGCACTGAAACGGATTTGTCCTGCTGGAAGAGTTATACTTGCTCCGCTTTCCGAACCAATATTCCATTTTCCACTCGACTCAAGCGTAATCAGTGGTGTTGTCGATTTATACGTACTTCCCAGGTTCGCAAACATGGCTACCCGGATCATCTGCCCATCACCTTCAGCGGCATAAACCGGCACTTGCAGGCATCCTACCGTCAACAGAGCTGCAGCCAACACCTTCAAACGCCGACTCCACTTCCTTGTTTGTATTGCTTTCACGATCAGTCTCCTCTCCCTGTTTGTCCCAAGTTGTATATTAAGATGAATCTCATTGATATATAGTCACAATTATTTGGCGTCTCTCGGTGGAACTGGCAAACCCAGTTGATGATAGGCCAGGTCCGTTACAATTCTGCCCCTCGGTGTGCGTTGAAGCATGCCAATCTGCAATAGATAAGGCTCGTAGACATCCTCAATGGTCTGACTCTCCTCACCAATCGTAGCGGCAATCGTATCCAGACCCACAGGGCCTCCCCGGAAACTGTTAATCATTGATTTGAGCATTTTATGATCGATCTCGTCCAGACCACGCGGATCAATCTGAAGACGTTGCAGCGCTTCTTCCGCCAGAGCCTGTGTGATGATACCATCACCCCGTACCTGGGCAAAGTCACGCACTCTTTTTAGCAGTCGATTGGCAATCCTCGGTGTCCCACGGGAGCGCAATGCGATCTCTTCGGCGGCATTACCAACAATCTCCACCCCTAGAATCTCTGAGGCCCGTGAGACGATGTAGGCCAGCTCATCCACCGTGTAGAACTCCAGTCGACTGATAACACCAAACCGGTCTCTGAGAGGCGCAGAAAGCAAGCCTGCACGGGTTGTAGCACCAATCAGCGTAAAGGATGGCAGATCAAGACGTACGGAGCGGGCACTTGGCCCTTTTCCGATCATGATATCCAACGCGAAGTCTTCCATGGCGGGATACATCACTTCTTCTACCGTCCGATGAAGGCGATGAATCTCATCAATAAACAGGACATCCCCTTCTTGCAGGTTTGTAAGTAATGCAGCTAGATCACCTGGGCGTTCAATCGCCGGTCCCGATGTTGTACGTAAGTTAACACCCAATTCATTGGCAATGATATTGGCAAGTGTTGTTTTACCCAGTCCAGGCGGGCCATATAACAACACATGATCGAGCGCCTCATTGCGCATCTTGGCGGCTTCAATGTATATTTTCAAATTCTCCTTGACCTGGTTCTGCCCGATATATTCATTCAAATACCGGGGACGAAGGCTAAGCTCCACAGCTTGATCCTCCATCATCAGGTTCGCGGAAATAATCCGGTCATCCATGTTCATCCCTACCTTTTTTATGCGGCTTACTGCTCTATTATAGAGGCAAAATTAATTATCCCGTAAACAGCATTTGCAGTGCCCGTTTCATCAACACATCAACAGAATCGGCCGAAGTAACCTCTTTCTTCAGTTTGAGCCATACTTTATCCAGTTCACTGTCGGTATAACCCAGCGCCTTAAGACCTTCACGTGCCTCATCCCAGGCAGAGCCGCTTCCTGCTTCTTCCGAAGGAGGAGCAAACAAACCTGTTGCATACGTGGCAGCACCGAAACCATCCAATTTGTCCTTAAGGTCCAGTATCATACGCTGCGCTGTTTTCTTACCAATCCCCGGCAGTTTGGTCAGGAACGTCAGATTCTCTTGATAAATTGCAGTCACGACATGGTCCGGCGTACCGCCAGCGAGTATACCCAGAGCAACTTTGGGTCCAATACCTGATACCTCGATCAGCTTGCGAAATAACTTCTGTTCTTCACGAGTCCCAAAACCAAACAGCAACATCGCATCTTCACGTACATGGTGATGGGTATACACCATAATTTCGCCTTCTTGCTTCGCAAATGCAAAAGGATTCGGACAGAATACACGATAACCAACGCCATGTACATCAAGCACAATATATTCATTTTCCAGATGTACGAACTGTCCTCTTAGGAAATCAATCATTTTCGCAATACCTCATTCAACTTAGAGTTTAATGTATATGAGTGTGCATGACACACTGCTACAGCCAAAGCATCTGCTACGTCATCCGGCTTCGGAATCACCTGTAAACGTAAAAACATTTTGACCATCTCCTGCACTTGCCGCTTCTCTGCTTTTCCGTATCCAACAATCGCCTGCTTAATTTGCATCGGCGTATATTCGGCAATAGGCAGTCCCTTCTGGGCAGCAGCCAGTACCATAACACCTCTAGCCTGACTTACAGACATCGCTGTTGTGACGTTACGATTGAAAAAAAGTTTCTCCAGTGCTACCGCGTCCGGTTTATATTTATCAATCAGCTGTACCATGCCCTCATATACATGAAGCAGCCGTTCCTCTTCAGGGGTATGAGCTTCTGTCTGAATACAGCCATATTGTACAGGTGTTACCTTACTGCCGATTTTATCCACAAAACCAAAACCGACAATCGCAATCCCCGGGTCAATTCCCAAAAAACGCAAATCCATCTCTCCCTTACAAAAGCGAACATATGTATCGTTCATTTCATTATAACAAAAGATAGGCCCTACGGCAGGAAAAACTTTGTCCTTCCATATACTCGCCTCAATTCGTGAATAACCTACAATCTTTATCTCCTATATTCAGGTGTATCGGTCATGGAACGACAAAAAGGACATCTTTCGATGTCCTTCGTTTCCCCTCGTATGTTATATGACCTACGAATATCCTTCCACCAGAAACTTCTCCTCTACTGGATGTAAACAGATCCACTCAATGCAGATCAGCCTGTTCTTTTATCCGCCATTACGGATTTCTTTATTGGCCTCATCCACCGCATAATCGCTGAACGTAGAGATTACACTGTCGTACTCATCCTTGTCCTGAATACGAATACCCTGCTGCAATTGCTCCAACACACCTTCAGGCAATGATGTCTCTAACGTGCCTACGTCCATTTGAAAAAAAGTACGGATGACTTTCTCTTCTGTGGGCCGTCCTTCATAAAGATTGAGATTACCCACAGCATCTATGCTAATATACGCCTGCTCTTTACATAATGGAGAAAGATCATCCACATGTTGCTTAATGCGTAACACTTCTGCCGATTCAACCTGAGCACCCCAATCCGGATGTTGAACGAGCAGCATCTTCAATTGAGGAATCGCCATCTTACCTAATTGTTCCGTTTCTACCCCACAGATATATTGCGTCTCCAATACAACACTCGTTAAACGGTCCGGATCAGACCCGAGTTGTTCCATCAAAGTCTGAATTTCTTGCTCTGACCTTTGTTCACTCGCAGCAGGTCCCATTACAGATACAGCCTCACTGAAATTGGTCGTTAATAAACGCTCAATCGCAGAAGAAATCGGCAAACCACTGTAAGCCAGTATAGCTACGGCAACCAAAGCTGCAGTCATCCACACTGTTCTTTTCCATCGACGCCAGCGTCTCTTAAATTGTTTTTTGAAGTTAAACGTGTTCACATGAACCCCTTCTATCACTTTTTAAACCTATTGTGACCGAAAGAACTGGGGTTTATGCAAAATTAACCTAAGGCACCAGCAATACTTTGCGCTTGAGCTTAAACAGGATGAGATCTATATTATTTATACCTTATTAAAGGTTGCCATGAATTAAGAGGTTGTGATTGCATAAAATAGAATTAACTTTTAAAGAAAAATAAAAATACGGACTATCTATAAATAGATAATCCGTATTTTTTGAGATCGGGATGACACGATTTGAACATGCGACCCCCTGGTCCCAAACCAGGTGCTCTACCAAGCTGAGCTACATCCCG
>NZ_FRDO01000003.1:0-785758 GCF_900143165.1 Paenibacillus sp. ov031
AGTCAAAATTAAAAGGCATGAGCCCGGTACAATACCGAATTCATGCCATACAGGTTGCATAAAAATATTTGTCTAACTTTAAGGGGTCACTTCAATTTACGGCACCCTGGTTTTTGTTTTTCTATTCAAGTCGGGTCAGGAATTTGTTTTTCTTCCCACGGCGCAGCACGACAAGTTCGTCAGATAGTTATGCATCTTGCCACTTAAAGACTCTGTGACTGTATAAAAGCAATCAAGTTGTCTCCTAATAAAAAAAGAACGGCATCTCTGCCGTTCTTTTTGATGGACTCTCAGGGACTCGAACCCTGGACCAATTGATTAAGAGTCAACTGCTCTACCAACTGAGCTAAGAGTCCATATGATGTTCTTGTATGGAGCCTAGGGGGATCGAACCCCTGACCTCATCGCTGCCAGCGATGCGCTCTCCCAGCTGAGCTAAGGCCCCAAATTATGAATGTAACAAGTTGTCCAACACTGCAATGCTCCGCAGGCGACTCCTATATCATATAAAATACAGCTTTTGCTGTCAACAACTTTTTCTTGAAGCTAAAGTGATTGGAGAAGAACAACCTTTTTACTGGAACACACAGATGGTAACCCCAGAATGCTCTTCCCCTTTTACCCGTTTCACTAATCCTCGTTGTTGTCTTTGGACAATAAAGATTTCAGTTCTTTCATGAACATATTGATGTCTTTGAATTGACGGTACACCGAAGCAAAGCGCACATAGGCTACTTCATCCACTGGAAACAGCTGTTCCATCAGCAGTTCGCCAATCTGACGGCTCTCTACTTCTGCATCGGCTGTATTTCGCAGAGACTTCTCTGCCTCAGATACCATCATTTCCAGTGTCTCCACAGAGACCGGACGTTTCTCACAAGCCCGAATCAGGCCACGGAGAATCTTGTCCCGGCTAAATTCCTCACGACTGCCATCTTTCTTGATGACGATCAGCGGTGTTTCTTCCACCATTTCAAAAGTTGTAAATCGACGGCTACATTGCTCACACTCACGACGACGACGAATCGATTTCGATTCATTGGCCGGCCTTGAATCAAGCACCTTTGTGCCCAGGTAGGCGCAATAAGGACATTTCAAATCAGATCACTTCCCACGTTTTACTTTTTACCAGAAATTGCCTGCATGTATTTAGTTATGAAAATCGTATTGCCGACACATAATACTTTTACCAACCGCGAGGAGGTGAACAGCAATGGCACAAAGCAATGGTAACTCCAACAACCTGGTGGTAACTAAAGCTTCCGCAGCTCTCGAACAACTGAAATATGAAGTTGCTCAAGAACTCGGAATCAGCATCCCACAAGACGGATACCAAGGTAACATGACTTCTTACGAGAACGGTTCGATCGGTGGATACATCACGAAGCGTCTGGTAACAATTGCAGAACAGCAATTGGCAGGTCAATACCAATAATATCTGCATCGTAATACGGTACACAGAGGAGCATGGAGCGGCCGGTGAACAACCGGCCTGCTCGGTGCTTCTACTTATTTTAGAGCATGAATCCAAAGTGTCTTAACTTAGAACGTATTATAGATCTTTACATATTGATTATAATAATAAATGACGCGTTGTACATAGTGCCGGGTTTCACCAAACGGAATATCTTTGACCGTCTCGAATGAACCGTCCCATACGCCATCCCTTAACCATGAGTTCACTTTACCTGGACCTGCATTGTAAGCAGCAATCATAGCCGCTTCATTCCCGTCAAATTGATCTGACAGATTACGTAGATACCAGGTGCCCAGCTGGATATTCCTTTCAGGCTCGTGCTTCAATTCTTCCAATGAGGTTCCCGGAATTTTGGCTTGCTCCATAATCCAGTTCGCGGTGTCAGGCATCAGCTGCATTAATCCGATGGCACCTCTCTTGGATTCCTTGCTTGTCTTAAAATTGGTCTCCACCTTGATGATGGAAGCTATGAGAAACGGATCAACCTCATAACTCTGAGACTGGGCCCGAATCTCTTCCTTATAATGAATCGGATAGAACCATGACATCCAATTGGTATTCAGGAACAGCACCAATACAAAAGACACAAACATCAACAACAGTACCCGTTTCTTACGCAGCAATCTCATATTAGGCCCTTACGATGCAAAAATGAAATGAGTTGCTGCTCCGTCTCTGACCACAAGCCGCTGTTATCGATAACCACGTCAGCACGCTGCTTCTTATCTTCAATATCCATCTGCACGTCTATACGGGCATCTGCCTGTTCTGCCGTCATTCCATCCCGGCTCATCAGTCGTTCTAGCTGCACTGACCTCGGAACGTAAACAACCATCACCTCTTCGAAGCCATCCTCCAGCCCTGACTCGTACAATAACGGAATATCCGATACGACCAGCTTGTCCGGATGTTCAAGCTCGTACAGAGCAGCGCGCTCGCGCATCTCCTTGCGGATCGCTGGATGTGTAATAGCCTCAAGTGCCTTACGTTCCTCTGGATTCTGAAAAACAATACTGCCAAGCTTTTTCCGATCCAGTGTTCCGTCCTCATTCAATATGGCTTGTCCGAACCGCTGAACAGCCGCAGCCAAAACGGGATGCCCGGGCAGCATTACTTCCCGGGCAATAACATCTGCATCAATGAGCAACGCTCCCTTACTGGCGAGAAAGGCGGACACGCTGCTTTTGCCTGTCGCGATCCCGCCGGTTAAGCCAATATTCATTATTTCACCTCACAACAACTTCATTATTCCCATAAACATTAATAAAAGCGCAGGTAACACAGATAATCTTCGCATCCACCGCAGAGCAGCAAAGCGCAACCCAACTTTCATGCCCAGTGACAGAAATGCCCCACTAAACAACGCAATAACTAATGCTGTCCACAAAGTCGGAAATCCCAATAATGCTGCCCCTAATCCTGCACCAAAAGCATCCAGAGAAAGGGCTATCCCCAGCCACATCGCTTCTTGGACGGATATACTGCCCGAGTTATCCATATCCGCCTTCGAGGGACTACGCAGGATCTGAATAACCACACCCAGCTTCCGCAGCTCAAGTGTAAAGACCATTCGTTCCAGAGATCCTCCAGAAGCAGATGGCTCAAGCTCCAGCGCGAGCACCTGATTCCTGCCCTTCGACTGAGCTTCTGGTGAGGCTTGCGTACTACTGCGGATTGTTCCTGCTCCTGCTCCTGCTCCTGCTCCTGCTCCTGTTCCCTCACCCACTCCATTGTCCGTTTCCAGCTGTTCCTTGCCCCGTTTTCGAATGAGTTGCAGCAACGACCATGCGCCAATACCGATCAGAATAACCGCTCCAACAATTGAAGCCACGTCCGGAGATACGACATGAGACAGAAGCACACCTACTTGCATCGATAATGCAATAACCAGACCCGAACAGATGGAAATGACGACAATGGATAACAGCGGAATTTTAGTTCTCCGCAGCCCATATGTAATCCCGACTCCAAAACCATCTAAACTAAGCGCCAAAGCAAGCGCCAGTAATGAAATAAAATGATGCAGCACCCCGGATTCCTCCCCTGTGCGGAACTCGTTCCAACTGGCGGCTGCCAGTATGGGTATACGCCCGCTTATTTCTGCCATATCAGTATATGGAGGGAGGAATCCAAGGGTGCTACAATTTGACGATTTCGTTCATGCTACCAAACCCATCAACGATTTAGAGCAGCGGTTGACAGTTTGGACAGTAATGCGTGCCCCTACCACCTACAACACTCTTCTCGATTAATGTGCCACACGTTGCACAAGGTTCAGACTTGCGTCCATATATTTTCAACTGATGCTGGAACATTCCCATCTCGCCCTGTCCATTGACATAGGACTTAATGGAGGAACCTCCTGCATTCACCGCATCCTGGAGCGTAACCACGATCGCTTCATGCAGCACGGTTAACTGGGCTTCGGTTAATGTCTTGGCAATGGTTTCTGGATGAATTCCAGCGCGGAACAAGGCCTCGTCCACATAAATATTCCCGATGCCGACCACATATGCCTGATTTAACAAGACGGCTTTAATTTTGGTCGTGCGTTTGCCAACAGCATCACGGAAGGCAGCTACAGTAAACGCAGGATCAAGCGGCTCCAGCCCCAGTTTTAACAAAGGTTTGGATACCAGTTCCTCCCCTGCATTGAAGAGATGCATTGTACCGAATTGACGGACATCCTTGTAACGTAATTCTGTACCATCGGTAAAGTGAAAGATAACATGGGTATGCTTCTCCACTTCCTCATGCTGTTGGTATACCCCGTACCTGCCTTCCATCCGCAGATGGGAGACAAGCACCAGCCCGTCCAGCAAAATACGCAAAAACTTGCCTCTGCGCTCCACACCGATCACGGTATGTCCCTTAAGTTCCATTGCAAATGCATCTATGTCGTCCGGCCGCTGAATAATCCGCGGCAAGCTAACGGTAACGGAGTCAATGGTCTTGCCAACAATAAGTTGATTCAATGTTCTTCTGACTGTTTCGACTTCCGGTAATTCCGGCATGATGTTCTCACCTCCCCTATATTATAACGGAAGATGGCGCTCAGCGGGACCCCTTCTTGTGTCGAAAACAGTTGAAAAATATTTTGTAAAATAACGGAAAACCCGCTTGGGATCTATTATTTAGCCTCGTACCAGTTTTCTCCGTAGCTGACTTCCGCTTTTAGCGGCACTGACAGCTCCAATGCTTTTTCCATCACCGAAGGAACCAGCTCTTTCATCAGTTCCATTTCATCCGCAGGCACTTCGAATACAAGCTCATCGTGCACCTGTAATAGCATGCGGCTCTTCAGCTTGCGTTCACGCAGTGCTTCATCCATCTGTACCATGGCAAGCTTGATGATATCTGCCGCAGTTCCCTGGATCGGTGTATTCATTGCTGTCCGTTCAGCAAAGGAACGCAGGTTAAAGTTGCTTGCATTGATTTCTGGCAGATAACGACGGCGTTCCAGCAACGTTTTGACATAACCATCCTGACGGGCTTCCTTCACAATATCATCCATATATCGACGCACACCCTGAAATACTTCAAAATATTGATCAATGAACTGTGCTGCCTCTTTCCGCGTGATGTGCAGGTTCTGAGACAAACCGTAGTCGCTGATCCCGTATACGATACCAAAGTTAACTGCCTTGGCAGAACGACGCATGTCTCCATCCACCTCTTCTGGCTTCACGCCAAACACATCTGAGGCCGTCTTCGTATGGATATCCATGTCCTGGACAAAAGCTTCCTTCAGCCGCTCATCATCTGAAATATGTGCAAGGACGCGCAGTTCAATCTGCGAATAGTCTGCTGCCAAAATGGACCACCCTGGTTCGGAAGGAACAAATACCTTTCTGATTTTACGGCCTTCCTCCATCCGAATCGGAATGTTCTGCAAGTTCGGGAACTGGCTGCTAAGACGTCCAGTAGCCGCAATCGTCTGACGGTAAAACGTATGCACCTTGCCATCCTTATCTGAAATCTCTTTGAGGAGTCCTTCTACATATGTGGACTGCAACTTGGCAAGTTGACGATATTGCAGAATATGTTTGACCACATCATTATATGGAGCCAGCTTCTCCAATACTTCGGCATCCGTAGAGTATCCTGTCTTTGTTTTCTTCACCACAGGCAAACCGAGTTTATCAAATAAAATCTCACCCAGCTGTTTCGGTGAATTCAGATTGAATTCCGTACCGGAAAGCTTGTAGATTTCCGCCATCAACCTGCTTATATTTTCTTCGAACTCACTACCCAAAGCCTTCAAATCTGCCGTATTAGCCTTAATCCCCTGTTTCTCCATATCTGCAAGAATACGTGACAATGGCATCTCCAGTTCATGGAAAAGTGCGTTCATCTCATTACTCTCCAGTGCCTGCTCTTGGAGTGGAATAATGGCTGCTACTGCCGCCGCTTTACGACATAGAAAATCGCCCAATATATTCGCCTCAGGCACTCTGTATTTTGCACCTTTGCCCATAACCGAATCATCCTCCACGAGGGAAGGCAGACCATACTTCGTGGTCAGGCCGCTAATCGTCTGATTCGATTCGGTTGGATCAAGCAAATAGGCAGCCAATTGCACATCAAAGGACGCTCCAGCAAACTCAATGCCATGCGCATGCAGTGCCAGATCAACACGATGTAGATCATAACCACGCTTGGGTTGATCTGCATTGCCGAGCCATTCTCGTACTGGGGCAGCTGCATCTGACTGGAGCAATTCGGAAGACAGGAATGTATAGGTTTCGGCTGAACCAACAGCAAGTCCAATGAGTTTCGCCTGATGCGGGTTATCACCATGTGTCTCCACATGCAGCACATCAATGGATTCGAGTGAACTGAACAGTTCACTAATCGTTTCTTCTGTTGCAATGGAGGATTCCACTACGGCCGCCGGAACGGCTTCCTGTTCAGAAACTACACTTGCACGGAATGACAGGCGCTCTAGCAAAGACTTGAATTCGAGCTTGGCCAAAGCCGGACCTGCCAGTTCCTCTTTTAAGCCAGCAAACTGCATATCTTCCCAAGTTTGTTCCAATGGAACTTCACGGTGGATCGTGGCAAGCTGCTTGCTCATACGTGCATCTTCGGCGTGAGCCTCAATTTTTTCTTTCATTTTGCCCTTTAGCTCACCTGTGCCGTTAAGAACTTCCTCAACCGAACCGAACTGGTGCAGCAGCTTCAGAGCCGTTTTCTCTCCAACACCAGGAATGCCCGGAATATTGTCGGACGCATCGCCCATCAGACCTTTGAGGTCAATGATTTGCAGCGGGGTCAGACCATAGCGCTCCTTGATCTGAGCGGGATCGTATAGCTCAATCTCGGTTACCCCTTTGCGCGTAAGCCCGATATGCACATGTTCAGAGGCAAGCTGCAGCATATCTTTGTCACCTGACACAACGAGAACCTGTCTTCCGGCTTCATCCGCACGTTTCGTTAATGTTCCGATAATATCATCCGCTTCAAACCCTGCAAGCTCAAACTGGGCAATCCCGAAGCCCTGAAGCAGCTCTTTCAGCAGCGGAAATTGTTCCGACAACTCCGGCGGTGTTTTCTCCCGACCACCCTTATACTCCTGGTAACCTTCGTGTCGGAACGTAACTTTGCCTGCATCAAATGCCACCATCACATGTGTCGGTTTATGCTCTTCCAGCAAGCGCAGCAGCATCGTGGTGAAGCCGTACACCGCATTGGTGTGTAAGCCTTTCGAGTTAGTTAGCGGTGGCATTGCAAAAAACGCCCTGTAAATAATGCTATTTCCATCTATAAGAATAAACTTGTCCATTCCAGCACCTCGCGTATCGTATGGTCAATCCTTCAATCACATCTACTCTCATGATACCATACACACCTGTTACAACAAAAAAAATAGTCATCTTTATAGGCCATAATCTGGCCTGCAAAAAAAAGGAACTCCCTCCGCGGATTGCCTGTTCACAGGCCGCCCGAGAGAAAGTCCCTTCATTTCGCTACGAATAATACCCCAATTCCACTAAAAACGGTTACCTATTGATTCAAATCAGGGCGTTTTCCTGTTACCAGATACACCGTGCTCTCACCAATGTTTGTTGCGTGGTCACCAATCCGTTCGATATAACGTCCTACCAACATCAAGAGCATCGCTTGGGAAGCCTTATTTGGATGGTCTGTCATAAACGAGTAGAGGTCACTGATCATATGACTGTACAATTGGTCAACCTGATCATCGGTCTGAGCCATTTTGTAGGCCAGATCCGTATTTTCTTTCAGGAAGGATTCAATGGATTCCTCAATCATGGACTTCACGATTTCCGCCATTCTTGGAATATCCACAAGCGGTTTAATGAGCTCCTGCCCATCCATACGAAGGGTCACTTTGGCCACATCCAGCGCAAGGTCACCCATACGCTCCAAGTCACTTGAGATTTTGAAGGCAACAATAATGCGTCGCAAATCCTTCGCTACCGGCTGTTGTGTAATGATGAGCTTGGAACCCAATTCCATAATCTTGTCTTCCAAGGCATTCAGATTCGCATCATTCTTGATGATGACCTGAGCTTTCTCGGCATCCATCGTCTGTAAACTTTCAATAGCACCATCCAACGCTGTGCCAACATGCTCACCCATTTGCCGAAGCAGTGTGCGCAGTTCCTCAAGCTCCTGATCAAATTCTCTTCTGCGAATCATAGATTCCATGTCCTCCTTATCCATCATCTCCGGACACGCCGGGATCGTTCGAACTCAGCTAGCTTATCCGAACCGTCCGGATATATAATCCTCGGTTCTGGAATCTTGCGGTGTGGAGAACAATGTTTCTGTATCCGCTGCCTCCACCACTTCTCCGTTCAGGAAAAATACCGTACGACCCGATACACGAGCAGCTTGGTGCATGTTGTGGGTTACCATTACAATTGTGTATTTGTGGTGCAATTCCTTGACCAGTTCCTCAATTTTGAGCGTTGAGATTGGATCAAGTGCAGACGTTGCTTCATCCATCAACAGTACGTCAGGCTGCACGGCCAGAGCACGTGCAATACAGAGGCGCTGTTGTTGTCCACCAGAGAGACTGAGTGCCGATTTTTTGAGCACATCCTTTACTTCATCCCACAGTGCAGCATGAACAAGACTCTGCTCAACCAAACGATCCAGTTCGGCTTTTTGCGTCACCCCATGAAGTCGTGGTCCGTAGGCCACGTTATCGTAGATCGATTTTGGAAAAGGGTTAGGCTGCTGAAATACCATTCCGACCCGCTTACGCAGCGTCTCTACTTCAATCTCATTGCTATAAATGTCGGAACCGTCCAACATAACTTGTCCTTCCACACGTACGCCTGGAATCATGTCATTCATCCGATTCAATGTACGAAGCAAGGTCGATTTACCACAGCCCGACGGACCGATAAACGCGGTAACTGTCTTCTCCGGCAGGTCCATCGATATATTTTTAAGCGCGTGATGCGTATCATAGTATAAATTAAGTCCTTCAATGTGAATGAGGTCCTTCATGGATGTTCACTTCTCCTTCGCGGCAGGGACAACCAGATTCCCTTACGTAGACCGATGCCAATGATTGAACTTGGCTCTCGGTCATCTATAATATCCTACCCTCTCATTGTAAAAACAGTATCACTTTCATGTTAACGGAATGTAAAAAGAGACATCTTTCACACCCATGACCCTCCTATCCGATCATTGCGTATGAATGATGCCTATCCTACCGTCATTTAGTCATCCGCCTGGACCATATCTTCCAGTCTCTCCCGAATGTGCTCGGCCAATTCTCCAGCCGTTTTGCCTTCCTTCGCGATATCCTCTGCAATATGGGACATGCCTGCCACAGCCGTGTTCAGCTGTTTGAATGCAGCCCCTCCTTCGTTTACATGAACGGAGCTGCTGTCAATCTCTGCCGCGCTTGCTCTCACCAGTTCTACAGTCTGTCTGGTCAATCCTCCGATATCATCCAGTAAAGAGGACATATTTCCCGCAACCTCACGGGTCTGCTTGGCTAGTGCACGAATCTCACCAGCAACGACCTGGAAACCCCGTCCGTACTCCCCCGCATGTGCCGCTTCGATGGAAGCATTCATAGCGAGTAACCCACTTTGGTCAGCCAATGAACGAATGGAACGTGCCATCCCGGAACCCATGTCGATAGAGCTCAGCATGTCATCAGCGTGTTTCTGCTGACCCTCCATATGCTGATATACACGGTTATAGGAAGCATCAACCTGACTGAGACTGCTCGCTCCCCGTTCGGACAACTGCATGATCTGAGACGCTTCTACCCCAGCCTTTTGAGCAGCTTGAACCAGTTTGGTGACGGAGTCGTTGATTCTCGTTATTTCCTGTCTGCTCTGTGTAATAATATGTACACGTTCTTCCGAAGCCACATGCTGCAGTTTACGGGAAAGGGACATAACATCCCTCATCGTCAACACACCCAGCAATCGGTCTTCTTCCGTAACGATCAAACAATCGTAGAAATGTTGCTCACTGCGTGCAAGAGCGATGTCAATAATCGCGGTCGCTTCTGCATGCACATCGACAATAACAGGAGAAGAGTCCGCTACGTGTACAACCGGCTTACGATAGAAAAGATCTGCCGCGAAGCGTCCATTCAACATTCGGTATAATGTCTCTCGCATCAACAAACCTAATGGCCGCATGTGATCATCACATAATACAATACACGGATATTCCTGATCCTGATTGAGCAGGCTTGCCGCTTCCCCGCAGGTAGTGTGAACGTCAACTACAGGTATTTGACGGCAATAGTCCCGTAATGAAATTACATTCTCTTTGGTGACCCCAATTTCATCTTCATCTTTTTGTTCTCCCGTGGGAGCTACAACTTGTTCCTGTTGCGTATTTATCATTTCTTCGGGCTGGTCGGGCTTCACTTCGAGCAACATGGGCATAAATGCGCAATCTCCTTTACGTATGAGCTCCGTCCTGAGGTGGAATATATAGGTATAAAGTATCACTCAGACAGCTTCATCCTACTCCCTATACGTAAAGGAAAATAATTGTTTATGTTAACGGAATGTAAAAAAAACTCCCCGATCATTGTTAACTTGAATGATGGGGAGTTTTTCTTTTTACAACCAATTTATAACCTACACCGCGAATCGAATCAATATGAACCGATTCCGGGTCCAGCTCCAACTTTTTCCGCAATGAACTGACATGAACGTCCACCGTGCGCTGTCCTCCGATATAATCGAAGCCCCAGACCGCATTCATCAGATCATCCCGTGTAAGCACAACACCCGGCTTCTTGGCCAGATAAAGCAGTACCTCGAACTCCTTGGGACGAAGACTGATGGATTGTCCACCCAGTGTCACTTCATACTTCAAAGGATAAATCTCAAGCTCTCCCAGAATAATACGGGAACCGTCTTTATCCTCTGGTTGCGGCAAATCTTCACCGTTCGAATAACGTCTTAACACTGCATCTACGCGAGCAAGCAATTCGGATACACCAAATGGCTTCGTAATATAATCATCGGCACCTGATTTTAAGCCTTGTACAACTTCGGCTTCACCGTTTTTGGCTGTGAGAATAATGACCGGTGTGCTAACACCCTGAATTCGTAACTTATTCAGAATATCCAGACCGTTCATTCCAGGAAGCATCAGATCCAGCAGAATCAGATCAAACTCCTGGGACAACGCCCGATCATAACCTGAAGATCCGTGATCCTCAGCAATAACATCATAGCCCTCTTGTGTCAGGTTATACGTAAGCAATCTTGATAATGTTGGTTCATCTTCAATAACGAGCAAACGCTGCGCCATGATACCCCTTCTCTCTTATAGGTTGTCTGTTGCCACAACACTTTCATTATCATAGCACCTAATTGTTAACTCTGTGTAAAACAGCTCATTCCTTTTACATTTCACTTCCATTGCACTAGATTTCTTCATCCTGAATTAATGGAAGGATAACACGAAACGTAGTCCCCATGCCAAGTTCGCTCTCTACAGACAGTTTGCCATGGTGCAATTCTACCAGATGTTTCACAATTGAAAGTCCAAGTCCGGTGCCTCCCGAATTACGGGATCTGCCCTTATCCACCCGATAGAAGCGTTCAAAAATCCGCGGCAAATCTTTCTTCGGAATACCAATTCCTGTGTCGGATACTGCAAATACAACTTCTTCTTCGTCCTCATTATATTCAACCGACACTTGTAATTTTACCCGTCCGCCCTCAGGCGTGTAATTAATGCCGTTGGATAACAGATTAATAAAGATCTGCTTCATTTTATCCTCATCAGCTTCAATATACAATTCTTCGGGAACATTCATCTCCAGGCGAATCTCTTTCTTCTCCGCCACCTTGGACAAGGTACCCAGGACCATCTCAAAGAACGAATGCACATGCACAGGTGAACATTGCAGGGGAGCCCGTTTGGACTCAATTTTGGATAACTCCAGAATATCTCCGATTAATCGATTCAGTCTGTCACCTTCATCATAGATAATCTGCAGGAATGAACGCTCCGTCTCTTTGTCCTGTACCCCGCCGCTAAGAAGCGTTTCGGCAAAACCTTTGACCGCAGCCACCGGCGTTTTGAGTTCATGAGATACATTCGCGACGAATTCACTGCGCATTGATTCCAGCCTGCGGATTGCTGTTACATCCTGCAGAAGGAAGAGCATCCCCCGATAAGCGCCGTCATCTTCGGACATCGGTACTCCATCAATGCGAATTAATTTTTCGACTGGATTGAACACACTTACTTCTTCATGCATCGGTTCTCGCAATGCAACACTCTCTTCAATCGTGCGTGTCAGCTCATAATGCCGCTTCAATTCAATATATGGTTTGCCAGTAACCCGCTCTGCCTGAATGCCGAGCATACGCTCCGCTTCCCGGTTAACCAGTGCAATGGATTGACCTGCATCAATCATAATAATGCCGCCCGTCATGTTGGCAAGCACACTTTGCAGCAGCGCTTCATTATCCCTGATCGTCTTCAGTTGCATCTGAAGGCTGTCTGCCATTCCGTTAATGGCAAGTCCCAGTTGACCGATCTCATCATTACGAGTTACATCCACTCTAGCATCATAATCCAGCTTGGTGATCCGGTGAGCCACCTTCGTAATATGCTCAATGGGCGATGTCAGTCCCCGCGCAACCCGGTAACTTACCAGAGCCACAATCAGGAACAGAAGGCCCAAGGTGAAGAACATCAAAATCCAGCCCTGCTGAAGACCCTGATCAACAGCTTCAAGACTCATGGATAGTCGAATGTAACCATCAAATTTCCCACTGGGTAACTCGATCATGTCGCTTTGATCCGAATTCACAGGAAGCGCCACATACAGCATGTCCTGCCCTAATGTTGCACTATAACGAATCGACTGACCATAATTTTGCCCAACCGCTTCTTTAATCTCCTGACGGTTCAAGTGGTTGTCCATTGAATTGGGATCGCTCTCCGAGTCGCCAATGACCGTTCCGTCTTTATTGATAAAAGTTACCCGTGAATCCGTCAGTCGATCCAGCTCAACCGCACGTTCTGAGTAATATTTCTGTGTCTCTGCATTTTTTGGATTGGTTGCATCATGGAACGGGAACGTTGCTTTTAGCAAGTTGATCTCACGCACCATCGTTTGCTCCAATGCATTAATGTGAGTAGTCTTAAAAACTCTGCCCATCGTATACCCCGCCACAATGACGGAAATACCGATCAGCACCATCATAATGATGGCAAGGCGAATTCGGAACGGTCTCATCTATCTCTTCCTTTGTTATAAAATTAATAATTACATATCTATTTCTATTCGATCACCACGAGTGGTGGGTTGTGAAATGACAAGAAACTCTACGTCTGCTTCGCCCCGATTCTGCATCTGATGTGGCATCCCCGGTGTAATCTCTATCCCTTCTTGGGGTTCAAGCACAAACTCTTCCCCGTTAAGTTCCATACAAGCCTCACCGCTAAGAATAAAGAAAAACTGACGACTTTTCGAATGGTAGTGCCGGGTTTCAGAAGTTCCTGCAGGCATACGTTCATGAATAATGCTCAGTGTTTCATTTTGAACGAGATGCCAACCATCGCACTGTCCACCCCATATATAGTGTGCCGCATTTTGTTTGCTAATCTTCATGTGAGCGCCTCCGAAGCTTACTTGTTCGGTCTATATCATATCACAGATAGCATGGAGACCCTGCCATTTTTGATTAGCAGCACGCGGCGTCAGTTCTAGAACTATCTCCAGGCAAGCCTAATGATAAAGTATCATGGTTGCATCAACGCCGATCCCGACTTTTGTAAACTGGATCAAAATCATATCTCTTCCGCTATATGCTCATTAAAAAAAGACGTACCGACCAGTCATGCTGGTAACGATACGCCTTCGTTTGAAATACGTCGTCAATGGATTATCCGTTGACCACTTCGCCGCCATTAACGTGCATCACCTGACCGCTCACGTAGGAAGAATCATCCGAAGCGAGATATACGTAAGCTGGAGCCAATTCATTCGGTTGCCCTGGACGTTTCATCGGCTGAGTAGCACCAAATTCACTCACCTTTTTCTCATCAAATGTGGATGGAATGAGCGGGGTCCAAATTGGCCCTGGAGCAACAGCATTCACACGAATTCCCTTCTCCACAACATTCATCGACAAGGAGCGTGTAAATGAAGTGATAGCTCCTTTCGTAGATGAATAATCAATTAACGTCGGATTTCCGCGATATGCGGTAATGGAGGTTGTATTAATGATTGTACTGCCTTTCTTAAGATGTGGCAGAGCAGCCTGTGTAATATAAAACATGCCAAAAATATTTGTGCGGAACGTACGCTCCAGCTGTTCTGGAGTAATATCCTCCAGCTGCTGTTGGGGATGCTGCTCCGCTGCATTATTCACGACAATATCCAGCTTGCCTAGTTGATCCACCGTCTGCTGCACGGATTTCTTGGCAAAGGCATTGTCACCAATATCACCGGGAATCAATATGCATCGGCGTCCTTCCTGTTCGACCTGACGCTTGGTCTCTTCCGCATCCTCATGCTCACTCAGGTATACAATCGCTACATCCGCGCCTTCCTTCGCATATGTAACGGCAACAGCACGTCCAATTCCACTGTCTCCACCCGTGATCAGAGCAACCTTATCTAACAATTTACCGGCTGCTTTATATTCAGGTTTCTCAAACTCTGGTTTGGGGTGCATCTCCGATTCGATACCCGGGCGCTGATCCTGATGTTGGGCAGGCATCGTCTTTTTGTTTTGTGTGTCGGTTGACATCTGGCATTTCTCCTCCCAAAATGGAATGTCCTGATTCAGATTCATTCTGTAGGATGGCATGAACAGTACAGATTAATCCCTTTTCCAATGCTCATGCTCCAAAGTCCCTGTCTCTTGCCTCGATACATACTTACCACTCGCTTTTGGCGGTTAAACAGAAAAATTCCCAATACTCTAATGGCTGTTTCTTTATCGTTTCTCGCAGACATGCTGTCAACTGAGGCAAAGCCGCATTGAATTCGACCTATTATGCCAATCATTCGAAAATTTTATCGAAATTGAACGGATTCACCAACCAAATTGTATTCCTATGCCGTATGGGCTGATGTACAATGTACAGTATACAGATAAGCTTTAAATAAAATTAATCCAGTTTGGATGAAGCGATGTCATGCATTCATGCTTCCCAACTAAGCAAATATTCTGATCTAATATGGAGACCAAACCCATGGAATCGCACATTAATTCTTATATAACACTTGTAGCAACTTCAGCTGTGCTGAATGTTTTTCTGTGTTTATATACTTATGTTAGAAGAGCAGAAATCCCCAGTTCGAAAATATTCATTCTCTATACAGCAGCTCTGTCGGTTTACACCTTCGGTTACGCGATTGAACTCGCCAGCAATACACTGGAGCAGATGAAATTCTGGACGGTCATCGAATACATTGGTATGCCTTTCTCCGCCTCTCTTGGGCTGATGCTCATGATGCAATACACGGGTAAAAAATTATCCAAAAAAGCTTCTGCTGCACTGTTTGTAATCCCTTCCATTACCTTGTTCATGGTGGCAACAAATGATTTTCATCATCTTTTCTATAAAAGAGTATGGTTAAGAGAAGACAGTTCCGTCCCTCTAATGGATATTGCCGTAGGGCAATGGTACGTTGTTCATGGTGCATTCACCTTTTCCTGTCTGTTATGTGCCTGCCTTATTCTCGTCGGACAATGGAAACATACCAAAAAGATGTATCGTCGTCAGTTACTCACATTGATCACTTCACAGCTTATTCCCATGGTAGCGGCCTTTGTGTATTTACTTGGTCTGACCCCAGGTGGTATGGATCCTGTTCCGGTTCTCATGTGCATTACATCCGCAATGTATATCTGGGCTATTCTATCCTCCCGTCTGTTAACCATCGTACCTATCGCCAAGGATAGTATCTTTGAGAGCATGCGTGAAGGCGTTATCGTGCTGGATAGTTCCAATCGTCTCGTCGACTATAATAAATCTCTGCGTGATATGCTGCCAGAGCTTGATTTCAGCATGGTAGGTCAACATCTGAACGATGTATGGCTGTCGCTTGCCGGTGAGACCTTTCCAGTGGAATATGGCCGAGAAGGTCTGCAAACCGATCTGTACTGGCAATTAAACGGAGAGACCGTCTGTTATCAGGTGAGAACCTCTTATGTGTATAACAAAGAAGGACAAGCCGTTGGCACACTGATTATGCTGATTGATATTACAGAGCAACGTTTCCTACAAGAACAATTGAAGCAACTGGCTTACTTCGATGGTCTCACCAAAATATATAACCGCACGCAGTTCCTGCTTAGAGGTCGAGAGATACTGAGTGAAGCCCAGCTTAATCTGCGGCCGACGGCCTTTATCTTATTTGACATTGATCATTTCAAACGAATTAATGACACCTATGGACATGACGTTGGGGATCAGGCCATCATTCATGTGGTCTCTGTATGTAATCGTTATCTGAATTCGGAGATGTTGTTTGCACGTTATGGAGGAGAGGAGTTTGTTATAGCTGTACCCAATGCCTCCCTCCAAGACGGTGAGCAGCTTGCTGAGAAGTTACGCGTGGCTTTGTTGAATGACCCGCTGGAGGTACAAGGTACTCGTATTCCACTGACTTCAAGCTTCGGAGTGGCACAATATAATGGAGGGTCCGATTCTCTAGAATCCTTGCTGCGTGATGCCGATACGGCACTATATGAGTCCAAGCGTAACGGTCGTAACACCGTATTTGCCCACGCTGTAAGCTTGGGTTAACTAAATGTAGCGTTTAACTACGTGAGCCATATATGCCGTTATTTCAACACTAGCACCTTGTTGGTTGTCAGACCATCACCCCAGACCGAGCGAACAAAAATAGACAGCCTCAGGGCTGTCTATTTCAATACGGTTCAAAACCTTACTTTCTTATTCAGCTTGTCCCAACGTTTGAAGTGCAAACGCTTTAAGTTCAGCTCGCAAATAAAACTCGTTTCGCAGCTATTGTTAGATCACCTGGTTGTTCACCATCAGATACACCATAATGAGCAGGAATACGGCAAGCAATGTGCTGAACGTACGAATCTTGCTTTGTTCTGCACTGACGTCACGATTGCTTTTCACAGCCTCTGCTGCCAAGCGTAACGGTTTACCCATAATGCCACCGATTGCTGCAATAGCCAGCAACAGAACCACTACCACGCCCATCCACAGATAGGAATAGTCACCCTTGGTCATCAAGTAACCACCCGTAAGAAGCTGAATCACAAGTCCGTACTGTGCGATACGGTTCAATGAACGGAGCGATGCAAATGCTCCCTCTTGAGCGGCGACACTCAAGGTCCGGATTTTGCCAACTACGAATGGCAAGATCAGATAGAAACCCATCGCCAGTGCTCCAATAATATGGAGCAAATACATAATCATTGTCAAAATGTCCATCCTCCTCAGAAATTTCAGTCAGTGTGCTATACATCACATCTCATTATACTGGGGAACTTATCCAAAGAAAAGAAAACCTCCGGATGATCCGAAGGTTTTCTGTCTGTTCCTGTCAAAAAGTTTTCAAACTTACAAGTTAACTACTGAAATGACGTTACGAACCGAATCCGCAGATTTGTCGAGTCCCGCTTTTTCTTCAGCAGTCAGTTCCAGTTCAAATATTTTCTCAATTCCGTTACCACCCAGAACGGTTGGCACACCAAGGAACAAGTCGTTGTAGCCATATTCCCCTTCAAGGTAAGCAATAACCGGAATGATTCGTTTTTTGTCTTTCAAAATGGCTTCGGTCATTTGCACCAATGAAGCTGCTGGTGCATAATATGCGCTGCCGTTTCCGAGCAGGTTAACGATCTCACCCCCGCCAACACGTGTGCGTTGTACGATGGCTTCAATGCGCTCTGCCGGGATGAGGGTATCGATTGGAATACCGCCAACGCTGGAATAACGAACGAGTGGTACCATATCGTCTCCGTGGCCGCCAAGAACGAATCCACGGACGTCTTCAACCGATACATTCAGCTCTTGTGCAATGAATGTGCAATAACGTGCAGTATCCAGAACACCGGACTGGCCGATTACGCGGTTTTTAGGGAAACCAAGCGTCTGATAAGCTGCATATGTCATTGCATCTACCGGGTTGCTTAGAATAATGACGATGGAATCAGGGCAATATTTTTTCACATTTTCACAAACAGACTTCACGATTCCTGCATTCGTGTTGACCAGATCATCACGGCTCATACCTGGTTTACGGGCAATACCTGCCGTAATAATAACAATCTCCGAACCTGCAGTATCCTCGTAGTTGGAAGTACCGACGATATTGCTGTCGAAGCCCTGAACAGGACTAGCTTCCCACATGTCGAGCGCTTTACCTTTAGTCGGGTTTTCCAATTGCGGAATATCAACCAGAATAACATCCCCGAGTTCTTTTTGGGCAAGCATCAAAGCCGTTGTAGCTCCGGTAAATCCGGCGCCGACTACTGTGATTTTTTTGCGCTGAATAGTCACGATTCACATCTCCCCTTACAGGTTTTTAATGATTTGATCAGCAAATTCAGAACATTTCACTTCAGTAGCGCCGTCCATCAGACGTGCAAAGTCATAAGTTACTGTTTTGTTGTTGATGGATGTTTCCATACCTTTGTAGATCAGGTTAGCCGCTTCTTGCCATCCCAGGTGCTCAAGCAACATTACGCCGGACAGAATAACGGAACCAGGGTTCACGACATCTTTGTCTGCATATTTAGGTGCAGTACCGTGAGTAGCTTCGAAGATAGCATGTCCTGTTACATAGTTGATGTTCGCTCCTGGAGCGATACCAATTCCGCCAACTTGTGCAGCCAGTGCATCGGACAGATAGTCACCGTTCAGGTTCAACGTTGCGATTACATCGAACTCACCTGGACGAGTCAATACTTGTTGCAGAGCGATATCGGCAATAGCATCTTTCACGATGATTTTGCCAGCATCTTCAGCTGCTTTTTGAGCTGCATTAGCTGCATCCGTACCGTCTTTTTCTTTAATGATATCGTATTGTGCCCAAGTGAACACTTTGTCAGCGAACTCGTCTTCAGCAACTTCATATCCCCAGTTTTTGAAGGCACCTTCTGTAAATTTCATGATATTACCTTTGTGTACCAATGTAACGCTCTTACGGTTGTGATCGATGGCATATTGTACTGCTGCACGTACCAAACGTTTGGAACCTTCGGAGGAAACTGGCTTGATACCAATACCGGAAGTTTCAGGGAAGCGGATTTTGTTTGCACCCATCTCCTGTTGCAGGAATTGGATTACTTTTTTCACTTCTTCTGAACCTTCTGCGTATTCAATACCTGCATAGATATCTTCCGTATTCTCACGGAAAATGACCATGTCTACCAACTCAGGACGTTTAACCGGAGAAGGTACACCATCGAAATAACGAACAGGACGCAAGCAAGTGTACAGATCCAGTTCTTGACGAAGCGCTACGTTCAGGGAACGAATTCCGCCACCGATTGGTGTAGTCAATGGTCCTTTGATCGCTACGATATACTCGCGAATAGCTTCAAGCGTATCGTTTGGCAGCCACTCCCCGTATGTATCGAATGCTTTTTGTCCAGCAAACACTTCATACCATGCGATTTTTTTGTTGCCGTCATATGCTTTTTCAACAGCTGCATCCAATACACGTTTGGAAGCTTTCCAGATGTCACGGCCTGTACCGTCACCTTCGATAAATGGAATGATCGGGTTATTAGGTACTTGCAGTGTACCGTTATCAATTTGAATTTTTTCGCCTTCAGTTGGGTGAGCAAATTTTTCTAATTTCATTAGTATAATTCCTCCTTGGGTTTCGTAGATGCAGTATGATAACACACCGCTTGTCTTATTGGAGGAAGGGTTATGAACGTGCTGCTAATTTCAGCCAACATGTTACACCCCTTCACCCCGTCCTTTTTATTATACTGGTTTTGATGCCATTAGCGAAGTTCGATTGAAACGTACTTCTGATCTGTTGGGCCTGTGTACTCGGCACGCGGACGAATAATACGGTTATCCGCAAGCTGTTCCAGAATATGAGCAGTCCAACCTGATACCCGGCTAATCGCAAAGATTGGTGTAAACAGGACCTCTTCAATACCCAATTGGGTATATACGGAAGCGGAATAGAAATCTACATTTGGTTTCAGACCTTTTTGTCCTGTCACCAGTTCTTCGATCTTCACCGACATATCGTACAAGTGTGTATCGTTGTTCATTTCCCCCAGTTCCTTGGACATCTTTTGCAGATGTTTCGCACGTGGGTCTCCATTTTTGTAGACACGGTGTCCAAAGCCCATGATCTTCTCACGGTTGTTCAATTTTTCTTGAATAGCTGCTTCCAGACGATCAGGTGTTCCAATCTCATTCAGCATTTTCATAACGGCTTCATTTGCACCGCCATGCAATGGCCCCTTCAATGCGCCAATCGCAGAAGTTACTCCCGAATAGATGTCGGAAAGCGTAGCTACTGTTACACGTGCTGCAAATGTAGAAGCGTTCAACTCGTGATCCGCATGCAGGACAAGCGCTTGATCAAGGGCTTTAACAGCGGTCTCGGCTGGTTGTTCTCCAGTCATCATATATAAAAAGTTTTCTGCGATGGAAGCGCCTTCTTTTGGAGCCACAGGTTCTTTGCCCTGACGGATACGGGCTATGGCTGCCACAATGGTTGGCAACTGCGCTTGCAGCTTAACCGCTTTATTCTCGTTCGCTTCCGCTGTCATCTCGTCAGCCTGCTCATCGTACAGAGCCAGTGCGGATACCGCGGAACGCAGTGCTGCCATGGTACTCATGTTTTTCGGATACAATTGGATTTGTGCAATCAACTCGCTCGGAATCGGCGCGTAATCGCTCAGGCTTTTGCGAAGGGATTTCAGTTCATCCGTAGTTGGCAATTTACCAAACCACAGTAAATAGGCAACTTCTTCAAAGCTTGCATGTTCTGCCAGATCGTCAATATCGTAACCACGGTATGTAAGCACACCGTCTACAATGGAGCTGATCGAAGAGGTTGTTGCAACGATGCCTTCCAGACCTTTGGTAGCTGTCATATTACATCTCTCCTTTAATAAACGAAATCAAGAACCCATCCAGAGTGTCATCTACGTGCTCAAACGCACTCGTCCTTCTTTTGTAACCATTTACATTTTAAAATTAATAAATACATCAATATCCGGTTTTCATATCTGTCAATCGGTATTTCCTTATCTCATCATACTGGATTTTGTCGTTTATGTGAACATGATGCGAGGTCATCCGCACATCAAACTTCTTTATCAGACCGATAAAGCATTTTTGAAAACCTTTACAAAAACAAGGTTGACATTTTATTCTTTTTATATAAATCCGTGCTATAAATCAAGTTTTTATTGCTATATTTTGTGAACATGAGGCATACTCTAGGCAAAAGAAAAGATATAATTCGACGACATCCTGGCGTTTCAAATCAGTGTATTTGCTCTATATTAACTAGATAACTTCCTGTGCTTCCCTCATGGTAGCTTGAAATGGAATAAGGAGAGTTGATGCTTGGATAGAATCATAATGAAACGCCTGTTGCGCGGCTTATGGGTGATTATCGCGACCATACTCATTGCCGTTGCCATATACCTGCTGTTCCCGCTGTTATATCCTTTTGCCATCGCCTGGATTATCGCTTATGCGATGAATCCTCTGGTGAAGTTGCTTCAATACAAGGCCCGATTTCCCCGCTGGCTGGCTGTAACCTTATCATTAATCATTTATTTCGGGGCCATTGTCGTCGTATTATCTGCCGCGGTAACCCGTATGGTCAAGGAAGTCATTTCACTAACGACGAGCTTCGACCTTCATGTCGATGAGATAAAAGCTACGTTCGTCCGCTGGACTCAGAATGATACGATTCAGAGTTTAATTGGACAGATTAATGAATTTTACAAAGAAAATCCCAATTATCAGGAGACCATTAACAGCAATATTAGCAAAACAACCGAAACGGTAGGTACAGCTGTAACGGACCTGGTCACCGGATTTTTCAACATGATCCTGAACCTGCTCACTTCTCTACCCAATATGGGAGCCGTATTAATCGTGGTTCTGCTATCAACTTTCTTTATAAGCAAAAGTTGGACCAGACACAGCATTACCGTATCGGGCTGGGTACCCTCATCCATTCGCAAACCGATTACCGACATATGGAATGATCTGAAAAAAGCCCTGTTCGGTTATGCACGAGCCCAGTTGATCATGATCTCCATCACCGCATTATTTGTCATGATTGGATTGCTTGTGCTCCAGGTTAAGTCTGCCTTCACGATTGCATTGCTTATCGGTCTGGTGGATCTGCTTCCTTATCTCGGCGTTGGCCTGGTGATGGTTCCCTGGGCAGCATACCTGCTTATGAATGGAGACTTGTACCTGGGGATCGGCATCAGTATTGTATATCTCATTGTGCTGATTGCTCGCCAAATCATTGAACCAAAAGTGCTTGCCAGCAGTGTCGGGTTGGAGCCTCTGGCCACATTGGTTGGCATGTTTGTCGGATTGAAACTGTTCGGTGTACTCGGTTTGATTATCGGCCCTGTCAGCCTCGTTATCCTTGATGCATTTAATCGAGCGAACGTGTTCCGTGATCTCCGAACATATATTATTAACGGACGTGTCCGATGAATAAAAAAAGGCACCGCTCATCAGACTGAATCTGGTGGTGGGTGCCTTTCTTTAACTGATGCTGGTATATCCTATTTTTTCGGACCACGATAAAACTTAATACTTCCGTTTCTCATTTTTTTCTCCAGCCAGCCCAGGAAGAATAGACGGTACACTGAACGTGTTACTGGGAACAACAGTGTAAATCCGATCAGATCTGTGATAAAGCCCGGAATCAACAGCAGGAAACCACCGACAAAAATAAATAGTCCATCTACCATTTTCCTTCCGGGCACCTTACCGCGCTCCATCTCGGATTTGGCATCAATAAGTACTTTTCGTCCTTCAAACTGCAACATTGCTATACCGATCAAGGACGTGAGAATCATGAGAAGCAATGTCTTTCCGGCTCCAATCCAGTCACTCATAAGAATGAAACCAAACAGTTCAATCACCGGAATGATTAATAGCAGGGCCCACATCCATCTTCGCATTACGTATTACCCCTTTCCTGAAAGCCACACTTTCTCAAGCGCGCTGTAGAGCTCAGAAGCTGCCTTATCCAGCCTGACTGGCTTCCAGTCCCCATTGACCCATACATGTTGGGTAGAGCCTGTAACCAATCGTTCACCAGGAAGGGACTCCTCAGATGACCATACTCGTTGCCCGCTGCCTATCTGCTCATTAAGGTCTGGAGTCATGCGCCTTATGTCATACTCATAGTTCAGTCGCAGACCACTAAATGCAGCAATACGGGTGAAAATGATGATGTCATCATCATACCGGGCAGGTTTATGATATTTCACATCCAGTCCGGTTACCGGAAGCAGTAACCCCTGTTCCTCCATTTTACGATATGTATACCCCATTTGGCGAATCATCTCGGTTCGACCGATTTCAAACCAATTCAAATAGTTGGCGTGATAGACCACACCCATCTGATCACTTTCTTGATAACGCACGCGAAGGCGTGCCGTGTACCAACTGCCATTGCTTTGTTGTTGCATGTTACCGGCCTCCTTCGATATACCAATTATTACGTATCTAGCGACGATAAAGTCTCATAAAGATGGAAAAAAAGCAACGGGACGCAAACGCCCCATTGCTTCATTCCTGTTGCTTCTCGTCCAAACACAATTATGCGTTGTTTGGAATTTGGCTTACTTTGATCAGGTTAGTGGAACCCGAACGACCCAAAGGTACACCCGCTGTAATAACAACAAGATCTCCTTCTTTTACAAGTCCGGATTTCACGCCGCCTTCAATTGCATTTTCAAACAAAGCGTCAGTGGAATCAACAAGTCTTCCTTTGACTGGTGTTACACCCCAAGCCAGTGCAAGACGACGGGAAGTTCTGTCTTCCGTTGTCACCGCGATGATTGGAGATTCTGGACGATATTTAGAAATCATGCGTGCTGTATGACCGGATTCAGTCGAAGTAATGATCGCTTTAGCGTTCAGATCTTGAGCTGACAGGGCAACAGATTGGCTGATTGCTTCAGTAACTGTTGTTTGTTGTGCAACACGTTGTTTCAGATACAGCTCTTGGTAAGGCAGAGCGGATTCTGCTTTTTCGGCAATACGGGACATTGTCAGAACGGATTCAACTGGGTATTTACCAGCAGCTGTTTCACCAGACAACATGATTGCATCTGTACCGTCGAAGATCGCATTAGCCACGTCACTTGCTTCTGCACGTGTTGGACGCGGGTTGCGTTGCATGGAATCCAGCATTTGTGTAGCTGTGATAACCGGTTTGCCTGCAACGTTACATTTTTCGATCATGCGTTTTTGTACCAATGGTACTTCTTCCGCAGGAATCTCTACACCCAGGTCTCCACGAGCAACCATCAGGCCATCGGACACTTCAAGGATTTCATCCAGGTTGTCCACACCTTGTTGGTTCTCAATTTTGGAGATGATTTGGATATGTCCAGCATTGTGTTTTTCAAGCAATTCACGAATCTCAAGGACGTCGCTTGCTTTACGAACAAATGAAGCCGCGATGAAATCGACACCTTGCTCGATACCAAATACGATATCGTTAGCATCTTTTTCAGTAATACCCGGCAGAGAAATGGCAACGCCAGGAACGTTAACACCTTTTTTGCTTTTGATCGTACCGCCGTTAACGATACGGCATTTGATCTCGGTGCCTTGTACTTCCACCACAGTCAGTCCGATCAGACCGTCGTCGATCAGAATTGTAGATCCCGGTTCAACATCACTCGGAAGATCTGCATACGTAATGGAGAGACGTTCTTTGGTGCCCAGAATTTCTTCTGTTGTCAAAGTGATGTACTCGTCTTGAACCAATTCGATTGGCTCCACTTCGAGTTTACCTGTCCGAATTTCCGGTCCTTTGGTGTCCAGCAAGATCGCTACTGTCTTGTTCAGCTCTTCGCATGCTTGGCGAATTGCTGTGATCCGTCCGCCGTGCTCATCGAAATCACCGTGGGAGAAGTTCAAACGGGCCACGTTCATACCGGCCATAATCAATTTTTTGGTATTCTCCAATGATTCACTGGATGGACCAATCGTACATACAATCTTTGTTTTGCGCATTTTGGGTTTCCTCCGATTTTAAAGGTCTATCTTTTTATCTCTTTTTCTTTTTCCAACTATTAAATTTACTATACTTTTGCTCATTTGTATAGGAAATTCGTCACATCATTCAGCATTTCCCGACAAATTACCCGCTGGATCGACTTCAACAGGTACTTGAGGGGCTTCAATTTGCACCTCAGGTTCAAACGTGACTGATCCAATCTTACGGAATTTCTCATACCGATCCTGCTTCAATTGGTCACCAGTCCAGCCTTTCATCTCGTCCAGATGACGAACCAATGCCTCGCTAATTGCAGCCGCAGATTCTTCATAATCCCGATGAGCACCACCGCGTGGCTCAGGGATTATTTCTTCAATGACCTCCATCTCCAGAAGGTCTTTGGCCGTTATTTTCATCGCTTCGGCCGCCTGATCTGCCTTGGATGCATCTTTCCAAAGAATGGACGCAGCACCGTTCGGAGAGATCGCTGAGTAAATCGCATGCTCCAGCATCAACACACGATTACCCACAGCCATAGCCAGGGCCCCGCCGCTTCCGCCTTCGCCGATGACCACTATAATAACAGGCACCGAGAGCTTCGCCATTTCCAGCAGGTTACGGGCAATAGCTTCCGATTGACCTCTCTCTTCAGCAGTATTACCCGGATACGCCCCTTTAGTATCAACGAATGTAATAATTGGACGACCAAATTTGTTCGCTTGCTTCATGAGACGCAGCCCTTTTCGGAATCCTTCTGGATGTGCGCTCCCAAAAAAACGGGCGATATTATCCTTCGTATCTTTCCCCCGCTGTTGGCCGATGACCGTTACTGTTTTTCCGTTTAGCTTCGCCAGTCCGCCAACAACCGCCAGATCGTCTCCGAACATGCGATCACCGTGCAACTCAATGAAATCGGTAAATATCAATTGGATTAAATCCAGTGCCGTCGGACGCTGCTGATGCCGCGCCAGATGCATTTTCTGAGCAGCCGTTATGCCGGTATAAATCTCTTCTTCGAGTCTATGATAACGTTCTTCCAGGCGGGCAATTTCATCAGTGAAGTCGATGCCTTTTTCCTGTCCAAACTGTACGAGCTCTTCGATCTTCTTGCGCATCTCAACCAGAGGCGCTTCATATGGCAACTCACCCGCCATTTAGACCCCTCCTTTTTCACTATGCATGTCTAGAAGCTTGCCAAGGGTGGCTCGAAGTTCTTTACGATGGACCACCATGTCCAGCTGACCGTGCTGCAAATTAAATTCTGCCGTCTGAAAATCATCAGGCAGTTTCTGACGGATCGTCTGCTCAATGACGATTCTACCGGCGAAGCCAAATACAGCTCCCGGCTCGGCGATGATGATATCACCAAGGCTCGCAAAACTGGCCGAAACTCCACCTGTCGTAGGATCGGTAATGACCGAAATATACAATCCGCCCTGTTCATCCAAACGGGACAAAGCCGCACTAGTTTTCGCCATTTGCATAAGGCTAAGAATACTCTCTTGCATCCGGGCACCCCCAGATGTTGAGAAAATGATCAAAGGTAAGCGTTTCTCTGTTGCATGCTCAATCGCACGGGTAATTTTCTCCCCTACAACCGAACCCATACTACCTGTGAAGAAGTCGAAGCTCATGACAGCAACAACCACAGGCAAACCTTCTAAGGTTCCCTCACCCGTAATGACAGCTTCCTTCAGTCCTGACTTCAGGCGCTGTTGTTCCAGTTTGTTACTATATCCAGGGAATTCAAGTGGATCAACTGATACCATATCAGCGTCATACTCCACAAACCCTTGCTCATCTAGAACCATGGCGATACGTTCCATTGCGTTCAAACGCATATGGTAGCCGCAAGCCGGACATACTTTCAGGTTTTTTTCCAATTCCTTGCTATATTGAATCGTGCCGCATTTGCTGCACTTGTTCATAAGTCCTTCAGGTATTTCCCGTTTTGGACGTTCTCCAGCTTCCTGACCTTCGCCACGAAGCGCACGCTCGGAAGGTATGGTGGCGTACTTCCGTTTTTTCTGGAATATATCTTTGAACACAACTACACCTCTCCAGCCGTTGATTTGATGGCCGCAACCTGCAGTCCGTTGCATGTAGCAACTTCATCCGCGCGCTGCGGTAAACCGCTTACGACCCATACGCTGCCATGGGCCTTGTCCAGCATTCACAACAAAAAAATCCGCCGGTATAAGGCAAGGATCAGCGGCTTCTGTCAGCACGATTGATGTTACCTGCAATAACCGAAAGATTGTTGCGCTGATGTTTGAATCTGTCTTGGTAGGGTCTCTGGGAGCAATCTGGTCAGTCCTTGTCCTAACAAAAAAAGAAGGAAGGACAGCAGCATACAATACATGCAAGTCGATTCCTCTTTCCGCTTACGCGGTCAGTCCCTTATGTACCATTGGTACTTCTTCATCTGCCAAGGCACGTCTGATATCGAATGAATCAGGAATGCAGAATCGAATTCAGCACTTCCTGAACCTCTTCCAATTCCCCTGAAGGGACGCGAATCTCAAATTGCTGCTTGGATAAACTGATGGGACGGGTCTGTACCAGAAAACCTTCTTCCGAAAGCTTGGTCTTAATCTTGTCCGCAACCTTTGCTGTCGGTGCAATGTAAATCACCGTCCACATGCCATGTCCGCCCCCTAAGCTAATGTTCAGAGCCCGTATATTGGACTAATGATAACATACCTCACTTTTTTTCTGCAAGGAAGGGTTCGGGACCTTTGGGGAGAAAACGAGATCTAGAGGGACATTTGTCCCGCGAGGATAACCGATATGGTTGATGCAATGTTCCTAAGACTTTCTTTATCAAAAAGGAATTTCAGGCCGCTCAGGGCAGCAACAGCCACCCTGGATGACCTTCCATTGAACAAACAAAAGATACCAAATGAATGAAAAACACAAATGGAGAAAATCAGATATCCGATGGATATTTCTTGGCTTTAATATTTTTGTGAGCAATTCGGGCAGAAGCAGCAGCGGCGAGCCCGGCAACCAGGTCGTCCAGAAAAACATGTATAGCTGGTCCTGCTTCGTTCAGATCATGAATGACACCAATCTTTTCTTTATCCAGATAACCAAAACTGGTTAAACCGATCATACCATACACATGGGTAATGCCAAGAGCAAGAGTCTCGTCCACTCCATACAGGGATTCATCCGCCTCCATAATTGCCTGCAAAGGTTGCGGCAAAAGGCGTTTCTCAGCAAGCTCGTCGAGGGCTATACCTGTGTACAGCGTATATTGCACCTCACGTTTCTGCAGTACCGATTTTACACTCGTGACACAGTCATCCATAGTCAGTTCCGGGTGGTACCCTTTTTGCAGACGATATACAATTTCCGCGATTGCATCAATCTGTACACCCCGCCGGGCCAGCATGGCTTCTACGATTTCATATGACATATCTCGACCTCCCGCATCGCTCCCCCGAGGACCCCCAGGTCCTTCGGTGTTCTCAAGTGTATGCGGCAAACTTCCAAAATGTTCATAAAAAATGCGGAATGCACATTCGCTTTGATAGTCTGCTTATCCTATAAATTATGTAAAAAGATTCACATATTACATTCTTGCTTGCGTTCAATATCTCCTTCGCCTGCATACCTGATGGAATTGGTAAAATAAATACAAAAAACCTGCTCGGCAGTTGGCCGAACAGGTTTCATCATTGGAAATAAGAGAGGTGTCACAAAAGTCATGAGCATGGCTTGAGACACCTTTCAAGTTTTATTCGATTCGGACCTAACGAATCCAGCGCACGTTATTAGCTCCAATTTCCACAGAACTGCGGTTTAACGAATCACAGAGATGTTATTTCGTCATTCTATAAAGTCGTGCCGCAGTTTTGTACCGGAGTACCGTCACTGAAGTTCGTTAAATTTTGCATTTTACGATCATCCGCCTTTAAGGCGCGGTAGATTCGTTAGCGCTTTGAATCGAGAAACAATCTCTTGCGTGATAGGCTATTATTTTATTTTGACCGTGCCCTCACCCAGCATCTTCTCCATCTCGGAGAACAAAGAGGGCGAAGGTTTAATCCGGTAGGCATCACTCAATGCGAGCAGCTTCTGCTGCTGTTCATAGAAGAGCACCGTCGCCACCGGGCCCGAATGCTGCTGAAGCAACTGTTTCAGTCGGGCCAGAAGCTCGGGCTTCTCCGACTGCGGGGTGATCTTCACGAACACCCGCTGCTCCGCCACTCGTGGCCCACGACTCTGCTCCGTGCCGCTAGCGGCCTCAGGGGCCCGACGAGCCACGGAAGCAGCCCCATTCGCATCGGCCGCCCCAGATCCCCCCCCAGCGCCGTGCGACGCTGCCGGACCCTTGCCTGCGCTGCTGCGTGCAGCTCCGGCTCCCGCGCCGCTCGCCTGCCGTGGCGGAGCCGCCGGGCGCGAAGCACTGCCGCCGCCGGGCTTACCGCGCCGTTCGCGGCTGCGCAGCTGCTGTTCCAGTGCCGCTGGTGACAACGGCGCCACTTCCTCAGCCAGCAGCTTGAACCCTTCGTCCTGCTGCTGCACCTTGGCGCGCACGACGAGCAGTTCACCTTTCCCGACATGCTGCTGGCTGCGCCGCCATACTTCGGGAAAGAGAACCACTTCACAGCGTTCGATCTGGTCTTCCAGCTCCATGAACGCCATAGCCTTGCCTTGTTTCGTCGTAATTGACTTCACAGACACGACCATCCCGGCTGCCACGGCCATCGTATCGTCAGCCGCTTCCGTCAGCTCCATAATGCGATCTGCGCCGCTGGATTCAAGCACATCTTCATAGTCATCTAATGGATGACCAGATAGATACAAACCTAACAGCTCACGTTCCAACTCCAATTGCTGACTCCCGGAATAAGGCGGAATTTGAGGATATTCAATCTCCCAGTTCGGCGTCTCGACAAAATCAAACAATTGAATTTGCAGATCCTCGCGTTCTTTGCGCCATTTCAAAGCCGCTTCCACAGTCTCATCCAGCATGGCAAGTAATTGGGCACGGTGCCCAGGCAATGTGTCAAAGGCTCCCGCCTGAATAAGCGATTCAATTACACGTTTGTTGCATACCCGCAAATCGACGCGACGACAAAAATCGAGCAAACTGTCGAACGGTCTTTCCTGCCGTACAATCATGATACTTTCCATCGCCTGGGTACCTACATTTTTCACCGCAGCCAGACCGAAACGTATCGCCCCGGTTACAGTATCTGCATCAGAGTTCTGATTCGACAATCCATCTTTCTCCTGTACAGCAGACATTTCATGCTGTTCAGAATGCGAGGACTCCTCTTCCACAGTTCCATGCAGACGTTCTGCTGTAGAAACAGTCACTACGCCCGAATTAATCCGATCCTCGGACTGCTCTGGCACAGCCGTCGCTGCCTGCCACTCATAGGCACTACCGTCTTCGTCTGGTGAGGGACCCGGGTCATCTGGTAGAGGTGCTTCACCGTACTCCGCTTGTCCGGAATAATGATCATCAACATGTATGGCATGTTCCATCGTAGAACTTGCTGTACCGTCCTCCCCATGTTCTCCCTCTAAACGTTGGGTTTCCGCCGCTTGTCCAGCCTTTGTTCTGTTGGATGATGCAAGCACAGGTGTAAATAGAATGCCGCTCTCATTCACATCCGGTGGAAGTACTTCAATATCCATGCGACGGCATTCCACAACGTACTCCGCTACTTTGCGGTGACTGCCCATAACGGCTGTTAACATCGATGCCATAAAATGAATGGGATAATGTGCTTTCAGATAAGCCGTCTGGAAAGCAAGCACGCCATACGCAGCGGCATGAGCACGCGGGAAACCGTAGTTGGCAAACTTGACGATCATGTCATAGACCAGGTCTGCCTCCGCTTCACTGTATCCTTGCTTAAGACTGCCCTGAACAAAATGTCCACGTTCGAGATCCAGTACTTCCCGTTTCTTCTTGGAAACCGCTCTACGGAGCAAATCTGCTTCGCCGAGAGAGAAGCCCGCCATCCGGGAAGCAATCTGCATAATTTGTTCCTGATATACAATGATGCCGTACGTATCCTTGAGGATGGACTCCAGATCCGCATGCGGGTAATCCACTTCGATCTGTCCATGTTTGCCCTGAATGTATTTGGAGATGAATTCCATTGGGCCCGGACGATACAAGGCCAGCACGGAAATAATATCTTCAAATACACTTGGCTTCAGCTCCTTCAGGACACGACGCACTCCTGCGGATTCGAGCTGGAATATCCCCATCGTGTCGCCTCGACCAAGCATCTCATATGTGAGTGCGTCGTCATCCGGAATATGACGAAAATCCGGAATTTCGGCATTTTCCCCAATCCAGCGCAGACAGCGTTCAATAATTGAAAGGGTACGCAGACCGAGGAAGTCCATTTTGAGCAGTCCGATAGACTCCAGGTTTTCCATGGAATATTGCGTTAAGGCCGTTCCCTCACTGCCCTCCTGAAGCGGAACAGCATCCGTCAGCGGATCACGGGAGATGACAACCCCCGCCGCATGTGTGGAAGCATGACGAGGCATACCTTCCACCTTCATGGCCATATCGAGCAATTCACGTGTTTTCGGCTTGGTCTCATACAAAGCCTTTAGTTCAGGGGTGGATTCCATTGCCCGCTGAATGTTAATACCAAGCTGTGCAGGAATCAGCTTCGCTGCCTTGTCCACCTCGCCGTAAGGCACATTCAGTGCACGTCCGACGTCCCGAACGGCTGCACGGGCAGCCATCGTACCAAAGGTAATGATCTGGGCGACATGGGCTTTGCCATATTTTTTCGCCACATATTCAATGACTTCGTCCCTACGTTCATCGCTGAAGTCGATATCAATATCGGGCATGGAGATCCGTTCCGGATTCAAAAACCTCTCGAAGAGCAGGTTATACTTCATGGGATCAACGTCTGTAATACGCAAGGTATAGGCAACCAGACTACCTGCCGAGGAGCCACGTCCCGGTCCGGTAACAATTCCCTGCTGGTGAGAATAGGCGATAAAATCCCACACGATCAGAAAATAATCCGAGAATCCCATACTGTCTATAACCCGGAGCTCATAATCCAGCCGCTGTTCAAGTGCGGCTCTGAGCTCCGAGTCCGTCCAACGTGATGATTCACTATAGCGCTCTTCCATTCCCTCTTCGCACAACTGACGCAGATAGGTAGAAGGACTTTTCCCTTCAGGAAGCGGTCTGTACTCCGGCAAAATGGATTTGCCGAATTCGAGCTGCAACTCACATGACTCCGCGATGCGAACCGTATTCGCCAAAGCCTCGGGCACATGTGGGAACAAACGCGCCATTTCTTGTTCACTCTTGAGATAGAGCTGATTGGTTCCAATGCGCAGCCGATTCTCGTCATCTACCGTTTTCCCTGTTCCGATGCAGATCAACACATCCTGAAGCTCAGCGTCCTCTTCGGACAGATAATGCGCATCATTAGTCGCCACCAATGGAATATCCAGTTCTGCTGCCAGACGAATCAGCTGAGGGTTCACTCTTTTTTGCTCAGATAGCCCATGATCCTGCAGTTCCAGATAGAAATCGGCACCAAAAATATTTTTGTAACGCAGCGCCGCACGCTTTGCCTCTTCCTCTCGTCCATGCAGCAGATGCTGGGGAACCTCGCCTCCCAGACATGCACTTAAACAGATGATACCCTCGTGATGGGCAGCCAGACTCTCCATATCAATACGTGGTTTGTAATGGAAGCCTTCCAAATGTCCGATGGAGCATAGTTTCATCAGATTTTGATAACCCGTCATATTTTTGGCTAGTAAAATCAGATGATGGATCGGCTGATCCTTGCGGCTTCCCCGCTCTTTGCGAGACCCGGCAGTCATATAAGCCTCACATCCAATGATCGGCTTAATTCCCCGCTCGACGCATGCTTTATAGAAAGGAATAGCACCATACATTACACCGTGGTCGGTCAATGCCAGCGTAGTCATTCCGAGATCCGCGGCCTTATTCACGAGATCCGGTATACGCGCAGCGCCGTCCAGCAAACTATATTCACTGTGAACGTGCAAATGCACAAAAGAACTCATGTTTTTTTCTTCCTTTCGCCATGGACAGTCGCATCAACCTTTTTGCATCAGGTTACTGCACTGTCTTCTTCTATCCGTATTTTTCATCCTTCGGTTCAGACCGAAAGTCGTTTTCTGTATTCATGTAAAATGCTCTATTAATGAAATGAATGAAATATAAGGATTCATCCTAATGGAGCGCGTTTTATTATTCTATTTTATCATAACGTTCGGGGGCACGCCCATACAATAGAAGTACAAGCCGCTCCCCCTGTTACGGACCGAAGACAGGAGGTGTGCTGCTGGGTCTGAAAGGGGTGTTGCCGGATGAGCACATTTTTGTCCAAAGCTATTCTTGATTTCTTCATTGCGTTTGGGATCGTGCTGGGCGGCGCGATGATTGGAGGTATAGGAGCGGTGGTCTCTCTCCAGCCTCCGACACAGACGATGCTTGATGTCGCTGGGAAAATTAAAATTTGGGCGCTCGCAGCGGCCGTTGGCGGTACAATCGATCCGATGCGGGTGATCGAAAGCAACGTGCTGGACGGCAATCTGTCTCCGGCAGTCAAACAAATTTTGTACTTGATATCCGCCTTTATGGGCGCACACATGGGTACTGAACTGGTGAAATGGGTTTGCGGTGGAGGACGGGGTTAGCATGACTCCAGGACAGCGCCCATGAGAATCCCGCCTTTTTCACGTTACCGCCCGCTTATGCGCATGACTGCTGTCTTTGTTCTGGGAATGATCGCCGGTTGTGTCGTGTACAACGGTGTATTTCACCTGAGTTACAACGAGTTGTGGCTCAACAATCAGGAGTTGCAGCTTCAGCTGCATCAGAATGAGGAGGATATTAAAACGCTGAAAAAATACAGTAAACGCCAAACCGTCATCAAGGAAATCAAGGTCCGTGCAGAAGACTCTGACAAAGGTCCGGACGAGGCCTCCCTAAAAGTGATGTTGCAGAAACTGGGGGATGAACTTGAGGTGCTCCGGGGTCGCGACGTCTTCAATATCGATGAGTACAGCAAAATGACGCGGATTATGCTGAACCAAAAAGTGTATACGGTCAGAGAAAAGGAATATACCGTCCAGGTGAAAACGATGCTGGTGATGGAAGGTGTGCTGCAAGTTTGGGTACAGATTCGGATGCACGTTCCGGCTTAGGAAATGGATGACAGCCCCGGAAAAAAACTGCCCTTGCCCTCTGCCTGCATGGTACAATAAGGGCAGTAAATGCTTTCCAGAAAAGGAGCTGCGTCTTTGTGTTCATCGATGTACTCAAATATGCCCTAATCGCCATCTTTGCCCTGGCCATGGTCTGTTCAGCTCTGAACAGCATTCGTTCGCGCAGGACCACTGATCCCATCGCCATAGGTCTTTATCGCTCATGGACCAACATCTGGATGGGTAGCATGCTGATTATTCTTTCCCTCATCCTGATGTTTGTGTTTACCGGTTCTACGCTATCCGTCGTTGTGGAAGCGCTATTTCTGATTATAGGAGCGTACAATCTGTTCGCCGGATTACGTAACCGCAGTTACTATGCTCGTCTTCAGCAGCATGCAGACGGTGGAACTGGCAAGACATCCGGACAATCTGCCTGATGCACTTAGCACGATGTCATAGCGCTCTGCCAAAAAGAGAGTATCCTCATCTATCGAACAAGCCTGAACCACGTCGATTTCGGGGTACAGTTCGCTCTTTCGATAAGAGGATACTCTCTTTTTCTAGGCATGGTCAATGGATTGCAGGGTCATTACCGCTTTGCATACAACATTCCCATCACGGGAAATGACAATATCCATTTTGCAGGTCCGACGACTTGTCTCCAGAATAATGGGACGAACCAGAATCTGATCTTCAATCTGTACCGGACGAACAAAATACGTTGTTACATTATCCACGACATGGTCGTTTCCTGTAACATCCCAGGCTGCGCGCCGTCCCGCCTGTGTCATCACATTCAGCAGAACGCCTTCCGAGATGGTACCAAGGTCTGTCGCCATCTGCGGAATGATGAATCCGTGGAAAAACAATTCGTTCTGCTCTCCGCGCTCTTCCGCAAACCCGTTCCAGATCAGATGATCAAACGTCTCTCCAAGCTGTGGCTGCTTCTGTGCATCACGCATCGCCTGCAATACTTCCTTACGTGTGACGGATGCAATCAGTTTACGGTTCCGATCTACAATCGGCAGGAAGTCAATGCCTTCCCACGTCATGATCTGTGCAGCCGAAGCCAGTGAGGTTTGCAGCGAAGCTGTGATCGGGCGGCGTACGACACACTTCTCAATACTCTGATCCTCTTTTAACTCACTCACATCTTTCAGACTGACAATACCGATAACCCGGTTCCATTCATCTACTACCGGGAAGCGATGCTCTCCCGTTTCGGAAACCAGCAGATGAAAATCCGCGGCTGAACTGGTCACCTTTAGCACCTGAAGGCGGGGTTTCTGACCGATAATATCCTCTACCAACATAATCTTTTTCTTAATCAGTCGATCAAAGATCGCACGGTTAATCATTGAAGCCACTGTGAACGTATCATGTCGGGAGGAAATAATGGGCAGACCCAACTCATCAGCCATCACTCTCACTTCACGGCTTGTACCGAAGCCACCTGTAATTAATACACCAGCGCCCTGTTCGAGCGCGAGGGAATGTGCATTGTCCCGGTTACCAACAATCAACAGGCTTCCCGCGTCAATGTATCGGGCCATGGCCTGCTCTTTCATCGCACCGATCACGTACTTGTGAAGCGGTTTGGCTAGACCGTCACTTCCACCCAGCACATGACCTTCGACGATGGTTACCACATCGGCAAAAGTCAGCTGCTCGGTCATACCGCGAGGTCTTTTCTCGATCCGCACTGTTCCAATTCGTTCCTTGGTCACGACCAGGCCGAAGTTCTCTGCCTCTTTTACCGCACGATATGCTGTTCCTTCGCTTACCCCCAGCTCCCGCGCCAGTCCGCGCACCGATATTTTACTGCCTACCTTCAGTTGTTCAATATGTTGAAGCAATTGTTCGTGCTTCGTCACGTTTTCTTCCTGTCCGTCCATCTGTACCACCCCCGAAGATGCATCTGTACTATTCTGTATCTATTATAACACGACCTTAGGAAAATAACCCCATCCTACGTACCTTTCTCCTAAAGAACCTCGCTACATGGATCTGAATAATCGGAGCAGCAAATTACGGGCATAAAAAAAGACCGGTTCCTTTTATGCCAAAGGGAATCCGGCCTTACTTAGACAGATAGAACCATCTCTATTACCATGTCGTATGTGATCCAAACCTTATACAGATTTGCTCTGCTCCTGCTTGTCCACCAGTTTCATCTCCCACTGCCGCAGCTTTGCCCGTCGAACAGCTTCCAGTGCACGCTTCTTCTCTTCATCCACACCAAGAATAAAATGCAGATGTGCACCAATGATTAATAACGAGAACAGCACCCATACGATGCCAAAAATATTAACCCAGTCCATTCCACCAGCAAAGGAAATCCGCGGCAACGCAATAACCAGCATCGACAACGCGATAACCAGATAGATCACATGTTTTGCTTTCTTTAACCTTTTCACCATTCACAGCTCCTTCGTTCTTGATCGACTCTATATGTCTAGTCTATGAACGATAAGGAGCTAATATGAGAGGTTCAGGCAAAAAAACGGGACAAGGTTTAAGTTTAGGCTTCAGCGCCACCGTACAGATGACCCAGGCTGTCTGCAATAATTTTGTTCACGTCTTCGATAATGACACTCAGGCGACGTTCAGCGTCAAACAGACGACGGATATTCAGGTTCAGGCTCAATACTTCGAACAGTTTCTCCATTTTCTCCATTTCGTCCGGTGCAGGCATATCCCCACTCATCATACGTTGTTGCAATTCCATCTGTTGATCACGAAAATTATCCAGCATAGCCTTTGCTTCCGGGTCTACTTCGATCAGCTTCATCGCAGAAGTTATTTCTTCCACCTCGCTACTTTCTCTCAGTGCTTTGGCCAAATCATTGGCTTTGTCATAAATGTTCACTATAATTCCTCCTCAAATTGGGTTGTTCTTCTGTTATTCATTCGTATTCATTCGCATTCTCATCGCAACGTTCACCCGTGTTAATACACGTATTTCACTTCCGTCAAACAAAGGTTGCGGAAACATGCCATCCATTACCTACCGAGCATCAAATGCATTTAATCCAAATGGGTCAATCACCAAGGGTTATATGTCCTCATATGATGAAGCACATGCCATGTTCAGATGCCGTTCAACTTCGAGATCAGACATCAAGTTGCCGCCCGGAAGGAGATCCGTGATGTCCACTAAAAAAGTAACGATTCAGGTTACCGGCTCGGGCATCCTGCAGGACGACGTCATCATGCTCGGTGAAGGGCTGCTCAAGGCGCTTAAAATCCCTTCGGGAAGGCCGCTTCAGCTGCAATTCGGCTCTTTCCGCCGTGAAGTTACTGTCATCCCTGTTCCCAGGTATGACGGTCTGCGCATCAATCAGACGGTAGCCAGCAAGACCGGCCTTGTTTCCCGTTCGGTCCTGAGCATATCTTATCGTTCAACCAGCCGTACTTTGCGTCTTGGACCCTACATCAGTGTATTGGTCAGCCAGGATTACCCCGATCAGCCCGATCGGCCCTTTGGCTCCATCACGATGTTCTGTCAAGAACTGGTGAACGCCTGCCGGAAGAAGGGCGCCTATGTATCCTTTTTCACACCGGAGGATATTGGAGCGGTAACGGGTTATATGAAAGGCTGGGTGTATGATGACGGCTGGAAAAAGACCGTTCTGCCTATAGCAGACGTCGTCAATAACCGGCTGACGTCCCGTAAGCTTGAGAACAAACCTAGCGTACAGCATTTTATGAAAGAAGTAAAATCGCTTTACGGTACACAAACCTTCAACGAAAAGTTTCTGGACAAAAATGAAGTATTCGATGCCTTGAAGTCCATTTCAACACTGAAGAGGGTACTACCCGAATCCCATTTGCTCAAAGCTTCCGCCACACTCAAAACGATGTGCAATCGATATCCGGTTGTCTTTCTGAAGCCTGTTCGCGGGTCGCTTGGCAAAGGTATCATCCGGGTCTCTCGTCAAAGCGATGGCAGCTTTCTCACGCTCGCTACAAGCGTTGGGGGGACCCGAAAACAAACGTATGCTTCTCTGGATAAACTATATGCCAGTCTGTCCGGGAAAATGAAAACAACGCGCTACCAGATCCAACAGGGTCTTTCCCTGATCGATAACAGCGGCAGACCCGTAGACTTCCGTGCGCTTGTGCAAAAAAACCGTACGGGCAAATGGAGTGTCACTTCCATCGTCGCACGTATTGCAGGCGGCAGTCACTATGTATCCAACCTGGCACGAGGTGGAAGTCTCAGCACCGTCAAGGAAGCTGTAGCCAAAACCCAATTATCCTCATCAGCCAAAGCTTCTGCGTATGCAGGATTGCATACGGCGGCGCTGGATATCGCCAAAGGCATTGAAGGTGCCATCCCCGCCCATTTCGGTGAACTCGGCATCGACCTTGCCTTGGACACCAGCGGAAGGGTCTGGCTGCTTGAAGTAAACTCCAAACCATCCAAGAACGATAATACGCCACTTAGCGAGAGCAAAATCCGGCCTTCGGTCAAAGCGATGCTGGAATACTCCACCTATCTGGCCGGATTCTGAAGAGTCATCCATTAGAGGAGGTGCAGCGGCATGTTCCTGCAACATCAGACAAACACACTAGCCATCCTGGTTCGGGCAACAGAAGGCTCGCCTCCTTTCGTGGATGAACTCTTCTGTCGTCGTCTCAGTTTGGAAAGCGACCGTTACGGCCTAAATATCATTGTGCTGGCCGTAGCGAATAACCCCAGCGTATCTCGGCTCACACAGGGCTATGTATTTGACAGAGGAGAATGGAACATCGTGCCTCTTCCTGCTGTGGACCTAATCATGGACCGCTGTCTGCTGCCACTTCCCAGAACATTCAAACAGCAGCTTCAGCAGCTAGTTTCCTCAGGCAACGGACACCACGGTCGTTACTGGTCTGCTTCCTTGCCTGGTAAATGGAAGGTATATCGCGCCTTGTCTACTGATATAAGACTGCGTGCTCTTCTTGCGCCTACGACACTTCTTCAGTCGGATACCCGATGGGAGAAATGGCTGGAGCGCTGGCCGAAAGGCATTTTCTTCAAACCTGTATCGGGCACCCATGGTAAAGATACGTTTCGCCTTTATCGCGAAGATCACCACACCTCCTGGATTATGGAGGGCAGAAATACTCGCAATGAATTGATTCACCGTACATTTGAGTATCGCCAGGATGTCTCTGCCTGGCTGGATTCACACAAGGCCGGTAAAAAGATGATCTTACAGCCGTACCTGGAACTGAGTCATCACGGACGACCATTCGACATTAGGGCCTTGATGCAAAAAAATGGGCAAGGACGCTGGTCTCTAACCGGATGTATGGTACGGGAAGGACCGGCTGGCTCACTCACTTCCAATTTGCATGGAGGGGGAAAGGCGTACCCTGTGCATCCTTATCTGCTGGAACGATATGGGAGCAAGCAAACCAGCGCTCTGCTGGAGAAGATCAGGCAGGCTGCTGCCCGCATCCCTACCCTGTTGGAAAGCCAATTTGGCAGACTGGCCGAACTGGGTCTTGATTTCGGAGCAGATGTTCAGGGTCGCCTCTGGCTGATCGAAGTGAATTCGAGACCGGGACGTTCCTCATTCGCAGAGGCGGTTGACCCCCGTATGCACAGTCTGACCTACACCCAGCCGCTTGCCTATGCCCGTTATTTGCTGCAACAACATGTTCTCACGGACGTGAAGCGTCCAATGAAAATGCCGAATACATCCAGCACAGCTGGCCTGAAACCCATCCCGATTCACGGCGGTTGAGGCACGCAGCGCCCCGCTGCCATGGAGCCGAAGGATCTTTTCAGGATAGGAGGATAAATCATGAGTTTGACCTTTTGCAATCTGCATTTCACACAGCAACCGGATAAAGTGGTTTATGTATCCAACGCATTAATGAAAAGCCTAAATCTAACCGGCAAAAAAACGATTCATCTGCGGTTTGGCCGTGACCGGGTGCCCGCAACCATCAAACCGATCAAAAAGGCTGGCAAACATCTCTATCTCGCTTCTGGCATACGCAATCTGATGAACGTTCCGAAACGGGGCAGCATCTACCTCCGCAACTTGCAGAACGATGAAGTCCAGTTGGGTCCACTGATCGGGGTGCTGTCTGACGGACCTTCGTCTGGCTCCAATCCGTTTGGTTCCCGTACCGGTTTTATCAAACAACTGCTCCGCGAAGGAAGCCGTAAATCCTATATTTATGCGTTCACTCCAAGAGATATCAACTGGCAGAACGAAACGGTGTCCGGTTTTTTCCTTAATGACAATGGAAGCTTCAGTCGGAAAACGGTACCTCTGCCAGACGTCGTGTATAACCGATTACCCAGCCGTCGCTCTGACTTCTCACCAGCGATCAATCAGCTTCGGGAGCGATTCGTTCGGCGCAAAATTCCTTTCTTCAATTGGAGTTTCTTCAACAAGTCGGATATTTATAAACTGCTGGAGAACGACCCGGCAGCAGGACGCTATATACCTGAGTCCATCACCAACCCGACGGTAGAGCAAATGAAAGAAATGCTGGAACGCCATCAGTTTGTCTATTACAAACCAACAGCGGGAAGTCTGGGCAACGGTATCTATCGATTGACCTACTCTCCCAAACGTGGATATTTTGCCCGATATCGCAAAAAAAGCGGCAACGCACTTCTGCGCTTCGGCTCATTTAACAGCCTGATGCGCATGCTTCAAGGCAGACATGGCAAACAACTTCGCGGTTATGTTGTTCAACAAGGCATCCGGCTTATTGAGATTGACGAATGCCCCATTGATTTTCGTTTTCACATGCACAAGAATGGCAACAATCAATGGGTCGTCGTTGGAATCGGCGCCAAAAAAGCTGGTCGCGGCAGTGTAACCACACATATCAAAAACGGCGGCTCCCTGATGACACCTGAGCAGGCACTCAAACGAAACTTTGGTGACCGCTCTGGAGAAGTGCTTCAGCATGCCAAATCTGTCGCTATTACACTGGCCCAGGCGATTGAAACCCAGCACCAGCATCTGATTGGTGAGATTGGCTTTGATCTGGGCATTGATCAGGAGGAACATGTATGGATGTTCGAAGCGAACGCCAAACCCGGCCGCTCCATTTTCCGTCACCCTTCGCTGCGGCTGGAAGGAAAATCATCGGTGGAGCACATCCTGGAACATTGCCTGTATTTGAGCAAATTCCGGAAGAAAGACGGCATTTGATGAGCTTGCAGGATGATTTCAGACCCGTTATTGCTATCCTGACCATGCATGATGATCAACGGATGTTCAGAGGAAACCATCAAAACTTCCTGGATATTGTGCAGACGGGCGAAAATATGGGATATGTGGTGTACGTCGTGACTGTAAGAGATTTAAACGTGAGCGGCCCCACCGTAAAAGGATACACTTACAACAATGGGAGTGGGAGATGGACTTCACAGTCCTTCCCCCTTCCCCATGTACTCTACAATCGGATTCCCAACCGGGAAGATGAACGCAAATCTTCAGTACAGCGAAAAATTGAAGAATGCATGCATTCTGGAATCGAACTGTATAACCCGTTTTTTTTCAATAAATGGAATCTGTTCGAATGGCTTAAGAAATCCAAATCCACCCAGCAGCTGGTCCCCCATACTCGCCGGATGCGAACAGCAACTGCTCTCGGGACGGTGCTGCGATCACATCCCTACCTATATCTGAAACCAGAGAGCGGCAAGGCCGGCAAAGGCATCATGATGCTCAAGTTCCAGGAAAAAGAACGTCTTCCTTACCGACTTAAAATACAGAGTACCCGAAAAAGCACCACGTACAAAGCAGCAACCCTTTCCAAGTTATGGGCAAGAATTCGCAAGGAGACCGGTCACACGCCCTATATCATGCAACAGGGTATTGAGCTGGCGTCATCTCACAAGCGCCCATTCGATCTCAGGGTACTCGTGCAGAAAAACGGCAAGGGACAGTGGAGCGTAACCGGTGTTGGCGCCCGTCTCGCTGGCTACCGAAGCATTACCACCCACGTTCCGCGTGGAGGTACGGTGGAGGACCCGGAGAAGCTGCTCACCGATCTCTTCGGGGAAGAAATGTCGAATACACTGATGAAGCGGGTGAAGTCCACTTCATTGTTGATCGCGAGACAAGTGGAACGAGGCTCAGGGCATACGCTCGGTGAGATGTCCATGGACCTGGGCGTTGACGATCTGGGCGAGATCTGGTTCTTTGAAGCGAATGCAAAGCCGATGAAGTTCGATGAACCGCAGATTCGGCGGAAGTCACTGGAACGTATTTTTCAGTACAGCGCCTACCTTGCCCGTCAGTCCAAACGATGATGAACAGGAATAACAGCAAAAGAAGGTGATTGTTTGTGTCCTCACCTGTTCTGGGCATTATGACGTTGTACTTAAATGAACATCGCGCTCTGGAAGAACGGAGCATATACCGCAGAATGATCCTTGAAGGGCGCAAGCGGGGACTCGATATATATGTGTTCACACCTGCCGATGTACATCCAGGAGGCAAACAGATTGAGGCCATGGTCTTTCATTCGGGAAAAGGCTGGTCCCGGGAATGGCGTTCATTCCCGGATATCATCTTCGACCGCTGCCGCATACAGCGCAATCGCAGATTCCAGCAGCTGCTTGCCTTTCGGCAAAGGTATGGTCACTTGCTCTTTCTCAACCGCCCATTGCGTAATAAGTGGACCATCCATCAGACACTCTCGGCGAAATCAGCCTTTCGTGAGCATTTGCCCGACACTTTTCTGTATCAGGATATGTCCGACGTCAATCGAATGCTGAAGGCCTCCTCCCTGCTCTACCTGAAGCCCATTAATGGAACCGGAGGGCGCGGAATTCTCCGCATCGAACGCAGTGGCAGCGAGGCCAATACAGTTCTCGTACAGGGACGGGACCAGAAGCGGCGGATCATCACCCCGCGTAAAGTCCATCTGTCACGCTTGGGTTCACTTCTCCAGAACTGGAATATGAAAGACAAATATCTGGTTCAACAGGGGATTCAACTCCAGCTTCCGAATGGCCGTGTTCATGATTATCGAATGCTGGTCCAGAAGAACGGCGAAGGACAGTGGGAATTGACCGGATGTGCCGGACGGATGGGTGCGGAGAAAAGTGTTACCTCTAATCTGCATGGTGGTGGTCAGGCCATAGCGATGCACAAACTGATGAAACAATGGATCACGGATGAGAAGCAGCGAACAGAAATTTACGCAACGGCCGAGAAATTCGGGATTGATGTAGCTACGTTTCTGGAAAACACCTATGGCAACTTGTGTGAATTGGCTCTCGATTTGGCGATTGACAAGAGCGGGCACATCTATCTGCTTGAAGTGAATCCGAAGCCTGCGCGTGAGGTGTTTGCCCGCATTGGTGAGAATGATATCTATTCCAAAGCGATCACCCAACCATTGGAGTACGCCTTGTGGGTGTACCGCAATCATGCAAATACAATTCGTCCCCCTCGGGGGGTGAAGGTAACTAAACCGGTCAAACGCGTAAAAGGTAAATCCGCCACCCTCAAAAGAACCAGAGGATCCCGGTGATGACCGTCAGACTTCATTGGTAGTGAACCAAATCCTCCTTGAACTAAAAAACCGACCACTCCAATGTCCGAATGGACTAGGGGTAGTCGGTTTTTTTGGTTTTGTTCTACTCGGCTTCCCGATACAAACGAAGCAGTTCCGTAAAATCAGAGATCAGTACATCTGATCCTGCCAGTTCTTCGTCCCGTCCGAACCCTGCATAGGCACAGCCGATAACGGTCTGGTTATTCATTTTGCCTGCCTCCACATCCGAAGAGCGATCCCCTACCATCCATGCATCCTGAATCCGATGCTTCTCAAGCAGGATCTGAACCAAGTTAACTTTGGAAGCGGTCTTGTACTGTCCAGCACTATACACGCCTTCAAAGAGCGGCATGATCTCATGGGCAAAGGCCACGCCTTTGACATAGTCCTCCAGCCCGTTGCTGGCGACAAACAACCGCACACCCTGTTCTTTCAACGCTTTCAGCGTCTCTTTTACTTGTGGGTACAGCTGCGAGCTTCCCCCATCCAACCCTTCAATCTCCAACTGAAGCAGCAATTCGTCTGCACGTCGATGGGCCGCAACTGAAGCTTCGGGCATAACCACTTTCCATATATCCTCTAGCAACATCCCCAGGCTTCCCAGCATTCGTTCTTCAGGAGGAGTCTCTCCCTCAAAATGCCCTTCGGCCCGCAATGTATCAAACAGCTGATGATAGGCTGGCAACAACAGAGTTTCCGTCTGAAACAAAGTACCATCCATATCAAAAATCATCGCTTCCGGTTTACGCAATACCGTCTCTTTTGTCATGTCCAATGTTCCTTTCGGATTGGGATATGTATTCGGAATCGTTCCCCTTCCATGATAAACATAAACGTTTGGCAGTGTAAACCGCGCAATGTAAAACATCTGTATCGTCGACGCCATACAAAATCCACAAACATTATACTTAAATTAAACAAACTATATACAAGTAAACATCCTTTAAGTATAATACTGAAAATAGTTCTTTAGACACCACACCTAAAGGACTATAATAGCTATTGTTCAAGTTTTTTCGACAAATACATATACCCCAAGGAGAGGCATAACAAACATGAAAAAGCACAGGACCTTCAAAATTTTTTATAAGATTGGTTTAGGTTATTTGCTCGTACTCGCGGTGCTCGCTGGCTCTATTTTATTGATTCAAAACAGTATCAGCCAGTTGCAACGAGAACTGGACTTTCTGGTGGATCACGATATGAAGGTACATGATCTAACCTATGAGATTGAAAATATTATGGTGAACATGGAGACAGGACAACGAGGTTATGTAATTACAGGACAAGAAAACTACCTGGACCCTTATAACACAGGCGTTCAACAGAAGAATATACTCAAGGATCAGCTTGCGGTGCTTGTCTCGGATAACCCGGCACAGCAGGCACTTCTTGAAAAAATTTCAGCTAAAATGGATGACTGGATTCAAATCGCTGGCGAACCGGTTATTGCGCTTCGAAAAGCGAATGATATGGCGGCGATAAGGCAATTTTTTGTGGAGGACCCCGGCAAGAAGGATATGGATGAGATTCGCGGTTTATTGAATACATTTCGCACCAATGAGCTGGCGTTGACTGAAAATCGCACCGAAGCGCTGAAGCAAAAGAACAAAATTTTGAACTGGGAGCTTTACGGAGCGCTTATCGTTGTGGCCTTGATCTCGATCTTTGCAGCCTTGATTCTATCCCGTTCCATTGTAAAAAACATCCGAACAGTAATCCGCGCGCTGAATGACATCGGCTCCTCCAATGGCGATCTGACACTGCGCATTGCCACGCCGATGAAGGATGAAACGCGGGAACTTGCGGAGGCAGCCAATACGATGCTCCTTGGTTTGCAGCAGATGATGCTGGACGTCCAAAGCAACGCTACCACCCTGAACGCCGCATCTGACCGGCTGGATAAAGGCGTGTCCGACAGTCATCTGGCTGGAAAAGAGGTTGCCGCAGCCATGGAACGTGTGGCCGAAGGCGCAGATGAGCAGGTTGCACTTACACAGACGATGGTTGCCGCCATGGAACAATCCCTGACCGGACTCAACCGGGTTGCTGGCTCCGCATCGGAGGCTGCTGAACGCGCTGTACGCACAGAGTCCATTGCACTCGATGGACAGCAGCGAATTAATAATGCGGTTGGCAAAATGGGGACCATCGAACAATCCTTCCTGTCTGTTCAGGGAGCCATTCATGAAATATCCAAAATGTCCGATCAGGTCATCAACATTGCCGATTCCATGTCAGGCATTGCAAGACAAACGAATCTACTCGCGCTCAATGCCGGAATTGAAGCGGCGCGTGCAGGGGAGAATGGACGCGGATTCGCTGTAGTCGCTGGCGAAATTCGGAATCTGGCAGATCAAAGCGCCACCTCTGCCAAAGAAATTACAAGCATTCTGGAGACGGTCGTAGCTGGTATACAGAGCACCGTTCATGAAGTCGAAGGCAGTACACAGCATGTCAGCGAAGGCTTACAGACGATTGAAGACGCGGGCCAAGCCTTTGCGAATATTACGCAGCACATTCAAGACCTCAGCGCTGAGATGCTGGATGTATCCGCTGTGGTTGAAGAGCTCACCACAGGCAGCGAAGCAGTAATGACATCCATTAACGAAGTATCAGCCGTTGTAGAGGACACCGCATCTGCCACGGAGGAAGTATCGGCTATGACCGAGGAGCAGCTTGCGTCGTTACAGGAAATGGCGGATACGTCCAAGCAATTGAACGAAATGTCAGATGCGCTTGATCAATTGGTTAACCGATTCAAGCTGTCCTGACCCTATTGATCAGTCCCAGATAACACAAAGAAGCAGATCCCACTCTATAGGGATCTGCTTCTTTTTTTCAAAATGAAAGAACATTTAACATGAATCCTTTTCTAGCTCAGTACCTTTTTCGATCAGGATTGATCCGGATTACGCAGCGCTTCAAGGACAAGCTGTGCATGATAGCCATCGTTGAAATCGTATATTTTGGCAGGTTGGCCTTGAATACGGGCAATGACGTGTTTAAGTACAGGCAGCTGGCTTAAGGATTCATCTACTTCGACGGGAACAAGCGGCTCTCCGATGCGCCCACTCCATAGTTGGTCCCAGTTTTCCAAGGCAATCGTTCCTTCTGTACCGTAAACCACCATGGATACACGCTCTTCACCTGCAAAATGAGCAATCCCATTTAATTGAATTCGGGTTCCATCCTCTAGCTCCATCGCGGCCTGAACTTCATGTTCACATTCACCTGTATTTTGAGGAAATTGAACCTCACTGTTAATCACACGGATAGCACCAAACACATTTTGGATCATATGAATCCAGTGGATTCCCACTTCAAGAATGAATCCGCCCTGCTCGCGGCTGGTAATCCAGGCATTTTGCTGCCACGCTCGTGGCCACTGAGGGAATTGCAGAATCAGATCGATTTTGCGAATCTCACCAATCGTTTCCTGACGAATCAGCTCTTGCAATTTCACTACCGATGGTTCATGCGGCATGGAGAAATGAATTGCATGTACTACACCAGCCTTCTCGGCTGCCTCGAGCATTGCTCTAGCTTCCTCCACGCTATTGGCCAGTGGCTTCTCACAGAATACATGAATCTTGCGCTTTAATGCCTCCATAACGACTGGATAATGATATTTAGGTGGAACTGCTATGTACAGCAGATCAACCGGATGTGTGTCGAGCAATTGCTTGAAATCCATATACGTCTTCGTCTCCGGATGCGAGGAAGCAAACGATGTCAAATTTTCCTCACTGGAATCGCACACTGCTACAATCTCTACTTTTTCGGATAGTTCTGCCTCTGTTGCCTGATGTATCATATGTATTCCCATTTTGCCCAGACCAATTACGGCCATTTTTATCGTTGTCATTCAACTCACTCCCATCGAATTTCAGTATAACAGAAAGCATAATATTGCCAATCCTTGCACGGATACGAAATGGAAAGCATACGCTTCTAATTTGATCTACACAAAAAAATACATCATATTATATAGTATTTTACATTTAATTCTATAAATCTTGTTTATAGGTAATTCGTTGCAGGAATATATAACCAATTTATTTTCTCATATGGGACAAGACATTAAGCGTTTCCAACCTAAGAATCAGGAACTTATACTCATAAAAGCGGTTGACAAAAAACCACAAAAAAAGCTACTCTTCCTATTAACGAGGATTTATTTCCTTTTACAACCTTAGACAACGACATACACTCCAAAAACGGAACTTGACCTGTGGGTCCAAAAACCTATTTTGTGAAGCGAGGTGTCCCGCATGAGAACAGTTGCGGACTATTTGGCAGAAGCTCTGCGTAATTTAGGCGTTACTCATGTCTTTGGTATTATCGGAAAATCCATCTGTCCTGCTGTCCTGAAAATGGTCGATTACGGTTTGGAATTCATTCCAGGTCGCCATGAATCCAGTTCAGGCTTTGCCGCATCGGGCTATGCCCTCCAAACAGGGAAACTGGGTGTGGCCTTCGCCACTTCTGGTCCGGGCGGAACCAACTTGCTCACCGCTGCAGCCCATGCCAAGGCCAATAATTTGCCCGTCCTGTTTATTACGGGTCATCAATCCATTCAGGAATTGGGGCTTCCGCAATGTCAGGACTCTTCTTCCTACTTGGCTGATCTGGCGGAGATGTTCCGTCCTGCCACGCTATTCAGCAAACTGGTGGAGCGTGGTGATCATTTCAGCACCATATTGAATCACGCCCTTTCCATTGCACTCGGTCCCAACAAAGGGCCCGTCCATCTCTGTCTTCCTTTTGATGTACAAACCGAACAGCTTGCTGACTTTCGGGTTGTCATCCCGGAGCCAGAACCCCTGATTAGCGTATCCAACCTGAATCGTATCCTCCCCTTACTTCAACAGTCCAGTCATCCTTTAATTATTGCAGGCAAAGGCGTCAGCCGCGCCAGAGCCCATGATGAATTGCTCCATTTTGCCGAACATTTCAATATTCCTGTCATTACTTCTCCTGGCGGAAAAGGTGCCGTTGCTTGGGATCATCCCCTATATCATGGGCCCTGCGGTGTTGGTGGCTTCCCTCATGCAGATGAACTACTGAATCAAAGTGATCTCTATATCGTACTCGGTTCACGTCTAAGTGATATGACGATCTGTAATTTGAAGCCTGAGAACCATCCTGCACATCTGATTCAATTCGACGCTGATCCTACATTCGTTGGTAAAATACTTAACGCTCAAACCTTACATATCACCGGAGACTTGAAGAACAACCTGCAGTTTTTGCTCGGTACACTGACAGAACAACCTATTGTTCCAAAAGAAACTACAACTGTAGATTACACCGTACCTCTCCCGGATCTGCCGAACCTGTCCCTGGCATCCGTGCTGGAAGAAATGAGTGAACTGCTTCCATATGATCATAAGCTGTTTGTAGATGATGGTAGTCATGGTTTTCATGCCGTTCAACGATATAAAGTCAAGAAACCCGGCAGCTTTGTGTTTGACGCCTACTTTGCCTGCATGGGTAATGCCATCGGCATGGCTATTGGGGCCAAGACTGCCGCACCGGAAGAAACCATCGTATGCATTACAGGTGACGGATGCTTCATGATGCTTGGAACCGAGATTAACACTGCTGTATGCAACAATCTGCATGTCATCTTCATCGTCGTGAACAATAAACAGCTGGATATGGCACTGAAAGGCATGGAAAAAACAACAGGCCGGATCGATGGCACCTTGTACGAGGTTCCCGTGGATGCGGCAAAGTTTGCGGAGTCTCTCGGCGCTGTTGCTTTCCGGGCGGAAACACGGGCCGAATTCACATCTGCTCTACAGACCGCGCAGCAGCTGAACCAAGTTACTGTAATTGAGCTTCTTACCGATCGCGACGAGATTCCACCCACGGCTCACCGTACCGTGACTTTGAATTAGGAGGAACATAGGCATGAGTGAACAAGTGACTCAAGGATTGGAGCGTTTTGCAAAGCTTTCGGGTGAATATGGTGCAAAAGCATTGGCACCCATTAAGGATCAGTTCCCTGAGCTCGCCGAGTTTATTATGGGAACGGCTTACGGTGATATTTTTCAACGTACCACCATTACCGATCAATGGAAGGAAGTTGCGATTATCTCCTCACTGATCTCACAAGGGCAGTATGAGCAGTTGGGGGTTCATTATACGATGGCGCTAAGTGTCGGTGTAACTGTAGATCAGCTCAAAGGAATTTTGCTGCATCTGGCACCTTGTGTTGGAGCACCGCGGATCATCAGTGCTTTTAATATATTGCTCGCTACACTGGATGAAATCCAATAATTCACTCTTCTACATTTTTATACACGATTCGACTTTTTTATTGATCTTATTACATCTCTACCTTTATAATATGGTTAAATTATCCTTCGAATCCGCCTACATCTCAGAAGCATTCAGCGAGGGCCTCAAGGCCTATGTCTTGGTGAGCGGGATAGCCTTAACTCATTTAAAGGAGAGATAACAATCATGGGAAGTTTTATACTGAATACTGACGTTCCGAACAAGGTGTTGAACATTGAACTGGAGGGCTCTTTCTCTCAAGAAGACGGTTTACGTTCCATCTCGGCATATCAGGACACGATCGCTCCGATTAACACCAAGGAGTATGAGCTGAATATTGATTGCAAAAAGTTGAATGTTACCGCTCCGGAAATTGTGCCTCTTCTCGAGGGCTGCCTGCAGATGTTCAAAAAAGATGAATATAAAAAAGTGGTGTTGACGCTTGAGAATAATGCCATTCTGAAAATGCAGCTGTCCCGTCTTGGACGGTCTGTCGGACTGGAAAATCTTGAGATCATCTCCACGGTTACGACCTAATAAACCAGGCGGACAAGCTGAGGGTTCACCCATCCGCTCAGAAGGAGAATGAAGATGGCTGGAATTCGTATTGTAGATATCGATATCTATCATCCAACGAACAAGGTGGGCAATGACTTTTATATTGAACATTTTGATGCAAGAGGTGTAGATATTCGGGGATTGTTAAAGGCACTTGGGCGTGATACACGTTACAAAATTGACAACGATGATGAAAACTCACTAAGCATGGCCTTTGAGGCCGCCAGTAATTTGCTCGAAAAGACCGGACTCACCGGTGCCGATATCGATCTGATTGCTTATGCAAGTCAAACGCCGGAATACATCTTTCCTACGAATTCCTTAATGATTCATCGCCTGATTAACGGGGCATCCCATACGATCTGCATTGATAGCAATGCCAACTGTGCGGGCATGACCGCAGCCTTTGAACAAGTTAGCCGTCAGATGATGAGCAATCCCAGAATTCGTCGTGCTTTGATTATTGGCTCGGATTACGTGGCTCCTCACGCCAGTCCGGATGATCCTGTATACTTCGCGAACTTTGGGGACGCAGCAGCAGCTGTCATTGTTGAGCGGAATGAGCAGGCTGTCGGTTTTATTGACTCGATCTATCAGACCGATACCTGTGTGTACGGCAATTCTCTTTTCCCGGCACAAGGTCTTGCAAAACTGGGCCAAACCGGTGTTGACGCAGGAGCCTTCCATGTCAAATTCATACCGTTTGATGATTCCATCTGTGTAGGTGCAGCCTCTGAATCGATTCGCACGCTGCTGAGTCGTAACGAAATCGGAGCAGATGAGATCAAAGCCGCTTGTTTCTCCCAATTATCTATTGGCAATATACGTGCTGTATCCGAAAACATTGGCATTGGCGAAGATATTGCCGTCTACATCGGAGACGAGTTCGGGTACACCTCAACCAGCAGTCCGTTTATTGCATTACATCGAGCCATTACATCCGGCCAAATTCAGCGTGGTGATAAAGTGCTGTTCTGGACCGTTGGTGCTGGGTGGCAAAATGTTGCCATGGTCGTTGAATACTGAGAGCTTGACACGGAACCCCAAAAAGCAGGGCAGCCTTTTTTAACAAAAAAAAGGATGGTCCTGCTTTTTTATTATTTTATATTTGAATGATAACTTACATTGGATAACATTCCATTCCCATTACTTCAAAACCAACGAGGAGCATGCTCTAAACGTTCCTTTCATCGCAAAAACCGCTCCCTTTGCAGAGAACGGCAATGAGAATTGATATGTTGTCCTCATCAGAAAATCTTCTTTGTCTCCCGATCATCCTTCAGAATCTCTACGGCCTCACGAAAACGCAAGGAATGCACAATCTCCCGTTCTCTCAGAAACTTGAGACTGTCCTGTAGATCCACGTCATCCGTCAGATCGATCAACCACTGATATGTAGCCCGAGCCTTCTCTTCCGCTGCAATATCCTCGTACAAATCTGCGATTGGATCCCCTTTCGAAGCAATATAGGCTGCTGTAAATGGTACACCGGAAGAATTCGTATAGAACAAAGCAGAATCACGCTGTGCATAGTTCGGCCCAAGCCCCGCTGCTTCCAGTTGCTCCACAGTCGCATCCTTTGTCAGCTTGTAGATCATTGTTGCAATCATCTCAAGATGAGCAAATTCCTCCGTCCCTATATCATTCAACAGCCCGATAATCTTGTCCGGAATCGTATATCGCTGGTTCAGATACCGCAGGGCAGCCGCCAGTTCTCCGTCTGCGCCTCCATACTGTTCAGCCAGCAATTTCGCCATATGAGGATCACATTTGCTAACCCGAACGGGATATTGCAATTTTTTCTCATACACCCACATGCAGACGCCTCCTCTTTTAAATCAAATCCTACCTGTTACGATCCCTCGAGTTCCCGGCCTGGAACGACTGCAAGGAAACCCGAGGATGTTATCTCACACTTGCCAAGGCCATGGTGTCTGGGACCATTCCCACGGATATTTGGAGAAAGCATGCCCAAAGTTCATCAGCGGTCCGTACAATTGCTGAAACTCATGTGCCACTCTCATCCGCTCCTGGCTGAATTTGTTGTATTGCTCGATGCTTTGATAGTCGCCCGGGTGGGTGTCCAGATACAGATTCAGCTCAACCAATACAAAATCCAGGGCCTGAAGTTCCTCCAGCAACTCATAGTATTTTGCATCACAGGCTTTGGGTGCTTCAGGTTCCATCTGCTTCCACCTTCCTTCCCTTCGAGCTCGCAGGTGTATAAGGACTGTATAAAGCAGGCCACAACGTTCCAATTCTTAAAGCTTCTGCGGGACTGTACTGCGGCCAGCCCATCGGCTGAAATGGGATAAACAATTGCGGAGGAACCAAGTACGTCCGAATCGTCTTCGGTGGACATGGATCAAACGGCCCCACAAAAGGGGCGTAAGCACGAAGCTGCGGATCTGACACAGAACAACGCCTCCTTCATCACTGATTTGGTACATTCGACATCCCTACATTACAAGCTTTCATTTCCCGTCTCTATAACCATATGTCGCTGTCCCCCAAGTTAATCCCATATTTAGCGGAACGCAAAAAAAGACCTTCGAACAACTTCCCCCGCTGGGCAGTGTCCAAAGGTCACTTCATTTGATATGGCGGCATAAGCATCAATGATTATTTCATCAATACTCAGTCCCTGTTAAGTTCACGATCATCATCCTGCATCGAACCTGGTTCCTTTTCTTCCATTTCCACCTTATCTTCTTCAGGATCGGGTCGCTTATATACCTTCACACGGGTAATTCGGAGACGGGTAGATTCTTCCACTTCAAAGACATAACCGTTTTGCTCCCGTGTTTTACCTTTGACCGCGCTGCCTTCCAATTCCTTGAATAGCCAGCCGCCAATCGTATCAACTTCCTCATCCTCAATGACAGCTCCTGTCCATTCATGGACCTCTTCAATCAGGGAACGACCATCGATGGAAAAGGCTTCTCCACTGCGCTCCATATGCGGACGTTCGTCTTCGAACTCATCATATAGATCACCAACAATCTCTTCCAAAATCTCTTCAGCAGTCAGCAAGCCGGCTGTACCGCCATATTCGTCGACCACCAGCGTCATCTGGGAGTGCTTTTTCTGCATCAAACGAAGTACATGACTGATCTCCATCGATTCAGGAACATTCAGAATTGGTCGAACAAGCGCAGCCAGATCATGCTGCTGGGCTGGTTCAGCGAGAAGCAGATCGGTAATGTGGATAAATCCGATAATCTCATCCTTATCCTCAACAGCTACAGGGTAACGGGAATGCTTCGTTGCATTAATGATTTTCAGGTTTTCTTCCAGCGACATATGAGTGTACAGACAGTCCATATCCGTACGTGGCAGCATAATTTCGCGTGCCAGCATATCGGAGAAATCAAAGATGTTATCCATCAGTTTGATTTCATCCTTGTCGATAACACCACTCTTCGCACTTTGCTTCATCAAGATGCGAAGCTCATCTTCCGAATGGGCCTCCCCTTCGCTGGCGGGTTCAATGCCCGCCAAACGCAGCAGTGCATTGGCTGATACGTTCAGTACCCAGATGAATGGGAAGAAAATTTTATAAAATAACAGCAACGGTGCGGATAGCAACAAAGCCACTCCGTCTGTTTTTTGAATCGCCAGAGATTTGGGCGCAAGCTCACCCAGCACAATGTGCAAAAACGTAATAATACAGAAACCAATGATGACCGATACCGTGGATATAAGTCCTGTATCCGCTACACCAAGCTTGAACATTAGAGGTTCGACCAGCAATTCGGAAATGGCCGGTTCACCTAGCCAACCAAGCCCCAGCGATGTCAGCGTGATTCCGAACTGGGTTGCCGATAGATAGGCATCCAATTTACCATTCACCTTCAGTGCATAACCAGCCAACTTATTCCCTTCACTCTGTAATTGAGTGAGGCGTGTTTGTCTAACTTTGACCAGAGAAAATTCCGCTGCGACAAATACACCATTCAAAAATACGAGCAGAAACACACAGACCAGATTAAAAACCAACTGCCCAAGATGAAATTCGGTATGAATACCCAAGTCGAAACTCCCCTTTTCTCTCTATTTCAGGAATACACCTGGAATATCAACGTGTAATTGCTTTTCTCGATTTGAAATCCACACCTTTATAATACATATCTGCCACCAGCAGATTCGGACCGCAGCAAGAAGCAGCATCACAATGACAGTTCACTGTCTGATTCAAAGGATGTTCCGCCGACCACTCATGGAATACGTCATCCAGCTTCCGGTCACGAATGTTGCCAAACGCCGGGATGTCGGCAAAATCGGTAACATACACGTTCCCAGTGAACATGTTCACGTTAACGCGGTTACGACCATCGGGATCATTACGAACCGTCACTTTAGGCTCGCTATACAGGCGGTTGATCAGTTCGCGATCCTGCTCTGCTGCACTGCATGCGAAGAACGGAAGTGTACCAAACAGCATCCACATATCCTTGTCACGCACATCTAACAAACGATGAATTGCTGCTCTCATATGATCAAGGGAAAGCACCGGCAGCGAAGAAGCAAAATTCGAATTATACATCGGATGCACTTCATGACGGACACAGCCCATCTCACGGATCAATTGATGAATGCCCTCAAGCTTGTCATGAGTACGGAAGTTAATCATGGACTCCGCAGAGATAAACATGCCCGCTTCACTGAGTTTTTGGGAATTTTCAATCATTTTCTCATACATCTTCACCGCGACTTCCCGTTTTACAGGTCTACCACTGTTGGCAAACCCAACTTGGTGAAAGTCATCGGCATTCAGATAATTGAATGAGATATGCATAACGTCCAGATAAGGCAGAAGCTGCTCGTACCGACGGTAATCCAGCGTCAGATTGGAGTTAATCTGGGTACGAATGCCCCGTTCCTTGGCATATTTGAGGAGCGGAATGATCATCTCATCCACGGTCTTCTGGCTGAAGCTCGGCTCACCACCCGTCAGACTGATCGTCTGAAGGTGCTCAACCTCATCCAGCCTTTTAAGCATCAAAGGCAGCGGAAGCGCAGGTGCTTCGCGCATCGTTAACATATCTCCTACCGCACAATGCTCGCAGCGCATATTGCACAGATGAGTCACGGTCATTTCTACACTGGTCAGCACATGGCGTCCATATGTACGCAAAGAGCCGATCGGATCCCAAGGATCATTAGTCGGCGATAAAGGCATCGGTTCTACCGATCCTGAGTTTAGCATGGTCATTGTTCTTCACCTTATTCCTTTTATTAACCTAAAAAGTTTTATTTACAACATACCCCGTCTGCAACTTTTGGAGTTATCTTTAATCATAGCACAATTTCCTGTGCTCTGGCATGAGCATGCTCTGTCCATTACATGACAAAAAACGCCCGCGTAATATCAAGGCCTTGCTGGCCCGGATATTACGAAATGAGCGTTGACCCATTCTCCATTTGACGTCAGGATATCAAAATAATTCGCCACGCGCTGAAGCTGGCGTAGCGTCTTCCACACCCTCAACACCTGTAATCATAACAGACAACGCTGTAGACAGATCGATCTCGTAGGGTGCACTTAATGTCTGTCCGTCTGCATCCTTGAGAACACGAATACGTGGTCGTTGCGGAATGCGCGTATGGATGTCTGCAACAACCCCGACCTCCCCTGTACTCAGCGTGACGGAGATACCTAAGGGATAAATGGCTACGCAGTCACGGAACTTCTCCAGCATTCGCTGTTCATATAAAGTTCCTGAACCCGTGTATAATACTTCCACAGCTTGATGTGGCAGCAAAGCTTGTTTATATACCCGATTGGTTGTCATCGCATCATACGAATCGGCAAGAGCTAGCCATTTGGCGTACTCATGAATCTCTTTGTCTTTCAAACCAAAAGGATAGCCGCTGCCATCAATCCGTTCATGGTGTTGTAATGCGCAATGGGCAGCAAGGAGCGGTATACCCGGTTCGTCTTTGAGAATACGATGTCCATATGTAGTATGCTGCTGTATGATTTTAAATTCCTCATCGCTCAATTTGGCAGGCTTGTGCAGAATTTCTGGAGCAATCTGTGTTTTTCCAATATCATGTAACAAGGCACCCAGACCAATCTCCATTAATTGCTGGCGGGTATAACCCGATGCCACACCAAGAACCAGCGTATACACACATACATTAAGAGAATGATTATACAGGTCAAAATCACTGGCGTTCATATCCATAAGCATAATCATTGCTTCCTTCTGACTGCCGATGTCCTCCAGAATCGTATTCATTAACCCGCTAAGTGCTTTTCCGAAGTGTGGGATTCGGCTTTTGGTTTTGAGACCCGACATACTCTGAAACTGCTGTTTGATCTCAACTAACGCTCTGCGCCTGGTCTCTTCCTGCAGCATATCCGGAATGATGATATCCTCTGTTGCTGCATCCGAAATATACACATATCCAATCCCCAGGTCCTTCAGACGTCCAATCAACCGACTGGTCAGCTCCACTCCCTCACTGAGCAGAACCAAACCCTCTTCACTATAAATTCGTTTCCCCAGCTTCATGCCAGGCTGCAATAGGTTTATATGTACTAAACGCACAGCCTATCCTCTCCCGCTCCGTAGATGTAATTTCCACTAGCCGCCGCTTCAGCAGAAGGCAAGTACTTGTTAGATTTTATGCCAACGGGATCGCAGGCTGTCATCCAGCGCCCCAGGCCTTTTTAATTCCGTTTCGAGCAGGTCACGTATGAATTCAGGAAGTCGATACGATATATCCGTTCCAAGAGCAAGGGACGGATATCCCACGTTAAAGGTAAACATGTCGAGTGTTCCTACCACATATTCATGTTCATCATGAACCGGCTCGCCCTCAATATATATGGCACGGATTTTCTCATATGGAGGCGAATGGGGGTCATACTCCACATCCATACCATCCATGCACAATGTTCCTAAAATATCCCCACGAAATCCAAACCCGATAATCGGTTTACGTGAAAACTCTGACAACAGGGACTGCTCCAGAGCCTCCCGAATCTGAATTCCATTCAAGCATATTGTACAGGCATTAATGGGAGATGGACATAGGGAATGTAACATTCCCTTCGTGATATTCCCCTGCGGAAGATTTCCAAGGAGCTGCCCGGCGTTAACAAGAGACAACTGCGCTCCAGTGAACTGCCGAACTGCCTGGGCAAGCAATGACGCAAACGGTGACTCATGATCGTAATCAATGGTCAGCGTCCTGTCCGTAATAACGGCTGTTTGGCCCAGCGCACGCTCAGCTTCCGTCCGGTGTGTATCTATAGCCAGCGATACGCTTTCTTCGAGCAACATGTTCTGGACCGGAACACAGCCGCTGCTCACCAGTGTAAGTTCATTCGCTTCATATTCCCGATCCAGTACCACCTTACCGAGCCACTGGCCAAACTTGCCTGCCGCTCCAAGCACCGTCTGACCAATGATTAATGGTTCTTCCAGTACATGATGTGTATGTCCGCCCAGAATGACATCGATGCCCTGGATCTGTTCGGCCAATCTGCGATCTGTGGAAAGCCCCAGATGAGACAAAATAACGACTACATCCACCTGAGGACGCAAAGCTTCAACTTGCTCACGCAGCGTCTCTACCGGGTCCAATACATCCCAACCCAACAATTCATAAAAAGCGGTAAAGGGTGCTGTAGCACCAAGCAAACCGATGCGAAAAGGCCCCTTCTCCAAAATGAGAGAGGATTTCATCCAGACTGGTGGCAGGCCTGTAGCCTGGTCCACAACATTTCCACATACAACAGGACACAGAAGTCCAGAGTAAGACTGCGCCAGTTGCTCGGATGTAAATGTTAGTCCTTCGTTGTTTCCGATCGTTACCGCATCATAACCGGTCAGGTTAATGACATCCACGTTGGCTGCCCCCAGGGTACCCTCCGTCTCAACTGCCATCCGGTCCATATGATCTCCGATATCCACTACCAGAAATTCTCCAGCCTGTTCCTTCTCGTGTCCGATCATGGCGGCGATGGAGCTCATGGAGCCAAAATGACTATGGATGTCATTGGTGTGTAGAATCGTTAATGTTTGCGCCTTCTTGGTGCTCATCACACCGCCTCCCTCATATCGTCGATAACGTACATTCCTCTAATGGATAAGCATAACATTTTCCGCGTCGTTATGATATATTTATAGGGTTTAGAGATTAAAAAGAGGTGAGTAATTTCCATGAAATTAACAATTCAACTATTTGCAGGAATCGCTGAACGTCTGGGCACATCCCTGCTTGAATATGATTATCCCGGAACGGATCCAACTCCTATGCAATTAAAAGAAAAACTGGGCCTTGCTTACCCTGAAGCGGCTGCTCAAATACGTGTTTCTTTTCTAGCAGTAAATCAGCAGTATGCTTCTGCCGATATTATAATCAAGGCCCAGGATGAACTCGCCTTAATTCCCCCTGTATCGGGAGGAGATGGTTCCCATTTGAATGGTGACGGACATCGTTCTACCCATCCTGAGCATCGTACGGATGACGGATTATTCCTGATCACCCAGTCCCCGCTGTCCGTCGAAGCTACAACGGAGCTCGTCATTACGGCAAACCATGGAGCTGCCCTTACCTTTGTTGGCACCACCCGTGAAATGACCGGACAACAACGAACGGTTCATCTTGAATATGAGGCCTATGTACCTATGGCACTTTCTCAGATGGCAGCTATCGGTAGTGAAATCAATGAACGCTGGCCAGGCGTAAAATGTGCGATTAGCCATCGGATTGGGAAGGTAGACGTAGCAGAGATCAGCGTCGTTATTGCCGTTTCCTCCCCTCATCGCAGTGACTGTTATGACGCAAGCCGTTACGCGATTGAAAGACTCAAACAGAATGTACCCATCTGGAAAAAAGAAATATGGGAAGATGGTTCCGAGTGGAAAGGTCATCAACTAGGACCCTGGAACCCTACAGACAATTAAATAACTAGTCATTCGACCTGTTCGACGGGTGATGAAATTAGTAAATAAGTCGTTGTCAACCCATTTTTTTCTTGTTATTATAATCATATATGTCGATATTAGTCGAGGAAAAGGTGGTTTATACGTGAGAGTGCATGTTACTGATCTTAAAACTGGCGACCTGTTAAAAAATGATGTGTACAACAGTTCGGGTCTCCACATGCTGATGAAAGGTTCCACACTCAGCGACGATGATATTGCCAAGCTGCTGCAGCACGGAATCGATTACGCAGATGTAGAGCATACAACATCTGACCTCCACTCTGATGCACAAACCTTACCTTCCGATCAAACCCGTCTGTTAACTAACCTGTTTAACGATACGATCAAAGGTACAGAATCTCTGTTTGGACAAGCGATGGAGAAGGGTTTTATTGATGAGACTCAGGTCGATGAAATACTGATAACCCTAACGGGACAGCTTGAAAAACAAAAGGACGTTGTCTCCTTGCTGCTGATGCTTGACGGGGATAACGACTATACCTACAACCATTCCTTACAAGTCGGAATGCTCGCTTTTTATATCGCCGGCTGGATGGGCTACAATCCTGAGGAGTGTCTAACCGTGGCCAAAGCAGGATATCTTCACGATATTGGCAAGTCCAAGATTCCTTCTGAAATTTTACATAAGCCGGGCAAGTTAACGCCGGAAGAATTCGAAGAAATGAAGAAACATACGTTATATGGTTATGAGATTGTCAAAGAGTCCACTCAGGACGAGATCCTTGCAACCGTTGCCCTCCAGCATCATGAGCGCGAGGATGGAAGTGGCTACCCTTACGGACTGAAAGGTGACGAGATTCATCCATTTGCCCGTATAACGGCTGTAGCCGATGTGTACAGCGCGATGACGACTAATCGGGTGTATCAGACTAAGCAGGAATTAATCTCCGTGCTATGCGAACTGTACAGCCTCAGCTTCGGCCAGTTGAATGCTGAAGTTACGCAGGAACTCATCAAACACATGCTACCCAATTTTATTGGCAAAAGGGTTCTGCTCACAACCGGCGAAACCGGTCTGATTGTCTTGAATAACCCTGCGGATTACTTCCGCCCACTCGTTCAGACCTCTACAGCCTTCATTGATTTAGCGAAGGAAAGAGATGTAGCTATCGTTGAAATTTATATCCAGTAACCATTAGCATTTAGGTATGCGCAGCAGCAGTTAGAGTAACCCAAGCTCAAGAGAATTTCTTACACACTTATATTATTTGACGCAAAAAAGGGGAGCCGTTAAGGCTTCCCTTTTTGAATACCGATTTGTTCATATCATATTAAATAAAGAATGCTTTAGTGATGATAACCAACAGAATGAACAGTACCAAGATCGCACCCGTGTTTGTGAACATATTGTATCCGCCTACGCCGCCTACGTTGCCCCCACAGCCATATCCTACTTCGCTCATGTGATTGCCTCCTCTTCATCAGGTATACCCTAACATATGACGTTTGCGTTGGGATGAACCGGGCGAACTGGAAACATTCAATAAATGGTTGTCTGCCTGCTTTTGCCTAAATCAATCTTCACGTATACTCCTGATCTGTTCGTTAACTTGAGGAACTGGAAGAGACCTTGATTCCCTTCTCCTTACGATACATGATGACAAGTAATCTCCAAAAGTCATAACTGCCTGTTTCGTTCATTATATATGGTTGGTAGTAATGATAAGCTTCCTCAGCCCAAGACGGACAAGCCATACTGGAAATGCTCTTCTGCTGCTGAATCCAGGCTGACTGGGATTCCAGCATCTTCTCCATCGCTGTTAATCGTGCCCTTTCCTCCGTCGTCATTGGGGTCCCCTCCTGTCCTTCAACCGTCGAACTATATTCAGATTGCAAATATATCCCTGGATCAACAACACCATTTTCACTAGCCGTGTATCCATACGAAGGGGAGCTCGTTTTGCGTACCTCATAATGCACATGCGGACCCGTGCTTTCACCCGTGCTCCCCTGGTTGCCAAGAAGCTGTCCTTGTTTCACTTGCTGTCCAACTTTCACTGCAATTCTAGAAAGGTGAGCATAACAATGCAAGTAGCCCCTATGATCCTGTACTGCAACCGTAAGCCCGTAACCGCCGAATCCTGAGCCTGTAGCACCTTCCGCAGCAAAACGTACAGTCCCGTCCATAAATGCATGTATGGGCCCATTCCATGGCTCTGTGACGAGATCGATTCCACGATGAAATGTCTGACCGCCAGAAATAGGATGAATTCGATAGCCAAATGAACTCGTAATCCGATATCCCTTAAACGGATTTATGCTCATGTATTCACATCCTTTTCTATCATTAGATGCTTAAATCTAGTAAATGGCTTGTGCTATTGATCTTATTTTATTACAAATAAACCCAGGATAGAGCATCCCAGTTCGTTTCTACTGCAATAAAAAAAGATCGAGGGATAAACTCCCTCGATCTTTCTTGATATGCTATTTAGTTCACGTGAAACTGATTCAGCACAACTTTGCCACAATCAGAATCGACGTTTCGAAACGGGTTAGGGCAGTTGGATTAACCAATTGACCCTTCCATTTCAAACTTGATCAATCTGTTCATCTCTACCGCATATTCCATCGGCAGTTCCTTCGTGAACGGTTCAATAAAGCCCATGATGATCATCTGTGTTGCTTCTGCATCGGTCAAACCACGGCTCATCAGGTAGAAGAGTTGATCCTCGGACACTTTGGATACCGTAGCTTCATGCTCAAGCATGATGTTATCATTCATGATTTCATTGTAAGGAATCGTATCGGATGTGGACTCATTATCCAGAATGAGCGTATCACATTTGATATTGGATTTTGCGCCCTCCGCTTGGCGACCAAAGGAAGCCAGACCACGGTAGGTTACTTTACCACCATGTTTACTGATCGACTTGGATACAATCGTTGATGTTGTATCTGGAGCCAAGTGAATCATTTTCGCGCCTGCATCCTGATGCTGATTTTTACCAGCTACAGCGATGGACAGAACCGAACCTTTAGCTCCGCGGCCTTTCAGTACAACTGCTGGATATTTCATCGTCAGTTTGGAACCGATGTTGCCATCGACCCATTCCATCGTTGCATTTTCTTCAGCAACCGCACGTTTCGTAACCAGGTTGTAGATGTTTGGTGCCCAGTTTTGAATCGTTGTATAACGAACACGAGCATTCTTCTTACAGATGATCTCAACAACCGCACTGTGAAGTGAGTTCGTGCTGTAGATTGGAGCTGTACAGCCCTCTACATAGTGAACGAAGCTGTCTTCGTCCGCAATGATGAGTGTACGCTCGAATTGTCCCATATTTTCGGAGTTAATCCGGAAATAGGCTTGCAGAGGCACTTCACATTTTACGCCTTTAGGCACGTAGATGAAGCTTCCTCCGGACCAAACGGCACTGTTCAATGCAGCGAATTTGTTATCTGCTGGTGGAATAACGGTTGCGAAATATTCACGCAGGATTTCCGGATGCTCTCTAAGTGCAGTATCCGTATCCATGAAGATTACGCCCTGATCTTCCAATTCTTTTTGCATGTTGTGGTATACAACCTCGGACTCATACTGAGCCGATACACCTGCGAGGAACTTTTGCTCCGCTTCAGGGATACCCAGTTTATCAAAAGTTTCCTTGATTTCGGAAGGAACTTCTTCCCATGTTTTTCCTTGCTTGTCAGAAGCACGGACATAATACTGAATTTCGTTGAAATCCAATCCGTCAAGATCTCCGCCCCATTTAGGCATCGGCATTTTTTCGAATTGTTTCAGGGATTTCAAACGGAATTCCAACATCCATTCCGGTTCGTTCTTAATTTTGGAAATCTCCGTAACGACTTCTGCAGTCAGACCTTTACCGGTTTGAAAGATGGATTTGTGCTCGTCGCGAAAACCATATTTATACTCTTCCATTTCTGGTGCTTTTTTAGCCATCTTGCTCTACCTCCCTATCGTTATTGTACATTGTCCTCTTCGTCAATTCCTTTGCGTAAAGCATTCCAGGCCAATGTGGCACATTTGATGCGTGCAGGGAACTTGTTCACACCGGATAGGGCTTCGAGATCTTCATAATCGTCGAAATCGACTTCTTCCCCTTTCATCAGTGAGGAGAAACGGTTAGCCATGTCGAGTGCCTGATCCATCGTTTTGCCTTTGACTGCCTCGGTCATCATTGATGCCGAGGACATGCTGATGGAACAACCTTCCCCCGTATACTTGGCTTCCTGAACGATTCCGTCTTTCAGTAAAAGTTGCAGTGAAATCCGGTCGCCGCACGTTGGATTGTTCAAATTCACCGTGACAGCTTCATTATCAAACGTTCCGCGGTTCCGCGGGTTTTTGTAGTGGTCCATTATGACACGCCGGTACAGATCATCAAGTTGCATCGCCAAAATACTCCTTTGTCTGGATTAAGGCGCTGACAAGCCGGTCCACATCTTGTTCGTTATTGTATAGATAGAAACTGGCACGAGCTGTTGAACTGACTTCAAGCCAGCGCATCAGCGGTTGGCAACAGTGGTGTCCGGCACGAATGGCTACGCCACTCGCATCCAGCACAGTTGCCACATCATGCGGGTGTACATCACCGAGGTTAAATGTAACCACTCCGACATGACGCTTGGCTGGTCCATAAATGGTCAGTCCGTCAATCTCGGCCATACGTTCCGTTGCATAAGCTGCCAGCACACTTTCATGATGAGCAATCTCATCCATGCCAATCTGCTCCAGGAAATCGACAGCAGCGCCCAATCCAACCGCACCTGCGATAATCGGTGTTCCACCTTCGAATTTCCAAGGAAGCTCTTTCCAATTGGATTCATAGAGACCCACATCATCAATCATTTCACCGCCGAACTCAACCGGCTCCATGGACTCCAGCAGCGCCTTTTTGCCGTAAAGTGCACCGATCCCGGTTGGTCCGCACATTTTATGGCCGGATAATGCGTAGAAATCACAGTCCAGATCCTGCACATCCACCTTCATGTGCGGTGTGCTCTGTGCGCCATCCACAACGATGACAGCACCATTGCGGTGTGCAATTTCAGCAATTTGTTTTACCGGATGAACAACACCCATAACATTGGATACATACGCGATTGCTACAATTTTGGTATTGTTCGTAATCGTCTTCTCCACATCAGCCAAATCAATGTTGCCATCCGGCTGTAGCGGAATGTATTTCAATGTCGCTCCCGTTTCCTTGGCTACTTGCTGCCATGGAATCAGATTGCTATGGTGTTCCATCTGCGTAATAACAATCTCATCGCCTTCTTTGCAGACTGAGCGTCCGTAGGACGAAGCCACCAAATTCAGAGCGGTCGTTGTCCCACGGGTGAAAATAATCTCCTGTGTGCGCCGTGCGTTGATAAACTTGGCAACCTTCTCACGTGCGCCTTCATAAGCATCCGTTGCACGGCTTCCAAGCGTATGAACACCACGATGCACATTGGAGTTCTCAAATTCATAATAATGTTTAATCGCTTCGATTACAGCCAGCGGCTTCTGGGAAGTCGCTGCGTTATCTAGGTATACGAGCGGGTGTCCGTTGATTTCCTGGTGGAGGATCGGGAACTGCTCGCGGATAACCGGGTTCATTGTCCCAGTTTCCGTTCGATGAGAGACTGCAATTGGGTACGCAGTGCTTCCAAAGGAATATCCGCCACCACCGGAGCCAGGAAGCCGTAAATGATCAGGCGTTCCGCATCCGTACGGTTAATCCCGCGCGACATCAAGTAATGAATTTGCTCCACATTGACTTGACCTACAGAAGCCGCGTGACCAGCTGTTACATCATCCTCATCAATGAGAAGGATTGGGTTGGCGTCTCCACGTGCTTTCGGGCTCAGCATCAGTACTTTCTCTGTTTGCTGTCCGTCCGCTTTGGTAGCACCTTTCTCAATCTTCGTGATTCCGTTAATGATTGCAGAAGCCTCTTCACGCATAACTGCACGTGTAATCATCTGACTTGGCGTGTTTTTGCCAAAGTGACGAGCTTCTGTTGTGTAGTTCAGTTTTTGGGAACCGGAACCTACTGCGATAACTTTGGAATCGGAGCTTGAGCCGTTCCCTTTAAGAACCGTCATCGTGTTGCTAGCAGTATCACCGTTGTTCATCTCACCAACGATCCACTCAATCGAAGCGTCGTTCTCCACCACTGCACGGCGGAAAGATACGTCAGTAACACTTGTGCTCAGTTGGTGAACTGATGCGAAACGGACTTTGGCACCAGCTTTCACGAATACTTCCACAACACCGTTATGGAATACAGGTGAAGACAGTTCGCCAGATACATAGTTATCCACATAAGTAACGGAGCTGTTGGACTCAGCAACTACAAGCACATGCGGTGCAAATGTTGCAGTAGCATCATCTGTAAGCAGTACCGCTTGCAGCGGAACTTCAATCTCTACGTTTTTCGGAACATAGAGGAATACCCCACCGTTCCAAAGTGCTGCATGCAGTGCAGCAAGGGAATGCTCATCTGCTTTCACAGCCGTATTCAGATATGGTTTTACCAGATCGCTGTGTTCGCGAACCGCTGTAGCAAGATCCGTGAAGATAACTCCTTTTGCTGCAAGATCAGCAGACAACTTGGAATATACCGTACTGGAATTACGCTGGATAACCAGACTGCCTTCCGCTTGGTCCTTAACCAGATCTTTAATGGAAGCTGGTACTTCCTCAAGGGAAGCAATCGCTTCACTAGCTTTATACGTGCCGTACTCGCTGACATTCCAGCGTTCGATTTTTTGTTTTTCCAGTTTAGGAAGCGCAAGCCCACTTGCTAGCTTAAGGGCTTCGAGACGCTGCTCGGTCAACCAGCCGGGTTCATTGTTGCTTTCCGACAAGGCGCGAAGCGCTTCAGATTCAACCGGAAGAATTGTTTGTGTAGTCATTGATTATCCTCCTCCGTTTTGTCTTTACGCTTGACCTACAGTTTCGTCTGTGATTCCCAGCTCTTCCTTAACCCAGTCATATCCTTCAGCTTCCAGACGGTGAGCCAGTTCAGGTCCGCCAGACTTCACGATACGACCTTGCATCATTACGTGTACGTAGTCAGGAGTAATGTAGTTCAACAGGCGTTGGTAGTGAGTGATGATCAGGAAGCCGCGATCTTCGCTCTTCATTGCGTTTACACCGTTTGCTACGATTTTCAGAGCATCGATATCCAGACCGGAGTCGATTTCATCGAGTACTACAATTTTTGGATCAAGCAACATCATTTGCAGAATCTCGTTCCGTTTTTTCTCACCACCAGAGAAACCTTCATTCAGGTAACGGTGAGCAAACTCAGGGTTCATGTCGAGTTCTTTCATTTTACCTTCCATTTGGCGAATGAACTTGATCAGGGAGATCTCGTTACCTTCACCACGACGTGCGTTGATTGCGCTACGCAGGAAGTCAGAATTCGTTACGCCAGCAATTTCACTCGGGTATTGCATAGCCAGGAACAGACCTGCACGAGCGCGCTCGTCTACAGCCATATCCAGTACATCTTCACCATCAAGTGTAATCGTACCTTCTGTTACTTCATATTTAGGGTGCCCCATAAGTGCAGAAGCCAGTGTTGATTTACCTGTTCCGTTCGGACCCATGATTGCGTGGATTTCTCCACCTTTCATTTCCAGGTTGATGCCTTTCAGGATTTCCTTACCTTCGATCGTCGCTTTCAAACCTTCAATGACGAAATTCGTAGCCATGTGTATTGTTTCCCTCCATTGATTAAATTGATGTTTACTGTCGAAAACGAAAAAGCACCTATTAATATCTGAACAGGGCTTCCCCTGAATTTCTCCTGTACTCCAATCTCCAAAGCAAGAATCACTTTAGAATAATTCTAAACTGATTCTCAATGATTATCAAGTCATTTCCTAAGAACTCTTGTCCCTTACAGGAAACATTATTCTATCTGATTCTATAATAAAAGCCAGATTGAATCAAATGACAAAACTTCTACGTCATAAATAGACAGTGAGAAAAATCACAGGGATTCAATCTTTTATCAAATCTGATCCTCTCAATTGAAAAAGGACCTATCCATATCATGGACAAGTCCTTCCGATAAATAACATTACATTTTGAGCATCTCGTTAATCTTCTGTACCTGTTCGTCAAAATCCGCAACGTCCACCACCGGCGTCATTTCGCGCGGCACCGGACCATTCGGAATGGAAATCCATGAACGGCATCCGTTGTATTCCATCGGTTCCTTCAAACGGTACATTCGGAGTATCAATACGTGGAGTGGATCTTTGCGTTTCCACTTTAGGCGATCTTCGGCAAAATCCGCAGTCCACATATGAAAGTCAAGAAGTCGATCCAGCATCTTCTGATCTATGATCTCCAAATCCTGTGTCACTTCAGCATATGCTGTGAGACGGATCGTCGAAGCTTCAGGCACCCATTCGGCCAGTGATTCCTCAACATAGAAATGATCAGAGGACTTTATCAGTTCTTTACGCTGATGTTCATAAGTCGGATACAGATAGAACGCTGGACTTTTCAACTCAAAACGTCGGGTTTCCTCCACAATCCCGCCTTTACGCATCACCATAATCTGGCGATCCGTTTCCAGTGCTTTGATTGCGGAGGCCCATTCTTTTAACGCTGGTATCGTTGTGCCTATCATAAAGTTCTCCTCCCGAAGTCAGTCTTGTCAGCAGTATAGACGCTCGGCGTCATCCTGACAACGTGAAAGATCGGTTAGAGTAACTGGATGGTTTATAAGCCAACAAACTCGGTAAATGCGGATGGAATTAGCCCAAGAAAGAGCGCAGCATCCACATATGTTTCTCCAGATCAGCTTTGAAGCCTGTCAGCATATCAGATGTTGGTTGGTCTTCCGCAGCGTCTGCCACTTCAATACCTTCCTGGTACTCGTTCGACAATGTAGCAAAATCTTCGATCAGATTCTGTACCATTGTGTTGGCATCTTCGCCACCAGCTGCTTCCTGAATGGAGGAAATCTCCAGATATTCTTTCATCGTAGCCGCTGGGCTACCTTTGAGGGTAAGAATACGTTCAGCAATTTCATCCATTTGTACAGTCACTTCATTGTAGAATTCTTCGAATTTTACGTGCAGTGTGAAAAAGTTAGGTCCTTTTACATACCAGTGATAGTTATGGATTTTAACATACAGGACGTTCAGGTTTGCCACCTGACGATTAAGTACTTGTTCCACCGATTTTGCTTGATCTGTTTTGTTTTTTGTAGCCATCTTAATCCCATCCTTTTATTTTAAAATTAGTCTGACATTCACTATAAGCAGGGTACCCTGCCGTAAATGACAGAGATTTAACATTTCGGCACCACCCAGTGGTGGGGAGCCTTGTCGGCGGTATTTCTGTCAACCGTCCGGCCTATTTGTTTTTACCCGTACACCGGAAGTTCGAAACAAGTCCAGTATGGGCTGTCTCAAAAAAAGGGTACAAAATCACAGTTATTTCCGATATACTGACATATACCAAGCAAAGAAGTGGGTTTTCCTGTTTCTTCATATATATGGAGGTGGCATTCTTGTCCCAATATCACCCTTTTACACCCCAGGATGCAATCGAACTGGCCAAAACTTTACCGGGTCCGTTTGCGGCAGATGCGAATCTGGAATGTCGTGAGATCGGTGACGGCAATCTGAATTTGGTCTTCCATATCACGGATCAGAACTCCGATAAAAGTATCATTATCAAACAGGCTCTTCCTTATGCGAAAGTGGTCGGAGAATCATGGCCATTGTCTCTGGTACGTGCCAGAATTGAACGGGAAATCCTACAGGAAGAGTATCGTCTATGTCCGGGAATGGTGCCGGAAGTGTACCATTATGATGATGATCTCGCCTTAACCGTGATGGAAGATTTGAGCGATCATGTGATTATGCGTAAAGGCCTCATCGATGGCGGAACATATCCTCTTTTTGCACAACATATTGGGGAGTTCATGGCAAGAACATTGTTTTTCACGTCAGATCTTGGCATGAACCAGCAACTGAAGAAAGAGAAACAGGGCAGATTCGTCAATCCCGATCAATGTAAAATAACCGAAGATCTGATCTTTGATGAACCGTATCGCATTGCGGAGAAAAATAATTATGAGGCTTCCATTGAAGATGAAGCGGAAGCACTTCGTACAGATGGAGAACTTCATCTTGAAGTAGCCTTGCTGCGCGAGAAATTTCTCACCCATGGTCAAGCTCTACTTCATGGTGATTTGCACACAGGCAGTATTTTTGTCACACCTGAATCCACGAAAGTCATTGATCCCGAATTTGCCTATTTCGGCCCAATGGGATTTGATGTAGGAGCCGTGCTTGCCAATCTGCTTCTACATTACGCGTCGCTGCCAGGTCGAATTCAGGATCAGAAGGCTCTTCATGAGCGTGAAACGATTTTGCTGGATATGGTTCGTGACGTATGGACTGAATTCGAATCCCGCTTCCGTGGTCTGTGGAATTCCGATCTGGTTGATCCTATGGCTAAAGCACCTGGATATGAAGATCTTTATGTACAACAATTATTCAGAGACTCTGCTGGCTTTGCTGGCGCAAAAATGGTCCGTCGTATTGTTGGACTTGCGCATGTCGCAGATATCGATACGATTGAAGATGCGACACAACGTGAACGTGCTCAGCGAAAAGCGCTGGCCATCGGTAAAGCACTCATCAAGCATAATCGCAATCTGAATACCATTGGTGAACTTCTAGATACAGTAGCTACTGCGGTTACTTCTATTAAAGCCTAACTCAAAGAATGCATATGACTTAACTCAAGGAACGGAGGAACATCCATGACAACCCCTGAACATCAGCCTCTGTCCTCCCTTATATGGAAACAGGACAAGCTTGAAATGCTTGACCAGCGTCTGCTGCCTGAAACAATTCTGATGCTGAAACTGTACACCCCCGAGGAAGTATGGGAATCCATCCACTCAATGAAAGTACGCGGCGCTCCCGCCATCGGGATTGCTGCTGCATTTGGTGTCGTGCTCGGTGCCAAAGCATATGACGGACTTGCTGTACAAGGCTGGCTGGATCATGTCAAATCCATCTGTGCTCACCTTGCCACTTCCCGTCCAACGGCCGTGAACCTGTTCTGGGCGCTGGATCGTATGATGCAAAAAGCCAGTGACCTTGCTGAATCCGGTGCAAGCATTGAAGTTAGCAATGCTGCTCTTGAAGCGGAAGCACTTTTGATTCAAAAAGAAGACGAAGAAGTCTGCCGTCTTATCGGTGAAAATGCTCTTCCTTTGTTCGCAGACGGTATGGGTGTGCTCACACACTGTAATGCAGGCGGACTTGCAACCGCGAAATACGGAACGGCAACTGCACCGATGTACCTCGCTCACGAGCGCGGCATCAACCTGAAAGTATTCGCAGACGAAACTCGCCCTGTCCTTCAGGGTGCACGCCTTACAGCCTTTGAGCTCCAGCAAGCCGGTATCGACGTTACTCTGATCTGCGACAACATGGCAGGCATGGTCATGTCCAAAGGCTGGATTCAGGCAGTTATCGTGGGTACAGACCGCGTCGCTGCCAATGGGGATGTAGCTAACAAAATCGGAACTTATAGCGTAGCGGTCCTTGCCAAAGCGCACAACATTCCATTCTATGTAGCCAGCCCACTGTCCACCATTGACCTGTCTACACCATCCGGAGATCTCATTCCGATTGAGGAACGTGCTGCGGAGGAAATAACCGAAGGATTTGGCAAGCGTACCGCACCGCAAGGTGTGAAAGTATTCAACCCAGCGTTTGACGTCACACCTAACGAATATGTAACAGCCATTATTACGGAAAAAGGCGTCGTTCGCGCTCCTTTTAAAGAGAATCTGGCTGCCTTGTTCGCCAAGGATGAAGCTTAATTAGTGGAAACATGTTTTATCGTTTGATATAGAATGGTATATGTAAATTAAAGAGAGGGCTTCCCAGTAGGGGAGCCCTTTTTCATTGTTGAATTATTGATTATTCAGGGATTAGATCATCTTGAGCAATGCTTCTACACCCGTCATGCCAACCGTAATGCCCATAGCCTCGGCTTCCGTGGTCACCGACTCCATAGGTGCATGCAACAGCTGTTCCAATGTGCGCACACCAACCGCCCGAGCTGCAATAATTTTGCGATCCCCAAGCTTCTCGTTAAGTAATCCCACATCGAGTGCTCCGCACATGATATATCCTTTGGATGTATTAATCGTCAGTAATGTCGTTTTTGGCAGTTTTACCTCTACTCCGACCAGAACATGTTCTCCAACCACAATCGGCTCCATCGTCACCATAATTTCCCGATACACCTCCTCTTCCACAGGTCACGATAATTGTATGCCTCATTCTGGATAGCCGTGTGGACACCTGCCGTGTTTTGAGAAAATGTAAGTTATTTACGGATGAAATGAGTTTATTGCTTCTACAATGAGTGTTAAACGAGAAACGCAAAAAAAGAGGGCACTAGGCCCTCTTTTTTGACTTTATTTTGATTTATAAAATGTAGAAATAAGCTTGATTCCCAGGTCCTTTCACAACCACTGTGGATGTTAAATCACTCGCACCTCGTTTACGAATACTTGTAATCGAACTTAATTCCTCATTCGCAATTACTCTTGGATGGATATAACCAGCCAGATCCGGTTTGGAAACCGTAATTTCATTCTCCATATCAAAGATCTGTCTAACATCAACAGTCGATTGTATGTCCTTCCATTCATACACATAAAGGGTACACTCCAGGTATTCTCTTTCTTTAACGATAATGTGGCCATCCAGAACATCCACATATTTGACCTCAATACTCGAAACCACATCAGGTTTGGAAACAGACAGTTTCCCGGGTTGTTCTTCAAAATTCGGAACTTCAATAATGCTTGCTATATCTGCATTGGCTGAAGCTCTTACGTTGATCTCACTGTTTATATCAGGTGTAGACACGGCCAAATTCGAAATCCAGACTTCTTCATATAACTGTGAAATGGTTAGTTCACTAGCCAGAGTCATCTGTCTATCGACAGTAATCACTGAAGATATTTCAGGATGAGAAACGGTAATTCCCATCTCTTTTTCTTCGTTGCGACTTACTCTAACAGCTACCAAGCTTTCTTTATCTGCGACTGTGCGTATGGCGGTAATGATTTCGGAATTGAGCTCTGGATTCGAAACGGCAATCCATGACTCTTTCTCCTCCACCATATTTTCAGCTACCGAGATCGTCACCATCAGTTCTGCATTCAACCGCTTGGCTACAATCAGGTCTACATCCAGGTTAGGATGACTAACAGATATAACCTCAGGTAAATCATGATGTACATGGTCTTGATATCTGTGAACATACAACTCTGACGTTAGCCATTCAAGGCCAATATCACTGTGTACAGTTAACGTTGAAGCGACTTCTGTCCGACCTGCGCCATAAATAAAAACGGCACTTTCTATTTCGGTTCGACCGATCGAATAGATTTGAGAAGTGATATATTTAATTTGTAAAATCGGTGGTTTGGATGACTCACGAGTGTTGAAATAAATAGGTGTGGCATCACTTGATTGAATAATCAATCCCATATTCGGAACGCTTTGCTCTCTCCACATCTTCAGCAATTCCATCATATCAAACTCAACACAACGTTCAGTTGTATTGAGAATATAACCAGATGATAAAAGTTGAGTTGAATGTGGTCTGTTCGCATACGTTATGCCGTATTCACGCCATAATGTATTAGGCTGATGTAGTTCAATACGTGCATCAGGTGCCAGACTCCCCGTGTAATACAATTTCAACTTGGCTTCTTCAAGATATAATAGATCAGGTATTCTGGCATCCAGATCACCAAAACTTACGAAGGATTCAAACTGCTCTATTTCATCTCTACCAATCATCATACGCTGCGTGTCACCAAAGTTGAGTGTCTGCAAGTGAGGCTGACTTCGCGTTGTCGCATCGGCAATCGGCTCTAGTTTCATTACGACACGCGGTGCTTCCAATAACTCATATTTACCATATGCACGGTTATGTGGACGAACGGAGAGCGTACCTTCAAGATCTATTTTAGATGCTGCTTGGATGGATGAATCCAATTCTCCTTGCCCTCTGTACATGATAGAAAGATTATTGGTCATCTCATGTGTACGTCTGACGCGGACAGATACACTTGAGGACATATCAGAAGCTAATCTTGTCGCAGCTATTAACGATGCAGATAAATCTTCGTCCACCTGATTGTATAGAATATACTTTGCAGCAAAACGATTTTCTGGACTTTTTATATGTATATAACTATCTAATAGAGTCTCCCCGTTTAGGATTTTACTCACTTCCTGTCTCATTGTATTGAGAGCTACACCCGGTCTGCGGTGACCTTCATCTCAAAATTACCATTAGGATTAGGCTTCGCATGGATATCAGTTGCAATTCGAATATAAAAATCAATGCTCTCATCAGGCTGAGTTAGACCGTATATCAGATAGTCGATCGGAAGAAAAGGATTAGCCTGTCTGGATAATTGGACTTCTACACCCTCGGTTTCAAATTTCTTATCCATCTCCAGGTAAACATTATCTACGGCATATCCAAGCAGATTTTTAATTCTAACTTTCTTCGTTAATGTCGTCTGTCCAGCGATGATCACACCATAATCAAGTTGCTTCAAAATACCGCCAAATGTATCGGACAGAAAGTCTCCCGACTCATCCATAAACATTAATCCAGAATACGATCCTATAAATTTGGTTTCCCAATAGTCGATGACGCCCCAGTAATCCTGGAACTCAACCTTCAACGTGTTTTCGGCACCAAAATTAACTTTCCTCTCGTCAATGCCAATATCGATATTAAACGGCGAGGACATTAATCGAGTGAACCCCCCTTCCTCTGGATAATATAGTTTACCGTTCAATAACACGCGATATTTGACTTTACCCTGATCTGCATCTTCCAGCACACCCTTTAGCTTGTTACCAGAGAAGGTTACGTTGATCGTAGCTGTAGTATTCAGGAGTTGCAGAGACATATCTTTGAACTCGACTCCATTACGGGGCGAGCCCATCACCATCATCACTTCATCCAATGCATAGGCATTTTCATAATGCATACTACTGTCAAAGTAATAGGCAATTCGGGTTAAACCTGTTAAGTCCTTCTCAGGGATAGCGTTGAGTGTATCCAGACTCATCCCCTTTCTCTTGAACAAAGTTGAATTTGTAATATCCATTTCGAACCACTTATTGAAACGATACGTCTTCCATGTTAGCCCGGAGTCAAACGATGCAGCCATTTTCAATATGCCCTCAGCAGAGGTTGGGACTACTTTCGTAGCAATAATTTTTTTCACATCTCCATACAAAGCAATATCAGATGGTTGCACAATTAATTGTTCGAAAGGCAACGCATTGTACGTTAACATCATGTCGCTATTTCCTGCAATAACGTCTTCATCATTCGTCCACGTAACCACGTCAAAATCTCCCTCAAGTTCATCCAATGGGGAGTAGTTTGCAGTGATATTTAATTCGGCTGATGTTTTGGATGGGTCATCTGTGTAATACAAAACATCGACACTATCGCCTAGTTCGTCATATAGGGTAAAAGGTTCAGTTTCGATTGTGATCGTTGATTCTGTTTGATTGGGATCGTCGGTGTACTCAATGATTTTGATTTCCTTGTCTTCCCACTCTTCTTTCAGAGTAAAAGGTTCGGTTTCAATGTTGAAGGATACTTCTGTTTTTGTTGGATCGTCAGTATAATTACACAATTCCACTTCTCCTTGGAGCTGTGACCATGAGGACTCGGGTATGATTGAGATGTCGTCAATTCCATAAGTTAGGTAGTCTTGTTCTGTGGGACTCTTGGATACATCAATCCAAGAATTTGCACTGTAACTGTAAAAGGAATTATTGAAATTAACTAACGTTTTTTTATCGATTTCCCAAGCATAAGGTAAATATCCTGTAGGAACATTATATACGAAAGGCGTACCGCCAAAATTATAAGTCATTATTCTAGTGGCATTAATTGCTCCCGCTCTGAAATGAGGAAATACTTCACCCAACCCAGATAAATCATTATGAGATGTACCCACGTAAACACCGTTTTTATAAAATCCCAATTTTCCACTATCTAAATCTAGTGCTATACCTACAACATCACCGTAAGCGATTCTTGTTCCATAAGATAAATTCTCAGGATACTTATTACCATCGTTGCCATAGTAACCTCTAAAATTAACGTTTGTCTCTACTCCGCCGCCGCTTGATGGTATTGTTTTATTGGAAATTCCAACAAAAACATTATAACTGTTCGAACCCACCTCGAATTTGACCTCCCAATACCATTTCCCTTTTGACTTTCCAATGGTCGCCCGAACACCAGCATAAGAAGATGTGTTAGTTACCGTTAGGTTGTTATTACTAAAAACATTAGATGTAGAGGAATCATTAGGATTAAGTGTAACAGTAGTAATTGCCATTTTCTTTTATCACTCCTTTCTAAATTATTAATCATACAATCATTTCATATAGTCATGTGATTGATGCTTTCTTAATTGGTATCTTAGCTGTATCAATTTTTTGTTTGAAAACTTTTCCTGAACCAAGTGTGATTGATGTTGGATTGACAAAGATTCTAGTTGAGAAACTAATGTCTAATCCAATAGATTCAGATTTACTCATACCGTGAGATAAGTAAGCCGTTTCAGCATTATTTAATTTTACATTTTTCAAGTAAGCCCCTTGATTAGAACAACCCATTTTTATTTCCTTTATTAGTACTCCGTTGCTGGAGTTGTTATTTACAGCATTTATCCTATACATCTTATACTTTGCTTTATTACCAATAATAAATGATCTTGTCTGTGTAGTATTCCAGTCTATAACATTTCTTCGTGTGTCTAATACAGTCCAATTCGTTCCATCATTTGAACCTTCAAAAGTCCAATCTTTGGGAGACATGGTGTAATTAGCATCCGATCTTCCTGTGATTGTATACCTGTCAATTATAATTGGACTATTGAAATCGAAGCCAATCCATCCAGACATCATGGTTGCAGATATCCAAGCAAATTGATGATCTGATGTAATTGTTTTTTTATCAAATGCTTGCCATGCAGGGTAACTTGCATTCTCATCACTACGGATGACACTTCCTAAAACAGTTACATTACTTGTCAGTGCAGGAATAATATCGTCAGACTCAGGATATTGAGTAACACTATAATATTTATCTTCTGATGAAATCAAGAATTTATCAGAATAAAAGCTGTTGTAAGGAATGTATCCAGATGGTAGATTGTATTTAAAAGGCGTAGCACCAAAATTAGCAGTATAACTGGCGCTACCTCCATTAGAACCTACCCCTATTTTTACACCATTGCTAAGACTAAGTTTGCTATTTATGCTGGATACCTTTCCTTGGCTAACCCCATTCTTCCAAAACTCCAACTCATTATTGTCACAATCAATCAAAATACTAATCGTATCACCAACACCATAATTAACGCCATATGGAAATGATGCTTGTGAGCGGAAAAAATTACCAGTATAACCATACAGCCCTGTTATTTGATACGACCACAATCGATTTCCAGCAAGATGTGTAGCTGGCACTATTCCAATCATAAAGTAGATTCCACTTACAACAGTAATCTCTGTATAAATTTTTCCAGTATTTCTAACTAAAGATGATAGTGCATTTTTATCTAACGCTGGAGTTAAAGCTGTTAAATCACCATTACTTAAAACTACGCCTGTACCAATATTTACCTTATCCCAAGTAACTAGCACCTTATCCAAAAAATCATTCTCCTTTTTATGAAAGTTAAACATTTCTTTTAAGCGAAATAAAAAGAAGCAGAGTATATGAAACTCTACTTGTCACCTTAAACAATATCTTATTTGTTTTACGCTTAGACAAGTCGATAACGTGTTCATATGTCTTTCCTGATCCGAGTTCTCGACCTTCACGCTAACATCTACCACACTGGAATAGGTGTTAAGTTCTACGGCAGATACACCATATAGATGTGTTCTTCATAAATTTAGCCAAGCGTAATCTTATCAACTCGGCGTTTTGACATATCAATTGTGTGTTCAAATGTTTTCCCTGAAGCAAGCGTAGAAGAATTACTTCTGTATAATTTTATCTTATCTGCTATTTCAGACAAGTTTCCAATATCTATTCCTTCTTTCAAAAATGTAGATTCATCACTATTAGTAAGCAGTTTCAATGTAGATGCTCCTAACTCCATCATTTCCATTTCACCTATGCTTACATATGAGGTGTCACCGTTATTAGAGGTTACATTGATACGATACGATAAAAACTTCGTTTTATTTTTGAATACATATGATCTTCTTTCTCCTGTTGACCAGTTGGTTTCATTTGTTCGCGTATCCAAAACAGTCCAATTGGTTCCATCATTAGACCCTTCAAATGTCCATGTTTTTGGCGTTCTTGTTGTGCTGTTATCGCCAGATTTAATAGTATATGCTTGCACCAAGATTGCCAACGGGAAGGTGTATTTCAACCAACCAGTTATAGCATTTGACAACCATCCGTAACTGTCATTCACCCTGTCGAATGCTTTCCATGCATAATAAGAAGAATATGTTGTACTTGCTTCTACTGTGCCTGATGGTATTGTATAATTCGTCATAGCTGGAACTAAATTTTCTTGTGGTGAACCTTGCTTAACACTAACTACTTTATCACCATATGAAAGTAAGATTTTACTCATAATCGGAACGACGACTTCATTATAGATTTCCAGTTCATCTATTAGACCCGTAAAATACAGTCTAGCATTCGAAAGACTAGATGCACCAATTACTAGATTTGTGCTTTGTGCTGTCGTTTCAATAGCTGTTGCTGTAGATGTTGCAACAGGATTTTTCATATCATCTACATAAATCTTGGCTGTATTGGTATTTGTAGTACCATCCCAAGTAAGAAGAATGTCGTGCCATTGGTTGTCACACACTGAATTTGGAGAGCTAAAAGCAAGTCTAAATACACCACTCGTACCCTTACAGCTAACCCAAGTAATTAATCCAGTATTGCCCGTGACCGATATTCTATCTCCATGATTACCACTACTACCTAATTCATTTGAAATAATATATTCATCGCTTAATGGATTTCCATTTCTCTTAAATTTAAATCGGATACTCTTTCTGCCTAAAGGTATCACTCGGCTATTAAGCTGTATTAAACCGGCGCCATCGAATGACCTTGCGTTTCCACTCACACCTGAAACAATTGATGTTCCTGTTACTGTAGATGTATTTGTTCCCTTTGAGTCCAATACTGTACTCGTGACAGTTTCATCAAATTTAAACCATGATACACCATATTTATCCATTAAGTATTTTGTATAAAGAGCATTGTAATTAACCAAATAAATGTCTCCTTTCTTTAAAATCATTATTTTAAAAACAAAAAGAAGTAGAGCGCCCAGCTCTACTTCACACTTACACTTGTTATTTCAAAATACTTTTTCAAATCGACACTAACCTTAAATATCTTGCCTGATCCTAATGAACCATTAGCAGACATACTCGCAACGAAACCTTTGTTTTTCCTATCTAATACAGAAAGATCATCCATTCCGTCATTAATAAAAGTGTTTTCTGAAGGCAAAGTTGCGGATATTGTCTTCCAGTTTCCAGTAATAGTGTCGAATTTTTTATATGATCCATCATGATTAATGAATGTTCTGTTCATCGGTAGAGATTCAATTTCCAAGACAGGGCGATAAATATTTGAACCGCTCGAACCAGTTGCCTCGAAGGAAGAAACAGAACTGCTTCCTCTTCTAATCCGATTGACACTGTTCACACTTGATGTACTCGTAAGGCTTGTAGCTCCGCTCCAATTCCAAACACTGTTATCGCCAGCAGTTATTTTTCCACCCAACGTAGAGCTGACAATATATTTATCCCAATCATTATCTTTGTCTGATGCATTTATTCCACCCGTTAGAAGCCTGAGATTGATTTTAAACCTATTATCTCCAAAATCTCTATTAACACCAAAAATCAAACCATCGTTATTAAGAGAATCCCACGATATCGATGACTGAATGTTCCTGTCGGCTATAAGCACCTTTTTCCCATTATATTCGTCGACCATAATGAAGTAAAAATCTCCACTAGGTACACTTGATGGTGTCGTAGGTAGCATATTTGAAGTCTCTTTGCCTAAGTTTCCAAACGCACCAGTTTTACCAGAAGTAGTAACAACGTAATTGCATCTGATTCGCTTACCAATTTCAAGGTCTGAGATATTTGTTACTTCATCTGGATGGAATAATCGTCCTGTAGAATCAATATCTATAGCATCGAGAGAAAACCAGCTTCCACTAGCAGATGAAATCTTCACATCATGATAACCCAAAGATAGATCAGTTTTCTCAAAAACCATGACTTGAGTAACCGCCGATGCACTTGTACAGTTATAGACAAATGATTGTCCATCAATCATAATCGTCCTGTCTCCACGACTTGCCGTTTTGTAGTCGATTACCCTAATTTTTGTACCGTAGAATCTAAACGTAAATACATCATCTGTAGTGGGTGTTTGTTTCTCCAAGATGGAACCATTCCAGTGAGAAGCACCCGTAGTCCTAGTCCATCCAGCACCTCCAACCTTAACAGATGTCTCGTCGTACCGTTTCCAACCTACGTCTGGTGTAGTCAGTTGGCTACCAATTGTTCTGGTTAAATATCCATCTTCATCAACGTCAATAGCATCAAGCAACAGAACTTTTGTGTCCATTGTTTTAATCAGGACGAAATGTTTCCCTTTGGTTAACCCAGACAAATGAAAAACAAGAGCTTTTGTCCGGGAGGTCGCAGAATCTTCATTAATCGTTCCTACAACTTCTCCATCAATAATGACCTGTGCAGTTGTTGTTCTACCACTATACAAACCGCCAATAATTCGTAGCTTTGTACCGAAGAATGTGAAGCTCATAGTAGAGCCATTAATTGAAGTATACTTTGCGCTTCCACCATAGTTACCAGCAAGTGTTTCTGTTGACCACGTACCCGTGTAGACAATCACTTCATTTGTATCATCACACCTTTGCCATCCACTTTCTGGTGATGATAATTGTTCTCCTATAGCTACCATAGATTTTTACACCTCCCTGTATTCAAATACTGGACGGAAACCAATTTCTGCATTAGCCGTAGAAGATGTTGCGCTATATCCAACCCGCTTTAATGTGGCTTGTATAGCACTAGATTGAATTTTGCCTCTTCTCATTCTGCTAGATGAAGTTGCACTACTTGCGCTTCCATCTATAGCCGCCAGTCCAGTCACAGGTGTATCTTTGCACCAAGTACTAACTCCTACAGACCAATTAAATACATCGTCCAACGTCTTCCCCACTTGAATTTTATTAAGTGGAAAATTAACTATGTATTTATCCCACTCATTAACAATAGGCCATGCTCCATTACCTAAGTCGCCACTTAGAAGCTTTTCCCCATTTACATCAGCGTAAGCTACACCACCACTAAGTGAACGAAATCTCCCCTCAACTGCATCCTTCAATTCCAACTCGGACAATGCTACATAGTCTGTATGTCCATGATTCAAAGTTATATTTAAACGATAACAAATATAACTTTGTTTATTATTAATTACATATGTTTTTTTCTCTAAGGACGAGTTCAGAGTCTCATCCACTCTATTATCAAGCACCTCCCATCTCGTTCCATCGTTAGAACCTTCAAATGTCCAACTTTTCGGATTAACTTGAGCGGTAAGTTGAGCAGTATCAACTCCAGTAATAATGTATTTAGTTACTACCCTCCCTTCCGAAAATCTATATTGAATCCATCCTTGGCGAGCGTTTGCCTGCCAGAATTTATTCCCATTTGCTTTATCAAAAGCCTGAAATGCAAGGCGATTATTATTTATTTCACTACTAGCACTTGCTACACCATAAGGGGCAGTATTACTAGTCATTGTTGGTGTCAAACCAAAAGAATCCCATGACGTCCCTTCAATTAATTTCCCTGCATTCAGCGCATCCCATGTAACCGAATTAAATATGACTCGATCAGAAATTAAAAGTCCCTTATCCACTTTTACAAAATAAAAACCACCAGATTGTCCTGAAATTGAATTGAAACCAGTAAAAGGTATTTCATCGGTTCTAGGATAACCGATATCGTATGCGAATGATGCTGATAGTCCTGATGAACGCAGAGCACTACATGAAATATAATCCCCAACTTCCATATCTCTTATATTCGATCTCAATTGACCTGTCGTTGCTGGTGCCGGCATCTCTTTTACCCCCTTCCCACTTTAATCGCATCCATTTTTTTGAACTTGGTTCTTTTAATCTTTTTTGAAACAATGAGACCACCAGGGGGGCTCGATACCATATCCATCTTATCTCTGTATGTTCTCTTTAAAGACAGGAAGCCAGCTTCACTTTCAACAAACTTATTATTGTATTTCCCCGGAACTTTAAAATCATCTATGTAAAAATTAGAGTCTTTCTTCTCAGCGATAATTTCAATTTTCAACTTGACGTACTTTGCAGGAGCATTATGAATAGTGCCATCTGTACGCGCTTCTTCATATGTACTCCAATTAAAACCATCCTCAGATGTACTCACATACTGCTTGTACGTGGCTCCACCAGAAACATCAATAGTACCAGCGATACCTTTTAATGAAGTTATCTTGTCCTGAATCAGAATCGGCATAGACTCCCAGAATCCAAAGGCAGGATATATCGGATTTCCATCTGCGTCTTGTCCTAGCTTCCTTAACTTTAATTTCTGATCCTGGAAAACTGTATCTTGGAATACCCCCACTGATAAATCGATATTCAATGCTATTTCCTGAATTGCCATTCCCCCACCACCTTTATAATATCGAATTCAAATCAGCGAATATCCCAGTTGATGATTCCCGCATGGTTAGCCTTCAACGGAGCTTCTATCTGATCTATTACAAATCCGTTCTTTCGAATAACTAATCGTCCAGGCAGATCCTGGTTGGAAGAAATTTTCATCTGAAAATATACATTTTCCTTTAATGGCAGGGAACACACGCATTGAAAATTAATCTGAACATCGTTCAAACTCATCGATTTTTTGTAACCAAAGTTAAAACATTCGATCGTGTTTCTGAACGTTCCCGAATTCGCAGTTCCTGAATATCCACTCATATTAGCTTCTGAAGAACCATTTTTGAATTGAATGATGTCATTATATAGAAAGGTTCTTCCGGTTAACGGATACTCTTGATCTTCACATACGTAAGATACGGAGTAACGATCGGCATTAATGTGAAAGACACCATTTGCAACGTTATAGTAAACTTGAGAGCCTTGACCTAATAATCCGAAAGAAACCAGCTTGTCTTTGTTAATCTCATAGAAACTATGCCATTCTTTTGTTTGTAAATCGAATTCACTTAGATATGTTCCATCATAATAATCAGCAACCCATACATAAGCTTGAGATACAAGTGAGTGAGTATATTGCGTATTACCTAGAATCAAAATGTTCCCCCCCCTTATATTAAAAAGAACAGGCTAATTTAGCCTGTCCTCATAAGTGTTTCTTTCTTACACATACCGATAGGAAATACGTTTCTTGAACTGTTGCTTGCCACTTCTTGCATTTAACGGTACTTCACATTGGATGGAGAGTGTCACGTAGTTTCCCGCTGCATCTTGGGGATTCCCATTGTTACTCACACCCAGAATTTCTTTTACTCCTGGTGCCATTGGTGTTGCGTAAGCTTTTCCCGTATAATCCTTGGTTGTTTTACCAGTAGTTCCAATGGGTTTGGAAAAGCTTTTACCTACTCGGGAACTCTCTTGATCCAGGTCTGTCTCGTTCAATGAATCGACCTGAACGTGGAACCAGTTATTTTTAACAACTTCAACTTCGTTACCTACAGTATCTCCAGTACCACCACTCATGTCCCGAGTCGTAAATGTGCAATCTTCCATTTTGGACACATCTGACTCACCATTTCTATTGTTCCACACGTTAAAGATGTATGGTCGGCTTTTGGAATCCGCATCAATGACACCGTAGTCAAACGGCGCCGTAATCTCCTTGCTGTGTGTAGCATTCATCCATGTAATAATAGGTTGTGTCATCGTATCTATCTCCCTTTTTATGTTCTGATCGTTAATTGAATCGTGAGATGTTGAATGTTTGCCCCTGCTTTAGTGATGTTGACTCTAAAGACGTCTCCAGCCTCCACTTTTTTCGCTCTAAATGTTGCATTACCGTTATCACGCTGCTGATTTGCCTCGAACAGTAATGGACTTTCCATTACATCATCCCAGTGTACGAGATTACTGGATCTTTCAATTTTTAATTCTGTTTCCGTATCTCCGGCTACACCGCTGTACCCCTTCACACTTAAGATTTCACCATTAAATGGAAAAGGAGCAAGAGTTCCCACGATCTCAGGAAATACATGTGAATCTATACAAAATACAATAACCCGATCCTGAACTTCGAGCGGAATTTCGCTTAATTTCACATGTTCAGCGGCACTCATGAGTCCATCCTGATCTGGATTAACGGGTTGCAAATTCTGACCAAACACATCAATTTCAACCCACGTCTTGCCATCATAACGATATCTCTTTCCGTCCTTATACGTCTGCACAGTCCAGCCCATGTCCGGGGAAGGATAGAGCGTATGCAGCTCCTGCAAATCAGCAACCGGTTTCTTGTACACTAGCTGGGTTGTCTGATAAGCTTCTTTTGCCCTTTCAGCGGCATGTAAGGCATCATCCGCAGCCTGGAGTGCTCGCTTAATGGCGAGTTCAGTTGCCCCATTCCCTTCACCAGGTTGTCCCGTGCCAGTGTGGTCTAGAGCTTCCCTAATTACAGCCTCTACATACGCTACAGTTATTCCATTTGCCATAGTTCACCTACCTATGTGTTAAGTTCCATTTTTTTGTTGAACCTGTTATGTACAAATCTTTGTTCATTTAGAATCAATACCTCAATGACTCTTTCACAATCTACTATCCTTTAAACCTCTTCTTGAATGGTTATGACAAACACCTCCTTTAAATTGCCCCAACGCCTAACCTGCCCCTGGCTTATCATTAAACAATTTCTTGATAAACAGAACAAAGCGTTGCTCCATCTAGGTTTACAGCAATTTTCTAACGAGGTTAAGTTGGTAAAATTAAAAAAGAAATCATGTCTTCTGCACCCATGACTTCTTTCCTTACAAATACAGTTTATAAGCGACGTAATCATTCATTCGAAAGGGGTTAACCGGCTCTCTTACATTCCCTGCAATATTTCATTCGGTTCGATTTCGCCAACATTCGTCTCCCGCATACAGTACAATTTTTAATATTTTCTCCTTTCCAACGCAAATATTCCAATACAAAGTCATCAAACCTAACCAGTTTGAAAGCAACTTCATCCTCCTCAACGGCAAACAGCACTTGTACGTTGGTTGAATCAATGTACCTGCTCTCTTTGAGATACCCTAGTTGAATGAGCTTGTGCACGAGTAAGCCTTGATCCTTTTTACTTACTGCCATTTGACTATCACTATAGATCTCTTTTAAATCGTTGTTGATCCAATACGTATCGTTTTCGTTGATCAAATTATTAATTTTACTATATACCAGCAAGACAAAGGCTAGTTTCTCTAATCGTTTACTTTTAAGTTGTTTGATCTTTCGAAGTTCACTATACGTAATGGACACGCTATTGATCTCAATCAGCTTGCTCTTATGCGCTTCTTCCCTAGATTTGATGTACTTTTGAGACTGCTTAATTACACGGGTCAAAAATGTATCCCAACGAACCGTATTATAGTGTGGATAATACTCGGTCATGAAGTTATTTAATAAGTCGTAGGTACTGTCAGCACTTTTGCCTTGCTCAAGCCCATATTTGGCCAAACATCCTAATGTCTTCGCAGGTTTTCTATCCATTTCTCCATACTGTAGTGCGCGCTCGGCATGGCGTCGCTCATTCAGAATGATTTTCACTGTAAAGATCCTCCAGCTTCAATGTAGTCATTTTGAACGTTTTCCCACCAAATTCAATATCTCCCTGCGGGTCACTGACTGGATAACCAACCATATGATCGTTAGCATTCAATAAATTGCGGATAATCTGATCCCCAGAAACGTCCCAGACAAATTGCTTTGATTTCTCAACATTCTTATAACATAGCGATACAATCATATTGCACAAATCTTCCTCGTTATTGCAAATGCCCAGTGCCTGCTCTTTAAAGCGTGAAACAAACAATTGCCATTGGGCTGATCGTTCATCTTTTTTCACTTTACTCTTACGTATGTTCGTCATATAGCTACGTAATTCTTCATTATGAACCTGATATAATTGTTTAATTTCTTTGTATCTGGCTTGCGAATACTTCTTGGGGCTCATCAGAATGTTAGGGTCAAAGGCTGTATTTGCCTGTTTCCACTTTAATCCCTCAAACACCTTCTCAACCTGGTGACACAGCCGGTTCATTACAGAGGGGGCCATCGACACAGGCAATCTCTGTTCAAATTGAGTAAGAAACTGTGCTTCATCCATAGATAATTCATTCTTTGAGCGCAATTCATCCATAGTCATACCAAACCGTTGCAAGCACTTCTGACTGGTCTTTTCCATGTACGTTGTATAATCCCGTTTCTGTTCCGGATCGTTGTATATGAAAAAGTACGGTTTTTTATGGGCTACGATGTTCAGATCCAATTCGTTCTTTGCAGCAACCCGAATATCATACCAATGTTTAGGCATTCTTTTACACTCGATCCCTTTTGCCTGATCAATGGCATTTTGTTGATAATGCTGACCGCATTGAATCCGATACATCAGTTCCTGATATTCAGCACTGTCCTCTTTATAATTGGCTAGCACATCAAACATTGAAGTAATCTTATTAGTGGTAAAACCGATCAAGTCTCCAAAACTGTCTTTATTGGCCTGAATCAAATCGTCCTCATCCGGAATTTTGGGAGCAGCTGTCTTCTGAACACACACAATTGCATCCAGTTCCTGAATTGCATCTAGAACGACTTTATTATCTGTAGTCAGAACCTGATCACTATCCATATCTGCACCATTCAAGGAATGAGTTGTTGTATCCCATGAATTTAATATGGTGACGGTATTCATGTATCGGTACCAGTGTCGCATTTCGTCGGTATCACCGAAACGAAGCACCTTGATATTGTTATGACATGTCATCGGAGCTCTGAAACAAGCCACACGGTTAACATCACGCTTAATCCAGTATCTTGAATAAAACTCACCGGACTTTACCAATCCTGTTAGTGCCATCCCAAATATACTTTGGCATAACGTAAACGGATCACCGGATATGATGCTGAAATTTCCTCTAACTCTCAGAACGCCTATTTTAGCTTTGTTCATACGCTTCCGAATCTGTTTGTATATTTTATTTCTTACAAAAGGATCATTGATGAGTCGCTGATCAATCATTAACCCTTTGATATAATCGTTTGGACTGTTTCTGAAATGCTGTTCGTTTATATGAACGCCCTTGAGAAATAACAATGCTTTGCGATAATCCTCGCCAAGTACATCTTTAATGGAGTCTACCGTAGGGCGTATGAGTTCACTAATCTGAGCATCATTCAGTTTAAGAGATTGAATAAATTGGTAATTCAGATGACGCTCATCCTCCAACTGCTCGGGTGTGATTTTCGTAACGCTGAATGTGTAACCATAATAACCACAGCATAGTAGATAATCATCAACGCTGTTGTATGATCTCCAAAGTTTGAGCATGGACGTCGTTATAATCAAATCCACCTCACGGATATCTACGGAATTACCCCATGCATCATCAACCATATATTTATGCGAAACTTTATCTGCAAACTCATGGAAATCAAACGTGAATACCATACCTTTACAAAAGCTATTGCGGATACAAAAACCACTTGGAATATATCCATGCCCCAGTTCTTTAGCCCATCGTTCACTTAATTCAGGAGAAATGAGACCAAACCCATCACTCATATTCATTCGAATAGGTGCATTTCTTTTGCTTTCAATTTGAGGATATTCCGATTCAGTGTCATCAATTTGAATGATATTGGCTTCAAATTCAGTTATACAATCATGTACTACCAGCAAACGTTCAGGATGTGACACGGGTATGCTTGTACTACAAGCCAATGCCTTGTATGCCTCCAGTTTAGTCGGGATCATCTCCATATTCGGATTTCTACCGTTATTCAATCTGTTCTCCAATAGCGGATGAATATCCTCACTTACATAAATGACCGTTGAACTTTTAGCGCCTCCTGTCGTTGCCAGTAAGCGTTTATATTTCTTACCATTAACTTTGAATCCTTTGGAGGAATTTAGTCGGTCATAATCTTTATTGTTTTCAATGACAATCAGCAGGTAATCGCTAACGAATTTCAGTTGATTTAATTCTTCATGTAATCTTTTAACCGTCCTTTTATTTTGCACATTCGTCTTCAAAGCTTTTAATTGAAGGATCTCTCCCTCAATTTTGGCGATGTCGACATCTCTATGTTTATGTTTTCGAATCGTATCGATGAAACGTAGTACCTGGTTGTTTCCAATAGACGCCAGTTCTCCATTAACTGTAGCTTCATGATAAGTAAGCTGAAGATCGTATTCCAATTTTCGAATTCTGGAAGATGTAATTTTATACACATACCTCAAGCGATCCTGATATGAACGTCCCATACATGATACCTCCTGTTGCATCCTAGCAATGATTAACTAAATTATATATACAACCAGGATTAATGAAGCCGGAATACAGGATGATCATGGGACGAAAAAAGAAGAGTTTTGGATTCATTCCATTGAGATAAGGGCGATGATAGGGGATCTTAATCGTACATAAGCTGCTCATTTTCTATGTCTCCAGTACTATGATTATTGCCTTTTTAATGATATAGTGTATTGAAGCATGTTTTTGCTGACATATCTTTTAACGGGGCTGGGATCAATGAAAGAAACCTTATCCAACGAAGAAGAAATCGGCTTTTTATTCAATGTCGATATTCTTATTAAGAGCCGCTCGAATGCATTGGCACTGCAGTCCCTGTTGGAGTTTATAAACAAAGAGGAACAAATTGCAGACTTCCGGATTCAATCCGGCATAGAGCTTGGCAAAATTATTGAAGTGACTCTGCAGTCCAAAAAGGACTCATTCGCCTTTCTTCATAAAGAAAGAAAAAAATCACAATCCAATGCAAGACAGAAGAACACTTCACCAAATCAAGCGACGGCTTCAACCGTTCCAGTCAAACCACAAAGTGAAATCGAAACACCTGCTTCCCAGAAAGCTCCTTCAACCGAAGCATCCAACACTACCAACGGAAATTCATTCGATGTATGGATTGATACCCTTATCAAAGAAAACCGTCTTACTCGGATCGTTGTGAACAACAAGAACGGCCGGCATCAAAGCATACCATGCCGAATCTTGAATTTTGATCGGGATACCAGCATTGTAAGCGTCTACCATGTGGATGAAAAACAAGTGTATACGTTCCGGACCAATGAAATTGATGAGTTTCTTTAACTCAATGAGCATTCAAACAAAAAGCAACTTACGGGGAAATTCCATAACATTTCCCAGGCAAGTTGCTTTTTTAGATAATCATTCATGTAACAATGAACTGCTACATCATAATTTCTCCATAACTACTTCCAGCTATTGTAAATAAATCATCATGAGCGATCTTTTCCCCGCTGCCATACGTCTATTGCTAATAACAACCATCCGACAATAAAGGCTACCCCGCCGATTGGCGTGATGGCTCCCAATATTTTAATACCGGAAATACTCAGTACATACAGACTGCCCGAGAATATGATAATTCCGATAAACAGCAGGCGTGCTGCCCACTTGAGCTTGGTGGACGGACCAAGCTGGCCCGCTGTAAGACCAATAATCAGAAGTGCGATTGCATGTATCATGTGGTACTGCACTCCGGTTTCATACACGGCTATGGCGTCTGCACCAATTTTTTCCTTGAGCATATGTGCACCAAACGCACCAATAGCTACCGAAAGCATTGTCAGTACAGCACCAAGCATCATCCATTTCCGTTGCATTTAACTTCTCTCCCTTAATTCATCTCTCAACTATTATTTTAGCGAATCCTTGCAGTGTTTACCAGCCAGCTCCGATGCGGAAGGCATTTATATGTCTGGTTATATATACTTTGTTGCGCTTTTGCCTCAAAATCGACGAAAACTGGCGTTAAACCTTGATTTTTATCGATTTTTATGGAAAAGTAAAAAGGAATGCCTTCATTCTCTTGATGAGAATCATAATACCCGGATTAGGTTAATTACACTCATGCCACGATTAAGGGAGGGATATACCATTTATGGATAATCACAATAAACAGAATAACAATAATCCTTATCAATCCGGTTCCGGCACGGATTATTCAGATCCCAATCATGACAACCTGTTTACACCTTCCCCTTCCTCCCTGGAAGATCCATCCATGGGTCGATTGAAACATTCCGGGCCTGGTATTGCAAGTTTTGTGATTGGATTGGTCTCAATCATTGGTTACATGCTGACTTTTTTTATTGCCACAATGGCTATAAACAGTTCAATTGGCGTTGTAACCACACCGATCCAAGTGGAGGAGATTGCATTACATCCAGCAGTTGTTCTGGCTTCTCTGGCTATTCTAGTTTGTCTGATTCTTAATCTGGCCGGAATCATTCTCGGCGTGATTGGGCTTATTCTCAAAAATCGAAAAAAAGTCTTTGCTATTATTGGAACCATTCTCAGTGGAGCCATGATCCTGGCGTTTGCAGGGCTTATTATTGCAGGTATCTATATGATGTAGAAGCGTATATCCGCTTTACATTCATTCTTCAAAAATGATAATGAAATAACACTGATTCATCTCAACATAATCCATTTGATCCATTCTATTGCCAAATTTTCGTATCCAAAGGAGATTGACATGTCACGAATCAAAATTTTCACGGACAGCACAAGTGATCTGGCCCCAGCATGGATCCAGCAGCACGATATCGGTATCATCCCTTTATATGTCGTGTTCGGTGAGGAATCACTGAAGGACGGTGCTGAAATTAAGCCGGAGCAGCTCTATGAACGTGTAAGCAGGGATGGGCGTCTGCCCAAAACAGCAGCACCTTCACCTGCTGATTTCATGACGGCATTTCAACCTTACATAGAACAAGGGTATGATATCTTATATATCAGCTTGTCCTCTGAACTTTCGTCAACTTACCAAAATGCGAGATTGGCCAGTTCCGAGTTCCCGGAAGGTCGCATCTCTGTCGTGGATTCTCTGAATCTTTCTTCCGGGATTGCCCTGCTGGTGATGAAGGCAGTTCATGCAGCAGAAAAAGGGCAAAGCCTGACGGAGATTACACATCTCGTTGAAGCCATCAAGCCAAATGTGCGAACTGAGTTTGTCATCGATACGTTGGAGTATCTGTATAAAGGTGGACGCTGCTCGGGCATGCAAAACCTGATTGGCAGTCTGCTGAAAATTCGCCCCGTCATTCGGGTAGCCGATGGCAAGATGTCTCCTGCCTACAAAGTCCGTGGCAAACGGGAAAAGGCGCTGGAACAAATGCTGCAAAACACACTTAACCATAAGGAACAGATCGATCGCGATCTCGTTATCGTCGTGCATACCATGGCCGAGGAAGATGCGCTTGATTTGCAAAAGTCTCTGCAGGAGCAGACTGGAGCACGAGTGGAATTAACTACGGCTGGTTGCGTTATATGTAGTCATTGTGGTCCCAAAACGATCGGTATCATTTACAACACGGTTTTATAAAAGGCCTCTCATCACACAGCATGTTTCCTTAATGATTAGAATCATGTCTGCTGAAACCATTAAAGACCAAGCCAGAAAGGGCATCCCAAGCTATCGTAGCTCAGGATGCCCTTTTTCTATTGTAAACATGTAACATTAATAACTTTTTGTTTTCAGGTCATTCAAACTTTTGAACGCATATCCTTGCTTACGTGCCTCATCAATGATGGAGGCTAGCGCCTCTGTGTTATCCTTCGACACAGAGTGAAGCAGAATGACTGCTCCCGGATGAAGCTGTTTCAAGACTTGCTGACGTGCATACTCTGTCCCACGTTGCACTTTGGTATCCCAATCTTTATAGGCAACGGACCAAAACACATTAACGTAACCTTGGGCGTGGCTCTCTGCAAGCGTCCGGTTGTTAAAAATGCCACGTGGTGGCCGCAAAAAGGTCGCTTGCTGTCCAGTTAACCGATTGATCTCAGAACGTACCTGATCAAGCTCTGTTCTTATTTTTTCATTGGAAACTCGGGTCATATCGGGATGGCTCCAGGAGTGGTTACCCACAATATGGCCTTCAGCCGACATTCGCTTCACCAATTCGGGCTGGTCTTTCAGATAATGTCCCGTAACAAAAAAAGCAGCTGGCACTTTCTTGTCGCGCAGAACGTCCAATATAGCTGGCGTAAACCCATTTTCATAACCGTTATCAAACGTAAGATACAGCTCTTTCTGTTTTGTATCCCCCAGGAAAATGGCATCATTATGCTGCAATATCTCCTTAAATCCTTCCTGATCAATGGAAGGCAACTGGCCGTTTTGGCTCTTTTTGAAGCCAAAATGATAAGCTCCATTTATTGGCGATGCTTCAGTATGTGCCGGTAATGTACCGAACGTCAATACAGCCAGCAGCATGTAAAGAACCATTCGCTTCATTGCTATCCGCTCCTGTTCCTGAAAAATTCGGTTTGTCGTTTCCTATCACGAACACCTTCAGGTAATATGCCACAGGAACAGCTAATGTATGTAAATTTCAATTACAGATCGCTTCACATACTTACACACCATGGAGCCCAGTTCTCATTTCTCCGTTTAAAACCGTTTATTGTCTCGCTCGGGATGATGAAACAATTCAAGTAAGGTCTGAGGTTTTCCACTGGAAGCCAACCATTCTCTAACCATCTCTATTGCACGTGTCTGACCATCACCACTATCCCGCCAGGTTAGCAGCTCAATTACTTTAATAATCAGGGCAGACATATTATGATTATCATGCTCAGAGCGATCTGCGCGCAATTTATGATATAGAGCCTCCTGCTCCCAATCAAGTAAAATCTCGTCACCAATGGTAGGCTTCATCAATGTGTATGCTCTACCACACTCTGAACAGCGAACCGCACTCACCTGCTCATGAGCAAAGATTGCCCGAATATCCTGATCGCAATCCGCGCACTGAAAATATACCTGTATGTTGTGTATGTTATTGTTCATGTTGGTCTTCCTCCTGCTATGTATGTACTACATCTATACCCGAATTGTCGTTGATTCACGCTAAATTCCGCCAAATTCAGAAGGTGCTATAATCTTGTAAATATGTTAAAATATTATACATATCATAAGTAGGAAGAGGCGGATATCCATGTCAAAGGAAGAGCGTAACATTACTTGGCAGCAATCCAGCTTAAACAGGCAGGACAGGGAAAAACATAACGGTCATCGCAGTCGTGCCTTATGGTTCACCGGCCTATCCGGCGCAGGAAAATCCTCGCTTGCATTTGCTCTGGAGCAGTACCTTTATGAAAAAGGGGTTCATTGTTACGTACTTGATGGGGATAACGTACGTCATGGACTGAATCGGGATCTTGGGTTCACAGCCGAGGATCGGCAAGAAAATCTGCGCCGAATTGGTGAAGTATCCAAGCTGATGGTAGATGCCGGGTTATTTGTTCTTTCCGCCTTTATCTCGCCAGATGCACAAGACCGGAATATGGTTAAACAGCTCTTTGAAGCGGATGATTTCATTGAAATTTATGTTCGTTGTTCGATCGAAGAGTGCGAACGACGTGATCCGAAGGGACTTTACAAAAAGGCCCGCAGCGGTGCCATTCCACATTTCACAGGGATTTCGGCCCCTTATGATATTCCAGAAGATCCTACACTCATCATTGATACCGAAGAGCTGTCCATCGAAGAGGCCGTGCATGAAATTGTGCAGCATCTGGAACGTGTTGGTGCTTTTCAGCTGCCGCAACCTGTTAGTAATGCCATCGTTCACTAAATGCAAATGGCAATCTGATTGAATTACTTTCCAACTACACATACTTCAAAGGCGCTGCCTTTAATGGCGCGCCTTTTTACTTTATTCATTTCCGGATTTACCGAGAGACTCATTGCCCCACGACACCTGCCTGCATGTTTAACAGTTTGCTGAACGTGCCTACCGGATCAGTAGACAATTGCTGATAACCCCCTTGTTGGATAACCCGGCCCTCATCCAATACAATCACTCGATCTGCTGTTCGAATAGTGGATAGTCGGTGGGCGATAACAATAACCGTCACATGCCCTTTCAGGCGCTCGAGAGCCTCATGAATGTGCTGTTCATTCTCACTATCCAGCGCACTCGTCGCCTCATCCAATACCAGTACAGAAGGGTTCCGAAGCATGGCGCGGGCAAGCACCAAACGCTGACGTTCACCGCCGGACAGGCGGATGCCCCGATCACCGATAATGGTATCCAGTCCTTGGGGAAGTTTGCGGACAAACGCTGCAGACGAAGAAAACTGTAGTGCTTGCCACATCTGTTCCTCACTGGCATTTGGATCTACCAGACGCAAATTTTCACGAATACTCGTATGGAACAGAAAAGGGTCCTGAGAGACATAACCGATTGAACTTCTCCAGGCTAACAATCGATTCTCGGTTAACGGCACCCCATCCACCAAAATCTGACCACTCTCCGGACGTATGAGTCCCATAATCAAATCAATCATCGTGCTCTTCCCGGCTCCAGACTTGCCTACAATGGCTGTCATACCTCTCGCAGGGATGGATGCATACGCTTCGAATAACGAGTAGGTATCGCTGCCTTCGTAGCGATAATTCACTTGCTGACACTCGATGGACTCCTTAAGTACCAGAGGTTCAATAGGTAGCATATTGCCATCTTTCTGCTGCTCATTCAGCTTGGCCTGGGCCTTCATTCTAACCGAACGAGGACCGGGAATCGTTGACTCCTCATCATATGGTTCACTAGCATTACCCGTTTTTTCGCTAATCTCACGGCTTTTCTCGGTCTCAGTCTGTAACTCTCTGACAATCTGAAATGCGGGCAGCATCGAACTCATATACTCCAGATTGGATTGAATGGATGTAAATCGTGGCCACAACCGTGAAAAGATCAGAATGATGAGCAACAAACTTGCCGGAGGCACAGCGAGCACATGCAGGGATAAATAGATAAAAGCAGCAATAATGACAGCCGCCGATATTCGATGAATCAATTGTGTGCCACTGTTCAACTGGCTGAACTGAATCACATTACGTTCAATCCGCCCACACATACGTTCAAACCAGCTAATATGTGATTTTTCAAGCATATTGCTTTTAATGTCCTTGATTCCGTTAAAGTGCTCTGTAATGCCGTTATAATAGCTCTGGGAATATTCCGACGTCTGATCCCCAATCTGTTTTGCTCGTTTCACGAATTTTCTCAATACAATAAACAGTACCAATCCGCAGACCAAGACAAGGGTAGTTAACTTGGCAGACAACCAGAAGGCCAGGACGATTTGAATGCCGGTGAAGATCAAGGAAGCAGCCATTTGCAGCATAATATTCGTTCCCTGACTGACACGGGCGAGTTCGGTCGTTAATATATGATTAAAATCGGATTTTCGTTTTTGGAGAAAAAAAGACCACTGCGCCATAATGATGGCACGATAGGTTTCCATGCGCAGCGTTCGAACAAATTGCTGCTGAATTCGAGTGTTGCGAATCGTCTGAAGACGTTGTAGCCACGCCTGTCCAGAGACAATGAGAACAAAGGTCAACAATACAAGCAGCAACCGGCCATTTTCCGGAAAACGATTTAAAAATTCAGATATCCAGGGTAAGTGCAGACCTGTTGAACCCATTTCAAAAATACCAATAAGACTTAACATCGGAACGAGCATATAAATGCCTATTCCTTCCATCAGACTGATGCAGATCATGCCCAGCAGGTTCCAATATAACACTGGGCCCGTTACACGATGCAGTTTCCGCATAAAGAATTGTAATTCCGAAATCATACGTTATCCCCTCTCCGTCATCGTGTTCCTTTTGATTCGCCGCCAGAACCAGAGAAACGGACGTAACGGAAAATACAAAAAATGCAGTGAACGCGGAAGTGGTAGTTGGTCTACATCCCAGGTACTCGGATACAAACGTTCGATAAAGAAAAACAGCTTCTGCCTTGTGCTTCGCAGTGCGAACAGATAGGAACGATAACTCTTTACATCTGCCGGGCTCTCAATCATCTCATTCATGAACACTACGCCGCGTCTGGCTAATTTCTCTCCCGCACGTTCGTGAGCAGACAACAAAGCAAGATAATTGGCATCCAAAGGGGTGTCCATTAATACCGAAGCCAGATGAAGAGCTTGTGAACCGATAGATAATCTTCCTTCTGCTTTCAGGCGTCGCTCCACTTTTTTGACATCCAGTGGCATATTGCGAATCATCTGGTCGATATCCAGTAACCAGCGCATTCTGAACCACCCGTGTCTTGCGCCGTGCGTCACCAAATATGCCCACAGATCCTCCCTTTCCAGCATACGGACAGGCGTCTGGGTATAGGTGCTGAATCGGCTGCGTTTCCACAATAATTCAAAATCGGTTTCTCTTCCGGAATCCGGGTTAAGCCGCCAATGGATCTCGACTTGGGTTCTTTTGACCGGGTGTTTGTAACAGATATGATGTTCCCGCCATTTCCAGCTGGCAACAGTTGGTGTTCTCTTGCCTTCCTTTGATTCGTAACCAAGCGATCCAAGGATCTCTTCCGCAGACTCCACATCATCAAAGGGAATGAGAATGTCCAGATCTTTAGAGGTCCGCAATGAAATATCTCCGTATAAATCATGTGCCAGCGCGGGCCCTTTGAGCGTAATATTCCGAATGCCTCGTTCACGAAAAGCACCACACACCTGCTCCATTTCGGCTGTCAGATGTAACATGCGGAACGTATTGACTGTATATTGCTGCTTCAGGTTTTCCACTACAAAAGCGGGAATAAGCGCTGAATCCAACTCTTTTATGTTCAGATAGAGTACAGAGTACAGTCGATGATGATGGGCAAGCTGCAAAAAGAGCTGCCAGTCCATGTCCTTCATCCGTATTTGGGCGTCCTCAGGGGTTATTGCTGTTAGATCGCCTTTAATCATACTCAAAATCAGCTTAAGCTCCTGCGGAAAATCCGCTGTATATTGTTCCCACTCATGTATCGTAGACAATCTCCCCAGCTCCCTTCTCAGGACACCGTTTGCCAAACACGCCGACAACCGTATATTGGTCCATTGTATCTGCTCCAGTCACAATCAATTTCCCACTTCGCAGCCATGCATGAGCCATCATTTGGCCTTGTTTATTCCGTGCAGTACCCATATATAGAGTACTCTCCATTTTACGGCGTTCCAGCATCTTCATCGCTGCGATTGCCATGACAAGGCAACGACTCTCCCATAATGTATGCCTGCTAGCAATGAGTATAGCTTTAGAAATATTTCGTATTGTCGTCACATCACTTCGATTGAGTCCCGTCATCGGCGTTTCGTACATGGGTGTACCGAGACCAGGAGCAATCTTGGCAAAAGGCATCGCCTTTAGTATTCGTGCCCATCCAAGGTGGACATAAGCTTCCCATACCAATCCACGAATTTCACGCGGCAATGAACGATATGCTTTTATTTTTCGCAACATGGTCTACTCTCCGCGGGTAACGTCAATTAATCCTTCATGCGTCAAATGCTCTAGAAATTGTACAACCTGCTCACGGCATAGGTCTGGTTCAATCTCATATTCTGAAGCTAACACTTCAACCAATTCAGTCAATGTTCGTTCTTGGCTGATTAGATCCCAGATTCGTCCACCCGTGCTGCCCAGATTATAGTACTTTCCGTTATGGATGCTCATCATGACTTTTTCCCCGCCCATGTCACTGACAAGATTGCCTTCCTTACGCAACACACGGTCTTCCCCATTCATTGGCTTCGTTGCTGTCATTGTCCCGTATACACTCCTTTGCGCGCATATTCTGTAATTCGGTCAGCCATCTCAAATGCCGTAAAATCAGAGCCTGACCTCGTGATTCTAAAAACTTCAATACCGGCGGACAGCCGTGAAACCGTCTCGAACAGCCATTGTGCCAGACCCTGCCTGGAAACAAGTCCACTACGAAATGTATGAGAGCACAGCATGTGAAGGCGTTCCAATCCGGCAACTTCCTTCAGCTGTACGGGTTTCAGCATCTCTTCCGGTTTCGGATCAAGTTCAAACACAGCCGCAAGCGGAACAGGTCTATCATGAAAATAGTGCTGAACCGGTATCGCGTATTTCGTAATCTCCGCATGAACCGTTGCGTAATCCTGTTCCTTCATGCCGAATCCGTCTAGACTAGGCTGCCATAACTTTTGCTGCGGATAACCCGGTGATACGATTGCTCTTCCTCCTGCATCCCATGTCAGTGCCACGACATCATCCGTTAAGAGTGGAAAGCCGCGTGAGGCAAGTGCAGCTGATAAAGTGGATTTGCCTGCACCCGAGTGTCCAACAAATGCATAAGCCCAACCATCAATGACCACCGCACTTCCGTGGAGCGGAAGAATGCCGCGCTGCATCATAATGACGGCCATACATGTGCCCAGCACAAATAATCTAACCTTTTTGTCATCTGCTCCCACTTGAGGGGATACCACGATACGGCGTCCTTGTTCCATGAGAAACAGACCTGTATCTTCGATCCGAAAAAAAAGACTGCCATTCCGGGATACAAAGTTATCACTCCCCACATCCCACGCTTCCCACTGTGCCGCCAAATCAGCTATTTCAATGTGTACGTCCGTATAGGCAGCTAGAGAATCTGTATCGTTCTGTACGATTTGGAGTTCAGGCATTGGGAATTGGCTCAACCAAGACAAGCCATACGCTTTATACTGCACAGGCAACAATGAATGACTCCTCCTTCGCAATTCTGCATGTAAGTAAAAAAAGCCCTTATATTCGTAATGCTCAATATAAGGGCGGAGGCGAAAAGTTGGAATATTGCCCTTTCCGCCCTTCTAAGTATGATGGCACATGTTAAAACTAAACAACTTAGGAAGTTGGATCGTAGAGATCAGCATCGTGGACAGTAACCCAGTCGATCTGTCTGTAACCTACTCCTGCCATCGTTTGGTTCACTTCCAATACTTCCAGTGCTGGTGCTTGCCATTCCTTTTTTTCCATTTGCATCGTGTTCACCTCCTCTCGTGAGTCAACTGATTAATGAACCTGTAACCCGGTTCATATCGCTACGCCCACTAGCTACATCAGAACTTTCGGATGAATCGATACACGATCAGGCTATGCATCATCAACCGCAAGTCGGGGTGGGAAGCGAGCTCCGGCCGAGGGTTTGGAAAATTCGCAAGTGCGGACTTGATTCGCTCTGTGTTCAATATGCCAGCGACCCGGCTGTCAGAACATAACGCACGCAATTCGGCAGTAAAATCACCCCAATTGGGAATCATGCGGTGCAACCAATCCGCGGGCTGAACACCGCGCACTCGCTGGTTTAACCTCACTTTGTCAGGCAGCTCAGGCGATGTAGCCCTCCGAATCAAAGCACGGTCCGTTCCTTGATTAACATATTGTTCAATCGGTACAGACAGACAGAAACGAATCACTCTGGCGTCACTCGTAGGATCACGCTCCCACGCCCGATAACGAAGGGAGCATTTGGTGGCGACAGCACCATTTTTGTTCGCAATGGCCAGGTTGTTGAATTTCTCTGCCCGTACTTTGAGCGCATCTGCCTGCGCACCACCTTGCAGAACGATAATTGATTTGAGCCGATCCAATACGCCTGTTCTTCTAGCAAACTCCGGATGGATTAATTGCACCGATGCGGCTTGGGCAGCTCCCTTTGACATGGATTTAAACAATTCCGGATACGCTTTACGGCCCGTAATTTTGGCAATTCGTGAGAACTTCATTCCGGTTCGTTCACTGTACTGCTGCATTTCCCGGAGCCACCGGAACCAACGTCCGCTTTTTAGCAAACTGGCGTAATAATCTAGTGCTGGGCCCCAGGAGACCGTGAAGTTGCCCCGCGCTCCAGTCAGTAGAATGCCTGCATCCTGCTGGCTCGCTTTTTCATAAAAACCACGAATCCAGAAGGAGTTCTCAAAGTATTTATAAGGCATTTCCATAATATCAAGCCAGGTGTCTACCTCACTAAGTGGGCTTCTCCCCTCAAAATCAAGATAATTCTCTGTGATATTACCCACATGATTAACCGTAGACTGGATAAACGGTCGTTCATCTGCTAACAGTGTTTTCGATGTATAATCCGTGAAGTCAGGCACCGGAACATAGCTATACGCATTTAACGTTTTTCCCTGTCTCCGCAGTGTTCCTGAGGCAAATCCAACCACAGCTCCGGAATCCAGCCCTCCGCTTAAAGCAGCAGCCACCTGTCGATGCGTTCGCAAACGCGATCCAACAGCTTGACCAAATACCTCGCGGAATGCTTCTACATATTCCCCATCGGACTTGAGCCGTAAAGGCTCCACTTCGTCCCAGCGATGATATTGTTTCTGTTCCAGCCTTCCATCCCTGAAGCTAAGCGTATGGGCAGGGGGCAGCTGGCTCACTCCGCGATAGACGGTAGAATGGATATCTGCTGAGTCATGCATGTCGGGAATGGCAAGAAATTCGGACAACCAGATCTCATCCAGTTCTTTATGTACACCTTCCAATTGCAGCAACGGATTCATTAAAGTACAGAAGGCAAACCGCTCACCATCATGCCGAAAATAAAAGGATCTCATGCCCGTAATATCTCTGGCAGCGAAGAGTCTGCGCTTGCGATCATCCCAGATTGCGAAGGCGAAATCGCCAAGCAGTTTCTCTGCCATATGTTCATCCCACCGCAGATAGGCTCGCAGGATCAGTTCACTATCCGACAATCCTGCTAACTCCGCTCTTGATATGGACATTTGGTCTGCCAATTGCTCCCGATTATCCAAAATGGCATCCGACGTGATAGTCAGACCGCTCACTTCATCATATAAAGGCAATTGCTCGCTGACCGACTCCGGCGTAATCCACTGGGCGTGGCAGCTCAGAAAAGCTTCATTTCCTTTCCAGACCCCCGTTGTATCCGCCGGAACGTGGCCTAGACTGGCATATAGGCGCCAACTGTCCTCCCACAACGCTTGCTGACCATCGGTGTGAACAATTCCTGCTATAGCGCTCATGACTTTCCTCCCCGGAGTATCTTGCGCTGTGAAGCCCAGGCGCTTATCTGGTTACCAAACGGAATCAAGGATTTGATACGCTGAATCTTACTGTGAGCAGAGGCAAGCTGTACCTTCAATCGTTCCCGCTCACTGTACCCTCGCTCCAGCCGATTATCGGCTGCACGTAATGCGGCTTCCAACTGCCTGATCGTTGCCAATGCGGCCAGTGTCGGGTCAATTGCATCGGGTTCATTCGCTGCCTGATTATCCCTGTTTTCATCTGGAGTATTGCTCACTAGGTCTACCGGCTGCATCCGGTAACCTTGCTGCCAGCTGCTGCCCGTTGCTTCGGAGAATTGACGCGTTAACTTGGATATGACTTCCTCATCCGGGCCAGCTTCGTAACGTACACCCGTCCATCGCTCGGCTTCTTCGAGCTGTTCACTGTAGCCCATCCGATGGAACAGATCTGCGCCTATCACTCGGCAATAGAATTCAACTTCCTGTGGATCGAGTATTTTTTTCCAGTTGTTAACAGAATCTTGATGAGCTTCCTGATGCGAGGACAGAAATGGATCACCGACACCCATACTATAGAACATATTGGACTTTGTACTGTCCACAAAGCGTCCATATTGCTCAATTCCCTCTTCATATCCGATGCCAAGAAAACCGCATAGCTTTTCCATTTCGTCCCCAGGGTTGGAGACAAGTTGTTCGTACTGAACTTCATAGGCATTCGTGTGTTTGTCCGCAAAATAATCGTTCAAACGGAGCATACCCAGTGTGAGATCAACTGCTTTCATATTAAGGTTCGGACTCTGCAAGCTGCCAATCAGTTCGAATCCTTCTCCTGTATGGCGGTTTACCTTTTTGTAGGAAGCAGCTATGGCAAGGGGGTTACGCTGGAGATGAATGCGCTTGGACTGTGGAAACAGGCGATCAAGCCATTCTAGCATATAATAGTAACGAGGAGATTTATCTACGATGAAGTCTGCTCCACTCCCCTCCAGAAATCCGTTATAGATTTCAAGAGCAAAGCTTCTGCACGCCTTCTCAAAACCTTCGTCTGATACCATAGCGCTGTAAAACTGACGGATAATTGCACTTCCACCATAGGGGCGGGAATCAGCCTTCTGCAAATCTACAAGATTCATCAGAAACCACATCTCCTGTGTGGCAAATACACGGCTGTGATTTTGCAGCATCACGGTGGATAGCGAACTTCCACTGCGAGGTACACATAGTAGTAAGACAAGTCCGTTACCATGAACATCTACCAATGGCAGCCTCTCCTCTGTAAAATTAAAATAAGCATGCAGTTGGTATAGCTCTTTATATCAAAATCCGCTAATAATCCTACTTGGGAATAGGTAATATGGATGATGTACTTTCGACAATTTTTAGATACGATATGTATTCATACTTTTACTCTATGATACAAAATGTATCATGTCAATCTTTTATTTTCACCTTTTCATAATATCTTTCTATCCACTCTATTCTGTTCTCTGTCGTTTAAGCACTTATACTTATTCTATGACCCTCAACATCTATAACTGTTGCATAAACATGAAAAAGCTCCAAAGCAGTTTACGAATAAACAGGCCCACGGAGCTACTATTATTAATGATGAACATTCTATAAAACGTTAATAACCACTCATCCAGTCGATCTTGCCTCTGAGCTTTTCCCCGAAATGGGATGATGCATCCATCCCTGCCCTTCTTCCTGATCCGCCTGAATCGCATCCGACATCCCCTGCTGCACTTTCACAGTCACTAGCACTGCAATCCCCACAGCGAAAAAGAAAATTAGAGACAGAATTCCCCAACGGGTTGACCCTGTTAATTGGCCTACCCAACCAAATACAAACGGCCCAAAAATGGAAGAAAATTTGCCTGTAATATTCACAAATCCAAAATACTCTCCAGTTCTGCCAGCAGGCATCAAATTGCTAAACAAAGAACGCGCTGTCGATTGACTTACGCCCTGCACTACGCCAACCAGCCCAGCGAGCAGATAAAAATGGATGGATGATGTCATGAAATATCCTAAGATAACGATGCATATGTAAATGGACAAGCTTACCATCAACACCTGCTTCGCGCCCCAACGCTGTGCCCATGCCCCCAGCAGCAATGTACAAGGAAATCCGATAAACTGGGTCAGTAACAAAGCAAGCATCAGATCTGCTGTCCCGATCCCAATGCTTGTTCCATAAATCGTTGCCATCAGGATAATCGTGTTAATGCCATCATTGAAAAACCAGAAAGCAACCAGCATGCGCATCAGCTGCGGAAAACGCCGGATCTGGCGAAAAGTTTGGCCAAGTCTGCGCACGCCCACACCGGCATATGCTTTCCATGACTTGGGCATGTCCGGTGCTGCAGGACGGCGTGGTGCATGGCGGAATAACGGAATGGAAAATACCAACCACCACAACGCTACGGAGATAAAAGCAAGTCTTGTTCCCGCAAGTGTGCTCGCCATCCCAAACCACCCAGGCTGCTGAATCATGAGCATATTGATCGCAAGCAACAATCCTCCACCAATATAACCATAAGCATAGCCTTTGGAGGAGACCATATCTCTTCGGTCCGCTGATACCAGATCAGGCAGCATCGCATCATAGAACGTGTTACCACCCGCAAAACCGATTGTCGAAATGACCAGCAGTGCAGAAGCGAACAGCCAGTCTCCCTCCCCAATGAAGCTGAATCCGAGTGTTGCAACGATACCAATGATGGAGAATACTCGCAGAAAATCACCTTTGCGTCCCGATAAATCCGCTAATGTCCCCAGCAAAGGGGTTAATAGCGCTACACATAACATGCCGATGGAATGGGTGTACGCCAGATATGATGCTGCAGTATCTGTATCCAGTGTAGCTGCAGCCACGGAAGCGTAGAAGACGGGAAGAACGGCTGCAAGTACCGTCGTCGCATAGGCCGAGTTGGCCCAATCATACATAATCCATGCCTTAACTGCCCGTTTATCCAAATGGTATCCTTCCTTTGCACACATCCCTCAACGGGATGCCAAGTAAACACCTTGTCCCTATTGTAAAGGAAGTTCGTCACACTTGTTCATCGTTTCTGTAAAAAAGTTCCGGACGATCTGTACAATTTTAGTTGATCCCGGAAGGCAAACTCGCGTAATTGTATCATTTTATCTACTCACGCATCACATATCGTCCCCGCCCGTGAATATACTTAATTACCGACAGGCCAAACTGTGCCGCGTAATCAATGGGGGGTGCCTACATGTCAAATTCACACCAGCCTTACTCGTTCGTCGTATCCCGGGAAGATTGGTCGCTTCACCGCAAAGGGTACCAGGACCAGCAACGCCATCAGCAAAAGGTTAAAGATGTCATCAAGCAGAATCTGCCTGATTTGATTACTGAAGAAAACATCATTATGTCCGATGGACAACAAATCATCAAGGTACCAATCCGCAGTCTGGATGAGTACCGTTTTGTGTATAACTACCAAAAGCAAAAACATGTGGGGCAGGGAGACGGTGACAGTCAGGTCGGGGATGTCATTGGTCGTGATCCCGCTTCGAAGAAACCAGGCAAAGGTGAAAAGGCCGGAGATCAGCCCGGGCATGACATTGTTGAAGCCGAGGTGAGCATCGAGGAATTGGAAGATATGCTTTTTGCGGAACTGGAGCTTCCGGATCTGAAGCAAAAAGACAAGGATCAGATTGAGACACATACAGTGGTATTCAACGATATTCGCAAAAAAGGCATGCAGTCCAATATTGACAAGAAACGCACCATATTGGAGAACTTGCGCCGCAACGCCACTACCGGCAATCCGGGTATTCACCATATCAGTCCGGATGATCTGCGTTACAAGACGTGGGAAGACAAAATCATTCCACAGTCCAATGCAGTCATTATCGCCATGATGGACACTTCCGGGTCCATGGGCTCCTTTGAGAAATATTGCGCACGCAGCTTTTTCTTCTGGATGACCCGTTTCCTCCGCCGTCAGTATGAGAAGGTTGAGATTGTTTTCCTAGCCCATCATACCGAAGCCAAGGAAGTGACCGAGGAAGAATTTTTCACCCGCGGCGAAAGTGGAGGCACCATTTGCTCCTCTGTATATATGAAGGCACTGGAAATTATTGATAGTCGTTATCCGCCTTCCAGCTACAACATCTACCCTTTCCATTTCTCGGACGGAGATAACCTGACCTCGGATAATGAGCGGTGTGTCAAACTGATTGGTGAGCTGATGAAGCGCAGCAACATGTTTGGTTATGGCGAGGTGAACCAATACAATCGCAGCAGCACACTGATGTCCGCCTATCGTCATATCAAGATCGACCAGTTCATGTATTATGTGATCAAAGAAAAAGGCGAAGTGTATAAAGCTTTGCGCAGCTTTTTCCAGAAACGGGAAGGAGGTAGCGTAAGATGACAGATGAAATCCGCGACCTTGAATACGCCATTGCCGAGATTATGGAGATTGCCGATGGATTCGGCCTGGATTATTATCCGATGCGTTATGAAATATGCCCTGCCGATATCATCTATACCTTTGGAGCGTATGGTATGCCGACCCGGTTCAGTCACTGGAGCTTCGGGAAGACTTTTCATAAAATGAAGATGCAATATGATTTTGGACTCAGTAAAATTTATGAGCTCGTAATCAATTCCAACCCTTGTTACGCCTTCCTGCTGGATGGCAACTCGCTGATCCAGAACAAGCTGATTGTCGCACACGTGCTGGCTCACTGCGATTTTTTCAAAAACAATGCTCGCTTCTCCAAGTCGAATCGTAATATGGTGGAGAGCATGGCCGCGACGGCTGATCGGATCAGCAACTATGAGATGGAATATGGTACAGAGGCTGTTGAAGCGTTCATCGATGCCGTTATTGCGATTCAGGAACATGTTGATCCACAGTTGATCAAACCCCGCCATTTGGACAAACAACGTTATATGGAGATGAAAATGCGGGAGCAGCGTGGGGAGAAAACGCCAAAGCCGGAAGGTCGCTATGATGACTTGTGGTCCCTTGATGATACCCAGCCCGAGGAAACACCTGCGGAGGGAATACAAGTGCATCACTTCCCACCAGAACCGGAAAAGGATGTCATGTGGTTTATCCAGGAATTTTCCGAAGTGTTGACCGATTGGCAGCGGGATATTATGAGTATGATGCGTGAGGAAATGCTCTATTTCTGGCCGCAGATGGAAACGAAAATTATGAATGAAGGCTGGGCCTCCTACTGGCATCAACGTATTATACGGGAGCTGGACCTGAACAGTGAGGATACGATTGAATTTGCCAAACTGAACTCTTCCGTCGTGCAGCCATCCAAGCAAAGTTTGAATCCCTACTATTTAGGGCTGAAAATATTCGAAGATATTGAACGTCGCTGGGATAACCCGTCCCGCGAAGAAAGAGAACGTTTTGGGCGTCAACCAGGGCAGGGTCGTGCCAAAATGTTTGAGGTACGCGAATTCGATTCCGATACCTCATTTATCCGCAACTACATGACCAAGCAATTAACCGAAGACCTCGACCTCTACGTATTCGAGAAAAAGGGCCCGGACTGGAAAATTACCGACAAGTCCTGGCAAAACATACGGGATCAGCTTGTATTTTCACGCATCAACGGTGGTTCTCCGTATCTCGTCGTTCAGGACGCCGATTACCTGCGCACCGGAGAACTCGTGCTCAAGCATCAATACGAGGGCATCGAGCTGGATCTGAAGTATATGGAACGGACCCTGCCTTATCTGTACCGGCTTTGGGGGCGTACCGTCCATGTGGAAACACGGGTGGAAGATAAACCGATCTGGTTCACATATGATGGCAAGAAGCACCACCGCAAGTTTTTATCATAAGAACACAAAAAAGCGGCAAGTCCCTGGCATAAGGCGGGGACTTGCCGCTTGGCATTTCAGTGAACTTAGAGAATCGATGGAGTTCCATGCAGCCGCAGTGGCACAAAAAAGTCATGCTCCACTTCGCTTGCCGGCAATGGACGACTGAAATAATATCCCTGAATTTCGCGGCAATCATTTTGCATCAGAATATCCAGCTGTCCTTTCGTCTCGATCCCTTCCGCGATCACTTCCATCTTCAGATTTTGAGCCATCGATATGATCGTGGCCACAATCGCCTGATCACTCCGGCTCTCCGTAATATCCGTCACGAAGGAACGGTCAATCTTTAACTTATGAATTGGAAAATGCTTCAAATAACTCAGCGAGCTATATCCTGTCCCGAAATCATCCAGGCTGATTTTGACTCCAAGCGCTGTAAGTTCATTCAGAATACCTGTGGATACGGATGCATCCATCATCATGCTCTCTGTAATTTCCAATTCAAGATAGCGGGCATCGAGGCCCGTCTCCGTGAGTGCATTTTTGACCTGCTCCACTAGGTTGGATTGATGAAACTGCTGACTAGACAAGTTAACGGATACCGGAATGAGTGGACCGCCACTGGCATGCCAAAGTTTCATCTGTCTGCACGCTTCGCGCAATGTCCAGTTCCCGATCTCATAGATCAGGCCTGTCTCCTCAGCTAGTGGAATGAACACATTCGGAGACAGAACGCCTTTGTCTGGATGATTCCAGCGAATCAAAGCCTCCACGCCGATCATACGGCTGTCTTCTGTACGTATCTGGGGTTGATAATACAAGACCAGCTCATCTCGTTCCAGTGCCTTGCGCAAATACCCTTCCAGTTCAATTCGTTCATACAGCTCCGAATCCAGTTGGGCCGTGTAAAACTGAAAACCGTTCTTGCCGTTTTTCTTGACTTCATACATGGCAGAGTCTGCATGCTTCAACAACGCATCCGCTCCTGTTCCATGATACGGATACATTGCGATCCCGATGCTGGCTGTAACGTAAAAGTCATTTTCCTTTAATCGATAAGGTAGCTGAATCGCTCGAACAATCCGTTCGGCCAGTTCGGCCACCCGTTCTTCATTCCCCTGCTCATTGGTAACAACCAGTGTGAATTCATCGCCCCCCATACGAGCAAGCATGACATTATCCGTCGCGTTCGGGTCTGAATCTTGGATTGCACTCATAATTCTGCTGCTCACTTCTCGAAGAAACATATCTCCAATGGAATGTCCCAGAGAGTCATTAATCATTTTGAAACGGTCAATATCCATCACCATAACCGCAAATGAACTTCCTGCTGCCCCCGAAGTCGCGATCGTGCTCTCCAGCACATCATCCAGCTTGCGTCGATTAGGGAGCCCGGTCAGCGGATCATGCAGAGCCTGATGGCGGATGCTTTCCTGAGCCTGTTTCTCCTCGGTGACGTCTTTAATCAGGATATGGCTTCCCTGATGTTTACCATCAATCAGTACAGGTACTACAGCGATACTTAGATCAAGAAGATTTCCCTGAACGTTTTTCATTTTGCCCATGAAATGCTGCTGCTCACGGCTATCATCATCCCATTCCACATGATGCATTTCACTTGCCCAATGAATATCAACATGCTGTGAAATCTCATCAATAGAATGATGTATGATCTCTCTTTCCTGGTATCCTGTAATACGTGTGACTGCAGCATTAATCCCCTTGATAGCCCCTTGCTTATCCACCGAAATAATGGCATCTGAATGGTTTTCGTACAAGGCTTGATACCACTGTTCATTTTCATGAATCCGGCGATCCTTCTGAGTTAGACGCTGATTAATAAAGATACCGAACAAGGTCAACCCTAATGCAATAAAAGTACCCGCTGCGATCAGATACGCAAGAAGTGAAGGCTCAATCTGCATCCCCGAACCAGCCATTGCATCATGTGCATGATGAAATTGTGCAGCTGACATCCCCGTATAATGCATTCCCGAGATGCCCAGCCCCATAATGAGTCCGCTGCCCATCTTGTACACCCATGTATAACGTGACTGATGCTGCCGGAAGAAAAACATGAGCCACAAGGCAGCAAATGAAGCTAAAGCTGCGATCAGGATGGATAACAACACTATGCCTGGTTCATATGTGATGGTAACCGACATGGCAGCCATTCCGATGTAATGCATGCTGCTAATGCCTGCGGTCATGAGCACCCCTGCGATCAGGAGCTTGCTTATTTTACCTGACTGCTGACCTGCAATATTTAACGCAACACCAGATGCAATGATTGCAAGCAGAACGGATAGAAAGACCTCACCTGTGGAATACGACACATGCATGGGAAGAACAAAAGCCAGCATGCCCACAAAATGCATGGACCAAATTCCCAAACCCATAGAGACTGCGCCGCAGGTAAGCCAGACATTTCGGGACATGCCCTTAGCCAGACTTACTCGGCCCGCAAGGTCAAGCGCTGCATAAGAAGCCAACGCTGCAATAATGTAAGATAAAATAACCAGTTCTAAGTTGTACGTTCCATGTAGGTGCTCCACTCACTTTGTCCTTTCAACCGGGAAATGCCTTGTATGTATGCAAAATGTAAAAAAAAGCGAGTGCGCTGTCTGGATGACAGGCACTCCCTCCACATCATTTGTCTGGAGACCACCGACTTATTATAAAGCCAAAGTCATACATCTCTAACCCGTTAATATTGATGTATATAGTCTAAACGTCCCAGACGTGAAAATCAACACTTTTTTCCAGATAAAACGAATGTTTAATATTGTCGAATTCCCATTCACCACGCGCCTTGCAGGCGCTTATCCCTCCATGCCATCCTTTCCTCACCACCTTATTCACCTTGGACCAGTTTTGCCTTCTTGCGAACTTCTTCGGTCATCGTCTGTTCATAGCCCTTCACATCGAGCTTGTTGAATTCCTTCACATATTCATCCCAGACCTTGTTAAAGTCAGCCGGACTGGAGAGGACTAGTTTGGGCACATATTTCTTTTGCAAATCTGTACGTTTCTGTCCATAGATATGGGCTGGGGAACCTTGATCAAAAGCAATGCTCCAAGCCGGGTACCATGGACGTTCATCCGGCGCAGCGAACAGTTGAGAGAACGTCTCCACGCCATACTTCTCCAGAATGAGCTTATCTCCATCCGTATAGGAGAATTGGGCAACTTCGGGTTGTCGTTCTACACCGACAGAATTACCGTCAGGCAGAGTCGATCCATTACCGTAACGCGGCCAGCTGTACTCAAAATATTTGAATCCGAACGATTGACGGAACTCATCTGAATCTGTTTTCCGGATCATTTCCGCAGAGCGCGTAAACCGCCCCTTGTCATCCACTTCGTAGGTTTCTCCTTCGATCCCCCAGTTGGACAGAATCTGATTCTCATCCGTTAATAGGTTATCGAAGAATTGGATGATACGGACCGGATCTTCTGCACTTACGGTAATGCCAATCCCCCGGTTATTAACAAAGCTCGGCGGATCAGTATACTGATCCTTGGTGTTTGCGTCGTACACAATCGGCAGTGCCATATAACGCAAATCGTCATTACCGGCTTCCTTCAGATTGTTCATTTCCTGCCCTACCTGCCAGGCATAATCAAAGAATCCAAGCACTTTCCCACTGGTCACTTTCGCAAGATACTGGTCATAGTTATCGACAAAGGAGGACTTATCAAACAGCTCTAATGAATTCATTTCATTCAACTTCTGCATCCAGCGTTTGGTCTCTTCCGTAAGCCCATAGTCCTTGGCTTCCTGTGTCTGCATATCCACCATAATGGCTCCATCATTCGGATAACCTGCAAGGTGCATGGCCGGATTAGTGATCGTAAAAAATTTATCATCATACGTCAACGACAGGAATCCAGTCAATCCTTCATCCTTATGTTTGTCAGCGTATTGTTTAATCAGATCCATGTATTCATCCAGCGTGGTGATCTTTGGATATCCAGCCTCCTTCAATACACGACGCTGTATCCAGAAGGCACCTTGATCCACATTCGGATTAGGCAGATAGTTTCCAACCACTGCGCTCATGGGCAGAAAATAAATGTTGCCATCTTCCTCTTTCATCAGGTTGTAGTACGACTCATACACCCGTTTAATGTTGGGTCCATACTGATCAATCAGATTGTTGAGAGGAATAAATGCACCGGCATCCACGATTTTGTCAATAGCCCCGTCCGGGACCATCACATCCGGGTACTTGTTGCTTGCAATCATCGTTCCAATTTTGGTATTAATATCACCAACCAGGTATTCAATTTTGAAATTAACCCCGGTTTGTTCCTCCAGCTTTTTGCCGATTGTGGTTTCATTTGTATTGATGTCCTTGCCTGAACCCGCTTTAAAATACGAGAATGTCACTTTCTCTGTGCTTACTTTGCCGTCTCCCCCCGCTCCAGCTTCCGGTTTAATCTCACTTCCTCCCCAGGAACAAGCCGTCACCATGGTTAAAGCTAATACTGCCGGCAGCCAGCGCTTCAGCATGTGATTAACCAATATGAACGCACCCTCTTTCCCCCCTCTAATGTAAGCACTCTCATTATAAGGTTGATGACAAACTTTGTTTACCGGATAAACTATAGGTTTATGCCTTAGAATGTTTAATGCTTTGGTGGATTGGATGAATCTTCAAGGGGTAAACCAATTTCCACACGTGTGCCTGTCCTAGGAGCGCTATCGATCTGAATATGGAACCGGCTATCGTAGATCAGCTTCAGACGATAGATGACATTCTGTACACCTACGCGATCACCCATTGAATCTTCCGTTTCCACGTAAGAGAGTAGCTGCTTTCTTTTGTCCTCTGTCATACCTGCCCCGGAATCCTCCACCACACAGATCAGTTCTGTGCCTGTTCGTCGAATACAAAGCCGAATTTCCCCGCCTTCCTTCAGTGGTTCGATCCCATGAATGCTGGCATTTTCAACAAAAGGCAACAATGTCATCTTGGGAATGGAACAATCCGCAGCCTCTGGGTCCAGATCAATCCTATAATTCAACTTATGACCAAAACGATATTTCTGGATTTCAAGAAAACAGGTCACATACTCCAATTCCTCCCTTATGCTGACTTTATCCCGATTCCAGGTGAGGGCATTTCGAAAAATTTTAGCCATATGATAAATAATTCGTGCCGTCTCATCCTCATCTTTCATGAGGCTGCGCATACGGATGGTCTCCAGCGCATTAAACAAAAAGTGTGGATTAATCTGGCTCTGCAATGCATTTAATTGGGCATGCCGCCGCTGTAACTCCAAATTTTTATGTTGAATGTCTGCTACATAGACGTCGTTAATCAAACGATGGATCGTCATCGTCATGCGATTGAATTCGGCTGTCAGCTGCCCAATCTCGTCCGACGATTCCGGCTGTCTAATCGGTTCAAATCGCTGATGCTTCACTTTTTCCATGTGTTTCAGTATTCGAGCCAGCCTCACGTGGATTGTGCGTGTCATCCAGATAATAATCCAGGTCGGCAGGATCAGATTGATACAGGCCAGCACAACGACAAGGTGACTGGGTTTGCCCAGTTCCTTGTAAATCTCGGATTCATCGAACACTCCGTTGATTTTCCATCCCTCCATTTCACCGGACAATGGATAGGCCATTTCGAACTCTTTCTTACTTTGTTGATCCATGACATCACTATAATTCACGAGTTGACTGGACCATGGGATACCAGAATCCGTCGAGTAGTCTATTTGTCCAGCCGGATTAATCAGATACAGGTTGCCCTGTACGTTAAGGTTGGTGAAAATCTGGCGAATCGTCGATGGCTTCAGATCCAATCGTACGAACTTTTCCTTCCACCCGGGCAGAGCTTCATAATAATTGAGTTTGCGTAAAATGCTGAACGTCTGCCGATTCCCTTCAGGACCGGATCTCATCAGAATGGGTGCGGAATGTTTACTGTTTGCCAGCAGCCTGTATGGCTTCGACTGTCGAACCTCTTCGGTTAGAAACTCAACTCCCCCGGAAGGCAGTACACTTTTGTTATCCACATATATCGTCAAACCTTGGAGGGAGCGGTAACCGGAGTAATAGGTATTCAGGATTTTGCGAAGATAAGAATCGTAGGCTTCGATATACTGAACCGGATTGGTGTAATTCACATCCAGCATGTCATTCAGTATACTGTCCGTATAAAAGCTTGAGGAAAAATCGGCCGCATTGCGAATTTCCCCCATAAATTGACTTCGAATCTGTTCCATTCCTTTGGAGAGGTCGGCCATTCGCTGGGATTTTACGTTCGCTATAGTCACCTGATAGAAAATAACATTAGTTAGAATAACGGGTACGAGTACAAAGAAGAGATATAAGATCAGCATTTTATCGCGTAAGCGGATATTATTAAAAAAGTTGAGCTTCACGCTTTCATCTCCCTACCCTTCATCCATGATGCGATTTCGATATTCCGTAGGAGCGCATGATTCCGTTTTCTCAAATTGAGTTGCGAAATAATCACTGCTTCCAAACCCAACCCTCTCGGCGATTTCATATACTCGCATATCCGTCTGACGCAGCAGCTTCTTGGCTTCCTCCATCCGAAGTTGAAGCAGGAAGTCGTTGAAATACATGCCATACACCTTGCGGAAGCGTTGACCCAAATAGACCGGATTCATGTAAAATATGGAGGCAATACTTCTCAAACTAATATTGCTGCTGTAGTTGGCTTCAATATAATGTTTGATTTTTGTCATTGCACCCCTGTGATTGTACTGACGCTGTTCCGCCAGCTTCCGCGCTGAATCTAGCATGAAAACCGTCAACAACTGTCTGGTCTCAGCCAATGTTCCCCGCTCCGCTTGCCATGCCAGAATGGGTTTGAACGAAGGTATCTCTTTCACATTTGCCTCAGCCGATTTCAGAATCGATAGTACCGCTGAGATCAGTTGGTGGATTGCAGACGTCACTGCAACAGGAGCGTAATTGGCCGTTCTCATATCGGTGAACCATTCACCCATTGCATACTCTAACGCCTGAATCCGTTGTTCCTCCATAAGTGTCAGGAGCTCCTGCTCCTTTTCATGATCGATATGCACCCACTGTACAGACTCATGCAGCATGTTATCATACAGAACGATCCCACTCTTCTCTGAAATAAATTTATAGGAAATCGCCTTCAGTGCGGTTTGATAGGCATGTCCAATGAGTAAAGGTTCATAACAAACCTTCCCGATATATATGCATACAGAGTCATGACCCATTTCGGCGAAGCAGGATTGCATTTGCCCGGCAACCGCATGTAGATTCATTGAATAAGGGCGTAGATGTTCCGCAGTTAACAGAACTCCGATACGTTCGCCGTGCTCTTTTACATACAGATATGAGCGATTTGCATACATCTTTCCAAGAACAGACTGCACAATCCGGCCAAAATTTTCTCCGTTCCTGGCCCCCGGCCCCTCCTCTTGAACAGTATCCGAAACCTGGAAATGTGGCGTGTTATTCTCAAACAGCAGATATGCCAGCGGATCGTTAGCACTTGTACCCGTCAGTTCAATCCATTGTTCAACCGTTTCCAAATCCGATTCGCCATAAATAAACTGATTAAGTAATCTGACGTATTCCTGCTCACGTCGGGTTTGTTCAGCATGCTTGCGCCGATTCAACTCCTCCGCCAGCTTGCGTAAAGTCCCTTCCAGTTCAATCTCATCAATTGGCTTCAAAATATAATCCTGTACCCCGTACCTTACGGCCTGCTGGGCATAAGCAAAATCATTATATCCACTCACGATGATAAAATAGGGCTGTTTGCCCTTGGTCAGAACCTGCCCATCTCGCTCAACCGTGCGCCGGATCAATTCCAGTCCATCCGTCTCCGGCATACGTATGTCCGTAATGACAACGTCGGGCTGTAGCTCTTCGATCCGGGTACAAGCCTCATCCCCATCATTCGCCTCTCCAGCCACTTCGAACCCGCATGCTTCCCAGTGGATCAGTTTTCTAAGTCCTTTTCGTGCGTATAGTTCATCATCAACCAACAGTACCCGATGCATGCCCATCACCCTTCCCTTTGAATGACAATTGCAGTGTCCCTATATTCATCAGTAAAAAGAAAGCGGTTACATAAATTTTTGTATTATTCTGCCTTTTATTGTTAAGGTCTGTGTGGTAAAAAGTCAACAGCTTTTCCTGCAAGGATTGCACAACAACTTCTGATATCCGTTATTTCCCAAAAAGAAATAGCATACCAAAAAAGCACAGCCCATAGGCTGTGCTGGTTTGAAGACCTTTACGCTTGCACAGGTGCAGTCGTTTGGCGAATCACCAGATTGGATGGCTCCGTAACGACTGGAGGAGTATATGCAGGATTCTCAATCATGGCGATCAGATATTCGATGGATTTGATTCCAATGGAATGAATATTTTGATTAATCGTGGTCAACCCTGGTTTGAACACTTCCGCATAGTATGTGTTATCAAATCCGACAACAGATACATCCTCAGGCACCCGTAAACCATGCTTCTCAATTTCGTGGATCGCACCAAAAGCAGACATATCTGAAGCACAGACAATCCCCGTAGGCTGGTCCTTCAATGCAAGCAATCGGCGAGCTGCCTTACTGCCACCATCGAAAGAATAGTCACAGACCTCCAGATACACCGTTGAATATGGAATGCCGCAGAATCGCAAACCTTCCCGATATCCATCCAGTCGAAGATTCGCTACGGCAGGCCCAAGTGTACCTGAAATATAGGCAATTTTCTGGTGACCCAGTTCATGCAAATGCTTCACACTCATGGCAATGGCATTTGCATTATCCGTCGTTATGTATCCTGCCCGCTTGCCAAACAAGTCGGTATCAACGAACATCGTCGGAATCTCAGCAGTAACCAATTCCTGAATACTCTCGTTGTCTCTTCCTTCCCCGAATACAACAACGCCATCCACATTTCGGCTGCGGCAATGTTTAATAAACGAGTATGTCGGATCATCAAAACGTGTAGATAAGCGAACAAGATCGTATCCGCTGTTTTCCAGCGCTGTTTTGATTCCTTCAAGCAACTCCGATACAAACGGATTGGTAAAAGGAACCGTCAACAATACACCTACCGTCCAAGAACGGCGTTTTACAAGTCCACGTGCAACCACATTCGGTTGATATTTCAATAGTTCGATGGCTATATTGACTTTTTTGCGAGTTTTGTCACTTACATCGGGATAATCGTTCAGCACTTTGGAAACGGTTGCAACAGATACGCCCGCCTCTTTGGCCACATCATGGATAGAAGCCACCTGATCACCTCAACCTCTTTCAAATCCCCTGTCTCCGGCTGCATTCACTATAACATCGGCAGGTTTGTCTACCCATTATAGCTTAAAACAGCCAGAAACGGTATCACAGCTTCCAGCCAGTATTACCGCCTATTCCTGATGATCCAATTTCCTGAGATCAAGTGCCAGTTTCTCCATAGTGGTAGCAAAAACCGCAAGCTCTTCTGATCGGGATGCCTGACGCCTTGCTCCCGAAGCAGTGTGCTCCGACTCCTGTTGAACACTACCTAGCTTCTTCATGATCTGTGCCAAGTTCGACTGAATTTTCCCTTGAGCCTCTCGGGAACTAGCCGCAAGCTTGCGAACCTCACTGGCAACCACCTCGAATCCCCGGCCAAATTCTCCTGCATGTGCAGCTTCAATGGCGGCATTCAAACCCACGAGATGACTCTGATCTGAGATTTCACGAATGATTTCACCCATTTTGCCAATCTGATGAATTTCCTTAGTCAGCTCTTCCAACAATCCATTTGCCTGATCCTGAGAGGCAGCCGTTTCTCTGGCCACATCAGAGATCGCCTGAGCATTTTCATTCAATTCACTAATCATGCCCGTCAACTGCTGGGTAATGTCCGTGATGGCCAGCAACGTATGCTGCTGATCTTCAGCAAGTTGATTTAATTTTTCCTTTTCCTTCTTCTCGTAAGCCTCCAATACAAGCTGTGAATCGAGATTGAACATTTTACTAAGAGCCTGGATGACCAGATGCCAGTGTTCGGGGATGACTTGCTGAAATATGCTTGTTGCAATATCGAGGTAAACCATATACGTGCCCAGATAATAATCTTCGGACAAACCAATGCGGGAATGGACCAGTCCGATTGCAATGCGCTGTTCAATGTATGCATCATCAACTACACCATCGGTCATGGATAACCAGTATAGCTTTTGTGTTTCCTTCAAACGGTCAATGGACGAGAACCGGGCAATCAGTTCGACCAAATTCGGATAATTGCCTACATGATTGTAGAAATGGTCCACCACTTCGTCCACGACTTTCTCAAAAGCAGGTCGATGATCCGCAAGCAATTGTAGATCTCCGGCGGTCAACCCAATATAATCAAGTTGTTGTTGTCTTGCTATAGTAATACTCATAACTAGTTCTGTCAGCTCCTTAATAACCACAAAAAATATTAAATTGTAAATATCTGTTTACCGATTATAGACTAAATGACCTAATTTTACATATACCATTAGAACTAATTTGTCATGGAATTGACCTTCTCTGTCATTTTACTAGTCATAATTGTACAAATACCTATATAAAAAGACCCCTGACCCTGCTGTGAAGGAGCCTCACAGCAGGCGTCAGGAGCCTGATCCGGAATGGTTCGTTGCAGATTAGCGATTCAACAGACTACCCACATAACGGAGCAGTTCATTCGCACTAGCTGCGGTATATCCATGTTCTTCAATCAACCGTTTAATCACTTCATTCATTCGTTTCAGTTGAGTGGCATCTGGTGTCTTGGTTGAAGTTGTGATCTTCACAATATCCTTCAAGTCAGTGAACAGTTTCTTTTCAATCGCTTCACGCAAACGATCATGACTGCTGTATTCGAACTTCCGTTCCTTGCGGGAATAAGCCGAGATGCGGATCAATATCTCTTCCCTGAAAGCCTTTTTGGCATTTTCGGAAATACCGATCTGCTCCTCTATCGAACGCATCAAGCGCTCATCCGGGTCCATCTCCTCATCCGTCAGTGGATCACGAATTTTGGCCCAGTTGCAGAATGCCTCGATATTATCGAGGTAATTTTCGAACAGCGTTCTGGCCGACTCTTCGAACGAGTAGACAAATGCTTTCTGCACTTCCTTCTTCGCCAGCTCATCATATTCTTTCCTAGCCAGGGCAATAAAGTTCAGATAACGCTCACGTTCCTCTTTTGAAATCGAAGCATGCTGATCCAGACCATCCTTGATCGCCCGGAGAATATCCAGCGCGTTAATGCACTGAAGGTTTTGCTTAATCAAAGCACTGGATATCCGGTTGATGACATAACGCGGGTCAATGCCCGACATGCCTTCATCCAAATATTCATTTTGCATCTCACGCAGATCAGCTTCTTTGTACCCTTCGACTTCTTCACCGTCATACATCCGCATTTTTTTGACCAGATCCATGCCTTGTTTCTTCGTTTCTTTCAAGCGGGTAAGTATGGAGAAAATGGCTGCAGTCCGCAGAGCATGCGGTGCAATATGGACATGCTTCATATCACTTTGCTGAATGAGCTTGCCGTAAATCTTCTCTTCCTCGGAGACCTTCAGGTTGTAGGGAATTGGCATGACGATCATCCGGGATTGCAAGGCTTCATTCTTTTTGTTGGAAATAAATGATTTGTACTCGGATTCATTCGTATGCGCCACAATCATTTCATCCGCACTGATCAAGGCAAATCGACCTGCTTTAAAATTCCCTTCCTGCGTCAGCGATAACAGGTTCCACAGAAACTTCTCATCACATTTCAGCATTTCCTGAAATTCCATCAAGCCACGGTTGGCCTTGTTCAATTCACCGTCAAAACGATAGGCGCGTGGATCGGACTCGGAGCCGAATTCAGTAATGGTTGAGAAGTCGATACTTCCCGTCAGATCGGCAATATCCTGGGATTTGGGATCGGATGGACTGAATGTTCCGATTCCCACCCGGTTATCCTCGGAAATGGTGACCCGTTCCACTCGCACCTTGCTGATATCACCGCCATATTCGGTCCGAAGACGCATCTGGCAGGATGGGCAGAGATTGCCCTCAATGCGGACACCGATCTCCTTTTCCACTTCGGGACGAAGCTCCAGCGGAATCAGATGCAAGGGCTCCTCATGCATTGGGCATCCGTCAATGGCGTATATAGCACCCTTCTCTGTGCGGGAGAATTGTTCAAGGCCACGTTTCAGCAGCGTTACCAGTGTTGACTTACCTCCGCTGACCGGACCCATAAGCAGCAGAATCCGTTTGCGAACATCCAGACGGCGTGCTGCCGAGTGGAAATATTCTTCCACCAGCTTTTCAATGGACCGATCTAGCCCAAAAATCTCCTGTTCAAAAAACTTGTACCGTTTGTGCCCCCCAACTTCTTCCACGCCAAATGATTCAATCATCTGGTACACTCGTGCGTGAGCCGTCATTGCCGGAGTCGGGTCCTCTCTCAGCAGTGCAATATAATCTTCAAATGTCCCGTTCCATGATAAACGGTCACTCTCTGCCCGATGTTCCGCAACGCGTTCAAAAATATTCATGCTTGGTACCTCCCATGGCTCCTTTAGTGTGATTGTCAACCATTCCGAATGGTATGAAGAAATCAATAGAATTACGGCTTGTGCTTGAATACCAATCTTGCGGTCCGGATTAGTCCCGCCACCCTCTGTCCAAACATCATGTATTGTTGTGAAAAGTGTATTACATACCTATGCGGCAAATCGGATAAGTTGACCTCTTTTTTTCAATCTGCAGGTCTTAATTTGAGGCTTTCCCTGTTCTATCAGACATCTTGTGCGCTCAGAAAAAAAAGAACGGATATGATATAATGAAGGTTCTAAATTCAGAAAACGGAACAATAGATGGCCAGAGACGAGCCACTTCAGGAAAGGAGCAGAAACGATGGCAGTAAAGTACGAAACCGAGTTATATTCGCCTGTAAAGGCTTTTTTCGAACGACGCGGCTACGACGTGAAGGCTGAAGTCAAACATTGTGACCTGGTTGGGGTCAAATCGGATCAGAATGAACCACTCATTGTGGAGATGAAAAAAACATTTAATCTGTCTCTGCTGTTACAGGGAATGCAGCGCCTGAAGCTCAGCCCCTTCGTGTATCTGGCAGTTGAGCGGAACCGCAGCAAGCGTGGTGCCGTGAACCAGCGCTGGGGAGATTTGACCGCACTGTGCAGACAACTTGGGCTAGGGCTTATCACCGTTACGTTCTACAAAACCAAATCACCTCTGATTGATGTGCTGTGCGAACCTGCTGCCCAAGCTCCTATGTCTGGTAGCGGCAGCACCGGTGTCCGTAAAGGCGGTATCCGGCGGCAACGACTGCTGAAGGAATTCGACGAGCGAAGTGGTGACTACAACACAGGAGGAAGCACACGCAGGCAGCTGGTCACCGCTTACAGGGAAAAAGCAATACGTGTGGCTTCCGCCCTTCGCGCTCAGGGAGAAGCCTCCCCCGCCTTGATCAGTAAACAGACAAGTGTGGGTTCCGCTGCGGCCATTTTGCAAAAAAACTATTATGGCTGGTTCGAGCGCTTATCCCGTGGACGATATGTGCTGACGGTTAAGGGTGTGCAGGCACTAACTGAGCATGCTCACATGCTTGAGGATAATGATATGATTGAACGGAGTATAAATGAACTAGAAATGGATTTTTCCTTAAATCAACATGACGACATTGAGCTAGAGCTTATTGCGGAAGTAGCGGAGCCCTACCTGATCCATGGAAAGAATGACTGAGGCAACAGGTAACGTAGCTTCATGCAAAATGAAGATGCAAAAAAGCCCATCATCTCCAATAGAGATCATGGGCTTTTTCGTGTTTCTATATATTAGGCTATTAGAAGCTTGCTGCTACTTCGGAAGCCAATTTCAGACCTGCTGCTACGATCTCTTGGGAACGGTCAGGTGAAGCATTGTGGCCTTCAACGATAACCAGTTCAGGGTTTTGGATACCCCAGAAGTTCAGTACATTTGTTACATATTTAACGGACATTTCAGCGGATGCCATAGGCTCTACGGAGTAAACTCCGCCACGTGCGTTCAACAATGCCACTTTTTTGTCGCCTACCAGACCTACAGGGCCTTCAGCAGTGTATTTGAACATTTTGCCAGCTTGGCTCAGGTAGGAAATGTAGTTCACCAGTGGTGCTGGAACAGTGAAGTTCCACAGTGGGAATGCAAATACTACTTTGTCTGCTGCCAAGAATTGATCTTGCAATTGTGCTGCCAGTGCAGCTGCTTTTTGCTCTTCAGCAGTTGCTTCGATACCATTAGCGGCTTTGTATCCACCTGTAATTACAGTGTTGCCGTAGTAAGGAATATCTGTATTGTAGAGATCCAGTTCGGTAACTGTGTCACCTGGGTGGGATTCTTTGTATGCGCTCAAAAATGCATCGTACAATTGTACGCTGACTGCTTGATCTGCAGGACGGTCGTTTGCTTTGACAAATAAAATGTTAGACATGTTCGTTCCCCCGTTAGTTAAAATATATGAGTGCTTCTCCTGAACTTGCAATGATTGCAGCTTATATAAAGAAAACAACAACTCATTAATACATATTATATATAAAAATGTTAGTGGATGCAATAACGTAATTACTTTGGGGGTAACCTATTTGCTTCCAAATCCAGTGCCTGGAACTTCTGCTGTCCCAAGTTCCAGGCATGAATTTGACCCTACATTCTTTCTTTTCTAAATCCGGTTTAGCTCCGGGCTGTAAACTCTGTTATGGACTCACTGATCAGATTCATGCCAAGCAGCAACTCATCCCGGCCGGGATGACTGAAGTTCAACCGGATGTACCGATGATCCTGTTCACCCGTGGAGCAGAGGGAACCGGGAAGGAAGGACACCCCTTTTAACAGCGCTGCTTTGAGCAGAGCTCCGCTGTCCAATCCATCCGGTAACTGTACCCACAGATACATCCCCCCTTCAGGAATGCTATACTGACTGCCTTTCCAACCCGGGCGCTTCAACAATTCGAGCATAAGCTTGAGTCTGGTCTTATACTCCCTGTTCAGCATGGAGAGATGATCACTCCACTTAAAAGGAGAATGGGCAAGCAGTTGATACAATAACCGCTGATTCATGGGACTGGACTGTCCGTCTGCTATCCGTTTCACGGAGGCCATAGCCTGGATCAAGGCCGGATGTCCGGCAGCCCAACCTGTACGCAGGGCAGGTGCTACAGTTTTGCTAAACGAACCAATGTAGAGAACATGTCCACCCTGATCCGCTGTATCCAGCGCAAAGAGGGAAGGATATTTCCGGTAGAAGTCTGCTGGTTCCAATCCATCGAAATGAAGTTCACCATAGGAATCATCTTCCACGAGCAGTACGCCATAACGTGAACACAGATCAAGAACAGCCTCACGCCGCTCCATACTCCACAGCACGCCAGTTGGATTGGAAAAACTGGGTGCAGCAAAAAGCAGCTTCGGTCTCACCTGCTGCATGTGATGCTCCAAAAGGTCAGGCAAAATGCCATCCCCATCGCCTGTGACGGGCACGATTTTGGCACCTTGCATCTCCAGAACCTCGAGACAGCCTGGAGAGGTAGGATGCTCGACCAGTACGGAATCTCCAGGCTCAAGCAGCAAACGCATCACAAGATCGATGGCCTGCTGAGTCCCTGTGGTCAATAAAATCTGCTCTGGAACTGTCCGTATGCCCTTGCGAGCATTCCAATCGTTGTCCAGCCATTCTCTCAACGGTCTGTACCCTGCCGGCTCGCCATACTGCAATGCGGAGGGTCCGGAACTAAATACAGACACCGCTGCTTCTTCCAGCAGTTTAAATGGAAACAGCTCCTCCGCAGGCAGTTCTTCTGCCAGAGAAATGAAATAATCCCGACCAGACATCTCACGTATGTCCCTCAGCGGTGATGTCAAAAGCCTGTTTGTACGGGAGGCGAAGAAATACTTCATCGGTCCGTTCCCCTTTCATCCCTAATCCGAACTTTGCTCGCAGTCCGTAGCCCCTACAACCTATTCCTGTTGGACACTGAATATGACCAGACCGGACACTTGACGAGTCATCGTACATAGGGATTCATGGAACCATGCTCGTCAGGATACGGTTTTGGTCTGCCTCGCATATAAAGCGTAACGTTCAATCGCCTGTGCCCTGCTGCTTACATCCAGTTTCACGTATATTTTACGCAGGTAATTATCAATCGAACGTCTGCTAACGTTAATCTCACTGGCTATTTTATCATAGGTTACGCCCTGAACAATTCTTTCCATGATAAAAGTTTCGGTTTCTGTTAATTCAACAATAAGTTCTTCTGCAGGAGATTCGACGGGCTGAGCCCACTCTGAACTGGCTAACCATGATAAAGGAATGGATACACATCCCTCACGCAACCCGGAAATCAGATGAATCAGCTGGCTAGGGGAAGCCTGTTTGGACAGCATACCACTAGCACCAAGACTGATCAGATGACGAAATAATTTTACATTGTCCTCGTCCGTTAGAATAATGATGTGACTATGAGCCGACAGATTTTTCATTTGGGATATATACTGATCCGCCTGGCCCTCAGGAAGCCGGTAATCCATCAAAATCAGATCGGGCTGGTGAATGTTCACCAGGTCAAGACCTTCGGACCCGGTCGAAGTCATCCCCCGTACCAACAGATCCTGCTGTTCTTCCAAAATCAATTTTGTTCCCAGCATGCTGGTGGGGTGGATATCTACGATGACCACCTGCCATACTTTTTTCATTGTTGTTCCCCCTGTTATGTATTGGACAAATTCCTTTTCTACCATCAGCCATGATAATGCCTCTATCCTTGCGACAGTCCGTGTATAGAAGAAGTAAAAGTCGGATAATGTCGAAAAATAGAAAAACACTTGATACAGCTGTAAGAACAGCTCTATTTCTACTGTATTTTGCTGTCGTCACATCAGGACTTTTGTCTTCCCAAGCGAAGAAAGATCAAAATATAGTATAAATTTCCTGCATTTCTATCTAAAAAAGTCGAAAAACTTGCCCAAAGTTCCTACTTATTGCATCTATAAGAAATTGTATCCTAGGACTTCCTTCCGATGCAATCTCTTTTTATCCTATTACTCAAAGAATTTCATTTTTGCGTAATCAATAGTGGCATGATAGAATGAGGACTGGAAAATTTTTTGTACCTATAAATAACCAGGAGTGATGATATGAAACCTTCTGTCCAACCTTCTGACATCCATCACACCCGGAGCGCCAAAGGTAAGGCCGGATCTTCAGTCAAGCTGTTTCTGGTCATGTGGATTGTTCTCATTGCACTTGGAGTACTCGGAACCTACTATTATAGTAACCACCTCCAGCAACAGATGATTAATCAGCTTCAGACCCATAATCAACAGCAGATTGCAGCGCTTAAAGCCGACTACGAAAAGCAGCTAACAACGATATCCAAGGAAGTAGCGGACCTGCAGGGCCAGGTGCAGTCCTTTAATGAATTACTGACTTTCACCAAGGATAATGCAAACGATAAAACCGACAACAGCAACAAATTGTATACCCAACTGAGCGAAGTCAAAAAACAACTGGAGACACTCCAGAAAAAGATGGACCTGCTCAAATGATTACACCCGTAAAAAAGGTTAATCGTTTATTTATGCTTGCACTTGCTCCTTTTGTTGGATTGATGTTATGCATGCTGCTGATTCGTCCTCCGCTTGAACCGGGAGACTTCATTCATTCCGGTCTGGCTGAAGAGAATGTTACACCCCGGACCCAGGCAATTAGCCAAGAGCTTGCAGGGGCAAAAGAAGCTGCTGTTCAGACTTCTTCTTCTATTAAAAGAACAACACAGCTGTACAATCAGACAACGAGTACGATGTCGACGCTTGTACAGAAGGCTACGGTTCAAGCCGCTCGCCCGGAAACGATCTACAATCAACGGATCTCATCCAAGCTGGGCGTTCCGTTTGAACGGATAGACAGTGATCGAGTTACGATTGAACTCTATAGGGTCAATCCAGGCGCCTATAAAGGCTATGCGATGAAAATCAAGCTAAAAGACCCCACGGCCATGAAGATGGCTCTGGACAGCGAGCCAGGCCGATCTGAGACAACTATGCAAGCGGTCAAGCGCAGCGGTGCCATTGCCGGAATTAATGCCGGAGGATTCGCCGACAGCGGCGGAAAACGGTATCCGCTGAGTACTACCGTTATGGACGGCAAGTATGTGAATGGTTTTCAGGCCAGCTTTAAGGATCTGTTTTTTGTAGGTCTTGATAATGCCGGTAAGCTGGTAGGCGGTAAATTTTTCGAAAAAAGTTCCCTGGATCGCCTACAACCCCAATTTGGTGCCACATTTGTACCCGTGCTCTTGCAGAATGGACAAAAAACGGTCATTCCCGCCAAATGGAAAGTCTCACCCAAGCGGGCTCCACGCACCGTGATCGGCAACTACAAGGACGATCAATTGTTGATTATCGTTGTTGACGGGTATAACGAAGGGGGCAGCTCAGGAGCCACCCTGGAAGAGCTGCAAGGACGTTTGTACAAACTTGGCGTCATGGACGCCTATAATCTGGATGGCGGCGGATCGTCCTCACTCATCGTGAACAACCGGGTTGTGAATAACCCTTCGGATGGGAGCCTCCGACCGGTACCTACTCACTTTTTATTTTACAAATGATGGAGTGAAGCATTTCTTTTCTTCCTATAATGGTTATAATAGAAGTAAAGATTTTGCAGGAGGTGCTATGGTATGTCATTTTCACTGACATTTTGGATTATTGCAATTGTATTGGCTCTCTTCCTTACAGGCATTCTCACTTCATCCTACAACAATGACAAAACTAAGGGCCTTTAAGGGCCAAGCCTCTCCTGGTGAGAGGTTTTTTCATTTTATAATGGGTCAAATAAACAAGCTAAACAAGAGACAAGGCTTAAAAGAATGCTTCAATTCTTCTAAGCCTTGTCTCTTGCTGTACAGTCGTCGTTTAACACAACATCCATGGAATGAAGAGGGGGCAGCGTCGTCAATAGCTAACCGCCTTTTCACCTTGGGCTTGTGCAAGATATGCTGACTGTACCTTGCTGTTTACCGACCCGCCCTCCACCAGTGTCACGTAGATGCGTTCATGATCAACAGGCTCTCCGGCAATAATCTTGATTAATTGTTCGGCTGCCAGTGCGCCCCATTTTCGTTTGGAATAATCAATCGTGACCAGTCTTGGCTGCACATATTTGCTAAGTTCAATATTATCAAATCCGATAATATCAATCTCCTGACCAATGTTTAACTCGCTATCAGCGAGCCGGTCACACATCCCAATCGCCATCTCGTCATTGAGACAAAACACCCCAACTGGTTGAGTATATTCCTGAATAATACGTTCGGCTGCCCGTTCTCCGCCACTCTTCTCGAAATCTCCGGTAATTTCGATCCATTCCACATTCGCTTCCCGCTCCGATACTTGCCTCACAGCCTTCAACCGCTGAGCCGAGTCAAATGAACCTTCAGGACCTGTCACGACATAGATCTTCGTGTGTCCCTGTTCGATCAAATGCTCCATCGCAAGGGTTGCTCCTGCCTTGTTATCCAGTAGAACCTGATTAATATTGGGGTGATCCAGTTCCCGGTCAAGAACGACAATCTTGTGTCCTATGTCTGCATATTGCATTAGTTCCTTGCTCGCAAATGTATGATCCAGAATGACAGCACCATCAATCATTCGCTCCGGAAGCATTCGATGAGATTGTTTCCCGCTGCACACAATCAGGTCGTACCCTTGCGCGTTACATACAGATTTCATACCACTAAGTAAGTCTCCATATACATCCCCGCTAAAATCCGTCAGAAATACACCCAGAATTTTGGATTCTCTCTTCTTCAATGTTCTGGCAGCAGCATTGGGAACATAGTTCAGCTCTTTGGCGATAGCCAAAATTTTGGAACGGGTCTCATCTGTCACTTTGTTGCTACCATTCAGAGCGTATGACACGGTAGAGATCGAAACTCCCGCCTGTTTGGCGATATCCTTGATACTGACCACATTCTTCGCTCCCCTGTTATGTTCATCAGGCCCTTCGAAATCGAAGGACCTGACATCTAAAATATTTATACTTGATAAAATGGACTAACGTTTACACGATTAACTGTAAATCTCAATCACGTTATTCTCGCTTAGGCTCTGTTCAAGCTCCTTACGTGAAATACGCAGTCCACCAAGACGATAAGGTTGTTGCAACCTAGTCGCATCCAGTTCCTTGCCATTCAGCACAATACGTTGTACGGCCTCTCCGCTGAGATGATAGACGAAGGTTACCTTTTTGCCGGCAAATTGGAAATCAAAATGCAAGCCATCCAAGCTGACAGGTAACACAGGGTCCAGAACCAGATCTTCTTCCTCCTGACGAATACCCAGGGCGTTCGAAATGAGTTGATTCATGTAGATTCCCGGTCCACTGGAGTAGATTCTCCAGCCGCCCTTCACCTGCACATCTCCGGTGCGAAGCTTATCGAACTGCTCCTGCGCTGCATAACGGTTGTTGAATTTCCCGTCAGAACTGCTGAAGTAGGCATTACTCTGGCGTAGATCTGCGTTAGGAACAGCTTCCTGAATACCCACTGGGTTGATAATGCCCAGCCCATTCCAGACCTCATCCGGGTTGCCCAGCTTCGCCATGGCTTCAATATAACGGATGTGAGCATGAACATATTGCAAGCCCACTTCACGTCCGAAGTTGGATGCCTGCTCTGCACGTTTGAAATGAGTGCTGACGCCGCCATCATATTGTGCTGGACGATTCATCAATCTGACACCATCCGGGCAGTACAGCTTGTCCTTGATCAGTTCATAATGGGATTGCGCTTGCTCAGGCTCCAGCAACTCGGCAATCATGCTGCGTGTCATCGGCAGCAAACGGTACTGAATACCTGTCTCGCTGTCATCCGGATGCAGCATGCGCTTCGCTTGTGCCGGATCTTCCATATATACAAAGCCCGGAATCACATCGGTATCCAACATATACTTGCTGAAGTCCTTTTTCACACCCGCTGCCATATCGCTTAATTCCGAAGAAAGCTCCGGTTTCACAGGCGCAAGCGCTCTGGATAGCTGCTTCAACGTTTGATAGGTGAGCGCCACAGTCCAGCTGCTGACCATATATTGCTTCAATTGAGCATTGGCAGGCTGTAATGTATCGTCCCAGTCCCCGTCACCATATGAAGAGAGGAATGTATCATGCAGGAAATGACTGCGGATATACTCCAGTTCTTTCTGGGCATGCTCCAGCACGCTGGCTGTCTGATCAGTAAAGTCAAAACCATGTTTTACGGTATAAGGTACTTCCTCATTCAGAATCGAATAATCCTTGGTGGCAATCAGATAATCACTTAGCACTTTGAGAGGCCAAACAATAATGTCACCATGGCTTTCTTCCTGCTGAACTTTGAAATAACGATCGAACATAAACCATTGCGGCCAGTTACCGTCATCCTCATACTGATGCGAATATACCGTCTTCAGAATGTCGCGAACCTGCTCATACTTTTGTGTAGCCATAAAGTATTCGACCGGACCCTGGCAGACATCCCGTGTACCCCAAGCTGCACCGCCATATTGCTCCAATCCGTGAGGAACAGAGTAATGCACCAGCATATTGTGGGTGTACCACCATGCAAGAGCATTCACTTTGAACAACTCATCTGCTCCTTGCTTCTGAGGTTGAGACAAATGGAACCCATTCATCACTTCTGCATAGAAGGTACGATAAGCTGCCACTTCCTCTTCGAAGCTGCGTGTCGAGGATGCAATCTGTCCTCCTTCCAACAGCCCTTGAATGGTCAATGTCCATTCAGCACTGCTGTCCAGTCGTAAAGTCGTCAGTGAGTCGTCGCCTGCGTTTACTCCACTAGCCAGTTCAGTCTCATCGCCAACCGTCACTCCTGCTCCGCTTACCCGCATGCGGTACTCCAGATTAGGATATACTTCGGCACTGAGGGAGCTGTGATCTGCCTTGAAGATCAATTCACCATTCTGCTCCGAAACATGAACAGGAAGTTCATATTCATTCACATTCATCGTAATCTGATTGGTAATCAGGTATCGATAAGCTATTCCTTTTTCCGACTTCACATGAAGATGTACTTCAGGAGTATCCAAAGTTGTATAATTCGTGATAATCAGCGTATCCTCAGCTGTTTTGTAATACCAGCGAACATAGTTGAAGCCCATTTCAAACAGGGAAGGCATCGTGAGTAGGTGGAAGATTCCTTCAACCTCGACGTAGATCCGCTGACCGGATGATTTGGGTATGTTGAGTGCGCTACGTGCATTGCTCATCATTTTATTGAAGTTCGTATTTCCCACAACCACATGGGAATTGAAGATACCATACATATAGGAAGACGTTGTGATTACGTTCTGACCCTGCTTCACATTTTTACCACTCATCAGAATGTGTCCATGCGGACGTTCCACACGCATTTCCTTTTCCTTGAGCACAATATGCTCATACGTATCTGTAAAGAACGCCAGCAATTTACCATCCGCGCGCTCTTCTTGATGTCTCTTCGAAGCCGGGAAACGGGAATTAACTTCTTCCTCGGTCATCGATAAAGTAGGCAAGGGTTCACCCATTACCGGATGGAGAGATACTTTTGGGAATACGTTGGATACTGCTTGTACCGTGCTTGTATTCTCTTGACGCTTCGCTTCATACTCGTCCCAAGCCTGTTGGAGAACATCCTGGTATTCGAGTTCCTTCACCGCTTCAGCGTGGTTGGCCTGAAAGAGTCCATAGAACACAAAGCGAGCTTCGCCACTCAACACCACTTTTTCGGACTGCAGAGCTGTGTATGCAAATTCATACTGGTACACTTCATTCGCAAGTGTTGGCTTACCCAGACTTTCAGGGACATTCGTCTCCTTGTAACTCAAGCCAAAGAACTGAAATCCATCTGTGGAGTAACCTGCTGCACGGGTTAATGAACCCTGTTGAAGATAAGGAAAAGCCCCGCCCTGCGGTTGATTCTGCCGTGAAGCTACGATATATCCAAGTTTCGCATCCTCAAATACGGCATGGTCAATATATTGCGACAAGTAAGCCTCATTGCTGCGTACCGCACCTGGATCAGCATTGCCGACATCCTGGCCATAGACCACGTCGACCTCTTCTCCATTACCGTTTACGGTTACATCCCAGAACCATACACCTTGTGCTGTTGGAGCAAATACAACCTGATAACCTACGCCCTCAGCGGTACCTGTCCATACCATACGACTGCCGTCAGTGCTCACCTGGCTGTCGGAGTGAATGCCAAGCATTGGCACAAAACGAATGCCGGATTCACTGTGAAACCGCAAGTATAGATTGTTCATGGAGCCGTCCACCGGACTAGCCATCCACTGATTAATCATCGTTGTTCCACTTACAGCCTTGAACAAATCACCGCTTTCCCAGAACGTAAAGCACAGGTCGCCGGATTGTACGTTGATTTGAGATTTATTCATGGTCTTCATATATCTATTCATATCCTCCTATCCTGCCTTGTTCCCTGCTGCGAACAGAAGAGAAGAAGGCAGTGCAGATTTGCTGCTTTTGTATGATGAGTTCAATCATTCATCGATATGAGGTGTATCCCATTACACCAGCTTGAATGTGCTCTCCAATGTATCGCGGCTATTCGGCCCTACGAAAATGTGGAATGTTCCCTTATCACTGCGATGACTCAAATCGGAATGATGATAACGAAGCTGTTCTTCGTTTAATGTAAATGCAGCCGTACCACTTTCACCCGGTGCGAGTGACAGCTTGACATACCCTTTCAGCTCACGCATTGGACGTACAACTTCACCAGTGACATCACGTACGTACAACTGAACCGTCTCTACGCCAGCACGTTCGCCAGCATTGGTTACACGCACTTGGATTGTCAGAGGTTGATCAGCAGTCATTTCATTGCTTGATACTTCCAGGTCACCATACTCAAACGAGGTGTATGACAAGCCGTAGCCAAACGGAAGCAGCGGATCATTCGGACTATCAATATATTTGGAAACATAACGCTCTTCCGTCTTTTGCGGATTGAGTGGACGTCCTGTATTAAAATGATTGTAATATACCGGTATCTGACCTACAGATTGCGGGAAGGACATCGTCAGACGCGCAGATGGATTCACCGCACCTGTCAATACATCGGCAATGGCCGCTCCACCTTCACTGCCGGGGAACCACGCTTCAAGCACAGCATCGGATTCTTCAAAAACACCATGTAAGTCCAGAGGGCGACCGTTGAAAATAACGCTGGCGATTGGTTTGCCGGCTGCTTTGAGCTGTTTAACCAATTCCAGTTGAACTGCTGGCAAACGAATATCCGTACGCGATCCACCTTCACCACTCATTTCGGAATCTTCACCAAGTGCAAGCACGATCAGATCGGCTTTGCTTGCTACTTCAAGCGCTTCAGCAATCTGTTCAGCGGTGATCGTGTGAACGTTGCTGCCTTGAGCCATATGAACTTTCCCGGCAGTAAGACGTTCCTGCAAAGCAGTTCCGAGTTTAACGGCATCTTCTTTGACACCTTCACAGGACCACCATCCGAGAATGTCTTCACTTTGGGCAAAAGGTCCAATTAACGCTACATTGGCTTCTGGCTTCAGCGGAAGCACGTGATTATCATTTTTCAACAATACAGCGGATTTGGTTGCAAGCTCATACGATACCTGACGATGTTCTTTCGAGAACACAATCTCGCGCTCACGCTCCGGATCTGCTGCACGCAGTGGATTATCGAACAATCCCAGCTTTTCTTTCAGTTGTAGAATACGCAGCACCGCTTCATCAATGAGCTTTTCTTCCACTTCTCCGTTCTTGATCAACTCTGGCAGATGATGGACATAACAAGGTGTCATCATCTCGATGTCCACTCCTGCACGAATGGCGCGGTATGCAGCTTCACGATCATCTTCAGCTGCGCCATGAGCAATCATCTCGCGAATGGAAGCCCAATCCGAGATCAATACACCATCAAAGCCCCACTCGTCACGCAAGATGTCACGCATGAGCTTCTCATTTCCGCTCGCTGGAATACCCTCTACGGTATTGAATGAAGCCATAACCATTTCAACACCTGCATCCAATGCTGCCTTGTAAGCCGGTAAATAGTACTCACGCAAGTTGCGTTCAGACATGTCGACCGTGTTGTAATCACGACCACCTTCTGCTGCCCCATATGCTGCAAAGTGTTTTACACAAGCCGCCAGACGATCCGGCTCATCCTTCAAACTGTCGCCCTGATATCCACGTACAAATGCCGCAGAAAACAGACTGTTCAAATAAGGATCTTCGCCTGTCGTCTCCATTACTCGACCCCAGCGCGGATCACGAACAAGATCGACCATCGGTGCAAAAGTGACATGGAGGCCAGATACGGCGGATTCACGTGCTGAAATCTCAGCACTTTTCTCAGCCAGTTCGGTGTCCCATGAACAGCCAATGGCTAGCGGGATGGGGAAAATGGTTTTAAAACCATGCACGACGTCCGCCATGAACAAGAGCGGAATGCCGAGACGGCTTTTTTTCAGGTAAGCTTGCTGTACATCTATAATGGCCTGTGCACCAGACAATCCCAGAATGGAGCCACTGGCATCCACGGACTGCTCCGTGATTCCCATCTCTTCCATTGGACCTGTGATCTGACCTTCAACATTGGTTCCTTCATAAAAGTTAGCGGTCAGCTGAAGCAGCTGGGCCGTTTTTTCTTCCAGGGTCATTTGGTTTACAAGGTCTAGCAACTGCTCGTTATTCATAGACATTATCCTCCACTACATGTTGTTGAAATAAAGAACCCGGCTGCGTTCGGGGAGAGACCGCGCACCGGGTTCGATTGGATGGGACAGACAGAACACACCTGTCATATCCCATCTTGCTAATTACTGAATGATTACTTGAATTCTTTGTTCAGTTCATCCAGATAAGGTTGAACCAGGGACATTTTACTGTTTACCCATTCTTTCCAGTTCGCTTCAAGATCTCCATTTTTGAGGATCAAGTTGGCATATTCATTCTGGTAGTCGAATGAAGCCTGACTTTTAGCTTTGGAATCGTACAGGTTGATATCCCAGTCGTATGTTGCGAGTGACTGACCTTCTGTACCGAGTTTTGCTTTTTCCTCGAACAGCTTCACAGCTCTATCACGGTAATCCTTTTTAATTGCAGGGTTTACAACACTGAAGTCGTCACCCAGCAGGTACAGACCTTCGAAACGTGCTGGGTATTTGTCTTCCAGAACAGTTCCTTCTGGCAGCAAGCTAACCAGTTCTTTGTTTTCATCATATTTCCAATCTTTACCTTCGAAGCCCATGTTGATGAGCAGTTGTCCTTCTTTGGTAGTGGAGTAGTCGATCAGATCCATGATCCGTTCGAATTTCTCGTCACTGATGTTCGGATTGAAAATCAATGCAGACCAGAAGTTCGCTTGCTCCATGTTGCGGTATTTCCCATCATCGCCCAATACGATTGCTGTGTGTACCAGGTCATCACTATCTACACCCAGATTCTTTCTCATATCAGAATCCAGACCTTGTCTGTACGAAGCCAGTCCGCCCAGACTTGTTACTGCAGCTGTACCTGTTACTTTGAAGTTGTTTTGACCTTCATTGTTTTTCCATGTGTAGAACTCAGGATTGAGCAAGCCATCTTTGTAGGCTTTTTGCATCAATTTAAGTCCTGTCAGAGTTTCAGGATCTGATGGTCCCCAGTGGAACTGGCCATCTTCTCCTTTATAGAACGGAGAGTCAGTCATGGCATGCACACTGTTCGGCATAATGATATTCGTCATGGCATCTGCCGCATTGTAGGACAGAGGTACAAGTTTGTTGCCCACTTTGCCTGGATCTTTTTCTTTCACAAGCTCAGCGTATTCATTCAATTCAGTAGTTGTATATGCATCTTTCAGTTCGAAACCAACCGCTTCAGCCCAGTCTTTGCGAAGCGCAATGACACCAATTTGGTTCGTCAATGGGTCAGCAGGTTTGTTCTCGAAATAGATTGGTCTTGGCAGGACGTATGTTCCACCCGTCAGTTCTTCCAGCTTGTCTCCAAGACCGGTCAACTTGTAGGCTGCTGCCACGTTAGGCCAGCGTTCTTTCCAGTCATCCGGAAATTTGTAGAACAGGCCTTGATCAATACTGTTCATGGCATCGCCATGCACGTAGTTCCATACTGCTACATCCGGCAAATCGCCAGAGTTGATCCACAGACGAAGCTTCTCGCCCCATGAATCCCAATCGATATAGTTGTAATCCCAAGTTACATTGAACTTGTCTGTCCAGAACTTGTGGAAGTCATTATCCAAGTTCCCGTTTTTAATTTCTGTCAGGTTAGCTACTGAGATGGTCAGGTTGTCTTTGTAATTTCCCTCTGCATCTTTTTCGTTACCACCTGAAGCTCCTTGGCTGGAACAAGCGGTAACCATCAGCATAACTACACTAAGCGTGATGGCAAAGAGAGCTCTTACTGACAACTTTTTGTTCGTTTTCATGTTTTACCCCCATGTTTTTTAGTAGAATTTTAATGCAAAATCCTATACGTATAATCAGGTCTTGATAGCCCCTGTTAATACCCCTTTGGCAAAGTGTTTTTGCAGCATTGGGAAGAAACACATAATTGGTACCATGGTGACAAATACTGCCGCCATCTTCATACCCATTGAGAAATTGCTTGCTTGGGCAGCATCCACACTGGATGCATTGGATGCGTTCGTCTGGGATGTGACGATAATGTTTCTGAGTACATTCTGGAGCGGTAACTGATCCGCTTTTCGAAGGAATATCATCGCATCATACCAACTGTTCCAGTACGCCACACCGTAGAACAACGTGATTGTAGCCATAATTGGTGTAGCCAGCGGAAGAACAACTGAGAACAGAATTCTCCACTCTCCTGCTCCATCCAATCTCGCCGATTCCATCAGCGATTCAGGCAAGGTATAGAAGTAGTTCATCATCAGAATCATGTTGAAAGCACTAAAGCTTCCCGCCAGGATAACGGACCATAGCGTACCTGTAAGGTGAAGTGATTTCATGATCAGGTACAGCGGTACAATACCACCATTAAAGATCATGGTGAACAGTACTAAGAAAAAGAGAAATTTCTTGAACGGAAATTTGTTGCGACTAAGGCCATATGCCATGCTTGTTGTCAGGAACAAGCTGAGTGGCAAACCGATGACTAGCAAAATAATTGTATTTTTGTACCCCGACAGAATCGTTCCGTCAGCGAACAACGCCTTATAGGAATCCAATGTCCATTCTTTAGGGAACATCAAAAATGGATTGTCAGCATATTCTTTTTGTGTTGCGAACGAGATCATGATGACATTCCAGAACGGAATCAGAATCATCAGAGCAAGCACAAGTAAAATGGCGAAAATAATGTAATCGAGAAATGTCATTTTTTCTGTACCAATTCTCGGTTTTTTGTTAGACTTCTTACTCATTTCATTTTTCCTCCTCTCTTATCGGAACAAACCGTCTCCGCCAAGCCACTTGGCAAATCTGTCTGCGAGAAGCAGCAAGACCATATTCACGAGGGAACGGAACAAGCTGACCGCTGTCGAGAATGAGAAGTCCGTTGAGGACTGGAACGTAATCCGATAGATATATACATCCAATACTTCCGATACATTTTTAGTTGCGGCATTTGCCAAGTTGAAGATCTGGTCGAAACCGGAAGACATCAATCCACCAACCGACAGAATGAACATGACGGTGATTGTTGGAAGTATGTTTGGCAATGTAATCTTGAACATCTGCTGCATACGGGAAGCGCCGTCAATCTGCGCCGATTCATACTGATCCTGATCAATACCGGAAATGGCTGCCAGGAAGATAATCGCACCCCATCCGCTTGATTTCCAAATATCCGTCAACAGCAGCATCGGTACAAAGTTAGACTCGGAACCAAGGAAGTTAATGGTTGGCAATCCAAGCAAACCAAGTGCGCTGTTTACCAGTCCGTCATAAGCCAAGACGTTGATGACTACCCCGGATACGATGATCCATGAAAGGAAGTGAGGGAACGTAAGAACCGTCTGGAACCACTTTTTCCCTCTGCGCATCCGCAATTCATTCAACAACAGGGCAAGAATAATCGGGAACGGGAACTGAATAATCAGTTTTAGAATGTTGATGTACAGCGTCCGCCATACCGCGTCAATAAAGGTTGGATCCCGGAAAACGTATTTGAAATTCTCAAATCCGCTCCATGGGCTTCCCCAAATCCCCAGGTTTGCCTTGTAGTCTTTAAACGCAAGAGACAGGCCACCCATTGGCATGTAGGCAAACAGGATCAGCCAGACGAGCCCTGGAATAAGCAGGGTGTACGTCATTCTGTGCTTCCAGATTTCACTCCAGAGCGAATTGCCTTTCAAGTTTCCCTTCAGCTTTTTGCTAGGTCCTTCGGCTGCAGGTTTCAAATTGCATCTCCTCACTCTACTTTGGTCTTGTCGTTATACAGAAAATCAAACATTGTTCTCAGGTGTTGCTCCCAGAATCTCCATTCATGGGTACCCGGTGTCTCCACATACCGAAACTCAAAATCCGTTTCCTGCATGTATTCCGCGAATTTGCGATTCATATCCACAAACGGATCAATGTCACCACAACAACTCAGAATATCCGGTAAATCTCCACCTTGCTTCAACAGCTTGGCAGACAGTGCGTACAGGTCCTGATCAGGTTTTACCTGTAACCGTTCTCCAAAAACCGCTTTCATTTCCTTGATCATGCCTGATGGCATCTCCGGATCGTGAAGCCGGGTCTGAATATCAGTTACACCTGATAAGGACACCGCTTTGCGGTACCTCTCGGGATATGTCAGTGCACATTTCAATGCACCGTACCCACCCATGGATAGACCGGCTACGAAAGTCTTTGCCGGGTCTGTATTGAGATTGAGCTGACGCCTGCAGAATTCAGGCAGCTCCTGAGTGATGTAATGGAAGTAATTCAGGCCGTATTCCATATCGGTGTAATAGCTTCGGTTCGCTTCCGGCATAATGATGGTACAGCCATATTGTTGCGCATACATTTCAATTGTAGTCAAACGTTGCCATGTACTTGCGTTATCGCCTGCCCCATGCAGCAAATATAGCGTACCGCCTGAAGTGTCTCCGGAGTCACTGGACACTACATGTATGCTTGTATTCATGCATAACGTAGGCGATCCGGTTTCGATCGTTATATGCGCCATATGTAACCCCTCTCATCGTCGGCTGCTGTCTGTAAACTTCTGTTTCTCTGCCTTTTTGTTGCAACTTCCAGTGATTCCCCCGTATTTCGCTCGGTTATCGAAACGATTTTCTCGAATCGTTTCAAAACATAGCCAACGTTGATTTACTTGGACTTGATTACAACACATTTTACGTGGAAGCGATTTCTTCGAATCGTTTCGAATAAATCATAATCCCGAAGTACAAACCCTGTCAATAACCTTTTTACAAATTTCGTGCTTTTTTCTCAAAAAACTGATTTTCCGTGATAAAATTTGCGTCAAAAGGCACTTTTAATTTGAAACAATTTCCTTTAAGTAACCGTTTGCACCTATTCATTGACATTGAACTTCGTTTGTACTAACATAAGTTCTAATTTTTGATCCAGATTGCGGAAACGTTTCACCAACAGTTAAAATTCTTCTTTTTTAGAAAGGATGTTAAGATGTCTAGTATTATTAATTCTTTTGTTCATCATATAGATGAGCAGCAGTTAAACGTTCATTCTGTTCGGGTATTGCAGAAAGGGGTTACAATCGGAGCGTGGGATCGCACCAGCGATATGCGCCGCTTACAGCATTCTGTCAGCAAATCGTTCACCTGCATGGCGATTGGACTTGCTTTGGATGCGGGCACACTTACACTTGAATCCAGACTAGGAGACTATTTCACATCACCAACACCTGCTTCCCATTTAACAGCCTTCCCTCCTGCGGACCTCACCCTGTACGATTTGCTGCGAATGTCATCGGGGCATGACGTACCTGTGTTATGGGCAGAAGAGCGAGCCACCCTTCCTGAGAAAGATTGGGCGAAATATTACATGTCCCTTCCTTTGAACAGAGTTCCTGGTGAAACGTTTACATACAGCAGTGCAGATACGTTTATGATCTCCGCCATGTTCCAGACTGCCTCTGGTCAAACCGTTAAGGACTATCTGACTCCCCGGCTATTCGAGCCACTGGGCATTACGAATGTAGAGTGGGAGACTTCTCCCTTAGGCATTACATTGGGCTGTGCGGGCCTGCAACTCACCAATGAGGAATTAGGCAGGTTCGGTCAACTGTTGCTTCAGGAGGGCCACTGGAACGGCGAGCAGCTCATTCCTGCGGAATGGATCCGATTAGCGACAACACAACAGATCCCTACACCAGGAGACGGCGACTGGGGACAAGGTTATGGATATCAATTCTGGAGATGTTCCCATAACGCTTACCGTGCTGATGGCGCCAATGGTCAACTATGTGTTGTCCTACCGGAGCTGGAGTCCGTCGTTGCCATCAATAGTGATGAACAAAATATGCAAGCCATTCTTGATCATGTATGGTCAGATATATTGCCTATTCTGGAGGGGATCATTTGATTATACGAGCAGCCACTCAGGCAGATTATGCGGAGTTGAGAATCATCTATCTCGAGTCGCGACGTGCCCGGTTCCACTGGGCTAAGCCGGAAGAGCTGTCCCTACAGGATTTTGATACAGACACCGTTGAAGAATATATCCTCGTGGCTGAAAATGAAGAAGGACAGCTTCTCGGCTTCGCTTCGCTATATCTTCCCGAGAACTTTATTCACCTTCTGTTTATCCATCCCGGTTTTATCGGCGGGGGTACAGGTTCACGCTTACTTGATGCGTCAATTTCACTTATGCAGCAGCCTGTTCGATTGAAATGTGTATCTGATAATCATAAAGCAATTGGCTTTTACGAACGACAGGGTTGGAAAAAAGTCATTGAAGAAGGTACACCCGGGGAGAAATATTGGGTGATGGAATACAACACGAATAGCTGAATCCATTCGTTTGATCCCGGTAAATTGGAAGTGGACATGATTTTTCCACACAAAAAAAGTATCATGACCTTTAGAGGCCATGATACTTTTTATTTTACCCGTGCTGTGGAAGCTGGGTCATTTCATCTAAACATTGTGCGCATATGTAACGCTCTTTGAACTCATTGACTTCTTCCATCGATCCACAAAAAATACATTTTGGACGGTATCTCTCCAGAATGATATGGTCCCCTTGTACTAAGATCTCTACAGGATCTCCCTCATTCATTTGATACCTTTTACGCAAAGATTTAGGCAATACGATCCTACCCAATTGGTCAACTTTGCGAACGACTCCAGCTGGCTTCATAGCTACGGCACACCTCTCCTATCTTACTCTAAATTTCTAGGTACATTTGTACTATGTTTATTAATTCGCCAAGATTTTGTCGAATCCTGCTGGAAATAAACATTTTTTGTCCTTTTTTTTGAAAAATGTTTTTTTAGCGAATTCTAACCGTCACTTATACGCGAATTGGATTAATCAAGACCCGGGAAATTAAGTTGACGCAAAGCCTCATACACAATGATTGCTGCTGAGTTTGACAAGTTCAATGATCTGACATCACCTGTCATTGGCATCTTCATACAAGTATCTGGATTAGCAGCAATTAACTCTGGAGGAAGGCCTTTGGTCTCTTTACCGAACACCAGAAAATCTCCATCTTGAAACTTAAAATCGCTATAACGGTTCTTTGCCTTCGTGGTTGCGTAGAAAAAACGCCCATCTGGATACTGTTCCTGAACCTCGGCAAACGAATCATGATATTCAATATGAACGGCATGCCAGTAATCCAGACCCGCGCGTTTCAGTGTGGCATCATCCGTACGGAATCCGAGTGGACGCACGAGATGCAAATGTGTGCCGGTAGCCGCGCATGTACGAGAAATATTGCCCGTATTTGCTGGAATCTCCGGTTCAACCAGAACGATATGTAAAGCCATATGTGTTCAATCTCCTTTTCATTTCATGTAAACGACAATTCTCTAATCTTAAAGAAAAGCCCTCCACACGTCAATGTGGAAGGCTCTGGTAAAGCACAAGTGTGAATGCTTGAATTCACAACTCGCTGCCAGGTTATTTATCCATTTGTCTTCTGGAAGTGGCTCATGAAGTCCGTAAGTGCTTTAACACTTTCATATGGAGCAGCATTGTAAATGGAAGCACGCAGGCCGCCAACACTCCGATGCCCTTTCAGACCAACAAATCCTTCTTGCTCCGAAGCCTTGATAAACTGTTTCTCCAAGTCCTCGTTAGCTAAGCGGAAGGTCACATTCATCAGGGAACGATCTGCCGGATTTACACAGCCACGGTAGAAGTCTCCGGAGGAATCGATCGCATTATAGAGCAAATCCGCTTTCTTCACGTTCTTCTGTTCAATTCCAGCCAATCCGCCTTGTTCCTCGATCCATTTCAGAACCTCATTCACCATGTATACGGAGAAGGACGGTGGTGTATTATAGAGAGAATTGTTGTCCACATGTGTACTATAACGAAGCATCGTCGGAATCGTTTTAGGAGATTCACTAACCAGTTCTTCGCGAGCAATAACAACCGTAATCCCTGATGGGCCCAGGTTCTTCTGTGCACCCGCATAGATCATGCCGAATTGATTAAGGTCAAACGGTTTGCAGAAAATGTCACTCGACATGTCGGCAATAAGTGGAACTGAACCGGTATCCGGGAATGACTTGAATTGAGTTCCCTCAATTGTTTCGTTAGACGTCAAATGAACATAAGCTGTGCGATCCGGGAAGCTAAGATTCGACACATCCGGCAATTTCATATATTTATCCGCTTCGGAAGATGCAGCGACCTGCGTCTCCCCAATCAGTTTTGCCTCAGACAGTGCCTTCTTGGCCCAGCTGCCTGTCATGACGTAACTGGCTGTCTGCCCTTCCCCGAGCAGGTTCATCGGCAGCATGGCGAACTGAGTGCTGGCTCCGCCCTGAAGGAAGAGGACCTTGTATCCCTTGGGGTTGCCTAGCAGAGACAACAAACGCTCCTGAGCTTCATTATGTACAGATTCGTACACCGCTCCACGGTGAGACATCTCCATAATCGACATCCCTGTATTCCGAAAATCAACAAATTCTGCCTGAGCACGCTCCAGAACCTCAAGTGGCAACGCCGCAGGTCCTGCATTAAAATTATACGCTCTCTTTGTCACAAAATCCCCCGCCCTTTCCATCCGTAGCTGACATATGAAGTGAATATTATCGCTATGATATCAGTATTCCCTATCTGCTTCAAGGGCAATAAGCACCGAAGCTGCGAATCAGGGTTATCAAATTCCTTTATCACCCTGCAAAGTTAATGCACTACATCGTTCAATTCAAGGAAAAGCCTCCGAGAGCGAGTCCCGGAGGCTTTACATTGGGAACAGTTTCTGTTCCGACTGGATTAGCAGTCGAAGTAGAGGCTGTACTCATGCGGATGAATGCGAATTGCCACTGCTTTTGCTTCGTCACGTTTGAGGTTGATATAGTTTTCGATGAATTCTTTCGTGAAGACGCCACCTTCAGTCAAGAATTCGTTGTCCGCTGCCAGAGCGTCAAGCGCTTCTTCCAGGGAAGCTGGCACACTGCGGATATTTTCTTTGTCTGCATCAGACAAATCATAGATGTTTTTGTCGAGTGGACCATATCCAAGCTCAGTTGGGTTGATTTTGCGTTTGATTCCATCCAGACCCGCCATCAGCATTGCAGCGAACGCCAGATAAGGGTTAGCTGTGGAGTCCGGTGTACGGAACTCGATACGACAACCTTTTGGTGTCACAGCTGCAACAGGAATACGTACTGCTGCCGAACGGTTACCTTTGGAGTATACCAGGTTAACCGGTGCTTCATAACCAGGTACGAGACGTTTGAATGAGTTCGTACTAGGGTTAGTCAAAGCAATCAGAGCTGGTGCGTGGTACAAAATGCCTCCGATGTAGTGCAGAGCCATTTCGCTCAGGTTTGCATATCCCGCTTTGTCATAGAACAATGGGGAATCGCCATCGAAGATGGATTGGTGAACGTGCATTCCGCTACCATTGTCACCAAACAGTGGTTTTGGCATGAATGTTGCTACTTTACCATATTGACGTGCAGTGTTATGCACGATGTATTTGTATACAAGCAGGTTATCTGCTGTTTTCTTCAACGTATCAAAACGGAAGTTAATTTCGGCTTGACCAGCTGTCGCCACTTCGTGGTGATGACGCTCGATCGACAGGCCCGCTTCTTCCAAAATGCGACACATTTCACTACGAATATCTTGTTGTGTATCCACTGGAGCTACAGGAACGTATCCGCCTTTAGTGCGAACTTTGAAGCCCAGGTTACCGCCATCTTCCTTACGGTTGGTGTTCCAAGAAGCTTCTTCGGAATCTACGAAATAGGAAGAGCTGTTCGTGCCGCTCTCATAACGTACATCGTCGAAGATGAAGAATTCGGATTCAGGTGCGAAAAATGCTGCTGTACCTACTCCGCTTTCTTTCAGGAACTCTTCGGCTTTGACTGCGATACCGCGTGGGTCACGCTCATAACGCTCGCCATCCGGAGTGAAGATATCACACATAACATTCAATGTAGGGTGTGCTGTGAACGGATCGACAAAAGTCGCTTCAGGATCTGGAATCATAACCATATCGGACTCTTCAATTCCGCGGAAACCTTGAATAGAAGAACCATCAAAGGCTACTCCATTTACAAAAGTGTCTGCGTCAACTGCCGAAGCTGGTAACGAGATGTGGTGCGCACGACCGGATAAATCTACAAAACGAAAATCTACCCACTCGATGTTGTTCTCTTGAATTGATTTCAATACGTTTTCAACCGACATGTATTCGTCCTCCCAAATATTCCGAACATTAAACAACCCCGCTAAGAAAATGTCCATATTCGAATTTTTTTCTGTCGTCATTATAAAATCTCAAATGTGACATCGTCAATACTTATGTAAGGTATTTTTTGCAACTATGTAAGCTATGCTAACATTTTATAAACCTATTGATTTCACTTAACAACGTAAATACACTATATTTAACTGGTTTAATGCGGTAAAGCAGGGGTATATTTAGCCTAAATTATGGTAATAACATTACATCATAAATGTTTCTTATCACCTATGATTAATAAATGCGTTCAAGGCTCCAAATAACATAAAAACCGGACATTTTGTCCTAGCCTCATTCTCATCGAACGGAGCCAGGGCAGATGCCCGGATGATATATATTACCTATACTATGAAGATCAGTTATACGCCTACTCGTGCTGGAAAGAACTCCGCCGGTTGTTTGGCTGTGTTGAATGTTTTACCCACGATTGGTGCCAATTTCTCCAGATCCTGAAGCAGGTTGGCGAATTGGTCAGGGAACAAAGATTGCACGCCGTCACCCGTCATGGAATTATCCGGGTCCGTATGCATTTCGATAATTAGGCCGTTAGCACCAGCAGCAACAGAAGCCTTCGTCATCGGTTCAACCAGCTCACGGCGACCCGTACCATGACTTGGGTCCGAAATGACTGGCAGATGACTGAGAGACTGCAGAACAGGGATGGCCGACAAGTCGAGCGTATTGCGTGTGTAGGATTCGAATGTACGAATACCACGCTCACACAACATTACATTCGGGTTGCCACCCGCAAGAATGTATTCAGCCGCATTCAACAGCTCATCATAAGTTGCACTGAAACCACGTTTCAGCAGTACCGGTTTGCCACACTCACCCAATTTGCGCAGCAAATCGAAGTTCTGCATGTTCCGTGTACCTACTTGCAGAATGTCTGCGTACTCGGCACAAATATCAACATATTCAGGCGTCATGACTTCTGTAATGGTCAACAGGTCATGTTTCTTGCCTGCTTCAGCCATCATGATCAGACCTTCAACACCCGTTCCCTGGAAGCTGTACGGACCTGTACGTGGCTTAAATGCACCACCGCGCAGCACCTGTCCACCAGCAGCCTTAACCAGTCCGGCAATCTCATCAATCTGTGCAGCTGATTCAACCGCACAAGGTCCGCCCATAACGACGAGTTCTTTGCCGCCAATATCTACTCCTTTGATGGAGATTACGGTATCTTGAGGATGGAAGTCACGGCTTGCCAATTTGTAAGACTTCGAAATCTTGACGACATTCTCCACACCTTTCATTTGACGGAGATGCTCAGCCATTTTCGGCTCTACTTTACCAATCAAACCAATGATGGTGCGGTCCTCTCCACGCGAGATATGAACCTGAAGCCCTTCCTTTTCAATTGTAGCGACGATATCCTGAATATGTTCCTCCGGAGTAGCTTTACCTGCAATAACGATCATTATAAATCCCATCCTTCCTTGTATGAGAGCGCCTAAGCGCGTCTGATTTAATCTCCAAAACTCTTCTTCACTTAAACGCTTGTTCGCTTTTAAGCTTTTATCCACTAAAGTAAATATAACATATTCACCCTTTTCAGTCAAGCCGACTCTTATCCCCCTCAAAAAAAAAGAATCCTGCATTCAGTCACCGGATTTCGGCTCTGTACTGCAGGATTCTTATAATAATGTTTGTTTACGTTGTACGAGTCTTTTCCCTTACAGGAGGTAATAGCTTGCTCATATTCACCGTACGCTTGATTTCCCATGTTTCCGGCTTGTCATGTTCATATTGCTCCAGATACAGGATGACTTCCTTCGTGATCGGTGTTGGTGTAGATGCGCCCGAAGTAACCGCCACCTTATTCACACCTTTCAGCCATTCCTGCTGAATCTCAGCCACATCTGATACACGATATGCCGTTACACCCGCAATTTCCTCCGATACTTGTGCAAGTCGGTTGGAGTTATTACTGCGAGGATCACCGACAACAATGACCAGATCGGCTTGCCCTGCCTGTTCAGCAACAGCTTCCTGACGTACTTGGGTAGCCAAGCATATCTCATTATGAATTTCTGCGCCTGGATACTTCTCCAGAAGACGGCTCATAATGTGTTTAATGTCCCATTGACTCATCGTTGTCTGATTTGTGATAAGGATTTTGCCAGGAGGTACGTTCAGTCCGTCAATCTCCTCTTCCTTCTCGATCAGATGAACATGATTGGGTGCAACACCAACCGCACCTTCCGGCTCTGGATGGTTCCTTTTCCCGATATAGATAATGTCATACCCTTCAGCCGTCTTCTCCCGAATAAGGTCATGGGTTTTGGTTACATCCGGACAAGTTGCATCCACTGTAGTCAGACCTTTATCACGTGCCATCTTGCGCACTTCCGGAGATACACCATGGGCTGTAAAGATCACTGTTCCGCTCTCTACTTGGCTCAAAATATCAATCCGGTTCGGTCCGTCCAGTGTAATAATGCCCTCATCTTCAAAAGAGTCCGTCACATGTTGGTTATGCACAATCATACCCAATATATAAATAGGCCGTGGTAGGTCCAGATTGCGTGCCGCCTGGCGCGCGAGCACCATCGCATCCACAACTCCATAACAATATCCCCGCGGCGAAATTCGCAGTACTTCCACTTGGTTGCCACCCGCTTTCTTTCTCGGCAAAGATAGCCGATGTAATTGCAGTCCTGTCTATTATAACCTTATTCGATAGGCGGAGCAAAGACAACCGGCAACCAAATGATAAAGGTCGTTCCTTCTCCACGTCTGGTTACAACCTCGACAGACCCTTGGTGTTCCTCTATGATCCACTTGGCAATCGACAGCCCCAGACCTATACCTGGTGTGGCACCGCGCGACTCATCTGCCCGATAGAACCGGTCAAAGATAAATGGAACTTCATCCCGATCCATTCCGATGCCCGTATCACTGATGCGCAGTCCTACCTGACCTTTATAAAGTATTGCATCAAGCGTAACCGAGCCATCTGGAGTGTACTTGAAAGCATTCTCGATAAAAATAAACAACATTTGCTGCAAATAGTCCTTGCTCCCGTTCACATAAATGCCATTCAAAATCGATAGATCACCTGGACGCCAGTCAGCCTGGTGATCAAGGAATTGCGATCTGCGAGCCACTTCCTGCACCAGAATCTGCAACGGGATCGGATTCAGTTCGATTTTCTGTCCTGTATCGGCTCTGGCCAAAGACAACATGTCACTGATCAGTCTGCTCATGCGTTTGCCTTCATCCGCCATGTCCTCTATCGCTTCAAGCGACATTTGTTTAACCGTTTCTTCGTCCAGATTCGGTCGGTCCGTGCTCTCCTGATCCCATAGCTTCTTAAGGAAGTCCACATTGCCACGGATCGTGGTCAGCGGTGTACGCAGCTCATGTGAAGCATCAGATACAAATCTGCGCTGAGCTTTATTCGTCTCCTCGAGCCCGCGGAATGACAGCTCTGTTCGTTCAAGCATATTATTAACTGTTTCAATCAGACGCCCAATCTCATCCTTGGGACCTGTGTATTGAATACGCACACTAAGGTCATCCCCGGATTGAATCTGATTGGCGGCATCAATCACATTGACGAGCGGACGCATGGATTTACGAGCCAGAATCAGACCCGAAGTAATGGCAAGTGCCATCGCTACAAGCCAGCCAAAAACCAGAATATTTCGCAGAGCTTCCAGCAATCGTTCCTGGGAACTAACATTGGCACCGACTTGAAGGAGCCCCCTTATTTCATTGGTCCCCTGAAGAGACAAGGGCTGTTGATTCACCAAGAAAGGGGTCCCATTGACATAGATCTTGGATATGCCACGCTTTTTCTGAATCTCATTGGATTTCACAACGGGAAATTGAATCTGAAGCTTCTCCATATTGCCTGAGATTTTACCAGATCTGCTCTGATAGTCCCACAACTGGATGTATATCTGCGCTTCCTGAAGCTGACTTTCTGTAAAAGGGTCCAGATCCAGCGACTGTGAGAGCGGATTGACACCAATCTGATTCGTAATTCGTTCACTTTTATCTTTCAGTTGCTGTTCCACTTCTTGATACGTATTAAAATAAACAAAAGCGTAGATCACAACTCCCCAAAAAATGAGCACGGCTGCCAAGATGCCTGAATACCACGCGGTTAATCTTAACCGAATGGACATGTCAGGAGTCACCCCTCAAAATATAGCCGGCTCCCCGGATCGTCTGGATCAAACGTTTGCCGCCGTATTCTTCGGTTTTTTGTCTGAGCATGGCAATATACACTTCGAGCACATTGGATTCACCACTGTAATCATAACCCCAGATTTTATCCATAATCAGATCACGGGACAGCACACGTTTCGGATTTTGCATGAACAGATTCAGCAATTCGAACTCCTTGGCAGTCAGTTCCAGACGCTGACCGTCACGCAACACCTCACGAGAATCATTATCCAGAATAATATCCTCATACATAAGTCGATTATCAGGCGTGTCTGCTATATCCGCTTTACGACGCAATAAGGCACGGACACGAGCCAACAGTTCTTCAAGCGCAAACGGCTTCACGAGATAATCATCTGCACCTGTATCGAGCCCAATTACCCGGCTCTGTACTTCATCTTTGGCAGTGAGCATTAGCACGGGCACTTTGCTCCCCGCTTCTCTGAGTCTGCGGCATACTTCAAACCCGTCAATTTGCGGCATCATGACATCAAGAACCACGATATCCGGCTCTTTATCCATTAGCTTACTGAGGCCCTCCGCCCCATTCGAAGCTGTCTGTACCTCATATCCTTCAAAAGCAAGTCCCCGCCGAAGCATGGAAACGATTTTTTCATCATCATCAACAATCAGAATAGTTGAGCGCATGGTCTTTCTCCTTTATCCCTTAACGTTTTAATCTTATTGTAACAGCCAAAAGCGCAATCTGCATCTTTCCAAACACCTTGTTGCTTTGCGAGTCAGACCTTGATGGAGTACAAACGAATATAGTGCAAAAAAAGCGAAAGGGCCCTCGAACCCTTCCGCTCTTCTAAACCTTATTCTATAACCCATGTTTCGGCATTATGGTTGTTGTTGCTGTTGTTGATCCGTTGTTTGTGTAGTATCGTAATCATTTTTGTTGCCGATTTTGAGTTTCACATCCATTTTTTTACCGTCCCGAACAACATTCAGTGTCACTTCACTGCCAATTTCCTGTTTCTTGATGAAATCAATCAAATCCTGACTTGTGCTGTATGCTGTGCCATTGGCACCTGTGATGATGTCATAAGCACGCAGGTCTGCTTGGTAAGCAGGGGATTGATAGATCGTGCTGGCTACAACTGAACCTTCAGTGATATCCGTTCCCATCTGTTTAGCCACTTCAGGCGTGAGGGCCATCAGAGATGCACCAATGAACGGTACGGGCTCTTTGGGAACTTCTTTGTTTTCTTTCAAATATTTAACCGCATCCGAGATTACACTCGAAGGAATGGCAAACCCAATACCCTGGGCATCCGCGCTAACCGCAACGTTCATACCAATGACTTCACCATTCAGGTTAAGCAATGGTCCACCGGAGTTACCAGGATTGATGGAAGCATCCGTTTGTAACAAGTGGCTGTACTCACGAGTTTTGCCGGTTTCTTCGTCCGGAATGCTGATGGTACGTTCTTTCGCACTCAACACACCTGCAGTAACTGTATGTTCAAATCCTTCCGGGTTACCAATAGCTACAAGCCATTCACCAACTTGAGTACTGTTAGAATCGCCCAGTGGAGCGACAGGGAAAGCATCATCGCCACTGTTTTTCTCAATTTTCAATACGGCAAGGTCAAGGTCGAAGCTGCTTCCCAGCAATTTTGCTTCATACGGTTTGCTGTTGTTCTCCAGCGTTACCTGAATCACATCTGCACCCTGAACCACGTGTTGGTTCGTCAGGATGTAGCCTTCTTTGTCAAAAATAAATCCGGAACCAATGCCGAGTGGAACCAACTGATTGCTGCTTTGTTGCTGTTGCTGCTGATTATTTTGGCCTTGGTAGCTATCTGTTCCACCATTGCTTCCGTTACCAAAGAAGTATTGGTACAATGGATCGCTCATCGTAGAACCACCCTGGCTACTGCTGCGTGTAGACTGCTTGGCAAGTGTTTCAATTTTGACGACAGCCGGACTTGTACTCGTTACTACAGAGGATACATCCTCTTTGCCCGTTGGCAGTAATGACGCTGTCACATTATTGCTGCTGCCTGAGTTAGTAGGAGAAGATGACTGACTGGAGCTTTCATTGTCTGCACTTGTCAGCGCTTCCTGTGGTGTAAACATGTTTGTTCTGTCCGCTGTATACATCAGCACTGTAATGACCAGCATCCCGGCGATAAAAGAGAACAGGAGCGATCTTACGGAAGAACGTGGCCGACGGTTATTATAATTCCAATTCCCATTGTTCTTGCCGCCGTTCCCCTGATCTCCTCCGTTGCCTGAACCATTGCCGCCGCCCCCTCTGGAGGACGTATTAGCTTGATCAGATGATTCGTTATTGTAATTACTGTAGTAAGTAGGTACGGGCTTCACGGGTTCAGGTCTTGTAATCTCTACATTTCCTTCTTCACGTTGATTATTTTCCCCATTATGACTTGCTGTATCTTCCTGATTCACGGACTGAAAAGGTCCGTAAGAATAATAATAGGAGGAATCGTCCGTCCCTGATGAATTGCGATTCTCCGCTTGTTTAGTTTCATTTTCCTCGTCTTGACGGTTCGCTCTGTAATTACGTTCGTCCATGCCTCTCTACCTCCCAATCTCTTCTTCGCAAGAGATATTCTTTAACTGTCCTTATTTTGTACTTTAAACCTTAACCGTACCTTAAAAACAATTAAAAAGGAGATAAAAGCACGCTGTTATAGAACATTTTTCCCGCCAAATCTGCATTCTAACCCTTATTCTTCACCCAGCCCTGACGATGAGCGTAGATTGCCAGCTGTGTCCGATCGTCCATTTCACATTTCATCAGCAGATTGCTCACATGAGTTTTGACGGTTTTGATACTAATATGTAGTTCTTCCCCGATGTCCTTATTGGTCTTGCCCTCTGCAATCAGCAAAAGCACTTCCTTTTCCCGTTCCGTCAGGCCGGATTCGTTCTCTCTTGCTGTGCGCTGCCTGATGCCACGGGTCAATGCCTGTGATACGTCGCCTGTCATTACAGGCATACCTCGGTATGCTCCTTGCAGAGCGTAGATCAACTCTTCAGCAGATACTGTCTTCAGCACATAACTGACCGCACCGGCTTCAATCGCTTGTACCACAAGGTCATCCTCCAGAAAACTGGTCAGCATCACAATTTTCATCCCCGGAAATTCGGTCATAATCGCTTGTGTCGCTTCCGCGCCATTCATTACCGGCATCATCAAGTCCATCAGGATCAGGTCAGGCAGTTCGTTTTCTCCCAGCTTGCGCAGCTGATTCAATGCATCCTGTCCGTTACCCGCTTCCCCCATCACATGAAATGTAGGCTCCAGCATAAGATACGTTTTTAACCCCATCCGCACCATATCATGATCATCCACAATCATTACATTTATTATTCCGCTCATTCCGTTTCCCCCTCTGGTTCTTTCGGGAATTTCGGGATGAATACCCGCACCGTCGTCCCCGCTCCCGGCTTCGATATAATCTGAACCTGACCCCCAAGCTTCTCTGCCCGTTCACGCATCGTTGATAATCCGTATGAACCAGGCCGTTCCGCTTGCTGCAAAAACCCCTGACCGTCATCGCTAATGCTCATGCTGATCTGATGTTCACTCTCTCGTATGGACAGACTGACTAGACCCGCTTCCGCATGTTTGACCACATTAGCGACCGCTTCCTGAATAACAAGAAACAGCTGGTGCTCGATGGCATCGGAAATTCCGCCATCCAGTTCCAGCTCTTTCACTCCTTTTAAACCATTCTGCCTGCAATAATCCGGGAACCAGCTATCCAGCGCTTCGCCAAGATTCCTTCCCTCCAACTCCACTGGGCGAAGCTGAGCGATAAGCCCACGCATCTGCCGCTGTGCGATATGCGACATCTGAATAAGTTGCTCCAACACTTTGCTGCCATGCTCGGGATTCATCTCCAGCAAACGTGGTAAGGAGGAAGCCGACATATGCATGGCAAAAAGCTGCTGGCTGACCGTATCATGCAAATCTCTTGCCATCCGTTTGCGTTCTTCAATCACAGCGCGCTCGGATGCCTGTTCCTTTTCAATGACTTCCTGCTCACCAAGCCGCTGAAGCAATCTCATTTTTTTCTCAATCGAATCCATCATGACATTGAATTCCTGATATACCCGTCCGAAGGAGGCATCATCTGCCTCAGGCATACGAACAGCGAGATTGCCCTTGGACACTTTCAGCATGTTGAGATCCAGAAGATCAATCTTGCGTTGAAGCCGTAAGGCGGCAATATATCCCGTGATTATGGTAGCCAGGAGAACAACAGCAACATAGGTCCACGCACGCTGACGCCCTGTTCCCATCAGCACTTCCCCGTACAGTAAGTAAAACCCGCCCAAAGTAATGAGTCCGGTCAGCGCAAAATACATCATCAGTTCCCACTTATTTGCCTTGAGAATCGTTCGAATCATGCGTTAACCCACCTTGTTCACTTTGACATCTCCAATAAACACACTAACGACAATCCGTACTTTTTTTCCCGCTTCCCGATAATGCGCCGTTTCAGCCTGAGCACTGCTTAGGAATCCACCCCGTTTTTGATTTAACAGCGACATGTCTCCAATAAACGAGTTCGTCGTTACAGTCACACCCAGATCCATATCTTCCGGTACAAATACCTTCACATCCCCGATAAAAGAGGAAATGTTAATCTTCGTCTCACCGTAAGGTATTTGCGCCTTCGTCAAATCAATCACCGTATCGCCAATAAATGCCGAAATATTCATCGGTTTCAGGGAGAACACTTCCTGTCCCATATACATATCGCCGATAAATGCCGATTTGTTAATCGTATTCCCATGGCCATCATAATAATTCGAATCATCATCATAGTGGTCATCATCATCAAATGTTCCATATGCCTTTTTATTTGAACCATAACCTTTATGCTTGTGATGATGTTGTTGATGTTTATGATGGTGTTGATGTCCGTGTGATTTATGGTCTTCCTTATCTTTATAAAATGAGCCATGTGAATCATTCTTTTGTTCCTGTTTCGGTTTGCCAAATGTTTTCTCAAACTGTTCGTCAAACGAAGACGGCATTTCCAGATCCTCAGGGGACAATGGCTTATAAGGTGGCTCCGGTGGTGGAGGCGGTTGTACTTGGTCATGATGTTTCCGGTCACGACGACGAGGTCCGATCAGAACGAACAATCCCCCACCAATGAGCATCACCGGTATCAGGTAGCGTATAAACTCACCCATGGAGTAATCAATCCACCCCAGATTGCGTGCCAAGAAGTATCCACCAATCGCCAGTACAATGGCCGGTCCAATCAATGCATGACTCCCATTGCGCCGAATTTCGGTTATACCTTTTACACCCCACCAAATCAAAAATAACGGCCAATATGTTCTGAACATGTATCCGATATCTATGTCATATCCCAATTGCCTGAACAATATTATTGCGCCAATCGCAATAAGAGGAATGCCAACCCACCAGCGGTCCCGCGTAGATCGTTTCATCGCTCATGTCTCCTTTGTCTGTATTCTGTATCCAGTTTACATCAGACAAGGATTGGTTAACAGCGGCGGCAGATGGAATTGATCTCAGTCTCCAGACCGAGACGGAAGGGTATTTATGTAAAATATTAAAAACACCCTGGAGAAATTCTCCAAGGTGTCTGTGCATTGATTTACTTTTGTGATTTGCCTGTGTTCTCAGTACCGAACTCAGCATTGTATTTTTCATCAGGTGTTTGGAAGTTATCCTTCACTTTGTTTTGGTGCGATTGTTTCACTTTGCTTGCTGCATTCTCTTCTCCAAACTCTGCATTGTACTTCTCGTTTGGCGTTTGTGAACCTTGAGATTTCTTAGCCACGACGATCACCTCTCTCTTCATATTTACATTGCATGTCTGCAACGCGGGGTTCGTCCCCAGAGAGTATTATGTGAAGAGTGCGCGTGCGTTATTCATGTATTAAAATTCATCATCATTATACGGCCTTGTCCAGCCATGAATCGGGTACGGATTTGTACACATCGATGGCTTCTGATAATTCTTCCAGCATTTTTTCAGTGCATTTTCCAGCACCTTGTTTGATCACCTGTACTTCGACGTCCTTTTTGCCCCATTCTTTATACACTTGCTTTGTGGTAGGGAAATAAAGATCAATTTTATTGCCCTTGATCGCCGAGCCCGTGTCTGCAACGATGCCGTAACCGTAACCGGGAATATATAAAATGGAACCCAGTGGGAACAGCTTCGGATCAGCTGCAATCGTTGAGACCGTTTCTTTATCACGGCGCACCTTTACACCTGAATACGTGATTCCGTATTGAGGATGTTTCGGACCTTTTCCGGTTGATTCCACACCTGCAGTGTATCCGGTAGCCGTCACTTTATGCGTGTCCAACACCTGTTCTGTACGCGGAGCGAGCACCGGCATGGATGGGTCAACTCCGGTCTGCTTCTCCGGAACTTCCGGCCGTAGAATAACAATAGGCTGTGGAGACCATAAAAACCCCATATAGACCAAGGTTGTGAGCTGAGCCTGATCGCTGTATTCATAAACTGCCGTTTCAGAATGTACGCCTTCAAGCTCTCCTGAAGTTTCGCTGTGCTGATTCTCCACATACATGACTTCATTTTCCTCTTCGAAGGTATATGCTTCTACCTGATTCCAGCCCAAGACTACTCCGGCGAACATTACACAACAAGAGATGATGAACCTTATGTTTTTCTTTTGAATTAAGAATTGCTTTTTCATTATAGAACCTCCCCCTTACTGCAAAGGTTTTCCAAAATGAAAAAATTCTATACTTTTCACCTATTAAGGCTTTTAAACCGGATGTCAGAAAACCAGAAAACAACAAAAAAAACCGTCTGAACCCTTGGATTTACTCCAATATGATTCAAACGGTTTTCTATTATAGAACCCACAATTCAGGATTACACCAGTCTTGTTGCAATCTCTTCTTTGAGCTGGGCTACAATTTCGTCCACAGGTTTCATGCCGAGGTCGCCTTCTCCACGTTTCCGCACAGATACACCCTCTGCATTACGTTCATTTTCACCAACGACAAACATGTAAGGCATTTTCTCAAGCTGTGCTTCACGAATTTTATAACCAAGCTTCTCGTTACGCAGATCCGCTTCAGCAGAGATGCCTGCACGTTTCAGCTTCGCTTCCACTTCACGTGCGTAGTCGTCGAAGTTGCCGGATACAGGAATAACCTTCGCCTGTACAGGAGACAACCACAGTGGCAGAGCCCCTGCAAAGTTCTCCAGCAAGAATGCAGTGAAACGCTCCATCGTACTGATTACACCGCGGTGGATAACGACCGGACGATGTTTCTGCCCATCATCTCCCACATATTCAAGCTCAAACCGCTCTGGTAAGAGGAAGTCCAATTGAACGGTAGACAATGTCTCTTCTTTGCCCAGTGCTGTCTTGATCTGAACATCCAGTTTTGGACCATAGAATGCCGCTTCGCCTTCTGCTTCATAGAATGGAAGGTTGAGTTCTTCCACAACTTCACGGAGCATGCGTTGGGACATTTCCCACATCTCGTCATTCTGGAAGTATTTCTCGGTATCCTGAGGATCGCGGTAGGACAGACGGAAACGATATTCGTGAATGCCGAAATCTTTATAAACCGTTTGAATCAGCTCAATAACACGAGCGAACTCTTCCTTGATCTGATCCGGGCGTGCGAATATATGAGAATCGTTCAGCGTCATCGCACGTACACGGTGCAGACCTGTCAACGCGCCCGACATTTCGTAACGATGCATCATGCCAAGCTCGGCAATCCGGATCGGCAGATCACGGTAGCTGTGCATGCTGGACTTGTACACCATCATGTGGTGAGGACAGTTCATCGGACGAAGAACAAGTTCTTCATTGTCCATAACCATTTTCGGGAACATGTCATCCTGATAGTGCTCCCAGTGACCTGATGTTTTGTACAATTCAACATTACCCAGCACCGGTGTGTACACATGCTGATATCCGAGGCTCTCTTCCAAATCCACGATATAACGCTCCAACGTCCGGCGCAGCTTGGCACCATTAGGCAACCAGATTGGCAGACCTTGTCCAACCAGTTGGGAGAATGTGAAGATTTCGAGTTCCTTACCCAGTTTACGGTGATCCCGTTTACGAGCTTCTTCCAGGAAGTGCAAATGCTCATCAAGCTGTGCTTTTTTCACAAAAGCTGTACCGTAAATACGTTGCAGCATTTTGTTTTTGCTGTCTCCACGCCAGTAAGCACCGGCAACATTCATCAGTTTGAATACTTTGATTTTGCTGGTGGATGGTACGTGTGGTCCACGACACAAGTCGAAGAATTCACCTTGCTCATAAATAGTGATAACACTGTCTTCTGGTAAGTCACGAATCAATTCAAGCTTGTAAGGATCGCCCACTTCTCCGAAGATTTTGATCGCTTCCTCGCGGCTAACTTCCTTACGTACAATCGGCAAGTTCTCATTAACAATACGTTCCATTTCCTTCTCGATCTTTTGCAGATCTTCGGGATTGAGAGGTTGTTCCAGATCCATATCATAGTAGAAACCATCTTCAATGACAGGACCAACGCCGAGATGTACCTCTTTGTTTCCATATAAACGTTTCACAGCTTGAGCGAGCAAGTGAGCTGTACTATGACGCATCACTTCCAGGCCTTCTGGTGAATCCAGTGTTACGATCTCCACCAATGCTCCCTCATGAAGTGTTGTGGACAAGTCCACCACGATTCCATCCAGTTTGCCGGCTACGGCATTTTTGCGAAGTCCGCTGCTGATCGAAGCGGCCACATCTTCAATGCTGCTTCCGTCGGCATACTCACGAACCGAACCATCGGGTAGTTTAATGTTAACTGCCATTTGTCTCATTCCTCCTGTAAATTCAACCTCTGTCCATACATAATCATGGATGGATAATCTATTGCTGTTCCTGCAATTTTTGCAAAGGAACGCAAAAAACACCCGTCCCGGCAAAGGGACGAGTGTTGTATACTCTCGTGGTTCCACCCTAATTCAGCTGCTTCATCCGTATTGGAAGTACAGCCCTCATTGGCATGACGGTAACGGGCATGACCCGGCATATCCTTACTCATGGATGACTACCTGTATTATAGAGGCAATATTTATATCCATTTTCAAAACTGCAGCTACAAAGGGGTAAACCAAACGTGGCATCCGGAGGAAATTTCAGCCTAGTTCCCTCTCTCTGCACTGACCGTGCGTATGGTTCTTGTCTTTGTCAACGCTTTTGTTTATTGTTCCATAACAACCTCAAATAAATATCATGGATCAACAGTTATTATAATTGCCGATATCACTTGCGTCAAGACCTGTCAACAATCCGGAGCGCAGCACTTCACACTCAGGGCAATGATGGCATAATTGCACCTTGTCTTCAAAGATCTGACGGATCGTAGAGATGATAGGCAGATCTGGAGTCCGTGTATGCAGCATGACCTTTTCAGGCGAGATGGAGATCAGCGTACTCACGATCATGTCTTCGATATCCATTTCCAATTCAAGTCCAGGCATCTCTACAACGACCTGTTCATCCTTTTGTACGGGCAGCACATTAAGCGCAGCATCCAATACTTGAAATTCATGCAAACCTTTGTGTATCAAATGCACAAGAGGTACTTTCGCCTCCTGAAAGAACACAAAATATTTGAGTAGCCCCATAAACTCTTCATATTGACGATCCATCCAGAATTCATCCAGCGCATATTCTACCAGCTCATGAAGTTCCTGCTTATATGGCCGAATCCGGAAATTAAGAATGCCTTCAAGATTAAAAAAATGCACCTCTTCCAAATCTTGCTTCAAACCATTGGCCAAAGTGGTACGGCGACGCTCGCGCAGGCCTGGCTGATCCAAGTCACCATTGAATAATAAAGGCATGCAAATCCGATTTACCTTCTCCACCTCATGTTCATCCATGACTGAGCAGGCCTTTGAGATCATCTCTTCCACCATAATACGTTCACGTGTATCCATGATGTAATCTGCAAGTCCAGTGGCAAGCAAATCACTGATCTGAGGCAGCCACTGCTGGAAGTCAGCGTGATTCTCATTGCCTCTGCATACCCAGGCCGCTCTTCCGTCATTATGTTTGAAGGTGAGCCGAAATCCTCTTTTGCTTATATGTAAACCTTTGGTTTTTTCCTTCACACAACGATAAAATTGATCCGCTTCCTCCTGCCCTGATACATCGGTCCATACGGCGAACAGTTCCATAAGAATCACTCCTTTCCTTCCTGTTCAAAGTATATGGCAAGGCTGATAGGGATATACGAAGCGGATTGATGGAAAGCGTGTCATGATTTCTCAGTATATTATCAATCTGTTTGGAGTTAAGACAAAAATGTGTTATTATTTTTATAACAGTATGTTTCACGGAAAAGGGGGGGAAGCCAAAATGAGACAACAACCAAGAATACTCCGTTACGCTTTTATTATCATTTTGTGCGTATTCCAAGCGTTGTCCTTCCCTATTCCGATGCAGTCGGAATCCGCTGTCGAGGTAACCGTTGAGACGACTTCCAACAAGGAAGTGCTTGTCCACACATTGGAGTCTCAGCAGAAACCTGCCATTCGCAAATACCCACAAGTCATGTCGAAGTTGATTGCGGTCACGCATAACAAACCTGTCTTTCTTGTGCTCGCTTTGTTGCTAATGCTGCGAATTCCTACACCGCGTCTACCCTTTAAACCGTTGATTTGTCTGTTTAAACGCAGATTATTTCTGCTACCCATCAAATTCACCAGTATGTATGTATCTCCCACCCCTATAGCACCAAAATACGTGAACGCTCTTAACTAGCCTTTACACCGTATTTTAGGTTGCTTTGCATGGAGACACCTCTGTCTGATAGACGGTGTGCTTGTGCATAACTTTTAACCCTTTTAGCAAATGTTAGATATCGATCAGCCTCATTGGCAACACCTATTTGTTAGCATCTATTTTGTTATCCCCATTTTCATTAAAAATTCACAACACAAGGCTGTGTGTCAGGAGTCCCTGGCTCTGTTTACCCGCATCATTTAATGTTCCTAAGTTCAGCTGTTCATTCTATTTTCGGGAAATAAGCCTGTCTTCTGTGGCCAGCCCTCAATTTAAGGAGGCATACTATCCATGGATGTACGCGAAACAGATTTGCCGGGAATCGGCAAGAAATTTCAGATTGAAACGAGCAGTGGAGATAAAATTATTGTCATTATTCACGATGACGGTCGCCGGGAAATGTACCATTTTGAGTACGATGATCCAGACCAAAGCATCTCCATGATTACACTTGATGACTATGAAGCAAGACAGATTGCTGCCATCGTTGGTGGATTGACCTATAAACCAAAGCAGCTTGAAAATATTGAAGTAACGTTTGACGATCTGATTATTGAATGGTACAAAATCGAGCCATCCTACGGATGTATCGGTAAATCTATTGGTGAACTGGACGTACGTCAAAACTCAGGGGCAACGGTTATTGCCGTTGTAGAGAAGAATCACAAAAAACATATCAGCCCCGGTCCGGAGGTCGTGATTAGTGCAGAGTCCACGGTAGTAGCCGTTGGCGAACGCAATCAGCAGAAACTGTTTAAATCCCTCCTCCTGACTGGAAGGGGGTAAATAGATGGATCATTTGATATTCGAAGTAGGTCTGGCCCTTGTGCTCATTGCGGCAGCCGGCCTTTTATCGGCAAAACTAAGATTTTCGGTCGTTCCGTTTTATATTCTGATCGGGATGGCTGTTGGGCCACATGCTATGAAAATCTGGCATCTGGACTTCCGTTTCATTGAAAGTCAGCCGTTTATTGAGTTTATGGGCCGCATTGGTATTCTCTTCCTGCTCTTCTATCTAGGGCTGGAATTCTCGGTTGGTCGTTTGATCAAATCGGGTAAATCCATTGCAGTCGGCGGGTCTATCTATATTGGGATTAACTTCACGCTGGGATTAATATTCGGTTTTATGTCCGGTTTCCCAGTTGCAGAAGCACTTATTATCGCAGGTATAACTACCATCTCTTCCAGTGCCATCGTGGCCAAGGTACTCGTGGATTTGAAACGAACGGCCAATCCTGAAACAGAGATGATATTGGGTATTATTATGTTCGAAGATGTATTCCTCGCTGTATATATCTCGATCTTGTCCGGACTTGTGCTTAGTGATTCATCCTCCATCGGAGGCGTCATCATGTCCGCACTTATTGCTCTCGGATTCATGCTTATCGTGATTATCCTTGGACGCAAAGCAACACCGCTACTAAACAAATTGCTTAAAATTCGATCGAATGAGCTATTCTCTCTCGTTGTATTCGGAGCCTTGTTCCTGGTAGCCGGCTTCTCTGAAACCATTCATGTTGCCGAAGCGATTGGTGCATTACTGGTTGGTCTGGTGCTTGCTGAAACAGAACACGCGAAACGGATTGAGCACTTGATTCTACCGTTCCGTGACTTCTTCGGAGCAATCTTCTTCTTCAGCTTTGGATTGTCCATTGATCCGTTGTCCTTGGGTGGCGAAGCCGTATGGTTAGCTCTGATTGCAGTTGTTATTACATTGTTCGGTAACTTCCTGGCAGGTATGATGGCCGGACGCAGTGCAGGACTATCGCCCAAAGCATCGGCGAATATTGGATTAACCATTGTGTCACGGGGTGAATTTTCCATCATCTTGGCCAACATGGGTAAAGCCGGAGGACTGTTGCCAATGATTCAACCGTTTGCCGCGCTCTATGTCCTAATTCTGGCCATTCTGGGTCCTTTATTAACCAAAGAGTCCAAACATGTATTCCGTTTATTGGATAAAATATTCAAGTTCAAGGATCCTCGGAAAAAGAAAGAAGAACCAAAAGTTCTACAGAAAGAAGGATAATTCCTTATGTCTGTACAGAACAGACACACTAACGTACTTCGCGGCTCTTATGCCGATCTTTCTGTGACTAACCCAGGGAGAATGGCTCGAAAGCCGCACTAAGGAGGATGACCTATGAAAGCACCTCTGATATCGGCTAATCCGGTGCCACAAACCGCCAAGACCAGATTATCATCTGCCCGTCGCATGTTGAATTTATTGTTTGTAATCGCGGGTGGAATTCTGGCCTCCGTGGGACTTGAATTGTTTCTACATCCCAATAAGATCATTATTGGAGGCATTACAGGTATCTCTTCGTTGTTCGCCCACTGGACCGAAATGAGGATTGGTTTGTTCCTGTTTTTGTTCAACGTTCCGTTTATCTTTCTGTCCTATAGACTCGTGCAAAAGAAATTCGTACTGGTCACTGTTCTGGGTTTGGTTGTCTTTTCGATTGGTGCCATTGTGCTTCATCCCATGCCGCCGCTTGTCGAGCACCCGCTGGCTGCCGCCATGTTTGGCGGATTATGTCTCGGTCTAGGAATCGGTCTAGTCGTGCGGTATGGTGGGACACTGGATACGCTGGAAATCGGTGATCCGTCCTCCCGTCCACCTGAACGTGTATTTAGCGGGAAACGGATGCTTATCGAAAAAATAATCATGCTGCTCAACTTGTTGATTCTAACCGCCGCTGGTGTTGTCTTCGGTTGGGATCAAGCGATGTACTCGGTAATTGCTTATCTCATTGCATATGAAATGGTGTATATTGCATTCCGCGGATTCACAGCTAAGCGCAAAATATGTATTTTAACTACACAAAGCGCTCAAGTTGAAAAAGCCATCCGTAAACGGCTGCGCCGTGAACCTGGAACATTGGCTGCTTCAACGGATCCAGGGCATCCAGCTGTCGCTGAAGGTTGGATCCAACACGTTCCGGGAGCGCTCTACTATGAGATTCATTTCCTCGAAATGATCTGGCTCAAATCCATTGTGCGTCATATTGATCCACATGCAGGTATTGTGACAAATCCGGAAAAATAATAGCTCATGTAAGTTGAACTAAAGATATTTACACTGACACTACGATGACAGAACAACCTTCCAATCGCTGTTATCCCCAGATTTTTTCGATTCCCTTTTCTGAAGGGAAAAATCCGGGGATAAAGGCGAACGCTTCGCTTTTTCAGGTTTTTTCTGTCCTCTTCGTTATCGTGTAATTTTAATTCAATTTACAAAAAACGCTCTCTTCCCCTATGGATGGACAGTATTGTCCAGTAAGGTCAGAGAGCGTTTTTTTCTGTTATCAGACTTACTTGTTATTATAGCTCAACGATGGCTTTGACTACATGTGAATTTGGCAATAACCATTGATCTATTGCAGTAGGTAACTCATCAAATTCCACTCGATGTGTGATATACCCATCCATGCTTAATTTCTTTTGACGCAAGGTCGACAGGACTTGTTCAAAATCTTCACGGGTTGCGTTTCGACTGCCCAAGATACTCATCTCCCGCTTGTGAAATTCGGGGTCATGAAAGGTAACATCCGCTTTCACCAGTCCCACGAAAATAAGTTGACCACTATGAGCAACATATTGAAACGCCTCATTCATCGAATTCACGTTACCTGTTGCATCGAAGACAGCCGTCGCATAGTCCCCATTCGTGATTTCAGCAACTTGTTGTACAGAATGTTCATTGGCCTGTACCGGGTCATCCGCTCCAGCCCAAGTCCGGCTAAGCTCCAGCCTGTCCAGATTACGATCAACGGCAATAACACGCGCCCCCGCCTGTTTGGCAAATGCCATCACACCCAATCCAATGGGGCCAGCTCCAATCACAACCACATGCTCACCATACTTGATTCCCGCTCTTCTGACGGCATGGGCTCCAATGCTTAATGGTTCTACCATTGCCGTCTCATCCAGCGTCAAACCTTCTGCTGAGAGCAGATGTGAGACAGGCACGCTGATTTTTTCTCTCATGCCTCCGTCTACGTGCACACCCATCACCTGCATGGACACACAACAATTCGTTTTCCCTGATCGACAGGCGATACAATGCCCACAATGCAAATACGGAATAATACTAACCTGATCTCCCTTCTTCAGGCCCGCTTCATTCTCCCCGATGTCTTCAATAATCCCTGCAAGCTCATGACCCAATACACGAGGATAGGTGAAAAAAGGCTGATTGCCTCTGTATGCATGCAGATCTGTGCCGCAGATACCAATTCGTCGGATAGTAACCAACGCCTGATTCTCGGTTCTTTCGGGTTCAGCTATGTCTCGCAACGCCAAACGATTTATTTCTTCACATATAACTGCTCTCATTCCTGTTCCCCCTTCGATGATGCTTGTGACTTCATGTTATGTTCAATGTTATATTCAGGACGGCCGCTGGCCCAGCTCTCATTATGAACCGGAGCCAGGATTCGGAGCACCTCCGATAACAGTTCCTGGTCTAATGGTTCCTCAATCCAGGCTGCATTGTTGCGGATATTATGTTCACTTGCACTGCTGACCAGTGTCGTTGGAATCCGTTCATTGGCTGTTGCAAACTGCACGGCAAGCTTCGCAATATCGCTGCCCTGTTCCGCGCAGAACCGCGCCGCTTGCAGGCAGACCTGCTTCACGCGATCATCTGCCGGGTGCCAGGCAGGAGCTCCTCTTGTGCTTAATAAGCCCATAGAAAGAGGCGAAGCATTCACAAGGCCAATTTCTTTTTTTTCCAACAAGGGCAATAACGACAATAATGAGGTATCATTCAATGAATAATGACAATACGAGATGATCGCATCCGGATCGATCTGTGGCAGAACCTTCTCGAACAACGGTAGGGGCAATCCACAAATCCCTGCATGGCGAATGACTCCCTGCTCCTTTAGGCGGAGTAAGGTTGGGAAAGCTTCTTCAATAATAATATCGGCCGGGACAAACTCGATGTCATGCAAGAACAGGATGTCGATATAATCGGTATGCAGTCGATCCAGACTCTCTTGTACACTATCATGTATCCGCTTACGCGAAAAATCAAATGCATTCTCCCCATAACGTCCAGCCTTGGTCGACAACGTAAACGAGCTACGTGGCAAACTACGGATGGCTTCTCCAAGGACCGATTCAGCCTTCGTTAATCCATAATAGGGCGAAACATCTATATAGTTCATCCCTGCATCTACAGCGGCGTGAACCGTACGAACACCCTCACCTCGGTCAATATCACGAAATACTGAACCTAGAGAGGATGCTCCAAAGCTCAGTACAGGTACTTCCAATTCCGTCTTCCCAAGTCTTCTTGTTTTCATCGGCCTGCCCCTTCCCAGCATGTCTGCTTACTCACGTGTCCTTTCATTGTAACAGTTGAATTTCAAACTAAAATATCGCCAAATGCGTAATATGTACTGTTTGATGATCTGTGAATAATCGCTTGGTGTGAAGTGAAATTAAAAAGTCCGCCGATTCCCCCTTAAAGAGTAATCAACGGACTTCATATCCAAACTGACTGAATGATTCTTATCCATTCAATTCATCAGCGTGATGTACTATAAAATAAATATTAGTTCTGCATTACAAAATCTTGTTGAATGGCATTATTCTCATCAAACGTCCGCAGGATGTCATATCTTGTGTTACGCTGTGCCGGAATATAACCGGACTCCCGAATCAGTTGCGTAATGGAACCAATGTTGACTTTGTACGTTGCGCCTGCAGCAGATACCACGTTCTCTTCAATCATGGTGCTACCAAAGTCATTGCAGCCAAATTCGAGTGATTTTTTGCCGACTTCAGGTCCCATCGTTACCCATGAGGATTGAATGTTTTTGATGTTGTCCAACACCAGTCGACTGATCGCTACCGTCTTCAGGTACTCTTCTGGCGTCTGACGCTCCAGCTTCAGGTTTGTATTATCCGGTTGGAATGTCCAAGGAATGAACGCCAGGAATCCTTCGGAATCATACTTGTTCGCAATGCACTCATCCTGAGCTTCACGTACACGAAGCAGGTGCAGTGCGCGCTCTTCCATCGTTTCACCAAGGCCGATAACCATCGTTGCCGTTGTGTTCATACCGATACGGTGAGCTGTCTGCATAACGTCCATCCAATCGCGCCATGAACCTTTCAAACGGCTGATTTTGCGGCGTGTACGGTCATCCAGGATTTCCGCACCACCACCAGGCAGAGAATCGAGTCCCGCTTCGTGAATTGCACGTACAACCTCTTCCAAAGTAAGACCGTCGGACACTTCAACCATTTTCATAATTTCAGCTGGCGAGAAGGAGTGCATCGTAATATTAGGGAAACGCTCCTTGATCGCTTTGAGCAGGTCAGTGTAATAGCTAAACGGCAGATTCGGATTCGTTCCGCCTTGCATCAAAATCTCGGTACCATTTACGTCTTCGGTTTCTTGAATCTTCTGGAAGATGACTTCATCGGGAAGTACATATCCTTCGTCAGAGCCAGGTCTGCGGTAGAAAGCACAAAAACGGCAGTACACATCACACACGTTCGTGTAGTTGACGTTACGCCCAATTACAAATGTTCTGTATGGTTCGGGGTGCATGCGTTTTACAATCACATTGGCGGCGGCCCCGATTTTGTCTACTTCATTTGATTCAAACAGCTGAATCGTGTCTTCCAAGTCCAAACGTTCGCCCCGAAGGGCTTTATCTAAGATACGGTCTACCGTACTCATCGTAAAAAAGCCTCCCTCATGAAGAGAAAATATAATCACGATCCGTCCCAACTTGCTCATATAGATGAAAGTTTTGGTGGCAACATCGCATTTCTGTACTCCACATATCGTAACACAGGTTACATGTGAAAAAAAGCACCTTATGAGAAGGTGCTTTAAAAATTAATAAAAATGTTTACATATGCTATCTATTTCATTTCTTTTTCAGCGGGATCTAACACCCGTGTTTCAATACGGTTCGATCCTACGAGTCCTGAAGTGCCTGATCCAGATCTGCAATCAGGTCATCAATGTCTTCCAGACCTACAGAGAAGCGCAGTAATCCGTCAGTTATACCCCGATCACGGCGAACCTCAGCCGGCATAGCCGCATGAGACATCATTGCAGGATAAGACAAGATACTTTCAACCGCACCCAAGCTCACGGCAACAATTGGCAATTTCACACGATTAAGTACTGCCTTGGCCCGATCGCCTGAACCAACGTCAAATGACACGACTGCCCCGTATCCGCTTGACTGACGTTCATGAGCTTCACGGCCGGGATGATCCAGCAGCCCCGGATAAAATACAGCCGTAATATCACTGCGTCCACTAAGCCATGCAGCCAGCTTCGCTGTGCTCTGTTCACTGTGTGCCATACGCGCACCCAAGGTCTTCATACCACGCATCAGCAGCCAGGATTCCTGAGCCCCGAGCACGGTTCCAAGTCCATTCTGCAATTGTTTTAGCTGTGTACCCAATGAATCCGTACGAGCAACGGCTAAACCTGCCAGCACATCACTGTGTCCGCCAAGAAACTTGGTCGCACTATGTACGACAATATCCACCCCGAGCTCAATCGGACGTTGGTAATAAGGCGTCATGAAGGTGTTATCAAGAATGGAGATTAACTCATGTTCCTGTGCCCAGGAGGTGACTGCAGCAATATCCGTGATCCGAAGTGTCGGGTTGGATGGTGTCTCCATATAGACTGCCTTCGTGTTCGGTTTGAGTGCTGCCTTTACTTCTTCAATATTGGTCATATCCACAAAGGTAGTCTCAATCTGCATCCGGCTCAGAATGGAAGTAAGCAGTCGATACGTTCCTCCATATACATCTTCCGTCACAATCATGTGATCGCCTGCCGAGAACATCATGAACACACTGGAGATGGCAGCCATGCCTGAGGAATAGGCAAACCCTCGTGCCCCACCCTCCAATAATGTAATGTAATCCTCCAATGCCTGACGAGTCGGGTTACCGGAACGACTATAATCATGTTGAGGTGGATTAAAAATATCAAAATGATGGAATGTGGAGGCCTGGTAAATTGGCACACTGGAAGCCCCGGTGGTTTTATCGATTTCGTCACCGAAATGCAGCAGCTTGGTATCGAACTTCAGGTCGGAATGAACATTCCGTTCATGATTGTTGGCATTATTGTTTTGCTCACTCATGATGCGTTCCCCCTTCTATCTCCTGCTGTGCAGCTGTGAGTGCATTGCCCAGATCGGCAATCAGATCTTCGGCGTGCTCGATCCCTACAGAGAAGCGCAACAGACGGTCATCTACACCTACAGCGTCACGAATTTCAATCGGAATATCCGCATGGGTCTGTACCGCAGGATAAGTCATCAATGACTCTACACCTCCGAGGCTTTCCGCAAAAGCAATCAGTTTAATGTGACGTAGCAATGGTTCAACATAACGAGCATCCTTTACTTTGAAAGAGAAAATGCCTGTATTTCCACTGGATTGTTTATTCTGTATTTCAAATCCGGGATGATCCGACAAACCAGGATGATACACTTCATTAACGGCTGGGTGCTCCAAAAGGTACTTGGCAATCGTCAAAGCATTATACTCATGCCGCTCCATACGAAGAGCGAGTGTCTTCATGCCTTTCATCAGCTGATAGGAGTCGCTTGGAGACAACACTGCTCCAATAGAATTGTGCAGGAATGCCATTTCGGCCGACAATTCTTCCCCTTTGGTAATAATTAATCCGGCAAGTACATCATTATGACCACCCAGATACTTCGTGGCACTATGGATGATGATATCAGCACCGAGTTCAATTGGACGCTGGAAGAATGGAGTCAGTAGTGTATTATCCACAATGGTCAGCAAGTTATGGCTCTTGGCCCAGGAGCATACCGCTTCCACATCCGTAATCATCATTAGTGGATTGGTTGGTGTCTCAATAAATACCGCTTTTGTATTCGGTTGACGAATACTTTCCAGAGCTGCCAGGTCATTGGTATCTACATAACTTGCTGTCACACCAAATCGAGACAGGATGCGTTCAAGCAAACGATACGTTCCGCCGTACAGATCCAGCGATACAATCAGATGATCCCCTTGTCCAAATAAAGCGAAAATCGTTTGCAAAGCAGCCATGCCGGAGCTACAGGCAAAACCTGCATCACCGGATTCCAACGCTGCCGCTGCTTCTTCCAACACTTTACGGGTTGGATTGGTCGTACGAATATAATCAAATCCCGTGCTTTGTCCAAGCTTTGGGTGGCGAAACGCAGTGGATTGATAGATCGGAAAATTAATGGCGCCCGTTACCGGTTCATTGATAGACCCAATTTGGGCCAATCGACTTTCGATTTTCAACTTATTGTCTTCCATTGCAGCATCCTCCTGTAATGTCGATTAGATTTGCGGACCAATATCGTAAGGTGTCTCTTGATACACATAGTAATTGAGCCAATTAGAGAATAATAAGTTTGCATGTGCCCGCCAAGTGGCCGGGGGAACACGGGAAGGATCGTCATTCGGGAAATAATGTCTAGGCAGCGCAATGTCCATGCCTTTAGCTGCATCACGGTCATATTCCCATTTCAATGAAAGAGGGTCATACTCAGCATGTCCGGTTGCAAAAATCTGTTTGCCGTCTTTGGTAGCAACCAGGAAAATACCCGCTTCCTCAGATTCAGCCAATATCTCAAGGTTTTCGTTTTTTTCAATATCTTCACGTCGCACTTCCGTATGGCGGGAATGCGGGACGTTGAATACTTCATCAAATCCGCGCAGCAACTGCACATTGGATCTGTTGATCGTATGTGAGAATACGCCAAAACATTTTTCATCCAGCGGAACTTTGGGAACTCCAAAATGATGGTATAAACCCGCTTGGGAAGCCCAACATATATGCATGGTCGAAGTCACATTGGTTTTGGTCCATTCGAAGATCTCCTGGATTTCTTTCCAATAGTTCACGTCTTCAAAGTCCATTTGCTCTACAGGAGCGCCTGTAATAATCATGCCGTCAAAACGGCGGTGTTCAATCTCATCAAAGGTTTTGTAGAACAAGTCCAAATATTCCTGGGAAGTATTCTTGGACGTATGAGACTTCGGATGAACCAGAACGATATCTACCTGAATGGGTGTGTTACCCACCAGACGAAGCAATTGTGTTTCTGTCGTTTCCTTTGTGGGCATCAGGTTTAATATAGCGATACGTAGTGGACGAATGTCCTGCTGGTAAGCAGATGTCTCGTCCATGACAAAGATGTTCTCTCCTGCAAGTACTTCCTTGGCAGGCAGTGTGTCTGGAATTTTGATTGGCATGGTGTTTCTAACTCCTCCTTGTGCATAAATAGATGCAGCCACTGCGGAATCGATACGATTCGCATCCGTACAGTTATAGGCTGCCATGAGCTTGCCTGCAGGCGCTGAATTGCAACCACATTGCTGGCGGCAAGCTCAAGTTCCTTAGCGAAAATCACTGCTGAGAAGTCGGTGCATATAACAAAGACCTTCCTCGGATTCCGAGAAAGGTCATATGTAAATAGATATGCGCCTCTCTCATCTCTCAGTTACAACAGTGTCACTTGGACACTTGGTCGCTGCAAGAATTAGCACCGTGCGGTATACCGCCGGTTGCCGGGTTTCATCGGGCCAGTCCCTCCACCTACTCTTGATAAGATTTCGCTTTATTCAATTGTAAATACTAGTGTGGTTCACCTTTTACTTTAAGACATTAATCCCCTCACGTCAAGGTGTAGTTCAATGTCTGTTCCTCAGGATCGGAACCGTTCATCATCCGTTGTCATACACTGCTCCAGGGCGCGAAATGGACACATTTTTGCGCTTGAAAGGACCCTGTACCAGCGGTATACTAGACAAGTGTTATAAACCCTTATGTGAGAGGTGACATATTCAATGGATGGCGACCCGAGGCCTGACTGGCAGCCGAATTCCGACAAACTGCATAGAGAATTGATATCAGCATGCCGGCAGCGGGACGTTACTTCCGTTTGATTATAGAGCGAACGCAGTCCTGACTTCCAGGCTCCGCTGCCGACCGGCTGATCTGTTCTTTTTGCGCCCATATTGATGAAATCCGCCCATTTGGCGGGTGCAGAAGGAGTAGATGAATAATGAAAATCCGGTTGGTAAATAACGGTGTATTTATTCCGGTGGACGACATTCAGCAGGCGCTGACTCCACCAGCGGAGGGGTTTTACTGGATTGATGCGGACGTAGACGATTTGGCGGTACTTCAACCGCTGTTCATGATGCATGATCTGGCCGTGGAAGACTGTTTGAGTGACGAAGAACAACGTCCGAAGATTGAAATTTATGAGAGCCATTATTTTATTGTTATTAATAGCATTCGTTTTGATGATGAAGAGATTTTTTTACGTGCCGTCAACTTGTTCCTTGGCAGACACTTTATTATCAGTGTTACCAAACAGAAAGTTAGCGAATTGCGAACATTGAAACCGATCCTATGGGAACAGGAAATCAGTACGCCGGATAAGCTGCTGTATCTGCTGGTTGACTTGATTGTTGATAATTATTTCACCGTAGGTGACCGAATTGAAGCGCGTATCGAGAAGCTAGAAGAAGACATTTTGATGCACACCAAGAAGTCTCATCTGAATGAGATTATCGGGTTGCGCAGTGAGATTTTGTGGCTGAAGAAAGTGCTGGGACCTCAGAAAGAGGTCATTAACACACTCAATAAAAAAGATCTGCGTCTTATTGATGATCAACTGCAAAAGTATTTCAGTGACATTTATGAGAATGCTGTTAAAATATCCGAAACCTTTGAGACTTATCGCGACCTGATGGGGAACTTACGAGAAGCTTACCAATCCAGTATCGCCAACCGGGCGAATGAAATCATGCGTGTGTTCACCGCCATTACCACGGTGTTCATGCCGCTGACCGTTATCACTGGCATCTATGGGATGAACTTCACGAACATGCCTGAGTTGGACTGGAAATATGGTTATTTCGTGGTTATTGGCCTAATGGTTACGCTGGGCCTAAGCATGTTCTTTATTTTCCGCAAAAAAGATTGGGTTTGAAATAGCAAAAGACGAAGCGCTCCACTTTTGGAGACGCTTCGTCTTTTTTTATAATTAGCTTATTGTATGACAACTAACGTCCTATTTCCAATCTAGCCTGCATTCTGCTCTGTCTCTGTGTGACGACGAAACCGGATGCGAATCATGCGCAGTCTTTCGTAGACCTGCTCCAGATTGCTCCCGCCAGGCTTCTCTTCTCCATACACCTTATGTAACACGGGCTTCAGAAACGTATCTCCCAGCTCCTCGTAGGCGCTCCATACTGCCTCTTGCTCCTCTTCGGGCATGACAGCAAGCTCCGCATCGAGTAGACAATCTGTGTCATACCCCTCCAAATCCAGTGCCTCTAACAGTTCAATTAGCTCCCGACGGGACAATCCGGAACGATTCACGATCTCCTCTAACGTATATCCTTCTTTCATCCCTTCAAGTACCTGCTTCCGTGTGGTAAATCTGTCTAGCTCCTGCTTGTATTTCTGCTCTCTCTGTTTGTACAACCAGCTCTCATATTCTTGTTCCTTCAGAACCGAGTACACCCACTCTAGCGGAAAAGATGTGGAACGTTCCAGTCCATTCGTAAGCTCCAACCATTCAGCTCCGTACTCGGAAGCCTTGCTCTCTCCTACGCCAGGCAGTTGCATCAATTCATCGATGGTTTGTGGAACAAATGCACTGATCATGCGTAACAACCGGTTTGTTGCAATAAAATAGGGGGCCTTCCGGTCAGACGCTGCTCTCTTCCTGCGCCATATGCATAGGTCCATATACAGCCCCTCATTGCCATATAATTCACTGTAACAATGAAGACGTTGACCGCCATAACTGCGCGACTTCAAATCATCATTTTCGTGAAACATACCCTGCAGCAACGGACGATATCCTTCGCCCATCTGTATGGCTAACTGATGACGATAAACATGTAACAGCTCGTCCCACGAACTGCCAGCATACCAGATGTCATCCGTTCGATCTCCTTCCTCATATCGGCTCCATCCCAGATGCCACGCTCCTTCTTCTTCACCGATCCACAACTGCGCATGCTCTTCATTCTGACCTGACATTCTGGATAATCTGTTCATGAAAATGACTTCCATATCTTGTCCCTCCTTCAATAGTTCAGCTCGACACAGTTTGTATTGTGCTAAATTAAGCAGCACAAAAAAACACCTCTCCTGCAAAATCCATGCAAGAGAGGTGCTTCCTCATTAACCGTGCTATGCTGTTGCTCATATATTACCACAATGGAAAAATTCGTCAACTGCTTGTTTGTAAAGCTATTACTTGTTCAAAGCCAATTTGGCCAACGCAAGCGAACCACACAGTCCTGCGTTATCGCCAAGTCCCGGTGAAACGACATACTGGTCAATTTCGGACTGAAGTGCAGGATGCTGAACGTATCCAGCGAGCAATTCCTGCAGTTTGCTGCGAACCATTGGGAACAGATGCTCCTGCTTCATCACACCGCCACCCATTACAATTTTCTGAGGTGTGAGGATCAATACATAATTCATCAGAGCATGCGCCAGGTAATGTGCTTCAATCTCCCAGGCCTTGTGATCGGCTGGCAGATCGTAAGCTGGTTGCTCCCAACGTTTATTGATAGCAGGACCTGCGGCAAGCCCTTCCAGACAGTCTCCATGATACGGACAGAACCCTTCATACGTATCTTCAGGATGTCTGCGTACAATGATGTGTCCCATCTCTGGATGTGACAATCCATGGACCATTTTGCCACCTACAACTGCGCCTGCACCAATACCCGTTCCGACAGTAATATACAGACAGCTATCCAGGCCTTGTGCAGCCCCCCAGGTTGCTTCCCCAAGCGCAGCACCGTTCACATCCGTGTCGAACGTCATCGGTACATCAAAGTGCTCCTTGAGCTTACCAATCAGGTTATACTGACCCCAATGCGGTTTGGGTGTTGTTGTGATGTAACCATAGGTCGGGCTTCCTTCAATCGGATCAATTGGACCAAATGAACCTACACCCAAAGCTTCAATACCTTTACCTTCAAAAAAAGCGATTACTAGAGCCATCGTCTCTTCCGGTGTCGTCGTTGGAAAGCTTACGCGCTCAAGAACTTCTCCTTCTTCCGTACCGATACCACATACAAATTTGGTTCCTCCAGCTTCAATTGCGCCTAAAATCGTCATGTTAGTCACTCTCCCAAGTAGTTTAAAATTAAAATGGATCTTCGAATCTGTTCTCTAAACGAGGACATGAATTAATCCTGTTCAGCAGTTTCGAGCTTGGCCAATCGCTTCAATAAGGTCTGCTTCCAGCTGTCGGCTAACGTTGGAATGGCCAGCAAAGCACGCATAGCAACGGCATCCTGCTTCCCCTGATGCATAATTCGATTGGCTTCCAGAATGGTCATTGATGCAGGGTCCGTGCTTATTCGTCTGAATATTGCAGAAGGAGTTACCTCACCCTCTTGCAACACCCGAAAATAAAATCCGGTATGCCCGCTATCCTGAAAATAAACAGGCAATTCTTTGTAATCATACCTTGCACCAAGCTTGAAGCAAGGCTGTCTTGGCTGGCTGACCTGTACCGTGGCTTCCCCCAATTCATACACATCACCAATCCGGACTTCTTCCTCCATACAGCCTTCAACTGTCAGATTTTCTCCACAAGCTCCCCAGTCCAGCTTGCGATCCATCAGTTGTTCAAGCGCCGCATAACGACTGTAATCGTATACACAAACTGCCTTATCAGGCCCACCATGATGCTCGAGATCCGCCTGGGCATCCCCTGTCATTCCGGTGAATGACAGGAAGACCGGGCTGGATATGGGATGTTTCACAATGCCGCTCATCACTTCACGCTTCTGGCCAGGCAAGGCCTGAAGTTGCCCTACGTTTACAGCTAATACCGCCGTTTTGTTTTTATCTGGCTTCCGGTTATGTGTGAGTGTCATCTGATCCTACCTCTCATATTAGCTTTCTTTTAACGAACAGAGCCACCAAAAACAAGTGTATTACTTAACAAGCGGCCCGGGGAAGTAAGCATTTTGCCGCCAGCATACATGCCAGAAGATGCACCACCATCCAGGTTCATTGCCTCCTTGGCACCAAGCTTCTGCATGACAGCAGCCCATTCTTTGATGGTCGCTCCTGACACGGTAGTCAACATAACCGAACCGTCGGCCATTATGGCTATACCGCTTCTTGCGCCGGAGGCATTGAGAATTTTGGTATCCTTGAAGCCCTCACTCGTTGGATTTACGGCAACTTTGCCGTCTTTCACCAGACGCGGACCTGCGCCCACAGCGGTGACTACATCTTGCCAAGGGATCTCTTTGCCTGCTGCATTGGTGTATTTATAATTCATCTCTACAGTTGATCCAACGGTGAAGCGATCCGACGAAGATTTCTGATTTCCCGTGAAGACCAGCACCGAGCCATTCTTCGGAATGACTACATCGGTATTCGGTACTTTCTTGGTGACAATCCCTTTCTCCATCACAACCGCCGTACCTCCTTTGAACCCGACTGTAGATCCCCGCTCTGGCGTGTATAACATCGTAATACTCGCATTCGCGGAAGGTGTTCGGTTAATAAAGGTCGCATACCAACTGCGTGATTTCCCTTCTTTATCTGTTACTTTACCCGTCAGACTCACTTGAAGCGAATCCATGATGGCTGAACCGTCTTCCTTAAACCCAATCGTTGTTCCGTATCTTCCAATATGTATAACCTTGCCATTTGCTATTAACATGCCGTATGGATCTGGAGCTCCGTTATAAGCTTCAAAAAATGCTCCGTTAATGGCCGCTTGTGCGCCATATGCCTTAACAATCGAAGGTAATGTTGCGGTCTGACCGACCTGCTTCTTCGCCAATCCTACGGTAACTGGTGTACCCTTGGGAATACTAACCGTCTGCACGGTAAAACTGCGTCCTGCTGCTTTTACTTTCTGTACCTTGGTGCTAATTGCCGCTTTGGCATCCGCTGTCTGTGGAGCACTCACCGCTCCTGAAAGGATTACCGGCAAAGCAAGGACGAGGGCCATAGCCCCTGTCCACCACTTTTTGCCCGTCCTTTTTGTCTGCATACTACTCACCCTATTGCCACTCCCATCCAAGAGCCCAGGCTCTTCATCTCAAGTTGTTCGAACTTGTCCATCACCATATCCGGATCAAGACGCAATTCACATACATCCAGTGCACAAGCTACCGGAACAGCACAGTGAATCTCTGCCAGTTTACGAGACAGATGAAGCATATCGAGATCATTCTCAATCTTGTTACGTACCGAAGGGGTAAGTTTATCCATATTGTCCAAAATGCCTTCTATGGAGCCAAACTCCTGCACAAGTTTCAAAGCCGTCTTCTCCCCAATGCCCCGTACCCCAGGATAATTGTCACTGGCATCGCCCATCAGACCTTTCATGTCAATCACTTGACGAGGTGTCAGTTGTTTCTCCGTCATTAGAGATTCAGGCGTATACACCATGTAATTGCCATGACCTTTTTTCATAATAATAATGCTTGTGCGGTCATCAATCAGTTGCAGCATATCATGGTCACCCGTAAGTACCATCACGTTCATATCCGTCTGCTCGGTGTAGTACTTGGCAAGTGTACCGATGCAATCATCAGCCTCATATCCTTGAGCGCCAATATTCGGAATGTTCAAACTATCCATCACTTCACGAATCAGAGCAAATTGAGGAATCAGATCATCCGGAGCTTCCGGACGGTTCCCCTTGTACGCTGCATACTCTTCACCGCGAAACGTCTTGCCCCCCATATCCCAACAGCATACGACATGACTTGGCCCAAAGGTCTGAACCGCATCCCAAAAATAACGGATAAATCCGTATACTGCGTTGGTTGGCACGCCTGCCTTTGTACGTCTGATATATCCGCTTGCAGATGTTGCATAGAATGCACGGAACAACACCGCCATACCATCTACCAGCAACAAAGTAGGTTCATTACGTTGATTCACTTGAATTTGTTCTCTCCTGTCCTGTATCTAGCAAATAAAATATCGAACTAATTCTATCATTATAGCATAGTTCCGCCAAGGATCGACCAGCCAAAAAAGCCCTGAAATTTGAACATTCAGAGCCTTTTTCACCTTGGTTCATTTAACAATCAATGAAATCATTCATCTATAAATTACGCGTTGTTCCATTCCTGCTCATACGTGTCTTCTTTGAATCCTACGGTCACTTTGTGACCATCCGTAACGATTGGACGTTTAATCAGACGACCATTGGAAGCCAGCAAACGAATCTGCTCTTCTGTGGACAACCCTGGCAGCTTGTCCTTCAATTGCTGCTCCTTGTACACTTCCCCACTCGTATTAAAGAACTTCTTCACTTCAACTCCGCTCTTCTGAATCAACTCCGTTAATTCTGCTTCGGATGGAGGTGTGTCGAAAATAGGGATTAATTCCAGCTCATGCCCCTGAGCTTCCAGCCATTTTACGGCTTTGCGGCACGTGCCACATTTGGCGTATTGATATACTTTTAGATTACTCATCGTTACTTGTCCTCCTATGTGTGCTCCGGTGGTGCTCCGGTTTCGACTTCTCGCTTCCCTTGGTTTGCTTTGCAAATCCAAAAGTCGCTCCAAACCGATACCATCGCACTGTAATTTTAAACCTCTTTTCGAATGAGAAAAATATACATTCGGTTATATCATTTTAGGATCAAGACACTATGACCTAAGAGCTCTAGAACCAAAGAGCTTATAATCGCAAGACCTTAGCCTACGGCATATTGTTCGGATACATCGCATCCCTCACATGGGTTATCTTACATCCAGTTGATATGCGGACGCACCATGCACTGAAGTCCGCACACAGCGCAAATCACAGGCCGTTTGACAGCATTTCACAATACTTCTCTAGGTGATGCCTCCGTATCCAGGCGAGCCTCCAGGGCAGCCATATCAGCGGGCAACGGGGCTTGGAACGTCATACGGCTTTGCAAAATGGGATGGTCAAACGCCAGCTCACATGCGTGCAATGCCTGACGGGCAATCCAAGTATCTCGTTCCTCCCGAACAGCCATGGTCTGCCCATCGATCTCATGCACAGGAAGGGTCTTGTACATCCGATCCCCAATTAACGGGCAGCCAATCGATGTCATATGTACCCTTATTTGATGGGTTCTGCCGCTCTCCAGCTTCAGATTCACCGCACTGGCACTTCCGCCCGCCCATCGGACAACGGTCGTGTATAACGTTCTTGCCGCATACCCGTCAGGTGTAACGATTCGACGATGCGGCTCTTCGGGATCACGATCAATCGGGCCATCGATGGCCCCCTCTTCTTGTGCAGGACTACCGTGCACTAAGGCAATATATTGTTTATCCACCGTTCCTGCGATCATCTGTTCAGACACATGCTGGTGCACATATGGATTTTTTGCGATTGCCAGCACACCCGATGTTTCCTGATCCAGTCGATGAATCGGCCTGAAGCGGAATCGCTCGCCTTTGGACTTCCAATAATGGACAACCCCGTTTGCCAAAGTACCTTTGTAATGCCCATGTGTTGGATGTACGATGACACCGGAATCTTTGTTCACGATAAGCAAGTGCTCATCTTCATACAGTATCGTAAAGGGAATCGGCTCAGGTAAAATATCATCCGACTCTTCCTGTTCCATTCGGACTTCCAGGACGTCACCTGCGCTAACTTTGACGCTGATGTATACCCGCTCGCCATTCAACATAATTCCCTGCTCTGTAAGTTTGATTCTCGACAGGAGCTTGCGCGAAACCTGTAGGCGCCGCTGAAGCACGGTCTTCAGCAGCCAGCCATCTTCATTTTCGGGAACCGTGTAAATAAGTGGTGAATAATAATCGCTCATTCTTTGTCTTTGCGGCGGAATACTTTTTTGCTCCGCACATACTCAATGTCAGCTACCTGTTGTCTCGCATTAGCAGTCCGAGCTACAACGAAGAAATAATCAGACAGACGATTCAAATAACGTCGTACAGAAGGGTTGATATCCGTGTGCTGTCCGAGTGTTACGGCGCGGCGTTCAGCGCGACGACATACTGTACGGCAGACATGTAATGTGGAAGAGAGCAAACTGCCCCCTGGCAAAATAAACCGTTCCACCTTCGGATTTTCCGCATCATACAGATCAATCCATTGCTCAAGCCGGGTGACCATCTCATCCCGTACTTTATATTTGGTTTCGCTAATTTTTACAAAGGCGAGATCGGACCCGCAATCAAACAATTCTTGCTGAATTTCGAGCAAGTGTTCACGCAAATCCTCAAATTCCCCATTTGCTTGATCAATAAAACTGATGGCCTGCCCAACAAAACAATTCAGCTCATCAATTGTCCCGTAAGCTTCAACCCGGTCATCGTCCTTGATGACCCGTCCACCAATGACTGAGGTCTGCCCCTCGTCACCTGTTCGTGTATATATGCCCATTGTAATCCCTCCTATTGTTAATATCATTCGCATGGTAGAACGCTGGGGTTAAATATAAATGCATTGCCCTTCTAGAGTTTAACTTAATCAGTATACTTGACCTGCTATGAATACGGGAATGCTATTATTTTCAGAAACCAGTGAGATCCTTCACACGTATATATGAGTTGGTGTACTCTGCCGAGTATACGCCAAATCCTTGCAAACCAAAAGTAGAGGAGACGATTATGCAAAACTGGATAACCGATTTCATGGAACAATACGGCTACATAGGCATTGCACTCATTATTGCGCTTGAAAACGTATTTCCCCCCATCCCCTCCGAAATCATATTACCTTTTGGCGGCTTCATGACCACCTACACCAGCCTGACCCTTCCCGGTGTTATTATTGCTGCTACCATTGGTTCTGTGCTTGGGGCTGTCATTCTCTATGGGATCGGACTGCTGATTGATGTCAATCGGCTGGAGAAGATTGTAGAACGTTGGGGTCATATTCTGCGGATCAAAAAAGAAGATATCCACCGTGTCGATGCATGGTTTGACAAATATGGAATGTGGACCGTACTATTCTGTCGCATGGTTCCCCTTGTTCGAAGCCTGATCTCAATTCCTGCCGGCATGTCCAACATGAAATTTGGTTTATTCCTACTCTTCACAACCATTGGAACACTGGCCTGGAATATTATTCTCGTCTCGGTTGGTGCGGCTCTCGGTGCTTCATGGGAGAGTATTCTGCACTTTATGGACGTGTACTCCCTGGTCGTATATGTACTTCTGGCGATTATTGTTGTTGGCTGTATAATCTGGTGGATCAGACGCAATAAAACTCGGAAATAAAGAAATTTACACGCATAGCTTTTGTCATAAAATAAAGCCTCCGCACCACAATTTGTGGTAACGGAGGCTTCTTTAGGCTCGTCCATCGTTTAACACTATGAAATACTAATCTTCATATCGCAGCCCTCGATCTTTGAGATCAACAGGCAAGCCAGATATCAACAGATACATCTGTTCCGAATGCGCCTGCAACGCCCGGTTAACTGACGCCATTCTTGCTGCAAAAATTCGTTCTTCCTCTGAAGGATATAAAGAACCGTGCATTTCATTGGTAATCACGAGCAGCTTTCCCTGGTAAGACAGAAGGGCGTCCAGCAACAGCTGTGTCTCTGAACGCTGCTGATCCAGATCATCACTTGCCCTGAACCCGGCTGCCATCCATGCGGTCAGACTATCCACAATGACAATCCGCTGATCTGCCAGGAAGAGATTGGATTCTCGATTAATCTGGTGAAGCACCTCCGTCAGGTGCTGGCCGTTCCCAGCCTGGATGGCACGATAATGAGCGGATGGCAATTCGGGAATCACGGGATCATGATCACCAGTGGATAAATAGATGCCCTCCCGGCTAATCCGGGCTGCGTATCCAAGCGCAAATCGGGTTTTACCACTGCCTATGCCGCCTGTGACCGTAATTAGCAATCCGCTCCCCTCCTTCAGTAGCCATACTAGATTGCATTTACTCTGTCAGCGCCTTCAGCACTTTCTTGGACTCTTCGACATTAGACGCCGACACCGGAATGGTAGCAAACAGATTTTGCGCAGCATAATCTACATCTTTGAACATTTGCATGTCTTCCAAGGGAATGCCATAGAGATGTGATTCTGTCTTGATATCTGAACCGTCATCTCCTTCACCCTTTTCAACCAGGACCCCGCCTTCAAATACACCGCGCTTATACTTCTCCGCATCAAATGTATCATCAAGCGGAATATTGGAGCCGTTACTTCCGTACTGCTTCATATCAGCCTCAGGCAAAATGAAAATATCATGACCACCGGCCGCGTACTCTACCATAATTTTCTGCACATCATACATCGCACTGGTGATAACCTCCACCTTGGGCTCCTCGCCCAGCTTCTGCTGCAAATTAGCTTGCAACTGCTCCGAGATCACGGATGGATTTCCTTGGTTATCAATGATAAAAATTGTAAAACCGTCCTTACCGCCACAGCCAGCAAGCAGAAAAATCATAGAAATGATTGCGGTAAGCCCCCAAAATCTCTTCATTCCAGTTCCCCCTTTAGTCTCCTATGTACAATATATCACAATTGTTCCACGCAAAAAAATAACCCTACCTATCCAAAGCAATCTGTTCATAGATCAAAAAAAAAGACCCTTTCCGGGTCTTCTTCCAATCGAATATGCGTAACGTTTCGATACAACGAAAAATTACTTTCCTTTAATCGGATTAGCCTTCATGTATTCATTAATCTTCAAATCTAGCAAACTGCTAATTTCAATTACAATATCGGATGTGAATGATTTCTCTTCAAGGAATATCTGTTCCATCTTGCGGCGTAGCATATGGATCTCATCTTCCAAGGAAACGTTATGCAAAGATGCGTGATCCGGTTTCACCGACCATCGGTCGCCATGATCGCCTTCTGCCAAATAATGCCCACGATTAGTCGGTAAATCATATTCAACACAAAACAAAGCCAACCCCTCCTTGGAAAAATTAGTTTCCAAATACAAGAAAAACTTATTTCAAATTGAAATTATATCACAATATTTTGTAAAAGAAAGTTATTTTTTTCTAGTTTGAAGAAAGTTTATGTCGATCAGAAGCTTCTAATCCCTATTAACCCTCTTTTTGCAGTTTGTAAACAAAGTTTCCGATTCGTTCCAAGGCTTCATTCAATTGGGTCACAGATGTTGCATAGGAACAACGAAGAAATCCTTCACCTTGTGGACCAAATACATTCCCCGGTACAGCCGCCACTTTATTTTCCGTTAGCAAACGCTCAGCAAAAAGATCCGAACTCAGCCCCGTCTTCTGGATACTAGGAAATGCATAAAATGCTCCCTGGGGTTCATGGCAGTCCAGTCCAATATCTCTAAAACCCTGCACGATAAGGCGTCTGCGCTGATTATAGGATTCAACCATTCTATCCTTCTCACCCAAACCGTTCGTCAATGCCTCAAGCGCGGCCACCTGTCCCATAGCAGGTGCACACATCACCGTGTACTGATGAATTTTGAGCATGGCTGCAATCAGTTCGGGATGTCCGCACATATACCCAATTCGCCAGCCGGTCATCGCAAAAGCCTTGGAAAACCCACTAACCAAAATGGTACGTTCCTTCATATCCGGAATCGTAGCGAAACTAACATGTTTTTGCGTATACGTCAGCTCAGCATAAATCTCATCCGCAATGACGATCAGATCATGCTTTTTGATCACTTCAGCAATAGGCAGCCATTCTTCATAGGTCATGATGGCACCTGTCGGATTGCTCGGATAACAGAGGATAAGAACCTTCGACTTCGGCGTAATTCCCGCTTCCAGCGCCTCGGCAGTCAGTTTAAATTGATCCTTCGCATACGTTTCTACACCAACCGGTATACCTCCACCAATCGAAGCGATTGGAGAATATGCCACATACGAAGGTTCTGGAATCAGAATTTCGTCTCCGGGTACAATCAATGCACGCAATGCCAGATCAATGGCTTCACTGCCACCAACGGTAACGATAATTTCGTCCTTTGGATCATACTTGGTATCAAATTGAGTATCCAGATACTCGCTGATGGCTTCCCTCAGTTTCGGCATACCCGCATTGGAAGTGTAACTGGTCATGCCTCTTTCGAGTGAATATACACAAGCTTCACGCATATGCCATGGTGTAACAAAGTCCGGTTCACCTACACCCAGTGTGATGATATCCTTGTTATCGCCAACCAGATCAAAAAATTTACGTATGCCGGATGGCGGTATCTGTTGAACCAAAGGTGCCAAATACGAAGTCATTTTCTTGTTGTTTCCTGTTGTCTGTTCATTCACTATCATGACGCATCTTCCTTTACGGCGAGATCATGAGACGGTTGTCTTCCTGATGGTCTTCAAAAATAATCCCGTCCTGCTTATATTTTTTAAGAATAAAATTCGTTTTGGTTGAAAGTACAGAGTCAATCGGAGACAATTTCTCCGATACAAAATTAGCGACTTCACGCAGGTTGCCACCTTCTACTTCTACGAGCAGATCATATGCACCTGACATGAGATATACCGATTTCACTTGCGGATACAGATAAATGCGTTCAGCGATCCCTTCGAAGCCACGACCACGCTCAGGCGTAATCTGTACTTCAATCAAGGCCGTTACTTTCTCATCATCAATCTTGCTCCAGTTCACAACGGTTGCGTATTTCACAATCACGTGGTCCTGTTCAAGCTGGGCCACGGCGTTCTTGATCTTATCTTCCGACTCCCCCAGCAGCGTCGACAGCAGTGCGGGAGTCCTTCTCGCGTCTTCCTTCAACAAATCCAGAACTTTTAATTGCAGATCGTTCAGATCCTTCATGTCTTTCCCTCCAGCGTCATCCAGCTTCCTGAAAATGAATTAATACTTATATTACATGAATTCAACGATCATGCAAAGACAAAAACCGCCCGCCCTGAATTCGGGCAAGCGGTGGTATGGTCTGTAACAGTACCTGCTTCAAACCATAATTACAAAGGTTACATGTAATAAGGGTTACCGTAATTCGGTTGATGCTGGGGTACATTAGGCGCCTGGTTGTAAGCACTGGCCTGCGTATTCTTTTCCTGAATGAACTGCTGGCATTTCTGTTGGGTCTGGTGGGCCGATTGAATCTGCTTGTCCACATCCTGGCGCAATGCCTTCGAGCCTACCGAATACATGTTGTTCTGCTGCATCACATTAAACAGCTCACCTTGCAAACGGAGTGTATCATTGGTCAAATCTGTGAACATCCGACGTGTAATGGGACAGGAAGCTTCGGTTGTTGCTGTCGTATATTCGCGCGCGGTTCGTCTTAAATCCGCAAGAATCGACTTCAACAAATCCTGTTCCTGCATAAAAGATCCACTAGATGATAAAGATTGAGAATACACACGATTTCCTCCTATACGGTTAGATTCGGCTTCTATTACTGTGCTTGTGTTGGAGCAATAGATTGATGTTGTTGCAAAGCATTAACGAGTGTGTTCAGATGCTGTTCATGGGAACGAACATAGTGATTCAGTGCCTGCTGAATTTGCGGATTATGTGAGATAGAAGCTGTAGCCGCGCACTGCTTGATCAGCAGTTCTTCATTGGTTATTGAATCCGCAATATAATTCAATTCTTTCGGACTCAGCGCTTGCATGGATTGATTCTGCATGTTTCGTTGACCTCCTCGGCATAAAGTTTATGCGCAATTATTGTTAACCCGGTCACTCAAAAGTATACAAACGTAATCATGAAGGAGATGTTTCTAATGGATCTGGTCTATGGTACACCGTTCTGGCCTTCCACTTTTAACCCAAATTCTAACTATCCCTCGCTACAAACCGACATCTCCTGTGACTGCTTGATCATAGGTGGTGGTATGGGGGGGGCACTGACTTCCGAATTGCTTACGGAGCGTGGAGTTAATACGGTTGTTATTGATAAGAGAAAGATTGCGCATGGCAGTAGTTCAGCCAATACAGGACTTTTGCAGTACACAAACGACAAAACACTGACCTCCTGTATCAATACCTTTGGTGAAAAGACAGGCGTGCGCTTCTATGAACTATGTCGTGAAGCCATGCAGAAACTCACACAAATTGCGGACAGGCTGGATACCGATCCCTGGTTTATTCCACGGACCAGTCTCTGTTTTGCCAGCAGCATTGATGATGTAGCCATGCTGGAGGAAGAATATCAAACGTTGAAGCATTATGGCTTTGAAGCTGAACTGTGGAATTCCGACAAAATCAGCACCCATTTCCCCTTCAGCAAACCTGCCGCATTATATACGTTGGGGGATGCTGAAGTGAACCCGTATCGTTTTGTTCATGCCTTGTTTGAATCGGCAAGCAAACGAGGAGCACGAATCTATGGACAGACTGAGATGATTCATTGTGAATTCGATGATGATGGTGTGCTGTGTCATACTTCAGGTGGGAAAATCCGCGCCAGCAAGGTTATTTTTGCTGCCGGTTATGAGACGCAGGCCATCAAAAAGGATCAAGGAGCCTACCTACAAACCACCTATGCTATCGCTACAAAACCGTTGCCTGACCTTAAGGAATGGTATGAGCACAGTCTGATCTGGGAGACGGCACGCCCTTACCTGTATATGAGAACCACACCAGACGGACGGATCATTGCTGGCGGTCTGGATGAAGAGACACCGAGGGAAGATCAGCGTGAGATTCGGGCAAGACACCGGGGAGATACACTCCTGGAAGAAGTTCGCTCTTATTTCCCACTGGAGGGTCTTGAAGTTGATTATGCCTGGGGTGCCGTATTTGGCAATACGAATGACGGACTTCCGTTTATCGGCCCACATCCTGAATACCCGCATTCTTATTTTCTTGAGGGTTATGGCGGTAACGGTACAGTGTACAGCATGTTCGCTGCTTCTATTTTGGCCGATGCTGTTACAGGAGTTGAGAAGGGCGATATGGAACTTTTCTCATTAACGAGAACGAGTAAACCTTCTCCTGTGTAAGCAACGCCTCAAATAAATAAGGGTACAGCTCAGGATTATTCCCTGGACTGTACCCTTTTCCCTATGCTGAGGGTTCTTGCTGATCCGGATGTACTAACAAGTTGCGCATGAATATCCAGCCAATAAGCGGGAAAGCCCCAAGCGCCACAATAAGCCAGGTTAATGTTTGTAAAGAAGGGCCATTCATGACCGTCAGAATAAATACAGCAAGGCCAAATAAACGACCGACCATCAAACAAAGCTCCCTTAATACGACAAGTTCAACCCTTTTCTCTACATTTTCGCCGCTCGCTCCCATCAGGTCGAATCCTGCCGAAATCATTGGCAAAATATACAACGGCATCGATAAGGCAGATCCAATTCCCATAATTAAAAGCGTACCATAGCTGACCTTCCATAATAGCGGAATTAACACGATGAATAACAGTATCGCACCGGCTAACATCCCTCTGGACCTGTATTGCGGCTTAAACCATTTTCCTGCGGCCCAGTAACTCACCAGTGCTACGGCTGAAGTAATTAGCGAGAACTGCCCTAGTTTATATTCCTGCTTAGTTGCCACATAGACAAGCAATGCAATCAGAAAGGCAAATACGCCTTCCCGCACGCCTTGTGCAAACAGTCCCATGCCAAGCGGTCTCCATGCGCTATCCTTGGCAGACAACTGTCGCCACGGTTCAGACCAGCGGTATGTGCCGCTGACCTCCCTTTTTTTCAGAAAAAAACTGAACACAACGGCAATCACATATATGACCAATGACACCGTAAAAATAAGGCGATAACCCGAATTATCAACCATTCGTGAAATAATAAGACCTGAGAACCACGGACCGATGATGCCTGTCATGGAACCCAGCAGACCCACCCAGCCATTGAACAGGTCCCTATTCTCCCGGTCAGTCACCTCAAAATAAACCACATTGAACGCAATCCAGAACAATCCAAGTGCACATCCAAACAAAATCCCCAGAGGCCATATCCAGTCAACCGCTTTTGGTCCCGCCCATAAAACAAGCATGTAAAAAATACCTGACAAGGCCGTTCCTAATCGCAACGCACTCATTTTGTTATGTTCCTTGACCCACTTTCCCGCAAGCCAAAACGTGAGTCCAAGTGCAATTTGCTGGCTGATCGTAAACCATCCCAGCATAGCGTAGTCGGGACGACTTTTCCACAGATACACATTCAGAAACGTTCCCGACAAAGCTCCGGCTAACACAAACAATCCATTCACGCCTAGTAGCAGAATGGATTGTCGGCCCAGAGAAATCTTCATCTGCTCCCTCCTTATTCCACCTGAAGTCAGCACTTCACAGGCAAGGTCTAAGGGTTAACGTACCCCAAGCAGAAGGAAAACATGATGAATTTCCCGGATTATTATATTTTCAGAAGCGTCTTACTCTCTTATTTCCGTGCACTCAAATTCTGGATCAGACGCAGACGGTCATCTTCGGACAGGTTATATTGAACCTGGAAGCAACCTGAGCATACATACATTTGTACAGAGAACGGCGCATCCAGCAACGAATCCGTACCAGAGACAGCGTTGGCAACAGTGTTGAACGTATCCTTGGTTGCCTTCTGTGTACCCGTGAGGATCATGAATTCACGGCAGTGTGGGCATTCCGGAACCTCTTCTTGCAAATCAAGCTGCTTCTCCACGCCTTCTTCGTATTGAATCAGATCATTGCCCTCATCCGCATATTTCGTCAATGTACGAAGCTCCGGCAATTTCAGCTCTACTTCATCTCCCCACAAATTGGCGAGATCCGTAGTTTGTTCACCGTCCTCAACATCATCCATATCATAGATGTCTTCCTCGGCTTCATTGTTCTCTTCATCACCGATATTGATGTTTAGAGTACGATATCCCTTTAATTCATTATGACAGTAAGGGCATTCTTCTTCTGGACCTAGCTCCTCATCCCATACAATCTCGGTGTGGCACCATGGACATACTGTTGGTTCCATATTAAATCAACCTTTCTTTCAGATAATCATGTGTTTAACACATATATGATGCCTATGGCAAAAAATACAATCGATGCAGCAAACAGAATCCGTATCAATATCTTCATGAACGGTCCCCCTACATGATGCTCGCGCCAATAACAAATGACAACGAGACGGAAATAATCATGGATATCAATCCAACGGCCCGGTTATCCGCTTCAATCTCCTTGTCAATGGAGAACACCGGTGTCAGAAACTCGAATAGAAAATAGGCAATGAGCAGAAGGACAAATCCTACAAATGACCACGTCATAGCTTCATACACCGATGATTTGGCCTGAATGCAGAAATGAAGCACGTTGCAGATTCCAAAGATCTTGCCTCCTGTAGCCATCGCAACCGCCACATTGCCCTTCTTGATTTCATGCCAGCATTTGTACTTGGTCACCAGTTCAAAGCAAGCAAGAAATACAAGCAGCTCCATAATCGCTACGGAGAAAAATCCGAGCACCATCCCCAAGGGATGAGACAGCAATTCGTCAATCGTCCCTTTCACTCATCGTTCCCCTTCCCCATTCTGCCGCCTGAACTCACTCAGGCGGCAGAACTTCTTTGATTCCTGGTCGGGCTATTCCAATTCTGCGACGGTCACACCGTTTCCGCCTTCTCCGTAATTGCCCAGCCGGTAACTTTTTATATGTCTATGCTTACGCAGGTAATCCTGAATACCGGAACGCAAAATTCCTGTTCCTTTACCGTGAATAATATACACCTGACCCAGATTAGCAAGGAAAGCTTCGTCGATAAAACGATCTGTCTCCATCAAGGCTTCTTCCAGATTCGTCCCCCGCAAATCCAGTTCACTTTTCACATTGTCATCGCGAGTTCGTTTCACGCCGGTTACCGGTTTCTGCTTCGGTTTGGCTTCTGCTGGTGCAGACTGCTGTAATTCCAGGTCATTCAGGGATACTTTCATTTTCATGATCCCCAATTGAACCATGGCATCCTTGGTGCCTGACATCTCCACCACATGACCTTTTTGATTCAAACTGTAGACAAGAACTTCATCGCCCGGTCCGATGGCCCGAGACTTCGTTGCCGTTGAAGTGCGCTTAGCCGTCTTCTTGCGTTTCTCAGGTTCAGCTTCATCCAGTTGTTTGCGAGCAGCAATAAGTTTGTGCTCCTTCACGGATGCGCCTTCTTCCATAGCGAGCTGACGAAGATCAGTTATAATCTTCTCAGCTTCCGCTCTGGCCTTGTCCACAATGTTGCGGGCATCTTCTTCCGCTTTTTCAATGCGTCGGTCACGCTGCTGTTCCAGCTTCTCCAGTTCGGCTTGATGACGGCTGCGCAATTTCTCCATGTCCTGGCGCAGACGTTCCGCACTCTCACGTTCTTGCTCCGCAGTAAGCCGGTTCTCTTCCAGGGAAGCGATCATATGCTCTACACGCTGGTCTTCTTCTTTCACTTCGCCACGCGCGTAATCCAGAATGTATCCTGGCAGGCCTAGCCGCTCCGCAATTGCAAACGCGTTACTCCGTCCCGGCACACCGACGAGTAGTCGGTAGGTAGGGCTCAGTGTATTAACGTCGAATTCCATGCTGGCATTAATAACACCTTTTCGCTCATAAGCGTAAGCCTTCAGCTCACTGTAATGCGTTGTTGCTACCATGCGGCATCCGGTCTGATGCATATGCTCCAGAATGGAGATCGCCAGTGCAGAACCTTCTGCCGGGTCGGTACCTGCCCCAAGTTCGTCAAGCAACACCAGACTTTTGGTTGTCATGTTCTTCAGTATCCGAATGATGTTCGTCATATGACTGGAGAATGTACTCAGGTTCTGTTCAATGCTCTGTTCGTCACCAATGTCCGCGTAAATCGCATCAAAAACACATAACTGGCTGCCATCTTCCGCTGGAACGAACAAACCTGACATTGCCATGAGGCTCAGTAAACCAATCGTTTTGAGTGTTACTGTCTTACCACCCGTATTTGGACCCGTTACGATAATGGACGTATAATCGTTGCCGAGTTCAATGTCGGTTGGCACCACATTTTCAATCGAGATCAGCGGATGGCGTCCCTTTTTGAGCTTGATGAATCCGCGATCGTTCATGCGTGGCAATGTGGCTTTCAATTCACGGGCAAGACGTGCTTTGGCAAATATGAAATCCAGCGATCCCAGCAGGTCAACATCAACCAATAACCACTCTGCCTGTTCACTGACAAGTGCCGTTAATTTCTGCAAAATCACTTCAATTTCGCGTTCTTCCCGGATTCGGGTCTCGCGCAATTTGTTATTCATCGCAACGATGGATTCTGGCTCAATAAACAGCGTTGCTCCTGAACCGGATTGATCATGGACAATCCCGCCAAAGTAAGAGCGATATTCCGATTTCACGGGAATCACGAAACGGTCTCCCCGAATGGTTATCAGCTGGTCCTGCAGCATTTTGGATACTGTAGAAGAACGGATCATCGAATCCAGTTTCTCACGGATGCGAGCTTCACCGCCGCGCAGCTCACGACGAATCTGCGCCAGTGTTACACTCGCGCTATCTGAGACTTCGGCATTGTCGTCAATACAGATACGAATTGCATCTTCAAGCGTTTTTTGCTCAGATAACTGATCACTGATGTAGAAAATCGATTCCACCTTTTCATCATCGTGGAGTGCAGCGATCTGACGTTTCAATCGACGTGCTGCAAAAGTGGTGTTGGAAATTCCCAGTAACTCATGCGGGTTCAACGTGCCCCCTATTTCGGCGCGTTTGATCGAAGCGGTAATATCCACAATTCCCCCAAAAGATGGAGAGCCTTTCAGACGATCAAACATAAAAGCTTCATCGGTTTGCTGGAGCAGTCTCTTCACTTCTTCCAGTTCACTGATCGGCTCCAATTGTTCCGCTTTCTTTTTTCCCATCGTAGTCTGGGCAAAGCTTTGCAATGTATTTAAAATTTTGCGATATTCCAATGTTTTCAAAATTTTCGTGTCCAAGTGTACAACTCCTTCCAAACTATAACTGTATTATAACGAAAGAAACTTTCTAGCGCTATTTAACGAATCCTTCCACACATAACTTGGGACATAGCGCCGCAAACTACAGGTGTCAGGATTGTGCAACCTCACCATTGAACAGGATGTACAATGCTCAATCCGATCTGAATAAAGGAGGTATAACACCATGAATTTTCTGGGACATGTCGTGCGATTTATCATCGCCGCAATTGTATTGATGGTCGTCAGCTGGATCGTGCCCGGATTCGCCGTCGGTGGTTTCTGGAGCGCACTGATGCTTGCTCTGGTTATCGCTCTGCTTGGCTGGGTTGTCGAAGGAATCTTCGGGAAAAGGGTTAATCCTTTTGGCCGTGGTATTGTCGGCTTCATCGTCAGCGCACTGGTGATCTGGATTGGTCAATATGTCGTAGATCATGTACATGTCAGTCTGCTTGGTGCCGTTCTGGCTGCATTGGTCATTGGGATTATTGATCTGTTCATCCCGGTTTCCACCCCTTTTGATGCCGGAAGAAGATCCAAGGATCACGCATAGGCTCCAACGTACCTACTCCCCATAGGCTTCCCCTAAACCTCTGATGGCTTAAACGCCTGATGAGGTTTATTTTTTTAGGTTGTGTGCATGCTTATGTTCAAAAATACGACATAGGCAGCATGTACAGGCATCGTCAATTTGCGGTATGATGACTGGAGAAATCAATCAAATTTTATCCATATCACGCTTTTTGAGGAGGCATATGATGAAGAAAGGCATGGCATGGCTTGCGGTCTGTATGTTGATTCTGGTCCTTGCTGCATGTGGTGGAACTGGACAATCCGCAGAATCAAACGGCGAGTCCGACTCGGGTGCAACTGCAAGCGAAGAACTGGTAATCAAAGCAAGCAACTATGAATTTGACCAACCTGAATACCATTTGAAAAAAGGTGTCCCGGTTAAGATTATTTATAAAAATACAAACGGAAACCATGGTGTTCTCGTGCCTGAGCTGAACCTTCGGCTGGATACCAGGAACAATTCCAAAGTGATTACTCCCGACAAAGCAGGGGAATTTGAAATGTCCTGTTCCGTCTATTGCGGAAGCGGTCACGGCAGTATGATCTCCAAAATTATTGTTGAAGAATAGTGTTCAAGACAAGGAGCCCCCGTAGCGACGGGAGCTCTTTCTTCATTATAACAAATTGTACAAGAGTGCGCTGTCCAGGATTCCAGTTATGACATAATCATCAGCTAGGTCTGATCCTGCTCAATCAATTCAATCCATTCGTTATATTCCGTCTGCAATTTCGTATATTCATCCCGCAATTGGCGGTAATCTGTATTCAGTTGCTCCGCCTTCTCCTGCTCCATCTCACGTTCAACTTGCAGCAAACGTAACTGATTGGCCGCAAGTTCATACCGCTCACCGATATCCAGCAGTTCATTTTCCATCGTCTGCTTTTCTTCGATTGCTTCTGCACGCTGCTGGGCAAGCTGCTGCCGCTCGTGTTCCAACTCTTCTACCTTCTCCACACTGGCAGCACTTTCTTTCTGCCAGAGATTCAATTCATTCTCCAGTGCAGCCCATCGATCTTGCCAGGACTGTTCCTGAGCCGCCCATTCATCAGCACGACGTTGCCAAACCTGATCTTGTTGTTCTGCTTGTTGTTCCGCTTGTTCTACTCTGGATTTCAGCTCAACTTCCCGGGCAGTCAGCTCTTGCAGGCGAGAGGAGAGCTCTGCCTGTTGGGCAGATAATTCTTCATGCTTAATCTGCCACTCAAGTGCTTCTTCTTCTGTCTGAGTCAGTAAGCTGCCTTGCTCATCAATCCGCGCAGACAGCTGATTGGCATGCTGCCTGGATTCTTCAAGCGCACGCACGATTTCTTTCTTTTCTTCGCTCATCTCATTCAGCTTGCGAGTATAGTCTTCTTCGCGCTGCAATGCATCACCATAATCCTTGCGGATTTGTTTATAATTCTCCTGCAGCTTGTTCAGTTCTTCACGTGCTTCATTCAATTGACCATCAAGCTCTTTATGTTGTAGCTCCAGACGACCAGCTTGCGCAAGATAACGTTCTGCTTCTTCGCTGGCGTGACGAGCTTCTTCTTTAACAACGGATAATTCATCATGAAGGGACTGTACACCAGACTCTAACGTTTCATTCTGTTCTGCAGCTTCAAGTACCTGTGTCTCCAATTCGCCGATCTCGATCAGACGTTGTTCAGCCTGCTCTTTCCAAGACTGCTCGCTCTGCGTCAGTGCACCAAGTTCATGTTGCAATGTGCGTACTGCCGCATGGGCCTGCTCAAGCACTTTTTGCAACCTGCGCTGCTCATCCTCGGACTTCACTTCGGCTTCACGGAGTTTTTTGATTTCCTGTTCAAGCTGACCGTGCTGATCCTGTACTTTTCGCAGTTGTGCTGTCAGAGAAGATTCACGTTCAACGGTCTCGTTATACTGCTGTTTCCATTGCTGTTCCGCTTCCCGGAAATGTTCGGCCTCAGCTTCTGTGTTGCGGAGTTGTTCAGTCAGCAGAGCACTGTCCGCTTTTAGTTGTTCCAGCTGCTGCTCCAATTCCGTAATTCGACGAAGCTGAACATCTTGCTCCTGTTTGTATACGGCTTGTTCACTGCGCAACGTTTCAGTTTGATTACGCTCGTGTTGGAGCTGTTGCTCCTGATCCACAACAACCTCTTGAGCATTCTTGAGCTGCTTGCGTACCTCGGCTAATTGGCCTTCAACATCGATTAAGCGCGATTTGGCCTGTTTACGTTCTTCTTCCAACTGCTGCTTCAGCTTGCCTTGCTCTTCTTGCAGCAAAGCTTCAGCAGTTGCCGCAGCTTCGTTCGCCTGAGTCTGGGCTGCTTCATGGATTTGCTGAAGCTGTTCTTCATAAGCCGCTTCTTTTTCCATCCATTCCAATTCCGCCAGTTCGGATGACTCCTTGAACGTTGCATTCAGCTGTTCAATCTCATCCAATCGCTTCTGCTCTGCTTGTTGCTGCAGTGCGGCTTGTTCTTCTTTTGCCTTCTCAGTCAGTTCTCGAGCTTGATTGACGGCAGCTTGCTCTGCCTGCTGTATACGCTGCTCCATCTCGGACTGAAGTTCACGGTATTGAAGCTGGGCTTCTTCCTGAACCTTTTGCAATTGAGACTCGGCTTGTTCCAATTCAGACAAAATTGCCGCTTCTGCTTGCTCCTTCGCCGTTTGTACTTGCTGTGCAGCCTGCACCTCAATTTTTTGACGTTCTGCCACGGCCCGAGCTTCGGCTTCTTTCAGTTGAGCTGCCGTCTTATCCTGCAGCTCCTTGTATTGTGCAGCCGCTTTAGCTTGGGCTTGCTGCAACTCATTTGCTGAACGTGTCTGTGCTTCTTTCAGCTGAGCTGCCGCCTGAGTCTGTGCATTCTTGAGTTGATTCGCTGCTTTTTCTTCTGCTTCTTTGAGACGCGCCTGTGCCTTCTCCTCAGCCGCTTTCAGTTGCGACGCAGTTTGAGCCTGAAGCTTTTGCTCGCGACCTGCTGCCTGAGCGCGTTCCTGCTCCAGTAATGTATTCAGCTTGGCTACTTCTGCCTGCTGATCCTTCTGGAGTTTCGCGATGGCCTGTTCCACCTCAGCCTTAAGTTTCATTGCTTCAGCGAGTTCTTGGTCACGGCGTTCCAGTTCCTGCTGATGTTCATTTTGTATGGCATTCAGCCGATTGAGTTCATTTCTCATTTCGGTACGTTCACCGGTCAGCATTTTCAGCTCATTCCGAATTTCCTGAGTCTGAAGAGACTGCTCAGCCATATGTACAGCTGCCAGAACTGCAATACGCGGGGTATCCAGTCGGGAATTATGTTTGGAGATGGCGCTCATTCGCTCATCCACCAGGTTAGCTACTTGTTTCATATAGTCGGCACTGCTGCCAACCAGTTTATAGGAAGTCCCGTAGATCTCTACGGTGACGCGTGTACGATCAGGTATAGTCACAGTTGTGCCCTCCTTAAAGTCTGTATGTTGATTCTAAGCTGTAAAACAAAAAAAGTCACATCGATCCTCTAATGCTAAGGATTCGATGTGACTTCAAGCAATTCCTGCTAATCTTTGTTCAAAAAATTGACTTATGTTCTATTTACGCAATTCGGCTCCAAATTGCTCCTCCAGACGAGCAACAACACGAGCATGAACCTCGGTAATTTCCTCATCTGTCAATGTGCGTTCACGGTTGCGATAAACGAGAGCCATCGCTACGCTCTTCTTGTCTTCACCCAACTTGCTGCCTGTAAACACGTCGAATACCTGTACGGTTTGCAACAGTTCGCCAGCAGATTCACGAATTGAGCGCAGCATATCCCCAGCTTCGATTTCTTTACTCACAACAACTGCGATATCCCGCTCAACTGCCGGGAATCGTGGAAGCTCACGATAACGGATATCCGCATCCGCTTCACTATAGATAGCTTCAAGCCCGATCTCTGCGAGATATACATCGTTCAAATCATATTGCTGTTGCAGTTCAGGATGCAATTGACCCATCGTACCAATCAGTTTGCCCTCTCCGCCATCTTTTGCTTCAAGGTATACCGATGCGGAACGACCAGGGTGGAAGCCTTCTGGACTGTTTGCTACCAGGCGAATGCGCTGCTCCAGGCCCACATAGGCGAACAGGTTCTCAAGTGCACCTTTCAGATCGAAGAAGTCCACTTTCTCTACTCCCACATTCCACTGCTGGGATGCACGATTTCCAGTGAGCAACAAGCTCAGGACCGGAATTTCATGCGGTTGCTTCGTCAGCTTTTCTTCTTCAGTGAAGAACACACTACCTACTTCGAATACAGCCAGTGAATCATGTTTGCGGTTCATGTTATACACCGTGGCATCCAGCATTTGCGGCAAGATGCTCTTACGAAGCACGCTGCGGTCCTCACTCATTGGCATAGCCAGCTTCACGGCTTTACTGCCTTCTGTTAGAGAAGGGAACAAGGATACTTTATCCGGGTGTACGAATGAATAGCTGATCATTTCCTGCCAGCCACTACCTGCAAACAAACCACGAATGGTACGGCGCATTGCTTGTGAACGCGTGTAAGCACCCGGTGTTGTTGGTCCTTCGATCAACGTGGTTGGAATATTGTCGTATCCATACAGACGGGCAATCTCTTCAAACAGATCCACATCAAGTGTAATATCCCCTCTGCGGCTAGGCACTTCAACATCAAGCAGACCCTGCTGCGCATCACCACATGCAAAGTGCAAACGAGCGAAGATGGTTTTCACTTCAAGCAGGGACAACTCGGTTCCCAGATAGCGATTCAGTTTATCCAGCGACAGCTGCACAATATGTTTATCCGCTGCGGCTGTTCCAGCTTCCACAATCCCCTGATGAACTTCGCCTTCCGCATAACGCTGAATCAATTCAGCCGCACGGTTCAATGCCGTAATGACAGCAGCCGGATCGACTTCTTTCTCAAAACGCATGCTTGCTTCGGAACGCAGCCCCAGTTGGCGCGACGTTTTCCGAACGGTTCCGCCGTCGAACTTGGCGGATTCCAGCAACAGATTCACTGTGGTTTCCGTTACCTCGGAATTCTCGCCACCCATAACACCCGCAATGGCTACCGGTTTCACGCCATCGGTAATGAGCAGCATATGCGGCTCCAGCTTGCGCTCTTGGCTATCCAACGTCACGATCGTTTCGCCTTCTTTGGCCATCCGCACTTCAATGTGGCCCTTTTCCAGCTTATCTGCATCAAAAGCATGCAGCGGCTGTCCGTATTCCAGCATGACATAGTTCGTGATGTCAACGATATTATTGATCGGACGGATGCCAGCGGCCATCAAACGGTTTTGCATCCACTGCGGGGAAGCTCCCAGCTTGATCCCAGTTACATAGCGGGCTGCATAATGACTGCATTGTTCGTCAGCCGTAATCTCAACCGAGATATGATTCGCAGCCGCATCACCGATTTCCACCAACTTTTGAGTTGGATCAGGCAGTTTCACTTCACGACCAAGAATTGCACCTACTTCATAAGCTGCACCCAGCATGCTCAAACAGTCGGAGCGGTTCGGTGTCAGGTCCAGTTCAAGAACATGATCGTCAAGACCAAGCACTTGGCTGATTGGTGTGCCAATTTCCGTTTGTGCCGGCAATACGAGAATGCCTTCTTGTTGGTCCTTCGGCAGCAACTTGTCGTTCATGCCCAGTTCTTTCGCAGAGCAGATCATGCCAAGTGAAACAACGCCGCGCAGCTTGGCTTTTTTGATATCGAGTCCACCAGGGAGCTTCGCTCCTACCAGGGCAACGACTACCTTTTGACCGGCATCCACATTTTTCGCACCACATACAATCTGCAGATCTTCTTCCTGTCCGGCATCAATCACACATACATTCAGCTTATCAGCGTCAGGGTGTTTCTCCTTACTCTTCACGTAACCAACAACCACTTTGTTCACGCCCTGGTTCCGGTTCTCCACTACATCAATCTCAATCCCCGCACGGGTGAATTTCTCTGCCAACTCCTGCGGTTCCACGCCTTCCAGCGCGATATAATCAGACAGCCAATCTGTCGATACTCTCATGGACGTTCACTTCCTAATCTATGAATTGGTGTTGCAAATGAAGGGCGTTCGCCCTGTATGCTACTTCGGTAATTACAGTCGTCCGAATTGTTTCAGGAACGCCATATCACTGTTGTAGAAATGACGAATATCATCAATGCCGTATTTCAGCATGGCGATACGCTCTACGCCCATTCCGAATGCAAACCCACTGTATTTCTCCGGATCATAACCGCCCATCTCGAGCACTTTCGGGTGAACCATACCGCCGCCCAAAATCTCAAGCCAACCGGTCTGTTTACATACCCGACAGCCACTGCCACCACATTGCACACAAGTCACATCCACTTCAGCACTTGGCTCTGTGAACGGGAAGAAGCTTGGACGGAGACGAATTTCGGTGTGTGAACCGAACATTTCGCGTACGAATTGCAGCAAGGTACCTTTCAGGTCACTCATGCGAATGTTCTCGCTAATAACCAAACCTTCTACCTGATTGAACTGGAACGAATGCGTCGCATCGTCATCGTCACGACGGTATACTTTACCCGGACAGATGACTTTAACAGGAACTTCACCTTTCATGCTTTGCATCGTACGAACCTGAACCGGAGACGTATGCGTACGCATCAACAGATCTTCTGTTACATAGAAAGAATCCTGCATATCACGCGCCGGGTGGTTCTTCGGCAGATTCAGTGCTTCGAAGTTGTAATAATCCATTTCAACCTCAGGACCTTCCGCTACGCGGTATCCCATACCGATGAAAATATCTTCGATTTCCTGTACCACTTTGGTCAGTGGATGCAGTCCGCCTTGACGTCCGCGACGTCCTGGCAGGGTCACATCAATTTTTTCGGATTGCAGACGTTTAGCCGTCTCTTCCTTCTGGAACTGCTCCTGCTTGCTATCAATGACTTCTTCAATCGCGCCGCGAACATCATTGGCAACCTGACCAATCACCGGACGTTCCTCTGCACTAAGCGCACCCATACCGCGCAAAATCTCGGTCAATGCACCCTTTTTCCCCAAATACTTTACACGCAGATCACTCAGCGTCTGTGGATCGTTCACGCCAGACAGTTGCTCCAGCGCTTCGATCTTTAATGCCTCCAAACGTTCTTTCATGTGTAAATGCCCCCTTTATGTGGTTTAATGCAACAAAAAAAGGCCTTCTCTCCCCTGAAGGGACGAAAAGACCGTGGTACCACCCTTGTTAGACATTCAGTGCTGCCCGGCCCTTCCGGCCTGCAACATGTTTGCCTCACTCTATACGGAATAACGACCGTTAACCGTTACCCCCTACTGACTCCTGCGATGAATCGCAAGATATGGTTCAGGGAACCGCTCCGGAGTGAATTTCAGCAGCCTTGTTCTACAGAAACGCTCTCAATCTACGGCGCTTCCTCCCTGTACAGAGGCACTGCTTACTTGTCTCCATCATCACGTTTGCATGTCAGATAAACCTTCAAATTTACTGATGATCGTCCATTATTATATGCAAAATCGCTCGAAATAGCAAGCCGTAAAGCCGCATGATCAAACGTTAAGCCAAAAAGTAAAACGGCATAAGCTTCGTCAATCGATTACTTCTGTTTTCGCAGCTCGTGCAACTGTTTTAAACGACGCTGAATTTCGCGAACCTCGGCAACTTCAGCCGCCCGTTCAATTACATCATCAGGCTTAGTCAACACATCATTGCCCCCACTGTTCATGGGAGATAACAATTCGGATAAACGCATTTCAAGCCGCAGCCGTTCATCATCTGACTCCCGAACCTCAAGGGCAGACTCTCGCAGTTTGATGGATTGCTCCCAGTCCTCCACTCCGCCTTCATACAGTGTAGCCTTCCCACCGGGTTCTAAATCAAGCAAGCGGCTGGCGAGTACTTTGGTCAACATGCGGTCATGGGATACGAGTACCAGTGCTCCGGATGCCTGCTTCAATATATTCTCCATCACTTCCTGTGTGTCAATATCCAGATAATTGGTTGGTTCATCTAACACCAGTACATTAGATCCCCCGAAGTACAACCGCAGGAATGCAACTCTGCACTTCTCTCCCATACTCAAATCCCCAATACGCTTGAACACATCATCTCTTGAGAATAAAAAGCATCCGAGAATGGTACGTGCAGCACTTTGTGTCATGGATGGAAGACTGAGCAAACTGTCCAGAAGTGTCTCTCTTTCCGGTAACCCCTCAAGCTCTTGCGAAAAATAACCGATCTTCAGTTGTGGATGACGTGTCACTTTGCCCTGGGATGGTTCCAGATCTCCAATCATCAGTTTGAGCAGTGTCGTCTTGCCTGTGCCATTCGGACCACGTACGGCAAGACGATCTCCACGTTCGACTGCAATCCGGAGATTGTGAAGCAATGTCGGGCTCCCCGGATAAGCAAAGCTAACGTCTTCCAGTGCAAGGAGTTGGCGGGCAGCCAGCGTGTTCACCTGCAGCTCCATGTTCAATTTTGCAACTTCGCGGGGTTTATCCACGCGTTCCTTCTCCAGGCGCTCCAGTTGCTTTTGCTTGGCATGGTAGCGGGAAATGTTCTTGTTGGCTTTCGCTTTGTAAAAGCTCTGAGTTATTTTCACTTCCACATCGCTTGCTGAATTATGAGCCTGATGAAACCACTGCTGATAATTGCGGATCGTCTCTTCTAGCGCTTTCCGTTCCAGCTCCTGCTTGCGATAGGTTGCTTCCTGCTCACGTAATTCGCGTTCCTTATGGCCTTTGTAATCAGTGTAACCGCCTTTATATTTGGTCAGTGCATCCGGGCTAAATTCAATAACACCCGTTGCAACCTCATCAATAAAGGTCCGGTCATGAGAAACAAACAACAATGTTCCGGCATAGGCAGAAAGCCATTCTTCAAGCCAGCACATGCTCTCTTCATCCAGATGATTCGTCGGTTCATCCAAAATCAGAAATTTGGGTTTACTGACCAAAAGTCCTGCGAGACGGGCCTTCGTTTTTTGCCCACCACTCAAAGAATGATATGGCCGACTCCAATGTTCCAACGATAACCCCAGACGAGTCAGTACCTTCTCTACCTCAGTCTCCCACATATACCCGTTCAATTGCTCATATTGCTCCATCGCTATCGTATAAGCTTCGAGCAGCCGCTGCTCATCTGCCGCTCCACTGTTGCTCATCCGTTGTTCCAGTAATTCCAGGTCACGCTTCACCTCGTAAATCCGTCCACTTTCCTGCCGGACAGCATCAAGCACATTCATCTCAGGCTTGATCAATGAGCGCTGGCGCATGAAACCCCACTCCTGCTGCGGAATGTGACGTTCGATGCGTCCACCACCCTCTTCTTCTCCAAGTATGATGCTTAATAAGGTGGTCTTGCCACAGCCGTTGCGACCTAGAATGGCGAGCCGCTCACCTTCATTTATTTCGAGATTTAATCCTGCAAACAACTCATTCCCGTTCCACTCTTTCGATACTTCATGTAGGCGTACCATTGTCATCATGAGGCCTCATCCTTCCTGCAATTCAAAATAAAAAAACCGCTGGCATCAGCCGGCGGTAGGCAATTCAGGATTGGATAAAGCGTCAAAAAACAAGCATAAGATACCCCACGGTATGAACAAAGAACCCTTAAAAGGGTACACACAAGCAAAGCCAGAACAGCCTGCCTGTTTCCATACCTGATCCCATAGCTGAATTTGGACACACGAATCCCCTCATTGCTCAGCCGCTTTTTGGCTGACTGCGTCATAAACTCTCTGCAGTTACTGGGGTTCAATTCATGTGTTTTACTTCATGGGACGTATGGTTACCTCTCATTCATGTGTAGTATCGATTTCTCCGTTATTGTACCAGATGATGGGGAAAAAGCAAAGGTTTTGAATTTGGAGTCAGTGATATTCTCCATTCAAACATGACTTAAAATACACTAACTAACTTCTAGAAAAAGAAAAAACCCTTGTTTTCACAAGGATTTCAGGTGTTGCATTAGTTAAGCGGGTGATGGGAATCGAACCCACGCTATTAGCTTGGAAGGCTAAAGTTCTACCATTGAACTACACCCGCGCGAATGACGATCGGGACGACACGATTTGAACATGCGACCCCCTGGTCCCAAACCAGGTGCTCTACCAAGCTGAGCTACGTCCCGTCAAGTTCCGAGGAACATTAACATGAATTTTACAAAATTAATATACCATGATCATCCAATGCTTGCAACTTCTTTTTACCATTTCTCCCCTAATCTTTCGAAACAAAACAAGACAGAAGCGTGTCCACGCCCCTGTCTATCCTTACCCCGTGGGTTTATCCACATCTCTCAAAAATTTTTTTTCAAAATCGGCTGCCACAATGGGTTTGCTGAAAAAGTACCCTTGAGCCTCATGACAATGCTGATCACGAAGAAATGAAAGCTGGTCCTCATTTTCAACGCCCTCAGCCGTCACTTTCAACTGCAGGTGATGAGCCATCGACGTAATGGTCGACACAATTGCCGCGTTATTGCTGTCCTCCATCACTTCATTGACAAAGGAACGGTCAATCTTGAGGCGGTCAATCGGCAAATCTTTCAAATAGTGCAGTGAACTGTACCCTGTACCAAAATCATCAATACTGATGTGCACACCAATTTCCTTGATTTTGCGCAACTGCTCAAACGCACGATCCTTGTCAAACGTCATGCTCTCCGTAATCTCGAGCTCAAGCCACACAGGTTCCAAGCCTGTTTCCTTGAGAATGTCGCTGATGTTGTCCAGCAGATGGGAATGTCTGAATTGTCTCATGGACAGGTTAACCGATACACACAGCTTGCGGTAACCTGCTTCTTGCCAGCGCTTGTTCTGTGCACAGGCCTCACGCAATACCCATTCTCCAAGTGGCACGATCAGCCCACTCTCCTCCGCAAGAGGAATAAATTCCCCAGGGGATACTGACCCTCTCAGCGGATGCTGCCAACGTACCAAAGCCTCCATACCCACAATCAAACCACTAGCTAGATTAACCTGCGGCTGATACACAAGATAGAACTGCCCTCGATCCAACGCTTTGCGCAAATCATTCTCAAGCTGCAAACGTTCTTGGGCTTTCATCTGCATCGCATGAGCATATCGGTTTAGCTCTATTCCCTGCTCTTTGGCATTATGCAGCGCTGTATCCGCATTTTGGATGATCTCTTCCGGTGAGTCTCCGTCATGCGGAAATATCGCCATACCAATACCCAACGTGAGATGGTACTCGTTCCCATCCACCGTTACAGGTTTTTCGAACAGTTGCAAGATCGATCTAGTCCGTCGCAACGCCGTATCTGTTGTGCAGAAGTCTGTCATTGTCAGTACGAATTCATCTCTTCCCAGTCCGAACACTTCCTCTCCCGGGAGCGAAGAATGATTCAAACGCTGTCCAACCTGACGAAGTACACGGTTTGCCGCTTGTTGCCCCAACGAATCATTAATCGTTTTGAACCGATTAATATTCAATACCAAGACTCCAACAAGCTGCTCCTCTACCATAGCTGCATTCATCATCACTTTCAGTCGCTGAGAAAGACGACGGCGATTCGGCAGCCCTGTCACATCATCATGGTGAGCAATAAAGTTCATTTTAGCTTCAGCCACCTGTTGTTTGAGGAAAGGCGTATCCACCACAGACGAATACAGTCCCTTCTGGATGAAGAAATAACCCAAACAATCGCTTAACAGACCTAGCAACAGATTGAGATCATTAATCTTCGTAGCAGAGACAAAGTAACATTCTCCAAAGAAGAAACAGAGGATTGCACAAAGGATGGTAGGCAGATCACCATCTTTGCCTTTTTTCCATTGAACGAATAACACAACAGCAGTCACGCCATACAGGATTCCGATCAGAAAATGAATTCGGGTAAACATGCCTCCAAGTACATTGCCCACCAGCAAGTTCGGCAGTACAGCCCATTCCTGAATAGCCACTGTATACAAAACAACAAAAATGCCGAGTGTTCCGCTGAAGAGTAAAAATTTGCGTGGTAACGCAATTTCCCTCTCGCTAACTGCATATATGAACAGCAAACCTGCCGCACAAACAAGAGATCCCAGCGACATCATCTTCAGCGAGAATTCTGATTCCACCATTGCGCCATTCGGCATTTCTTCGGCAAAAGAAACGATGTGAACCAGTTCAAATAAACCAATTAATAAAAACAGTGTAGTCATAAGGACCCTTCGGAGGGTCAGTCTTTGAGTCTGAAATAACCAGCTTTGATTATAAATGCCGATACAGGCCGCTGCTGCAGCGAAGCCACCCAAGAGTGTCAAAACCGGGTAACCCGATATGATCAGATCAGAGCTTGCAGAGGAACGAAACCATTGACTTGCGAGGAAACACAATAAGCCGCCTATCGCGACCCAACCTATTTTTCTCTGATCTTGCTGATTAGCCTTCATGCCGTGTTTTCCTTCCCGGGATCACCTATCCTGAAATAACTTTAACGATATAAATTTACATTGTTACAATATTCGACATTTTTACATCTACCAACGTTCAATTCACATGCGAATACATGCTATCTGGTACATAATAACATTTATTTCCGCAGACGTGAACAAAAAAATAAGCACTCCTAGGAATATTTATTCATAGATATGTAGAAAAACAAGGCAATAAGAACTAAAAAAACATGAACTCCTCATTGGAGTCCATGTTTTTTTGATTTGCAACTGTATTTTAGACTAATTTTCGCCACATATGCATCATTCGACTTAAAACGCTAATGCGCTAAAGTTATAGTCGTATTAGATCCATCTCTTGTTGACTTGAAGTCAATCTCAAGAATTATGCAACAAGCTTATTTGTCAAAATTCACTTCTGGTGTTGTCAATTTATCATAGAAATCAACAACCTTGTCTTTGTCTTCCGACGAACGCAGTGCCATCGCCGAGCGAGGATGCTCGTCCAATGTACCTGTAATCATATAAGGCAAAATGTAACCCCACTCTTCTTTTTCACGGAGAGGGACCATCAATTGCTCCAATACACCCAGTACTGGACGCAGGTTGTATTTTGTGCCTTTCAAATGAGCAACGAGCAGTTCAGTAGGACAGTTTCCTGCAGCACGTCCCATACCGTATACGGAAGCATCCAGCAGTTCAACGCCAAGCTCAGCTGCTACCAACGAGTTCGAGAACGCCAGTTGCATGTTATTGTGTGTGTGAACGCCAAGACGTTTGTTCGGCAGATGAGTTTTGAACTTCTCCACCAGATATTTCACATCGTTATGATCCAGGCTTCCATAGGAGTCTACTATGTATACAACATCCACAGAACTTTCCTTGATCAGTTCAAAAGCTTCCAGCAGTTCATTTTCCATAACATTAGACAATGCCATAATGTTCAGCGTTGTTTCATATCCACGATCGTGGAATGTTTGAACCAGAGCAAGTGCCTTGTCTACATCTTTGCTGTAACAAGCTACACGGATCAGATCCAGCATGCTTTCGCTGCGCGGCAGAATGTCATTTTCGTCCACACGTCCAACGTCAACGAGTGCAGACAATTTGGTATTGCCTTTTTGCGGAATTACTTTACGCAGGAAATCATCATTCAGAAAACGCCATGGTCCTGCTTCTTCTGCACCTTTCAAGAGCTTAGGTGAGTTTTTGTATCCAATTTCCATATAATCAACGCCCGCTTCATTCAATCCAGCATAGAGCTGTTGAACAAAGTCCACGCTAAAGTCCCAGTTATTTACCAATCCGCCATCACGGATTGTACAATCTACTATTTTGCAATGATTTGTCTTCATTAATGTCTGCTCCTTTTCTGACCAACTTGTGTATTCCTCTCATGATACTTGAACGTAACAAGAAAAGTAAAGGGATTCCCGACTTATTTACTTCGATAAGATTTCCATATCCGATCAATCTCACTCATCTCGGAATCGTCTGGAGATTTCTTCCCATAGCGCACAACGTTATAGGTATCTGGTAGCATTGCAGAGAGCTTCTGATCATCTTCTCTGGCCCCATGCTGAACAATCGTCTCCGCAGCCTCCAGTGGCGTATGTGCACCCTGTATATGCACGCCCCGATGTGCAGCTCTGTCAATCCACTTTCGATAATAATATCGAACACGTTCAGCTTCCTGTGAGGGCAGCGACTCCTTCTTGCGGAACCAGGATTTGCGCGTTTTTGCAGGCACCTCTAACGTTTCGCTAATGTCCACATACTCCGTCCGGGGTTCTACCTTCTTCTGACCGGGCTGCAGTAGCCCTTTGAAACGCTCCATAAGTTTGTTTATCGCCTTCTGTCCCAAACGTAGGATAAGCCACAAGATCACAACTGCGACAGCCCCCATGACTACCCAACCCAGGATATCCCAGAAAACAGAGGGCTCCCCTGCCGGTTCCATCCCTTCAGGTATCATTGGCGGTTCATTTGGAGCTGTAGGCGTAATAGGTGGCTCCTGATTGGAACTCGAACCTATTAAACCTCTGATCCAAGCAAGCAGACGGTCACGCAGTGGTCCTAGCCAGGCAACAAGACTGGGAAAAGCACCAATTCCTGCGATCACAATCAGCATCCATAACAGACGCTGATGATTCGCCCGGGCAAACTTACGTAACACGATCCTTTTTGAGCCATCATTTAATATCGCCCGATCCAGCTGCACACTGTATTGGCCTACCAACCAGCCAACAAAACTGATTAATCCCGCTGCATATATGGTTCCGGTGTAAGCCCGAAGAGGTTGCATGAATTCAATTCCATTGGCCGCCCCACTAAGCACAATTGCACTGACTACACCCCAAATCTGCAAGCGCCAAATCAAAATCGAACGGAAGACAGGTTGAAAATTCAACCCAATATAGGCTGAAATAATACCCCATACCACTGCCGTCAGCAAATCAGGTAAAGGAAAAGCCCACACTAGTGCGATAACCAATGAGACCAACAGCCCCATAAGCAACGCTGCACCCCATCGAATAAACGTGTTTTTTTCACTGATGGTTGGTAACCTATGTTGTACCCACTGACCTAACCAGCCAGCAATAACAAAGATAGCCATTAATGTGTATGGAAAATGTCCCGTTGCATAGAGAGAAGTAAGCGTTAATAGCGGATAGAAATATACTCCAATCAACAGAACGGCCGACAAGGATAAAAGTACTTTTTCCTTGGTATTGTTGCTGTTGGACTCATTCATGCACTCACCGCCTTGGAATCGCTTTTCCCGCCCTCTACGGGGAGTACGGTCACACGGTGGCCTTGCTCATGCAAACGCGCAATTTCATGTTCCATAGCTGGAGATACATAGGACGTAATTAAGAGATAACTGCGAACCTGCTGAGCCTCTTCATTCCGTTCGACCTCATCACTCAGGAACTGCTCCATGGGAACCATGCATTTCAGCTCCGTCTCTGCCATAGCTTCCAGTAACATTTCCAGATGAGGACTGCCGTAATCTGGCTCAATCCGTAATGGATCACGCCCTCCACTTACACGGTAGCCATTATGAGCAAATCCTGCGGGTAACCCTCTTCCAATCGCATCTACCGCGGCTGTTGCCGCATAACGGAGTGCCCGTTCGATCATCTCGGGGCGGGTAACGACACTCCACATGTCTGCTGACTCCTGAATGTTAACCACAATCCAGGATTGAGGGTCCGCAGTCCATCCCTGCTTATAAACCTGCAATTCTCCTGTGCGTGCACTCGCTTTCCAATGAATACGGTTCATCGGATCACCCGCACCATACGGTCGTACCCCGAGAATCAGAAAGGGATCTTCAACAATCCAACGGGATACTTCAACCTCACCCTGCCATACCTGATAAATCGCAGGCAGATCCTCCGCATGAACAAGTGAAGGATAGACGACCATGGACAGATGAACGGGAATAGGCTTCGAGGTACGCCAAAGGCCGAACAAGTCCCCTCCGGTCATGGTTACGGTGTTTAACGTGTAGATCCCACGTCTACTGCATACAAAAGGATGCTTGCGCGTAATACGGGTAAACGGTTTCAAAGTAAAGATACTTTTATGATTCTGATAAATATCTCCCTGACTGATATCCATGCCTGAGCCGGAACGGAATACAAATGAAACTGGCATCATAGCTTCAAGTCTGAGCCATGGAACCGATATTCGTTTTTCATTCGCAATCGTCTCAACCATCTCCAGCTCATCCCCGGCGTAACAACGCATTTTGCTGAACTGTCTGGTATACTTCAGCTTGCGTAAAGCCGGACGGCCGAACCATATGCCGTGTACTCCAATAACAATGCCTCCAACAACGACAAGCCATAGTAATGCCATATGTTATCGCCCGCTGCCTGTAGCAAGATTCTCCGTCGGCACTTCAATCTGGCTCAGAAGTTCCTGAATAATACGCTCCGCCAAGCCCTCTTGTTGTCTCACCCGGTTACGGAATACAAGCCGATGGGCTAACACGGGCTCCGCCAATAATTTAATATCATCAGGGAGAACGAAGTCTCTGCCATGTAAAGCAGCCCAGGCCTGACTTGCCTTGAGCAACGCCTGAGCTCCTCGTGGGCTTACGCCCAGTGAAAGCTCGGGATGCTGCCTAGTCGCTTCTGTCAGACGGATAATATATCGTAATAGATCTTCGTCGATTTGGACCGATGTATAAGTGCTCTGTGCCTCAAGCAGCTGCTCGCGACTAATGATAGCGGACAGATCGGCAACAGAAAGGCTCGCTACCGTACGTCTCAGAATTTCTACACTTTCTTCACTGCTTGGATAGCCCATTCGGATCTTCATCATGAAACGATCCATCTGTGCCTCGGGTAATGGAAAAGTTCCCTGGTTATCTACCGGGTTTTGTGTGGCAATGACGATAAATGGTCGTTCCAGCTGTCTGGTTGAACCATCAATACTGATCTGCCGTTCCTCCATACACTCCAGCAAACTGGATTGGGTACGCGGTGTAGCCCGGTTAATCTCATCTGCCAGCACCAAGTTGGCAAACAGGGGGCCAGGTCTGAATTCAAAGTCACCTTCTTTTTGGTTGAAAAAATGAATACCTGTCAAATCGGATGGCAACAGATCCGGTGTGAACTGAATACGCTGGAAGGTACAATCCAGTGAAGAGGCTACAGATTTGGCCAACATGGTTTTCCCCGTACCGGGTACGTCCTCCAACAGAACATGCCCTGAGGCAATGATGGCTGTCATTACAAGCTCAATCGTATGGTCTTTTCCCACAATGATCTTCCCTACATGGTCCATTAGCTGTTTGTTCATTTGTTCCATTCCCTGGATATTCATAATTGGTTCTTCCTCCCGTAAATTGAGCTATGTATTCGCATTCATTCTAACTATAACCCTAATCGTCCCAACAAAAAACAACAGGAATCGGCGGGTAGGCCAATTCCTGTTTTCATAACTCTTGCCTCTACACCAAGGGAAGCATAATGATGAACCGGGTGCCTTCCCCTTTTTTGCTATCCACAGAAATATTGCCTCCGTGATTTTTGATAATGCGGTAACTCACGGAAAGTCCCAGCCCTGTTCCGCTCTCCTTGGTGGTGAAAAACGGGTCAAACAGGCGCACAAGGGTGTTGTGGTCCATTCCCTGTCCATTATCAGCAATGGATATCTGCACATACTTGTTCTCGGTTCCCGTAGAGATCTGAATCAAGCCAGTATGCTCTTCGCCCACATCCTCGATGGCATCCATTGCGTTTTTAACCATATTCAAAATTACCTGCTTAATCTGTTTGACATCAATGGACACATTTAACGGGACTTCTGCTTCATCCAGGGTGATCTCGCACCCCTTCATCAATCCTTCGCTTTCTGTCAGCAAGACCACCTCTTTGAGCAAAGAGTTAACAGAAATAATGGTCTTCTGAGGAGCTGACGGTTTCGAGGAATTCAGAAATTCGTAGATAATGTCGTTCGCCCTGTCAATCTCCGTTAGAATGATTCGAGCGTACTCGTCTTTCCCCAATTGCAACAAATGAGGACGAAGCAACTGGATAAATCCCCGGATAGCCGTCAAAGGATTGCGAATCTCATGGGCAATCGATGCCGAAATCCGCCCCAACATTGCAAGTTTGTCATTCTGATAAGCGGTCTGCTCAATCTGTTTATAATCGGAAACATCCTTCACACTGAAGAGGAAGTCCCCATCCATCTGATCCCCGTACGTTACTGTAACCAGCCAATGCCTGCCATACTCGTCAATCAATTCATGATAGCGCTTACGATGAAAGATAGTTTCCCGATAGATGCGTAAAATTTTCTTTTTCTTGAATCGGCTCATCTGTGGATGATGCAGCATTTGCATCAGGGTGCAGCCGCTCAATAGACTCCTAGGAAGCTCCAACAATTTTGCCATTTGAACGTTAATAAATGTCAATACACCGTTACTGTCAAACAACATTATACCGCTATCCAGATGTTCCAGGACATTCTCATACTTGTTGTTATCCAGATGTACAGGCGGGAATCCATTCGTTGGTCGAGGCACTGTATCCTGAAATTCACTAATCATGTCAGGTTCCTCCTTTTCACGTAAATGATAAACTTGCCATTCGGACATCATATCATCACAGAAACAGGAAGGGCCGATTTTATTTTTCATTACCGGTGCCCTTTCATTAGGGGGCTGAGCCGAAAATATGGATGGCATGTCCGGAACCCAAGCTGGTCTATTCCGGGTAACCAAGAGTCGATCCGGAAAACATTATACGTCTGTTCCATTCTAACCTTCTCCTATTCCCAAACACGAACATTTTTTGCTCCGCCTCTTTTGCAAGTCTGTTTTTATCATAGACAAGTTTATAGAAGGGAGTCAATCGGAGAAAGTGTCGAATGGAAATTATTTTAAGAAAAACCGTGAATTAGTTTCTATATACAACAAAAACGAAGCTTATTCGCTCGATTAGCGAATAAGCTCCGTTTGTATAGTTTAAATTTTAAATAATTAAATTCAATCTATAGTCCACTCTTGTTATGCTGAATTTTGAGTCTGCGCTGACTCATGACGGCTAAGCGACGCTTTAGTTCACTTTCCCACTTCTCATCCTTCATTTCCTTGGCAAGACGAAGTAGATCCAGAGACATGTCGATCTGACGCTGCACAATGACCATAGCATCCTCGCTTTCACGATTCACGCAATTTTCAAAAATCGCATCTTCGTCTTCCGTCACGTAATCTTGAAAATCAATCTCCGACGCACCATCTCCATGCGCATATTCAGCCAAAATTTCATATTCATTTTCCACTTTATAATGCACTTCTACCCGGTGACACACCGGACAAAACAGCAGGGGAACATTATGAACCTGGGTGCGGTAATGCTTCAGCGTGCCCTTTGTTCCCACCATACTTGCCCCACAACAGTAACTCATTTTTGTTCACCCTCCTTATAACGTGCCGAGACTTTTTAATGGATAGCAGTCCCGTACACTTCAAGCACTTCCGAAAAAGGAATAGTTCCATCAGTGTATCACATTCATGTACAAATTATAAATGCAGAGCACCGGAATATTTACCGGGTTTCCATACCCTATTCGCCTTAAGGCCCTTCGATTCCTCTTTCCAGAGATAAAATGAAGGCTTTCTTCTATTACATCATTACCACGTTTACGTCCCTGTTTAAACACTTTTCTTCCTTTAGGCTTTATATTCTCGCAAAAGGGTGCAAAAAGCCCTCAATCCCATGAGGGATGAGGGCTTGAACAATAAACGTTCAAGTTGAAGTTCAATCAGGCTTACAGGTTGTTGTCGCCTGGTTTCCAGTTCATTGCACACAATCCACCGGATTGCAGAGCTTGCAGTACACGAAGTGTTTCTTCAACACTACGGCCTACATCATTGTGGTTAACGACTTGGTATTTCAATTCGCCTTCTGGATCGATGATGAACAAGCCGCGCAGTGCAACGCCTTCTTCTTCGATCAGAATGCCATAATCTTTAGCAACTTGTTTCGTGATGTCGGAAGCAAGTGGGAAGTTCAATTGACCAAGACCATTGCTGTCTTTAGGTGTGTTGATCCAAGCTTTGTGGCTGTGTACGGAGTCAACGCTCACGCCAAGAACTTCAGTATCCAAAGCTTTGAATTGCTCAGCAGCATCACTCAAAGCTGTAATTTCAGTTGGGCACACAAAAGTGAAATCCAAAGGATAAAAGAAAAATACGAGCCATTTGCCACGATAATCGGACAGTTTTACGGAACCAAAGTCTTGTCCATCTCCCGATACTGTTTCCATTGCAAAATCCGGTGCGGGTCTACCAACCAAACGTTCTGCCATAACTAACAATTCCTCCTTTGGGATTATGTAAGCACTCACATTGAATGCTCATCATCAAGAAAAACGAGAACGCTTTTCCTGTAATTAAAATGGGTTTGTTACTTGATAACAAGTACAAGTAAAATGTTATCATCCGGACTTCTCAAAGTCAAGATTATAATCGTTGTTTTATTATAATAATTATAAATAAGGATTTTTCGTGGCAAAAATCATAAAGATACAGCCCTCTGCAATTCCGGATCGGAGCAAAGGGCTGTACTGTTCTTACTATTATTAAGCCTGTTTCTGAATTGCCGCGACAATCAGATCGCCCATTTCCGTCGTGCTGATCGCTTTGCTCTTGTCTACAGCGATATCGCTTGTACGATGTCCCGCATTTAGTACATCAGACACAGCTGCTTCAATTGCATCAGCACCTTCTGCATAACCAAAGGTTGTACGGAACATCAATGCCAGCGAAAGGATCGTTGCGATCGGGTTCGCCAGTCCTTGACCTGCGATATCTGGTGCTGAACCGTGTACTGGCTCATACAGACCAAAGCTGCCTTCACCCAGCGATGCAGATGCCAGCATGCCGATCGAACCTGTCAGCATCGCTGCTTCATCACTAAGGATATCTCCGAACATATTTTCAGTCACAATAACGTCAAAGCTGGATGGACGACGCAGCAACTGCATTGCACAGTTGTCTACAAGCACATGTTCCACTTCAACATCCGGATATTCCGGTGCTACACGGTTAACGACTTCTCTCCAAAGACGGGAAGTTTCCAGCACGTTAGCTTTATCTACCGAAGCCAATCTTTTGCTACGTCCTTGGGCAATTACAAAAGCCTGACGAACGATGCGCTCCACTTCAGTTACATTATATACGCATGTATCCACTGCTTCTTCGCCTTGTGCACCTTCACGTCTGAACTTTTCACCAAAGTAGATTCCCCCGGTCAACTCACGCACGACCATCAGATCCGTACCTTCCAGCACTTCCGGTTTCAAGGTGGAAGCATCCTTCAAGCAATCAAATACCACTGCCGGACGCAGATTTGAGAACAATCCGAGCGCTTTGCGAATGCCGAGCAAGCCTGTTTCCGGACGCAATTCCTTGCTGTTGTTGTCCCATTTTGGGCCACCAACGGCTCCGAGCAGCACAGCATCTGCACTCTTACATACTGTCAGTGTTTCTTCAGGAAGCGGCGTACCTTTCTCATCAATAGCGATTCCACCAAACAGCGCATGCTCTGTCTCAAAACGGTATCCGAACACTTCCTCCGTACGTTTGAGAACTTTCTCTGCCTCTGCTACAACTTCAGGACCAATTCCGTCACCTGCGATAACTGCAATTTTTTTCACGTCTGCCATGGGTTGTCCACTCCTTATATCCATTCATTCGGTTATTCACTTCAATAATTAACGTGTCATTTTTAACTCTCTCCTTTGTATCATATTCAGAGGTCATTTGACCAAGATATACAATCTATGACTTTAATAGTTTTTACCTATAAGTGGTTTAAGATTGGTTGTTCTGTACCTCTGACTGAGTTAAAATAAAGCCTGAAGACAAATTCAGGTAACTCAGGAGGGATTGCAATCATGCAATACACGTACTTGGGAAAATCAGGTCTTAAAGTCAGCCGGATCTGTCTCGGCACGATGAACTTTGGTCCTGCTACAGACGAAAAAGAGGCATTCCGTATCATGGATGCGGCACTCGATGCTGGTGTGAACTTTTTTGATACCGCTAACATTTACGGCTGGGGCGAAAATTCGGGTCTCACCGAAGAAATCATTGGGCGCTGGTTTAAACAGGGCGGCGGCAGACGTGAAAAAGTTGTTCTTGCGACCAAAGTCTATGGCTCTATGCACGACGATACAGACGGTCCAAACAATGATGCAGGTCTCTCCGCTTACAAAATCAGACGGCATCTGGAAGGTTCCCTCCGCCGCCTGCAAACCGATCATGTTGAATTGTACCAGATGCACCATGTTGATCCCGCCATCTCGTGGGACGAGCTTTGGGGCGCATTTGAGAACGCTGTTCATCAAGGCAAAATTGGTTATGTAGGTTCAAGTAACTTTGCTGGTTGGCAGATTGCCGTTGCCCAAAGCGAGGCCAAAAATCGCCATTTCCTCGGTCTTGTATCCGAGCAGCATAAATACAGTCTTAACTGCCGTTTGCCTGAGCTCGAAGTGCTGCCCGCAGCGAAAGAACTGGGCCTTGGCGTTATTCCATGGAGTCCGCTTGATGGTGGTTTACTTGGACGCAATGCCCTCCAGAAGCTGGAAGGTACACGCAGTGGAGGCATTGCTGAACGGATTGAATCCCATCAAACTCAGTTGGAACAATTCGCAGCACTTTGCCGCGAACTCGGCGAACCACAGGATACCATAGCTTTGGCTTGGGTTGCCGCCAATCCAGCAGTTACCGCACCCATTATTGGGCCTCGTACGCTGGAGCAGTTTGAAACTGCGCTTAAATGTTTGGATGTACCTTTGGAAGAAGCGGTCCTCAAACGTTTGGATGAAATCTTCCCAGGTCCGGGAGGACAAGCTCCAAACGCTTATGCTTGGTAAAAGCTTATCAGCTTAACTGAGTGCGTCTTTTCAATAAAAATGCTCTAAATAATAATGCAATTATCCTATACGTAACAACAAAAAAGTCTGACCTTCAAATGTTGAGGGTCAGACTTTTTATGTACCTCACTGAACTACAATACTTAGGGCTGGGGACTCCATCTCAGCTTCTCCAGCCAGACGAATTCCAGTCCAATGAAGAGCTTTGCTTGCTGCAAATGATGTGTTAAAGGTTCACATTAACGCGATTCGTGTAAGTCTTGCGTTTTTCGATCAACTTGTTCAATCCATCGACATAAGCACGTGCACTGGCACCCAGAATATCGGTGCTTACGCCACGTCCTTGTACAGATATTTGGTTTTGAGTAAGTACGACGTGTACCTCACCCAATGCGTCCTTACCATGTGTAACCGATTTTATCGAGTAGTCGGATAGCGTGACCTCTTCCCCGCTCACTTGGTCAATTGCATTATAGATGGCATCTACCGAACCATTTCCTTCTGCTTGTTGTTCCACCGTATCACCATCAAGTGTAGCAATACGAACTTTAGCCGTTGGAGTAGATTCATCACCATACGTCACAAAGATGGATTCCAGTTTAAACACCTCAGGTGCATCCTGCAATTTCTCTTCGATGACCGCCAGCAAATCCTCATCTGTCACTTCTTTTTTCTTATCAGCCAGATCTTTGAATTGGGCAAAAGCACGGTTCAATGCTTCATCTTCCAGTTCATAACCCAACTCAATCAAGCGCTCACGGAAGGCATGACGTCCCGAGTGTTTACCCAGTACGAGCTTACTTTCCTTCAGACCGATGGTCTCTGGCGTCATAATTTCGTATGTTGTTTTCTCTTTCAGCATGCCATCTTGGTGAATTCCGGATTCGTGTGCAAACGCATTCGCACCAACAATCGCTTTATTTCCAGGCACAACCATACCCGTCAAACGACTCACGAGGCGGCTGGTCCGAGCAATTTCAGAAAGTTGCAGCGAAGTTCTCGCCTGGAAAAATTCCTGACGTGTCTCCAGTGCCATGGCAATCTCTTCAATCGCGGTATTACCTGCACGTTCACCAATGCCGTTAATGGTGCCCTCAATTTGATCGGCTCCATTCAGGATGGCTGCAAGCGTGTTGGCAGTTGCCATCCCCAGATCATTATGACAGTGTGCACTCAGCTGCACTTTATCAATGTTGTGTACGTTTTCCTTAAGATGTTTGAAAATATTACCGTACTCATATGGGCTCAGATAGCCCACCGTATCCGGGATATTTACAACAGCTGCCCCTTCTTCCACTGCCATATTTACCATCTCAACGAGGAAATCATACTCGGTACGACCTGCGTCCTCCAACGAGAATTCAAGCTTCGAAAAAGTTTTCTTCGCATAACGAATTGCGGAACGAGCTGTATCGAGAACCTGAGCTCTGTCCATCCGCAATTTATGCTGACGGTGAATAGGTGAAGTTGCCAAAAAGATATGGATACACGGGTCTTGAGCGCCCTTCAATGCCTCTTTCACCGCATCGATATCCTGCTCTCTGGAGCGGGACAAGCCAATGACGGTAACGTTTTTGACCGCTTTGGCTACTGCATTAACTGCCGCCAAATCGCCTGGAGAGGCCGCGGGGAAACCGGCTTCCATCCGGTCAATACCAAGCCGCTCGAGCTGGTGCGCAATTTCCACCTTTTCACGAGTATTCAGATTGACCCCCGGGGATTGTTCTCCATCACGCAGCGTTGTGTCAAATACATAGATTTTACGCACGCCTCGCACCTCCTAGACTTGTATTTTATGTTCCTCTAAACCAGTAATAGCGGCACACGCATATGCACGGCCGCTATTCCCGGTTAAAGCTGTAAGTTTACTAGATTACCTTAAAACGAATGCTTACTTCTTGATCCAGTGCATCATCTCACGCAATTGTCCGCCAACCACTTCGATTGGGTGTTCAGCTTCATTGCGACGAGTTGCTGTCAGGAATGCACGACCGGATTGGTTTTCCAGGATGAAGTCACGTGCAAATTTACCTTGTTGGATATCTGTCAGAACTTCTTTCATTGCTTTCTTCGTATCTTCAGTTACTACGCGAGGTCCAGTTACATAGTCACCGTACTCAGCTGTGTTACTGATGGAATCACGCATGCTTGCAAGTCCACCTTCATACATCAGGTCAACGATCAATTTCAATTCGTGCAGACACTCGAAGTATGCCATTTCAGGAGCGTAACCCGCTTCTGTCAATGTTTCAAATCCAGCTTTTACCAGGGCGCTTACACCACCACACAGAACAGCTTGCTCACCGAACAGGTCTGTTTCTGTTTCTTCACGGAAGGAAGTTTCGATAACCCCTGCACGCGTGCAACCGATACCTTTAGCATAAGCCAAACCGATATCTTTTGCTTTACCTGTTGCATCTTGCTCAATTGCGATCAGGCCCGGTACACCGAATCCTTCCACGTAGGTACGACGTACCATGTGACCAGGGGACTTAGGAGCTACCAGCAATACATCGCTGTCTTTTGGAGCAACGATTTGACCGAAATGAACATTGAAACCGTGGGAGAAGAGCAATGCAGCGCCTTTTTTCAGGTTTGGTTCGATTTCGTTTTTGTATACAGAAGCTTGTGTTTCGTCAGGCAGCAAAATTTGAACTACGTCTGCACGGCTAGTAGCTTCAGCCGGGGACAGAACTTCAAATCCGTCATTTTTTGCAGTGTCAAAAGATTTACCTTCACGAAGTCCGATGACTACGTTCAATCCACTGTCACGCAGGTTTTGAGCTTGGGCATGGCCCTGGCTACCGTAACCGATGACCGCAATCGTTTTTCCTTTCAATACGTTAAGCTCTGCATCCTGTTCATAATAAGTAGTTACTGGCATGTTTATAAGTCCTCCTTTGTATTGTAAAGAACCCTTCATTAATGAGCGGGTGTCTCAAGGGACCGGCACGCTTTTCCTGCTTTAGCGTCTCTGGTCTGATCCGATCCGTTCAGACACCCGCCCATTAATGCGGGTGTGTGGCTATATAGTCAAGCGTTACATCACTAAAATGTTAAATTGCAACTTGTACGGGACTGGCACCTCATCTAAGATGAACGGTATTTCTCAGCTTAATGCTGCTAACACATCATTGTCGTTCCGTCGATAAGCATCAGACCATGCTTTTTTCTCAATATAATTGCTTAAACGTTGCCTCGTACCAATGCAGTTATGCCTGTACGTGACAGTTCGCGAATGCCGTATGGCTTAAGCAGTTCAATCATCGCATCAATTTTATCTGTATCCCCGACCACCTGTACAATCAGGCTGCCTGGACCAACATCTACAACAGATGCACGGAATGTCTCCACCACACCCAGAATTTCTGGACGTTCAGATGGCTCTGCCTTTACCTTGATCAATGCAAGTTCACGGGCAACCATCGGTTTCAGACTGAAATCAACCACTTTGATGACATCGATGATTTTGTAGAGTTGCTTTTCAATCTGTTCCAACGTTTTGTCATCACCGATCGTCACAATGACCATCCGGGACAAACCCGGTTCCTCGGATTGACCTACCGTGATGCTCTCAATGTTGAATCCCCGTCGACCGAACAACCCTGATACCCGCTGCAGGACGCCAGGCTGATCGTTGACCAATATCGAAATCGTATGTCTTATCATTCCTCAGCATCCCCCATCAGCATTTGATCGATTGTCGCTCCTTGCGGAACCATTGGATATACGTTTTCTTCCTTGCGTACTACGAATTCAACAACGACCGGTCCTGGTGTATCCAGGGCTTCTTGCCAAGCACGCTCGGCTTCTTCCTTGTTGGTTGCACGCAATCCTTTTACGCCATAAGCTTCAGCAAGTTTTACAAAATCAGGGCTGCCTGCCAGATCGATATGACTGTAACGGTTCTCATAGATGATCTCTTGCCACTGACGTACCATTCCAAGGACCTGATTGTTGATAATAACAATTTTCACCGGGATGTTGTTAATGGCACAAATTGCGAGTTCTTGAGAACACATCTGCATGCCGCCGTCACCATTGATGGAAATCACGAGCCTGTCTGGATTGGCCATTTGAGCGCCAATTGCAGAAGGGAATCCAAAACCCATCGTTCCTAGTCCACCAGAGGTTACCCATGAACGCGGTTGGTTGAATTTGTAATATTGGGCTGCCCACATTTGATGCTGTCCAACGTCCGTAGTCACGATTGCTTCACCTTTGGTTGTATCATTGAGCATTTCCACAACCCATTGCGGTTTTAATACTTCATCTGAATCTGTGTAGCTGTAAGGTTTCTCTTGTTTCCATTGTTTGATCTGATCTCTCCAAGCATCCGCACGTTCAGCACGTTGAACCTCTTTGTTCGCTATTTCGAGAACCGTTTTCACATCACCAACGATTGGAATGTCGGTTGCAATGTTTTTGCCGATTTCAGCCGGATCAATATCAATGTGCACAATTTTGGCATGTGGAGCGAATCCGTCCAGCTTGCCTGTTACCCTGTCATCGAAGCGTGCGCCGATGTTGATGAGCAAATCCGATTTTTGAATCGCCTGATTGGAAGTGTATGTTCCGTGCATACCCGGCATCCCGGTCCACAATTCGTGACCACTCGGGAATGCTCCAAGTCCGAGAAGTGTTGTCGTGATTGGAATGCCTGTCTTCTCCACAAATTCGAACAGTGCTTCGTGTCCACCGGAGTAAACTACACCGCCGCCTGCCAGAATCATCGGACGTTCTGCTTCCTGAATCGCCTGAGCCAGACGATCAACCTGAAGTTTGTTCGGTACTGTCCGTGGGTTGTACCCTCTCAATGTAACAGGTTCAGTCACCGGTTCAAACAACGTTTTGTTTGCCGATACATCCTTCGGAATGTCGATCAATACGGGACCTTTACGACCTGTATTCGCAATATGGAATGCCTCATGAATGACACGTGGCAGATCTTCTACGTCTTTTACCAGGTAACTGTGTTTGGTGATTGGCATTGTGATTCCGGTGATGTCCGCTTCCTGGAAAGCATCTGAGCCGATCAGGCTGGAAATTACATTCCCCGTAATGACTACGAGTGGTACGGAATCCATATACGCTGTTGCAATACCCGTAACTAGATTCGTTGCTCCAGGTCCGGAGGTAGCGATACAGACACCCACTTTTCCGCTCGCCCGTGCATATCCGTCAGCTGCATGAATGGCGCCTTGTTCGTGACGGGTTAACACGTGCTTGAAATCCTCGAAACCATACATCGCATCGTAAATGTACAACACTGCGCCGCCCGGGTAACCAAAAACACACTCTACACCTTCCAGCAACAAGCTTCTCAGCAGAATTTCGGAACCGCTAATGACCTCCGGCTTCATCCATTTTTCACGTAATTCATCTGTCGATCGTACTTCTGGAATTTGAGCTCCCATCAGTCATCCTCCTCTCGGAATTTACATCATTCTGACATTTAAAGTTACAAAAAAAACCTTCCATCCCTGCAAACAAGTTTATGCTTGCGAGGGACGAAAGGTTGTTGCTTCCGTGGTACCACCCAACTTTGTCCGAAATTTCGCAATAACGGACCTTACCAGGTACAAAAAACGATAGATCAAACGGATATACCCGTTCTCCATACCTGTTGTCTGTAACGCAGACATACGATTTTCCCTAATACCCAATGGAGTGACATCCAATGCTTTTCAGGAAAACAGCTCCGAGGTGAGCTCGTATATAAGGGGTAATGGTGGTGGTTTCAGCAATTCCAGCCACTCTCTGAGCAAAAGAGCCCTTAAAACTTCGTCCTCTTCATAGCCGATGAAATATTCTCGTTAAATGTTAGGAACATTATATGATTCCTCTAACCGATAAGTCAATACCCCTTTTGTATAAAAATTCAGAACGTCCCTAATTCCTTCATTCTCCATCTTTAACGTTACCCCAATCCCAATGCTTCATTCAGTCACCTTTCAACTTGCCTCAGGCATAGGATATACGAGCAGCACGACTGGTCCTGAAAGGAGGCTTCCGATGGTGATTCGGCAACGTAAATCCAAGCTGGATGATGCCGCCATAATGAGGCTGATTGACTCTCAACTTGTTCCTCTATCTCATATGAGTGAAATTGAAATTAATAAAATACGCAAAGAAATACCCCTGCGAATGAACAGGGGCATGACCTTTGTTGTCTCATCGAATCCTGACAACGAAGCTGTCGCATTCATCCATTTTCTCATGCACGGCGAACTGCTGTATGTGGATATGATGGCTGTTGCTACAAAAGAACAGCGAAAGAAATACGGTCAGACCTTGCTGCTCAAAGCCGAGAATTTCGCAGCATCTCGTGGTTGCAAAAGATCCAAAGTGATGGTTGACGAAGGCAACACAAAAGGTCTTCGATTTTACCAGAAAAATGGATATATCACCATTCGATACATTATGTTAAGCCGCTGTTACGAGTTGGAAAAAACATTATAAATCGGTCTAGAAAAAGCCTGGTGGCCGTGGTCCATAGGGTCCATATCCCGGTCCTGGCCCTGGTCCATATCCACCACCAAAACCAGGTCCATACCCTGGGCCTGGTTTTGGCCCCGGGCCAAATCCTGGTCCACCACCTGGACCATAACCGAATCCAGGGCCAGAGCCGTAAGCATAAGGCAGCGTTGCGACAGCGAGTAAATCAAATAATACCAATGGCAAAATAGCTTTGGTGTGTACTTTTTTGCCAACTGCACGTTTCAGCACTAATTTATTGCCCGATACTTTCAACAGTCTTCCGGTCACCCGAGTACCGTCTTTTTTGATCGCGACAATATTTTTGCCTATTAATTTCATCGCTTCATCACGCGTAACATGTTGTTTCATACTTTCCCCTCCTCCTCGGATCGTTCAAAACAGTGTATTCGTCCAGGGCCGGCTTCGCCTGTTTCTTTGTCCCTAAATGAAAATATGGGTGTCTTTCTCTTTAACAGTTAAGGAAGCTGATGATCTGTTATTTATCTTTGTGAAACAAAAAAAAGGTTCGCACGAGGCGAACCTTTTCTAGTAAAGAATTATGTGGGAAAACAGAATTTCTGTCGTTACCTTTTCCCGGGATCATACGGTTCCCCAAGTGCGGACGGAGCAGAAGAGCGTCCAACAGCCGCAACGAGCACGATGATGGTGAGCAGGTAAGGAAGCATATAAATAATTTCCTGGGGAATACTTTGAGACCATTCGAACAACTGTACATAGTTCCGGATAGCTTGCGAGAAACCAAAGAACACAGCCGCCCCAAAGGCACCAATCGGATTCCACTTACCAAAGATCATCGCTGCAATCGCAATGTAACCTTGGCCGGAAACGGTATTATGAGAGAATGTACCTGTCGTAGTCAGCGTGATTGCAGCTCCACCAATAGCAGCCAGCGCACCACTGATCATCACGGCAACATAACGGTAACGACGCACTTTAACACCTACGGTATCCGCAGCACTTGGATGTTCACCAACCGAGCGAAGACGAAGACCGAATGGAGTTTTGTACATAATGTAATACGTCAGGAAGACGAACAGAATAGCCAGATATGTTGTCGGGTACACATTCTTGAAGAAAGCTTCCCCAAGCAAAGGAATATCCTTTAACAGCGGCACATCAAACTTGCTGAATCCTTGTACCAATGGTGAATCGCCTGATCCTTCAAACAGCAGCTTTACCAGATAAAGTGTGCTTCCTGCTGCCAGAAAGTTAATGACGATACCGCTGATAATTTGGTCAGCCTTAAACGTAATGGAGGCAACCGCGTGGATCAGTGAAACCACTACACCCAACACAACCGCGAACAAAATCCCCATCCAGGCAGACGTCGTTCCTCCCATGCCAGCTTCTTGTGCATAATGCGCAGCAATCCCTGCAGCAAACGCACCAAATACCATGAAACCTTCAAGTCCAAGGTTGGTCACACCGGATTTTTCCGAGAAAATCCCGCCCAGGGATGCAAAAATCAATGCCGTGGCAAAGACAAGCGTCGTATTGATAATTTGCCCAATTGTCAACAAGTCCATCTACAACACCTTCTCTTTCTTGCGCTTGGAATAGAACGGTTTAAGTACCCAGCGCACGATGCCTTGTGCCGCAATGAAGAAGATAATCGAACCGATAACAATCCGAATAATCTCGGGCGGTACATCCGCAGCAAAGCTCATTCCCGCAGATCCATAAGTGAGCGTACCGAATAACAAAGCACCCAGCAACACACCAAACGGATGATTCAAACCAATCAGTGCAACCGCGATTCCGTCAAAACCTGTACCTGGCGAGCCCGACATAACGGTTTGATATTGGAACACCCCGAGTACCTGGAATGCACCGCCAAGACCTGCAAGCATACCACTGATAAACATAGCTTTAACGATATTGCGATTGACATGCATACCCGCATACTCTGCCGCATTCGGGTTATATCCTACGGCACGAATCTCGTACCCTTGTTTGGTTTTCCACATGTAAATATAAAAGAGTACAGCCATGACAAGAGCAATCAATGTTCCCATGTGAACACGGGAGTTGCCCATCAGCTCAGAAAGCCATGTCAGACTAATCGATGCGCTATCACTGATATCCACCGAACGATTTTCACCTTTTAACAGCAGGAATTGGCGCACGATCAGGTTGGCCAGATACAGACCAATCCAGTTCAGCATGATACTACTGATAACTTCGTTAACCCCACGCGCTGCTTTCAGATAACCGGCAATAGCTGCCCACAGACCACCAAATACTGCACCAGCAATCAAAGCCAGTGGAGCATGAATGTAGATTGGCAGACCTGCAAACTTCACGCCTACAAAAGTCGCCGCAGTCATACCGACGAGAAATTGTCCTTCGCCCCCGATATTAAACAGTCCTGCACGTGCCGCAAATGCAAATGCAAGTCCTGTCATAATCAGTGGTGTCATTTCCCGGACTGCTTCACCAAAGTTGTACATGTCTCCGAAAACCTTCGTAAACAATGCACTGTACGCTTCAATCGGGTTGTATCCGCCGATCAGCATGACAATACCACCCAGGATCAGACCCATAATGATGGCTACAATAGGTAATATAAATGAATCACGGGTAAACCATTTTAATACGTTATTCATGCACAGTACCTCTCTTTTGGGTGCTGCCCGCCATCATCAAGCCGAGCTCCCTGTCATTGGTTTCTTCCGGCAGCACCTCGCCCACGATCTGTCCTTCATAGATGACAGCAATTCGGTCGGATACGTTGATAATTTCATCCAGCTCGAATGAGATCAGCAATACCGCTTTGCCCTGATCACGTTGTGCAATCAATTGTTTTTGAACAAACTCAATAGCACCTACGTCCAGACCACGAGTTGGCTGGGCAGCAATAAGCAGTTCAGGATTTTTATCAACCTCACGTGCGATAATGGCTTTCTGTTGGTTCCCTCCCGATAAGGAGCGGGCCTTTGTTTCAATGCTTGGTGTACGCACATCAAATGCCTCGACAAGACGCTTCGCTTGCTTCTTGATCGCATCGAAGTTAAGGAATCCTTTACGCGTATAAGGAGACTTATAATACGATTCCAGAACAATATTTTCACTCACAGAAAAATCAAGGACAAGTCCATGCTTGTGCCGGTCTTCCGGAATATGGGCTACACCCGACTCCGAAATATGGCGCGGAGAATGATTAGACAGTTCTTTACCCTCAAGGCGAATCGAACCGCTATCTACTTTACGCAGTCCGGTAAGAGCCTCAATCAGTTCGCTCTGTCCATTACCATCGACACCTGCGATTCCTACAATCTCTCCTGCACGTACATTCAGGTTGAGTTCGTTCAGAACCGAAATGCCTTCTTTGTTTTTGGCGGTCAATTTGCTAACTTCAAGCACATTGTTTCCTGGTGTAGCCGGCTTTTTGTCCACTTTAAATGTGACATTGCGACCAACCATTTTTTCTGCCAACTCATTTGGATTCGTTTCTGATGTTATAACTGAATCAATCACTTTACCACGGCGAATAATTGTCACCGTATCGGAGATTTCCATGATTTCTTTCAGTTTGTGTGTAATCAGAATAATGGACTTGCCTTCGGCCACTAATTTTTTCATGATTACCATCAGTTCTTTGATTTCCTGAGGTGTTAATACAGCAGTAGGCTCGTCAAAAATAAGAATGTCTGCACCACGATACAACGTTTTTACAATTTCAACACGTTGCTGCATTCCGACAGAAATATCATGAATTTTGGCATGCGGATTCACTTTGAGTCCATACTGTTCAGACAGACGCTGCACTTCAGCAGCAGCTTTTTTATAATTAATGTTGAGACCTTTCCTTGGTTCAGATCCCAAAATAATGTTCTCTGTTACCGTGAACGGCTGTACAAGCTTAAAGTGCTGATGCACCATGCCGATGCCAAGATCGATTGCTTTGTTAGGGCTATCGATGATGACAGGCTTGCCATTCACTTCAATGGAACCTTCATCCGGCTGATAGAGACCAAAGACAATATTCATCAACGTTGATTTACCAGCGCCGTTTTCGCCCAGTAGAGCATGGATCTCGCCTTTACGAAGCTGAAGGCTGATGGCGTCGTTGGCAACAATGCCTGGGAAACGCTTCGTGATTTGTTTCAACTCAACGACGGGGGTTGCTGCACCCATGTAATCACCCTTATACCTGATATAGTGTGGTTCCGCAAACGTAAGAAAAACGTCTAACGACGTTTATTCAAGGAAGATGACCGCATTTCAGCGGTACTTTTTCTTGGGATTATCGAATCCTTCAGTTTCAGCGAAACTTCTGCATTCCATAATCTTAAGAAAAGCTCCTACCGGAGCGTTGATACGAAGACTTCTTTCTTTTGCCGTGGCTAATGCCCAAGCACATACTACATAGCTTGTACAATTGTTATGATGACCTGAGCAAATTTTCCTACTCTGACAATCATAAGGCCGGTCAAGACCGGCCTCGATGATTATTCATTTTCACAGCAGAATCAGATTACTCTGTAGGAACTTTGATTTCGCCGTTGATGATTTTTTCTTTGTACTCGTCCACTTTTGCAAGTGTATCAGCAGAAACATTTTTCGTAGAAGTGTCAGCGATACCTACACCGTTTTCTTTCAAAGTCAGGTTCTCAGCTCCGCCTTTGAATGTTCCATCGATGATTTCTTGGTTTACGCGCTTAACAGCTTCGTCAACTTTTTTGATCATGGAAGTCAGTGTTACTTCATCACCAAACTCCAGGGATTGGTCTTTATCTACACCGATAACCCAAACGTCTTGACCTTGTTTCTTACGAGCGATTGCTTCGTTGAACACACCATTACCTGTAGCACCGGAAGCGTGGAAAATGATATCTACGCCTTTGTTGTAAAGTGTAGCTGCTGCTGCTTTACCAAGGTCAGGCTTATCAAATGCACCTGTGTAGTTGGAAATGAATTCAGCATTAGGATTAACCGCTTTAACGCCTTCTCTGAAACCTACTTCAAACTTTTTGATCAGTGGGCTTTCCATACCGCCAACAAAACCAATTTTGTTCGATTTAGTTGTCAGACCAGCTACAACACCTACCAAGTAAGAACCTTCTTCTTCAGCAAATGTTACTGATTTAACGTTAGGAGCATCAACAACACTGTCGATGATCGCGAGTTTGGAATCAGGATTTTGTTCAGCTACAGTCTTGATCGCATCAGCCAATTGGAAACCGATACCCCAAGTCAGATCATATCCACCTTTAACGAACTCGTTCAGGTTTGGAATGTACTCTTCATCGGATTTACTTTGCAGGTATTTAACAGCTACACCTGTTTCAGTTTCAGTTGCTTGCAGAGCTTCCCAAGCGGATTGGTTAAACGATTTGTCGTTAACTCCACCTACGTCAGTAACCATACCGATTTTCAAATCGGATTTAGCTTCAGTGTTTTCTCCACCTGCAGTTCCTCCGGCATTTGTTTCCTCTTTCGGTTTGCTACCGCAACCTGCGAGCATAACCGATACTGCCAGCAACATGACCAAAGACAAGCTGAGCATCTTTTTCATTTCTCTGTTCCCCCTTAATGATATATACCTAATTCCTGTCCAGGCCAAAATGGAACGGATCAACAGATCGATAATATGGCTTTTATGCAGAATGTATGGTTTCTTCGACATTAAAAGCGCATTCTTACCACTAAACAATTGTGTCACCTGTCGAAAAACCGAACATTATGACTTGAAGAGAAAATTTTAGGACTAGCCTACTAGAGGTGATTATACATTCAACCCGTGGTAAAATCCAGATGTTTCATCACCAAATCTCACTTATTTTTGCTCTTTTTTTATTGAAAGCGCTTAATAATTTAACGATTTAACACACTAACGTTACAACGATGTGATGTTATATAACAAAAACTTATCACACTCCCTAGAAGGATGTGGAATTCACCTGTTTTTGTTTGCATTATTTCACCGTTCGTATTTTATGTATTATCACAGCCTGTTATTCACCCGTTATATGCTTTCATTGTGCCCTTACAGATTGCAGCATATTCGTCGCGCACAACCAGACTCTTTGGAGTAGATCAATCTTTAAGCCGTAAAAAAAGCCGCCATAGGTACGGCGGCTTGCATAAACAATTTTAAGCGTTGATTTTGCCTTTAGCTACAGTAGCCAAAGAGTTGAACGCATTGATGTCGTTAACGGCCAGATCAGCCAACATTTTGCGGTTCATGTCTACACCAGCAAGTTTCAATCCATGGATCAGTTTGTTGTAAGACAAACCATTCATACGTGCTGCAGCATTGATACGAACGATCCACAGTCTGCGGAAGTTACGTTTTGTGTTGCGACGGTCACGGTATGCGTATACCAGGGATTTCATTACTTGCTCGTTAGCTGTTTTAAAAATACGGTGTTTGGAACCGAAATAACCTCTTGCCAGTTTCAAAACCTTTTTATGACGACGACGTACTACAAAACCGCCTTTTACTCTTGCCATATTAAAAGAACCTCCCAATAAATATTAAATGTATCCGTGGTATGTGTACGGCCTAAGCCGATCCCCCATACGGATTTACTATTTCAAGTTAGCCAGACCTTGTTTCAAACGTCTTACGTCCCCGGCAGCCATTACTGGGTTGCCGTTCAGAACGCGCTTAGCACGTTTTGATTTGTGGGAAAGCAAGTGGTTTTTGTGAGCTTTGTAACGCAGGACTTTACCGGAACCGGTAATTTTGAAGCGTCCTTTCAAACTGCTGTGTGTTTTCATTTTAGGCATTTTGTGTTTCCTCCTCCAATGTTATCAGGCTTTAGGAGCCAGAATCATGATCATACTGCGGCCTTCCAATTTTGGTTGACGTTCGATGGTGCAAAGTTCTGCAACCTCCACCTTAACGCGTTCCAAAATCCGTTGACCAATAGCGGCATGCGCAATTTCACGTCCGCGGTAACGAACGGAACATTTTACCTTGTCGCCTTCTTTCAAGAACTTAACTACATTACGAAGCTTCGTTTGATAATCATGCTCCTCAATATTGGAACGGAACCATACTTCTTTAATGTCAACAATTTTCTGGTTCTTACGGGCTTCTTTGTCTTTCTTTTGTTGCTCATAGCGGAATTTGCCATAGTCCATGATGCGGCATACCGGCGGTTTAGCCTGTGGTGCCACATTGACCAGGTCCAAGTTCAGGTCAATCGCCATTTGCAGTGCTTCCCGAATCGGCGTGATCCCAATTTGTTCTCCTTCAGCTCCGACAAGGCGTACTTCCTTCGCCCGAATCTCATCATTAATCATGTGATCTTTACTAATAACCGTCCACCTCCAGGTCATTTTGAATATCCTGTTACACAAAAATAAAAGGGATGCCGGTTAAGCTACCGACATCCCTGTAATCAACACAATTCTTCATGAGTAAACACTTCATAAATTATTGGGATCGTTGACCAGCCAACATGTTTGTTGATCAGGTGAGAAGTCGGACTTCTACTTGTGATTCCATAGCTATTCATTTAACGCACTTGAATACTATAACATCCTGCAAAACTATTGTCAACGTCTCTACAATATTTTTTTTACAGACATGCTTTTCATCCAAGTCAATCATTCATTATCCCTGCTTACTCTGCACCTCATCCAAACGTACAACACGTGTATGTTGAGTATGGCTCCATTGTTTGTTGTTCTGCGTGAAGAACGCGTAGAACGTAATTGGATACCATGAAAGAAGGTAAATCGGGAACAAGATCAGGTACAGATACACTTTGGCAAAAGTAACCTTTTCCAGCGCCATGGACAACAAGAATGTCAGGACATTCAGACCAATCGCTACGAACCCTACCCAAAGCGGGAAGTATCCGTATATGTTTGCGATATGTGGACCACTGAATATCGCTGTATCCACCCACAGGACAGCAGTCATCAGGAACGTAAGCAAAACAACGTACACGTTTGCTCCATACACAGCAAGGTCAAATTTCACCAAGCTTCTTTCCTTGATACTCTGCCACAGCAGCGGGAAGAAATATCTACGCGCAACCGTAAAGTGACCTTGCATCCAGCGAAGACGTTGTCTTGCTGAAGCTTTAAAGGTTAACGGTTTCTCATCAAATACTTTGGCATCATAGTTAAAGACAGGATATACATTACGCTGAACACTGCGCATCGTAAACTCCAAATCCTCAACCAGACTTGTAGCGCCCCAGCCAATTTCCTTGAGCAGGTTGGTCTCGAAGCACATTCCAGTACCTCCGAGGAAATTCGCCATATTCAAATTATGACGGGACAACTGCCACAGACGGTTGATGTACCAGTAAGATACACCATATGCTGCAGTGATCCAGGAATCCTCCGGATTCTTGGTATCAATGTATCCTTGAATTACACGCGAACCATTGCACAAGTCGTCATTCATCTCAAGCAAGAAGTTACGGTCAACCAGGTTATCCGCGTCAAACATGACAACTGCGTCATACTGACGTGGCAATTTCCACAAGTATTTAAGCATCCATTCAATGGCATACCCTTTACCTCTGAGATCAGCATTCGTACGTACACAAGCATTTAATCCATGCTGTCTTACAATTTGAGCCGTTCCATCCGTACAGTTGTCACAAATGACAAACACATCGTACAGATCTTCCGGGTAATCCAGTTGTTTCAAGTTCTCCATCAAAGCACCAATAACTTGTTCCTCATTGTGTGCTGCGACGAGTACAGCGAATGATTTTGTCGCCGGATAATGTTTCTTTTTCTTTTTCTTAATCAGACCGAACAGCGAAAACGTGAATTGGTACACGGCTAGCAGTGCCAGAAGGACCTGCATCGTGACGAATATAGCGTCCAACATCGTTCTCTGTTACCCCCTTTTTTTCAAAACCAGATTACTTTAAATGTTTCTCTTCCTGGATTCTGCACTTTTATTTTTTTGTGATGCGCAGAATATGACCCTGTTCTTTTGTTTACTACGCAAATATTTCAGACAATGTTTCAAGCATGGTTGATGCCAGTTGGCTGCTTTATCGATTTTGTATTCTTTTCAGCCATTTGTCAAAACCGCAATTCCACTTCCTGAAGCAGAAATGTGAACTTTAAACGCTGAATAGGCACCTCGTGATACTCCAACCTCGCATTCATGCCTGTTATATCTTATTTTCAGCCGTTTACTTGATTTTTATTTCTAAAGTCCCTGCTTTTTTCATCAGGCTGATACATATCGACAGAGGCTCTATATCAAATAACGTAAACAGACCTCATAAAGTTCAGTCTTAAACTTACATTTTTTTAACCGCATTTCAGCCATGTTGAATCATTGTATCTTTTTTAGATAGTCCGAGTCAAAAAGTTAAGTTGGGTGTATATCCACTCTTTAACATGAATTTTACCTTCTTCACATGTGTTCTTCTTGAAAAGGACAACATTTAAAAATATGATAAACATATACCTGAAATAACCTCAAGTTCACGAAAAAACGGTTATATACTATTCAGGACGAAACCGGACACAGCAATTTACCGGAAATACTGCCGCCAACATGGGGCCTGACTGGCAGGAGGCCAATATGAGCCGTTTATTCGTAAAGTTTCAAGAGTATGATCGAAATGTATTTATGTGGATTAATGGTCGACTTCATAATCGATTTATGAACTTTTGGCTGTATTATTTCACCCATCTGGGCGGAGCAACTTCTTCTATTGCAGTATCCTTACTAATCTGGCTGCTGGCTCCCGCTCCTTGGAGTACAACAGGACTTCAGGCATGCATCGCTCTAGCGGTTAGCCACATTCCCGTAGCAATCGCCAAAAAACTGTATCCGCGCATTCGGCCTTACCTGGCCCTACCGGATACGATTACGTTCCGCAATCCCCTGACGGACCATTCGTTCCCTTCAGGGCATACTACTGCCGTATTCTCGGTTACGGTCCCTTTTATGACGATGGAGCCGTTCCTGTTGCTGTTGCTACTCCCTGTTGCATTAATTGTCGGATTTTCACGAATTTACCTGGGATTACACTATCCCTCAGATGTTCTCGCAGGTGCTACGATCGGTACTTTAGTCGCACTTGCAACTGTTGCTTTATGGACATAATGTGAATATGTTAGACTAAGGAAAACCTAGCAGGAACAGGTGAAGCAAGCGTGGAGAAAAAAAGAGTATTACTATTATCTGAAGGCTTTGGCGCTGGTCATACTCAAGCCGCTTATGCGCTGTCCAGCAGTTTGCGAAAACTTTCGCCGAATGTGCAAACCAAAGTGCTTGAGTTGGGGAGTTTTCTGAACCCCAGAGTTGCGCCACTCATCATTACAGCGTACAAAAAAACGGTCATTAACCAGCCCAAGCTCATCGGGTATGTATACAGGCACCAATATAAAAAATCCTTGAACCGGCTGACTACACTCGCGTTGCATAAACTGTTTTATACCCATACACGCAGTATTGTCCGTCAGCTTCGTCCGAATGTTATTGTATGCACCCACCCTATTCCCAGTGCTGTCATATCCAGACTGAAACGTCTGGGTGTGCAGGTTCCACTTTGTACAGTCATTACCGATTATGACGCGCACGGGACGTGGATTAGCCCTGAAGTGGATCTGTATCTTGTTTCTACAGATGAGGTAAAGTCCAAATTAATGCTGCGGGGTGTATCTTTAGACAAAATTCGCGTTACCGGCATTCCGATCCACCCCAACTTCTGGGAACATCCCGGGCGGGACGAGATCCGAGGAAAATTCAATTTGAAGAACATGCCTACTGTGCTTGTGATGGGCGGTGGTTGGGGAATGCTTAGTGATGAAGTAGTTAACCAATTATTGACACGCTGGCATGAGGATGTTCAGATTATTTTCTGCCTTGGCCGCAATGACAAAAGCCGAATCAGCATGGAACAAAATCCGTTGTATAAAAAAGATAATATCCATATCATCGGGTACACCAATGAAGTGGACAAATTAATGGAAGTATCTGATCTCCTGATCACCAAGCCGGGTGGAATGACATGCAGTGAAGGGTTGGCAAAGGGAATCCCCATGCTGTTCCATAATCCCATACCGGGTCAGGAAGAAGAAAATGTTCAGTATTTCACCGCACGAGGTTTGGGGGAGCCCATTACTTCCCTTGATGTTGTTGTGAAATGGATGAATAAACTGCTTCATAACTACCCTGACATTGTTCGCAAACGCAAACGCCACATGGCGCAGATTGCCAAGTATCACCCAATGCAAAGCGCACAAAGTATTATCGACCTTCTGGATCTGCGTCCCTACTCGGCAGACCAAGCCAGACTGTAACGGCTTCAAACAAGCCTGCATGTACACAGCAAAGGTGCCTTCGAATCGAAGGCACCTTTTTTTAATATGAAGAATAGTACAAACTATTGAATACCAGCCGACTTCAAGTAATCCTGCCACTGCTTGGTATACTCGGTCTGAATCTTCTCAAGGCCTGCCTGTTTGGCTTTTTCCATAAATGTATTCAGACCCGCTTCTACATCCTCCACCAATCCCACATTTAACGGATAGAGATACTGCTTCTCTACCTGCTCCAGTGCAGCTTTCTCAGCTTGGTATGGCGTCCAATCCTCAGCAAATCCAGTAAAGATATCCGGCTTTTTCATTTTGTCCAGCTCTTTGAAAATAGCCAGTACGTCATCAAAGCTCTTATCATAGAGCATGAATTCCGGATTACGCCAAGCCCAACCATTCATGCCTTCGCGCGGAAATCCATTGGTCTGGGCATCGCCCACCATTTTATAATAACCGTCTTGAACTTCAAAGTTCTTGCCTTCCACACCATATTCGGTAAGCCAGTTGTAACGTTTGTCGGTAACCAGTTTTTCATAGAATGCAAGTGCTTTCTCCGGGTTTTTGCTGCTGCGCGGAATTGCAAAACCATTGTGAATCGGGTGAACTGGTTGTGCAAATCCTTTGGCATTCGGGTAAGGGAAATAACCGAGCTTCCAATCCGGGTGAGTGGACTGGACCTTGATCACATCCGCATTAAATTTGTTCGGGTTCTCACCCGACAGTACAACAGCCGATTTGCCATTTTGCAGTAATGAGTTGGACGTATCCTTTACATTCAGCACGTTTTTCGGAAAAAAGCCTTTGTCCATCCAGCGTTTGTACGTTTTCAGGTCCTCCAGATGCTGTGCAGACCCCCAATAGGAAGTGATATTGGATGGTGTGTCATACATGATGTCCAGACCATAAGGGAGCTGACCTGCCGTATTCACCAGCTTGGATGTCAATTGTCGAATACCATGGGTATGGTTCGCATTGCTATCCGCGATTGGAATCATATTCGGTTCATTGGCTTTGATACCCTCCAGATAGGCTTCGAGTGTCTCCAGAGATTCCGGTTTGGACAGATTGTACTTCTCACGCAAATCCTCACGGTACGCAATACCCTCAGTAACATATTCAGTCCATGTCGATGGTACAGTATAGATCTTTTCATTGACTTTTACCGCGTTCCACATGTCATCAGGTACATAAGCTTTGAGCGTTGGTGCTGCCTTAGGCAGTAATTCATCCAGAGGCAGGAACGCTCCTTTTTTCGCATAGGACTGATAGAACGTCCAATCCGCGGTAAAAATCAGATCAATCGGTTGACCGGAAGACAGCAGCAATTTGTATTTTTGGTCCCAGTCTGTCCAGGAGGTATAGTTAAATTTCACATTGACGTTCAGATCAGCCTCAGCCAGCTTGTTGATTTCCGACTCAATCACAGGCAGATCCTTGGGGGCATCACCAAGCATGTAGAATTGCAGTGTTACCTTCTCCCCTTTGTTCTCAGAAGAACCTCCCTGCTCACTTCCTTGCGCAGATCCCCCCGAACCGTTATTACATGCGGCAAGCACCCCGGCAAACAACATCAGGGCAAGTACCATAGACAGGTGCCGAATTGTTTTGTTACGCATACGCATCCTCCCTTTTTGTGGTCAACCTTATATGTTAGCGCAGACTCGCCATGATTCAGACGCAGACGGATAGACAGCTATCCCGCCATCTGCACCCACAGCGCGTGCACGTTCTAACCTTTCACCGCACCAATGGTAAGACCCTTGACAAAGTACCGCTGCACAAATGGATACAGGAACAAAATGGGTCCAGTAACCACAATAGCCATCGCCATTTTGGTCGATTCGGTAGGTACATCCTGGCTAAGAGTTATGCCGGTACCAATCGCCATCTGGTCAATGAAGGTAATCGTGTTCATGGTGTTATACAAATAGAATTGCAGCTGGTACATATCCGGGTTGTTAATGAACAAGGATGATGTGAACCAGTCATTCCAGTATCCCAGTGCCAGAAATAACCCTACAGTGGCAATGCCGGGCATCGCCAGTTTCAGTACTACGCTAAAGTAAATGCGGAAATCATTCGCACCATCGATTTTGGCTGACTCAATCAGCTCATCCGGAACGGCTGAACGAATGAAGTTTTTCATCAGGATAATGAGAAAAGGCGTCATCAATCCCGGAAAAATCAACACCGTATACGTGTCCGTAAGATTGAAATAATTTGCAAGCATGATGTACCAAGGAACCAATCCCCCACCAAAGAGGGTTGTAAAGTAGATGAAAAATGAGAAAGCGTTCCGGTACTTGAAATCTTTGCGTTGCAGTACAAATCCCGCCATCGTAATAAGAAATAGTCCAAGGGCCGTACCCACAACGGTTGTAAATACCGTCACGCCATAAGCTTTGAGCACCTGGGTCGGAAATTTGAACACCATCTTATAACCTTCCAAGGAGAAATCGGTGGGAAAGAGGTGATACCCGTCTCTTACAATCGATTCGTTGCTGCTGAATGAGCCGGATAAAATCAAAAGAAATGGAATGATACAGATTAAGGAAAGAATCAGGATCATGCTGTAAGCGATGATTTGAAACAACAAGGTGAATTCCGTATCTCGGGTACGCGTGTGCATAGTAGGTCTCCCTTCTGCCTATAGGCGTTTTAGAACAAGGCGTAGTCCTCATTCACTTTACGGATGATATAGTTGACGGTCATGATCAGGATAAAACCGAACAGCGATTGATACAGACCAGCCGCAGTAGCCATTCCGATATCAAACGTCACTTTCAGGGAACGATACACATACGTATCGATGATATCTGTAGCGTTATATAAGACACCGTTATTTCCAATGAGTTGGTAAAAGAGATCAAACTGTCCCTTCATAATGCTCCCGAGCGAGAATAACAACAGGATGACAAAGGTCGGTTTTAGCATCGGTACGGTGATGTACCAAATGCGCTGAAAGATATTGGCCCCGTCAATCCGGGCGGCCTCGTAATACTCATCGCTGATCCCTGTAATGGCTGCAAGGTAGATGACCATGCTGTAGCCGAGATTTTTCCACAGATAAAAAATGATGATCAGAAACACCCAGATCCAGGGTGTGTTGTAAATATCAACAGGCCCCGCCTCAAAACGTTTGAGTACCGTGTTCACAAAACCGGATTCATAATTGAACATGTTGTAAGCGATTACACTTAATAGAACAAACGAGATAAAATACGGTAAAAACATGACCGACTGCGTAATTTTCTTAAACACTTTTCCCCGAATCTCACTGAGCAAAATCGCACAGAAGATCGCTAGCCCGTTTCCTAATATAATGAAGGCCAGATTGTACCCCACCGTGTTGGTTGTCAGCTTCAGCAGCATTCCGGATTGCCACAGAAACTTGAAGTTCTCCAGGCCCACAAATGGGCTGCCGAACAATCCACCTTCAAAATCATAGCGGGTAAACGCATAATAGATGCCGACCATCGGAAAATACGAGTTAATCAGAAAAAAGATCAGTGTAGGCAGCAGCATGAGAAACATGATTTTGTTTTTGTTCAATTCTTTGAGCATGGCTCGATCCCTCCCGAATTTCTTACGGCGCGGCGCGCAGTGGAGCTCTGTTTTTATTGTAGTTGCCCTAAGTGCTACCGGATACTGAATCATTCGGCCGGATCATGAACGATTCTGCGAAACAGAATATGAACAATATGAACGAACACTGAAATGAATGCCTGAGCGTTCACAAAAGTTGATATCGTGCATAGGTTGAACCTAGTGAACAATAAAGCGAAAGTTGAACTTTAGCTACGGAAATCGGCCATAGCATGCTGTCCACCGTTGATGTAAACGCATACATACTATATAATTCGAGATACATCCGTGATTCACCACGCCCATATATGAATTCTTATCCTTCGCTATGAAGTCTAACTTTTGTTCATCCAAAACAGGAGGTCCACAGGAGGAAAGGTCATGCGCAAACGTTCAGAGGACAGCCAGAAAGTGTTTGCACGGATTCTCATCGGCATTATTGTTAGCACTGTTGCCACCTTGCTTGTGGCTTCTACCATTTTGTACGTCAACTATAATCGTATTGCCCTCCGTCAGGTCTACCGAACCGATATGAACGGTCTTACCCAGACCAGTCGGGAAGTCTCCAAGATGACCGAGACCGCCAAATCACTGTCTTATCAGATTTATCAGGATTACATGATCTCTGCCCTGCTGCTCTATTCAAATCCGAGCATCTATGAAATTACGTCAGCGATGGAACAACTCGACAACTATCGCATGTCCCTCCCTTTTATCGAATCCATCTATGTATATAACTCCAAAAATGATGAGTTCTTTATCAGCTCCAATGAGGTTCGCAATGGACAACAATCCATCTCTGAAATAGACGATCAAGGGATTACAAGTATCCTCGACCGTTTCCATGATTACAAACCCTTTGTCCCCATTCCGCGTACATACCAAGTTGGCTCCACCGAGGAAACTCAAGTCAGCAGTTATACGTACCTCTGTTACGACACGATCAATGACAATGCTACACTGAATTATGCTGTTGTCGTAAATATCAAGGACGACTGGCTCAGTCCCAATATGAACTCAGCTGATCAGCCAGGGAAAACGTTTATTATCAATGAACAGGGACAGTTATTGTCCGATTTCAGCAATCGTGCGCTAATGAAAGATTTGTCCAATGAAACGTTTATGCAGCCAATCCTAGAAAACAAGGAGCAGTCCGCCTACTTTACGGCAGAGGTCGATGGAATAAAATCACTCATTACCTACACTGCTCCTGATAACCTAGGGTGGCGCTATGTAAGAATAACGCCTTATGACCTGATCACCTCAGATATTCGTAATATGCGGACACACACCGTTCTGTTTTGTATTGGGCTATTAATTGCGGGATTGCTCTTATCCTACCTCGTGTCCCGGAAGCTATATCATCCCATTGATAAAGTGCTTGTCCGTATGCGTGTGATGGAAGCGGAGCGTCGTGGCAGTCTGCACCTATTACGACAGGATTTTCTACGTGGGGCTTTGCAAGGACGTGAAACGGTATCGGGAGGCATGCTGGAGGACAGAATGAAGTTCTACGGCTCTTCTGTTGATGTTCATCGTCTAACAAGACTGGTACTGCTTCGTATTGATCATTTTACCGATTTCAGCGATACCTACAGGGATGAAGTCCAACTTATAAAATACGCGATGATAAACATTTGCACGGAAACGGCTGACCTTTACTACCACACCGAAGCTGTGGATATGGGCAGCGATCTGATCACACTTATCTTTAATGATAAAGTTCAGGATGAAGCTGATGATGAGTATTGCCCCATTGAGGACCTGCTGCGCATGATGCAGGCTGCCGTGATGACACATCTAAGATGTTCCATTTCATTTACCATCGGGCCAGTGGAAGATTCACTGGAAAACAGTATTGCTTCTTATACTCGATCAGCAGAAGCTTCTCTTCATCGTTTGTTCATGGGTCCTGGATGCCTGATTTATACCTCGGACATCATGGCGTACCATGCCAAAGAATATGCTTTCCCTGTTGGAAAAGAGAGACAGCTGATTGATTGCCTGATGACAGGCAAGACAGGCGAAGCCAAACAGGTCTATGCAGACATCGTGAGCGAAACGGCAACATATCCATTTACCGTATTTCAACTGGCTCTGTCCCATCTGACCATGACTCTGAATCATGTGAGAAACACACTCAAAAAGAACAACCAGCTTACACTTGAATCCATCACCGATCGTTCAATGCTTCCGATTCATGATGCCGAGGATCTTAGTGAAGTTCACGCCCACTTCTATCGCATGTTCGACGAGCTTGGATCCAAAGTTGAGGAGAAAAGAACGCTTAAGCATGAGGAACTCATTCGAAAAATTAACTGCATTATTGAACGAGATTACGCAGACACCAATCTTTGTCTGACCTCGATTGCAGATGAACTAGCCATGTCACCCATCTATGTCAGCAGACTCTATAAACAACTAACGTTAAAAGGTCTAACCGATGTTATTAACGAGACCCGCATAGCCAAAGCGCAATTCCTGCTCATTGAGACGGAAAACTCTGTAGCTGATATTGCTGAGCAAACCGGGTTCACCAACAGTTCTTATTTCTATCGGATGTTTAAGAAATTCAACGGGGTTACTCCCAACGATTATCGACGTAAGGAGCTTCATTCGGAGCTTTAGCAGAAGTAAAACGAATTTCCACAAGTGACTTCATGAGGTTTAGTTCATCGAAATTAGCAAAAAAAGCGTGATATGAGAGTCTGGTAGCCAGATGCATATCACGCTTTTTTTATAATATCACTCTTGATCTTCGCCAGACTCGTCCGCAGCTTCCCGAACTTTATACTTGTCCAAGCGGATTTGTTGATACTCGCGCAAGGCCTCTTCACCTACGATAACTTCAACCCGGTGAATGTTCATGCCTTTGCCCATGAATTTCTGCTCATACTCTGTCATGACATGCTCTTCATTCAATCCATCACGGTGCAGGTTCAGAGACAAATTGGTCATTTGCAGACCAAAGTCGGCAATTGCATTGAGAGAGAAATCAAACAATGTTTCCGAATCTGTTTTGAAATGAATCTGTCCTTTGGTGTTAAGCAGTTCCGTATATTTCTTCAGGAAACGTGGATGTGTCAAACGACGACGTGCATGCTTGGCTTTCGGCCAAGGATCGCTGAAGTTCAGATAAATCCGTTCCAGTTCTTCCTGTTCAAATACTTCCTCAATCTGTTCGATATTAGCCAGCGCCAGCTTCAGGTTGGGTGGTGTCTCCACTTCTGCCTGACTCCATGCTTTCCGAGCCTTCTCGCTGGCACGACGCACCAATTCATCATACATATCAATACCGATAAAATTAAATTCCGGATATTTATAACTCATTTGGCTGATAAATTGACCTTTACCCATGCCAAATTCCACAAAGATTGGATGGTCATTGCCAAACAGTTCAGACCATTTTCCTTTGTACTGTTTGGGATCAAGAACAACGAGGTCAACTTGTTGCTCCAAATTTTCACGAATCCCTTTTCTGCCACGTAAACGCATCTTATTCCTCCGTTTATCCATACTTGTCTCAGAATCATTTTGCCGAAGAACTGGCTAATTGTAAAGAGCAATGAAAAAGGAATCTTCGGATCTGCCACTTTGGGGCAAATCTCAAAGATTCCCTCTTCGATTTATTTGGAATTGGGGTCCAACTACTTTAATAGTTCATAGTCTACCTTATCTTGGTGTGAAAAATCAAATGTCTTTTCGAAAGCATCGCGAACTTTTTGTCTTGCAGCCGCTTTCACTTTCGGATTGCCATTGAAACGAACACCTGTCAAAGCCAGAGCTTCTTCTGCCGTCAGTTCTACAGAAACATGATGAAGATCATTATTTTTAACTTGGGAATTCATTCATATCACCTCACGGTATAGTATGGTCCATGACGTCAACATTGATTCAAATGCTATGATGAATAGTACCCATTAGATGGTGTCTGACGCTGGTTTAAATATAACATAATGTGTAAACTATAGCAAGGATAAAACCTCGTTTCTACGGCCTATTTTTGCGACTAGATTCCCCTTTTTTTGAGTTTTTTGATACAATGGTAAAAGTTCAAAAAGAGTCGAATTCGGTAATAGAATAAGCAAGCCATTAGGTAAGCCAAAGGAGTACCCTGAAGATGAATGCACCTTCAATACAACCTCCTCTTCTGTGGGGAGATAAACGATTCCATACCTGGAATTACGAAATGAGAGACGAATTTAACAATAAGGTTTTCAAAGTGATGCTGGATGCAGGTTTCACCTGCCCAAACCGAGATGGATCTATCGCCAAAGGAGGCTGTACATTTTGCAGCGCTCGTGGATCGGGTGATTTCGCCGGTAGCAGACGCGATGATTTGGTCACCCAATTTAATACCATTCGGGATAAACAGCATCTGAAATGGCCGTCAGCTCACTACATTGGCTATTTCCAAGCCTATACCAACACATACGCACCCGTTGAAGAACTGCGTGAATACTTTGAAGAAATTTTGAAGCAGCCCGGTGTCGTGGGACTGTCCATCGCCACTCGCCCTGACTGTTTACCGGATGACGTCGTTGATTACTTGGCTGAATTGAATGAACGCACCTACCTATGGGTTGAGATGGGTCTGCAAACCATTCACGAGTCCACGTCAACCCTAATTAACCGTGCGCATGATACGCAGTGTTATGAGGAAGCCGTTGCGAAGTTACGCAAACGGAATATTCGGGTGTGTACACATATTATTTACGGACTGCCTCAGGAAACCCATGAAATGATGCTGGATACCGGACGGGCTGTTGCCAACATGGATGTGCAGGGAATCAAAATTCATCTACTTCATCTGATGCGCAAAACGCCAATGGTGAAACAGTATGAAGCCGGGCTCCTTCGTTTCCTGGAACAAGACGAGTACATTAAACTGATCGTCGATACGCTGGAAATGCTTCCACCCGAAATGATTGTACACCGTCTTACAGGGGATGCACCGCGTGATTTGCTGATCGGGCCAATGTGGTCCATGAACAAATGGGAAGTGTTGAATTCGATTGATCGTGAGCTGCGTGAGCGGGATTCCTGGCAAGGTAAATACTGGAGGGGTGCTTAAGATGGGCTTTCTTTCGGTTTTAAGTTGTGCTCATCAATGGATTTCTTCCCGGCTACAGCCTGGAGATTTAGCTATTGATGCAACGGTTGGAACGGGGGCGGATACTCTGTTTCTGGCGCAAAAAGTTGGTAAACGTGGTCAAGTCATTGGTTTCGATATTCAGAGCGAGGCACTTACCTTGGCACAAGCCCGTATTCGCAAACAAGAGGATAGCGCAAAATTAGGCTCCATCTCCATGCTTCAATTAAGCCATGATCGAATGGCTGAGGCCGTTCCTGAAACATGGCAGGGTAATGTCGGTGCTGTAATGTTCAACCTGGGTTACCTGCCTTCGGAAGATGCGGACTCCACCATAATTACGGAAACAGACAGTACTATTGCTGCTCTCCAGGCTGCACTGGCATTGCTCAAGCCGCGCGGCATTATTACCGTTGTGCTGTATCCAGGTCATGATGGAGGATCACAGGAAGCGGATGCGGTATTGGAGTGGTCCTCTGCTCTACCTGTAGAGCAGGCACAAGTGGTGATTTATCGCCAATTGCAGCGTGATGCCTCTCCTTTTCTGATTGGCATCGAGAAAAAATAATTTCCTTTGTCCCACAAATGCAATAAACTAGACACAATCGCAACAAAGCACTCTTTGGGTTTAATTTATGCGATTTGTGTACTACATAAAGACGTGCAACCGTATTCACTGTTACATTCATGCCAATTACGCGGTCATGATTGATTAAAGCGATCCACCATTTCATATACTAGAGGAGAGATTAGGAATGCCTACGCCATACCCACTGCAATTTCAACCAGAGTTTAAAGAACGTGTATGGGGAGGTCGCGCGCTGGAGCAATTCGGCCTGACGCCACCTGAAGGACATATAGGAGAAGGCTGGATGATTGCGGATCATCCCAATGGTACAACCAAGGTATTAAATGGAGTACTTGCTGGAAAAGGCCTGGACGAAGTTCGTGAACAGCTGGGCACAGCATGGCTTGGAACTAAAGGAGTTTCGGAAAAGGGCGGACGATTCCCGCTTCTGATCAAACTGCTTGACTGTAACGATGATCTGTCCGTACAAGTTCATCCAACAGATGATTACGAAGCGCTCCCTCCTGGCGAGCTTGGCAAAACGGAAATGTGGTATGTGCTTGATGCCAAACCAGGAGCTCATATCATTTACGGCTTGAATGAAGGCGTTGATCGTGAAGTACTGAAGGAAGCGCTGGAAAATGGTACGGTCATGGATACCCTTCGCCAAGTACCTGTAGAGGCTGGAGATACGTTCTTTATTCCTGCGGGAACGGTACACGCTTTATGTGCAGGTGTCGTTGTGGCTGAGATTCAGCAAAACTCGGATACAACATACCGGATTTATGATTATAATCGTCCAGGCCTGGATGGCAAACCACGTGAGCTGCATGTTGAGGATTCATTGAATGTAACGGCTTATGAGGGTGCTGGCGCCACGACGATGAAAACCAACAACGCAACTCCAGGTGAGTGGCTGAAGCTTGCGGAATGTCCATACTTTGTAGTGGAAAAAGGGATTGTTACAGGACGTTGGGAGCTCTCTACAAGTGCTGAAAGCTTCACTATTCTTGTGGTCTGTGAAGGTAGCGGAACGCTGGAGTGGGATAACGCGGAATCGGATAAAATTGAATTGAAAGCTGGACAATGTTACTTACTGCCTGCCAACCTAGGCTCCTATACGCTGGATGGCAACACTACTGTTCTTCGCTCTTATTTGCCTTAATCGTATAATCAATGATCTATTCAAGTGATTTACCTTAGCTTAAATGGCTCTAATGTGACCTGTGAAGGAGGATTTACACGAGATGCAGGAATCTACCTTTAGCCTGGTTGGCAATGAAGGTACCCGTATTCATGTGTACCGCTGGCTTCCCGATCCGGAGTGCAACATCAAAGGTGTGGTCCAGATTGCACATGGCATGAGCGAGACCGCTGCCCGATACGCTGAATTTGCGCAACATCTCACCACGCACGGCTACGCGGTCTACGCAAATGATCATCGTGGTCATGGTAAAACCGTCGAAAACTCGAATTTGTTGGGCAATGCCGGCGTAGATGCTTTCCGCTGGATGGCGAGTGACATGATGAATCTGGGCGAAGTTGCCGCCAAAGAAAACCCTGATGTGCCCCTCTTTTTGATGGGGCATAGTATGGGATCGTTTTTGGTACAGCATCTAATGTATGCTGGCCACGAGCGTTACCATGCATTTATTTTGTCCGGCACCAATGGCAAACGTGGTCTTCTTCGGATTGGAGAGAAACTGGCTTTCTTGCAGTGTGGCATTCAGGGGAAGGGTCATCCAAGTATGCTGCTCAATGCGCTCGTATTTGGCGGATTCAACCGTTCTTTCCGTCCGGCAACCACGCCATTTGATTGGCTGTCTCGGGACTCCGAAGAGGTCAAGCGGTTTATGGATGATCCTTTGTGTGGAGCCGTCTGCTCCGCAGGTTTTTTCCGTGACTTTTTCAAACTGCTGTTGGACATTCACTTGCCGCGCAACATGAAACGTATTCCTAAGGATAAATCTGTATATCTGTTCTCGGGTGAACAAGATCCAGTGGGGCTTCATGGCAAAGGAGTGCTTAATCTGGTCTCCCAATATCGAGAGCTTGAGCTTGAGGATATTGAATACCGCCTCTATCCGGGGGGGCGCCACGAAATGCTGCATGAAACGAATCGGACTGAGGTTGCCGGGCATGTCGTGGAGTGGCTGGAGAGGCATACGTCCGACTACAGTGCCTATCATTCCACAGCACACGCAGAAACCGCCGATTCCATATAATGCGACACAAATTACCTATACAATGACGAAAGCCCCTGAACGGGTGCACAGCATACACTGTGCTCCGCGTTCAGGGGCTTTACTTTTTTATTTATAAGATGGCAATTTAATGTTAATCGTTATGGATTACCCTTCGATCAGCAAAGACTCTGGATCTTCAAGCAATTCTTTTACCGTCACGAGGAAACGTACGGCTTCGCTACCATCAATGATACGGTGATCGTACGACAGGGCGATATACATCATCGGACGGTTCTCCATCCGCTCTGCATCAATCGCTACCGGACGAAGCTGGATTTTGTGCATACCCAGAATACCTACTTGAGGTGTATTCAAAATTGGTGTGGACAACAGGGAGCCAAACGTTCCGCCATTGGTAATGGTGAAGGTTCCTCCTTGCAGATCAGACAAAGCTAGCGTGTTGGAACGCGCTTTGGACGCCAGGTCAGCAATGCTTTTCTCGATCTCAGCAAAGCCAAGACGATCTGCATCACGTACAACCGGTACGACAAGACCTTCTTTGGCAGATACCGCAATACCGATATCATAGTACTTTTTGAGTACAACATCTTCACCATCAATTTCCGCGTTAATGGTTGGGAACTTTTTCAGTGCGCCTACAACTGCTTTGGTGAAGAAGGACATGAAGCCGAGATTGATTTCATGTTTCTCTTTGAACTTGTCCTTACGACGTTTACGAACATCCATGATTGCCGTCATATCCACTTCGTTAAACGTAGTCAACATCGCTGCAGTCTGCTGTGCTTCTACCAGGCGTTTCGCGATGGTAGCACGACGGCGGGACATACGTTGACGCTCCACTGGTTTGGTATACGTGGAACCACCTGCTGCCGGAGCACTAGGTGCTGTAGCGGGAGCTTTAGCAGGAGGCGCTGTAGGAGCGGCAGCCTGCGTGTTGTGAGTTTTCACATCATCCTGATAAACACGGCCAATCGGATCCTTGCTCTGTACCTGATCGAGCTCAATACCACGCTCACGTGCAAGTTTACGAGCAGATGGTGAAGCTGTCTTCGAGCCGTTATCCGAAGATTCCGGTGCTGCAGCAACGGGTGCTGGTGGCGGAGTTGGAGCTTCCGGTGCAGGAGCTGATTGTTTCTGCTCTGTTGCTGCTGGTTGGGAAGCGGACGCGCCGCTTCCTCCTCCAGTTCCAGCTGAAAGTGTTCCAATCGTTTCACCAATTTCTACAGTCTCGCCTTCCTGGCGAACAATTTTCTCAAGAACACCGCTCTCTTCAGCACTGATCTCAATATTTACTTTATCCGTTTCTAGTTCCAGAAGAACATCACCCTGATTAACGGTTTCGCCTTCTTTGACCAGCCATCTGGATACGGTTCCTTCCGTTATCGACTCACCCATTGCAGGTACTTTAATTTCACTCACAGCTGTTACCTCCCCAGTGGAATATTATTCTTCGTCGTTTGCTTCAATGCGGATGTAATGATCTGTTGCTGTTCCATGCCATGCACAAGTTGATAACCGCTGGAAGGACTCGCATGTTCCGGGCGACCTTCGTATTTAACGGTTGTTCCTTCTGGGGCGATTTCACGAAGACGAGGCTCCATGTATGTCCAGGCACCCATGTTTTTGTTTTCTTCCTGTACCCACACCAGCTCTTTCAGCTTGCTGAAACGTGCAAGTACACGCTTGATTTCTTCCGCCGGGAACGGATACAGCTGTTCGACACGAATAATGTGAAGCCAAGACCAATCTGCTTTATCTTTCTCAAAAGCATCTTCCAGATCGATGGCGATTTTACCACTGCACAAAACAATGCGCTCTACGCGATCCGGTTTTGTGCCCAATCCTGCTTGCTCAAGCACAGGCTCAAACTTGCCTTCGCTGAACTCTGTTGCAGGTGAAGCGACACGAGGATTACGAATGAGACTTTTCGGCGACATCATAACGAGCGGACGAGCATCTTCCGTTTCAGTCAACGAAGCCTGACGACGCAACAGATGGAAATATTGCGATGCACTTGTCAAATTCGCAACGGTCATATTGTCTTCTGCACAAAGCTGCAGGAAACGTTCCAGACGAGCACTTGTATGCTCAGGTCCCTGACCTTCGTTCGCATGAGGGAGCAGCATGACCAGACTGGATTTTTGTGACCATTTGGCACGGCCGGCAGATACGAATTGGTCAAAAATAACCTGTGCACAGTTGGCAAAGTCTCCGAATTGTGCTTCCCAGATTACAAGCGTATCTGGTGAATAGACGTTATATCCGTATTCGAAACCAACAACGGACTCCTCAGACAACGGACTGTTGTAGATGGCAAAAGATGCTCTTGCCTGTGGCAGATGATGCAGTGGGCAGAATTTCGCACCATTCTCGGAGTCATGCAACACCAAGTTCCGATGGGCAAACGTTGCACGCTCTGCATCCTGTCCACTGATCCGGATTGGTTTGCCATCCGCAAGAATGGTAGCAAACGCAAGCGTCTCTGCAAGACTCCAGTCTACTTTCTCGCCTTCGTTCAGAGATGTGCTTCTGCGCTGCAAAATACGCTGCAACTTCGGATACACATTAAAATTCTCTGGCCATTTCAGCAAATCGGCGTTAATTGTCCGCAGATTTTCCAATGGTACCGCAGTTGGAATAATCGAAACGGCTTCTGGCTCGCTAATTTGACGTTGATAATATTCATGTACTTCATTGTTCTTCATCTGCTCGTATGCTTCTTTTAAGCGGTTCGTCACAGCTTCACGAATGCTGTTGATGGAGGCATCGTCGATAACCGATTCCTCTTTCAGATGATCCTGATACAAGTGACTAACCGTTGGATGAGCTTTTACTTTGTCATACACCGTCGGCTGTGTTGTTTCTGGATCATCCGTTTCGTTATGACCATAACGACGGTAACCGATCAGGTCAATCAGGAAGTCCTTTTTGAACAGGTTACGGTATTCTGCTGCCATACGAATAGCTGCGATACACGCATCCGGATTGTCTGCATTGACATGCACAATCGGAATCTCATATCCTTTGGCAAGGTCACTCGCATAATACGTTGAGCGTGAATCGCTGCTGTCTGTTGTGAATCCAAGACGGTTGTTCACGATAATATGAATTGTTCCGCCATTTTGGTAACCAGGCAATGCTTTGAAATTGAGCGTTTCTGCTACAATACCTTCCCCAGGGAAAGCCGCATCACCATGCATCAGAATAGTTGCCGCTTTGGTTACATCCTGCTTCGGATATCCCGGATCACGGCGATCATCCTGTGCTGCACGTGCAAAGCCCTGTACAACCGGATTTACATATTCCAGGTGACTCGGGTTATTGGCTAGCGTAAGACGCGCTTGTACTGTTTCACCGTCTTTTACATAACGGTTTGCGCCCAGATGATATTTGACATCCCCCGTCCAACCGTAATTGATTCCTGTTGACCCTTCGGAAGGAACCAAATCCTTGTTCGGAGAATGATGGAATTCAGAGAAAATTTTGCTATACGGCTTGCCCAGTACATGAGCAAGTACGTTCAATCGACCACGGTGAGCCATCCCCATCAGAATATGGCTGGAACCAGCGTGTGCCATAATTCGGACTGCTTCATCCAGCATAGGGACTAACACGTCGTTACCTTCAATGGAAAAACGTTTTTGCCCAACAAATGTTTTGTGGAGGAAATCTTCAAATTGCTCCACTTCAACCAAACGTTCCAGTAAAGCTTTTCGCTCCTCTGGATTAAGCGGTGCCGGCGAAGTACGAGATTCTGCACGGCGGTTCAGCCATTCCCGCTCATGAACCTCATGCACATGGCTGAATTCATAAGCGATAGGACCAGTATATATTTGCCGCAGGCGCTGGATGGCATCCAATCCTGTTACCGTCTGTCCATCTGCACCTTCCCAGATCAGGGAAGCTGGCAGAGCTTTCAAATCTTCTTCATTCAATTCAAAATGCTTCGGTTCAAGCAAAGAAGTATCTGAATCTTCACTGATTCCAAGGGGATCAATATCGGCCGCAAGGTGACCATAGGTACGTATATTCATTACCAGTTTCCCTGCTGTAACCGCTTTCTGTAATAGTTGAATATCCACGCTTCCGGAAGCCTTTTGGGCGTTGCCAGAATACGAGACTGTATGTGCATCCCTGCCAGACATCGGCGGTGCACCCCATTGTTCAAATAATTCCCGATAAGCCGGTGTAACTGCACCCGGGTCTTGGGAGTATAATTCATATTGTTCCTGTACGTATCCCATATTCGGGCCATAGTAACTTTCCCAGGGTTTCTTGTTGCCTTCCTCGATCGTCATCGACGTTCCCTCCGTCTTGATTTAGTCATAAGTTTTTGACGGAAATCATTGACTAAGCCGTAATTTGCGTTCGTTCAACATTTTAAGCTAAATTTTTCGTGAAGTCCAATAATCGTGCTGTTGGTGGTAGTAACGTTGTTCCGACGCTCCCGTCAAGGTTTGTCTGCGTTTTCAAAATCATAGTAAACTGATGATTGTATATACCGTCGCACAGATGTCGAATACTGTCCTGATCCGTTCGAGGGTTACACCTTCCTCAACTTTTTCAAGTGAAGTCCGTGTTCTAATATCTATTCTATAAACTTTTACGCTCAGGAGCATTTCCTATTTTTAGTTCAATTGATGCATAAATTAGATGAATCGAATAATTGGAACATTTCCGACCCACAAATGTGCTCTGATTGTATGGCGTTTTGTTGTTAATCGCTTATCCTACAATGGTTTCTACACATTTTCAGGTTTCACCCGTTTTGCAGCCTCCTTATTTAGAATTGTGGTCCATAATGTCCAAAAACAAACCGTCAAGATAAATATTAACCATTTGGCTTGGTATTCAACAAGAAAATGGGTATTTCTTGAAATTCAATGTATAAACCAAAAGCCGCCTGTAATGCGTAAAAGCATCCGGGCGGCTCTTTTGGACTTAGTTTATTTAAACTGACAGACTTTTTATTTTTTTTAATGTGGCACCTGAGACTGAAAATCGCTCCGGCTGGACTGATCTGCATGGTAAAAGACCACATCGCCATCCTTTAAGAACCAAGTTCTGCCTTGACTGTCTACTGGACTGTTGTTGAAACCTTCCATCTTCCACTGATTCATCAGTGGAGCATAAATGTATTGCAGGTGTGGAGCTTCTGTATTCCCATCTCGAAGTGTCTCGATATTAAAGTTGACCACGATATATCCGCCCTTCAGAAATACAGAAGCCTTTTCATCCAGTTGATTTTGTCTGGCAAGCAATTCGAGATTAGTTCCCTTCGGCACGGCGTATACATCTGCAGGCAGGCTGTATTCTCCGTACCAACGCTGGATCGCCGCATTCGCCCGGTCCACACTAACACCCGAAGGAATGTCTGTCTTTGGTCCAATCAGTGTACGAATTGAAGCGGGTAGGATCATCCAGTCATAGCGGCCTACCCATGTTTTCTGGTGAGAGGTTTGATCTACAAGCGTAACCATATAATCGGCGAGCGATCTCTGGTTACGGTCATCGGCTGTCAGTTCATACGTATACTGATAACGCGCCGTATCCCCCAATTCCGTACCGGGTACATTACGCAATCTCGAGTTCAGGACAACAAACCGTTTCTCCAAATCCTGCGCCGATCCTATCCGAATAAGTCGCTCTTGACCGCGGTGGTAGTATAGATCAACTTCTTGTCTGGAAGAGCCATCTTTGCTCACAAAGTAGAATGTTGGAGTAATTCGAACACCATCCTGTTTGCCAAACATATTGCCTTTTGTTTTCAGGTCGAACTTGATATGGTAACCCGTTTTCACCGCAATATTACTAAAACCCTGCACAGGGTGACTACCTGGGCGAACAGGTAACACTAATGGTTCCAGATTCCCTCGCGGATCACCATCAATACTGTTAAGTCCTGTCCAGTAGCTCACTCCTGTCGGCTCCGAACTCCCGAGTTGCTTGCGGAACACGTTCTCCCAATTATAATCGGCGATATCCGTAACATGAAAATCATACAATCGCCCAACAACCTCCACCGGGACCGTATCTGCCGCGACATGATGGGTCAGATTTGTGTTGGCATCCTGCTGTTCGGTGAATGTCGAAGGAGCATTTTCCGCAATATTGCGAAATTCAACTCGGTAATGCCCTTCATCCACCCATACTGGAAGATAGAAAATGGTATCCAGTTGGTTAACCGGAATGTCCACCCAGGTCTTGGCTAGAATGAACTGACTCCTATCGGCGTTATAGACGTCAAAGGGGAAACGAATCTGCTTGATGCGAAAATACTTAGCATAGTCCCTATTGCCATAACCCGGGTAACTGGTTACGTCCAGATGCTGCCCTGAGGTCGGGATGCGTACGATAAACGGTCGTTCCAAAATAAGTGCCGAACTGGTCGGATCAGGCACTGTTTTCTGGTTATGCGGCTGATCATCAGACACCCAGGCGTAGTTAACGACAGGCGTGTGCACCGTGACAGAATTGATCCCTTGAATAGAAAACTTCTGATCCTGACCGCCTTTAATGTTGCCAGGAATCAAGCCATATGCGATCTCGCCCGTTGTCGGTTGGTCTGCCTTGTTGACCAGTGTATTCTGAATAGTTAAACGATTCTGGTACAGCACGTTGTCGGCGATCATACCAGGCTGAGGGATTGTCCCAGGTCGCGGAGCAGTCTTATCCATCGAAGCAGGATCCATCACAGTGGTACCGTTAAACACTACCTTGTCATTATTTACAGTGTTCTCTTTAACCTCAGTCTCCGCTTTGGATTGGAATAATGACGTCTCATCAGGTGTAGGCGGCTCGCTGTCACCGCCTGACTTTGTTTCAGTGCCAAGGTCGATTTCCTTGCAAGGTGCAGGTTTCACATGTGCGGTAACCGCATCATCATTAGCCGATTGTAAGGTCGGGGGTGTATATCCGTTTGGAGTCAACGTTACTGTACCACCGTAGCCACCAAGTGCATAGTTGGATATCGTAGCTTGATTTATCTGATAGACTTCCAAATTATCAATCTGCCAATAACTATATTGTCGTGTAACCTGCATTGGTTTTTCCACAGGAACGTCTAGTTCCTTAGGTTGTGGAGGTGTGCCTGGATCATTCGGTCCTGTCGAGGCTCTGCCCGGAATCGTCCATGTTTTGTGATACTTCTTTTTTACGTTGACCGTATAAGTCACTGTTCCCGTCATGTTCACCCAACGGTGCTGGAACAAGTATCCTCTAGCCATGACATTTGCATAGAGATCTTCAGAAGTCGGGATGCCTCGGGTGACATCGAACTTCTCAGACCCCCGATCATCAGCTTTCAGCACGCCCGAAACGGAGGGGTCCATGACAGCCGATTCGATCAACGCTCCTTTATTAGGAGGACTGATGGTCACGGGGCAACCCACAACACCGCCGTTACCTGGATCAGTTCCCCCATCTCCTCCGTTGCCTGTGCAATCCTTTACATCTAAAACCTGAGTTCCTTCCTCATCCAACTGCTGGGCAGTATCCAAAAATCGCGCAGTAATGGTGGTGCTGCCGACGATACCCTTGATCGTCATTTTCCCATCTGCACCTATGGTCGCTACTGCTGGATTAGAGCTTTGCCAGGTCAATTTGGGATGAGCAGTAAGCTCATGAACAGAAAGGTCTGACTTGGTCAGGATAGCTTTAGCTTGCAGCGGTGTAGCTGTGTCTGCTTTACAAGCGTTTGGCAGGTTCACAATGAGTCCTGGTTCGGACGTTACCGTAATGTCAGCCGTATCCGAGATGAGGTATGTACCGTTGTTCCAGATTGCACGCACAAAAGCAGTACCCGGCTTTTCAGCCTTCACCATTCCGGTTTTGGGTTCAATACTCACAATACTCGGATCGGATGACCACCAGGTGGTTTCAGCTTCGCGCCGACTTACGTCGATGCCTTCACTAAATTGAGTTGCACCATAGTTTTTCGTTTTAACTTTGGCTACCATCTGTTTAGTTTCTCCGACCGTTAGAGTGGAGTCTGGAGTTACGTCGATTTGCTTTTCTTCTTCGAGATCCCCTTCCCAGATGATATCCATTGGTGTATGGTAGGCTACTACTTGCTTCACACAATTTTGATTAGTTTTACCACCATTTTCGAACTCTGTTCGATCACTTACTGAATGATTCCCTCCTGTTTTTGTGTTGATTTTTACAATGGTACTATCTCTTCGTATTACCGTTTCACCAATTCCTGTATAAGAAGTTTGCTGTAATCTGGTTTGATAAGTAACACTTTTTATTCTTATAGACTTAAGAACTGATGAAGTTATAGGATATCCATTATATTCATTCCATTGAGTAGCAGGCCAATTGGAAAAGTCAACTTCATCGGGTATATCTTTTTCGTCAGGATAAGGAGACGAACAAGACAAGGGATTCAAGTTTCTAGAGAAACTAGGCCCAGTAGTATGATCAGCTTTAAAACTTCCATCATCAAGCTGATACCAATAAACACCTGGATTAGCAACTCTTGGTGCAGATTTTACGGTCAGGACAGATGGACTCTTCATTGATTTTGGACCGTACGGATCATTGGTAGCTGCTTGAATTGGAAGATAAAATGTACCCATAGCACCTACAATTAAAAACATAACGTTAAATACTAACATTAATTTATAATGGAGTTTCAGTACTCACTCACCGCCTTGAAGAAACTACATGTTCTGAATTTGAACTAAATCATTGTTGTTAGCTTTTAAATAATAAGAGCCACCTTTTGCCACAAGCACAGAGGAAGTCCAAAAACGTTTTTTAACATCTTTCTTTATAAGATTACTAGACATCTCTGGAATAGTTATGAATCCATTTTTTTCGGCATGTTTAACATCCATACGATTAAATCTTAACAATGCACTGTCTAGACCACCGCTAAAAGCTAAGAGATTCGATTTTTCTATATTGGATGTAAACGAAATATCTGCAAATGTCATGTAGCTTCCTGGAAACTGAATGGAATCGGGACCAATAAACAGTGATGAGTAAACCCCTTTCGGCGTGCCTTTCGTAACATCTACTACAATAATTCGATGCAGTCGAAGTATGCCGGAATTATTAGAGAGAGTTATATCTCCCTTAGATAGATCACTTACCGTAACAGAATTTTTAGTATAAAAGTAATTACTAATCGTCGTTAAATTCGTTCCTGTTTTACCTACCTCACGCATTTCATTCAGATCACTGTACTTCCCTGCATCCGTACCCTCGACATCCATATAACGCAGCAAAATGGCAGACACTTCAGCTCGCGTTGTTGGATCAGCAGGCTTCAAGGAACCATCCTCAAATCCACCCACAATGCCAGTGCCGCGAACAAGTGCAAGATAAGGAATTTGCTCTGCACGAATCGTTCCACGATTCACTTCAGGGGTAGGTAGCAGTGTATTTCTGGTATCGTCAAAAGCATCCTGGAAACTAGTTCCGGACTTGATCAGTCCGTTTGCAATCCATTTCATCATCTCGTAGCGTGTGAGCTCGGCATTGGGGTTGAATCCTTTCGGATAATCATTAGCGTTAATAAAGCCTTGGCCAACCAACTGTGTCACAGCGGATTCAGACCAGTGCCCCTTGAGATCAGCAAAAGGATTCTCGCTTTGTACCTTTTCCGAGCTGGTTGCACGGCTGAGAAGTGTGGCATACTCACCACGTGTGATTTTGGCATTGGGGCGGAACGTACCATCCTGATAGCCGGAGATCAGATTTTTATCATAGGCTTTGACAATTGTGGCTTGCGCCCAGTGCCCTTTGATATCTTTGAACTTCGTAAGCGCAGAGGCAGTTGTGCCCGCTCCATTCGTGCTTGTAGCAGCATCCACAGTAGACACCAGACCCACGGTTCCAGTAGTCAGCAGCGTTCCTGCCAGCAAAGCCGTCGTCAACAATCCGACTATTAACACATTCCTTTTTGATTTACTACCGTTTAATCTCATCTGCTTCTTCAAATCTACTCACTCTCCTATGTACCTTAGTATGGGGCAAACTTCTGCTTCTTCAGCAATCGTACTACTCTTCAAGCCAAAACCTAAATTTGTAATAATCATCAATATTCTACCATGCAAATCTAGGCTATTGGTATTATTTTTCAGCAATCCCCATCACTACAAGGCCTGCAACCTCCCCTTCCAAAGACCCAATCCACCCCTAAAAACACAAAAAAAGGCCACGAATCCGCAGATTCATAGCCTTATGCTTTAAGGTGTCAGTCCTATTCATTTGAAAAAATTGTAATCTATCTATCACAGAATAAACGATTCTGTTCCATTTGACCAGTCCTAAAATTCAAATCAAGTAGTTTTGTTAATCATATACTTTGCAAATGGCGTCAACGACAACGCTCCGACCTCTTCCAGAGTAAACCATTGTGCGCCCAGCGAATCTTCGCCATCCGGTTCCCTTTTGATCTCATAAGGCCGACTTTCGCTTGTCAAATATACATCGTATAGAATTCCAATATGGTGCAGCTCTTCCGGCTCGCCTTCGTGAACCCACTCCAATACGTTCGATTCCGCAGAACGAATCACCAATTGTAGATTGGAAAGACCCGTCTCTTCCTCGATCTCACGGTGTAGGGCGGTCTCCGGTTGCTCACCAAACTCCAACCTTCCTCCAGGCAAATCCCATTTCCCCATGTAGGCCCCTCTCGCCTTATGTATTAACAGGACTTTTTGCTCCCAAGTGACTAAACCGTATACCCCCATGTGTGTGTACCGATCCACTTAAAGGTTCTTCCTCTCGTCTGAAAGATGCCTAACTTGCTCTTCCAATCTACGAATACGCTTATTCAACTGATAGAACGATGGAGTAAATATCACTCCAATAATAATAACAATGACCCAAACACTCAAATCATCAGCCCCTATCTTAAGAATCTCCCGACTCTAGCGATAACCGAACAATCAGTTCTTCACCCTCAATCAACAATGCGGTTAACCCTTTGTTCGAGCCAGATTGGTGATTCTCCCCGTTGGTCCAATACGCGGCTTCTCCTGATCGTATCGCTACCCGTTCGCCTGTCTCACCTTCCACCCAACCTTCGCCTTCAAGCACCAGAAACACCTGCTCACCCACTGCTGGATGCAAACCTACACTTCCTCCTGCAGACAGTTTCAGTTGTGCTACGTGGCAGGCTGTTGCGCTTCGGAGTATCGGCGTAATCTCTGCTCCCTCACTGCCATAAGCGGTGATGGTACGTCGGTCCTCTGGTTTGAGACGATATATCTTCACTTCTTATTCTCCTCTGCCACGGTATCCAGATCCAGAGACAAACGAATCATATCGACGCAGCGAATACCATCTTCTATAATCTCTTCTTCATAATGTTTCACAAAGAAATCCCGATCAACCCCTACAATGCGAAAACCACAGCGTTGATATAGCTTCAACTGATGAAAACTTGAGTTGCCTGTCCCAATTTCTACCGTTCGACCACCGAGCCTGCGTGCTGCTTCTATCGCTTCCTTGATCATGTGTTTGCCAACGCCCTGTCCCTGTAATTCTTCCTGTACGGCAATATTAACAATCTCAACCGTCTCTGGACGCGTCTTCAGCAAGACAAACTCTCCTACCATTTCCCCTTCATATTCAGCGATAAAACAAACACCGCGACTCAGATATTCGTCAACTATGGCTTTGGACGGATCAGCCATCAATAAAAGTTGATAAGGTTTTTCTTCTTCCCAGTCCAAAATCCGGAACGACAATTTCACACCAATCTCCACCTTTTCCTCGTACATATTCATTTACGTCCCGTTTGCAGAAGCCTATGTATGGCTAGTCACCAAATATATAACAACCTTCCGTATATAAATGTTTTAGTCTGAATTCATATTTTTCTCTTTTTATAACTTCGGGTTACTACGGAACGATTTTTATACTTTATTTCAACCATCTAGTTCACCAAATCTATTAGCTACTTACCGCTCCAGCCTGATTTTGATAATGACGAATCACCATGCCAGATGCTTTTTGCATGCCCTGTTTCTCATAGAACTCCTGGAGTTCGTTATCGCACAAAAGATCAATCATATAGAGATCACCCAGACGATTAAACATACGCTTGATGAGATCTGTTCCGATCCCTTTACCCTGATACTCCGGAAGCACTTCCAGTAATGGAATATATGCACTAAGAACTCCATCTGAAATCGCTTGAATAAAACCCACCACATTTCCGGTTTCTTCATCAATAGCCAGTTCGACAGCATAGGATTGTTCCAGCAACTTCAGAAATGTAGGCGTAGATGGAGGGTTTGGCCAACCTTCGAAAAAAGCCCCGCTAAGTTGGTCGATACATATTCCCTCCAGCGATTCACGAAATGTAATATCCATAATAGCAAGTCCTCTCCTTTTAAAAAAGTAAACTTCATTATATCATAATATCTGGATATAAATATATAGAATTGGCTGATAAAATAAGAGACATGCTTTAAATAGAAGCCTTAATTATTAGCTTTATTCATGTAGACTGTTATAACAACGCAACGTTCTATTGGTCACGTTATACACCCGCACTTAAATGTTCGTGGATTAATTTCCATTCTCCGTTGATGCCTGCAACAAAAACATTGGTAGCCCGACCTTTTCCAGCAGCCGGCTCCCCTTGATACATTCCTTTCCAGTGATACGTATAAATACAGACCGCCTGTTCTTCGCCAGTCGTAATCCACGTGACATCTTCTGCACGATATACCTCATCCTTGACTGTCTCCCAAGCGTTTTCAAAATAAGCCCGAATTTCGTTAAGGGTAGTACAAGACGTTCCCGTAAACCAATATACGGCAGCCGGTGATAACCATTTGCTTACCTCATCAAACTCATGTGTATTGGTTGCTGCAATGTATCCTTCCAGTGCATGCTGGTATCCCATAAATGCTTCCTCCTCCTGAGCGTTTTGAATTATTTAACTTCACTCTATTCAAGAACCGAATCGCTATACACCATAAACGTCTCTTTCAGTGTACGTCCGGTTGATTTCTCCCAGATCACACTCCGCTCAAACGTACCTGCTTGAAAAAATCGCGGGAAACGTTCTGCAAACCAATCCTGCATGGGCAGCTCAAGCGCCTGTCCCAGAGACACCCACAACAGTTCGCCTTCCGGCGGCTCGTTCAATAGCTCTCCCTCATAAGAAGTAGCCACGTAGTTGAAGACCATATAACGCAATCCTTGCTCCGGATCACAAAATTCATCAAGACCTTTGTATGTAATCTCTTTCACAACAAGTCCTGTTTCCTCTTTAACTTCTCGCACGGCACCATCCACAATACTTTCTGGAAAATCAACTTTCCCTCCAGGAGCAATGTATCCCGGAAATCCTTTTTGGTTCGGACGATTCATTAATAGCACCTGATCATTCCGTTTGTCCCATACCATACACATCGTTAAAATCTCAGTTCTAGTGTCCATGTTTATCCTCCCAGTTGCCTTATACAAAACCTAATCCCTTGCAATTCACACATAGAATTAATCTTATATACTTCGTTGTACACTAACACTTCTGGTACATAGATAGATTCTCCTGCTTCAATCTCTATTCCGAATCCCTCTTCACTTTCCTGATTATCTGCAAATTCAATTTCGATATAAACGCATACGAAAGACGGACACCGGAAATTTCGGAGGCCCGCCTCTTTATGATGTATGCAATGTTTTGTTTTTGAACCGAATATCGAATAGGCGATACTCAGCTCATGCCTGTAATTAATACCCGGCGCTCTTTCCACTCGGCACGGCGATAAGCCTGCAGCAGACCAAATTTGCGGATACTTGCTTTCGGTACCGATTTGTAAGGCATAACGACTGTAAAGTCCTCATCAAACGGCACAAAAGACAATCCGACTTTCTCATTGGAAAGCCACTCGGCCTGAATGGGCTGCCTTGAACAGGCATCGAAGGTAGAGCCCAGTCCATCAGCGAAAAAATCATAACGTGCAGCAGGTGTTCCGGGTTCCTCCATACAGAGAAAAAGGCTGAGCTGATCACAAAATAGCATAATTTCTAAATCATGTTTCAGCCTAAGCTTCAACGCTTCACCAGCACCAAGCTGCTGTTCCCAACGTAACTGATGCTCCCGTTCATCGTTTAGATACTCCCTGATATCTTCATCATCATTGGCGTTAGCACCCAGGTTTTTTTGAAACAAATCTGTATACATCATGCTGCACAACAACCCGGCGTACAGGTTTTTCTCCCGAACCTCTTCAATACCTTTACGGTAAAATACAAATCGTGGACGTAGCGGAAAATCACGAAACGAATACGGTATCTGACTATAATCATTCCAGAATGGAGCAGAATCCAGTTCAATCCATCCCCGATCATGCTCTTTTGCGGCAAAAATCAGATCTTCTCGATGCGCTTCATCAGTTAATAATTCCGTTTTCCAATGGGAAGCCATTTCTCCGGCTACTAATCCATGCTCATGCTGTGCGGTCAAAACAAAATCATGCTCTCTCTCATATACGATCATTTGCTGTCACCCTCCCGCATGGTATACGTTGACTTTAACATAATTTGGTTTACAATTTCCTATAAGTTGCTTTTCATTCAACTTTCAGGGAATATACTAAGGGACCATCAATGTAAAGGTGTTGTCAGTTCCCTGAAATTTGGTACACTAATGATTGTGCCAACATAACATTACATACAGAAAGCGGGATCTCATGAATTTATACTCTCCTTACACCGAGTTTAACCGCAAGGAATGGGCTGACTTGAAGAAATATCAGACCACTCTTCCACTAACGACAGCGGAATTGGAACAGCTAAAGGGATTAAATGAAGAGGTATCCATTCAAGAAGTTGAGGATATTTATCTACCTCTTACCCACTTTATTGACTTATATGCAGGAGCTTCACGAGAGCTGAATCGCTTAACGGCATCTTTTTTAAAAAAAGAAGCACATCACGCTCCCTACATTATCGGTATTGGGGGCAGTGTTGCCGTGGGCAAAAGTACAACTGCCCGCCTGCTTCAGGCTATGCTGGCCAGAGGCAAAGGAAATCCAAAGGTGGATCTGGTCACTACGGATGGTTTCCTGTATCCCAATGCCGTGTTGCAAGAAAAAGGCATCATGAACCGAAAGGGATTCCCGGAAAGTTATGATATCAAGTCACTGATTCAGTTCATGGGTGATGTCAAATCGGGCAAACCCGAAGTGATGGCACCCGTATACTCCCATCTTGCCTACGACGTCATTGCAGGTGAAGAGAATGCCATATGTCAGCCGGATATCCTCATTATTGAAGGAATTAACGTGCTCCAGGTCAAAAAGGAAACCCCACTGTTGGTCAGTGATTTTTTTGACTTCTCCATCTATATCGATGCAGAAGAGGAGCATATTCGCCACTGGTACATTGAGCGTTTCAAGTTGCTACGCAATACAGCGTTTCAGAATGAGAATTCCTTCTTCCACAGCCGTTTTGCCAATCTGGAAGAAAATGAGGCTGTTCTTACGGCAAGTCAGATCTGGAAAGATATCAATGCCAAAAATCTGCACGAAAACATCCTGCCAACTAAAGGACGAGCCAGACTGATTCTGAAAAAGGAAGCGGACCATTCGATTCAGCGCATTCAATTGCGTAAGCTTTAAGTGTCATAATGAGCAGAAACATTCTGCTTAATACTCATTAAAAAGGAGACAAGACTACATGCAGACCTTGATTGTACTTGGAAGTATCATGATGTTTCTTGCTGTTGCCCTTGGAGCATTCGGTGCACATGCGCTCAAACGCAGATTGTCTGCTGACATGATCAAAATATACGAGACTGGCGTTCAGTATCACCTTGTTCACGGACTCGGAATCATCCTTCTCGGACTGTTTGCTGATCGACTGGAGCAGCCTTCTCTTGTGTTGCTGGCTGGATGGCTGCTATTCGCCGGCATCCTCTTGTTCTCGGGCAGTCTGTATGTCCTAAGCGTAACTGGCGTTCGAAAACTGGGGGCGATCACACCCCTTGGCGGAGTAGCATTTTTGGTTGGTTGGGTAATGTTATTAGTCGCCGCTTTGTAAAACCAACATCGTAAACTGAAAAGAGTGTTCTAGCCGATCTCAAAAAATCGCTGGAGCACTCTCTTTATGTTTAACTTCGCCCTATACGGCGAATGCTGTGTGTGACTTTATCTCCCTGCTGTTTTTCCAGGACATATACATCAGGATTAGATAGATTTTTCCACTCCTCGAATCCAAAGGATTCATCATGGCTGCGAATGAGCAGAGATAACAGATTACCGTGTGTAATCACAGCCCCGCTATGCTCAGGCCGGCTCCACAGCTCGTCCAGCACCTCAAGGCCCCTGGCTGTCGCGAAACGAGAAGATTCACCACCTTCTTCCGTCCAGTCTTCGTCCGTGTATGTACGTTCAAGCACATCCATCCAGTTATCCAGATGAAGGGTACTAAGCACCCTTTCTTGAAGACGTTCATCCGTATGTATATGTTGCAGGACGGTTTTGCCCAGTGGGGCAGCGGTTTGAAGTGCCCTTTTCCACGGACTCGACACAATGTATTGGATTGGGTGCTCCGCCAACATCTCAGCAAGTTCTTCTGCCTGACGAAGTCCTTCATCCGTAAGCTCGGCATCCGGTTCTTGCCCTGTAGCTTTGGCATGACGAATGAGATAAATAGACTGCATCGCCCTTCAACTCCTGTTGATTCAAATTACATTCAATGCTTCTCCAGATATTTGAGTGCAATTCGCATGTTCTCCCGGTCTTCCGAACGGCCAGATGAACTAAGAAAAGTAACCTTTTCCTCTGTCCACACGCCCTTTTGGTCTGCCAACCCAAGAAGCTGCTTCAAGCGGTTAACCGTTCCCGTACTGCCATCAATAATCTGAATATGATCTGGTAGAACCGTACGAAGAATCGATGTGTAAAACGGGTAATGCGTGCAGCCAAGTACAACTGTACCGTATAAGTTCAGATCAAGATCAGCCAGTTTAAGGCGGAAATACGCCGCAATCTTCTGTGGATCAAAGTCCAACTGCTCACACCACTCCACAAGTTCAGGTAATGGAATGGAATCGACACTGTGGTGATCATCCACTCGGGATACCAATTCATGATATTTCGTTTGACTCAAGGTTAGGGCTGTAGCAAATACAAGCACTCTTTTGCCGCTTCTTCGATTCATTTCCACTGCCGGTTTCACAGCAGGCTCCATCCCGATAACGGGGATATCATACTTGGCACGTAAATCCTTCACGGTCAGACTGGTCGCTGTATTGCAGGCAATCACAATCGCTTGCACATTTTCCTGAACAATAGCCTCCACACAATGGAAGATATGTCCTCTAACCTCATCGGCGGACTTGGTCCCATAAGGAACATGCAATGTATCGGCATAATACAGAAACGCTTCTTCAGGGAATTGATGCAAAGCTTTATGCAAGACGGTTAAACCACCGATTCCCGAGTCAAAAAATGCAATTTTCTTCTTCAAGGGTTTCACCTCTATAACGTATTCTTTCAGGTTCCTGGAACCTCTCATTCCTGCTCATGATGACTGGGAGGTGAGTTATGTTATTCTACCTTCATTTTATACTGTCTGAGCCAGTCTTTGCCACTTTGCCAGCGTTCCACAGGGTTACGCTCTCCGAGCAGCTCCGTACTTGCCTGAGCCATAAGCCATTCCTTAAGGCCATTATCTGCACTGGACTCCAGTTGCTGAATCAGAACGTTCAGTCCCTCTTCACCCGTATCCAGAATCTGAGCATACGCCTCTGTGTTAGCAACAATATAATCACCTGGATTACTGCTGGTCAGAATCTCAGTTTCGTTCACGATTTGCTGAAGATTGCTATCAATTTTCCAGCTCACGTCATGACTTTCCACCTGATTCGAGCATGCTACCAACATCCATGCTGCACACAGCATCACCGTGCCGCTTGCAATACGTTTGCGAATCATGGAATCACTCCTGTCCCTGCTCAAACTTATGAACGGCACTCTCAATAAACTCGACAAAGCTATGATCATAATTATACTCATCCCGATAGATACGGATATGCGCTACAATGACTTATTGCAGGTTCTTTTGTACAAAAGTCCTAATTATTGCTGCAACAACAACTTTTGATCCAGAGTTTCAACCCTGCGGATTGATGCCCTTCATTTAACACAAATGATTGCATCTTTTATGACGAGGTCGTGATGCTGAAATCCACACCAAACTGGATTAGTCCCAACTTCCGGGCAACAGTCTGCGAAGCTATATTATCCCATGATGTGCTATAGATTGGAATGCGCCCGCTCTCTTTAACATGATACTTCCAGCACTTTACAGCCTCTGCTGCATAACCCTGTCCTCTGAAATTAGGCGCCGTATACAGACTAGCCTCAGCACCCTGTTGGGATACACGGGCCGAACAACATACAGCGACAGCCGAATTCTCCATTACATAAGCGGCAATGGGCATTTTCTCTTGCAGTCGTTCTATTAAATCAGGAAAATGCTCTTCCAGCAAAAAAGCACCATGACTCTCTATAAGCTGAACATTCGGATGCCATTCGCCGCACTTCTCGGGAAATGTATAAGCCGGGCCCATCCATGCACTCTTCACTGGCTTAAACGTCTCCACTCTCCGAATCAGCTTCGCAATATCGAGCGGAAGCTCAGCATCACAGCCTAGCTCCTCAATCAGAGTGAACGGCAACTGCTCATGATAGTAGGAACATTGCCCGACAGAAGTTATTCCAATAAATTAGGCTGGAGCCTGCCCACCATCCGGCTCGTTAATACTTAACAGACGCTTCTGATTGTCCATCGTATACAATGTATTTGCCTGAATTTTCATCATATCCATGGGTGAAGGATTTAATATGGGATTCATAATTACGGAATGAACCTCTGCAATAACGGTTCGCCTACACTTCTTATTCCAGCGTCATGCTGCTTCAGAAAATCAGTTATTAATCCTGATATCGTATATATGCACATTGGCTATACCCCCTCATTAATTTCCATTATACGGTATATCCCGTGCAGATACGAATCCAATGTGCACAATTACGTATGAGAAATATATTAGATAATTTTAAGATCTAAACAAGGATTCAATATCGCTTATTGATCCTGCAGCACGGCTTTTTTCCATGCTTCACCTAATTCAGCAACCGACGCATAGCGACTCGCTCGCTCAGGGTCTATCGCACGAATAACCACCTGGTACAACGCTTCTCCCGCATCCCATCTGGCATATGAACGATCCAACTCTCCACCCAGCAGGGAGAAAGCCATCGCTCCCATGTTGAACACATTCGTGACTCCATCCATTGGTGCACCCAACTCAAATTCCTCAGGAGACATAAACCGGGATGATCCCCACATCCGTCCCATCGTATTCGTGAAAGAGCCCTTTCGATACAAATCAATATCACATATTTTCATCGATTGTTTGTCAAAATCATAGATCAGACTGCCATCGTAAAAATCAACAGCCACATACCCTCTCCGTTGCACTTCAATGTGAAAATCCAAAATCTGCTTCATCGCCTGAATACGCGTCTTTACCGGAAGCTGTCTGAATCGATAATAGGGGGAACGAGGGTCCTCATACTTGGCTGGTGGTGGAAAATCCCAATGGGAATGCAGACATTCTCCTTCCACCCAATCGAATACACAGACGTAGCCATGTTCCGTTGCAAAATGGTCTTTTAAATGAATCAATGTGTCATGTGCCAAATCTTCGTATATGGAAACGGATGATTTCAAATAATGAATCGCTTCGGCAGGTGTACTTAAACTGTTCGCATGTATCGTGCATGCTCCAGCATATTTCACGAATATCCGCTTTCCGTCCAGACCCAGAATACCAAAGGACAAATTGCCAGAATCCTGCTGATCAAACACACGGAATACAGTACCCAGGCGCGCGATCCACTCGAATGAATGAGGTTCTTTTAACTCAAAAGAAATGCCGTCAAGTTCAAGCTGAACCGTGTCCGTCATAAGTCACCACCTTCTTCAACATGCTCATCGCTCACATTCAAACGCTCAGCATAAAAGTACGTCATATGCGCTTCATCGTAACCCTTTCCCTGAACGACCAGTGCATTGCGCTCAATGCCATAGGTTTCAAATCCATGCTGCTCATACAATCGCCTTGCTGACCCGTTTGTGGTAACCACACTGAGATTGATTTGCTCTATGCCTTCCAATTCCCTGCCCCGATCCAACACTTCGCGGAGCAATCGGGAAGCAAGTCCACATCCACGATAAGACGGTGAGACATAAACTCCCCAGATGTATCCTTTGTGCCTCAGCTTTAGTCCCTGTTCTCTTTTGAACCCCATTGTCCCTGTGAGGATGCCTTCTTCTGTATATGCACCCAGAATGTAATTATCGGGTTCGGTATGTATACGTTCCTGCACTTCACTCATGGGAAGCTGAATGGACATTTCAAATGAAGCCCCGAAGGCTTCCGGATGATTTTTCAGTGCTTCCAGCCGCAAAGGCCAATATTTCTCTGCCTCATCTCTGCGTATATTGCGAAGGATGAACACGTTCTCCTTCTGACCTTCATTCATTCTTCAACCACTCCCTGCATGTCATAAGGATAATCGATTTGTAGCTTTACATTCGCTGCGGCTTCCTGGCCTGCAAGCAAACCTACAACATAGACCCCAAGATCAATGGACGTCGCTACCCCTCCGGCCGTAATCACATTTCCGTCTTTCACAATCCGAGTTTGAATCACCTCAGCAACATATGGCTCAAGCAGTTCATAGACATTGGGATGCGTTGTTGCTTTTTTACCCGTTAAAAACCCCGCCGCCCCCATCAGCAGAGAGCCTGTGCACACGGATACCTTCAGTGGAACATTCTCAGCTTGTCTCAGCCAGCCCACAAAAGCCTCATCGAATCGAAGCTTACGGGTTCCCATGCCACCAGGAACAAAAATGAGATCATATTCCGCCAAATTGGGCTTCACCCGGTCCACCTTCAACGTTAAACCCGATTCGTCCGTAACCTGATCTGTCATCGCACATGTTTCCCACGTCGTGCCTTTGGTTTGTTCAAAGAAATTCAACCGATTGATCACATCATAAAATCCTGCAAAATCAAGGAAAGTCAAACCATCAAACAAAACAAAAGCGATTTTCATATGAAAGCCCTCCAGTGTTTTTTATTTCGTGATTGAGTTTCGTAGCTGATTCTATTTCAATCCACGCGCAATAATCCACTCCAGCCATTTCCAGGGAAGCAGCAGCTTGCCGATGATAAGCAAACGCGAGCCTTTGCCCAGCGCATAACGAAGCCTTGGTGCACGCATCCGTGCAATGCGAGCAATCAGATCGGCTACTTCCTGCGGATCAGGTGCAGTCTCTCCAGCATGCTGGGAATAACGAAGAACCGCGTCCAGCTTATCCTTATAGGGAGAATCATCGCTCCTGTGAATTTCGCCCAAGCCTTTACTCCATATGGGTGTACGATAAGCACCCGGCTCTACCAGCACAACCCGGATGCCGAACGAGGACATCTCATGACGCAAACTTTCCGTGAAACCTTCCACTGCGAATTTGGATGCAGCATACGGCGCATAACCTGGAAAACCGGACAATCCACTGACGCTGGACAAGTTGATGATCAATCCCTGCTTTTGCTCACGCATGACAGGCAGGACCGCACGTGTAACGGCAATCAAGCCAAACAGATTCGTTTCCATTTGCCGACGCCAATCATCCATGGATACTTCTTCAATAAATCCGCCAAGCGCAAATCCTGCATTGTTCACCAGCATATCGATCCGCCCATTGTTTTGAAGTACCGTCTGAACAGCCTCCTGTACCGAATCACCATCCGTTACATCCAGGCGAATAACCTGTAACCGATCCGAAATGCCCGCCTGCTCCGCCAACCTTGCCAATTCCACATTCCGACTCAAATCTCGCATCGTTGCCACAACACGATATCCTTGTTTAGCCAGCGTAACCGCCGTAAGCATGCCGAACCCACTCGATGTACCCGTGATTAACGCAATAGGAGCGTTTGAGTCGAACTCTTCCGGTTTCCCCACGGTTGAACCTGTTTCGCCCTGTATATGATTGTCCTCTGTCTGTATCTTCTGTTCTGTCATCTGCTTCACCTCTTCCCTCGATGGATTTAGTAGATTTATTATCGTTAACACTATCATCAAAACGCTTCACTTAAGTGTGTTGTCTCTCCACTCGGCGCAGCTTTGTTATTCCCGGTTCAAACGTATAAGGGACAAATCTGATATCAGGTACGATGCATTCCAGCCGCTCTCCCAGATTCATCAGCTCCCGCTTCACACCAACTTCCACCTGCTGCATCCCTTCTCCTGCAAGCCGAAGTGATACTTCCAACACCCCGTTACCCCGCTGAACGACGCGATAATGCTCAATAGCCGGAGAGGCTGCAATCACTGCACGCGTAACAAAATCCGGAAATACAGGTACGTCTTCGCCCGTTTGTCGATGTGGAAAATAAAGCGTGTCATCACACCGGCCTTCGATCCGCTCAATGGCAGTGAACGAAGACCCACAGGCACAAGGAACCGCTGCCTCGGTCAGAATGTCGTTCAGCCGATACCGGATAATCGGCTGTGATGTTCTGGAGAAGTCCGTGATCACAGGCACGAACCTCCGGGTCGTGGGATCAATGAACTCTTTTTCAATATGAACGATATCTTCATTCAAATGCAAAGTGCCGAAGCGGCAGGTTGCGCCCAGAAATCCCTCAGTACACTGGTACACCTGATGAATGGTTTGCCCAAAAACACTCTCCAGCACCTTGCGATCCAGCGGGTCCAGCACTTCAGCAACCGAAATGATTTTGTCCGGTACAATGGTCAATGTGCCTGACGTATAAGCGTCAGCCAACATTCTCAGCATGGAGGGCGGCGCTACCCATACGGTGGGTCGGTATGTTTCCATACGTTCAACCAAGGTATCGACACGCTCCAGCAGATCAAAATATTGAAATTGCAGCTTACCCCGCTGCACCGATTCATACAGATTACTGTTGGCCCGGAGGAAAAAGGCGATCTTGGCAGGCTTCCACAGTCCGCCAGGCAGGAGCTTGGCCAACACAGTCCCTGTCCACGCATCCTGCTCACGATCACTCACCAGAAACAACCCCCGGTTGCCCGATGTGCCTGAGGACAAGCCTACCGTCACGCCCTGAACGGATGGCTTGAAATCACGCGTTTCCTCACTTTCCCCGGCGAGAGCCATCGCTTCGCCCTTGGAAATGCCCACCGTGTTGAGCCGATCGAAATGCTGCATCATGATCGTTTTGTCAATCAGCGGAAAGCTTCTCCAGTTGGATGCATCAACATCACCCCACCACTCCCGGTAAAAAGCGGACTTTTTACGAACCCGTTCCACTTGCCGAATGATCTGGCGTTCCTGCCAGCGTTCAAGCTGCGCTCGTGTTTTCCATTTTCTCAATCCCCGTGCAAGTGCATAATGGTAGACAATACGCAGTGTACTGCTCATATGTGCTCACCCTCTGTACCCCAAGCATTCAGCGCTTCATGGCAATGACTGGGCACAATCCGAATCGCTGGAAACTGCTGATGCAACTGAACGAGTCTGTCAAAATTCCTTCGATACGCCTGACGATCCGACATAATGATTCCAGCGAGTGCATGAGGTCTGCGTTGTTCCTGAAAAGCACGACTCGACCACACTGTGTCCGCGCACAGAAAATAGTCATGTGACTCCGTACTAAGCAAAATTCCCATCATGCCTTCCGCATGACCCGATACGTCAACACCCAGCAGACTGCCATCACCGAAAATATCGTATACCTCGGGAAAAGGAAAATCCTCACCCGCTCTTACCCATCTCTCCGGCTGCTTCGTAACAGGCAATGATCGGGCATCAAAGTCCTCTGGCAGCAGCCCGGACAGAAACCCTGCCTTTACAGCCGCAATGGGGCCAAGTGAACGCACGGCGTCATAGGCTCTTGGCAGATAGATCAATTGCGCCTGTGGGAAATCCCGCACACCTGCAATATGATCCCCATGAAAGTGCGAGAGGATGATGTACCGAATATCCGAAGCTTCCAGTCCTAAACGAGCCAGAAAATGTACCGCACTGTCTTCTTCACGATAGACCACAGGTGTAATATGACGATACAGCGCGTTTGGCAAGCGGGCGGTTTCCTTGAAAAAACGGGAGCTATATCCCGTGTCCAGCAGAATCGGACCATGTACAGGATGAATGATGCACGCAAAGCCTGCCGGAAAGGCCACCGGACGCAAACTTCCACCACGCAGCGTCAGAAACTCCGGATGTGTGCAATAACCCGCTGCTCCAAGATGAAGCTTTACCGAAGTTGTTGTCAGCATGATTCAGCCCTCCACCAGTCTGCAAATTGTTGTAACCCCTCATCAATGGACAACCGAGGCACATATCCCAGCTTCTCACGGGCATCCGTAATATCCAGCGTCTGCGGGATAGATAATGAACCAACCGTATACCGCGTCAATTGAGGTTCACCTAACGCAGGAATCAAGCGGTGTACACGTTCCAGCACTGCGGCTGCTCCGTATGCTGCTCCGTAGGGAATATTTCGACGGTGTAAAGACATTTCCAGCTTTCCAAACAACGTGCTCACCAAATCCTGAAACGGTCTCGGATCTCCATTGGAAATATTGTAGGCACGACCCAGCACTTCTGTCTTAGCATCCCTGCATAACAAAAGCGCATCCACCACGTTATCCACACAAGTCAGGTCAATGAGTGCCTGTCCGCCTCCGATCATAGGTACACCCGATTTGGCATTTGCTGCAACGATTCTGGGAAAAAGGGTCTGGTCATACGGGCCAAAAATAGCTCTCGGACGAATCATGATCGATGGAAGTCCCTTAGCATGAGCCTGCAAAACCACCTGCTCAGCGAGCCGCTTGGTGGCTGCATAATGATTAGCTGGCTTGGATGGCAAGGGGTCATTCTCATGTATGTCATATCGCGGACTGTAGTTAAAATATAGGCTCGGCGTTGATACATGAATGAAGCGCTTTATGCCAACTTTCATACAACGGTCCACCAAATGCTGTGTCCCCTCCACATTGATGCTGTAAAAATCCCGGTATTTGCCCCATGGCGACGATAACGCCGCACAGTGAAACACAACACCCTGGCCCGAACAGGCCTCATTCACTGCCTCCTGATCCCGTATATCTCCGTTATAAAAGCGAATGCCTGCTGCCTCCAGCTGTGCACCGTGCTTTTGCTGGCGTCCCATACCCGTAACTTGCCAGCCTTGCTCTGCAAGCCGTATCGCCAAATGCCTGCCCAGACATCCCGTTGCTCCTGTAACCAATGCTCTATTCATTGTTGTTCACCGTTCCATTCTATGTCGTGAGTCAAAGCTTCAGTCAGCGAGAACTTATGTTTCCTTGCAAGCCGCCAGGCGGAGAGTACAATTGCAAATTGCTCAAACAAAGGTTTCATATCGTGTCTCAGATACACCACATCCCTCGTTCCCCGCCAGGCTATCATCCATGCCCGCATGCTGCCCTTCCCCCAGAGCTGCTGCAATCCACTTCCCAACATCGGAAGCATCAACATCGCTTTGCTTCCTTGCTTGGGGATGATCACCTTTGCTGCTTTCACCAGCTCTTCAGGTGCAATTAAAGCACGTACCAAACCATCACCAGGGTGAAACAAATGGATGCCACTGGTCGCCCTCGGATTACACTCAATGGCATATACTTGTCCGTCCTCTGTTTCGATAAAATCAAACCCAATCTGCCCGCTAAACCCTGTCGCCTGTACAAATTGCCTTACCCACTCGTAAATTCCTTCATGCTCCACATGTTCAAAAAAAACACTCGCCCCTACGCTGCCCGTTCGATAGCGACTGTCGTAGGTTGTATGTGCAACGATTTTCCCTTCATAAGCTACGCTGTATGTACATAACATTTGCCCGGCAACATAAGCCTGTGCAACCCAAGGGGAAGCCGAGGATATTTCCGTGTCACCAGGAGGATCATTCTGTAAACGGTGCTGCTTCATTTTACCTTCGTATATCTTCTGATCAGGTGCGCCTCTATCAAAGTCTGCTGTGGAGGATATCGGCATACGAACTCTGGCAGCAAAGCGGGAGTATACGGGCTTCCATACCCATTCCCCTTCTATATCCAGATCAGCCTGCGCTTCCATCCATTCCTGCCGACTGTTGATCAGACGGGTATCCGGCACCGAAAGGCCAAACGACTCTGCAAGCTGAATAAAGCGATATTTATGATGCAATTCATGCAGCTGCTCTATAGACGAAACAAGTACACGGCAGTGATTACGCAGTCGATCTGTCCCTTGGGCAATATAAAAAACTTCTTCACACATCGGAATCAACAATTCGATCTGCCAGGTTTGAACCAGACTCTCCATCTCTAACAAGTAATCCTCTGTTTCATGACGTGGAGATGGAACCATGAAACACTGCTCCACCGCACTGGTCAATCTGCACAAATGACGCACCACGCTCTCCGCAACGTAAACCCGGTGACCCGCACGATGAAGCATACGCGCCAGATCGAGCGTTACCGGAGCCCGCCCGCCTGTGAGCAGCACATTTAAGGATTCTGATGTTTGATTTCCATTCTTCGTGAATCTAGTAGTCAAAAATAAGTCCTCCCAGTGATAATCCGGCGGCTGTTCCGATCATTAGCACCCGATCTCCCCTCTGAATGCGCTGCTGCTTGATCGCTTCATGCAACCCCATCGGAATGGAAGCGGCAATGGTATTGCCGTGATTTCGTGTAATGTCCATAAAACGGTCCTCTTCGATTCCTAGCTTCTTGCGGATCAGCCTCATCGCCATGGCACTTCCCTGATGCGGAATTACCAATTGGAAATCCTTCATCTGATTACCAGTTGCTTGCAACATATCGTCAATAAATGCTGGCAGCAATCTGGAAGCCATACGGAAGATGGCCTGTCCATCCATATGAAAAAGATAGGGCGCCGGCTGCTCTGCCACATAATTCGAGGCATGCAGACGAGTGCCCCCACCGGCAATTTCCGAAAACCGCGCGCCGCGGCTGTACGTTTTCAGCGAGGCATGTACAATCTGCGAAGACTCTCCTTCAGCGGAGCGTTCAATAATGACAGCAGCAGCTCCATCACCGAACAGGGCTGCACTCTCCTTGTTTGACCAATTCAATCCCTTCGAAGCGATCTCCGTAGCTACAAGCAGCACCCTTTTATAACGCCTGGCATCCACCATATAGGAGATAACATCCAACCCGTTTAGGAAACTTAAACAGGTCGCATCCATGTCAAAAGCCGGTACACCTGAATCCTGCTGTCCCATCGCCTGCTGAATGAATACCGCCGTACTGGGTAAAGGTTGTTCCTTCGTACCGCTCGTACACACCAGACAGTCTATATCTGCGAACGTCAATCCCGCATCAACAAGTGCTGCTTCGGCAGCCCTCGCTCCCATGAAGGAAGAGGTCTCTGCATTGGAAGCATAATGGCGCACACCAACACCTGTTGCTTTACTGACCCAGCCCGCAGGCACTTGCAAACGGCGATCCAACTCCTCGTCGGTTACTTCCTGTTCAGGCAAATACTTGCCTGTTCCCACAATTCTCACTCTTCTAAGCTGCATATGACCTACCTCTTTCTCTTCTTCTGACTGAATATAAGTTCAACTAATAAATATGTACACTAACACTCCAATGACAGAACAACCTTGTTATCGCAGTTATCGTGTAAATGTTTAGTCGAACATATCTAAATGAAAATTACACTTCACCCCGCCTGGCTAAACGCCATGACGAAGTGCAGAAAATACAGCAGAAGGGCAGATATCTCTGCCCCTCCCGTTGTGTTATCTTTTTTATTCAGTCATGTTGATTCATTTCCTTACTTCAAAATCTTGGCCAGTGCAAGATCGAGCGTATCATACTTGAATGTAAATCCTTCTCTTTCCAGCCTCTCGGGAATAACCCAGCGACTTTTGAGAACCAGCTCTGTTTCGGTCCGGATGAATCGTGCCCCCAGTTCCAGCATCCAGCGAGGTGAAGGAAGTCCAATACGAACTCCCATCTGCCGCCGCAGACTCTCCATAAGCTGGCGGTTCGTGACAGGATGGGGAGAGGATGCATTAAATACACCCTCCAATTGCGGATGCTGCTTAACATAGATCACCATGCAGAACAAATCTTCTATATGAATCCAGCTAAACTGCTGGGTTCCAGGTCCTTGTGATCCACCCAGCCCAAAGCGGACCAGATTGGTGAGTGGCTCCATGACGCCGCCTTCTCCCAGCACAATGGCAATCCGTAATGCAATCTGACGTGTAGACGGCAGACTGAATTCAAAAAAAGCCTTTTCCCACGCCTTGGCGACATCCACCGAGAATCCGGAGCCAATCTCGCCCTCTTTCTCCGTCATGGGACGATCTTCTGCATGTCTGTATATGGTGGCCGTGCTCGAATTAATCCATAATTCAGGAGGGTTGCTACAAGCCAGAACAGACTCGCCCAAAATGCGGGTTGTGCGTGTTCTGGATTCCAAAATGACTTTGCGGTTCTCGTCCGTGTAACGGCAGTTTACGGATTTTCCGGCCAGGTTAATCAGCAATTCTGCACCTTCAAGTGCCTCTATGATTCCAGCCTGGTTCTCCCAGGCAATATGACCGGGCTGACGTGAGATGATGAGCACCTCATAACCAAGCTCCTTGAATCTTTGGGCAAAATCCTGACCAACAAACCCTGTTCCACCCGCCAACACAACCTTTTTCACGGTATCCCCTCATTTCCCCATACTGGGTAAAGCAACTACGCTATATATGGACTAACACTGTCTGCGACGGTTTTGTTTGATTTTAATTTATGCCCAAGGCTGCGTATAAACGATTGCGTTCTTCAATCGCCCATGCGTTCGCTGAGTTTTGCTCCAACTGATACATAAGCTCATCATGGAAATCATGAATCATGAACCCTTCAGGCAAATTCCCCAGCATGGCTGTAAAATTGTATTCAGGCAGTTTTCTTTGTCCTTTACCGATCTGCTTCAACCATTCCATCCATTCGACAAGCGTCAGCACTTCTACCTGCCATAGTTCGGCCTGTAATCCAAGTGCATCCTGAAACTGCTCATAAGCAGATAGCTCGGAGAAGGGACGACAAGCTTGCACAGCCAATTCATACAACTCGATTACTGCGCGCCGCACCTCATGCTCAAGCTCGATTTCCAACCCTTCCATGAAGTCCTGAACTTGAATTGACAGCCCGTCATCATATAGTAATGGTGCGTGTGCCAACAAACGCACAATCTCTTCCATGTCATGCGCTGAAACTTTCTTTTGCTCATAGAGAGCAGGTAACATATATGCTGTAATGATCCTTCACTCCTACATCGTTCTTCTATTAATGACGTATATTATATCATGATTTGGCGTTGAAATATTTGAACACTTGAATCGTTTCTTCCAGATCTTCAGGACCTGAATAGATATTCATAACTTTACCGATTTCGATTCCAAAATCCACATAAGCACTCGCCTTGGCTGTAATGATATGTCCATCAACAACAACACCTTCATTTACATATTTCCCTTGGGCTGTGATAGCTCTCATCTCGGATTCAGCATTAGTCGTAAATGATCTGCTCTCCAATATTTGCGCTTGACCGAACAATAATATTCCTGCACAGATGGCTGCAATGGGCGTCTTGCGCGCATTAAGTGCTTTGATGAAGTACATCAAGTCCGGACGTTGCAGCATTGCCGTAACATCTCCTCCGGGAATTATCAAAAGTTCCACTTCTGACGGATCAATCTCATTTAGTAGAACAGAGGGATTAACCGAAAATCCCTCATATGACTGTAAAGGTCCTTTTTCCAACGCTACCGTTATGATGTCTCCTTGGGTTTTCATAAAATAGCTGGCTAACATAATCTCAAATGATACGTATCCTTCAAATAATAATATGTATGTTTTCAAATCAGCTGCCCCCTTCTTTTTGTCCTTCTACCCTCGATACATATTAGTCTGCAAACATTTTTAAAGCATACTGATGATTATTTCTGATCAGATGATCATGGGCCATTCTCAAAAATTAGTTGTGAGCATCATTTGAATCCCGCAGCTGGATAAAATGCTTTTAATCCTGCTCTTCTATTTCACATAAAATGATCTTGATTAGTAACTAATGCATCCTCTCATGTTTATCCCCTATTTATGTTTCAATTTTCCAACTACCTCATTGTACAAGATTCTTTCGATTGATGGCGTGTTCCAACAAAAAAACAGCCCCGTGTAGGCCGATTTGGAATACGGAAGCTGTCGCAGTCAAACAAAACTTTTTATATATTTTCAGCAATTAAAAAAGTGGAGTGTTTGGTTCACTAAGAATTCGGGCGGATAGTTCACTCAACACTTGTTCTGTTCGTTCAAGCAGTTTGTCAATGTTGGTTGGCTCTGCAAGAAAAGAGTCTGGGCCGTTTTCTATTGAAGATATATATTGTATCGTGCTGATGAATAAGACAATATCCAATCCGGGATTCTTATCTGTATGCACAAAAGAAAGAATTTCGTTCATCGTCCATTTGTCAGGTAAGATCGTTGTTTGGTGCTCATGAATGTACAAAGCCTTGATCATGGCAGTCAAAGCCCAGTCACAGAGAATCAGGCAAACTTTCCTTTGGCTATGCTTATGCATCATAAAAGCCAATTTCATATGATATCCAGCAAGTTTTTGATAATCGAACACATCTCTTTTCACATTGGAAATCTCATCAGTTAAGTACAATAAAGGTTTATCGATCTGCCGATTCATGAAGGAGTGCATTTCATTCAAGTCCAACAACCCCTTTATCCGTTTTACTCTCTGTACAAAAAACTGGTGTGTATTTTTTAAGTTTTGGGCAAGATATAGATAAAATATTACTATATAGTAGTTTTTTAATCAAATTACTTATTAAGTATTGGTTAATCAACCTCTATTCTTTCTCTACACTTCTAATTAAAGAGAGGTGTACCCATGTCAGAACTTTTGGAGTTAGTTGGTGCAAGAATAAGAGATCTTCGGAAATCCAAGGATCTATCTCAAGAGGCTTTAGCTGAAAAGGCAGGATTTAATACAAGCTATATCGGATTCATTGAACGCGCGGAGCGTAACATCTCTTTGAAAAATTTGGATAGAATCGCGGATGCTCTTGATGTCGGCGTTAATCAATTATTTACATATGTGAATGAAAACGAGGCACTCTCCTATGAAGATAATAACATTCAGAAACTAATTACCATCCTGAGAACCCATGAACCACATGAAATAGCTATGGCTCTCAATGTGATCACTGAAATTTTCAAAACGTATGATAAGAAATAACAAAAAGGCAACGTTCACTCGATTAGGAGTTGATCGTTGCCTTTTTTGGATGTGATATCTTGAAGATTGTAATCCATTTCTGAATTCGCGCATTATCCATTAGATAAACGCTTTAACCGCTGCAAAATACTCCCGGATCATATTGATCGGTTTCAGATAACCCGGTGAAGGAGCGGAAATGCCGTATTCGGCAGCGTAACCGTTCTTGGCGGCCAAATACTTGGATCTGAACATATGGTAATCACTTGTGACAATCATGATCTTGGGATGCTCCAGCCCAGATGCATCAATGATTTTTTTGGAAAAAGCCATATTCTCCTGGGTGCTCGTCGATCGATCTTCCATAATGACTTGTGTGGGGCTGATCCCCTGATCAACAAGGTAGTTTTTCATGGCGAGTGCTTCCGGAATCGATTCACCCGGCCCCTGCCCGCCGGATACAATCACTGGCGTCTGAGGATGACTGCGGATATAGTCCAAACTGGCATCCAGCCTTTGTTTCAAGGTCAATGACAATTCAGTTCCCTTGATGCCCGAGCCGAGAATAATGACATAGTCCGCTTCTTCAGGATCATTCGCGTTAAGCTGAGTAAACACAAGTGCTTCGATAATTACAAATGAAACCGCAGCGATCCCGAAGCCAGTAAGCAGAATGCGTTTCAGCAGGATATGCTTTTGATAATCAATCCGCCTCAACACGATAAAAGCTATAGTGATCATGCCAAAAAACTTCACTGCGAAGTTCCAGCCCCAGAAAACAAGGAAGAACACAAAACATGCAATGAAAATAAGATCAAGGATTAGGCCTTTTTCTCGTATAAACTTTTTCATAAATCCAGTAACACTCCTTCTCGGGCCTTCACTTCCGTCATATGCCCTTGATTCAGGATTTTATGATCGTGAGCTTGGGCCACTGTTGTTGCCAGCATTTCTTCTCTACACGATGATTATAGTAGTCTGCATCCGAGAAAAACGGACTTTGGCGTACGATTAACGTATACAGATCCTCCAGCCCATGCGGGGCACAGATACGCACCTGACCTTGTTCATCTAACCGCACACCTATGGCTGTGACGATTTCTGGCCAATACCGAAGGGCATCTTCTGTGGATTGATAGGGCTTGTTTCCATTACGCAGATGCATCCTCGCCTGATTTTTCACCGACCATATGGAATTGCCTGTCTGCTCGCGAAGCCCTTGTTCCAGCAGCAGGTCCCGCTCCTCACGCATATCTTCCGTATCGTAGTAAACAACATCAATATCGCTGTGAAGTTCGCGAAGAGGATAGCCATGAAGCACATCCCAGATATAATTGCGAATATACCCCGCACCTATGTAACACTGAGGCAGATCCAGACTGCGAATCCGCCGCAGGTCGTGCATTAATTGTTCATGCTCCGTAATCGCCTGGATCAACTTTTCCTTATGCAACATATAAGGTCTCTCCCCGTCACTCTGTCCATTTCATTATAGAGCTATCATTGCTCGCTTTTACATTACCGACACGCTGCTCCTTCCAATATATCATGTTTGAGTACCTGCGATAAAATAAACAAATCCCCTCAGGCAGTCATCCTAGGCTCATCTGAACAGATGTTCCTTAAGATCATTTACCCTGAGGGGATGAATTGAAGAAGATTGAAAAATCGATTAGGCCAGCATCTTTCCCGAATACATGATCTGCATTTTCTACATTTTACGTTGGATTATCCATAAGCGTCAGTTGTCCTTGCTTCTCCTGCATGCGGAAAATAACGGGTCGTTCCTTCGGATGATTGTTCGGAGCATGAATGGTGAGACACAGTTGTCCTTCGAACGTTCGAAACAGCATCCCATGTCCTCCATTATTGGCGAACAACGGCTTGTCATCCTGCTTCCATGGTCCTTGCGGTTTACCGGACACCGAGCGGGCCACCCCCAGTGTATAACCGTCTTGACCGGATGTGGACCACATCATGACGAGTTCATCATTTTGCATACGATACAAAAACGGACCATCCGTGACATAACGGTTTCGCTGTTCTCCACCTCCGACAGACCATGGCGCTTCGGAAGCTTTGAATAACAGATCAGGTTTGCCTATCGTTCCTTTCAGATCCGGTTTCAGACGTACCGCGTACATCTCCCCATCCTCCACCTGTACCCATTCCTTGCAAAAGATCATCCACGGATCACCCTGATCGTCCACATACAATGTACCGTCCAGGCATTCCCAATCTGGTGGCGTCAGGGAGCGACACCACAATTCAAAAGGCCCTTCCGGCTGATCAGCCACCAACACACCTGTTACCCGCGAAACACCTTCCGCCTTGAAGCTGGCAAACATATAAAAGCGACCTTCCCATTCATAGACTTCCGGGGCCCAATAGTGGTGATCGGACCAGAAGTCCGCAGGTGCACGGAAGCATGGGGAAGGACCGCTCCAATGGATCAGGTCTTCGCTCTCATAGACATCAAAACCGATGGCTGGGCCATTCCACACATTTTGCCCGATAGAGCCATATAAATAATATTTCTTGCGCGATGGTATAGCCAGTATGTAGGGATCACGAAAATGAATATCTTCCAAACGGTGCACGTTCAATGGTTCATCCTCCTCATGAGAGCGGTTCATTAACCATGAGTATACACCATATCTCCAAATACTGGAATTCCATTAACCCCACATACCAATCAGCAATATGCCGCCAAAAATAACGATGGAACAGAGAATACGCTTCTTCCCCTGCTGTTCTTTCAGTAACAAAATACCGAGGAAGGCCGCAAATACTGTCCCTACTTCCCGAAGCGGGCCCAGTCTAGCCATTGGCGCCTGCTGCAATGCAAACAGAAACAACAAGTACGAGCCTGGATTCAGCAGCGCTCCCAGCATAATGGTTGATCGGTTCTTCTTCCACTCCTGACGCAGTTGGCGGGAAGCGAGCAGCGCCGGAGTCAAGCCGGCAACAAAGCCAATGTTCGTCACTTCAAGTAACGACAGGGGTGAAATATGCTCTAGATTTAATTTGTCCACGAACACATAACTCGTTGTACATAACCCGACACATAAGGCCATCAGAACCGGCTTTGATCCTGTTACACTTGAGCCAGATTTGCCAACTCTGCTTCCCACACCACTCAGCACCGTAAATCCTACAATCATGCAGGCAATACCGACCCAGCCGAACATGGACAACGTTTCCCCCAGAAAAGCAACACCGATCAATGGCACTAACAAGGTGCTCGTTCCCCGCATAATCGGATAAATCTGCGACAAATCACCCGATTCATACGTCTGCGATAGCAGCCAGGAATACAAGGCTTGCAGCGCCATTGATAACACGAGTAGTGCATAGGCTGGCATGGATAAAGGTTCCCGTACCAATTCCACAATAAGCACAGGCAGCAGTATTACGGTTGGAATCATCATGATGGACCATAAAAACACACTTTTGTTTAAACTGCGTTTGGTGAACATACTCCAGACAGCGTGAGCCATCCCGGAAGCGAGCACCAGAACTATAGGTAAAATCATAATCAAAACGTTCCTCTCTAATGCCTTGCTCTTCTATATTCTCTAATGTGCCGAAGTGCTCTCAGGTTGATGTTCTGGCTGTTCCTTCACGACCGATCCGTCTTCCAGACGAATCCAGGTATCAAAGCTGCGTTGTCCCGCCTGCAATTGAATGACCCGTCCTCCGCGCAGCATGCCTTCCCTTCCATATGTACTGTGTCCACTCGAACGCCCGTAGCAGAGACGAATGCCGTGGTAAGTCCCCTGAAAATCATTCACATGATCATGTCCGCAAAAGGTCCCCATCACATCGCCCATCTCCAGCAGTGCAGAGAACAGACCCGAGTTCACTTGGGCAGAGCAGACAGGTTCATATTTGCTGCCGTAACAGATCTGTGTGTCCCACATGGACTGATATTCAGGAATCGGGATATGGAAAAACGCCAAGGCTGGGAGCTTCTCCCCGCGGCTGCGGCCGGGATTGACGCGTGTGGATTCAGACATCAGCCACTGGATCTGATTAGGCTGAATCCAGCCATAACCGGGAATGGACTCGAACTGGGAATAGTTCCCCGAATCGAGTAAATACAACACTGCCCCCGGACGGCCATCCGCTCCGGCAATCTCCAATGTGTAATTGCCTAGTCCCGCAATCTCACGCGGTCCAGATTCCGTCACGGTATGCGCATGCTCCTGAATCACATCCATTAATGCATCGGGGGTAATCCGATTCTCTGTATCATGGTTGCCATACACAAAAGCCCACGGAATACCACGCTCTTCCACTACCGACACAGCATCCCGGAATGCCTGCTCCGGGTGTTCACATTCCTTATTGCCAGGATCGACTGGTCCCGTGTAGATGACATCGCCTGTAAAGACAACCAGATCGGGTTGTTCCGCTTCAATGACCGTTTTCATTAATTGCCTGGTCCGAAGATCTTCAGGTCGCCCATCTTTCCAGTGTAGATCTGTAAACTGCACGATTTTGAATGCTCCATTTGCTTGAAAAGCAAGCTGACGTTTCACCCTTTTTCCTCCCTGATGATCCATGTACTATGGATTAATATTTAAATGTTGTTTGTTGTGGTTTTACGTTGTTTCATATGATCTTATCGTCACATCATATTACTGTCAATACATATTAAGAACAGAATATACTCCTCATTACATTTCAAAATTGACAAGGTCTTCTCTCCAACTTAAACTATTAAAACAACAACAATCCACACTATCTCACAACTCTAAAATAAATAGAACTTAGATCGAAACTTCAGGAGGCACAAACATGTCTTTAACGTATGAAGAACGCAGACACACCATTCTTAACCAGCTTGCTACCCAGGGCAAGGTTCAGGTACAGGTTCTGGCGGATCTGTTTCAGGTGTCTACGGAGACGATTCGGCGGGATCTGGACCGACTTGAAAAGGAAGGCGAATTGCGCAAAGTATACGGAGGCGCTGTACGTGTACGCTCAGGCATGATCGAAGCCCCTTTTCAAAAGCGTGCGCAGCTTCAACTGAACGAAAAGCAGGCCATTGGCGTGGCAGCCGCCTCTCTGATTGAGGATGGAGAGACCATAATGCTGGACAATGGTACAACAACGCTGGAGATTATGCGGCAGCTGCGACATCGGTCTCAGGTGACCATCATAACCAACTCCGTCCCCATTCTTACCTGTGCGCTAGAGGAGTTTGCAGGCAAAATCATTTTCGCTGGAGGAGAAGTCACCCCGGTCGTACAAGCCTCTACTGGACCCATTGCTCATGAATTGCTCAGTCAATTCAAAGTCAACAAGGCATTCATCTCAGCAGGCGGCGTTTCGTTAACGGATGGGATCACAGATTATGTGCTGGAAGAGGCACTCATCTCCCGCAAAATGATGGAGCGTGCGGAGGAAGCCATTTTGGTAGCAGATCATACCAAGTTTGGACGTTCAACCTTCGCCCAGATTGCACCTATAAATCAAATATCCATGGTGATCACAGATTCTGGATGTCCCACAGAATGGATAGATGCTCTTCACCAAATGGAAATCGAAATGGTTCACAGCATTTGACAATGTGAGCCATTTTCTATATTTTAGAAGTATAATGATCGTTCTATCTTATTCTGAAAGGAGCGTATCGCTTCTTATGAGCAGCAAAAAGGAAATGCTGTTGAACGTGGCTGAGGAATTATTCTACCTGCACGGCTTTCATTCTATCGGCTTGAAGCGAATCATCACAGATGCCGGGATTGCCATCATGACGTTATATAATCACTTCAACTCCAAGGATGATCTCATTGTTGAAGTACTTCGGCGGCGCGAACAGCGCTATCTGGAACAGTTGCGGCAGTATGCCGACAACAAAGCGCAACCCGTATTCCTCAATCTGGCGGAAGGACATGCACGCTGGTTGATGGAGCATGAGTCGAGAGGATGCTTGTTTTTGCGTGCCAAGGAGGAATTTGGCGGAGATCCAGACAACGTCATTGTACAAACTGTCAACGCACATAAGAAACATGTGATGACCTTGATTAAAAATCTTGATCCTGCCGCAAGTGACCGTGCAGTGTTGCAATTTAGCCTGTTGCTGGAGGGTTCTACTGCACTCGCTGAGACAGAAAATGTAAATAGCGTCTGCCGGGAACTCATTGACATGACGAAGAATAGTTTCAAGTAGTCCCACACCGGGTGAGTTAGTAGTTCAACTCACTTTTTTATTTTAAAGAAAATATAATGATCGTTCTATCTAAAAGGCGGTGGATTTGATGAAAAAAATTATTTTCCCAGGGATTGCCCTTATCGCTGTATGTTATGCATTCGGGAGATTCAGCTATGGGCTGTTTATGCCGGAAATCTCGGAAGCACTCCAACTGGACGATGCCCAATCCGGAGCAATCAATTCCGCAACCTACATTGCGTACTGTCTGTCTCTACTTAGTGCCCCACTGTTAATTAATCGCATTGGGCACTATCATGTCATTCAAATAGCGGGCGTTAGTGCTGTGCTCGGTTTATTGGGCATAGCCTTGTCTCCAAACGCGTTTGTTCTCACACTAGGTGTATTTCTTGCCGGATTAAGTACAGGCTTGGCCTCTCCTGCATTGGGTAACACCGTCTACGCTGAGCTTGCACCTGAGCAGCAAGCCAGGGGGAATAGCTGGATTAACACAGGTACCAGCTTTGGCATTATCGTATCCGGTCCGATCTACTGGCTGTTCACCGAGTATTGGCGTTTTACTTACATCTTCTTTGCTGTTCTGGGTGTTGTAGTAGTGTTATGGAATAGACGTGTTCTTTCCCCACGCAAAACAGAGCCTTGTACCAAGTCCCTCTGGGCATGCATGAAGCCGACCAGACCCGGTGTGGCTCTGCTCATGGCTTCCCTTCTGACAGGTATCAGTTCTGCGATCTATTGGACCTTTGCCCGAAACTTCCTCACCGACGAAAAAGGGGCCTCCGATTCGGAAGCCGTACTGTTCTGGATTGTGATGGGGATTATGGGGATTCTCGGTGGGTGTGCTGGACGGATTATTGAACGCATCGGAATTGGATGGTCCTATCGGATAGGCCTTCTACTCTTGTCTGTTTCACTTGGCGTTATCCTTCTTCCATCGATGGCCGCCAGCCTGGTCTCAGCTGTTATGTTTGGCAGTACCTATATATTTCTGACCAGTGTATTCATCGTGTGGGCGACCAGGTTATTTCGCCCAAATACGTCCATCGGAATCAGCCTTGCTTTTCTCGCGCTCGGTGCGGGGCAGTTCATAGGTTCATCGATAGCGGGGTACACCATTGAGATGTTCTCCAACACGACAGCATTTCTGGTCTTTGCTGTACTGGGTCTGTTCGGATTACTTATTCGGGTGAAATAGCCAGACCCTTATCCTACAAACAAGCAAACCAACAGACTATACATCCGCTGCGCATCTGAAACCAATATGCCCAGTAGATGTATCAGGCGTGTTGGGGATTCTGGCCGCCACTCTATAGCGATTGCAGTAGGAACGGTGGCATAGGTAGGAACCGCCTTTTAACACCTTGCGGTCTTCATGAGGAGATAATTCCGTGGCAGCATCCGCAGCCTTCTCGTGATCCGTAACGTAGTTGTCTGCGCACCACTCCCATACATTGCCTGACATATTATAAAGTCCGTATGCATTGGGAGGAAACGATTGAGATGGAGCGGTGCCTGCATAACCGTCGGCTGCATTATTTTTCGCCGGAAATACACCCTGCCAGATGTTGCAATAGTGCTGTCCATCCGGCCTTAACGTATCGCCCCAAGGATATTTTTTCTGAATTAGGCCACCCCGGGCTGCATATTCCCATTCGGTTTCTGTAGGCAGACGTTTACCCGCCCAGCGGCAATAGGCATTGGCATCATTCCATGAGATATGAAGAACGGGATGATCAGAGCGATCTTTTATATTAGAATCGAGTCCTTCGGGATGAGCCCAGTCTGCACCTTCAACAACCCACCACCAGGGTGTCTGTTGTACCACGGTTCGAACTTGAGTCGCCGTTTGCGGAGAAACGAACAGATGAAAAACAAAAGACCAGCCAAACCGCTCCGCCTCAGTCCTATACCCCGTCTCACGAACAAACTGTGCAAATTCCGCATTGGTTACCGTACAGGCATCCAGATAAAAGGAGTTCACCTGAACTTCTCTGACGGGGCCTTCTCCATCCGCTGCAAAAGCTTCAGGGTCATTCGTGCCCATCAGGAAACGTCCACCTTCAATACGAATGCTTTCTTTCTTCTCTGCTCTATTGGTTAGAGCTATTGTGAAGTCAGCTGAATAACTGGTATGACTTGATGGCTTGTCCTCAACAGCCTCTACCGATGCAGCCGTTTCCTCTGGCAAACTCTTTTCCTCGAGCTTGCCGCTCCGACTTGCAGCGCAGCAGCAGGAAGAAGGTTTCTTTGGCAGCCGATCATGCATCTCAAGCATCCCCTTCTATGGTTAGGTTTAAGACTTTTTCCCCCTATTGTACACGGCAGGACGAATATTCGGATACGGTGGTGTTATCATTCCTGCTCCTACTTTTTTGAACAGTCCATTCAACTGAATTTCTTCATCCATTTCGCATATCAATCAAGGTAACGATATGGTCTGATAATTCTCTCGTTCCACACCTGTACTTCGATATAACGCTCCGGTCCGAGATCACCCTGTTGATTCCATTCCTGAGGCCAGCCATAGGATTGAATAATGTCCAGTATTTCATCTTTCGTGTAGACCTGCTTACGATAAGGTTTATCATCGATATAACGCATCGTTGGAAACAAATCGCCGTAGGTAAAACTTACGGAATCAGCAGGCAGATTCTCCCATGAGATCGTGACCCAATCCGGTTCGGTATACCAAGATTCCAACCACGCGCATGCACCCAGGGTCATATAGTGAGGATAACGGTTGGTCGGTTTCCCACCTTTGGAGATAAACTGCTCGTACGCTTTCCGCTCAAGTTCTCTTCGAATCATCATGTAATCTGCTGATCGCTGACTGGCAAAATTCCGGCCTCCCTGCCTGATATGCTGCGCAACGGCTTCTGCATCCTGCTCGGACAAACTGGAGAGATTGCGGAATGGTCCAACCCTTTTTTCAAAATAATGATACGCTTTCAGATCTGTCATACGGCACCACCTCCATGTACATCTCTTCGTCCCCCGTTTTCGTTAGTCATAGTGTACATCACGCCAACATGTATGGAAATAACTGTAGCAAACCATTTCCTCTGGTACACTATGCCATTTCAATTACAGTACCATCTTCCGATCGCTGCTTCGCTTCTCCAGGATGATCCAGCACTCTCCGTCCAATAAGTGATAAACTAATAAAAGGGCATTTATCTTCAACAAGCTTAAAGGGAGGAGGTTGTGTGTATGTTAGGCATAAAAGTACAGCAAGTAGAGAATCAACTCATCATCCGTTGGCAGCTTTCCAAAATAGAAATTCCCATCTCAGATATTAAAACAGTTACCCTTGATGATACATATGGTGGAAGTGAGCCTTCAGCCGTTCGAATCGGCGCAGCGTATGGCTCTTCCGAAACAATTCTAATCCGTACAACCAATCAACACTATATCCTGTTCACTTCCAGTGAGACTTTATTTCCAAAAATCAGTGCCATGCTATCCAATAATTCAGGTGAAGCGGAATGCGTCAAACTTGCAACGTGCTAACGAATCTAGCGCACCTTAAAGGTCCGATTCTCAAGGCAGGCCAAATTAACGCGAACAAGGGGCGTCCACCGTCATGTTCATGACTTGTGGAACAGTCCCCTTTTTTTTCACGTCGGTAGAAGTTCAAATGATATCCCTATCTCCAACTCCACTTCGGTAATTGATCCAGCGTAATGACTTCTTCACTATTATATACTTCCTTCAAATACGCCACGGTATTATGATTACCACCCTGTAGGAATTCTCCCGTCCAGGTACAAAACCAGCTCCAATGTACACCTTGCTCTTTCATCTGCTTTGGATCTGGAATGGAGCCGTTCTCGGCTAAGGCAATGATTTTGCTGTCATTCACCAGTTCACGCAGATTTTCATAACGCTTAGCTAATGGGCTGTGATCGCCTGCTTCTGGATACACATCCACACTCACAATGTCCACCACATCGTCACCCGGATACCAATCCGGCTTTTCCGAGTTCCACACCCAGATCAGATTACCCAGCTCATACTTGTTGACCAATTGATCATACATTAGGCGATATAACTGTTTGGCAGGTTCAGGTCCTTTGGCTCCCCACCAGAACCAGCCTCCTTCCGCTTCATGAAGCGGCCGGAATAACACTGGCACCCCAGCCTCCTTGAGTTCTTGCAGATGTACTGCAATTGCATCGATATCCCGGATCAATAAGGTATACTCTTCCGATTCAGGGTGAGCCAGCGCTGACGCGAGATCGTAGGTGGTGGCATCCGTATAGAAGCCGCGCCACCATTCTTTACCGGGTTCATTGATCAGATTAGCAGGTGCATTCCAGTGCCAACATAATGTCACAATTCCGCCTTGCTGATGCCATGCAATCGCATCCCGAATCTCCTGAGAGATCGCGCCGCGTTCTGTCCTTGATGGAGAATAATCCATGAGATCGAATCCAATTACCGCCGGCTTGCGGCCTGTATTCTCATTAATCCAGTTCAGATTGCCGTAATCCTGTTGACCTGACAGTACCCCTTTTCCATAACGCTCCGCCAAATACTTCATCAGTTCTCTAGCCTCGGAAGTCGCATCTTTATTCACTAAATTACTGCTTATCTTTTGCTCCGTCATTGATAATCCCCCATTCCCATGCAGGGCACATAGCGACCCAAATATCAAAAACACCCGAATTACGCATCCTATACGACTACTCCAAACCCGGTTAACCAACTACACCTGAACGTTCAATACTCTCGACGAAATAGCGTTGTACAAACAAATACAAAATAATGAGCGGTGCAATCGCCAGCAGAATGCCTGTATCCACGATCATGGCAACATAATTAGGGTCTGCCTTCATGCCCGAGTTCGAACCAAAACCCATCAATTGGGGAATTAACTGGTTCGCCTGGGCAGGCAATGAAGCCACCTTCAGCGAGATAAGCGGGCTTTCACTCATGAATAGCGCGGAATAGAACGTATCGTTGTACTGCCAGACAAACGAGAACAGAATGACTGTGATCAGCGGCGAAATGGCGTTCGGCAGCATAATTCGGGCAAATGTCCGAAATCCGCCCGCTCCATCAATCAGTGCAGCTTCTTCAATTTCCTTGGGCATGCCCTTGAAGAACTGGCGGAAAATATAAATGAACAGCCCCGCCTTCAGCCCACCAGCCGTAGCCGCAGTAATCATCGACGGCCAGTATGTATTCAGCAGGTTGATCCCTTCTCGCCCCGTGAACAGCCGAATCATGCCGAGAAAATCAAAGTTGCGGAAATGCAGATACATCGGCACCATCAGGGTGCTTGTCGGTACTAAAATAGTGAGGATGACTAATACAAACAGCACATTGCTGCCGGGAAAAGAAAAGCGGGCGAAGCCGTACCCGGCTAACGCACAGGATATCGCTGTGAGCAGCGTTGTAATCGTGACGAACAACAACGTATTCGCCAGCAAAGGTAAATAATCCATCACCTGCGCCGCAAGCTTGATATTATCCAGCGTAAAATGCTGGGGAATCATATAGATGGTCGGATTATAGATATCCTGTTTATCTTTGAACGCAACCGAGATTTTAAGAAACAATGGATACAAAATAATAAATGAAATACCAATAATCAATGCATATCTGAAGATGGAATACAGGAGGTCCGATGTCTTGTTTCGTACCCTCTGCATGCGGTAGTTCTCTTTCGGAACCACCACCATGCGATCCGTTCCCGACACAGCCATAGTCTCATGCCTCCTTCAACGTTCGTTAGCTTTCAGTTGTAATGAACCCGTCGTGATAGTACCCATCCCACAACAACCAATACCAGACCGATGACCAGCGTATACAGCCAGGACATGGCTGAGCTCAGGCCGAAGTTCTGGGTTTTAAATGCCGTCTGGTAGATGGCCTCCGTCACCGGGCTGCCTGCAAAGGAATCAATAATCGTATAGATGACATTCGTCAGGATCAATGGACTCACCATCGGAAACGTAATTTTCCAGAAGGATTCATAGGCCGTTGCACCTTCAATTTTGGCCACTTCATACATCGAGCCGGGTACCGATTGCAGCGCAGCGAGGAAGATTAAAATCTGTACCCCAGAGCTGCTGACAATATCGTAAATGCGCATGATGGCTTCAACGATGTAATCGACATATGCCATTGGCAGCCCCACATCATTCAGCATTCGCACGATTGAAACGACGTTGAACGAAGCTCCCCCCTCCGCCGACGTATCCACTGCACTGATGTCTCCCATCAGATTGATCAGACCTGCGGACTCGGCCGCCGCCACCGCACTGGAGGCCAGAATGACCGGCAGGAAGAAGATCGCACGTGCCATCGTTCTGCCCTTGAATTTCTGGTTAAGCAGTGTCGCCGTAAATAAACTGAAGAATAGAATCATCGGCACATTCAGCAGCATCGCTCCGACCGAATCCACCAGAATCCGGTTGAATGTTGCATCGACCAGGATGGCATCTTTGAAATTTTTCAAACCGACAAAATCCAGTACATAGCCTCCTGGGGCAACCGACAGATTGCTCAAACTGAACCGGATCGATTGCAGCAGCGGCGTAGCGAACAAGAAGATGAAACCAATCAACCAGGGCGAAATAAACGCAAGGCCAAGCAGCGCTCTCCGTGATTTCAAGGATAAACGAAGGGTTCTCATCGGTTCACTCCTTCCACTGCATAGTCCGCCCCGCCAACGGTAATTCCATCAATCGTTACCGGATCAGCCGTATAATTCACCAAAATCGTTGCATCGCCACTATATGTGACACGCACCACGCCATCCTGAACTCGTTCATGCTCGGTTATTGGCTGGTTCCGCAAATGACCTAATACCTCATTCGCTTCCTTGTATAAGGCTGCTGCGTCATCTACCCAATAGGCAAAGTCAGTGGCATAAGCCGAATCATAACTGGTCAGCTTCAGCTTGGACGATGGTTCATACGTCCATTGAAACTGCGGAGCTGATCCCAGCTCCAGACTGCGGAGCAGCTGTTTGCGCAGATCCTGATCCCCTGACGTATTCATTGCGGAAGCAGCGTAGTCCATATATCCATGAATGACCATCTCATAAAAAGGAACTTCCTCATCGGTAATGTTGAACCGGCTGGAGCCTGAGGGAGCATTAACAATATGCTGCGTATATCCCCACGCATACGCATTAGCGGATGATAACATCATGTTTGGATATTCCTGCTGCAGCTTGCCCAGCTGCTCCTTCACGATGTTCTTCGCGGTCTCCCGGTGGATGACACGACTATCCCGATAATCCGAGCTCAATACCTGCCCGAGATCACGCAGCGATAATGCGCTGAGTTCCAATTTGTTGATTTTCCCGGCAAACTCGCTCACCACATACGGCAGCTTGGCGGCCGACAACAGATAATAACTGTCTTTGCTCTGATCCATCCGGTTGAGGGCAGGACTGTATGGATACAGTTCAGCCGTCTCCTTGGTGACAAATCGCGCTGCATCGGAGGATGGGGCAAAGTTCCAATCGTCGTGGTAAATACGCTGGAACGCCACATCAGGGAATAACGCTCCACCGGACTGCTTCAGTTGTTCAGACAGATCATGCAACTCGGAACGACTGCCCACTTCACTGTCCAGCTTGACCTGTGTCGGTGTATGGTGGCTGAAACCTCCGCCAAACCATCCCTGATACCGCATCTGCACGCGGTTCACACCTTCCTGCTGCAGCTTCGCAGCCATTTCAGCCGCTTGTTCATATGTCGTCATAGCCAATGTGGTCCGATAAGGTACACCCAGGAATGAAGCTTTTTTGTCCACTGCACCTAACACATCCACGTAAAAAGGCAAGGCTGAATCGTCCTCCAGCGGTTTCAGTACGTTCTGCCCAACCAATTGCTGCTGATACAAACGGGCCATCCCGGAATAGCTGGCATCCTTACCATTAAGGAAATGGTAGCGCACCTGAATATCCCCGCGGAATGGTTCCTCGCTTAGTAGCTGAATCTCCTGCATCTTTTGCGAGGTATACATCTCCAACTCATCCTCACCCCGCAGGGAGAACGTGCCGTAGACGTGGTTATAGCTATTTTGCCTGCCTCCAATGTCCGCAGAGATACTGGCCATGCCATCCCCTTTTTCAATCACGGCAAACCAGGCATGTTCACCGTTCTTCAAACCAAAGACAGGCATATGGACAGATTCACTAACCTGCGGGCGACTGAGTGAATTGTCATTCGGATCTGCACCATACACACGTTGTACGTACTGCTCCTCTTTGACCTTTCCGTTATTCAGATGGATCAGACTACCTGATCCGTCAGGTACAAACATATAACCTTCACCTTTCGTATCGGCGGCACCAAAATAAGCGAGCAGATCGATATTACGAATACGGTATTGACCGCTCTCTTTCACCTGACTTAGCGGCACGGTTACAACCAGCGAACCTTGATCCAGCCGATATTCCACCGGAATGACGAAGCTTGGTTTATCCGATGTGCCCCCGCCTTCGACTCCATTCTCCTCATTGTCAAAAGCAAGATCTTCAGCGGTGTAACCCGCCGTCTCAAAGGCATCCAGCATCTTGTTCAGTACAAGCTGCTTTGATATCTGTCCATCCAACCGTTCCAGCACATCCGGATTGTTCTTGGTTGGATAGTAGCGGGCAGATGTATATCTTGCGACTGTGGCATCCAGTTTCGAAAGTACCTTCTCCTCCAGACGCTGTTTGCTTATCAGTTTGGGCAGAGCATCAATGCCTAGCGAGGTATCCCCAAGCGTGTATGTAACACGAATGCCCTGATCCACATTGGCAGCTGCGAACTGTTTGTTGCTGATGCTGGAGCTAAAGTTCGGAAAGTTCTCCAGTGTACCGATCGCATCCCGAAATGACACGTTCAGCTGGGAGGACAACACTTCCTTTTCATAAGCGGAAGCCAGGCCATCCTGATTACGTTCGTTCGGATTGCTGTACCAGATCTGTCCACTCGCTCCATCACGAACGGCAATTTCCGTCGTCTCCTCGTTGTAATAAAGCGCCAGTCCCTGATCCTCGGCGACCAGTTGCATACCCGGCACCCCCTGCGAGGAATCGGTAAGGAATTGCAATGATTCCGTCTCGGTTGGCATAGCCTCTGTTGTTGCTTCAAGAAAAGTCGTTGCCTCCACGGCTGGAACTCCCCTGTTATTGATATACAGCAGTCCGGCTGTAAGCAGGATCACAGCAGCACCACTGGCCAGCACCGTATATATTCGTTGCCTTTTGTTCACGGATGCCGCCTCCTTTAGGTCCGAAAAATCAACTCGAGGTAGATGTTGTAACCGAATTCATATAACTGCTGCAACATGCTGAACACCAATGCTCCGAGGAACACGATTATGCCCATGACAATTAACGTCAGCAGCATCGTCAGGATCGTTTTGATCACGGTGTACTGGTGTACCGTCATCGTGCCAATGAAGAGCAGCAGCACGAACCAGAAGAACGCGATGCTATTAAATAAATAATAAAAAGCCGTCTCTTCCTGTACCATAAACCGGCTAATGATAATCATCGGGACATAGATCAAAATAATCGGAATAAGCGAGTATCCTGTTGCCAGAAAAATCTCCCTGAACTTTCCTTCACCTTCCATCAGGGTGGTTACCGCCCAGTTGGCTATGCACCAAAGAAAGAACGGTACTGCAACCGTTGCGATCTCCCCTATGCTGTTGATTGTGCGAGGATCGATGTAATTCACAAGAAACCCCGCGTATTGTTTTTGCAAAATCATCATGATAATGGTAAGCGCCAGTGCTCCAAAAGCAACGGTCAACCTGCCCCGCTGATCCGACTTGATATCCCAGAATGCATCAATGGGGTGAAAAATGAGATGCAGCGGAAACTTAATGTAATCCTGCTTCACGGTCAATCTGCCTCCTCCGTCTCCATTTAACCGCCACTCGGACCAGGATCAGAATGAAAATCAGTGCGATGGCAAGTGTCAGAAAGGTGCCGAAATGTTCCTTCATCATCTCTCGCCGATATCTTTTGAACGCGACAGAATAACTTTTGCGATCCATTCCCAGTTCGAAGTAACCCAGAGCTTCCTCGTTTTTCTTCTCCATCAGCAAGGACTTGCCGATACCGATATAGGCGATATCATAGTTGGCGTTAAGCTTCAGCACTTCTTTCCAGATATGAACAGCCTCCGTATCCTCACCCTGATAATGAAGGGCAACCGCCTGGTTCACGCTGGCTCCAAACCGTGTTGGCTCATAGATAACCAGATTGCTTTTTCCCCGATCCAGCACTAATTGATGATCCCCGGACTGTTCCATGGCGACTGGTGTTTTGAGCGTTCCCACCTGATTGCCTTTGCCTCCATATACGTAGAGCAGATGACCTTCATCATCGTAAGTAAACACCCGGTTCTGCGTCGCATCCAGCACACTGTACATACCGTTGCCCAGTACCTTCACATCAATCAGCTTGGACGGGCCCGGGTTATTGCGGAATCTGATATCTCCTTTGACTTCAAAATAACCAAATCTCTTTAGCACATCCTCGCCAGATGGATTGAGACGTTTAATCGGTTCGCTGGAACCCGGGTCGATATTAGTCGCATATACGAACCCTTTGGTGTCGATATCGACATTGGAAAACTCGGTCGGTACAAACAAAACCATCTGCGCCCGCTGGGCTTTGGTTGAGAGCATCCGCCAAATGTATTCGCCGTAGTCGCGTTCCACCTTGTTCGTACCGACGTATCCAATGAATTGACCGTGCTCGTCAAACTGCATAATTCCTTCGTAAACACCCTGAGCCACCACATACACGCGGCCTACCCGATCCACAGTCAATTTCAGCGGTTGGAACTGAAAATTGGTCGCGAGGATATCGGACTCCGGCTTCGTAATCGTATGGACCAGCTGACCTTCCGCATCCAGGACAACTACACGGCTGTTCCCCGTATCAGCGATGTATACTCGATCCTCTTCATCCACGAATAATCCACCTGGCGTATTAAAACTCTCCTTGCTGCCGTCCATCATAAATCCTTCGATCACCCGCAGCAGCTTATAATCCGCGTCCAGGACAACAATTCGGCTGTTGCCACTGTCCAAAATATAAATCTGCCCGGAGGGAGAAACGTTTACATCACCGGGGTCTTTGAATTCGCCAATGCCCAGGTCGCTGCCCGAGATGGTTTGCTTGGGCAGATAGGCATCCGGTGAAGGAACGGCCTCTTTCCAGTAGTTGTAGTTATAACTCTCATACGGCGCCGGGGAGGCCGCCGCAGGCACGGCATTCACCAGCAGCAGCGATACTGCCGCCAGGAGAACAAGCCATCTTTTCACTGTGCGTGCCATATCGTTCCCCCTTATTCCTTCATGCCCGAACTCGCCATCGTCTCAATGATGCGGCTCTGGGAGAAAATGAATAGCGTAATGGGCACACTCATCAAAATAAGTGCTACCGCAGCACCTGCCCCGGCCCGGGATATCCCGCCCTGAATGATCTGACCCGCCGCATAGTGCAAGGTCTTGAGCTGTTCACTGTAGATGTACCCATTGCCATCACTGCCCCACAGCATCTGGAACAGCAAAATGATCAATGTGAGCCAGGCTGGCTTTACATTGGGCATGACAATGGACCAGAAAATCCGGTATTCACTGGCACCGTCAATTTTGGCTGCTTCCAGCAACGCATCCGGGATCTGCTCCATGAACTGCTTCATCAGATACAGACCCAATGAATAGGCAAATGCCGGAATAATGACGGCCCAATACGTATCAATCCAACCCAGCCATGACATGATCATATAGTTGGGAATGGCCGTCACGGCAGGTGTGAACATCAGGGAAAGCACAACAACCTGGAACATGAACACTTTGCCCGGAAATTTGTGCTTGGCGAGTGGGTACGCCGCTGCCGAAGCGAGCAGTACATGGCCCACGATGCCAATGCCCGTAATAAATACCGTGTTGAATATATATCGTGAGAACGGAACCCACGAGTCACTCAGCAGATTCAGCAGATCCGTAAAGTTGCTGAACGTTGGATTTTTGACAAATAGTGTGGGTGGAAAAGTAAAAATCTCATCCAGCGGTTTGAACGCATTATTGATCGCATAGATCAGCGGCAGCACCATGAAAGCACCAAATACGAGCAGAAGGGCAAACAGGGAGATGCTTCCTGATAAAGAGCGGTTGACCCTCTTTTTGCCTGTCGCAATTGCAGCCATAGCTATTCTCCCACCCTTCGAAGCAGTTTCTGTACCAGCAGGTTGGTGCCCACCATAATCATGAACAGCACGGTTGCAATCGCCGAGGCGTATCCCATCTCAAACCGCGTTGTACCAAAGTCGATCAAATGGGTCACCACCGTCTCCGCCGCATAGTTCACACTTGGGAACCCCGCCAGCGCAATGGACACATCCGCCACCGCGAATGAGGTCGTAAGTTGAATGACCGCACCGAACATCAATTGCGGGCGCATCGAAGGCAGGGTAATATACCAGAGCTCCTGCCAGCGATTTTTGATTCCATCTACCGCACCTGCTTCATATAACGTCCGGTCTACGGTCTGCAAACCGGCGATAAACGCCAGAAAGCCTGTGCCAAGACTGAGCCACAATTGCACCAGAATGAGGATTGGCATAATATAGGCTTCCGTTTTCAACCACTGGATTGGCTCCAGCAGAAATCCCCATTTGATCAGCAGTCCATTGGCTATACCGTAGCGATCCCCCGAGAAAATCATCAGCCAGATAAAATAGACGTTCCCCGATATGGATGGCGCATAGAAAATCAGCGTCATGAACGCTCTCCATTTGGGTGTTAATTCATTAATGATCCACGCAAATACGAAACAGGCAATATAGCTGATGGGTCCGGTAATAATGGCAAACAGCAACGTATTTTTGATAGCAATCAGAAATACGTCATCCTCCAGAAACAGCCGGGTATAGTTCTGCCAGCCAATAAAACGCGGAAACTCCAACATGTTGAAATAAGTGAAGCTGAGTATGATGGAAATGACCACCGGAATCACAGTGAACATGATGAATAGGATCATATAAGGAGCTAGCAGTACATAGGAATGTTTGCTGGCCTTCATTTCCTTGAGCTTCCAGGACCACCATGATTTCATGCCCATGCCTGGTGTTTTCTCAGGAGGACTGTTTTGTCCGTCTCGGAGTGATATTTGTGACACTGTTAACCCTCCCTCTACTTACGGAAGACCAAATTCATTACGCTTGACTCGAATCTCGTCCTGAATATACTGGGTGTAATCCATGATGGATTCCCTGGCTTCCACTTGGCCAACAACCGTCTTGTAAAATGCATTGAACAGATGGCGTCCGGTAAAATAACCGCCAGGCACCTCGGGAATGCCCTTTACCGTCTCGAATTGTGCTTTCAGATTCGCATAATCCTCAGCAGGCCACGGAAGTGAATCGAGTGCCTTGATGTTGGCTGTCGGATAACGCGCAGCCGCACCCATCAGCCCTTCCATCTCGCGGCCAAACTCAGCCTGAACCGGTGTACTGGTCCACCATTTCATGAACTCCCACGCGGCCTCTTGGTCCTTGGCGCTCTCCAGCATCATGACCGCGCTGCCGCCACCCGGAACGTCCCGATTCAATGTTCCATCCGGCTGCACAGTCCCCGGAACCGGAACAAATCCCCATAATCCACGGATCTCCGGTGCAAATACAGACAACTGGTTATACATCGTGTAATCCGTCAGACCAATCGGCATCTGTCCGGTCCGGAAACGGTTGGCAAAGTCATACTCCCGCTCCAGCTTGTAATCGGTATAAAACTCTGTCCACTTCTTAAAGGTCTCAATACCGATGCGCGAGTCCAGATCCGATTCCTTGCCGTCATTCCGATAGAAGGAGCCTCCGTTCTGCAGCAGCATTGTGGCATACTGCGAGTTAGGCGGGATATTGACCCCCTGAATGTTGGCTTGGGCCACCACCGGCATGCCAAATTCCATATGATTTTTACTCAGAATCGCCAGCAGGCTCTCGACATCATCCCACGTTTGAGGAACTTCAAGCCCCAGCTCTGCAAGCACATCTTTTCGATAAAACAACATATTAAAGGTCTGTGTCTCCGGCAGGGCGTACACGCCTGAATCATAGGCGTACGGTACGATGGCACTGTCTCTAAACTCCTGTTCTACCGTGGTATAGTCACTGAACTGGGTGAGATCCACCGCCGAGTTCCGCATCGCAAAGTTCACCGGCAGATCATTGCCGATCTGCATCGCTACATCAGGTCCTTCACCCGACAAGGTGGCTGGCAACAGCGTACCCATGTTGACCAGCTTCAAATTGACGTTGATGCCGCTCTCCGGTGTGAATGTCTCATCAATCATCGCTTTCATCGTGTTCGCCTGATCACGGCCACTGCCGATCCAGACCGTCACCGTGCGCTGATCCTCTGATGTGGCTACGTTCCCGATCTGGTTATAATCAATGAAGAACGAATGATAGAATGTCTTCGCTTCATGACCAAGCTTCGCCAGCGGACCCATACCCTTTCCGGGAATGCTGCTGTCTAATGAAGCTACATAGAGGGCATCAATCTCAAGCGGTTGCTCGCGAGCCTGCTGCACCCAAGTCCCCAGTCCGCCCGTGTTCGTTTTGTAAGCGGCAAGTCTTCTTGGAATGGTATCCGGCTTATCGATCATCTCATCCAGCTGTTGGGCCATCGTTTTGATCAACGCTTCCTGATCGCTGGACTGGCCTGACAGAAGACGAAGTTGCCTTGCAACTTCCTTCAGACGTTTGCTTTCTCCGCTAAACACCTCCAGCAGATTCGGGATCTGCTTCTCCACCCGATAATCCCGGAATTCATCCGGCTTGGTGCCTGTAATCATCAGAATTCTCCGGTACATGGAGTTCAGGTTGTACAGGCTGTCCTCCACATTGCGAATAAGTGGTGCGAAGTCGCCCAGGCTGTTCTCCAGACGAATGACATGTCTGCCTTTATCCAACTGGAACTTGTAAGCTTCCTCGCCGCCCAGCACATCAATGCGATAATCGCTTTGGTAACGGAACGGCGCCTTCGTCATCTCTGCAAACGGAATCTCGCCATCAATGGTCAGCTTGCGTGTGGAATAGATGCCTTTGACAAAATTTTGCTGAGCGGTAAAACCGATATGATAAAGTCCACTCTCCGGCACATCCACTTCCCATTCGATCCACTGTCCTGGCAGACGCCAGTTAAAACCACCAATCGTATTAATACGCACCTGGGAAGCGCTGTACGGAGATACGGCTGAACTTGATCTTTCACTGGTTGGATATAACGTAGGTGAAGATTTGGCAACAGCCGCTTCCCCTTCAATTCGGATGAGCACATCCTTAGGCTGACCAGAAGCATCCGTATGCTCGGCCCCTGCGGTTTCCGCATAAGGAACGGCTGGCTTCTCATTGAATAGCCGTATGGATCGAATTACTATGGGTTCGCGAGAGGATTTTAGCGTTAACGTGTGCCTTCCCTTTTCCAGATAGAATTTGAATGGAGCCTGTTCATACCCGTCCGAATCCTGAAATGTTTCCTCCATCCAGCGGGGCTTCTCCACTTGTTTTGGGCGAAGATCATTGCCCTGATTATCCTGTTCAACAGCCTGTTTCTCATTGCCCCATACCCGGTCAAACTGCAAATAGGCGGCTTCCGCAAACGGAAGTTCACCATCAATGTACAATGCACGCTCAATGGCCGAACTCTTTCCTTCTACGGGAAAATAGACAGCAGAGAGGTTGTACAGCCCGGTTTCCGGTACTTCAACTACCCAGTCGATCTCGCCTGTCTCCCCAGTATGAAGCGATACACCTGGCTTGCCCTCATAATCATTCAGCTTGCGTACCTCTTCACCCTCTGCCCGTATGTAGTCTCCTGCTTCGATGGTCATATCCACATTCGGTCTTGAGGCCTCACCTGCCTGGGACAAATATTGTTCATATCCGTTCTTCTGCCTCGTCTGCTGCAAGATGGCATCCACCTCAATGGCAGGCAAACTGCCAGAAGGCACAACTGCACTCTTTACACCTGCACCGGAAGTAAGCAAAAGTATGACGCAGGCTGCCGCTGCTGCAATGACTATGGGCAGGATCCATTTCTTTCGTTGTAGAATTCCAGCCATCCTACGAGCCCTCCTCATCAAGGCTGATGCCAGCAATGCTTAAATGGTGATACAGGAAAAGAGGTACCCGTGCGTGAGCCCGGACACGAGGCACCCCTGTCTGAATCATGCTGGTATTACTGTTTGCCAAGTTTATCGACTGCCGCTTGTGCCTGCGCTTTATACTTCTCAGCTGTTGCTGTAACGGAAGCATTGTTTTTGATGATGTCGTTTACATAGTCACCGATTGGATAGCCCGTGTAGGCGTCATCTAGCAGGATGCGCCCCGTTCCTGCGATATGCTCGCGAATCATAGCGATGTCCTTCTCGTCGGTATAACGGCTTTCCAGGTAATCCTGACCTGGGTACTCTTCAATCTGCGGAATGTCGAAGGTTTCTTCATAGATTTGGTATACAATTTTAGGATCTTCCACACCTTTGGGAATGAATTTTGCTGAGGCAGCGTTGTTGGCGTATGTTACATCCTTGTTGCCCTGAGGACCGTTCGGAATTGGTACGACTCCAGCAGCAAAGGTGATATCGCCCAACTGCCATTCCGCAGCAGTGAACAAAGCCACATCTCCATCCTTGAATGTGTTGCTTTCCTCCCAGTTCGTTTTGTCGCCTGTTTTGACTTTCACAACATTCTCGACGTTATACAGGCGTTTGACGAATTCGGCAGCTTCAATCGTTTTCGGATCGGACAATCCTTCTTTTGAATGTTCGTCGTCTACGATCGTGCCGCCATTGGCTGCAGTAAAGTGACGAAGTACGTCGATGGCCCAGCCAGAGAACCCGTATACGTCAATTTTTCCGTCGTTATCCGTATCTTTGGTCGCCTGTTTCGCCAGTTCCATGAATTTATCCCAATTCCATTCGCCTTTGTTGTATAGCTCCTGAGGATCAGGCAGCGACAACTTCTTGAATAAGTCACGGTTATAGTGAAGTCCCAGACCGATGCTGGTTGGAGATTCAAATGCGTAGTAGTTGCCTGCGATGGCAGGGAATTTCGTGATCAGGTTTGCCTCTTGGTTGATGTTATTCTCAGCTGTGGTGAATTCGGAGATCGGAAGCAGTTGCCCTTTGAGGATGGCGGGTAATGCGGATTTGTACTCCATCTGAACGATGTCTGCGAACGGTTCGCCAGCTAGCGCTGTCGTGGTAAATTTGTTCATGTATTCTTCGAATGGCACGTTTACAAACTCAATTTTCACGTTGTATTTCTTCTCGACTTCAGCGATTTTATCCAGTCTAGCCTTATCCGATGCGGTCTCCCCCGCTGGCTTCAGATCCCACCAGGCCGCAACCTTGATGACACGTCCACCCAAATCAGGTACATTTACGGCCACTTCTTCTTTTCCGCCTTCTTTGTCTGTTTCGACGGTTCCAGTGCTATTGCCCGAATTCGCTGGTGCATCATCAGCTGGCTGAGCCGTCCCCCCACCACTGCAAGCGGATACAAAAAGCATTACGACCAATAACATGAGCGGCAAAACGTTCCATTTTCTAGTCACGATTTTAACAACCTCCCCGAATGTGTATACAAATCATGGTCCGGCATAACTCCCTGACTTTCATTTACCCTAATGAAATTCGACGACCACCACCATTTGTTATTTTACCGTTTGGTTTTGACAAACAAAATTTAACATAGCATAATGTAAGCGTCAACATTTTTATTGTTAACATTTTCTAATTATTCTGATAAAATGCTGTTATATCGCTTTAATACCTTATGATATAGCATATTATTCGAATACCATTCTGAGTACTTCCATATCCAAAACGAAAATCATTTTTGATTATTTTGTTATTTTATAAAATAACAAAAAGATAATAACCCATTCAAAATTCGCCTTTTTCTCCTGCAACACGTCCATTCGCCAAGGTCTATTTTCGTCGTTACATGTATGGAACACTAACATTTTCACTTCTACAGCCGTTATTAGATTAAGAGAAATACATCATGATATACTAGAAACAGCTTTATTGCACAATGTAAGGAATACGGCAGAACTACGAGTGTAAGGATGGTATGATGAAGACGAAGGTAACAATTCAGGAAATTGCACATTTTACAGGTCTGTCGAAATTTGCGGTCTCACGAGCACTGTCCGGAAAATCAGGTGTTAGTGAGCAGACACGGGACGTTATTCTTAAGGCCGCTGGCAAACTTGGATATTTCAAAGATAACAGCATGTTGTCTGGTGATATGTATAGCAGCAATGAACTTCAGGACCCGCAGAACACGCGGTGGAGTGGCACCATTTTGATTTTGTTTCCTAATGTTCGTTATCAGAATCAGGAATCCGTATATTGGGGGCCTGTCTTTAACGGGATATCCTCCAGACTGAACCAGAAAGGCATCAATATTCTTACTCTGACAGAGCCTTCTGCGGATCAACTGTTCACGTTGCTGAATCCGGATGCCATTCGGGGCATTATTACGGTTGGTTCTATCTCCACACCCATTCTGCTTGAAATTAAGCGTCTGGGCATTCCTGTTGTCATGGTGGATCATCTGGACCCCGTCTTTCACAGTGACAGTATTTTCACAGACAACTTTGCTTCCATGCGTGACATTATGCTCTATTTGCTGCGCAAGGGATTCAAACGGTTTCAGTTTGTTGGAAATACCAGTGATGCGCACAGCTTCTATGAACGATGGGTCGCCTATACTTCGGTATTAATGGGTCATGGATTGGAAATGAATCAGATCCCTGAACTAAGCAGCCCGGATGTGGATGATTTTCGCAAGACGTTCACTTCGGTCATTCATGAGGGGAATTTGCCTGAGGTTTTTGTCTGTGCCAATGACTTCTATGCGCTATACACCATCGAAGCTCTGGAGAGTATTGGGATTAGTGTACCCAACCAGTGCGTAGTCACCGGTTTCGATAATGTGTATGATAATATCCCTGTACTCGCCACAGTTAATGTGAACAAGGAATTGCTTGGTGCGCGTGCGGTTGACCAGATGTTATGGCGAATTGTAAACCCGGAGAGCAGTGTGGAGAAAAAGCTGATTCTTGCTGATGTGATGATTCGGGAACAGTACGGAAGACATAACGGATAAAACGGCAAGGTAACCATAGACACCAAAACACCCCCATATCCAGTGTTCGGCTGGCTTGGGGGTGTTTGAATTTGAATGTCATATAAAAAATAGTTGATGTTAAAAGTCCATTCTACGTATCTGTCCGGACATCATCCCAATCTTGATCCAGATAACAGATCAGCCAATTCAGCGCACGGTGACGTTCGTAGGCCACTCCGCCATTCAGACCCCCGGGAGGTGTTTGCTCCTTCACACGACTGTCTACACACACCCAGTTGTACCGGTAGATTAGATCCGCTGCATCCAAAATCTCACTTTTGGAGCGAAGCTGTGCCCCGGCTACAAAGGCTTCAACATCGTCACATTGCTGCAAATACCCTACATCTTGTCCTACGTTACAAAGATTTACTGGTGCTCCAAGTTCCTTGACGTAGCCAAGCGCCCATAACATCACATGATAAGCTTCGTATCCCCATGAAAAGGAGATGACCTCCTGATGCTCTGCTCCATGCTGCTCCACAAATCTTCTCTCTACAGGAGAGAAAAATGAATTCGCATCATACTTGTCGATCACTTCCTGGACCAGCGCTGCTGTATCTTCTGCGCTCTCCCCCGCTCCAAGGCATTCACCTTTGAGAGCTGCAATACAAAGGGCTACCGCGCGCTCTGCGACTTGTTCCACACTGCGGATCGTAGTATGCTCATCCCCCGCTCTTGCAGGCAAATGAACATTGAATGGGATTCCTTGCTCCGTTAGAAGCTGCTCGGAGCGCTCTTTACGCTGCATTGCAGATTCCGACGGGGGTCTGGCATCATCCAGAAAACTGGTGTGCGCTGTCACTTTGTAATCCTCTACTTCGGATTCTCCGTTGACATCCAACAGCAGCTGACCTTGCGCATTCAGCAAGGAGCCACCTCCCCAGAAGATGACTGCATCCAGGGCATCGGCCAGATGCAATAATTCATTAAAGAATTCTTCGGAAATGTCTTCTTCTGTCTCGATCCCAACAACCATATTCAGTGTAGAGCATTTAATAAGTACCTTTTCCTGTAGCGCAGCATTCTTTCCCTCAATCTGACTTAGAAATCCCAGCATCCCCTGAATCATTGCAGTAAATTCTTCAGGGTGGGTCTGGCTCGTCATGATATTGAAGCCCTTTGTCTTCTTACTAAATAACTTCTTACGTGTAACTTGAATATGGGTTTTGTCTTCCTTACGCTCAATTGTATCCTGAGGGTATATGGATTGAATCATTTCAAACAGCTGATCCAGGTCAAACTGCGAGCTGTATATCGCACAATTTCTCATGAGGTTCACCTTCTTCTTTCTATATAAGTTCAACTAATAAATATTTACACTGGCACTCCGATGACAGAACAACCTTCCGATCGCTGTTATCCCCAGATTTTGTTGATTCCCTTCTCCAAAGGGAAAAATCCGGGGATAAAGGCGAACACTTCGCTTCTTCAGGTTATTTCTGTCCTCTCCGTTGTTGTGTAAATGTTGAGTTGAACATATCTAACTAGTCCTTATACGGGTCGAATTCATTACCTCCGGCCATCGCGACACCTACGGGACGCAGAATATGGTTTATTTTCAAGGTATGCGCATGCGCATTCAGCACGTCCTGCAGCTTTTTGTACACAAATGGACTTTCATCCGTTCCTGCACCCCGAAGCTCCACACCATATGCACGAATCGCCGCTCGCATCTGTTCCTCGCTGATCTCGCCGCCCATACGTGTGCGCAGCTTGTAATTCATTTTGCCAGCCGCTTGGGTTCGGCTCATAGTGCGCCCTGCACCATGCACGGTGCTGCGGAAAGACTCGGTATTCTCTTCGCTGTGGATTCCTTCCACGATCACCGAGATATCCCCCATGCTTCCGCCCACAAAACCGAGCTGGCCCGGTGCCAGCGGCGTTGCTCCCTTGCGGACCACCACCACGTCTTCGCCCATATGCTGTTCTTTCCAGGCAAAGTTATGATGGTTATGAACCGAATATTCTGCGATCGCTCCGAGGATGCCGAGAACCTGCTCAATCACATAATCGCGCCCTGCATACGCATAACGGCCTGCCAATGTCATCCCGTCCCAATACATATCACCCATTTCACTCTTGAGGTCAAACAGTGTTGGTGGTTGGTCCATCGATTCTCCCGGCGCTTTGCCACTAAACGCACGTCCGGCAGCCAGATTCAGAAAACCACTGGCGACCTTATGCCCAAAGCCACGACTGCCAAAATGGTTTGCAATCCATACTTTACCCGTCGCCTCTTCCACAAAAATATCAACAAAATGATTACCACTGCCCACAGTCCCGAGCTGGTTGCGCGCGAGTGTCTTCAACTTGTGCTGTAGCCCATGCTCAATGGAATCAAACAGCTTCCAGCTGGCATCGTCGAACAGCTCATGCTCCACAGGGTTGGGATTGTTGCGTCCTACACCAAAGGATATGGTCGCATTAATATCATCCATAATCACAGCAATCTGATCCCGTATATCATCCCACATCAGGTTGGTGCGCACTGCCTTGTTACCGCAGGCAATATCATATCCAACCCCTGACGGACTGATCATGTTCCGGTAGGCAACTACGCCCCCGATGGGCTGTGAATATCCTTTGTGATGGTCTGCCATTAGAGCCACGCCCAGTACATCTCCATACTGCGAGCAAGTCACCGCCTGACTTACCGCATTCTCCAGCGGCTCCCCCCAGACTTTAATGTTATCTACGATACGCATGATCTGGTTAACCTCCTTTTGTCTTCATTAAAACTTACAATTAAATATGTACATTGAAACATATAAGTCCCTGCCCACAACTTTCTTTATTTTACCAAAGAGGGACCCTTCCCGAAACTATACATTCCTTCAGCTCAAAGATATCCGTATAAAGTAAAAAAAGAGAGCTAGGCTCTCTTTTACATGATCAGTCCCTATTTTATTTCTTACTGATCTTAAACTTGAACTCCCACGTCGCTGTGTTACCCGAATAACGCCCTCTGTTCTCCGTCACAACTACGGATAGGGTCTTGTTAATTGATTTGGTAATGGAGGAAACCTTAACGTTCATACTTTTGCTCCCCAGATCAGGGATTTTGTCCTGCTCTTCGGCATTCGCTTGTAATTTCAGCGTATCTGTAGGTTTCAGATTCAACGTGACCGACGAACCCTCCTCCAGGCTCTTGCCGTTCACACTTGCCCCTATGGCCCATTCATTACCAACGGAATTGTTCTCCACCAGTTCTGCACTGACAAGCGTCACGGTCACTTTAACCGTCTTGGCAGCGGCATAGGATGTTGGGGAACATACAGCGAATACCAAACTCAGAATCATCAAAACATTAGCCCATTTTTTGAACACGAGAGTGCCTCCCTCATATCAGTTCATTTATTTCGAGACTATGCCTTATTCGCCCTGCTCCTTAAGTAGTCCTTCTACCTATTAGACATTTTCCGTGATATATTGATTAATTAAAATGCTTCCGGTAACCCTGAACTTTCTCATCTTCAAAGCCCAGCTTTTCATAGAAAATATGAGCCTCTTTGCGCTGATCGCCAGACACCAGAATCATGTATTCACATCCAAGATCTCTCGCAATGTGCTCAATCTGAAGCATAAGCTTCTGACCAATTCCCTGTCTGCGTACCCGATCGGATACAATCACATTCTCCACAACCATGAAGGGATTGCACTGACCCGCCAGATCCATACATTCAATACCCATAACCGATCCGGCCAGTTCGCCGTCGTAAAATGCACCGAGTACATGGTAGTGCCCATTTTGCTGGATATAATGAAACATCTTCTGCATCTGTTGTTCATTAGTCGGTGTACCCATCAATTCGTTGTATAATTGGCTTAGCGCCGGTAAATCCTCAAGTTCGATTGCTTTAATGGTAACCATAATAACCCTCCTGATTTTGCCCTATTTCACATACGCTGTCTTACGTTAGGTCCTTCTTAAAATAATAATGACTGTGTCCGGTCGGTGCATTCTCGATCGTTGTGATCAATTGGTAGCTATGCTTCTTGTAAAATTCCGGTGCTTGATATGAGAATGTGTTCAATTGGATGAAGTCACAGGATTTCTCTCGCGCAATTCGCTCAACTTCAAGCAACAACTGAGAACCATATCCCCGATGCCGTTGTTCAGAATCCACCCAAAGAATATCAACTTCCAGCCAGTTCCAGCAAAGTGTACTAAGCACACCTGCAACTATCTCGCCGGTCTCATTTTTGATATTGAAATTCAGTTCTTCGTAACGATGCCTTAATTCCTCGCTCACATGCGCAGCATTAAATGCGATAAGTTGCTGACGAACATACTCTGAATCCTCTGAAGTACTTGGATTGATGTTTATTTGGGACATCCTCTTCTCCTCCTTCTCGTCATTACTTCGTGGTAAACATCTGAATAGGACCTTCCCAGTCAGGCTCTCTAACCTCTTGGTATTTATTATCGGTATAGCGTGCGATGACCTTACGCCAGAAAATCTGAGCAGGCTCATTCGTCTCCATCTCCGCTACTTTCCATGTCCCAGGGAAAAGGTTGAACACATGGATGGCCGCTTGCGCACCCATTCCCAGCTTTCTGTATTTTTTCATTACAAAAAACTCTGCCATAGCGTATATACTCGTTCCCTGTTCACTCTCGATTTCACGAATCAGTGCGAATCCCGCCAATTGTCCTTCTACCCGAAACAAAAAAGGATATCTGCCCGCTTCTGTCCAATAATGGTCCAGGTACACATATTCATATAACCCGTTTTCGTTAACATCTTCCGGGTCATACTCACTAAAATCATATTTGTACAACTCCATCAGATTACGCAAAGTTGATTTATGTTGGTAATCCGCCTTATGAATCGATAACATGAGATTATTTCCTTCTTTCCGTTAGGTTTCGCAGGGGTTCTTTATTTCAGTAGTCTATAATTTACTAAGATATAGTTCAATCCTGAGAACAGCGTAACTCCTGCCGCCAGCCATAATAAAATCATATCAACCCGCACATCTGTCAGCAAACTGAACGGAAAATTATTCAATAATACAGCGATGATGGCTGCCACCTGCAGCACCATTTTGATTTTGCCATATCGATCAGCAGCCAAGGCAATTCCCTGTTCACTCGCAATCATACGCAGTGCTGTAATGACAATTTCACGTCCAATGATGATCACAGCAATCCATGAACCGATCAGATTCTCCTGAACCATCATAATCAGTGCAACCGAAATCAAGAGTTTATCTGCCAGGGGATCAAGCAATTTCCCCAGATTGGTGATCTGATTATATTTTCGCGCCACATACCCATCCAGCTTATCCGTACCCGCAGCCAGTGCAAAAATAATAACGCCAATCACCAGACCATGCTGATCCAAAAAACGAATAAGTTCACTCGACTCCTGTATCCATGATGGCAACGGGATGAAGCACAACATAAATAAAGGAATCAATGTCATTCTTGCCAGGGTAATCTTGTTAGCCAGGTTCATGGAAAACCTCCCTCTACTTCACTCCAATATGTTGTGATTTCTCCACCCTTGCGCCATCCTCCTTTTTTTCACAAAAAAAGAAAGGGCAGACTGTATATCATACAGTTGCCCTTCTTCGGAATTTTTTAATGTATTCCTCTGTTCCTCATCCTCTGGTCTACAATGATTCCTTAATCACTCGTTTGTAATACCATATGGACAACAGGCCGAAGATGGAATACAACAACGTATACACTATCATGACGATTACAGTCGGTGTGGCAAGTTCTGTACCGAAGAAAAACCAGCCTGATTTCACGGCAAAATAACTATGGCTCAGTCCCACAACAAGGGGAATGCCGAAATTAAACAACTGCTTGAACTGAATTCCGCGTAACAGATTGCTTTGCGTAAACCCGAGTTTGCGCAGAATCGTATAGTTTGATTTCTCTTCTTCGCTCTCATTCATTTGTTTGAAATAGAGGATACACCCGGATGTAATCAAGAAGGTGAGTCCCAGGAAACCAACAATGAACATAATCAGGCCCATACTGGTACGTTGATTATTTCTGAACTCGATCTGGGAGAAGCTTGGGGCCTTCAATTGCAGATCTGCAAAAATAGCATATGCATTCTCGTCTTGCCTCGAATCTGTAATTTGCACACCGTAATAATCGGTCGCTTGCCCTTTTTGAAGTTTTGGATCAAGATCCTGCGCAAGCTCTGCATAAACCAATTCATCCACAACCGTCACGGGCGTGCCTTGGTTATAGTATACGGGAAGCACGCCCTGTTTCGTGGTTCCGATTAGCTGCTGGTCAATCGTTTTCTTCAACCCGTGAAGAACAATGGGACCTTCATCCTTAATAGAAAAGAATTGCTGAATCACATTGCCATATCCCATGAAAATAACTTCGCCTGGTTTCAGGTCGATGTTATCCACCATGCTGTCACTTAACACACTGCTGAACAATCGATCTTCCGACAGGGAGTCATTCATGACCTTCGATGCATCAATCTCAATATATAAAGGTTGTCTGTGCTTTTCTTCATACGGAATTTGTTTGTTATCCAGCTCAGCTACAAAACGATCCTTTACATTCGCCTGAGCAAAAGAGAAATCCTCCGGCAGGCTTTCCTTGGCTTGTGCCTCTGCCGAATAATAGGAAATGTAACTGAGCGACAACAAACCTATGGCGAGTGCAGATACGGTAGTAATAATGGTCAGTAGCAAGGCATTCGACCTCATGCGAAACATGATGGAGGATAACGACAATACCTCATTAATGGAGAGATAGCCTTTTTTACTTTTGCGAATCAGATTAAAGAGAAAACTGACGGAACCTTTATAGAACAGATATGTCCCCAGAATAACCGAGAACAAAATCAAAATCATGGTGTACATTAACTGCTGCATATCCAATTTCTCGACGCTGAACAGCCGTGCAGACAAGATGTAACCGAACACGATGAGAGCAATACCCAAGATACCCATCAGAATCTGCCCCACAGATAACTTCTGTACCTGCTGCTCCGTTGTAGAAGATACTCGGAAGAGCGATAGGATGCTCTGTGCTCGGATAAACAGGTAATTCATCAGCATGATGAGCAAGTACATGACCGCAAAGACAATCAGCGTTTGCAACAGCGCCATCGGTGAGAAGTATAGTTTTGTTATCGCATCAACGCCAATAATTTTGAACAAAATCATTAATATCAGCTTGGAACCCAGAAACCCGATTAGAATACCGATTACCATAGAACCAAAGTAGAGAATACAATTTTCCGCACTCAAGATGCCAAATATTCTCCCTTTCGTCAGTCCGATTAGCTGAAACAAACCGATCTCCTTACTGCGTCGCTTGATAAAGATTGTATTGGCATAGAGCAGAAAAATGCCCACAATGACAATCAGTAACACGGACGAGGCCCCTATCGCGGCAGCCCCTTTCGTTGATTCAGCAACCTCATTCATGGAGGGATCATACTGCAATGTCACAAAGGAAAAATACAGCGCCACACTAAAGATCAGGGCGAAGACGTAAAGATAATAATTCTTCAGGTTTTTCCTCAGATTGCGAAAAATGATGTAGTTCAGACTCATGGCTGCACACCACCCAATACGCCCTGAGTTTTGATAATATCGTTGAAGAAGGATTGCCGGGACTCGTCTCCTTTATTTAATTGAGTGTAGATCTGACCGTCCCGAATGAAAATCACCCTGCTGCAATAACTTGCGGCAAACGGATCATGTGTAACCATAATAATCGTAGCCTGATGTTTCCTGTTCATATCACCCATTTTGCCAAGCAGGTCCGAAGCCGATTTGGAATCGAGTGCACCTGTCGGCTCGTCAGCGAAAATAATGCTCGGATCATGCACAAACGCACGCGCAGCCGACGTCCGCTGCTTTTGTCCACCCGAAATTTCGGACGGATATTTGTCTTTCAATTCGTATATGCCCAGTTCACGAGCGATTTGTTCGAACTTCAGGTGTGCCTCCTGCTTCGGAATACTCGTAATCGAGAGCGGCAGCAATACATTTTCCTTCACGGTGAGGGTATCCAGCAGATTATAATCCTGAAAAATAAATCCGAGATAGTCTTTGCGGAACTCAGCCAGCCGTTTCTCCTTCATGCCGGTAAACTCCTGGCCTTCGATTTCAATCGTGCCCTGACTTACCCGATCAATCGAGGAAAGGACATTGAGCAATGTCGTTTTCCCTGAGCCGGAAGGTCCCATAATGCCAACAAACTCTCCCTTGCTTACCCCCAGATCAATCCCCTTGAGGACTTCCTGTTTATTTAATTTGTTGCCATAGACTTTATGAATTTTTTTGGCTTCCAGTATCCACATATCCCACTCACTCCTCTTTGGTATATCTCCATCATAGGCGGGATACTCCGATTTATCGTGCGATTCACCGAACAAAACCAAAAAGCATGTGACAATGTTGTCACACGCCTGCTAGGTGGATCATGTCATTTTTTCTCGGGAAGGTTAGTTTGACACTAGTGCCCTCTACGGGAGCAGACTGTACTTTAACGTCTATACGAAGTGCTTGTGCCACCTGTCGGGTCAAATACAAGCCCATTCCCGTTGCCGTTCCTTCCAGTCTACCCTGAGTTGAAGTGAAGCCTTTATCAAAGATACGTGGTAAATCCTGCGCTTCGATCCCTCTTCCATAATCCTGAATGGTCAATATGATGTGCCCATCCTGTTCCTTGCTTTCAATGACAATGTCAGAGGAATGGCTGTATTTCACGGCATTACTAAGCAGCTGCCGTATGATAAAACCTAACCATTTGCTGTCTGTCAGCACCTTTGTCACATCTAATGACACGTCGAAGCCAATCCGTTTGGATATACACCACGACTTCAAAGCTCTAATCTCGCCATTCAAAATCGGTTCAAGCTCTGTTTCTTCCACAAACAAATCATTATGCATAAATGGAATACGCTTCTGGTGAAGCTGCTGATCGAGAAGTTGGTGAATTCGCAGCCATTCATACGTCATCTGACCCTGCAGCTTGTCATCCGGCATTCGCTCAATCATTAATTGTAGCGCGGTTAAGGGCGTCTTCACCTCATGAATCCAGGACAGCATCTCATCCTTTTCTTGCTCCAGCAAAATAAAATGAGCTGAGGACTCCTTCCGATAACGTTCGGTCTGGGAAGTGACAGCATCGTGCACAATCCGTTCATAAGGGCTTTCAACGATATCTAAATCCCCTGGATCATAGGTGTGATCCCAGGCAGTTAATCTTTTGTAGAAACGAGTCTCTCTTGGATATCTCGCCCAGATAAACACAATGCATACCACCACATTCAGCACGACGATATACGCTACAGATCGGAATGGAATGGACGTGTCGATATAGGCTACAAATAAAATGATGAGCTGCATGCTTATAAGTAACACTAGCCAGCTGAGCTTTTCCCGTATGTATTTGCGAATCATACTTCCGCCTCTTCTGTTGCCATATAGCCCTGACCTACTTTCGTTTCGATATAGCTATCGAGTTCTAGCGGCTCTAGCTTCTTACGAAGGCGATTGACGTTGACTGTCAGCGTGTTATCACTCACAAAATGTTCATGATCCCATAAGCTGCGAATCAGGTCTTCCCGGGTCACAATCTGATTTTTGTGCTCCACTAGCACTTTGAGAATGAACATTTCATTTTTGGTCAAAAGGACAGATTCATTGTTATGGGTAAGTGTATTTTTCACATATTCAATGGTAGCCCCACGCCATGTGCGCAGCTCAATCCGCTCTGTATTGTAGTTATACACCCTACGCAGGGTCGCTTGGATCTTGGCAATCAGCACATCGAAATGGAAGGGCTTCTGGATAAAATCATCTGCGCCCAGATGCATCGACATGACCATATCCGTAGGATGATCACGTGAGGACAGAAAGATAATCGGTACATTGGAATGGGCTCGGATCATGCGACACCAATGAAATCCGTCATACTGGGGAAGCTGAATATCAATGATGACCAGCTGTGGCTGAATGGCACTGTATTCCTGCATCACTTTGCCAAAATCCTGCACGCCATACACGTCATACGACCACTGGGATAACCGTTCTTTGATTTCACTGAATAACGATTCATCGTCTTCAATGAGCATAATTTTAAACATATACTTTCACCACGTTTCTGTTCTTCTTGGGCATTGCCCGAAGCATATTGTTTGACAATCTACGAGGGACCGTTCCAGATACGGATCGTTCTTCCGATCGCAGTTGTCCCCAAATTTCCTTTATTAGATTTATTAAATGTAGAAATTAGGTGACAAAGGCGAACGCTACCGCTTCTTCAGAATCGATTCCGTCTCTTCCACTCCTGCCGCTATTACATAGAACAATACAAATTGTCGAGGCAAAGTAAAATCCATAGTCTCTTACCAATTTAGATGAATCTAAACGTTTATAACTTTTAATCTGTTATCCCTCCATAGTATGGAGGACCTTGCTTGGATCACTGATTTCTTCCATCCGTTCGATCAATTGCTTTGCGACATCTTGTGGCGATCTTAATTGGCCTGCTTCATAGACCTGACCGAATACCTCAGACAGTGCAAATTCTTCTGCACTTTTGCCTCTTGCCACAACCTGTAGCTCAGTATCTACCATCCCTGGATCGAATGCAATCACTTCAACGGAATTGGGTTGCCCGGATTGTTCCATCGCTACGCATTGGGTGAACATGTTTATTCCAGCTTTGGAGGTACAGTAAGATGCCATTGAAGGTGCCGGATAACTGCCTGACCCGGACGATACATTGACTATTTTTCTGCGTGTGGTCAGGTGGTTGGTATGTTGTATAAAAGATGAAGTCAGAATCATAGGCGCTGCCAAACTGATGTTCAGATTAAGACTGATCTCCTCTGCACTGCACCGATCTATCGATTTCAACGGTTCCAGCATCGCTGCATTGTTAATGAGCCCGATGAATTCAACTTCTTGCAGTGGAATCTGTTCTAATATGCCTGAGACAAGATCGTCGATGCTATGAATATCTGCCAGATCAAACTGAACATGCTGGTAACGCTCGTAAGCTTCCTCCAAGTCAGACGTTCCGCGTGCAATACCGTAGACGTGATCTCCCTTTTCCAATAACAATTCCGCAAGCTGTTTGCCGATTCCTTTGGATGTACCTGTAATGATAAAATACCTTTGTCCCATATTCTCCCCGCCTTTCTCTCGCTCTGTGCAATATTGGTTAAACACGTCAAATCTATGACCCTTCCTCTATGACTACACGTTTGGTTTTCTCCACAATGTCACCCATAGGATGGGCAAGCCAAAACAATCTTCATCCTGATCCATCGCCTTCATCGGTCGCAGCTCCACGCATTCAAAAGGATCTTCCAGCAAATAGCGAAGCTTTTCTTCCGTAAAAGCCAGACCACCTTTCATCGACTTCTCACGGTATACCTCCCAATCGTCCATAACGCTCTCCGGTCCACCCTGACCGCCAAATCCTGGAGCAAAGCAGGTCATTCCAAAATACCCTCCAGGTTTAAGTCCGTTCTGAATCTTCTGTATGTAGGGAATTCGCTGATGTGGCAGCAGATGGTGAAGACAGCCCGAATCATAGACGAGATCGTACTCTTCATGTGGCGTGAGTTCTAATGCTGATTTACATTCGAAATTCACTTCAAGCTGTTCCTCCACAGCTCTTTCCTTGGCCCAGGCAATGGCTGTCTCTGAAAGATCATAAGCATCTACTTTATAACCCTGACGTGTTAGATATATTGCATTTCTTCCCGGGCCACAACCGAGCTCCAATGCTTTGCCCCCAGGTAATATTCCTGAGTTTACATGTGCTACCAGATTTTCATCCGGTTTGTTTGAAAAAAAGGGAATCGGCCGGTCTCGATCCTCGTAAAAAGGTTCCCAAAATTGCTTCGCTGATCTGAATTCTGAGTCAAGCATGTCATATAGATCCTGGACATTTTTAATCGTCTTCTCCATAACCACATTCCTCCTCAAATTCATATAAATTATCCTTCATATTCCCTCTTATGTTTCGATCTCTGTGCTCACCATTTGCCCGCTTCATCACGGTTTATACGCTAAATCAACTACCCTCTATTATAACATTTTCACCCAATCCAACTCTATTTTTCTTGTAAGATTCGAGCCGAAAACAGTCTGATTATATGTAAAAAAACGCTGTTTAGAAGAAAGTAATTCCCTGTCCTCTCAACAGCGTTATAATCCTTTTTATTCAGAATTCGATCAGCTTAACTTCTTCGTTAAATAGAGCACTACATCGTCGTCGATGATCGTTTCATCGCCCCACTTTAGATAACGGTCATGCTTGTGAATGCCCTGTCCATCTGGTATATATCCACGACGGGCATATAGAATTTGAGCTTTGCCATAATCGGAGAACACCCCAACACCAATCCCGGCAGTTTCGGTTCGCTCATGAATGACTTCTTCTGCCCGGTCCATCAAACGTGATCCAATTCCCTGACGCTGATACTTGATCAGCACATTGAAATCATTAATTTCCGGAATACCCTGTTCCCTGAACGAAGGGTAATACGAATTCCACAATACATTCACGTAACCGGCAAAAGCTCCATCCAATTCCGCTACCAAAGTCACCCGCTCACCATTCTGCTGTTCTGCAAGATATTGAATGTACTGCTCCGCCGATTTCGCCCAACCCTGTTCCTGAAACGCCTGCGAAATTACGACCGGATCGCCTTCATTTAATAGTCTGATATGTATATTCATCGATATAATCTCCTTAATATTATTAGATATTTAAATGTTATTTTCACAAAGAGTCAGATCCACAAAGTGTTCTTGTGTCCCTTTGGCAGAATATATCCTCCATCGATGCAAAAAAGAATAAAACATATCACCAAAATTCATGCCCTCTGGTAGTTTATCTACCATTTTCATTGCACCTATTTCGGAGTTAGGTTCCAGCGATAGAGCACGGAATTTCGTAATATTCGCATAATAAACCATACCAAACGTTCCATTCATTTGGTAAATTCCGAAAGGTTCTAGCATGAACCTCAATGCTCCCGTCTCTTCGTACAGTTCTCTTTCTGCAGCCCTAAGAACTGACTCGTCGGGTTCACGATTACCTCCTGGGAATTCCCAGCCTCTGCGTTTAAGATTATGAATAATGACGTATTTCTCCTGAAACTGAGTAACCATGATGACATACTGAATCTCTTGTTCCAATTCATGATATTCACTGAGATCCAGCCACTGTTTCTCTATCATCGAAATCACACCTCACATATTTCACCACTAGATTCTCAACCTGCTTCTAAGCGAGGTAATATGGGCAACGTGGTGTCTGCCATGCCATGCATATACGCCCAAATTGTAGTCCAGTCTGGTCGTTTCTTTGGAAGCGGGATGATAAAAGGTTTTGGCATAGTCTACATCTGTTAATGTGTTCAGTAGCGCTACCCAACGTCGATGCAGCGCATCCAGGATTTGCAGGGAAAACTCGACATCCAGCTCCCGCGAATCACTCAGTTCAGCCCATCGCTCCTCGTAATATGGTCTTATCGTGGGGTTATCCTCCGTCAGTGCCAGCTTGAAACGAACCATGCTATTCATATGGCTATCTGCCATATGGTGTATGACCTGTTTGAGCATCCAGCCACCTTCCCGGTAGGGTAATCTCAATTGGTCTTCACTCAATCCTTTGACCGCTTCGCGGGCGCGCTCCGGCAACTCCGCAATATCCTGAATCCACTGCTTCCGCTGCTCTGATGTAACCTCGCCTGTATGTTCAAATGATCCAATCGGGTATCTCAAATCCATCGATCATTCCTCCTTGGTTAAATGGTTTATATAGCACCGCGTACTGCCTATGGGGTATACTCCATCAGCCAGCAGTCTCTCATCTGCCCTTCATGCAGTTCATGTTCTGGTAACAGTCTGACCTTCCTGAATCCACACTTCTCGTAACAGGATATGGCTCGTTCGTTCCAGGATTGCGGGTCCATGACCACTTTCCGAGCTTGTTTATCATTGACCAGATAGGTCATCATGGATTGTACTAGTTGTGTGCCAATAGCGCGGTTCCAGTAATCAGTTTCTCCAATAAACTGATCTGTTCCATAGATGATTTCATCTGTATCTCCATAACCATACTCATTCCGTTCTTCCTCCTCCAGTTCATAGAACTGGATATAGCCGATCGGTTTACCTTCGTGTTCAACCATACAACGATGTGCCGTATCCTCTTGTCTATAAAAGTGCTCTCTGACCAAGTTCAGATCATGCGGCTGATCACGGCCTTCGTAATATTGAAGTACTACTGGGTCAGACAACCATTGAACAAGGAGCTGTTCATCCTTTTCATCCAGTAAACGTACCGTAATCTCATTCGATTGATAGATTAGCATCACTCTGCATACTCCTTAATGATCTCCAGAGGCTCTCCTGAGACCCAGCTCAGGTCTTTGCCCAGTAATTTTTCCTGATGAACATAATAGATCATCGGTTGCCGAATCAGTTCTGCCTCCTCACCCAAAGGATGAATAGTAAAACGCACCTTGTACGTGCCCACCGCATCAGGTATGGAGAACCCTGCAAATTCAGTAATCGCTGTTGATGACTGCCTCTGTAACACTTGACGAAGAATCTCTTCCATTGCACCTGTGCTGCCGACGGAAGTAGGTCGAATAAATCGGTTGTCCTGTTTGTCATCAAAAGATATTGAACCCCAGCCAGCTACAAGGGGATATATGGTGTGCTGACCCTTATCTTCTTTTGTACGTGTAATGGTTAATTGCACCTCGTATTCATCCGTAGCTGTCTGCCGAATCGTGCCCTTCATGTTAACATCCTGCGCTGTAATGCTTGGAGCCAGATTATTATATACAAGAAACACTGCTACAATAATAATTGCAATACCAGTTAGCCAAAATATCGTACTTTTTCGCATGTTTTTAACCCCCAAGCTGGTTAAGCGTAAGTCTGAATTAATTCACTCTCCATTAGCTTCTGTGTAACGCTGTCCAGTTCCGGAGAAGCAGACCAATCACTATCTGTATTCAAACCATATTTAATCGTATGGATAACGCTATTAGCTGACATATATAAATTATGGTGTACTCCTGGTTGCACAATGATGTGATTTCCTTCGCCCATAACTCTGATTTCAAGCGTCTGATCATTCGTAAAATTTGCATAAGCGATCCAACCAGACTGCACAACATAGAACTCGGTTATATGGTTATGGAAATGGCTATTTTGCCATGCTCCCTGAGATGAAGCTACCGTTCTGCAATAATAACTGCCATCTTCTGAAACCATCTTGTATTTCCGTTCCCCGTTAGCCATCTGCTCGAAGCTGGTATTCACATTATCTGGTCCTAAATTTTGTTCTAAAGTTTCTCTATCCAAAACACAACCTCCAGATCTGAAATACGAAGTCAGGCATTCATATTTTATAATCTTTCTTTAACGCCTTACGGCCTTCCAGATATATTTGTGCTCACGCACAGCAAGTCTCCCCTCAATCTGAATTTCCTTCAGCTTAACTTGAAGCTGCTCATGGTACTCAGGCTGTGTGTAATCCGGGTTGCCAGGGATATCGGAAAGAAAGATAGCGAACTCTTTTTCATCAGGGAAGACCATTAGGGCCTCGTTGAATTCCTCAATTTCAATGTTTTCATACTGATTTGTATGCAGCCTTTCTCGTACCTTGCTTACATCGGTATGAATGCCAAAGATCACGCCACCCTTTCGCAGCAATCTCCCATGTTCAATAATGGACGTAGGTCCTCTGCGGTCATAGATCAGGTCGAACTGTTCGTCTTCGAAGGGCAACTCTGTTTTGGTTGTAGCGTAGACAAATTCAACATTGCCAACGTCACCGGCCACAAGCCCAGCCTGAGCGATACGCAGTAGCTCCTTCGAGTTGTCAAAACCCGTAATATGATCGGTATATGCCGACATTTTTAATGTGAATTCACCATGACCACAACCTACATCAAGCACAGATTTATGCTGAGGTAGCAACTGTATCAAGCGCGCTTCAAATACATCTTCTGCTGAATTGCCCTCCCAGGTAAATACCGATCTGCCTTTGTATCCTCCGTTACGTTGTCCGATCATGTCATACCATTCCATGCCCAATAGATATCCCCCCCAGAAGAAAATCCCATATTAAACAACATTCGACACAGACAAGTCGATTTTCCTGTCCATAGGTTAACTTTTTTCTCACTTAAGAGTTTTATCTATCCTCATCTTGTGCTTGTTAAAATTTGAAACGCTTCTCTCGTAGGCGCCGTATTATGCTCGAAGTCGTATTTTGCCACTTGGATAAACCAATAGGATGTGGAGGTTGAATGAATGTCTTTTTTTAAGAAAATGTTAGCCAGTGTAGGTGTTGGAGCAGCCAAAGTAAATACAGAATTACATACACCTGAGGTTACGCCTGGAGGAATCATCTCTGGGATCGTGTACATCGAGGGTGGAGACGTGGAACAGAATGTAGACCGAATCTACCTTACGATCAAAACCCATTACATACGGGAGCACAATGATCGAAAAGTAAATGAAACTGCCGTTGTAGCCAAATACTTGCTTACAGAAGGTTTTATTTTACAGCCTGGCGCCAAACTGGAGAAATCCTTCTCCTTTGATCTACCTGAAAATCTCCCAATTACACTGCATCGTGCAGAGGTATGGGTTGAAACGGGCCTCGATATCTCGAGCGCCATGGACCCCTCAGACCGGGACAGACTCCATGTAGTTCCTACAAAAGATATGAATACTGTGCTTGATGCGATTGATCTCCTTGGTTTCAAGCTGAGTGAAGTGACCAATGACTATGCTCCAAAGCTTGGTGGCAATCTTCCATTTGTACAGGAATTTGAATTCGTGCCAACGAGCAAATTCCGTGGTTATTTGGATGAGCTGGAAGTATTGTTTTACCCAATGGGAGATTCACTGGAACTGTTGCTTCAGATCGACCGCCGCGCACGTGGACTCGGTGGCATTTTCTCGGAGGCGATGGGGACGGATGAGAGCTTTGTCCGACTGCATCTCTACGAGAGACACCTTGCACGGGGTGCGCATTCGGTTGCCCAAGGTCTGGAAGAGGTCATCTCCAAGCATCTATAATCTATTAAAAATAGACCCAAAAACAAAAAACAGTTCTCCTACCAACTTTCATTGGTGTAGAACTGTTTTTTGAATATGTTCTTCTTTTAATAAACAATCAGAAACGCTGTGTCCAGCGCTGTATCCCCGATCGAAGTCCGTAGTATGCAGCAGCAAGCAAGAGAAATCCAACAGCAGCGACCAGAATCGAAGTAGTATCCCAACGGGCAATGGAGCCAAAATCAACCTTGGACTGCAACGTGCTGGTAGATGAATCAGTGTTCATCATTTCAGGTGTATGATTCAGCGTCATTAACATGCCTTGAATGACATTCCAAGCCATAAAACCCAGTGTGAATAGCAAAGTTACCAACAGGGACTCCATACCTAATCGTTTGTTGATAGTCATCATTTTGCCTCCTCATTTACGGTTTGACAACACTTTGGAAGTTATAAAATTCACTACATCATCTGTCGTTTGGCCATCCGTCTGAATGTGCTCTTCAAAGCGTGCTCCATGGAATGCTTCGACACACTTAATCGCTTGTTGAAAAGTCCATCCATCAGGCTTATCCCCGCGCTTCAACAATCTCTCATGTAATGTTTCCATGGATGTCATCAGGGTAAAATGAAAAAGGTCAGTATCTAGCTCTTTCAGACCCCGATGGATGTAACTGAACTGCTCTGACTTGTAGATGGTCATTGGAACAATCAGATGTTTGTTATACTTCTGCCTGATTTCACGGGCGACTTTCACGGTAAGGACTTTCCACAGCTCCATATCCTGAAAATCGTCCGTTTTCTCCACATCCATTCGGACGTCATCCACAATCACGTTTCTTAACATGTATCCAATCTCTTCTGGATCGTAGATCATGCTGTTCGGAATTAACGGCTGCAGCTTGGTTGCAGCAGAGGTTTTACCCGAGCCAAATGCCCCATTAATCATCACAATCATAGTGAAGTCCTCCTGCGTGTCAGATTGAATTAGACAAGAGGTGCTCCAACTCCTGTTTCAGGCGATCTTTGTTCGTATCCACATATTGATAAAGGAGTTCAAATACCTCTTCATTATCCGATTGCATGCTTAAATTACCCGCTTCCAGCTCAACCCGTTGCAAAACCTCAAGGATCTGCTGTCCATGCGTATTCAGGGTCGTCGTTACATCCTGTTCGGAGAGTGCATTCACATTTTCTCTTAACTGCTCAGGTGTTACACCACTTTCGGATAACATATGCTGGATGTTCTTCAGAATCTCTGCATCAGCATCATTGCCTATGCGCTGCATCGCTTCCGTCGTTTCACCCAGAAAACGCCCACTCAAATTTTCAAGAAAACCAGTAATGCCGCTCATGGATAGCTCTGTATCCAGATCTATGATCAGGATGGTATCTCGCAATACCTGTGGAAGTTCAGGTCCACACTCCCGAATGGTCGCAAATTCCGCGCGATACAGATCCATCGCAACACTCCCCACCACTTCCTCACCTGACATGCTGTCAAACTGATCCAAGGGTAATAATTGCTGCAATTCTTCCTGCAATTTGTTCATCTCTCTGCCTCCTGTATCTCTCTATCTATATAAGTTGGACGAATGATTTCACACAGGTCCACTAAAACGAAACGCCTATACATCATAGCAGAATATGTTATATAAGTTTATCCGATGTAAGTTTGCACCAGATCACTTCCCCGCACACTTTACACGGAATATGGATAAAGTTAACCTTCACTTGACCTTTGGAAAATGATCCGCTGTTATGATCTTCTCATCAAGAGTCTTGGGAGGGGTTATGATGCGCCTGGCCTTGTTCACCGACACCTATGTTCCGGAAACCAATGGTGTTGCCGGTACGCTGCACCGCTTGAGTAATCACTTGAACCGCAAAGGAATTGAGCATCTGTTATTCACACCGCAGTCTGTTATTGAAGGCAACGATGCCGCTCCAGTCCGTTCGGTTACCAACATCCCCTTTTTCCTCTACCCGGAATGTCGTATCGCCTTACCTAATCGAGCATCCATCCATCGGGAGCTAAAGACCTTTCAGCCAGATCTGCTGCATATCGCCACTCCGTTCAATATGGGTCTTTTCGGTCTCAGATATGCGCTCAAGTATCAGCTTCCACATGTCATCTCCTACCATACTCACTTCGATCGGTACCTCGAATACTACAAGTTGAAAAGCGTCATTCCTCTTTACTGGAAGTATATCCAATGGTTCCACCGGGCCTGTGATGCAACATTGACACCGTCTCAGGAGACCTTAAACTCATTGCAATCAAAAGGTATTCAACGTCTGAAGTTATGGTCCCGCGGGATCGATTGCAGCCTGTATTCACCTGATAAACGAAGTTCCGATATCCGTACTCGCTACAATATAACCGCTCCTCTAATTCTACTCTACGTTGGACGAATTGCCCCGGAAAAAGATATCGCCACCCTCACCCTTGCCATGCAGCAGTTGCCAGAACATATGCAAGCCCGTGTACACTGGATCATTGTAGGCGATGGTCCATTGCTCCCCAAAATGCGTATGCAATCCCCACCCAATGTCACCTTTACAGGGTATCTGCATGGTGAAGAGCTTGCTGCTATGTATGCTTCGGCAAATATCTTTGTGTTTCCTTCCTCAACAGAAACATTTGGCAATGTGGTGCTGGAAGCGATGGCTTCGGGATTGCCGGTTCTCGCTGCGAATGGTGGCGGTGTAAAAGACTTGGTCACACATCATCGAAGCGGTGTTCTGTTCAAGCCAGGCCATGCGGATGCATTGATTCGGGAGATATGCCTCTGGGGAGATCATATGGATCAACTGAGGAATATGGGTCTTGAAGGCCGAAAACTTGCTGAACAGCGTTCGTGGGATCACATTTTTGACAGGTTGGTCAGAGATTATGAGGAAGCCATTGAGAATCGGAGAAGACGCACGAAAGATCGAATCATCACAGCTTAATTTTCATTAAATAAACCGAATTGAATAATGGATGATCACTGCTGCTCCAAGACCCACCTGTTGAAGTTTGGATATTCATATCCATCATCATTCCAAAAAGAGAATTTATATTCAATACGAGGTATTAAAAAAGAGCGGGGATGGTTAATATCCTCGCTCTTTATAACAGTCGCCTACAGACGTTAAACGTATAGCTTTTTCGATCAGAGATATGTCCCTTTCCCGGTCAAGACGTCTAACATTACACAACGGGTTCAAAGGATATCGTATCTTGCATAATACTCCATTCTACCCTTGGTTTAGCCGTTGCCCCTTCTCCATTCAGGACATTCCCGATCCATATCTCGTCGGTCTCCTGATTCTGCAAAAAGTGCCGGATCGCAGCTTTAATCAGAATGGATGTATGTAAATCCAGCAGTTCATCCAAAGGAATCCAAAATAAATCCCCTTCATCTGATGGAATAAAGGCTCGATGTGTCGTCTCACCAAAATATACAAACTGCTGCCGAACTTCACCGTCGCTATACTGCATCAAAACATATCGAAGACGGAAATTTTCAATTTCCGCTTGCTTGAACCCCGTCTCTTCTTCAATCTCCCGGTAACTGGCGGTCATTGGTGAATTAAGCTCGCCGTGCTCCAGATGCCCGCCAATACCACCCCAGAACTCAAAATCAAACAGCCTGCTGCCTGCCTTCTTCATCATTAACATGTCGTTGCCATTACTCAAAAATGCGGTAGCCATTTGTCTGATCTCCATGTGCACCTTCCTCACTGTTCTGTTATGTAATGTTGTGTTGTTTGAATCTAATCTGACGATCTCCACTTAGAGCAGGCCTTTTAATTCACCAAGATGCTCAATAGCATGCAATGGTTTGGTTGTAATGCTGTCCTGCCAAGGCTGATTAACCTTCATCCAGATCGTGCTCAAGCCTACTTTTGCCGCTCCTTCAACATCATTGACGGGATGATCTCCAATGTAGATACACTGCTCGGGAGAGAGGTTGAAATGATCCAATGCCAATTTGAAAATACGAGGATCGGGCTTTTTGACACCAGCCTCTTCTGAAACGATAATATGATCAAAATCATCCCGGATGCCAAGTTGATCGATTTTGCCGTACTGAATCTCAGTTTTACCATTGGTGATTAAACCTGTTTTATATTTTCCTCTTAGATGCTGAACCACTTCTCTCGCCTGCTCCATCAGAACAGCACTTCTCACATACTCTCTGCCATAGAACTCCATAAGCTCTGCGTGAGGTGGATTCTCAGCCCAAGGTAATTCATGGAGCAGCTCGTTGAACAAGACATCCTTGTCCTTGTAACCATCCTCATCCAGCTCAATAATTCGTTTAAAAATATCATCCGTAGTCTCAAGATGGGCAAAATAAGTGTTGATCAAGCTCTGGCTGAAGCCTTCAAAGGTACTTGTTCTGTTGAGAATTGTATTGTCTAGATCAAAAATAATTGCTTTAATATGATCCATCGTCATACTCCTCCTGTCTGGTCTTAAAAACGTTCTTTCCTTAATAGTTGCTCCAGTTTCCGATTGGTTTCGGCCTGCTCTTGAATTAACCGTTTCGTATTACTTTCTATACTGATGAGTGTGACCGTCATAATAATTACACAAATGATCCCAATAAACCCCATAATACTACTCACCTCTAACGTAATGTTTATTGTATTCTGTTAGCTGCGACTACCATGAATTATAAACATGCAAACCCAACCATAGATTAGACCAGGGCTGGGTTTAGCTTGTAAAACTCAATTTCATTTCTTCTTTTTGTGATAATGGTAGCCTGTGCAAAGGCCCTTTTGTTTGGATTTCGCGGAACAATTATGTCCACCATTTTTGTCCAGTCTACCTGGATGGGCATAAGCTGAAGAAGATACACCAATAAGTACGACAAAAGACAAGATTACAATGACAACCTTTTTCATAAGTCACCCTTCGATCACACCCTATGCTTTAGGGCTTAATTCATCCTCCATCATTCTACATGAAAACCCATAATTAGGATATCCTTATTACTCCAAAATTTGCTTATTCTATGATTTTAAACTTCCTCAACGCATGTGTGATGCCATCCTCACTTGCTCGCAGCGTGACATAGTCGGCACTTTGTTTGACGCGTTCTCCTCCGTTTCCCATCGCAATGCCAAGACCCACGTACTCTAGCAAATCAATATCATTTTCACCATCGCCAAAAGCCATTGCTTCCTCTTTCGATATTTTCAGGTGGGCGAGCACTTTTCCTGCCGCTATCGATTTGGATACTTCGTTCTCTTCCAGTACGTTAGACACGTAAGGATGAAACCTCACGAATTTTAATGCAGGGAATCTGGATTGGAATTTCTCCACTTCGTCTTGATCAGCATATAAGCAAATGCAATACACTTCCTGTTCCAAAGAACTGATGCTCAAGGGGTACTCCATCAGACCGAGCGTATCTCTCAATGCATCGGTGACACGTACATCCGTTGGGCATAAACCATTCATCTCGAATGACTCTGTAAAATAAGAAATACTGCTGCCGTTCAGCTCGGCAAATTCACTGAATTCTCTTACCACTCGTTCAGAAAGCACCGACTTATGTATCACTTCTTCACCGTTCTTGATCAATGCCCCGTTAGCCGAAATTATGGTATTAATCCCGAGTTTCTTGAAATCTCGGCATAAATTGTACGGTCTGCCAGTGACCAGCACGACCTGTATGCCCCTACGAACCAATTGTCGAATCGACTCCTCTGTACTTGGAGAGAGACTTCGATCCTTCTCACTGAGTAGCGTACCGTCCACGTCCATAAATACGATTTTAATCAAAGGAACACCTCCTAAGTTATATCAATTGAACTAAAGCATATTTACACCTGCCACTCCGATGACAGAACAACCTTCCGATCGCTGTTATCCCCAGATTTTTTTGATTACTATTTTAAAGGGGAAAATCCGGGAATAAAGGCGAACACTTCGCTTCTTCAGGTTATTTCTGACCTCTCAATACAAAAGGCAAGTGCACAATTAACTTAGTAGTCTTCCTGCACTTGCCTTTACATTAACGGGTCTGGACGTTCTGGCTCCGCTCCATATACCACAGCTGAAACGCCTCTACGGCTTCAAGCGGAAGATCGTTTAGCGTATGATGCAGAACAGGTTTGGCACGATTCACGGTTTGAATCGAAGCAACCCCAAACCAACGTTGCAGCAGATTCCGGGTGATCTGTACCTCAATGACTTTCTCTCGCTTGGAGATGTATAGTGTTGAGGTTAATGCACCAGTTCGCAATTGGATAAAGTTCTGATTCAGCACGTATCGTGTATGGAGAAAATCAGTTATTCTGCATATGACAATCCACAGTAACAGAATAGCGGAAATCATCCACCATGCCTGATCCTGTCCCAGAATCGGCGGTTTGAAATAAAACAGTAACCCCGTTGCAATGATCCACACCCAGCTTGGTGTCAACATGCGCAGCCATAATGATTTTCGTGGAAGCTTTTGCATCTCCTGCGTAACTTGATAGGATGGCAAAATCTCCGAGATCATATCGTATGCTTGCTTCACAGGCAAAAAAGGATAGAGCGAGTTAACTTCCTGTTCGGATTCTCCCACACCACCTGCTGTCGTTAGTTCCACTTCTGCCAAGCCTAGCAGTCTTTTCATCGGAGACTGTGTGATTTTCACCGCCTGTACTCGTTCTTTCAGGATTGAAAATGCGGTCTGTTCCAACATACCCTTCGTAATGTAGATACGTTTGCGATCAGAGGAGATTTGGAAATCGCCATACTTCACAAAGGTTCTGACAATACCTAGCATAATAGAAACAGCAATAAGTCCTGTGATGATCAATGCGGTAATCCACCAGGTATCCAGCCATGTCAACAGGATGCTCTCCGTCACTTTTTCATCGGGAAAGAAATCTTTCACCGACGAATAGAGCGATCCCAGAATCGGAATAAGTACCAGAAAGCTGAGCGAGGTAAACGAAGCTTTGAATATATCTTTTCGGGTGGACTTGTAATGGACAATCCGTTCAAGTTCTTCTTTTACAGTCGAGGGGATATCTTCTTCCAGTGTTACGTGTTCAGGTCGCGTCACGGGTTCTTCGTTTGGTTCTACAGCATCACTGGCGACAATCGCTTCCGTTATATGCCCTGCTACAACCTTTTCAAGCCTATCCGATTCCGTAAGTGAAACGACTTGCAACTGAAAAGTAGAATCTTCTCCCTTGATGCCCGTCTCAAAACGAATGGATGTGACTCGGAACAAACGATGAAACAACGACGTATGCCGGTTCACGTTCTGAATTTTGGTATAGGGTATCGTTCTTCTTGTGCGATTAAACACCCCACTGTAGATCTGAAAAGCCTTATCATCTGCGGTATAACGTAGCGTAAACCAACTCCAGATGATGTTTATCACACTAAACGCGATAGCCACATAAAAGACGATTCTGCCATACATGATCCACATGGACGCCGAGCCATGACGGAGAATAAATAAAAAAACGATAAATGCAAAAGAATTTTTCACCAGTTTCCACAAACTCCAGAGCATGGCTAACGGGTGTTGTCTTTTCATCTCGTTCATTCATCCACCTCATTAATCCTTGCATAGGACGCAATCTGACTACGCAATTCAAGCGCCACTTCCTCTGGCAGCGCCGGGATCGTATGAGATGAACCCATCGTGCCAACCGATACAGAATATAGGCCATATTTTCTCAAAAGAGGACCCTGGTTCGTCGTGACGGATTGTACTTTGGCCATGGGAACGATCTGATGTACCTTTTTCAAAGCGCCGTGTTTCAATTGCAAGAACTCCTCATTCGCATCGTAATACCAATGCTTGTATAACAATGAAGGCCGGATAAAAACCTCCCACACCGCATACAGCACTGATATGGCAGTCACTCCCCACAGCAACCAACCAATCCACGCCCTCCATCCAAAGACGGAATCCAGAATCAGCAGTGCTGCAAGCACAATCAACCCTATTCCGTTCGATATAATCGCACTGATTCTCCATATGGTTATGGCATCCGGCGATAAACGTTGCTCGGGTGTACTCTGTATGTACTGCATATCTTCACTCCTTTTTCTTACTGTACGAAGAATAGTCCTCTATCGATGCAGAAAGATTGACTTAGTAAAAGAGATGACCCCTGTTCAGTACAGGTCGTCATCTCTTAGTCATTTATTGCAGCAAAATCCTTCACATTACATAACCACACCATATGGTCCGTGCATTCACCCCAATAGTTCTTTGCCACGGCATAGGGGTCTCCAAACTTCCGCTGCCATTTCTTCTGCGCTATCCGGTATCCACTATCCAGGCAAAATTGCGTAATCTCACGTCTCTGAAGTTCAGTAGCCAAGGCCTGAATGAGAGCAGAGCCAATTCCCTGACCCTGAACCTCTGGTAGAACGTAGAGACTACCCAATTCTCCTATGTGGTTCAGTTGGTGGTCTGCGCATTCTTGAATCTCCTCGCCGCAAGGTCCATACGAAATAGTGCCTACGACGGTATCTTCCCTTTTGGCCAGCAAGAAGAAAACATTCGATTCCTGTTTGTTGTCAGGATGCAAAGCTAAGTAAAGCATCGCTTTTTTGTGTTCAATTTCATCGCGTATGTCTTCGTGCAGGGAACCCAGCCCTTCCTGTGTAAATGCATTCGTTATGGATGTCTCGAATACCCGCCAGGCACCCTCCATATCCGATGCTGTTAAAGGTTGAATGGTAATCAGGTGACTCATATGACCGTCTCTCCGTTTCAATAGATATATAAATTAAACCAAAGAATATTTACACTTGCCACTCCGATGACAGAACAACCTTCCGATCGCTGTTATCCCCAGATTTTTTTGATTCCTATTTTCAAAGGGGAAAATCCGGGTATAAAGGCGAAGCTGATGCTTCGCTTCTTTAGGTTTTTTCTGTCCTCTCCGTTATCGTGTAAATTTTTTTGTTAAACCTATATAGTAAATTGACTTACCGATGTAATCAGTAGGCTTCTATGTTAATCCGTATGACTCTGGATCAGTTTCCTTATTTGGTTTGCATCCTCGATGGGTATGCTGTATCCTACGTGGGTATCCTCATGGTTAACCAGAAGGGCTGACTGCTTGGGATCTTTGCCTATGGAAAAATCATACTTCGTTAAGTAGCCATCTGCATCTGTTAAGTTCATCTTGTACTCCACGCTATAATCAAGACTTCCCGATATACGCTCCGCTTTGTTTATAGCCTCGATTACGATTCCAATCTCAACCGGATCTTCGAATTCCACATCTTCACACGCTTCAATCGTGAAGTTGGGATTGCAGGTTAATGTAATGAGTGAAGGTAGCACTTCTTTCGGATTAGAATTAGCTCCATTTGAAGGATTGCAGCCTGCTAGTAGCACTACGAAGAGACCTAAGAGAATCCCTGCTTTTTTCATTAGCATATATACCTCCGGGCTCGACTAAACACATAGTACTCACTCTCTAAGCAATCATCTGTATTTAGCTCTAGATGCTTATGCTCGCATGCTGCAACTCGGTGTCCCATCCTTGGAGCAGGACTTTAAACGCTGTGCAGTATCGGCCACGAAAGCACTTATCTTTAGGTCCGTAATGTATTTGGGAACTATACCCGGTGTTCAACCCTGCACTCGCTCTGTTTGTATCCTCTCAAATAACTGCTCCAAATCCGTATGAAGATCCGGCTGTTCGTTAACGAGCAGGCTTATGTATTCCGACCCGCATTCATAGAAAACAAGACGATTAAACGGAGCTGAATCCCCCATACGATTGATTTCCAGTCCCAATTTCTCCCGAATTCGATTCTCCAGATAGCGCGCGTAACCTTCGTTCCATTCCAGCCAGTTGAAGTACTCACCTTGTTCTTCACTCAAAGAGCTGAACAGGGCCACTCTCGCCTCTTTCACTTGCAAGAGATCCTTACTCTTCAAGGCTGACAGCAACGAAGTGATCCGCTGGACAACCATCTCATTGTCATAAGGAAACTCATAATCCAGTTCCCATGTTACACGTTTGATTTGCTCCATCTTACGTTTGATCTCAAGACGGTCACCCATGTCGGTATACTGCTCATATACGTAACAATGGACAAACTCATGAAAGAGATAGACTTTCTGCTCAAAATTTTGGAACGCCGCATCCGTCACCACTGCGCACATCCGCCCACCCATGTGGTGCACCGGAAATGCTGCAAGGCATCCTTCGGGAATGTTCAGGTCATCTGGGACGGTTTTCACCCATTCATATTGCTGCGTCTTGGACGAATAATCATAGATATATAATAAAGTTTCAAATGCCACAACCACGGGATAATAGTCTGCGAATAAAGGATGTATACTGACCAAATCTTTTTGAAGCTCCTGCAATTCGTTGATTTGCTCTAAAAAAGTATCCATGTCATTTACCCTCTCTTTAGTTGAATGATGAGTTAATCATATCAATAGAGCAACAATAAAACACTGAGAGAAAAATGATAATTCTATTGTTGAGTGAGATTTCTACAGCTTAGAACCGTTCTCCTCGTTTCTCATATAGATAAATATCCAACGCCTGAATCCCGAGTTTAGCAAGTTTGATAAATAAAATGAGGGCATATACACCCAAACCGAATAACACCAAGTTAAATAACACTGCGAATGTTGAAATGAATGAAAAGCTCATCACAATTCCTCCTTTTTTATCAACGTACTGAATTCATAATTCATATGATCATCATGATTGATAAATAGTTCAATTTATTAATTCACCAAACTATTTTAGCATATTTTACCTCCATTTACTTTCTCCAATCAAATTCCTCATTCTTGATAGAGTGAATTCTAATCATTAAATTCAAAAAGTCTTCCCCCGAACATCCGGCAGGAAGACTCTACTTAAGACTTATTTTATTGGATACGTTCACCGCTTACCACATGCCAGTGTTGATGCTTCGAATCCTGGTAAGTGCCCAGGTTGGTTACGATTTTGGAAGAACCCGTCTGGACAACCATGTCCGCAGCAACCTTTTTGATAACGCGCATGATCTCCAGTAATAGTTCATCATTATTAGCTTCTTCCTGTGAAATGAACGATTGGATATGGATCTTTGGAATAACAACAATATGATGCTTGTAGTATGGTCGGGTATGATGATAAGCCAGCACCTTGTCTGTTTCCATGACGATATTTACTTTGGTATTACCACTAAGCACTTCATCACAATAAAAATCCTGTGTCATATACGATCTCCTTTCACTACTTAGTTAATATATCCCGCTTTTTTCAGCACATATTCCGTGAACGGATTAATCTCTAGGATGGGCATACTCAGATCAAAATAACGCAGTTCCAGTCCTTCATCATCCATGACCGTTGGTTCGCCCTGAATTTCTGTAGCTTCATAGACTGCCATGACATTATACACTTCATCTCCATGCGGATACTTGTAATACATGTCCTGACCAGAGAAAACGGTAATGAGTTTATATGCACCCGCTCTCAGTCCGGCTTCCTCATATAATTCACGGGCAGCAGCTTCCTCCAAAGATTCTCCCGGTTCCAATGATCCGCCAAGGGTTCCCCAATCCAGGCTATCTGTACGTCTTTGCAACAGCAGATGGCCCTGCTCATTGAAGACCAACACACATGAACCAGCCATGATTAGAGGACGCGAACCCACCAGCTTTCTCAACTCCATGATATATCCCATAAAGATTTTCCCCCGTCTGTATTCAGATAAGTTCAGCAACGTGTCTCTAAGACTTGGATTTAATCAAGATTCCCTTGTCTACGGAATTTTGGATAATCTGCTGTGCGTACGTCCACAATGTTTCGGAACCGTTCTCAATCTCACGATTTCTATTTAACACCTGCTCACTTGTAATATTGTATTTCTGCCACGTATCTCCCTCATTCTGATGATTGTGGATCAACGGCTGCAACCGATCCATCGACGAGGCAAACTGCGCTTCGTTGGTCTCCTTTGCCTCAAACTCCAGCCATAGGTTCAACAATTCTTCGGCTTGTTCCTCAGGTAAAATCCCAAATAGTCGATGCGCAGCCTTGATCTCTCGGTCATATTTATCCGCATGCCCTACCGTATCGTAGGCAAATGTATCTCCGGCATCGATCTCAACTGACTTTGAGAATATCCACCTCCTTGTTGGAGTGACTCTGCAAAATCAGGGCCATCATCGCCAGATGCCAGGAATGCTCTGCATCATTTTCGAGTCTGTCGCCATGGATGATTCTCGTTTTTCGTTCAATCGTTTTCAGCTTATCAATCTCAATAAGAAATTGAATCTGACTCTGTAATGATTCGTTCATTTAAGTCTCCTTTCAGCATTTTTTTCCAAACCCCTCAAGAGAGATTGTACCAGTAAACTCTGTAATCAAAGTTCAGAGACATACCCACACCCTCTGCCAAACGTATTGAACCTGCATTATCTGGGGAACAGTCCCAATACGGATGAATACCTTTAATCCTGCATTCTTCTACAAATGCTTGCGCTACCCGTGCACCGTAATTCCTTCTCTTGTATGCTTCGATAGTTTCAATATCAATTGCATGCCACTGATCTGATATAAACGCCGAAAAGCAAACACTCGCGATATCCTCGCCTTGTACTGCAATGTATCCAAAGCCATGTTCCAAGAACTCATCCATGTTATCCCAAAAGCGTGAGACTTTGTCCTTCAGAAAAGATAGATTGTTGAACTTCCCAGCTTTCAGTAATGCCTCGTCTAATTTGAGAAGCCTGACAACCTCATTCTGAGAAACATACCCTTCATGAATACCCGGATGACTTAGATGTTCAGTCATACCTTGGTCTGAATCCAATGTGAATACATGCTGAATATCGCTATGGAGCTCTTTATTCACGGCCATATGATGAAGCACATCTTCCCAGCTTTCATCCGCCACACCTACCTCGACTGTGTGGATATTTAATCTTAATAACTCAGGTTCTATGTGTTCTTTCATGAAATCTTCCAATTCATTCAGGAAGGGTTCACTTCGAGCGTCTCCGACCAACTGAAAACCGTTTTGTCCCTTCACCCAAATTAACGCTGCTGTGATATTTGCTGCATCATCAACGTAGATTCGGCCAGTTTTCAACCCAGATACCACGGCCTTCACCTCAATATTTCTGTATAAGTCCGTGAAGTGCCTCAACTTACAGAATTCATGCTTATTAAGCTCGCTAATCATGAGTTCATTCCCTCCCGAACGACACTCAGGAAATACTCACGATGATCCGGATGGCAGGCAATCAGATATGGCTCTGAATTCATGCCTTCAAAGGGAATCCCTTCAAAATCCATAACAATGGCACCTGCTTCTTTCGCCATTAATATGCCTGAATACAAATCGTCTCCTTCCGAATTGTAGAGCACAATGCCGTCAATATCCCCCTTAGCTAACATGCACCACTGTAAGGTTGGAGCCCATAATCGCATCATTCGTTTGAAGCAAACATCCAGATGTTGACGTAGCTGTACAGCCTTCTCCTCATTTTGCACCTGATGTCCCTGAATCCATCCAATGGTCCCTTTATGAATATGCTCTTTCTTTTGGACTTTCATGGGGTTCTGATTACAACTCGCCCCATTCCCACGTGATGCCACAAACAAACGATCCACCAGAGGTTCGTAAATAACTCCGAGGACGGGTTCTAAACGATACAATAATGTAATGGAAACGGAAAATATCGGTAGGCCAATGGCAAAGTTGTTTGTTCCGTCTAACGGATCAATCATCCACAGCCAGTCACTCTTCTGTCCGTTATGGCCCCTCTCTTCACTATGGATCTCATGATCGGGAAAACTTATGCTAAGTTCATCACATATCATCCGCTCTGTTTCATGATCTACTTCAGTAACTATGTCGCCAAAGATGCCCTTCTCCTCTGCACAGGTGATCTGATCAAAATGATCTTTGGCAACTTTTCCGGCTCTTCCAATGACTCTCTCGGCAATCGCTTGGGCTAAACGAATGGTTTGTTCGATGAATATCACTCCGTTCGGTTACTTGATCTGTATTTTCGCATTCTGGACAAAGCTCTTTTGGCATTCGTCTGTACATCGGGTGATCTGCTAGAGCATATGTTTTTCATTCTTATTGGGTATAAGTTGATCCCTAAGGATATCCTCAGTCTCTGACTCATAGTAATCGTTATTGAATCAGACCAAGTATCTATGAAACAATTCTTGAATTTTTAAATCATGCTTATGTAGCCAGTTTATATTCCGCTCAAATTGATTAAGCATAAAGTTAAAGTTTTGCTCAATCGTCACTCCCGCATAATGCTGACCAATATAAAAATGAAGCACCGCTATAAAATAGATTTGGGTAAGTAATTGATTTCCAGAGTGGAGTGTTTACGTTCAGTTGAATACCCTTGAAGAAAAGCCTCAATCATATCCAATGCACCTTCGGATTCCTGAATCATATGATTGAAGCTAATCGCCAATTCCATGAACGCAACATCCATCCCCATAAAATCAAAATCCAGTACGCCTATGATCTCATCGTCAAGAGAGAGCAAATTATATATCAACAAATCATGATGAACGAGTTGACTCGGCAGCACTTCCAAAGAAAGGTTGGATGTCTCCACATCAGTAATCATCCTTTGGTAAAAAGAGTACATTTCATCTGATAATTCAAGAGGTGAATTTTCAAAAAAAGTCTTTATTGACTGACGATTAGCTAAAGGATGAATATCATATATTTTGCTAAATGATATCCCATGATAGCCGTCTTTTTTGGTTTGAAGCTTACTCATCTCAGAAGAGAACGTTCCCACCAATCTACCAAAATGTTTAGCTTTTTTCAGATCAGACAAAGGAGGTATAGAGCCCTCTATAAAATTAGTAATAGCTGCAAGAGACCCATCGTATAAAACGACGAAATTCTCTCCAGATAAAGTATGAAGAAAGACAGGTACCTGAAACGATAAATGTCTGCCATCAAGTAATGTCGTCACTTGAGTTTCGAGCTCAATACTATCGATCGTTTTCATGTACTTATTATAGATTCGAACGATATACTTCTGCCTATTCATTTCAAGGACTTGGGTTGTATTGGTCAGTCCAAATGGGACGGCTTTCAAGACATACTTCGCTTCACAGAAATAATGTTGAAGAACTTCATCAAATTTGATGTTCATAGATCCGAGTCTCTTCATCATCGAGCAAATATCCTTTACCGATATACGCCCAGTTATTTTTTTCATAATAGTCCGTCAAATCCGTACATAAATACAGCTTATCGTAGCCCTTCGTCTTCACCTCATTAATCGCATGATTCTGTAGTTGCCCACCAAGGTTCTTGCCTCGGTATTCTGGATCAACATGAAGGCACGCAAACCACGGGAACAGATCCTGGCGGCTATTCAAATCACTCCTTAACAGAGCATATCCTCCAACAATCCTGTCCCCAACCAACAGTACATAAAATCGGGGCACATCACTCTCGGTTTCCACGGAACGTTCAATGCAATCCCGGTAAAAATGATAACTTGATTCCGAGCCCCACTGCTTCCAAAAGTATTGTACAGCTGTCTGCAGCATGTCCGGCTTTTGCCGAATATCAACTATCTCAAACATCACAGTCTACCTTCCTTATTATGTTCTTGTATATTTTTGTGGTAATAGCTGCCCAATCGTTGTTTTAGAATAACCCTCTTCTCCCTGCAAGATGACCTGTGTGTCCTTCCCATAATCACTAATCAGTTCTCTGCAAATACCGCAAGGAGATACCACATCTAACTGGATTTCCGCTCCGTTCGGTACATCATTAGGATCAACTTCGGGATGTCTTACGGCCACGATCGTTTCGAATTCATGTTCCCCTTCCGAAATGGCTTTACCTATAGCAATCGCTTCCGCGCATACTGAGACACGACCGATATAGGCTTCCAGATGTACCGCCGTAAATATTTTTCCAGATCGAGTTCGTACTGCTGCCCCAACGTGATGCTTGCCCTCCTGATACAAACGCGAAATTACGTTCTTTGCTGCTTCAATCAGTTCCAGATCCTCTGTCGTTATAATCATCATGATGTCTCCTTTTTATTTCATCCAACATGTACTTCGCATAATCCAGAAGTAAATCATCACTTAGATTCACTCTTTCCAGCTCTCCGTTATATTTTGCTAGACATTGTGAGATGACTTCTTTGTACTTCGGTAAAATATGAATGAGTGCCCACTCGCCTGCTTCTCGCTTGGAGTATATAACTGACTCTTTCACATACAATAGAACCCGTGATAGGTTCAAAACATAGTAGACAGGATTCTCCGTTATTTCTTCCATAGCTGAATCAACGTCAGATGTAATAGAGGCCAACATATATTCACGTTTTACGGGCTGGAATAACTCCTTAATCGGTTTGCCGACGAGCACAATTCCACGGTCAACAATAACGGCCAGGTGTGCTACCAGATCCGGATCTTCGTATCCACCGCAAAGATATTGATCCTCATTTCTATACTTTTCCCGGTGATACCCAGAGTAATGAAACTCAAATGGAGTCGGAAACGTCAGTTTAGCAACCGTAGACTCCAAAATAATACTAAGTTCAAACCCTGTGACAATATGCATTTCATCTTCGGTCTGCATCAATCTCTTCGCAATCCTTCGATAGGTATCAGCAGACAGCTGCTCCCGGCATACCACCAGAATATCGATATCGCTTTGATTCGGAAGGAAGCACCCCATAGCCATGGACCCGTGCAAATAAATTCCTACCAGGGAATCCGAACATTCTTCTTTTAACAAATGGGTAACTGTATGTAGTACCGCCTGTTCATCCACCTAAATTCACTCCTTTATTTACGTTGCTACGCATCCAACTCCACTTTCATTGCCTCCACAAAAACAGCCGTTCCTCGTATTCTGACATCCATGTCCTGTCCATTTCTGACCACACTGACATGAACTTTCCCATCTCTGCCAATCTCGTGTCCTTGTTCCACAACAAAATGAGTCTTATCCAACTCAGGATTTAGATACTCCATATAATAGGCACCCATCACACCGGATGCTGTTCCCGTAACCGGATCTTCCGTAGTACCCGAAAAAGGCGAGGAAAAATGTCTGGCATGCATTAGAGCATCTGAATCGCGGGTTTCCAGAGTAAAGGGATGCAAAGAAGCTTTCGGATTTTCAACTAATATCTCAGGAAATAGAGAAGAATCCGGTTTCATTTGTTGGAAAGAAGTCAGTTTACGAATCGGTATCAATAACGTCCAGGTACCCGTAGTTCCATAGACGATGGGTGTGGATAGATCAATATCATCCGTGGTTAGATTAATAGAATTTGCCAGCTTCTCTATGTCACCTTGGAATGCCATGAAACGGGGTTGATCCTGCTTCATCTCAATGTTGATCGTATCGCCATCCTGCTGGAACTGAATCGGCAATATGCCTACATTAGTCTCAATGGTAATCGACTGCTTATCCTCCAGTAGCCCTCTAGTCTTTAACCCATACATGGATGCCATTGTTGCATGCCCACACAGATTAATCTCATGACCCGGTGTGAAATATCGTAATCTAACGTCTGCCACTTCTGAACTCATCACAAAAACCGTTTCATTAAAGCCAACTTTATGCGCAATCTGCTGCATCGCTTCCTCACTGAGCGAATCGGCATGAAAGACGACTCCGGCCGGATTTCCTTTACCAGGAACCGTCGAAAAAGCATCATAATGATATACAGTGATTTCACTCATTGTAGACCCTCCTTATTTTCAGTTAAACGACGTGCATCGCCATATGACTCTACCACTTCACCATCGATAACGATCCCGCCACCATCTTTGCAAGCATAGATTGTTGTAGAGTTGTCTCGCGCGTAATCTCTTAATAAATCCAAAGCTTCTTCCGTTCCATCCCAGTGCGGTGAAAATTCAAAATCAACGAGCGCCAGAGCCTGCTTGTCCATTAATCCAACATGGTTCTCATCTGCATCTTTACCATATCCGGCCATTTCAATCGTTGGTGTAGTTAGAATACTGCCTGCGCTAACCCCAATCAGAATGCCACCTTTAAGCACATAGGAACGCAACAATCCCATTGCATTTCTCTTCTGCAATAAACTTAGAAAATAAAATGTATTCCCTCCAGATAAATGAATCGCATCAGTTTTAAAAATGGTATTAAATCTGTTTTCCTCGTATTCTAGGTCGAGGTCAAAATAATCAATCGTTTCGATTCCCAGTTCATTATAGTAACGTCTCGTATGCTCGAAATATTTCCGTCCCGGGTCGGAACACGAAGGTACATAACCAATGGAAGGCTGGTCAGAGATGAACAAGCTCAATATCCTCTGATTTAGTTCGTGGTTAGATTCGAAATATAAATCACTTAACAAAACCAGCTTGGTCATCTGAACCTCTCCCTCTTCGTTCACTAAACTCTTTTTCTAAAATGGAGAAGAAATATTGATCCGTCCATTGATTGTTCCACCAAAGTTCTTCCTTGAACACAGCTTCCCGTGTCATACCCACATGCTGCATCAGCGCAGCAGATCTGACATTCTGAGCATTGCACATACCTATCACTTTATGGGCGTGTAACCCGTTAAATGCAAATTCTAATATAAGATTCGTAGCCTCACTTCCGTAGCCCTTCCCTACATAATTCGGAAGCAGCGCGAATCCGAGTTCCCAGCTTTTTCTATGACCTACATAGCTCCACATTTGGATAAGGCCAATTGGTTCACCTTCTGGATCTTCCAAACGGCGAATAATGAAATCATAGGCATACGGTTTTTCATCCGTAGTGAAAAAATGACTACGATATTTATCGCGAACTTTCTCCGTATCCGTTTCAACGGTCTCCTCAAAACTCCATATACTCACATCACATTCAAGTTTGCTTATAAAGTCGAGGTCCTGTTCTGTGACAGGTGTTATTCTTATCTTCTGTCCCGCGAACTCCATTTCAAATTCTCTCCTTTGTTTGTCTAAGCCGTCGTTCCCCTAGGACTATTGCATCTGCCCATTAATATATCTTCTATGACTTGAAGATGCGTCCTGAGCCCACAATTCCAACTCGATTCTACTAACCAAAAATTGATCTTGAACCTTGATGAAAGGAAACATTTTTCCTTCAAAGAAACCCGATGCCGAGAAACTTCCTTGTTCGGCCTTAATAATGTCCATCACCTGTTCTTTAGTCATACTCAGATACTCCGCCGTTTCTTGGATCGTCATTAATGTTTTATTATTGTTCGGCACATCCTGTTCCACTGCCTGAGTCGATTCACTAGCTCTCCCCTGATTTGATAGCAACAGGCAGCCAACTATGAACGATATTCCCAAAATGACACTGGCTAGTAAAATGGAGATCGGAATGGATTTCATTGTTTGGGAGTCTCCCACTCTGTATTAAGCAAACCTCTACCAATATTCCATTGGGCAAGCAATGCTCGCTGTCTATTTTCCAAATCAAGATATGGTGCTGCAACACAAGAAAGTGTGTCGAACAGATGGATAAAATGAGGGCCCTCCTTAAAACGTCTAAGCCCGCCATACCCTTCATCATCCGCTGCCCATACAATCTTCTTAATTCCCGACATTAATATAGTGCCTGAACACATGGGACAAGGTTCACAGGTGGAGTAGAGGGTCAGGTCATTCTTCGTGTATCGCTTCTTACTTACATCCAGCAAATGTTGCCCTGCCTGACGGATAGCATCGACTTCAGCGTGTGCGGTGGGATCACATTCAGAGAAGACTCGGTTTCTTCCTTTACTCACGACATCCCCATCCGCATCCACAATTATCGCTCCAATCGGATAGGTTCCTTCTATTAGCGCCTGATCTGCCTCTTCCAGAGCCAAAACTAAATATTCATAATCCGATAATCTCACGGAAAATCCCCCTTAGTGTAGTTATTGACCGCTTACAAAATAAAGTCTTGGTTCTTCAAACTATTCCGAGAAAAGGGTTCATGTCCAATGTCCCCTCTTCTCTATTACAGATCTCTAATCGTGTAATGACCCGACTCACCGAGAAAATCACTTCGGGTTAACCCCTGCTCTCCAAGAAAAGCTCTATAATTTGTTATCGTACCATCATGTGAAATGATAAAAGTACTCCCGCTCTGCTCTCTGCACCATTGAATTAGCTGTCCAGCATAAGCCTCAAATAGACGTTCTTCCATTCGATTAATCCCATCCAACCAGCAATGAAGTCCAAAATCAAGAATTCGGAGCCCCTCATACTGAGCATTTAATTCATCTTTCGAATAGATATGATCACAGCGCAGAACGGGGAACTCCGGATTTTGAGGAAACATTCTCGGGCCAACGAGTGGACAGACTGTCAGTTTATCGCTTGATGTTAAGAGGAATGCCGTTTCTATCGTTCGTTTCGTAGGACTCACCAAAACGATGTCTTCCGGTAAGATTTTAATCTGCTTTCGTAATTCAGTTGCCTGCCTCTTTCCTTGTTCAGTAAGTCCCGGATGCAACTGGTTTAGCTGATGAGGATAATGAAGCAAATGTTCAGCGTGACCATGACGAATAAATGTGAGATCCATAAGCTCCTCCTATTTCGTTGCCTCAAGAAATAACATAAAAATAAACCTCCGTTATGTATTGTATTGCCGTGCTAAGAAATCTTGTACTTGTACTTTAGTATCTCAAAGTGAAACTTTCAGGATCTTCTCCAGTTCCTCCTGACAAGCAGCGCGGTTATATTCCGAATTGTCCAGCCAGTGTTTGTCCATCTTCAGTAACTGATAAATTTCGGTCTCCAACTCTTTTCTTGCCTGAAGAACCTTCACCGTGCCTTCAACACCATGATATCCTTTCGCGAGTCCCCATCCTTGATTTGTGTAGTATTGTATGAATCCATCTGACCATTCCTTGGGTCTTTCCTGGATTGCCTTGTCAAAGGTGTGCGCAAGATCCTGCTGATGTACATAAATTAATAGCGGATTTAATAGTTGAACGATGCGCTCCAATTCCAAAACATATTGCACGTTTTCTTCTCTGGATTGATTGTATTTCACCATACCTATGGTCAGTGGATTTTGAATGAAACAACATTCGAATATGGTGATGGAATCATCATCCGCACTTATCACGCTTTCGGTAAAACTCCGCCATTTTTCGGTGATCAGCTTCACATTTTGTTCAAAAGGTAGTTCGTAAATATCTTTGCTAAATATCTCCTGCACCACATGATCGGGGAAATCCACTCCGAATTCCTCTTTCATTTTGCGATAAGGAATCAGAAAACCCTCTTGATAGGCTGTTGCTCTGCTCTCCAATATATGTTTACACGTCTCCTGAGCATCCACCAAAGATCTGAACTCTTCCGCAGAATAAAAGGCCACACCATCATAATCAGCAGGGTGATCCAGATTCCCTTCCTGGATGAGTTGCACCTTTTTGCCATGCTCAGTCAGAATCTCGGAAACCATCTTGGCAATCGTCGACTTTCCTGAACCCGGTAATCCCTCAATAAGTATCAATTGTTTTGTCATGATTTCATCACCCTTAACTTCTTTTCATTCAGTCGTTGTTAATCGATGTCTGCAAAGATCCACTTCGCAGCATCGCCATCCGCTTTCTTTTTCCTAAACACCATGCTAGAGCTGGCCTCCTCCTCGTTCTCTCTTAATTCAGTAACCATCACAAGTGCTTCATAAAGCTTCTTTTGCTCTCGAATGTTGATATCACTCATAGAGATGATCTTGCGAACTTTAAAACCTGAAAATCCTGAGACTGGCATGCCCGAGACTGGCGATTGTGGATCAAAAAGGCTCATATAGCCCTTCTCATCCTCTTCCCACATATAACGCATGCGATCGTTCATCAGTTTGACGATTTCCAGTTCATCACCTGTGTACTTCGTTTCATCAAGGTAAACAGGAGGGATGCCTTTGTCTTTTTTGGGTGCTTCTGCTTCATCGTCCTTCTGCTCGATTGCTTCATCAGTAACGCTTTCCGTCACAGGAATCGTTGGTTTCTGTACAGCTTCATGGGTTGTTTTATCCTGACAGGCGATTAAGAACAGAAATAATAACGACAACACGGTTAACTTTTTCATATCCAAGCCTCCAACATATGCACAACTTCGCCAAGATCTTTGCACTCATAATCCGGTGTAATCTGTTGCGGTTTGAGTTTTCCTTTTCGATTCAACCAGATAGCCTTAATTCCCGCATTTTGCGCTCCTTGTACATCACTTACCAGAGAATCGCCTATATGGATCACCTCATCTCGCTGCAAACCATACCTGTTGATCGCTTCATCAAACATCTCTGACCTTGGTTTATAAGAACGAACATCCTCACTGGTAATCACTCCGGCCACTTCAATGTTATGTGCCTTCATTGCAGCTTTCACGTCATCAGTATCGATATTGGACAGGATATATACTGGAATTTTAAGAGAATGAAGGAAGGGAATTGAATCAGCAAATATGCCAGGGTTACGCCAATGTGCCAACTGTTCCTGATTAAGCGACTCAGCTTCCAGATCCGATTTGAAATGGAGAAGCGTTTCTGCCAGAGATTGCACATTCAGCATTCTTTGCGTGGTAAACTGGCTGCCGTGGCTTGCATAAAACAATGTTGAAAAAGCCTTCCACCAGTAAGCACCGATCTCATCCGTTGTACATTCCACCTGCGCTGTCGCTTGAACTTGTTTACGGGTAGAATATCATCATCTTCATGAACAACTGTCCCATAGAAATCAAGGAAAATAGCTTTCATTCTATTCCTCCTACTGGAATAATCTCAATCTCCAAAAAACTTCCTATGTATGTTAAATTTTCTCTGTAGGTACATCATAACCCATAATGTGGAATTTGCGAATGAACCAAATAACGTAATCCTCCCCCTCCTTACGGATTTTGCTCAACACAAAAACCACGATGCTCTGCATGTTTTCATCATACAAAGAAGCGTGGTATATCGATAAAGCCTTTACAACTTCCAACATCATAGAACAGAAACCAACTATCTTTTAAAGAACATGTTCATTACACCAATGGCTTTAATGTTGATCTCATTACCCTCAGCATCCATAAAAGTCTCATTATACGTAGTAAAGATTCCCACATGCTTTATATGTCCGCTTCTGAAATTAAGACTTCTTTCCTGGCCGTTCGTGATCTGTGTATACGTCGTTTCATTGATGTCGTAGGAGACATGTATACCATACTCGCTTTCCAGCCATGTATAGAAATCTGTTCTGGATGGATTGGTAATAATCATAATGACAACTAAAATGACAAGACTCATAACTAGTATTTTACGGATCAAGTTCGGTTCATAACCAAATCTATTCTTCATCTTTTTCATTCCGTATCTTTGTTATCATTTCAAGCTTTTTAGCCAATACCCAGCCACTTAATCCATATGATGATGTAATGACAAAGTACAAATATTCCCCCTCGATCAACTTGGTTTCCAGTTCTTCATCAGTTTCATACATGATAGGCCAGCCCTGACCTTTCCCTTTCTCCAACAAATCGCGATTGTAACTAATAAAACAATCCAAACCAACGTCGTCAATATCGAAGATAATGCTGCCTTGCAACGGTGTATCAAACGAATGTGCCAATACATCCGAGAAAAGGATATCCGTATCATCATGCAATTCAGGATGATGCGAACGGGTACGCATCCTAATCTTCTCATTCTCCAAATCGACTTCGTAACTTAATATGATGTTATCATGCACACTTGGCATTTTATGACCCCTTTCAAAGTTCCATTTTAACTCATTGGTTGCTCTGCTTATAATCTGTTAAGCAACTGCCCATCAAACCATACATCCTCATAATCTTCTGCAATCACAAACCGCCATCCCGGCGCAAGTCCGAGGTACTTCTTAATTTTTGGGTCCCAGTCATCGATGTGTGTTACATGTAAAGGTACAAAAAAATCATCTGCATCCGAGTAATTTTCTGCCCAAATATACCATCCGGTTGTATCTCCATCGGGCTGAATACGCATTCCATGGATCGGTTCCAACTTCTCTTTGACGTTCCAGGCGATTCCGATCTTATGGTGCAGTTCACTGGGTACATAGTCTGCGCTATATTTCTGGCACATCTGAATCTGTTCCTGGATGGAAGCAGCATTTGTCATCATTGATCATCTCATTTCTCACATGTTGTATATGACTAAGGTAGTTCATAATATTTTTTATAGGTAGAGACCCACTCCTCTTTGGAAAAATCAACAAAATCATATGGCTCACACTGTCTAAGATAATTCAACTGCTCTCCCGCTGATTCCTCGAGATTCTGCTCCAGATAAGTCACTGTCTTCTCATAACCGGCACCACACAGAAGCTGCACATCAATATAACTGCCCGTATCCTGATTCTTGCGTTTTGCCTGCCAGATCAGCCCAGTGTCCTCTACATTTCCTATGCAGAATAACATAATACATAAGGTTTTGAGATACTCATGATCCACTGCTTCTTGATTCTCAATTTCCTTCTGCAACAACTCCCTGATTATCTGCCTATGTCTGGTATCGGGATCTAAACCGTACAACTCCAAGATCTCTTCTTCGTTCATTTCAGTACCCCTTGCTTACTTCAGAATATTGTTTAATTCTTCCGCTTTTTTCCTGCTATCCATTCTAGCATAGAAATAGAATTGAATTATGTGAAGTACTTGTTATGTTAGAAGAATTTCGAATTAACACAGCATAGTTTCGCCTTCATAATCATGAAAAAAAGAACTACTCCATGAAGAGTAGCTCTCCTATTGACCTTACCCATACCTGCTTCTAAAGATCAAATCATCGATCCGTTATCAGCCATGTCTTTGCCTCTTCAGGATCAGCATAAAATGATACAGATTGCCCCATCCCCAGGCTCTTCAATCTTCTTTTCAATTTCCAACGATTCATCCCTGATAGTCCTACAAATGAGAGCTTATCCACATGATCTTTGAGATTATTTATGTTGCAGATTAACTGATCCAAGACTTCTTTGGTAATCTTCGTCTCATACATATCCACCCAAACCTTGAGCTTTTTATTGATCCCTAAGATGAAAGCCTCTTCTTGTCTCATCACATCGAAAAGCTTATTTTGGTCCTTATGCTTGCTGCCATATTTCAGACAATGGATTTCTCCACCTTTATAATAATAAGGAAAAATAGATCCACCTGGAGATTTCATGAAATGATCACTCCTTATATTTTGAGATTACTTTAGGCGTTGATCTCCGTAATCTCCAGATACATCTCCTGATTCTGCCGAATTATTTCATTCATGTGTAAAATAGCTTCCTGAGCAGCGGCTCGATATTTAGCGTATAGTTCTTCCGTTCTTTGCAGCAGGATTGGGTCTTTCTCCAAATCCGCAGGCAGGACCTCACGCCACGTATCTCCAACTTTATTTTTATCTGTAATCAAACGCTCGATGTCATCCAGCAGAGTTACCATTTCATTTTGGTTAAAATAGCGCATCCCGTTCTTAATTCCATTCCAGCTCTTCATGTCAATAATGTTGTACGCCGAAAACCAATAAAACTCCGCCAAGCTCTTCGTATGGTTATGGTAGGAGTAGAACAAAAATATCGCTTGTTGTCCTTCATGTAATCGCCGATATACCTCTACTTTTGCTGCAACATCTTTACCCCGAACGGAGATTAACATCGGTTGGACACACAGCCAGCTAAGCTGCTCAGAGCCTAAATCTTCTGGTTTGACATTAACTTTCAATAACATGCTCCTCTCTACTTGCGATGATTGTACATTCGAACTACACTAGTCATTTGTTAAGGATTCTTTGGTGTTTCTACTGCGGGATCACTCTCTCCACCCATTCTACGTCTGGACGTTTCTTTCCTGCCTGTCGCTGGAACATGGTTAGACACTTTAGCCAACCCGAATTTGGGCATATTCGCATAGATGGTCTCATATGAACCGGATTGAGCTTTGTACGTTTCATGATAAATCCCCACGCTTCCATCCGATCCAACGGAACTGTTAAATCGTTTCCAAGCCTCCAAGTGCAGGCCACCGCGTGCGTATTTCTCCAATTCATCATAAGATCTCCAATATTGCAGCAGAGTCACTCCACGCCAGCTCATAAAAAATTCCGTTCCCAGAAACCCGGTATCTGGGTTCACGTACAGTTCTTTGATCATCGGGCCCATGGATTTAAAAACAGGCAACCACTTATGTATGGCCCACAGGCGATTAACTCTCATTCCAATAATAAAAACAACAAACTCGCCTTCGATCTCAGCTGAATATCTTCCCTTGTGTATGTTTGCCACATTACTCCTCCTTTTCATCCTGTTTGCCGTACTTCATCCCCTACACCATTCTATATTGCAAAATTAGTTGAAGACCATTGATGCCCATTTTCCGCTCGCCCATATCCAAAAAACCTGCTTTTAGATACAGCTTTTGTGCTGCAATATTCCCCTCGTTCACAGCTAAAATAATTTCATCGACCTTCGGATCAAGCTGCTTAACCAGTTTAGGCAGTTCCCTCATGGCAGTGAGTGCATACCCGTTCCCCTGATGTTCTAACGTAATGGATAACGCACGTACCAGTATCGTACGGGAAGTATCACTTTCCTCTACGTATTCAGAATTTTTATGTAATATGAAGAAACCAACTGGAGTCTCATCATTTAAAATCACTACCGGATATTTGTTCGGATTTTGGAATGCCTCCTCCATCACTTCCGCAGGCATTGCAGTAAACTGAACCTGTTCATCACTTAACGAAAAATTAGCCAACTCTTGATTGTACTTCTCATTATATGGGGCGAGGCTAATCCGTCTTTCCATTTAGAAAATACCTCCCACTTTCCTTATTAAAGTCTTTAGTGAATCAGATGGTATAACCATGCCCATCGTCAAGCTTCTTTCTTTGTCATTAACACTCTTATGATACTTGTCGCGTTGTCGAATTTCATCCGATTATTTTTCTGGCAGCAGTCCCATCCTTGTTCTAATGCATGTTGAATGAGATTAGATATCAGCTTGGGTTCATAGACAAATATATCCCATGTATCTTCCCAAGGGACAACAAACTCCACGAATGTAGATTTATACGTATTCGAAAATATACGGATTATAATGTCTTGTGCTTGCTCGTCTACAACGTACAGGAACAAAATATCTTTTATCACCATTTTACGGATTTGTTTCTTGTATACCTTCACAAATATCACTCCTTGCTCAAGCAATGCAGCATAAATCTTCAAACACATCCCACTTTGTAAACAATTGTCTAAGTCTTTGGGCCGTTGTTTGTATAAACTCTTCTATAGCTTCCATAGATAAAATGTTCAAATCATCTAAGGGCTCATTTTCAAAGTTATTCAAAAAGTCTACTTTTTCTTTTCTATACTGATACACCTCTTGCTCCAGCAATCCACCTAAGTCAAACGCTTGACCTGCTTCCAGCTTATTCAATAAATCCTGGCCATCAGACCCTCTTCTCAAAATCATAAATTCCAGCTTCGTAACATCCTGCGTATAAATACTTCGTCCACTCGGATGAACTTCATATGCAGGATAAATCTCGAAAGTCCATACACGATCCGTATATACATGGGCGATGTACCCGCACAAATATTGCATGAACTTAGGCTCACTCTGCGCACGTTTCTTGTTTGAATTGAAAAATGCCCTGAGCTCTTCGTCTGTTGCGAAACGTCCTGCCTCTGGCATGAGATGAGTTTTTGCCTTTTCGGCTCTTTCATTCGTTCTCACATGAATGGAGTCAGGGGCAAGACTTCCCACTATAAATTCAGGGGTTGGATCAGATAATAATTCCGATGCGATTGCAAAATGAACCATAGGCCAAGGCATAATAATCCTCCTAAATATAATAAACTCAGGGATTTACATTATAAAGAATTGCAGATGATACATCCAAAACATGATAAATACACCGAATGCTGATTACACATTGGATAGCCCTCTGGGATCGTTGGCACCTCGTCACCTTCATAAGGTGTTATCCATTCGAGGTAATTTTGAGAATTTACATGTTTTTGCTCAAAACTTTCAATCATTTGATAGAAATGCTGAAATGTGATGTTGCTCCATTTCACACTGGGCTCATAATTCAAAACAGCCCATCCCGTTTTATGTATCGCCCCTTCGACTGTCTTTAACAAGAATTGTTTCATAGGATAAAAATCTTCTTCTGTCCATGGCATTTCATCCATATTAAACCCAACGTTCCCACGGCCTACACAATTTTGGTCGTGTTGCGCAAGCCAAATGATAAATTCTTTTTCTCGATCAATTGTTGCAGTCTGCGACCCACTTAGAACTAAAAGTTCGAAAAAAATTTGAGTGGAGGTGTTTGTCATTCTTAATGATTCTACAGAATCCGCAATCGAATCAGGCACTGAAAACTGGTTCATAGGACTCTCCTTTACTCTTCCATATGCCAAAGATGATGGGTTACTACTGCAACTTAAATGTATGACTTAAGGGATTCATATTTTAATCATCTGAATTTTGAATCAACTGATTAAATATTTCTTTATACTGTGTCGACTCAGGAAATTTCTCATTAATAAACTTTATTCTACTCCAGAAGTCATCTTCATAAATTGAATTTGTACCCTCAGCAATTGATAATGCAAGATTGTGAAAAGCGTTTGTCATATAAAATATGAGCAAACCATTTCTTTTGGTATCCTCGACATCTTCAATTGAGGAATATGCTAACTTGGATGCAATCACACGTATATCTAAAAACGCTTGGTATATTAATGTTTGGTATGCTGAAATTTTGTTCTGTTCCATTTCTCCCCTCTTTACTCGTCTCTTTTCAAATGGTTCACTTCTCCTTATAGTCAGAAGCTATGTTCCATATGAAAACCACTTTAATGGATCAAATACCAAAATGCAAAATGCATTTCCCATTTACCTCAGCATCTTTTGCCATATTCGCAAGCTTATTTAATTCGTTTATCAATTCAACTCTGTTATACATGAGTTTCTCATAATAGCCCCTCTGTTCATTTCCATCAAAACAATAATCTCCTGTAAGATTGATCTGATCAGGAGCAAGGTTGAATACATCAATCCATGCGCGAATTAGTTGATGAAACTTCGACAAAGCATCTTTTTCTTCAATAACCGTTATCCCATAGTTGTTCAGTCCACTACATCTTTTACAGGTAGATGGGTTCCATGTATTCAGCCAGTTAAGAGAATCATGAATGTATGCAATGAACTCATCTTCCAAGTCAGCATGTTCCTCTGCCATTAGTCCACTTTTATGTATAACTCCATGAGCATCCCATGAGTAGGAGGTGTAGATAGATTCATTGATTTCCGACTTATTTTCAATAACAAAATTATGAATAGGCATGCTTCCGAACCCCCGTTTTCTCTCGTGGTCCCCTTTTCATTCATCATAACCCATGTATTGGTAAATACGAAGTTATTATATAAGCTCAGAATGATCTACTTTCAACTCCTTTTGGGCTAGACAAAACATAAAAAAGATCCTGTCAGACTCCCAAAGTAGGGAGGAGACAGAACCTTCTTGAACATGGAAAGAGTTAGATTGAAATAGTGACTACTCCGTTCTTGCACGTACAAAGGTTTGAGACAGAATCCGATGGCTGCCAGCGATGTTTTCAATTTCAATGCTATACTCAGACTCTACATATTCAATGTGATGTTGTTCATAATATTTTCTCCATAATGAAACAGCCGATTGGTTATTAGCCAATTGCTCCACTTTGAATCTGCCCTGAAATTGTGCAAACACCAAATCAACCGCTTGAGCCGCCAATCCTTGCCCACGATACTTTTTGACCAGAAACAGTTCTTGGACTGTATAGTCGACATCATCATCTACAAATGGAGGAGAGCAAACCAGCACAAATCCGATTACCTTTCCTTCATCTAGAATAAAAAACGGATGTAATTCCGCCCGTTCCAGATAGAGATAGGTATTCGTTGGATCGAATTTCCCCTCTTTTAGCAAATCCTCACCCGAGAATTCGGAAAGATCATACAGATAAAGGTTGTACAAGTTTAAAAATAATTCTTTCTGACTTTTATCGATTCTGGTGATCTGTACATTCATGTCATTACACCTCACTTATTAATAAACCGCAATTCCCCATCTTTAGTTGCATAACACGCCCCTGCTTACCACTTAAATGTATCGCTTCAACTCCAGTAAATATAGGTAAAGTTTAATTTAAACGATGAAGAATCCTTCCCATCATAAAAGGATATGTTTAACCAAAAACGGACACGACATCGTCGCGTCCATGAGTAATCTCACTTATTTGATTAGATAATTAACTACAGGATAAGAAATCACATTCCGGTCTCTGTAGGTTGAAATCACCGCTTCGGAATGCGTACTTAGAATCCCATTTTGCAACATGACCGGTCTAAATCCTCGCTCCATCGCGCCATTATAGGTAAACAAAACACATTCTTCGGCGGCAAATCCCGAAATGATCAACAGCTCAACACCGTGACTCTTCAGAATCTGCTCCAAGTCTGTTTGCCAGAATGCATTGGAACTCTCCTTCGTCACTGTCAGATCCTTCTCAGTCACATCAACCTCAGAAATAATACGATACGCCTCAGAATTTGAATTCTCCATCCCTTCCACGTCTTGTACATGAACGACCACATGACCGCTCGAACGAAGCACGTCTGCAACATGATTGATATATTCACAAGCGCGGTCTATAGCTTTTTGATCTAACTTATCTCGTACAATACTCTCTTGCATATCCACGATCAGTAAACCTATTTTCATATCATCTCTCCTCTTACTTTCTTTCTCAGCATCATGATCTGTCCAATATGATACGCATTATGAATACACAGATTGGATATGACATTCCACCATGGGGCATTGAAGTACGATGGAATGGTCATCCCTAATTTTGCATCATCAATTTCCTCTACAGCCTGTATCCAGCGACTAAATGTTGCACCAATCTGTGCAATGCTTTTCTGCCAATCTTTTTCACTTACATGTGATGGGTTAACAATGAATGTCTCATCATTATTTATGCTATTGTCCGAACCCACATCACCCTTGATAAACCGCTCCAACCAAGTTTCATTCCAGAAAGTCAGATGATTCACCAACCTCCAGATCGATTGTCCCTCATCATTCAGCCATAAGGCCTGCGCAGCGGTTAGATCATGTAACATCTCATCCAGCGGCATAATGACAGGCAGCGAGTTGGTCCAACAGCACCAATTTGATACTCATGTTCGGCTCCTGTCTCCTTTAAAAATAAAAACTATTAGTCCTTGAACAACTCATTCAGCATCCGGTCGCGATTTTCCAGGAAACTGCGGGTGATCTGATAATGTTCTGTATCCTCATATTCCACTTCCTGAATCCCATCGTCGAAGCTCAGAATGCATGCTCCCGGATATCCCAGTAGAATCGGCGAATGCGTCGCGATAATAAATTGGGAAGTGCCTGATAGATCATGCAGAATGCGCAACAAGGAGAGTTGACGGGCTGGCGATAAGGCGGCTTCGGGCTCATCGAGCAGATAAATGCCTTTGGAATTGAATCGGTTCACGAACAGATTGAGAAAAGACTCCCCGTGGGATTGTTCATGCAACGAACGCCCACCATAATACCTGAGCGACTCCGGCCCCAATTCATCTACATGCGATGCAAATTGATAAAAGGACTCCGAGCGCATGAAGAAACCATTCGTGATTTTGGGCAACCAGGACAGACGCAAATAGTCACCCAATGATGATTCAGCAGCATCAATCTCAAATGCATTATTTTTCCCGCCCCCTGCTGTGTTAAATCCACATTGATGAGCGATACCTTCGAGCAGTGTGGACTTGCCCGATCCATTTTCGCCAACAAAGAAAGTAATGTTATTGTTGAATTCCAATCGCTCTAATGACTGTATGACGGTATATGAAACGGATATTGATCCGGATTTTCGACTTTAGCAGACAGTAACTCCACACTTCGAAGATACATAGACACACTCCTATTTTTATAACGTTGGACTCCTGTTGGTTTCAGTCCTGTTTATTGATCCACGGATGGATGATTTCTTTGCGGGTGATGATCTCAATGGTCTTGATAAAAAACCAGGTGAACCCGGCATAAAAACCGATATGCGGATATCGGAATGCCGCCGGTTTATTGCCTTCGTAATAGAAGTGCCCAATCCAGGACAGGACGTAATGGATAAGAGCCAGAACCAGCATGACTTTGATATTAATGAACAAGAAAATCCAAGCCACAAACGCCGATAAAAATGCGAAATAATGCAAGATGAGGTTGTTCCGATCCTGATGTTCCTGAAGATAATAACGCAAATCCTTGCGAACACGGTTCAACATCCGGTCACACTCATTTCACCCTAAAATGTGATCATGGCTCCTTTTTCATCAAATACGGCAGTTGGATTCCAAGTAACTTCCCAGCAGTTATTCTCCGGGTCCAGAAAATAGGCGATTCTTCCGTCCCAGGCAGCGTCGTAGGGCTCTTTGATTACATTACCTCCGGCTGCGCGAATTTTAGCAATGGTATCATCAACATCTTCCGCTTTATCCACATTGATTGCCAGCGACGTTCCCTTCAACCCGTCAGATGCACTGAATGTCATACCTGTATCTTTCTCAAGCTCCTGAATGGGATATAACGATAACAATACACCAGTCGTTTCAAAGACACTGTACTGATCTGAACTGATTGCTGTCTCACTCCAGCCAAGCTTCTTACACATTCCCTATATTAAACGACGAACAGACGGATGACAAAATTATGGTTGACGGCGGCAGATCAGCTTCTATATTATGTAGGAAGAACGTTCTGCATAAAAACATAAAATGAATTGGCGTGTTACCACCCCAGAGGGCATGAGCCAAGAAGCGAACATGAGACTATACTCGCTTCTTGGCTCTTTTTGCGTTCCGGAGACCTGGAAGCGTTAACTTTAGAAACGAGGAGGCGGTGAACCGTGAGTAAAGGAATGATGCTGCAGGTGGAGCGGGTCGTCGGCAGCAATATTGTTCTGGCCCGGTCGCACCAGAATACCAAGGAGTACGTACTGATCGGCAAAGGGTTGGGATTTGCGTTCAAGGTGGAAAGCACCATTCAGTCCGATGATCCGCGGATTGAGAAAAGGTTCCGGCTGGAGGACCGGGAGGAGTGGGGGCAGGCGCAGGAGTTGATGAAGGACTTGGACCCCAATGTCATCGACATCTCTGATCAGATTATCCGTCTCATCGCTGATCAGTTTCCTGGCAAGCTGAATGACAAGATCTACCTTGCTCTTCCAAGTCATATTCAGTTCACCTTATATCGTATCCGCAACGGGATGGAGATTCTGAATCCTTTCCTCACGGAGACAAAGCTCAGTTTTCCGAAAGAATTCGAAATCGCCTCGGAAGCGGCGGCCATGATCGGAGAGGCATTTGGCGTAGAGGTACCGGAGGATGAGGCCGGGTTCCTGACATACCATGTGTACTCCTCCGTGAATCACGTCCCTGTTGGACAGTTGGTTAAGGTATCCAATGTGATCAGCAAGCTTCAGTCCATTATTGAAGAGCAGGGTGGCGTTCGCTTTGAGCAGGGCAGCCTTAGCCAGGCAAGACTCCTGATACACCTGCGCTTCTCCATGGAACGCCTGTATCAGCAGCCGATGACGGCCCCCACCTTCGCACAATATGTGAAAAATGAATATCCGTCCGAATACCAGCTGGCCAGAAAGCTAAGTGCTGTAATGGCCGAGGATTTGGGTACAGAGGTACCCGAGGAAGAAACGGCTTTTCTCGCCATGCATTTATACCGGCTTTTTCAAACCCAAGCCAAAACCAACAACAGAGAGGATAACACACAATGATCTGGAAATGGAAAAACAATAAATCTGCCAAAACATCTGAGACAATATCCGTCGTCTCCCCACTCACCGGAACCTGCGTCAGTTTGGAAGAAGTGCCTGACGAAGCGTTCGCGCAAGGACTAATGGGTCCAGGAGTTGCAGTGATTCCCCAGGAGGGCAGGCTGATCGCACCTATCGACGGCACTGTGGTGCACCTGATTAAATCGCATCATGCCGTAATGATTGAGCATGCTTCTGGGCTACAGCTGCTGCTGCATATCGGTATGAATACTGTCAGTCTGAAAGGACAGGGCTTCACACCCCAAGTGCAGACCGGGGATCAGGTCGCTGTCGGTCAGACCCTGATCGAATTTGACCTGAATGCTATCGTTTCGGCTGGTTATCCGGTCATCACCCCTGTCATCGTTGCGAATGCGGCAGAACAGCCGTGGGAGTCACACCCGACGTATGGCAACGTAGAAGCGGGCTTGGGAACTATCATGAAAGTCAGCTTGCCCAAATAACATGAATCTAAAAAAGAAAGGAAGAACAATATGCTGAAAGCATTGCAAAAGCTAGGGAAATCCCTGATGCTTCCTGTAGCAACCCTGCCTGCAGCAGGTATTCTTCAAGGCTTGGGTCTTCTTAATTATGAAAAGGACATTCCGCTTGGACCCGTGATAGGGGGATTTCTCAATCAGTATGTCGTTCCATTCATGAATGAGGGAGCGGGGGCGATCTTCGGCAACCTTGCGCTCATCTTCGCCATCGGGGTGGCAATCGGACTTGCGGGGGATGCGGTCGCCGCTCTTTCCGCCCTGATCGCTTATATGGTGCTGATACGGATTCTGGGAGCCGTTCCAGGTGTATTCGGTTATATTCCTGACGATGTCAAGCTGGATACTGGCGTTTTGGGCGGGATATTTGCCGGACTGCTTGCAGCCTATATGTATAATAAATACCACAATATCAAGCTTCCTGACTGGCTCGGCTTCTTCTCCGGCAAACGCTTTGTGCCGATGGTCACCGCCGGCTCCATGCTGGTGTTGGCCATCCTGATCGGCATGATCTGGAGCCCGATTCAGGATGCCATCGGCGCTTTCGGCGCCTGGATTGTAGGCTTTGGCGGCTTTGGCTCCATGGTGTTCATGATCGCCAACCGCCTGCTCATCCCGCTCGGTCTGCATCATGTTCTGAACTCCATCGCCTGGTTCCAGATCGGGGATTATACCAATGCAGCCGGGGAAGTCGTGCACGGGGACCTAACCCGCTTCTTCAACGGAGACCCTACGGCAGGCATGTTCATGTCTGGATTCTTCCCGATTATGATGTTCGCTCTTCCGGCGGCGGCGCTTGCCTTGATTCATACAGCCAGGCCTGAAAAGCGCAAAATGGTCGCTTCGATCTTTATCGGCGCAGCGGTGGCTTCGTTCTTAACGGGTATTACCGAACCGCTCGAGTTCTCCTTCATGTTCGCGGCGCCTCTGCTGTATGTGGTGCACGCTATTCTTACCGGTGTAGCGGCACTGATCATGTACCTGCTGGATGTTAAGCTGGGCTTCGCCTTCTCCGCAGGTCTGATTGATTACCTCGTGAACATGAAGCTATCGACCAATCCGCTGCTCATGATTCCAGTCGGACTCGCATTTGCGGTCGTCTATTATTTCCTGTTCCGGTTCATGATTCTCAAGTTCAACCTGAAAACGCCGGGACGCGAGGATGACGCTTATGATGCCGATGGCCACACTCATGCTTCCGCCGTGGCAGCGGCGTCTGGCGACACCAAGGCTGGCAAAGTGCTCGCCGAGATCGGTGGAACAGATAATATCGAGAGCATCGATGCTTGCATCACTCGCCTCCGTCTTGTTGTTAAAGACGACAAAGCCATCAACGACCAGGCCCTCAAACAGCTTGGCGCTTCCGGCATCATGAGGCTTGGTGGCGGAGCTGTACAAGTCATCTTCGGCACCCAGTCCGAAATTCTGAAGGATGAGATTAAGAAACTGATGTAACGCTCGTCCTCCTTTGAGTTCAAAAGGTCGAGAACAGGGGTATGCTTTACCCTGTTCTCGACCTTTTTTATTACCAAGAAGCGCATGATATTCTTTTGAGTGGCCATGTCTTCTTTTGGTCTATGAGTTTTAATATACAAAGTTAATATACAAATCTGCGCTGCGCCCAATAGCTGAACACAAAGATCGATACCTCTGTTAACAGCTTGGCTGCAATCAGCGGGATAATCAATTTTTCATTGTAGAAGTACAACAATCCGTAATTTAATAACAGCACCAGAATGACCAGTGAGAAGTACTTCGGTAAAGACTGACGGACTCTGGACGTTTTCCCAGCTGAAAATACATATTTCCGATTGATCGTATAGTTGAAGATGGAGCTGCACAGTCTCGCTGCAACGACCGATAGAAACAGATTATGCGTGAAGTACTGGATCACGAACAGTAAGCCAAAATCGATCAAGGCCGATAACACCGAAGACGTACTGAACATCAGAATCGGCATATAAATGCGGAATGAATCTACCAATGGGCGAAAATGAGAGGATTTGTTATGATCCAGATAGACCGTATCAATAAACTCCTCTGTAATCTCATATCCTTCTTTATGAGCTGTTAGCAGCATGTTCATTTCATATTCAAATCTTTCCCCCGGTATCTGGCACAGCCAGTCCAGCATCGAGTACGGAAAACCTCGCAGGCCTGTCTGTGTATCGTATACTTTCGTACCTGTCGTGAGAGAAAAGACACCTCGTGTGACCGTGTTGCCAAAACGACTACGCGCTGGAATGGTTCCATTGAACCGACGGCTACCCAGTACAATCCCCGGATTCGTTTGCTCCAATAGTACATCAAAGATACGTTTGATATCATGCGGTAGATGCTGTCCGTCACTGTCTGCGCACACAATACCGCCCTGTGGGCCATGTTCCTTAATATATTGAAATCCTGTCTTGAGTGCACGTCCCTTGCCCAGATTAACCGTATGTGTCAAGACAGTACACCCATAGGCTTCTGCCGTCTCGAAAATCCCCCTGTAACCTGGTCCGCTACCATCATCTACAATGACAATGGGTCCTAACTGAAACGTCTGCAACTGCAACACGAGATTCAATAAACGAACATCCGGTTCGTATGATGGAATTAATATGGTCATGATCATTGTCCCTCTTTCAGATAAAGGATGTCACTTACGCCGCGTTCCTGGTTTCTCCCCAGCGGATTATTAACAACCCGACCCATGAAATACATTGTGGATGAACCGCCGCCGTCCAGATTGTAGGCTTCCGTTGCTCCAAGACCTTTCATGACATCGGCAAGCTCTGCCAGCGTCATGCCACGGCTGTCATCCTGCCGTCCGTCAACCACAACAAATACATAATGATTCGGGGCGATCATGCCGATTGCAGTTCTCGGATTGGCATCCTGGATCGACCGGTTGCCAAAGTTGTTATCGATTTTCACACTGCTGAAGTCACTTACAATCTCACCGTCCTGAATCAGAATCGGTCCAAAAGATAGCGTATTGGTCGCACCTTCCGCCAGCAATTCCGATGAGGATTCTTCTGTCTCGTTATATGTCTTCATCGTGCCATCACTGAACACTGCCATCGCATCACGCACCGGATCATCCCGATATACCGTACCATTGCGGATAATTACGCCATCATCACGGAAGCCGTAATAGTCACCATTGATGGCAAAGATGGCATTGTTGGCCAATGCTATCTCTGAGGTGTTTTCGGTAATATTCGTGCCAAAGCTGTTATCTGCCAGAGCCGAGCGCAGGCTGCTCGCATCTGTCAGCTGTACATCTGCGACGTAATACGTAATTTTATCTGAGCCGGACCCCGTCTGCACCTTATCGATTTTGACCTGCATATCATCGCTGGAATAGTTCCAGTCATCTGACGTTGCATTTACTTCAGTCGTCGGGGTTGAAGTATCATTAGAGGTGCTGGTTACTGATGTATTGTCATCCGCTACAACAACCTGTACATGCCGGATTAAGTAGCGATCTGCCAGGCTGTATATCACGGTACCAAGGCCCAGAACAATAACAAGGATAATCATCAGCCATTTGCGCCTTGGTTTTGCATTTTTATATGGGTCGTTCTCGTTGGTTTTCGGATAGATCTTCATCATGTGAAGTTCACCTCTTCATCTAAGTTCTTAAGGCTCATCATAGGCGGGCTAGCTTAAATGAATCTGAAACAGGCTGAACGCAAAAAAAAGAAGGTCATCCTTTCCCCCGAGAGGAAATCAGACAACCTTCCATATAAGTGATAATGATGGATCTCAATCTATATATATACCCCAAATAGGGACAAGTACGATGCTAAACAACTTTCTATAAACGGGACTGTTCACCAGCAAAAAGAACATCGTATGCAGGGCAGGGCTGCTTTTCTAGATAATCCATTAACGCTTGTGGTTGCTTGGTATAAATATCCTTCAAAGACGTACCCTCGTAGATATTGCCGATCACGACTGGGTGGCATAACTCACAGATGAGAATATCCCCATTACCGTGTAAATGCAGCTGCTTCGTCCCATCCACACAATTGGAGAAATACACACCCGGTTGTTCTCGTAACCCCAATTGCTCCGCGAAACGATCCATACAGGTAAAATATAATGTCGTATCTTCTTTCTTGTGCTTGATCAGATCATTTACGGACTGGATGAGGGACTCCTTGGAGGCAATCTTGCTCCATTTACTGTGTGGCATCACGATGCTGTTCTGAATCTCATGGATGCGCACACCCAGTTCATAGACTTTATCGCTAATAGCTTGCATGTTCGCTTGGGTTCCTTCGAATAACAGCGTTTCAAGCACAGTTTCCAGCCCCGCTTCAGTACAAAGACGTATGTTATGCTCCAATCGCTCATACATGCGCGGATGTATACGATAATATGCTGCATATGCATCCCGATCTGTATAGTTAAAAGATATATGAATATTGGACAAGCCTGCATCCCGCAAAGCATGAATTCGTTCTTCCGTTAGCAGGCTGGCATTGGTATTTAATTGCGTGTCGATGCCATGTTCCCCACAATACGTCACAATCTCCAGGCAATCCTGATATTTCAGAGTCACCTCTCCCCCGGACAAACGCACCCGCTTGAGCCGCGGAAGCTCACGGATGATTCGGATAACCTCCTGACCGCTGATGCATTGCCCATCGTCCCGATTGTAGGCGCAGCAATAGTCGCATTTGTAATTGCAATTGGAGGTCACGCCGACCTCCAGTCCTTCCAGTTCATATACGCCGGGTGTTTCAAGCTCAAGTGATTTATATCTGTTTTTCGTTGTCAATTCAATGTACCTCCCGATTCCTTATCCATGTTTTTTCAACTTGGAGATTATAACGGATCCCGGTCGATGCTCGATATGACATTGTGTACGTTGGGGGAGTTTTAAAATTTATACTTTTAATACAGCTCTCAATGATTCAACTGCTTTTCCCATCAATAAGGGTTCTGTTATCCATCTTCGCGATGCGAATAACGGCCCTTATCGTCAATAGCACATACACGGCGCTCTTTAATATACTCAGACCAATTCATCACCCGTCTCATCTTCTCTTCAAACACTTTATCTACAAATCCCATAATTACAAAGCGAGACTTGTTGCATTCTTCCAAAAATGATTTCTGAGAGTGAGTTATAGGATCTTCAAGTAATGTGAGTGCTTCGTTGGAAATAGCTTGTTTGGCTCGATAATGATAGATCTCTGCTTTTGAACCAAGGGGTTGACGAATATTGGAAAGATTATAGATACGCAGAATACCACTTGGCTCAGAATGACCTTCAAAACTTAATTTGATTAGCTTAATTATATTTCTCATTGTCAAGTCTGCGTAATCATTAACTTCAAAAGTATTGCCTTCACTAGTACCATTTTTATAAGAAATCCATTCTGCTGTCTTCTTCAATTCAAAACTTCCGGGATTTGTCATGATTACCATACCCATTTGTTCAGTAGATTCTCCGAAATGTATTGAAGTATTATGTCTTAATAGTAAGGCCTCATTATCATGGTACACTCTGGATATTTTCTCATCATATACCCTCACCTCACATAAAAAGTTGAAGTTGTGTTTGAATCAAAATCTTCTCTGGTCATCGCATACAAATTCAAATCCTGCATTTCGTTTTTAATTTTCATATAACTCCGTAAAAGCCCCTCGAATTTCATGCCTGTCTTTTCCATGACCTTTGCGGAGCCGATGTTACCCACCAGACATTTAGCCTGAATTCGTTCCAACCCGATGTCTTCAAATCCAAATTGAATGATTCGGCTAATCGCTTCCGTCATGATGCCTTGGCCCCAGTACTCATTGGATAACACATAACCTAATTCCACCCTCATACTGTTGCTGTCGCATCCTAAATAATTGCAGCTGCCAATCAACTTCTTCGTTTGTTTATCCTCAATCCCCCATGGCCCCAGCTTATCCACCTCATATCGACTCATGACAAAATCAATAAAGCCTTTCGTATCCTCCTTGCTCTGATGTGCGTCCCAAGTTGTGTACTCCGATACAGCAGGAACCGCGCAATAACGGTACATCTCATCCAGATCAGCATAGGTAATGGGCCTAAGGAGCAATCGTTCTGTTTCCAATACCGGAAATGGATCAAAATAACTTTCAATGGACTTCATATGTATGCCTCCCCAGCTTATACAAATTAATTTAGCAACTGTTGCTGATAAGAACTCACACTATCCAGTTAATCTGTTTTGTTCTGGCTTCCCGCTTCTTGATCTACAGATTCATAACTCACAAAACGCTTGAGACTTTCTTTGGTTTTGGAGCTGGTTGCTTCATATTCCGCCCATACTAAATAGAACAAACCCAGGATTAAAGCAGCTATACTCCAACTTTGCGGAGCGGTTCCCACATAATTCAGCATCTCCTGAAACAATTCCGAATTCCACGAAGCCACACCAGAACCAAAAATGGCAGCACTCAAATATCGAACACCGTATAGAAATGCCGCTATGACCAGCAGCAGTGTCCCTGTAGTTCTACGACTCACACAATTCCCCCCTTTATCAAATCACGGCCATAATCGCCGTTGCTTCCATTGCCCATGTTGCAGAATATATTGGATTCGCACATGCTTTCGCTCCGGGTCTCCCTGCCAGAACTCAACTTCCTTTGCGTTCACGGCGTACAGTCTCCAATTCGGTGTAATGACATCAGAATCCCGGCTGATCCGCTCTTTCTGAGCGGCAATGGCGCGTTCCAATTCTTCCTCACTCTCCAGCTCCTGACTCTGTCGTCCTGTCATCGCAACTGCGCGCGCACCTGCCGATCTTTTCCGAAAATCCGCTGCACCTGCTTCCTCGCCCATATCCACGGCTTCTCCTCTTATGCGGATCTGTCTGCCCAATGTAGGCCAGTAAAAGGTCAGTGCCACATGCGGATTGTTCTCCAGCTGCTGTCCTTTTCGACTCTCAGAGCCAGATGCAAAATAAAAAGCTTCGTCAACTACGTCTTTCATTATCAATACTCGTGCATCAGGAAAACCATTCGAATCCACTGTCGAAATCGTCATCGCATGAGGTTCTTTCACCCCGTAATCTATAGCCAGTCTCAGCCATTTCAGAAAAAGATCCCCTGGTCGATCCGGTAACTGTTCGGTGTCCCAAGTCGGAAAAGGTCCAGACAAGGACTTCAACCCACGCAACAAATCACTTGGTTTATTAATCATATCTGCAACCTCCTTATACTTCCATTTCATTCCATTGTAGCGTAGTAGGCCATTTTCTCAACTCTTTATTTTGAAATGATTGATATGTTCAATCTATTTTCACTGATAAAAGAAGGATATATTAAACAAAATAGCAAATAACCTACATTAGAGTTTTTTCATTTCGAAAGGAGTGATGTGGTATGAAGAATAACCATGTTGCAATGATTTTTAGGAAGGATACGAAGTAAGTGCAGAGGATAAATTCCTCTGCAAAGTAAAATTTGGGAGGAACTCCGAATGGTAGTTGTATTAAAGCCAGTGTCTAATGAAAATTGGTATGAATGTACCCAGCTTAAAGTTAAGCCAGAACAGCTTAATATCTTTCCTGCACCTGTCGTTTATTGGATTGCTGAATCTAAATATGTTGATGATTTTGAATTACGTGCTATTTACTCGGAAGAGGTTTTAGTCGGTTTTCTCGTATTCTGTGCGAACCCAGACAAGGATGATAACTACTGGATTCCTGCCATAATGATTGACGAGAAGCATCAAGGAAAAGGTTATGGCAAGGCAGCAATGAAAACTTTGATTCAGCTTATGCGTATTTCAAATTGCACAAGAATCATGATTGGACACCGACCAGACAATCTAATTGCGGGAAAGTTGTATGAATCTTTAGGGTTTATAAAAACTAGTGAAGAAGTAATAGATGGTGAAATAGTGCGTCTGCTTCAGATAAACTAAATAATATATATAAAGACTGACGGCACCTGTCGGCAGTCTTTATATTCCCTTTTCTAACCTAGATGACTCATCATATTCATGCTGCTAAACTCCCAACCATTCACTCCTTTTTCAAGCGTATGAACACTGGTATTCCCAATAGAATGAAACACCGATGTATTGGTCCAATTTTGGTTTCCTAAGAGATAATAAAGGATGTTGATTACTCCGCCGTGCGTGACCAGTAGAACATTCGATTTGATCTGTTGCTCCTCTATACTTCGGCATAAATCCCGAAAGGATGTACATATTCTGTTATAAAAATTCCGAGGACTTTCTCCTCCTGGAAACGGAGTGTCCATGCCAAGAGTGTTAAAATAAACTCCGGCATATTTCAATTCTGCTTCCTTATTTGGCATTCCAGCCAAATCTCCGTTGTTCATTTCTCTCCAGTCTTTCAGATAAAGCCCCTTTATGTACAGTCTTTTTTCAAGCTCTTTGGCAGTCTGTACTGCGCGCGGAAGATCACTGCTAATCACTGTGTTTATCTTATATTGCTCTGAATGATGGTACAGGTAATCTCCGAGCCTCGCCGATTGAGTAACACCTTCTTCAATGAGCCCTCGCTGACTCCAACCACCTCTGTAGCCCTCCTCATCCATCCCATGCCTTACCAAGAAAATCTTCAAGATATCTCCTCCTCTATTTGAAACCCTTATAACAAACCCCGGCCTTAGATCTTCCATCTTAGGTCGGGGCTTATGTTTTTATTTCACAAACGTATTGTGAACTCGAACTGATTTGATAAAATAAGGAATCCATATGGCACAGGTGAGTACCGTCCTACCTATCCCTTTTAACGAACTTCCATCCTCAAGTTCTACCGCCATAGGAATCTGAAGTAACAACAGATAATCAATGATGCCCACGGCTAGACTCACACTGTAAAACATAATCATAAGACGAGGGAATATCGATTTCTTTCTATAAAACGTAATCAGCGTATATACGCTAAATACTAAAAATAGCACATTATATACCGTTTCAAAAATGAGAACCGGGCCCCACCATGCGTGATAATAGTCAGATTGTTTGGAAGTTAAGAGCTCCCAAGTCTCTGTCGTCATTGAAGGTACAAGGTATTGAAATAATTGCACAACAAGCATAATGATGGTGAGATAAAGTCCAATATGGACAAGAATCAACCATCCCCCAAGTCCTGATATACCCAAAGGTCGATAATCAACCTTCTTTTCTTCAATTTGTGGTTCCACTAAATAATACCTCCTATTCTGTTTTGTTATTCTGAGATGATTCCTCTTTCTCGTGTAAACTTTTACACAACTGTATTATTATACAATGCGAGGAAGAGATACGATACCAATTTCTCCAATTAAAGCCATTGACCAACAAAAGAGGGTTACTCTTTAAAAGATAATCCCTCTTCTTCAAGTGCTTGTCGAAGTTTTGGCATTGCAGAAGGCCCGATCCCGTGCAGCTTCAAAATCTCTTTTTCGGTGTATTGCGAGAGTATCTGCAATGTCGTAATCCCCTGATTCTCCAGCGCACGTCTGGCGGGTGCAGACAGCAATGAAAGAATTCCTTCTTTCGGTTTCCGTTCCTTCTCACATACCGGACAAGTTGGACAATCGCTACTTTTGTAATAGGAATGCCCTTGTTCGCATGTTCTTAGTGTTCCTTTAGTGTTTGCCATGTTAGTCACCCCTTCCTGTATCGGATAACAATTATCTCGGATTTAGCTACTCAACCAGTTCTCAACATCTGAGATCATATCCTCATATTGTTTTAAAGCCTCTATAGTCCATGTAACTTGTGATGTTCCCATTTGTTGTTCTTCATCGTCTGTGCATTCAATCCACAAAGAGCGTTTTAGACTGTATTCGAGCCAATCCAATTTTCCGGAAAAACCATTATCGAGAACCCTTCTCAAAGTGGCGTTTAAATTCCCCACTCGAGACCGATATCCATTTATAAAAGCCAAGAACCTTTCTTTGCCCACGTTTCCGGTCTGATCTACAGACCAATACATCGCTGTTTCCACCAGATCATGCATCGGATTGATATAACCCGCTGATTCCCAATCAATAATGATGGGGTTGTCCTGCTGCCACATCACGTTCTTAGGCTCAAGATCTCTATGGCTAATAACTGTATTTGAGGCCAGCATTACTGATGCTTTTTTTGCCTGAGCACTCCACTCATAGAGCTTTTGAATGTTATCAGCTAATAAGATCGTCCAATCCGAATTTTCTTTCTGCCCTTTGGTTAAATAATCATTCCAATCGATTTCTTTGGAATGATCCAACTGAAGGTCAGGAATATGAAGCTGTGAAAAATCAGTTTTATGAATATCCGCAAGAATCATGCCCATATGCTCACAATGGGTTTCGGTTACTTCATGAAGCTCCAGACTTTTTCCATCGATCCAGTCAAATATAAGATAAAATTGATGATCTAAGATCTGCATCGAAGAACCGCTTATCACTTTGGCAGGTTGAGCATCGATAAAATTTGCTGCCACGTTTGCTATTTTTTCGGATTGAATATAATTTTGCATAGCTGTAGGTCTACTCATAATTTGAGGATTCAGTGCTTTCACAGCATATTTGGCATGTGTAGTTTCAATGGCATACATGCGATGTAAAAGCCCACCCGAGATTGCCTTGGGTGTACTGATCAACTCACCAAGTTCTAATTCAGCGACGAGTTTTTCGAATTTTAGATTATATTGAATATTATTCATACGTTACAACACCTTTTGGAAACTACCAATATCCAATCTGCGATCAAATTTATATCCCACGCCTTTAAACATCGCACATTGCTCATACCCATGCTTTTCGAACAGGGACTTGCTGCGTGTGTTTTCCATGCATACCGTAGCAATCAAGGTGTAGAACCCTTGCTCGCGCGCAACATCCTCTATATATCGCAGTGCCGTTCCACCAATACCCTTCCCTACGATATCCGGTTTCAAATAAATGGTTACTTCTCCCGAGAAGTCATAGGCTTGTTTGCTCTTGTATTGCGTAATTAGCACATACCCTTTAATTTCGTTCTCTTCTTTAATGACAAACGATTTAAAGCGCGGATCTCTGTTTATGACAGATGCCTTGATTTCTTTCAGGGTCAATTCTTCAGTATGAAACGAGATAGTCGTGTTGGAAACGTAGTAATTATATATTTCTCTGACTTCAGTCAAATCCTGCTCCGTTATTTCTTCAAAAGAGTAGATGGACATTTCCAGTTTCATACTGATAAATAACATGTCCTCGTCATGCACTTTGCTATAAAACTCCTTATCTCTTTTAAAGCCTATCCGCTCATACACTTTAATTGCTCGTTCGTTGAATGTGGCAACAACCAGCCGAAACTGAGAACTTTTGAAATGATTTTGCAAGAATACTAAACTTTGTTTAAGGAACACAGACCCTATCTTTTGTCCTGTCAGATCTGGATCTAATCCAAGGCCTATATCCAGATATCCTTCTTCTTGATACAATCCGATTGAGGTTCCTCCCGGAACTCGAGCTGATGCCCCACAACAAATAAATCCTACTAACCTCTCCAGTTCATCCAGGACTGAAAAGTACTCCCCATTCATCAATTCTTGAATATCTTTATTGGATTCAGAGAAACTGTACATCGCGTATTCCTCTTCATATTTCCAGGTAACGATTTTTTCTGCATCAGCTATTTTCATTGGATGATAGGATAAAAGCATGAATAGTCCCCCTTTTTATACACTTACGAGCTTAATGAAGTCGATAGAGACACCATCACTGTTTTTCATACAGACTGGCACTCCAGTTCCCCTGTTTCATTCTGCGGATGTATTGGAATCCATAATCCTTATAGTATTGATTAAGTCTCAGGTTATCTGCCATGCAATCCAGCCGGATCAAGGTCTTACCTTTTTGCCTAATGTTCTCTTCAGCTGATTTTAGAAGGAGTAGACCTATATTTTGCCCTTTAAAATCTCTATTCACTGCGAATCGGTGTATGTACCCGGAATTGGTGTTGTCGAGTTCTTCCCAGATCAGGGGGTCTGACCACGTTAAGGTATACGTCCCTACGATTTCGTGATTTATTTCAGCAAGATATACGTCAGATCCATCCGTGATGAATTCATTTACTTGTTCCAAATTGAAATACTCAGGACGCCATTGATATATCTCTTTGGAGTTCAGCCATCGGGCAGACTCCTGCCATAGGTTCAACACAATGGAAGCTTCCTCCGGTAATGCAAGTCTAGTTATGAGTTTAGTATTAAGTTGCTCCATCAAGATCCCTCGCTTATTCAAAAGTTAAAATCTTTTCCCTGGATAATTACTTTATTGCAAACGGTCTATTACCGATACTAAGCATGGCGCGTCTGAATATTTTAATCGACCTCTTACGCATCAGAAGGTTCCTCCGGCAGATATTCGTTTGTTTAAAAAGCTGAACCAAAACTCCTCACTCGTGACTCCTTACTGCTCCTTGTTACTTCACTTTATAAAAATACGGTCCGCACCTGGATTCATGGGTATGTACATACGTCCACGTGAATTCTTGGTCAAAAATATAAATGTCCTGTTCCGAATCAAAATCTTCTGCGATGACCTTATTCGCATTCTGAAATACCTGTATGAATGGTGTATGTTGATACATGACATACAACTCGTTATTATTTTCGGCATTAAAAGCATCTCGTGCTGCATCGTCTGTTAGGCAATCCTGTTTCTCATAACTGAACATATGCCACTTGTACTGGCTATAATAGATGGCCTCTTTTACCTCTTCACTGATGTTCTTGGCAAATGTGTTATCCCATTTCTGTATAATCTCTTCGGATTCCTCGCACAATTCAGTCACAAGGACCCCCTTATCCTCCAAATTTTTGTTATACATATATTTGCGGTGCACAAGCTCGATTCGCGAGTACACCACATTTAGTTCATGGTCCGGTAGAGCATCCAGCAACTCATTAATTTCATCTCTAATCATCATAACCTCCGAAGTTTGTAGGATTTAAGATTTAAGATTTAAGAATAAACTAGCATTCCAGTTACTCACCATTTGCTTCTTCTCGAAGCAAATAGGCCAATCGGTACATTTCTGCAATGTCATATCTATTCTGTTCTTCAAATCTCCTGATCGCTTCACCAATTTCCACAACCTCTACGGCAATTACCTGTTCCCCATCTATCGGATTCAGCGGTTGGCCCACGAGTTCAACTTCTCCATAGCCAATAATTCTCACAAAATGAGGATGTGGAATATGCGGTCTATACGGCTCAGGTTCACTCGACATGCAATGAAATTGTCCAAACACCCGATACGTGACCAACTTGGCTCCGAGCTCCTCCATCACTTCACGTTGCAGACCATCCATATACTTCTCTCCTACCTCCAACGTTCCTCCGGGCAGCTCCCATTTTCCGTTATCGATCTGAAAAACAACCACTCGTTCCCCCACAAACGGGATAATGCTCACATTGCTTACCAGCGTTTCATCCACGATGTCATTCAATCTAAACTCCGCTTTAACAATTCCCCAATGAATCGATGTGCTGAGCGCCGGGAACTGTTCCCGATCCAAAGTCTTCATTTTCTATCCGATCCTCTCTATGTAAAATAAATCTTCCATTATAAGTTCTAACTCTCATTATAGATCAAAAAAGAAAAAAGAAGGCCACTTTTCCCATCGGGAATTCATGGACCTTCTAATGTTATTTCAGTTGAACTAAAGAAAGTTTACACTTTCCACTCTGACCACTAATGGTGTACCAGTTTCCCGTTTTCCAAAAAGAGAACCCGATCACATAGCGGCAAAATCCGCTCATCATGCGTAACCATGACTGCACTCTTGCCCTGCTCCTTCACGAGCCGTGCAATCATGCTCACAATATCCAGTCCACGTTCCGCATCCAGACTGGCTGTCGGTTCATCCGCCAGCAGGACGGCCGGATCATTCATCAAGGCTCTGGCAATGGCAACCCGCTGGCGTTCTCCGCCAGAAAGCTTCTCGAAATATGCCTTACGTCGATGCGATAAGCCTACCGTATCCAGCAACTCATCGACCCGCTTCTCTGCCTTGTTTTTGTCCGTTCCAGCGAGCTTGGCGACCACCATCAGTTGTTCTTCCACTTTCAGATACGGAATGAGGTTGGCACTTTGAAAAATAAACCCGAGCTGCTGGAGCCGTACATCGGATATGTCCTGTTTGTTTTTGCCCATAATCGATGCGCCATCCAGCATAACCTGTCCCTCCGTCGGTTCAAGTAGTGCACCTGCGATGGACAGAAATGTACTTTTGCCTGAGCCAGAAGGCCCCATGACCGCGACGAGCTCTCCTTCGGCCACCTTAAGATCCAACTTATCCAATATCGTCCGTTTGACTCCACCATCTTCAAAAGTCTGTGTAATTCCCTGCAATACCAGTCGGTTTCTCATGCTGCTGTCCTCCCAATCGCATCAAGCGCATCAATTTTGGTAACCTTCCACACCGAGAATAGCGAACCCGCCATAGACATCACCACGAATAACACACACGTTAGTGCCAGGGTGGACAAGCCTAATTGAAACGGCATCGAAGCTGGCAAGATCGATTCAAACAGCTGAACCAACAGCACACTGATCACCAGACTGCCGATGGACAGAAGCAATACTTGCAACGAAACACTGCCCGCCAGATATGAATTTCGCGTCCCAATGGCTTTCAAAATACCAAATTGACTCGTTTTCTGAATCGTGATGACGTAGAAGAATACCGCAAGCACAAACGCCGAGATGACAAATAAAAAGGCAATCATCATGAGCAGTGAGCCCTGCTCTTCCTTGTACCCAGGAATGGCCGATACCGCATCGGACTTCGTAATTACTTCCGTATTCGGCAAAGCGGAACTGAGGCTGTCTACCTTCTCACCTGCATCTTTAACGGCAATCGCACTGTATTCCGGAGCATTAGAGTTTGCTGTTCCTTGCGAAGTACGAGAACCTTCTTGAATAGCGAGCCATTCCTGCTCGTTCAGAAACACAACCGGTGAGTGACTGAAGGACTCTTTTTCCACAAATCCACCCACGGTCCACTTCGTTCCCGAGGCTTGATCGACCAGTTCCGTTCCAATCCTCACGCCAGATTCAGACAGCTTTTGATCCACTACAACCTGCCCGTCTTTCAGATCCGTGATTGGAGAGCCTTCCGTTACGGTTGGAGCCAGCCAGCCTTCCGGGTTCACCATGAATAGCGTTACATCAATCTTCTTTGTGTCGCCAGCTGGACTGACTGTTGTCATTTTCACACCCAGCGGTTCAGCATTCTCTTGCCCCACAACGGAGCGTGTCTGCTCCAGCTGGTCCTGATTCACCTGGGAGCGGGTAAACCGATGATTCGAATCCTGTTCCAGAACAAAATGGGTTGCTGCCATATTTTTGATGGATGCCGCGTTATCATACGCAAGCCCCTGTGCCAGACCTGTGACAAACAAAACCAGAAATGATACAAGCACCATAATTGTAGCAATTAATGCATATCGCCCTTTGGCAAACCTCATCTCTCTAATAGCCAAGTACATATTCTCTGACCTCCTCTTGATAATCCAAGTATAGGAGGCGAAAATGAACGGCAAATGAATAACAGATTACATCTGCGGGAGCGTCACGGTAAAGACCGTTCCTTCAGACGAACTAGAGACCTCGATCGTACCGTCATGGATGCGGATAATTTTCTGCACAATGGCAAGCCCAAGCCCGGTTCGGCCGGAAGAACGTTCTCTCGCACGGTCTACTCGGTAGAAACGATCAAACAGGAAAGGCAAATGCTCTGCCGCAATCCCATCTCCTGTATCCCGAATATAGATTACGCACTGGGCATTGGTCTCTTCTGCACGAATCTCGATGCTTCTCCCCTGTGGAAGATGATTCACGGCATTACCCAGCAGATTCATCCATACTTGCATGAGCAGCACTTCATTGCCATATAACTGGATGGATTCGGGTACCGAGATCCTTAGCAACAGTTCTTTTTCTTCCAACTGCCATTGCAGCACCTGAACCGATTGGCGGAATTGATCTCGTAGAGAGAATCTCACTTTGGTCAAATCCTCATTTCCTTGTTCCAGAGAGGACAACAGCAGCAATTGTTTACTGAGCAATGAGAGATGGCGGCTCTCCTCTTCAATAATGGAAGCATAGTGCTCCCGTTCTTGTTCAGGCAGATCTCGATCCGCTACCAGTTGGGCAAAACCCTGAATCGAGGTCAGCGGTGATTGAATCTCATGGGATACGTTCGATACAAACTGCTGCCGGGCCTGATCCACACGCTCCAACTCACGACTCATGGTCATGAAATGCTGGGCCAACTGTCCAATCTCATCACGCCTAGTCGTGGACAATTTCAGATTATAGTTTCCTTGGGCAATGCGCTTGGTCGCCTCGGACAGACGTTCAATCGGATTCACCAGATAGCGGGTACTGATTAAAAAGAGCAGAATACTAATGCACACCGTAAACGCTCCAATCAACGCAAAAAAGATACGCAGCTCACCGAACTGCAAAATAACATCAGGGCGCATAAACAACGCATAACTTGCATTGCCCATCTGTAGATGAACACCAACGGTATTACTCAATTGATTATCGAAGAAACCCGTAATGAAGGGTTTGCTGGGAAACTCGGCAACGCCGTGGTATATCTCACCACCTAATACCCGATCTACAGCCTGCTTGTCCAGATCTTTCTGGCGGAATTCGCGGCCATAGAATTGGTCATTCCCTTTTCCATCTGTCACATAAATTTCGTAACCGAGCGCTGCGGCATTGTCCAGGTAATGCTCTACCGTAGCGGGTTCCTGCTCCACAAACTGCTTCATTTGCGTCGCGATGCCAACTAACTTCTCGTCATTGAAAGACTTCAGCTTCGCATGATAATAAATATTGGATAAAAGAAAACCCAGCATGGCGCTGACCAGAATCACCGCGATTGTAATCATAAACACCCGAAAGTACAGTGATCTCAATGCGCTTTCACCTCAATCTTATAACCAATCCCCCGTACCGTCTGAATGACAAAATCATCCCCATAATCGGCAAAACGATCACGCAGCCGCTTGATATGTACATCCACGGTGCGGTCATCGCCTTCATAATCCGCTCCCCAGACCAACCGAATTAGTTCATCACGCGAGAATAATCGCCCCGGAAACTGAGCAAGTTGAGAGAGTAGCTCGAACTCCTTCATTGGCAAAAAGAGAATCGATTGCCCATCGGAGACCTCGACATTATTCCGGTCAATCACGATGCGATTCATACGAATGATATCACTGGACGTACGATGGTACCGACGAAATAATGCTTTAACCCGGTAGACCAGTTCCTCGGGTTCAAATGGCTTCGTCACATATTCATCTGTGCCTCTCAAGTACCCATCCCGCTTGTCGGATAGTTGATCCCGTGCTGTCAGCAGCATAATCGGTATGTCATAATGTTGCCGAATGAAATCACATAACTCCAGTCCGTCCATACCTGGCATCATCACATCCAGAATCGCCAGATCGATTGGTGTTGCTTGCATAACCTTGACTGCTTCCACTCCATCCTGTGCTTCATGTACCCGATACCCTTCCTTGGTCATGACATGCCGGAGGAGTGCTCTAATATTGGCGTCGTCGTCCGCCAGAAGCAGATTCTTCATATTGTTGTCCGCCCCTTTTCTGTAAGTTGAATGAATATAAATTCCGCGACTTTGATCCTGCACAGATGGTAGCACAAAAGCAACGTAAATCGCCAGCGAACATGCAATGAAGCCCCGCGTGCATGTTTATATTTTCTCAATTCTGGTTGACACTATTATTAGGCCCACTTATAATAAAACCATAACATATGAACGATTGCTCATATGTTCATTTATAAAAACTTTATCATTACCAAGGATTACTTTAGTCACAAAAGAAATCAATTACATAACGGAGCACGGCTCCAAAGGAGAGGATCTCATATGTCCAGACATCATCACAACCACGACCATGGACACAATCATGGTAGTACCAATAACAAGAAAGTACTGTTATTTTCCTTCATTATTATTACCGTTTATATGATTGTTGAAGCCGTTGGCGGATTCATGACGAACAGCTTAGCCCTCATCTCCGATGCAGGTCATATGTTATCTGATTCCATAGCTTTGGGGATCGCCTTGCTGGCGTTCACCTTTGGAGAAAAAGCGGTGAATACAGGCAAAACGTACGGGTACAGACGCTTTGAGATTTTGGCAGCCACGTTAAATGGGGTCACCTTAATCGCCATCTCACTTTACATCTTTTACGAAGCAATTGGTCGCTTCATCAACCCACCAGAAGTCGCAACAGTCGGCATGCTGATCATCAGTATCATCGGCTTGCTCATTAATATCCTGGTGGCATGGATCATGATGCGCGGTAGCGATACGGAGAAAAACTTGAATATGCGCGGAGCATACCTCCATGTCATTAGTGATATGCTGGGATCGATTGGCGCCATTGCTGCGGCTTTGCTCATGATGTTCTTCGGTTGGGGCTGGGCCGATCCACTCGCGAGTGTCATTGTTGCTGTACTGGTCCTGCGCAGTGGATTCTTTGTCACCAAATCATCCTTGCATATCTTGATGGAGGGAACGCCAGCGAATGTCGATGTAAATGATCTTGTGCAAACCATTCAGAAAGTAGATGGTATCAAAGGCGTACACGATGTACATGTCTGGTCCATCACCAGCAACCTGAATGCACTGACCGCACATATCGTGGTGGACGGAACGATGGATGTATACGCATCAGAGGTGCTTGTTCAGAAGATTGAGCATCTGTTGGAGCATAAAGAAATCAAACATGTGACCTTGCAAGTCGAATCTGAAAGACATCTTCACGACACCTCGGTATTATGCACCGTCAAAGGCGACGAACCGGATGCTCATGCGCATCATCACCATTGAGATGAGTAACAAAATATAGTTATAACAAAAACAGGGCATATTCCCATTGAAGGGGAACGCCCTGTTTTGAATTTCCTAAGTTCAGCTTTTTGGTATGAGTAGAAAATAGAATAGCCTTTACCTAACCGCAGCGGGCTCTGGACTACTTGTATCTGGAGAGTAATTTCTCTTTCTTTTGATCGAATTCATATTCCGATATGATATTTTTTTCTTTTAATTCACCTAGCTGAAGCAGTTGTTCATGTACATTCACAGGGGTCTTTTTTCTCTTGCTAGATATGACCAGGGCTAGAATTGAGAAAAGCAGACCATACAGTACACCCAGAAGTCCCAAACCTGCCGCTGCCTCCGAACTTTCTTGCGAACCATCTAAAAAAACTGCTATTAATAAAAAATTGAGTACGAACCAAATAAGGCTGAAGATCGATAATGCTTTCAATGAATATTCCTCCTAAATGTTATGTATAATTCTATTTAAATCAGGAAAGGCAGGTCAGAACACTAAACATCAACCTCGGCCCAGTTTATAATGACGTATCCAACTTAACGTTTCCTCACCTAAACATCTGCATCAATTAAATGATAGTCATGATCAAATTTTGCATGAATCCGATGTCCACCAAATAACTCTCCATCTGAACATTCACAGTATATATGGTTCACTCGTAATTCAATGTCTAGCAACGTTATGACTCTTTCAAAGTCTTCTGTGGTTACGTCATATTTCCCAGCATCTACATCATCCCAATTTAAATTCTCATCATCTTCATCGTATTCAGGCCAAAAATCATTTTTATAATCAATTAAATGATGTGCTATCTGTGTCTTAGCCCTTTTTTCAAATCCATCAAACTGACAGAATAGTTTTTCTGCTCTACTCATCAATGCATCTACATTGGTGCTTTCATTCTCAAGCTTTAAACTGTAATATACTTTCCCTTCCGTATGCTCATAGGAGTTTAATTCCTCTTTGTACATAAAAGAGCCTATTATTCTACTACTAATCGTCTTTTCCATAGGTGATTACCTTTCTCTTCAATATATCTAAATCAATATTCCATCTCATATTCATACCTCACCAATATCCTATTACCTACGATCAGAATTTTTCTTTCACTTTTGAATGATAAGGTGAAAACTTTACTATTTTAACATCCCTGACATAGTCTTTTCCATTCATTCCATGCCTCCACATACTCAGGCAGATCATCCGGATGATGCTTGTTACTCAGCCCAATTCGGCAATATAGATGGACCAGAGCTTCCTCTATCAATCTGGATTTATCCATATCTACTTGCTCTAAAAGTTCGAACGTAGCAAATAATGTTTCGGTGTTGATATCATCCGGCGAAGAGCTAAAAGCATACAAGAAATCATAGAGGATAGGTCCAACCATTGGAGATGGGTCAATGACGCCGATGAGTTCATTTTGAGCAAACACAAAATTATGAACACCCGTATCGTCATGCAAAAGAAACTTCTCTTCTTGCTCATGAAACAGGCGGTCCACTATAGATTGAACCAGATTATAATCATCTTTCGTTAAAATACTTCCGATATTCATCTTTGCTTCATGAACGCTAATCTGATTGAATTCTTTCCAGGTCCTCTGTGGGAGCTCTATTCTGCCCCATGATTCCGTATCTGAAGAATGCACATATGTATTGAAAAGCTCTTTCACCAGACGAGATAACCAGTCTCTTTTTTGTCCACGGTTGAAATGGGTCGTGCCTTCCATATAGGTATAAATAAAATATGTGTTGTCCAGATCAGTCAACAAAACTTCAGCCAATAACGGAGAATTCTTATACGTGTGCAGAAACTGCTGGGCGATATGAATCTGCTCAGGTTCATCGGATTTCAGAATGTATTGTTTATTCAGTTTCGTACTCAACCGATAAACACATCCAGTGGTGGTACCTGACAAACTTTGAATTTCAGTGATTTCTTCGTTGATATGATGCATCTTGAATAGGTCATTGATCTCATTTATCGTTGGATTGATTAACATATGCTTCTCCTCGTATAACTAGGATCTTGATTCATTTGGTAAAGCATGCTCATACAGGTGTACCTCCGTTCTGTTTTCTATACTTTCTCATCAATAATATGTTTGCTATCATCTCGCTGCTTATTGGACTGCTGTTTTTTGATTTCAGTTTTCAGAAACTTTACTTCTTTAATTAGAACATCCAGCTTTTTCGATGTTTTGGATGAATCGATGGCATAACGTATTATTGCAGCAAAGATAAGAACCGCAATTAAACTTATAAGTGAAACTACTAGAGCTCCATAAAACTCCATATTGTTGTTCAACTCCTTGCTGTCAAAATAATAAGTTGTAAAACTCTTCTGAAAACCAAAACCATATAATCCCCAAGAAAACCATAATGGTTCCTAATACTTTTAATATTATTTCTATGTTTAGGGATATCACTATTGGGAGGGTTATCTTCAAACTCGTGATTCGGTTTTATTTCTCGATATCGTATCAGAACAAATATTTTGTACAGAAAATCAGGAAAGAAGTAACATACAATGCCGACGACAAATACGGGAGTAGATAAATAACCAAATGTACTGGTGGTCCATTCCATCTCTATTCCCTCCATAATAAGCCTTTAGGGCTCTCTCTCATTCTTCCTCTACGAGAATATCAGCACAGCGAACAATCAGCTCAGGCATATTCTCTCCACCAAATAGAACATGAAGTTCATATCCATTATCGACCCGATACAGCTCTTGATACAGCCAGTAACTGCCGACAATCTCTCCCTCTTGCTTGATGATTTCGGGTGCAACCAGCGTAAGTTTATTTATATTGGTAAAGCCCCCACGGGTGTCAAAACGGATGACCACTTCATCACCCATCAGCAGTTCTGTCACTGTACAATCATGATATTGAACCCTGCCATGTATTTCATCGGGAATATCCTGTGCCATCATCACTTCTCTAAATTCTTTCGCTGCGTGATCCACATGTCTCTTATTTTCCGCACTTTGTTTCTTTAATTGCTGTAAAATCTCTCTCGTGCAATAATCCAGCGTAAACACACGAATATCCGCAATTTGTTCAACGATTTCCTGTGGCAAATTCTCCGCCTTGTATTGAAAAGTCCACTCCATCGATTCTTTGTACTCTTCCTTGCATTTCTTCTCATCAAAAGGAGGGCGTATATCATATTCTGCAATGAGTTTCTCGATATGCGCTCGTTCTTCCGGAGGCATGTGGTAAATGATCTGATCCTCTTCTGTCACTTCTTCCTCACCGAAAGCTTTGTCTACGCGAGTGAGCACTTGACCATCATGCTCCAGCATGAAACGTGGGTCCAAGTTATATAGCTCTCGCTCCTGCTTCACATGCGCTGTTTCTTTTCTTTTATACAGCCTTAAAAATAGATTCTCATCGAACTCGTAAGCTCCGTTATGTACTCTTAAACCAAAATGAAGATGTGTCTGCTGACACAGCTCATACCATTCTTTCGTTAAATATCTCATATGCATCTCTCCTACTAATTTTTAGAATCTACTTGAATAATCGTCTTAGCGATGACAGATCTCGTAAATCCTAACACCTCGACCACTTCAGATCGATCTCGTTAGAAATTGCTCTATTGTTTTCACCGCTATTCCTCCAAAATCTTCAGCCTCAACGATTCCTTATATTCAACAGACGTACTGATCTACGCCAAGGTTTGAAAAAATTTGTGTTTGATCTCTTTTTCGTTTCGCGCCGCCCATTCATGTACAGCTTCTATGCCTGCGGACTCCTGACCTCGTTGAAAATAAAAACATAGATCCATCGGCACTAACCGTTTACCATAGAGTTTGATGCCAATCCGTCTGTAATTCATATAAATACACTCAATCTGAGATGCATCATATCTCTGATGTTTCGTTGAAATCACATGATCGCTCTCCAGCGTAATACTGGGTTTAGTGAAAAATAAACGCCAGATCAGAAAAACGATATAACCCAGAATATAAGTCAATATAACGATCAGGGAGTACTTCAGAATACCATTTTCATCGTAAATAACATTTCTGAAAAGCATAGCTTCAATGGCCAGCATGCATATTAAATTCAATAAATCTCTTGGGTAAGTCGTCGAATATGTGATAAGGTATTCCTCCTATTCTTTATCTCCATTAATCCGAAGCCACTCGGAAGGGGCTTTTCTGGCAAAATGCTTTTCCACAAACTCTAAAATGTCATCGATTCCAGGCAATGCGGCGTTTTCTTTAGCTTCTTCAAACGTCATCCATTGGTACTCGATATGTTCATGATTTAACCGGACAGGCTGGCTATCATCCACATATCCTACGAATACGGGAGCGGTATAGATATAATCCTCCTTGGGTGAGTAATATTGTTCGAATTGATTGGCAGAATACAACCGTACTTCCATAATACCTGTTTCCTCGTGAACTTCTCTGAGTGCAGCTTCCCATGCCTTTTCACCCTTTTCTATACCACCGCCCACATAACACCACTCATTATGCAACATACGACCAGCCCGCTTTAACATCAGTACAAGGTATTGATTGAGGCTCTTCTTCAACAGAACTACAGCCACTCCTTCACAACGAAAGGGGACTGCCTGTTTCACGTGCTCTGCACCATTCAATTTCTCGCGCCCCTCTCTTCAACTTTCCTGAGAGTCAAAATCCTCTAGAACCTTAAACTTATCTCCGTGCACCTTTTCCAGATGCTCCTCTCCCCAATAGCACAAAAAGTCCAAAGCTGGTTTGAGTCCCCAACCGTAACTCGTTAACTCATATTCCACTTTTGGAGGAACCTCCGAATACACCTTTCGCTGAACGATCTCGTCCTTTTCCAAACCTCTAAGCTGCGTTGTCAGCACTTTCTGCGTGATGTCCGGTATCAATCGACGCAGCTCTGACGTGCGTTTACGTCCTGCCATCAAATGATAAATAATCAAAGGCTTCCACTTCCCGCCCATCACTTCCAAGGCCGCCTCCACACCGACTTTATATTTCTTTGGAGTGCTCGTTTTCCCATGTTCCGTCAACTTTTATCCCCTCCTTCATCAAGCTGTGTCTGAGGTAAAATCATAACCCTCTTCCTTCTCTTCGTTTCGTTATTTGAACTCCATTTCGAGGTATCTATTTAGGGTACTTTGATGTACCTATGGCACTTCATTCTTCCTATAGAACATCAAAGTGCGTACTTCCAGATGTTTTCATACCTATTTATAATAGCATCAGCCATTGATTCATGGCTACAAGACTGCAATGCAGAAAGGTAGTGAAATTTTACGATGAACGTACTCGTTGTTGTATCCCACCCGCGACAAGATTCCTTGACCTTCCAGGTTGCTGATCGTTTTGTACAAGGTCTTGCCGAGGCTGGTCACGGTTATGAGATATTGGATTTGCATGGGATTGGATTCGACCCGATTCTTCGTGAGATGGACGAACCAGACTATACCCAAGAAAATCAGATGTTCTCACCTGAGGTTGAAACCGAGATGAAGCGATTGAAGAAACACGATGCTGTCGCTTTTGTGTTTCCTCTCTGGTGGTGGCATCTGCCGGCCATGCTGAAAGGTTATGTGGATCGTGTCATGAACAACGGATTTGCCTATGGCGTGAACAAACTTCCTCATCAGCAGATCTTGTGGATCGCTCTTTCGGGTGTGACGGAAGAACAGATGCAGAAGCGCAACTATGGTGAATCGATTAAGAACCTGCTCAATGTGGGAATTGCCGATTATTGCGGCGTGCCCCAATCCAGGGTTGAGTTTTTATACGAAACGTTGGAATCCAAACCAGAGCATTATGAGGCATTGCTGAACCATGCGCACAACCTGGGAATGAACTATGCCAACGATCCTTCGACGCTATAAAGATATTAATAGCGCTGCATGGTTATGACGCCCCAATTCCGCTTGAACACAGTAAAAAAGGTCGCTCCAAAGAGCGACCCTGTTGTTTAGATGCCATTATTTTACGGTCGAGAGAAGAAACTTCTCCAACATACGGGTATCGGTGATACTATGGTTACAAGCTGTGTTATCCATGCATACGTACTGGGCCACGGAAGAAATGTTGTCCGGCGTATAGCTCTTAGTCTTCACGTTGAAGAATCCAAGCTCCTGATGGCGATGGCAAAACATGCAGTAACCTTTCTTGTTCGTGGCTGTAAGCCGTCCCTCAATTCCGAGGAATCTGCCTTCATATGGATACACGATGAACAAGCGATCGGTAGCAATGTCGGTCCATCTCAGATAAGTTGTACGTGCGTAATCGATGGATTCCAGATCCGGCACTTTGAGCTTCTTTACCTTGGGAAACAGCTTCTGAATCTGCTTCGCGGATACTTGCGGAAATGGAATCAGATATGCTTCCAGCTGGTTCAGATAGGTCTGCAACTCATGTGTCGTCTCATACGTGGATAACTGCTCCAGCAGTTGCTTTTGTTCCGGCGTCAGATCATTAAAGATGCCAACGGCATTTGTGCTGACGGTATAACGGACCGTATCCAATACTTTGGGGTCCACGACCGAGCGTAGCGTTTTGAGCAGGAAATCAGCTTGTTTATGAATGTAATTGAATTGATGATTGTGAATAAATGGTGTTTGCATGGCTTTCAGCCCCTTATTTTTATTAGGAAAATAAAATAAAGTAAGGTGCAAAGCCTGCGGGTTGAACCATGATGTTGATGTTGATTCCAGGGCGAACAATCTCATTTTGTCGCGCCCTACACAAAGTCCGCCCCTATTCAGGCTTTGCGTAAGGCTTTCTAGCGAACGAGCAATCCGGCATCATCCATATTGCCACGTCATAACCCCCAATGCGATAGATATACGGAAATTATAACAGGATCGGGGTTATGTGGGCAACGGTCTTCGTTCCAATTTTATCTTTTGAAGAAATATGCTTAAATCTAAGGTTCAGCAATGATATATCCTAAAGTGTTCTCTAGATTTTCCACTTTTCACTTCTTGCCATTTTCCACAAAATGATCTACTGCTGCCTGCTCAATAGCCAGTCCTTCGGTGTAACGCTCCAACTGGTCCGTATCGGGCTTCAGCCCCATCGCCTCATAAAACTCACGTAACAAGCTGATCCAGGCGTTAATATCGCTGGAGCAGTTATTCGCAAGAACCATGCCGACAGGACTGCCATCAGGTGTAGTTACGATATCGATCTCAGGGTAATGCGTGGATACGACATTGAAATGAAAGCTACCCTATGATCACTCTTGTGATCACTCTTGGCAAACTGCAAATGTTCCACCTTAACAATATATTGTCCTCATTCGATGGATAGAGTTGTGGACCAGCATCTTCATATTTCTTTGTTCTTAATATCGTTCTTTAAACCTACTGATCCACCAATCCCTCTTCATTAAATATTCAATTTTGATTGGCATAATAATGTATTCTTCCGTTACTTCAATCGGCTTATTGGGACCGTTATAGATTAAATCCACATTTAAGTGAAATGGTTTAATTTTTCTACCCACTTCATCTTCAAATTCTTGAACATAACGTATAAGGTCAGGTATACCTTCCCAGTAATTCATTGCAGCTTGCCCGCCCGCTGGCATGTACCACCAATGCCTAAAGGATGGCCATAAATGAACCAATACCTCCCTTAATTCATGTTGTTCAACTAACTCAAAGTCGGGCAGTCCTAGCACAAATGATACATGATGATTATTTTTATGCGCCTTCTGTTGGATGCTGCGATCCCAGAACCATTTCCATTGTATTTCAAGTTTTTGATGAAGTTCATCTGATTCTACCCTTTGCCGGGATGGCCATAGAATATTCTCATTGATGTCCTCTTTAAGAAGGCCATACGTACTCGCTACATAGATCATAAAGTTCAATTCAAAATCACTGGATATACAAACAGACCATGAGTTATGGTTTTGAATCATTGACATTTCTCCTTTCACCCAAAATGCATAAATTTAACGTTGATCAAGCGATTTGAGAGATATTCTTTTTCCTATTTTGTTGCACTAATATAGCTCAATTTAAAAATACGATCATACATATATGTGTAAGAATCGTAATACTCAAGCGCCTTTTTTCTCTCTTCGTGGAAAGACTTTAATCTTTCCTTGTCCCCGGTATGAACATAGGCTATCAGCTCAATACTTGCTTTTTTATATGCCTCCAAACTATAAAACGCATCAGATAAATCAGAGGAACTATAGTCTTGTACTGGAGTAAATACCTCTGGACGGATCACGACATTGGATTCGGCTTCCTTTATTAACTGTTGTAATCTGGAGATGTCAACTTGCTCTTCTAATATCACTTTACTAAGAACATCAATTACTTCTTGCTCGATCTTGTTGAATTGGCTTGTAAATTCATGATTGGAAAGGTGCATTTCTATTAAATTTTTGTTGTAAGGAGAATAGTTATTCACTAAATTAAGCTTGGAGTTCTTATACTCTACCGCAAATCTTGCATCACGAAGAACACTGGCCGGGATATAAGCATGATTGTCAATTATTTTGACTTCTGTCCCTGTTCTGGTCTTTAGTTCTTTTCCATTCAAAACTATACTTATCTTCTGTGGTGCACTTGTAGCTGCAAAAGCAAGAGAAGCGCTTATTAACGACAAAACCAAGGTAACGATTATCATCTTCTTCTTCACTTCGTACACACCCTTCGATATGAATAATAAGGATAACTTTTGATCAGCCCCATCGTACCATTTTATTCAAATAAAGGTAATACACTACATACGTGCAATGTCTTTCTCCACGCAAAAAAGAAGCCACCTCCCTGGCCTTTCCCAGTTCAGTGACTCCATTTTACAACCCTATTCTAACCCCTACATTTAACTACTCCTTCACAGCCCCAACCACGATCCCAGTCACGAAATAACGTTGCAGGAACGGATACACGAGCAGGATTGGCAGTGCGCTGATAAAGATCTGCGAAGCCCGAATGGTCCGTTGGGACAGGTTCTTCACCGCTTCTGGATCAAGCTTCGACATGTCGGCCTGTACGATGATCGTCTGCATGAATGTCGCCAGTGGCAGCTTTTCCGCATCACGGATGTAGATAATCCCGTCAAAGTACGAGTTCCAATGTCCCACCATCATGAAGAGAGAAACGGTTGCAATGACAGGTACGGAGACAGGCAGATAGATTTTGATAAACGTCTGAAAATGACCTGCGCCATCGATAAATGCAGCTTCCTCCAGATCCTTCGGAACGGTACGGAAGAAATTCAGCAGCAGAATAATGTTGAACACGGCAACCAGTCCCGGCAGGATCAAGGCCAGCAATGTATTCATCAGTCCCAGCTTCAGAATCAGGATATACCCCGGAATGAGGCCACCGCTGAACAGCATCGTGATGACAAAATACCACAGATAGATGTTACGTGCACGGAACACCCGCGTCTCCTTGGAGAGCGCGTAGGCTGCAATCGTATTGACGATTAACGCGAGCCCTGTTCCCAGTACCGTCCGCTCCACAGACACCCACAGGGAGGAGAGGAAATTGCTATTGGCGAACGTCTTAGCATACGCCTCCAGTGTAAAACCAATCGGCCAGAACGTCACCAGTCCAGCATTGGCAGGAGCAGATGCGCTCAGTGATACCATGAGTAAGTGATACAAAGGCAGCAAGCAGAGCAGCGAAAGGATGGTCAGTAACACATTGTTGATTATGCTGAATATGCGGTAAGGCATCGTTTTATGATACATGAGTTCGTCATCCTTTCTAGAAAATTCGGTATCCGGCGAATCGGTAAGCCAGTCGGTAGGAGATCACAATCAGGATCAAACTAATGACCGATTTGAACAGATTCACGGCGGTAGCGAAACTGAACTGCCCACTTAGCAGACCTTCTCTATACACAAACGTATCGATAATATCTCCTTGTTGGTAAATCAATGGACTATATAAGTTAAAGATCTGGTCAAAGTTGGCGTTAAGCACATTGCCCAGTGCCAGGGTTGCGATTACGATCCCAATGGGAATAAGTGCCGGGATGGTAATATACATCGTTTGCTTCCAGCGTCCTGCCCCATCCACTTCAGCCGCTTCATAGAGTGCCGGGTTAATGCCAGACAGTGCCGCGAGGAAGATGATCGTGTTGAATCCAAACTCTTTCCAGACATCACTCGCAATAATCGTGAATCGGAACCAGCTGCCATCCCCCAGGAAGAAGATTGGCTTAATGCCGAATACGGAGACCAGGAACTGATTGACAATACCCGTCTGCGCCAGAATATCGATCAGAATGCCTGACAGCGTAACCCAAGACAAAAAGTGCGGAAGATATACGAGCGTTTGAATGGTTCTTTTCAGCGCCATCTTCCGTACCTCATTAAGTAATAAGGCGAAGACAAACGGAATAATTAGGTTCATAATGATCTTGGAACAGGCAAAAAACAGCGTATTCCACGTAATTTGCAGGAAATAATCATTTTCCCACATGTATCTGAAATGCTTCAGTCCGACCCATTCGGAATCGAAAAAACCCAGTGCAGGTTTATAGTCTTGAAATGCCATCAAAATCCCGGACATCGGAATGTATGAAAATATAAAGACCATAATGGCCGCCGGCAACACCATCAAGTGCAGAATCCATGGTTGTTTGTAGCGTTTTTTTGTTTTTCTATTCGGCTTGCTCCCAATGTCCGCCTGAGGTACCCGATTAGCTTCCATATTAGCCTCCATAGCGCGCTCCTGTTCCCAAAAAAAGTTTTTGTGTGTAATGGGGATCTCTGCTATAAATAGTATCAGGCATTTCTCAGGTCTGACTATATAACATTGTTAGGCTTGATAGTGTTTTGTTAGGAACATCATCTGAAGAGATTGTTTACACACGAATTTGAAGGAGACTTTTTATGAATATATGGAAGCGCTTTATATCATTGGGAAGAACGTCCAGATCCCGGTTTAGTCTATTTGCCAAAATAAACTGTTTAATCGTGGTCCTGTTCATCCCCATTATTATCATGTATACCTACTCGAACAACGTCACTTATGATGTTGTAAGCAAAGAGCTACAGGTCTCCAATACGAAGCAGCTCACGTTTTTATCCAGTCAGATCGATTCACGAATCAATCAGATGATGGATTTTAGTCTTATTCTCTCAAGAGATCCCAATGTCAGAGCATTCAATGGCTTGAACATATGGAATGATCGATATGACAAGATGCAGACCCGATATGTTATTCAGGAAAAGCTGATGCTTCAATCGGGGGTTACCGATATATGGCCCACTCGATACGCTGTCCATTCACAGCAGAATCAAGATGTCATTGCCAACTATAATAGAACAACCGGTTATGATGAGGATTATTTGAAAAGAAATATGAGCGGACAATGGACATACGGTGATGGTGCTGAGAGCCAAGAGGATATGCAATCCTTTTACTGGTTCTTTACAGATTCCTTGGCCCAGCCGGGCATGTTGACGGGAAGCAATCTGGTGATTGAAGCCAGCTTCAGTTATGAGAACATTCAGAACATGCTGGATACGTATAAGGCAGGTGGACAAGGCGATCCCTTCTTTTATCACAAAGGAAATTCACCCATTCTGAACCGCAGTGCAGACAAGCAGCTGTCTGAAGAACTCATTCGTTATCTGGATGAACACTCGTCAGAGGATACCACACAGGATGTCGTCAAGCTGAACGGGAAAAAGTATCTGGTTAGCTCGGTGAAATCCTCTTATCTGGATTGGCATTTGGTCGATGTCGTACCACTCTATCAGATTCTACAGCCGATCTCGCTCAGTCGGAACTTATTCTATCTCTTTATGATTCTGTTGTTTGTGGTGGGCATTTCCGCTTCGATCCTGTTATATCGAAACATTCAATATCCGATCAAAAAGCTGATCCGGGGCTTACGCCGCGTGCAGCGCGGAGATTATTCCGTCCGTCTGCATAGCAAGGATCAGAATGAATTCTCGTTTTTGTTCCATCGATTCAATGATATGTCACATCAGATTCAAGACCTGATCGAGAACGTGTTCCAGGAAAAAATCAGGGCCAAGGAAGCTACGCTGAAACAGCTACAGGCGCAGATCAATCCTCATTTTCTATATAACTGTCTTGGCTATATCATCAACATGGCCCAGATGAAGGACGAGCAAGCCGTCGTCTCCATGGCACATAACCTAAGTGCCTACTATCGTTATACGACACGAGTGGAGCGAGAGACATCTTCTCTAAAAGAAGAAATCAATCTGCTCGTCAACTATTTGGATATCCAGAAGCTGCGTAATGGCAGAATTGAATACCACATCGACATCCCTGAGAATATGCTTGCCCTGTCGGTACCACGATTAATGCTTCAACCCATTGTGGAGAACTCGGTCATTCATGGTGTGGCGAAGTCGTATTCATCCGGCGAAATTCGAATTACTGGCGAGAGCTCGAACGGGTTCTGCAAAATTTACATCGATGACGATGGACCCGGCTTAAGCCCGGATCAATTGGAGGCGTTGAATCTGAAAATGCAGCAGCCGCTGCAGGAGGAAATGGGCTGTGGCCTATGGAACACGAATCAGCGAATCATGCATCTATTCGGCAATCAATCCTACCTTCTATTCGGCCCCTCCCCTCTCGGCGGATTCCGAACCGAGATGATCTGGGAGATTCCCAAAGAGGATACTGATTCCGATAAAGGAAATACCGATAATAATTGATATCGATACTAACGATAATTTGACGATTTAATTTTGAACGAACCATTTACACGTGAACGCAGAGGACAGAAAGAACTTGAAGAAGCAAAGCGTTCGGAAGTGCTAGCCTATCCAGCCTTTCTTAAAAGAATGCTGGATAGGGGCATAGGCTTCGCCTTTATTACAATTCCACCTTTATATAAAGTCCTTGTTTAAAATAAATGGTTAGAGTACATGTGAACCAAGCGAAGGATTGAAGGGATTCTGTAGAAACGAAGTGTTCGCCTTTCAAGCACCCATTTTAACCTTATAATCATCTAATTCAGAAAATGGGGCTTGAACAGCGATCGAAAGAACCCTTCAAATCCGTAGCGACTTTGTTCACTTCACGTATCCTTTGATTTTAATTATTGGCCTTATATACCAACCACCAAGGGAGACAATACAACATGCAAATGATCATCGTAGACGATGAAGCACACTGGGTAGATAACCTGTCCATGACCAAACCGTGGCATACGCTGGGGATCGAACAAGTGCACAAAGCATACTCGGCACACGAAGCACTTCAACTGATCGATACCCACCCTATAGATATTGTAATCTCGGATATTCAGATGCCCGAAATGACAGGTATTGAACTGATCGAACGGATCAGAGTCCGTGATAAAAAAATAAAGTGCATTCTTTTATCGGGGCATTCCGAATTTGATTACGCTAAAAAAGCCATCCAGTTCGAGGCCGTCGATTACTTGCTTAAACCACCGACAGATGATGAATTGATGGGCGCTGTTCAGAAGGCCATTGATCAATTAAATACTGAATGGGAACTCGTAAGTTCACTAAAACGAACCCAGTTTACCCTTCGAGAGAACCTACCGCATTTGCGGGGGCGATTGCTCCTTGAGGCTTTACAGGGACATCGAATTGCCTCCAGCGAGTGGGCACGGAAACTTGCCAATTACGATCTGCCCTTCCACGCCGGGGATTGCGCGTTAATGCTTGTACGTATGGAAGAAGAATTCGGGCAATATGACAACAACGATCAAACCTTGCTTGAATATGCGGTCATCAATATGGCGGAAGAGATTATGGGTGAGTTTATGGAAGTTTGGGGCGTCAAGGAGGAGCATGGATATCTGGTGTTTCTGCTTCAACTGAAAATGAACAACACCGACATTGGCAAAGAAACCATACTGGAGAAGCTTTCTGTACAGCTTCAGTCTAAGGTCAAGCAGTTTCTGAAGGGCTCCCTCTCCATCGTCATCACCGAATGGTTCGCGTTTCCCGATCAGCTATATGATCGTTTTCGGCAGGCCTCCGCTTATTTCCGGCAAATTGTCGGGGACGAGCGTGAGTTCGTGATGCGGGTCAGCGACGTGGAGACTCCGTCGGCACAAGGTCCGCTGGATGTTCTGTATACCCCACCCACGTTCATTCATCTGTTAGAGAGTGGTCAATGGGATGCGGCAGAAGAAAAAATACTAGCTGTCTGTGCGGAGCTGGATGAGAAATGGTCGGAATCGTGGGAGCATTGTATGGAGGCTGGATTTCTAATTACGGCTTCGTTCACCAATCTCGCACACCGTAACAAGCTGACATTAGCTAATTTAATGGGTGACGATATCGAGTGGTTGCAGAGCGGAGAAGCTTTTACTACCATCAGTAAACTGCGCAAATGGTCGCTTAGTGTACTCAGCAAACTCAAGGAAGGCACGTCCAACGAGATCAAGGACATCCGTTCCGAGTATGTGAAGAAGATTCAGGACTTTACGGATAAAAACCTGCATCTGGATGTTTCTTTGCGTGTACTGGCCGACCATGTCAATCTGCATCCAACCCATTTGTCGAAGATTTATAAGATCGAAACGGGCGAAGGCATCAGTGATTATATCTCGCGCCTGCGCATGGATCGGGCCTGTCACAAGCTCGTTACGACCACCAAAAAAGTATATGAAATCAGCATGGAGATTGGCTATATGGACCCTGCTTATTTTATTAAAGTGTTCAAGCGCCAGTTTGGCGTCACGCCGCAAGAGTACCGAGACCAACATTAAATAACATAATAGAGTCCTATCGAAACTAACAAACTCATATAGATGCCCTCCCACCCAAATTGGTACAGTTACACTGTAAAGATCATACATCGTAGGGGGATTGAACAATGATCAAATTCAAAACATGGTGGTCACTGCTCATGGTTATCGCGCTCATCACGATCACTGCGTGCGGCGGTGGCGATACAGCCAGTGACAATGGTACCAAAGATGATACACCGGCGACCGTCGGTTCAGCTGAAGCAGAAGCTGCTTTTGCCAAAGGTAAATACGACCCACCCATCGAATTCAGTTCGGTATTGATGCCGAAGAAATACGTGCAAGGGGACACCAAAGAAAATAACGTTCACGATCGCTGGATGTTGGAAACACTGGGTATGAAGCATAAAGATACCTGGTATCCGGCCAATGACGATCAATACAGACAAAAGCTGCAACTGGCTATCGCCTCTGGCGAGAAGCTGCCTGATTTCGTATCCGTACCGACCAATGCGGTATTGACCAATCAGTTGATCGACTCCGGTCAATTCATCGCCATTGATGAGTTGTTCGACAAGTACGCGAGTCAGACCCTGAAAGATCACGCAGCAGCACATCCTGAACTGTGGTATCCATTCACCAAGGATGGCAAGAAATACAACATGCCAATCATGGAGTATACGGATAACGACGATACGCTGCTCTGGCTACGTGAGGACTGGATGGAGAAGCTGAACCTGGAAGCTCCGAAAACCATTGCAGACCTTGAGAACATCATGGACAAATTCAAGAACGAAAACCCGGACGGTCTGTCTCCAGACAAAGTATTCCCGCTGGCGATCTCGCTGAAAAATAACACCAACACCTGGATGGGCGGGCTCGACTGGTTGTTCGGTGCATACGGCACAATCGAGGAGCAATGGAACAAAGACGCAAACGGCAATCTGGAGTACGGCTCCGTTAACCCGGGTGCGAAACAAGCCCTTGCCAAGCTGGCTGAATGGATGGACAAAGGTTATATCCATACCGACTCCGCCCTGTGGGATGAAGGTAAATCCGCTGAGAGCTGGACCGCTGGCAAAGCGGGCATTCTGCCTGGCGCAAACTGGGTACCCGACTGGCCGGCACCTGACCTGCTGAAGAACGTACCTGGCTCAAAATATAAAGCTTACCCTGTTCCGGCTGGCCCAGACGGCAAGATCGGTACGAAGTGGCAGAACTCTGGTGTCAACGCCAGTATCATGATTAACAAGGATGCGAAGCATCCAGAAGCCATCTTCCTGTACTACAACTACCTGCTCGATAACCTGGCTAACCCGGCTGCGGGCAGTGAATATGAATACGGCTTCGCCAAAGGTTACGACTGGGATATCGTAGACGGACAACCGACCAGTGACAAAGAGAAGATCAAAGACTTCTCCAACGAGTTCCCTTTCCTGACTGGCCCGGCTCGTATTCCGGATCTGTACATGAAAACACTCGTAAAACTGGCCAACGGCGAGAAGCCTGAAACACCGTACGAGAAACAAATGGCCGAATTCCGTAAACCGGAAAACTGGTATGCAGGTAAAGTCGTTATGTCCCAGATCGACATTCGTAAACAGAACTACTTTACTGGCGCAGCCACACCAACCATGGTATCCAAATGGAACCTGCTCCGCCAGTCCGAAATGGAAACCTTCAACAAAATCATCTACGGCCAACTGCCGGTTGATGCCTTTGACCAATTCGTCACCAACTGGAAGGCCAATGGCGGAGATCAGATCACGCAAGAAGTGAATGATTGGTTTAAGTCGGTAAGTGCGAAGTAAGAATTGGATTTTGGAAAAGTAAAGCATTAAAACCCGAGCCGAAGCGAGTAATTCACGCTTCGGCTCGGGTTTTTAAGTTAAAGATCGGGGTCGCTTTCCCTGACTTATGGGTTCGCATTAGTAGTTTGATGAGCCTTTGTATTTGTCTCCTCCAACATCGACTGGCCCAGCAAGGAAACTGTGAGCTGAATGCCGTCTCTTAGCCCTTTCATGTACAACCGCTCATTCTCTATTCCTTTGCTGACAATATAACGATTCTCCCACTCGGCATATTCAGGTGTCTGTTCAACATCCTTACCTGCAAACAAAGTTACAAATGCTTCGTCTGTTTCCCCACGTACCCGATTAAGTTCAGGATCATGCTCGATCTGGGAAGACACCTCTTCCAGCCTTGCCTGAATCGCTTGTTGCATCCACGATGGAAAATCCATTGTTTCTCCTCCCCTATGCATTATGTACCTCACCCATCATCGTACAACTCGGTTATTCCTCGCCTTCATTTCACTCACTCGGGTCACCAGTTCATCCACCCTTCGGCTCTGTTCTTGCACTTCGGGGTTGTCCCACAACGGAATCGCTTGCTTCAAGGATGTCTCTCCAAGCTGATTAAGCTTGCGCCGTTCCTCTTCCAATAAGTCAAGCAACCGGCTCATACATCCACCTCTCTGATGGGTCTAAACTGCACCATGTCTTGTTAAGACTAGGCATGATTAGTCATTTTTAATGCGATTATCGGTTTATTTTATTTTAATTCGATATCCGCATTAAAACAACCATTATTTCTCATACAATTTGGTTGAAATGAGAGGTGTACATAATGAAGCATAGACAAGAACCACCTGGCGACAAAAACATCATCGGCTCCCGAGTCGTAGCTATTCGTAAAAGTAAGGGCATCAAACAACGGGAATTCCTCGCCAGATTGCAAACACTAGGTTTGGATATCAGTCAGACCAGTCTTTCCCGTTTGGAGGGTCAATATCGTCTTGTTCAGGATTATGAAGTGGTGATGATTGCGAGGGCTTTGGAGGTTTCAGTGGGGTATTTGCTTGGGGAAGCTGGGGAGTAAAGAACATCATTTAATTTTTTCATTACTCCCACCAAGCAACAATTTCCTTCTTCTGGGTAGATGGTGAACCGTACAAAATAATAATCAAAGCAATTATTTAAAAACTTGGCCTTACAATAGACAAACCATAGAGAAGGTAATAATGATTTGCTTTTATTCTGCTCCATAATTTTCCTTATTTTCAACCACTCTTGTCAGTGGTGTTCCCAATGTATTTATAAGTTTAATTAGATACACATTGTTAATTCTTAATCTCCATTGAATTAATCTTATCCATTGGTATAGTAACAATATTTTTGTTTCTATCAATACCAGTGGCTAGCTCTTTATTAATATCATAGATCAACATATCGTAGGTTCCTTTTTCAGTTTCTATATGCATTGTTCTTACTTTTTTTCCATCTATGAAGCTGGCTATCTTGTTAGCTTGTGTTAATTGACCAAGCCAGTAAACATGTGTACATAATGAAATTATTAGAAAAATAGAAGAGGTAAACAGGATTAGTCTTCGCTGGCCTCTTCTATATGATTTAGCACAGAGAAAAATATAGATGAATAATGAGAAGTAAATAAAAAAATAAATCAATAAATGTGGTTCGTTTAAATGATCACTTAAGTAGTTTTTAGTCATTTGATAAAAAATTAGTGTAATTCCGTGAAACCAGAAAGAAGCTAACACAATGTAAAATCCTTTTTTAAATGGGGAATTAAATTTGTTAATGAAAAAACGTACTACTGGGAATGCTAAACAAATAAATGGCAGTAACAAACCCAGTGAAATAAATAAACCTTTATAAAGATATACTTCAAAATTAAAAGGATACAAAGGGAATGCTAGATCCGACATTAATGTATCTCCATTTATTGCACTGAAGCTACCTTGAAGACAAAGAAAACCAATAACATATATTATTGCTGGTACAAGAAAATAAATTTCCTTATATTTTAAAATGTAACTCAGCATACTATTATTATTTGTCATATTGTAACCTCCATAATAATTTAATTGATGTTTATAAATAACACTTAAACAGACTGGACATAATTCAGTGTTCTCACGTATGTAATTTCGCCTAACATAAATATTCACGACCCAACGTCTGTCGCTTATAACGCGAACGCCGGACCCAGGACGAATTTCCTCAGCCCAAATATTATGTTATGTGATGTTTCTGTCCTCATTGAATGGCTTACAAAAACACTTAATTAGTTTTATGTCGAATCTTGTAAACATATCTTCTTACTCGTTTCCCCATTAATGTTCACACCAAGATTTTTTTTCATCAATTCCTATTCTATCTTTCCATCACTCTTGACCCCATGAGATAGCTGATTTACACTCTCGGCATCTTCCCCCTAAACTCTAGAAAATTAATCCTCTATATTCAAAAAAAACATTTCTATAAGGTAATTCTCTATAGATGAAGCATTAGAATGTATAGTAGTGGAATATTGGAAGCTTTGTCCATGTACTCAAATTCAACAACTCAATGGTGGATCAGTCCACCCATTATTTGTTATAATTATTATCTTGTTCGCATTCGCTAATTCCAGCTATCTCCCATCATACATCTACTTGTCGAGATCGACCTAAATCTGATCAAGAATAGTACTGGTCTCTATTTTTTAACCCATTTATTATATCTTATTGTAAATACCACCAACTATATTGTGATTTTCTTGCCATTTCATTGCTCACACACTCACAGGTTTTGTATACAGAAATTCCGCCTAATGGTTCCTGTTTCACGACATCTGGCGTAAGCCTGTTGTGTCCGGCTAACTCTCCTTCTCCCAAATCCTACTCCGGACCGAGCGCTTATGCTTAATGCGTGAATTTCATGTTAGCTATTTCAGACACTACTTTGAAATACAAAACTATTTTACTCAATAGATGATATTTTGTATGCTTCTTTTAACGAATTGAAAGCATTCAAAATATCGTTCCTACTTATGTTACATTTCGGACGAACAATCGCCTGAATTGTTGCTACTTTGTCATCTTCAGTTGCTATATTTTTAAACAGCAAGTATTCTTTATGGACACCTAGTATCTCTCTCGCTTGCATTACAAAAGGTTTAAAGCTAAAATTATTGGAATCAGGCTCCAAAAAAACACGAAATATCATCCTTTTACTTGAATTCGAGCCCTCAAGTACCACATCATTAATATCCTCTTTAATTTCTTTTGCCTTCTTATTTAATTCATTCTCGAGCATAAATTTGATGGCCGTTTTATCGAATGTTTCCCCCTGAGCATCAATTTTAGTTTTAAATGTATTAACAACTTCATTCATTTTCTCATCAATTGTTCTACTCATTGCACTTAAATCTAGTCCGCTTACCTTATTATCAACCTGACCGATTTTTTCTTTCATTTCTCCTAAAATAAAACTAATCTCATCTTTAACCTTCTCTGTTTTTGTAGCTTCTCTTACTGATATATATATGGCTACACCACCAAGTGCAATTGAAACAAAAGTTGATACATAGGATATTATATTCATTACTTCCGACTTATAGAGAAAGGACAAGCCACAAGCATAAATAATTACTGCAAATAGCCAAAACCAATCTTTATTGCTCCACTTCATTGTAAACTCCTCCTCATTAAATAAACATTGATTGCTTACATCAAAATTTTCCAGATTTCACGACCCGACCTATGTAGGGTTTCCGGCGCATGCAGGTCCGAGGACGAATGTCCGCAACGTGAATATTATGTTAGGTGAGGTTATTGCCTTCTTGGGAGACTTTCGATTTGTCTTGTTCTTTTAGATATCCATATAACGCTGAAATATATGTTGAGATGGTTATTTGAGCACCTTTTCCATTCTGATTCATATGTATCCCTAAGTTTTCAATGATTTTATCCTTTATCTCTTTATTTGCAATTATTTCGTTCAGCTCTTCAACCCTGTCTTCAAGTCCAAAATTTTTCATTTCCTTCATTACTTCGTCTCTAAAATTCTCATACCAATTTTGCTTTTCTGTCCATATTAAGAATGCTTCTACCGATCTAGTATTCGGAGCTTTATCATGACAATCCCTGCACATTAAAAACAAATTTGAGGGTTCATCAGTACCTTCAAATTGCTTGGCAATAATATGGCATCTCTGTAAAGGGACATTATCCCAATTCTTTATTATTTCTTCCCTAGTTGCATGAGGTTTCTTTATATCATATTTATCCTGCCAAAACCTTCCACATGCCCAACAACACGGTTCTCCCCAATCAATTCCCTTCTTAGCTAACCAATTCATCCAATATTCAAATATCTTTGATTTCGAAGGCATTCCCATCTTAAACTATCACTCCTTTCATTTAATCGATTACAATAATTTCGCCTAATGTTCCTGTATCAATGACGTCTCACCGACTTAGGCTCCGTCAGAAGCCGGCCGCGATGCGGTTAGTCGGTGCATATGTGTCCGCTGAGTCTACTTACAGGCCAATCGCTTATCGCTGACCGCGGATCTGTCAGGCTCCGATGCGTGGATATAAAGTTAGACGAATTACTTGGCTTCCTGACCTAACAATCCAAATATAATTCTTCTACACAAGCTTCCATAACAATTGATTTAGTACTTCCATTTCTAATCCTTTTAAATCCGCATCTCTTATAGTAATTTGATAATCTACTTGAACTTTTAAAAACATTAGACTTCTTTGATAATTTTGATTTCATTGGTTTTGCAATTAGAAATACAATTCCACTCGCATTTCTGAGCATATATTTAAAAGTATGTTGTATCAATTTTAAACCTACCTCTTGCCCACTGAATTCCGGGTGTACGTCTAATCTCTGTATGTAATATAAACTTCCGTATTCGAAAGCTTCTCCATATATATCTTGATTTACAATCGTATCCGCTCTTTCACCAATTAATGCATAATCTCCGTCTAATGCATCAAGCCAACAAAACCAAGAATCTCCCATTTCTTCTTTCCATTCATTTGGAAATTCCGTTATTTCTAATCTAGCAACAACTATTTGATCTTCATTTTCTTCAAAATAATATTTTTCTTTTAATTGATTTTCCAGCTCTTGCGTCAATGTACATTCCATATCGATTTGTTCCATTGAAACTACAACAGATATTGTATGATAAATTGGTGGGTAATCTTCATTAAATTCTGAATGAGGAAACTCATAAAGTGTTCCAGTAGTTTCATAAACCATTTTCGGTGAAACATCTATCTTTAGTACTCTTTCATCCACAGATATTTCTAAAATCATTTTGGTTTCTCCCTTTTCAAATATTTCGAAGCATTATAGCGATCTTCTCAAAAACAACTCTATCTATAATCAATTCTCATCTGATCGAAATCATTACTTCAAACAGTTACATGAACTTCTACCTCAGGATATGCATAAAACTCTATTTCTTTACGATGATGCAGACCTCTCAGTTCAAACAATCCTAGAACGTGAAATCTACTTGCAAGGTTTTAAGGATGCTCTTCAATTACATAATGAATTAAATATAACTTCTAATTAAGAGCCAAACGGCTCTCTTTTAATTTGATTCTGTCGTGTAACGTTATTCGTATGCCGGACCTATGACGAATGTCCGCATCGTGAATATTATTTTATATGACGTCTTTCCTTAGTATTTATGAAACACGATTTAGAAATTATTATTTTAATTTCTCAACTACATACTTCAAGTCCACTTCATCGTTTTCACAGTTCCATTCTTCTAATTTCTCAATAATACTGCTAGCTAAGTCTTCTTGATATTTAATATACGCTATTGTGGTATCTCTATACTTTTCATTAAGATTTACCATAACTGCTCTCTCATTTTCAAAAGATTCATTAAATTTGAATAACTCAACTACAAAGCTTCTAATTAGTTCAGGATAAGAATCTGACAATTCGTTAAATAAGTCCCTACAACTATGAGAATAGTATCCGCTTTTTAATGCTTCTCGCATAATAGCTGAAATTAAATCATACTTAGATTCATTTGAGACTAAGTCAATCCACACTTCTTTATCAATTTGCTTAAATAAAAGTACCGCTTTATTTGCAACATTGAAATCCCAATTATTTATGTTTTTAGTTATAACTTTAATCCAGTGTTCAAACTGAAATCTATCCTTCATAGCTATTATTAATTTGATAAAATCACTGTCTTCATAATGATCTAAAATAAATTCTTTTCTCATACTTTTCATTATTTTTTCATAAAAAACAACATCACAATTTTCGGCTTTTATAATATCGTAAATGAAATTGTACTTTACACAATTAATTTTAGGTGCATTTTTAAATCTAGTAAGCGATGCTACTATTGAATTACTATGATTCTCATTTCCCTGTAAACGCGAAGATAATACAACTTCCACCCAACTTTCCCTGTTTGCAACTTCAATAGCATCTAAATTAGCACTCAATTTAAATATTATCTTTTCTATACTGCTCTCATTTAAATGATTTATTATTTCAATATTTTCATATAACAATTCAAGCAATTCATTTTCATTCTGATCCTTTTCAATTAGTGGCGAGATGATACTTTCATATTCATGTGGTAGTTGTTGCAAAGAATAAGCTAAAAAATAAATCAAGTTTTTTTTGTGAGTATTTGTTTTCGGAGCAATGGTAACTTTACATATTAGTTTTAATAATGAACTAAATGCTTTAGGATGAAACTTTATTAATCTTTCTTCTACAATTGCCCTGATCCTAGAAGGTTCTTTAACAGGGAAAAACGACTTTTCTTCAAGTTCTTCTATCAATCCCTTCATATGTCGGAAACCAAATAATACAGGTTTAGATAACAATATATCTATCACTGATGTAAAAACATCTCTAGCTTTTTCTGGCGAACATACAAAACTATTAGGATGAGCACAATCATTTCTCGTGTCTAAGCACCGTATTAATTCTTTAGCTTCATTGCTATTTAACATATCAATTTCAGCTGTAGCACATTGTTCAACTAAATACTTCTCATAAACCTCTAGATCACGTTTTTTCTGTTCTACTTTATCATCAAGTTCTCTACAAGCTAAATCGCTCGATGCCATTGCTTTTACTTTCATATGCAAATCATAGATTGCTGATATCACACTCATGATTACACATGCTTTATAAGAACCTGCATTGTAGCATCTTAGAGCTTCAGACATATGAACTTTAGTTTCTGGGCTCTCTACCTTATTCAACATTTCTTCTATATCACGTAGCACTATCCATTCCTTCTTCCTCATCAATTTATTAAATTTTTAACTTTTAAAAGACTAATCTTTGTAGATTTTAGGTGTCAAATAACTTTTCTTTGTTCATGAACTCCGAAGAAGTTGTATGCTGAAATCCCTCTACGAACTCTAACAGACCAAAGCTACGTTAGGATCATTTTCCATTTAATTAAAGGGGCTAAGATAAAAACGCACATTATTACTTAATGCCTCAGTTAAAAGTCTACTTTGATTTAGCATTTTCTTTAATCCTGTAATCCATTGATTTCTGTTAATTTCGTATATGAGAATCCACTTATCTCCATAGATAGTTTCATTTATCAGTTTAGATTTTAAATCACTCTTACTAATTTTAATTTCATTCTCTCTATTCAAGCCTTTCTTTTGAACATAGTCTAAAGCCATAATTGTAGATAACGGTTCAGCATGGACAATAATATTAACAAGATTCTTCACTTCAATCTCCATATTAAGAGAACCCATTACACAAAGTAGCCATATGGTTTCAAGTTCATGTTTGTAATTAAGGCAACTTGCTAATATGTTGTTTATATTCTGTTGTATTGATCTATCAAAAGTGAAGCTATTGTTTATTATTACATTATGTACATATTCAGCCATATTAGGGAATGATAAAATTATATTAACTAGGTGCGAGAAGACAAGTTTCTTCTCTTTATTTGGAATAGTGTGGCTACTTAAAATTTTCAAACCGTATTTTAGAACACCTTTGTTATTTTGGTGAAGTTCTATCATTTTCTCTATATATTTTAAGTATCCGTCTTTAGAAAAATCATGTTCTTTTAGAATTTTGGTAAAGTCTTGGTTCAACTGATATGGATATTTACTTATTTGTGTCTTTTCAGTATTAATATGCATTTTATAATCATAAAGTATATTTTGAAATAGAGGGATAAATTCATTGATCTCACTTTCAGTTCTAAAATAGAAGTTGTAATCATCCACATAACGCTTAAAATGGTGCCCTTTCCCACTTAAAATCTCATCAATAGAGGTCAAAATAATTTCCGAAACAATTCGAGAACTCAAAGGACCTGTTGGAATACCTTTAGTTTCATTATTGTTTATAGATCTAACTAACTTGTCAAATTCATCATAACTTGCGTATGTCAAATTTCTTAGTGATGGACTTTTTTTAAGTTCATCTTTTGATTGTTCCTTACCATATAAAGCCCATGTTAGACTATGCGTATAGATGTTCTCATAGCATTTACTTAGATCAATTTTTAAAAGATACTTGTAACCAGCAGAATATATAGTGCGGTCATGATAATTTTTCATAAATCTAGAGAATACTTTGTACCCTCTGATTTGATTAGGTGCAATGATATTAGAGTACGAATGTTGATTTTGGCGAAGCTTATATTCTATAACTCTTCTATGTTTTTCAATAGCTTCGCAAAGCATAAGATACAAATCTATGTGAGGGATAGCAATAATTCTCCTTTCAAGGTCACTCTTGTAACTTGAAATAAATAAACAAGGAGTAGATTCAATCTTCCTAGATTTTAAACTTGTTGAACTCAAATTTATCATTGATGGATTAGCTTTAAGAAATTCTGCTATTTCAATACTTGTAAATACTTGAGATGGTAGATTATCTGAAAAAAATCCACATTTAATCAAATTATATATTGTTAATCTCATCATAAATCTCCATTCACTTTTAATAGTTTGCATTGTGTTTGATTCTGTTGTATAACGTTCCTGTATTCACGACTCGACGCATGTCGATTGTCCGGCGAATGCCGGGCCAAGGGTGTATGCCCACAGCGTGAATATTATGTTATATGAAGTATCTATACTTGTAACATACAAGTCACTTTAAAATATGCACCAACGTTTTAAATTTTTCTTTAATGATACTAAAATCTTCTTTTACATTTCTCTGATAGACAGCTTCTCTATCTAGCTTAAAGTCATCTGTGAAATAAATTTCAACGTTACATTCATGCTTTTTAAAGTAGTCATTAGTATTAAAAACAGGTAAAGGTACGAACAAATCTCCTGTTTTATCAAAGAGCACGCCTTTAATCTTAAACAAACTCAGGAGTTGCCTTAAATTAAAATCATTGGTCAAAAAGAACGGGATAAAAAAACGCCCTTCTCCACCGAGCTTAAGAAAATATTCCATGATACGAGGAACTGAAAAATCCCAAGCTATATTTTCTATTAGACGAAATAATTTTTCAGTATTCATGCCTTTGTTGATTTTATTAAGCATATTAACGTTTTTTGAATTCAAAAAATATTGATGCGCTACAACTACTTCTCTCTCATAATAAATTCCTAAATCATCATTGATGAACCTAAATAATTTATCTATTTTTTTAGGAACGCTCACTTTATTCTCGAATTTATGTATTAAAATACCAATGAGTAATAGAGTCATACTTTGATGAAGATTTTTGAATAAGCTCATCATTTCTTTAATTCCATTTGCATTAAATGTACCATTAAAAATTCGGTCAGCAAGAAGAAAGGCCTCTGTTTCACTGATTCCGTAAGAGATAGTTCCGTTATCTATATACTGTTTCTGATCAATACTTTTGAAAAGCTCTAGACTGACTAGATTTTTATATAACTTTGCTCGTTTATCCATTCTGATTGACTCATCTAATTCTTCGTCTAATTTAAAAGAATTTTTATAATTCTCAATCATGTAAAACAAATAATCATAATGGTATCCTCCTCGAATAAGTACATCTATAGATTGAAACACTTCATTATTCATTGTTGACCATCCAGTATTCGTAACGAAATTATCAATATAGCTAGCATAATTAGTATCCAACATGATTGAATAATCCACTTTAAATGTTGTGTCATTGCTTCCATTCATGATCATTTCTTTAATTAAATCATTTTCTACAAAGTACAACTTATCACTTGAAAAATAAGGAATGAAGTGACTGTTTTCAGATTCAATAAGTTTTTTTATTCCAATGGGATAACTACTTTTATGATAGTTGTCTAACGATAAAACTGCTCTTGTATCATCGGAAGTGTTCATACTTGCCCAAGCTTCAAAGAGCTCATTTGGTTCACTTGCTTGCGAAAGATTATATAAACCTGCTCCAAAACTATTGCTTTTTCTATACATAAACTTGCCTCCAAAATAAAGTGATCCCCAAAGATTTCATGGATATTTCATAAAACTTTCCTGTATTCATGAACCCCGAAGGGGTTGTCAGCTGAAATGCCTCTCCGAAATCCATCTAGCAGACCAAGGCTCCACAGGAGCCGCAGCGTGAATATTATGTTATACGACGGAATCGCTTCTCGAAACGGCTCTCACTATTTGTTTTCTTCCGGCACATATTCGATCAAATCAGACAACTTACAATTAAACGTATCACACAACTTGAATAGTGTTTCTAATTTTGTTGTTTCTATGTTCGTCTCTCTATATAACTTGTTGATTGAGTTCCGACTTAGACCTGATCTCACCATCAATTCCGTTATATCATCTATTCGATGTTCTGCCATGAGTTCTCGTATATTACACTTGATTACATTCATCTTTTCCCCTCCATAGCTCTATCTTATCTTTCATATTAGTAATCATCAATGAAAAGCGAAGTTTTAACTCTATAGTGTCAAATATCCACCTTTCGATTAACTTTATAAAGTTATATAATTACTCTATAAAGCTAACAAAAGGAGGTATAGGTATGGTTAATACTTTAGAATCGCTAACAGAACCGCTTATTAGAATACGTCTAGAATTACTCTTTACTGAACTTCTGGAATGTCATGCGGAATACAGTCAGCTTTGTGCGGAGACAGATCAATACTTCAAAACACTTCGTGACGCTTTGCCCGATCAGTTTCAACATACGGTTTTTCTTTGCGAAGACGCTCAAATTTCTCTTCAATCCATCTTAGAAAGAAGTATCTACATACAAGGCTTCAAAGACGCTCTACGACTCTTTAGTGAATTGCAACATTGTTAGACAAAATAAATTGATTCTTTGTAAATTTTATTGTTTAATCATTCTTTAAAACGCCCGATCAGATAGAATTTAAGATCTATCTAAGATCGGGCGTTTCTTGACTTAACTCTCATACTCAGATTATTGATCTAATCAATTCTCTTGACATCATCAGCTATAATTCATTATTTTTCTTCTCTTATTTAAGAAATTATTTACACTCAAATCAAATAAAATCATTTAAGTATAAATATGAGTATGCTTTTTTTCTATAACATTCTTAGCAAATTCATCATAGGCCTCATTGTTGGTGTCGCGTGTAGATTCTATCATACTACAAAATCTTTCAAAACATTCTTCAAAAATCTCTTCTTTCTTCACTCGAGTTTCAATAATGCTACTAAGCGAAGAGGGAACAAAATGAATAAACTTAGGAAACAATTCCTGCCAAAGAGACACAGCACCTTGAAAATCAATATTAGTATTAAAAGACAGGTCATTCATGTTCGTTACCTTTCTATTTAAAATAGATTCTATAGATTTTGCCACACTTGCGATGAGAACATATATTGAACCAGAATGACTTAAAAATTCAAGTATTTTTTGTTCTGTTGTTTTCAGTCCTTTTTCAGTCTTAGAAACTTCTTTAAGTCCTAATTTCAAGTCTAATATTGCTTTGTATAAAGAATACGTAAACACTATGTGAAATGGACTAGTTTGTTCATTAAAAACGTTTGAGTATAAATCATCATTTTCCCATATCTTAGACTTAAAATGTGTTGCATTTTTAGGATCTCCATGAAAAGCTGTAAGAGATTGAGCCACTTGATCTGAAACTAATAAATTTCTGCTTCTTTTTATTGTGTCTTCACCATTTCCTCTTCTTCCACCCAAATATGTTACATCTGAATAATACGTTTTAAATTCCTTTCTTAATCTGCTTTGAACAATATCAGTACTTCTGAAATCAGCAACTTGGACAGTATTTTGGCTATTATTAAATCTAATGATGTCCTCAATAATCTTAGGACTTTTGCACTCAATGAATCTTACTGGAACAATTGCGCTCTCTCTAGGCGATCTAGCAAGCGAACCTATAGCCCCAGTGGTTTGAGCCCCATTTACAATTGAGATTCCAGTTATTTCAACATTTTGATATATTGTATTTTCTTTTCTACTTCTTATTCTTTTAGAAGGTTCAAGCTTACTTACAAGAGCAGTAATTCCATTGTTAAAAACTAAAAAATTTTCAGGATCACTGCTTGCAGTTGTTTTAATTCCATTATTAATATTGGATTCTGTTTTTCTACTTCCTAAGTAGCTTCTTACATTAGCAGAAAATAATTGTTCATTATAGGTCCTATACATCTCGTGGATCCATTGAGCTGAGACAGCAGTGCTAAAGACTTTCCAATTCTCCGTTTCATGCAAGTATCCTCCTAAAGTTTTAACAGAGATTGTATCATGCACTAAAATCGGTGCGCTAGATGCTTTATACCATTCTTCAATAGTCTCGATCCCAATTTCTTTTGAAGAAATTTTGACGAAATCCAAGTTTTTTGATGTAATTGCTTGTTTAGCAGTTATTTCAACTGTCTTCAACTCATCCTTTATTTCTTGGTGCTCATGACAATTATGTACATACCAAAATTCCAGTTTATTTATTGTACCTTCTTCAATAGCATTTCTTAAATCCTTAACTTGCGCCTGGATCAATAAAGGTAAATCTTCTATATTTCTAGAAAGTACCCATGACACAGCAGTATTTAGATCACTAGCTTTATTTTTTTTGGCACAGCGCTTCACACTCTCAGCAAAGTAACTTTGCCCAACTATAGCTGTTTTTTCTTCAGTATTTATATAAATCAAATCACATTTCCTGTCGTTTTTTCCATCAGTAACTGTACTTGCCGCTATACTATGGATATCGTCAATATTGAATTTCAATTCAATAGCTAATAACGCCCAAGCCTCACTATTATATCGTTTCAGATCCTCACGAGTTTCAAAATATTTTAATGAAGTAAATACCATCACAAAACCCTCCATATGATCTATTAGATTATATTTTGATATCATAGCGCCTTTCTTATCGCTATCTTTTAATAAACGTATTTATCCGATTATGCTTCATTATTATAGCTGGAGAAGTCCCTTTCCTATTGAACCGACCCTGCTTGTTAGTTAACTTTGTTTGTTGAGGGCTTTCAACTTAACTAGATAAAATATAAATCATATTTTTAAATAATGATAAATAAATCCTTTAATTTGTGTCTTTAAAGTCTCATTTCCTATTTCATCAAAAATTTTGAATGCTCGATCCATATGTAAACGTGCTTCAGCATTTTTTCCAGAATAATATTCGGTAAGTCCTAAATTATACAGCATTTCTCCTGTACCTTGTTTGTAACCAATCCCTTCTAAGATATCTAAAGATTTTTTCAATTCATTTTCAGCTAAAACATAATCACCTTTGTTCATTAAGGTCTTTCCAATGTTTCCATGACTGAGACCAATACCTTTTTGATCGCTAATTTCATTCTTGATTTCCAGCGACTTCTCTAATGATTCAATCGCAAGATCATATTCTTTTTGTTCATTGTAAATCAATCCTTTATTTCCATACTGATCTGATAAACTTAATTTATTATTATGATGCATGCTTATATCAATTGATTCTTGCGTATACTTGAGTGCATTTGAGTAGTCTCCCTTTCTCCGATAAACAACGCCTATATTCCCTAATACAACACCTTCTGAATAATTATCTTTAGCCTCTCTATAATTTTTAAGTGCATCAAAATATAAATCCAAAGCCTTTTCAAACTTCATCATGTTCTTGTAAAGTATTCCTAAGTTATTTTGAACGTTTGCTAAAAATCTAATGTCACTTTTTTCAAATAATTGTATTGATTCAATAAACAGACTTTCTGCCACATCGTTTTTTCCTAATATTCGATATGCTATCCCCATATTCCCTAAAACACCAGCCTTCAAATCACTCATATTATCTATTTCTATCATTTCTAGAACAGACTTATATGTTTCTAAAGACTTACCAAAATCATGTTTCTGAATTTGAATAGCTCCCTCATAAGTACATAATGATAATCGTTCTTTAAAACTTAAAGTATATTTAATTCTCATTTTCGAAATTTCTTTTAGAGCATTGTCAAATTTGTATTCACGCATTAAAAGATTTATCTTAATTGCATGCTCTTTAATTTCATTGTTATCTGTTTTTAGCACACCGTCATGCCAGTAAAACGCACTATCAACATTATACGGTATTCCAATATAGTTACTTATTATATATTTATATCCTTCTAAAGATAATTCTTCAATTAAATCAAAATCTAGAAATTCCATTTTTGAAATGGTAATAGTTTTTTGTTTTCTCCAATTAGAGTTTTCTTTATCCAATACTTCCTTTATATATCTTTGAACAAAAATATAATAAAAGCACTTTTTCGATTCAACCCACAGTAATATGAATACAGGTAACCAATGCTTCTCATAATCCTTCATGTTCTCAGTATTCATATTTTTGAGTTTGACATTATCATTTAAAAATACACTATCCGTCGACTTTAACTGAATTGAAATAGTTTTTTCTGTTACATTCTCATCTGTATCAACGATTTGAAGTTCAAAATCAATTCCATAATCCTTTTCTTTTTTTCGGACAATCCAATTTTTCTTAGTTACTAAATCTCTTAGCGCATTTTCCGACAATTCTTCAAGGTTGTGTGAACGTTTTTTTTTCATAATTTCCTCCATACATATTTATTTTTAGATTCTGTCGTATAACGTCTTTGTATCTACGAACCCGAGAGGCTTAAAGGAGCGTACGCGACTGGGTCCGACGTACTTACCCTCGCAGGGTTGTGAGCTGATACATCTTCTTCGCTTATCTCTTCTTGCGAACCAAGGGCCGAAGTGCCCGCAGCGTAGATACTATGTTATATGATGGGCATGTCCACTTCGATCAACAATCAAAATTTCTTTATGTACTCTAAATTGTTATGTTCTCACTTTCTTTAAGACTTACAAATTCAATATCATTACAATAGAAGTTAATAATTCCGTTCTCGTAGTCCTCAATTAAATATTTCATTGGGTGATATCCATGATCCTTTAAATCTCTAATATTAAATCCACTTATTTGAGTTAGTGCCCCTCCAGATTCAAGCTTAAGACTTTCAATATTAGAAAATCTTATAACTAACTCATATGTTTTTGAACTCTCCTTAATTAAAAAAGTTATATCTAGTATTGATATGTTCTCAAAATACTTGTCTTGAGTAATATAGAAGTGAAAATTCGAAAGCCATTCTATTTGACGGATAGTAAAGTTACCAATAAACGGTTCTATGCTTTCTATATTTCTTATCATCATCAAAAAAACTCCTTAAATGATTAGTTACATGTCTTTCATATAACATCTAATTTATGTACTTCGTAAATACCACACATCCTGCATGATATGTGAACTACGTATATGATAACTTAAGGTGTAGTATTTGCGAAGAAGAATTTGGTGAAAAAGAGATTTATTGAAGCATTCAATCTCCCAAATCCATCCGATCCAGCGGGCTTTGAATACGCTGGATATTTTTCGTACTAACATGCGTATATCGCTGAGTTGTACGTGCACTCGTATGACCAAGTAACTCCTAAATATAGCGCAGGTCTGTCCCGTTTTCCAGCAAATGAGTGGCGAAGGAGTGTCTCAGCGCATGAATACTTACCTTTTTCATAATTCCTGCGCGTTGTCTAGCTTCTTCAAATACCTTCTGCACGCTCCGCTCAGTAAGATGTCGATCAGAAGATTGCTCCGGAAATAGCAAACGATTGGGTCTGTATTCATCTATGTATTTCTGAACCATATCCCAGACGAGGCTTGAAAGAAGCGTTCTCCGATCTTTTTGACCCTTTCCCTGTCGCACAATGAGTGTCTGCCTTTCAATATCCAGATCGCTGCAACGCAGACGCACAACTTCACCTACACGAAGCCCGGAAGAATAGGTCAGAAACAATATGGCTCTATGTTTAAGGTTGGTTACGGATTTGAGTAATTGTGCAACTTCCTTTTCGGACATCACTTGTGGAAGCTTGGTCTGCTTCTTGGGACGAATATACTGGATATCCGTAGGATGATGGAGCACATGTTTGCAATAGAAGCGGAGCGCGCTAATGGTCTGATTCACGCTTGAATGGGAAATTCCTCGTTCCAGCAAACCTAAACAATACATCTGAACATTGGAAGTAGTGACATCCTTATTTTTAAGGCTAAGGCTGCTTAGAAAACGCTCGACCTGATTACAATACGCTTTGATCGTTTTGCGACTATATCCTCGTAACTTTAGTGCCTTCTGTAACGGTTCTTTGCTCCACTGGTTGTTTCCCCTATTAGCTTTCCATTGCTGCAGTTCTTCATTGTCAACCCACAACTCCGGGGTAATCTGAACTTCATCTGGATCAAACTGGCTCGTAAACTCCTGGATGGCCGCAATAGTGTAGGGTATGATCCACATTTTCTGTTTGGGTTCCCACTTTCTGCCCGTAATCTGGCGAATGCGCTGAATATATGCAGGGTTATAGGGACAACGAATATGCAATGAATGAGTAGAACCTTTAGTTATGGTGATCTTCTTTTCCGTTGTAGTATCATCGTTCATAGGAAACTCTCCTTTGTTTGAGTCTATGTCTTTCTCCGCAATTTTGAGAAATAAAAAGGAAGGCTATCCTCATCCCAAAAAGGGAATCAGATGACCTTCCGATGCTTTCGGAACATATATGATCTTTAAAAGTAAAGATGGGCACAGCCAGTGCAAAAAAAAACTGCCATTCCATGTAGCTTCAACAAAGCATACCTACTGTCAATTTGTCCTCATGGATAATAGTAGACGATTGAACCCGCAGGTATTTCGTCTGGGGATATACTTTTACCCAAACATATACCGATATTTTTTTTACCGGCTATAGAATGGTTAATTTGAGTAGAAACAACTTCAAATATTTGCTCTTCCCCATCCGTTTTTTTGATGATAATCTGTTTACCGATCATCTCTTTGATTGTTGAAGGAAGTAGTTCATCCAACTCTTCATTAGCCCCCATAACGATGGTTCCGAATTCCGGAGTATCGAAGACTAACCCCACGCCAAACAGCATTTTAGTTTCCATTGTATGGCCTCCTTATCTCTGATCTATGAATAGCTCGCCTTTGACATCTCGCACTCTGAGATCGGCATTACGAAGTCTAAGCATCGCATCTCTCAATAAAGCATATCGTTCAGTAGAATGAATTTCAGGAGCAAACCTTGCTGCCCGAATACTTGCCTGAGCCTCATTAAGAGCATAGTTTCTTTTGATGACTTCAGGAGGAAGACCATAAAGTGGGAACGCTCTATCTGCAATAGAAGCCTCATAATGTCCAACGATCTCGTGAGCTAGTGTAGCATTCATTAAAATGCGAGTATTCCCACTCAAAGTCCCTACTCCTTGGGGCTGCTGCTGGTAAGACATCCGTATTGATAACCAAGCGATTATACATCATGCCTGTATTCTAGATATCATAATAACCTGGTTGTGCAATTAAGATGTTTTCTTCGGGGAAATCAAGTTTGTTTAAGTACCGTTTAATCTCAATCTTCAGGTTATCTGTCAGCGGTGTCTCATTACGTTGTCCGTCACTTAAAATCTGTCTAAAATCGACTGTACCCTCGTATTGGATAGGGGTATCGATATGCAACTTGGGTTTGAAAACAGAGCTTACTCCTAATACCATACCACCTGTGCCAAGCATATTTATCCAATTTTCACTTGACCACGCATTTGTAGGCAGGACAGCTTCCCTAATCGTTCCATGGACCCCAAATGTCAACCAGTTCAGTGTGTCTTGAGGCGACTCTAAAACTTTGTCAGCTCGATCAACATACCCGTTTACGAGTCCACTTGGAATACCAAATGTCCAGTAATCCAGAAATCCGCCTACACTATCATATCTCTTCTGATATCGGTCATCTGCCGATTGTATAAATGCTTGTCCTAGCTCTTTTAAACTATCTACAGACTTCTCAACTGCATTCCGATCGTCTACACCTTCCTGTGGGCCACAAGCATTCGGTGGTGGTGGTAAACAGTTTATGTCTACTTGCCCTTCCGACCCGTGATCTGCTTGGAGAAATCGTTCTCCATGGTTATGTAACACAGTTGATATTGAACTCATAAGTGTGACAACTTCAGTCATAACAAGCTGTGACTTCTTGAAATCATAGTAGAACCTTTCTCTAGTACTCCCATCCCAGTTCGCTTCAATATCAGTCATGCTTCGTAGAAGACTTTCATTCATGTGTTGAAGAGTAGTATATGTTTACTAATTGCGAAAAGTTGCTCTGGCGTAACCATAATTCTCGTCATAAAACACCTCACACCTACTAAAGAAATATTTAGTTTCTAAATTCAGGGAATATCTGGATTTTAGCGTTCATTTATTACCTGTGTCAAATACCTGTAGCAATAAGCCACTGAACAATCTGAACTAGAGCCCTTTTCTCAAATGCAACAATTACACCATTCAAGAGAGATGTCGGAGAATTTCCCCTTTCCAATTAACGATGTTTATTTCTTTGTCTTTCAAGAGACACCAATCAATCATTTCACCTATCAATTTTGGCGTGATGATCTCATCGCTCCATTTCGGCGTTAGTACTCTTCTGTATCCTATATATTCTAACGTCCAGCCTTCGAATTCTTCTCCGATGATGACTATAAATGGGATCTTGTTCTTAATACTATGTTGTCCCACTTCATAAGTGACGATTAACTTCTTATCCTCAGAAACAATATGTAATTTGATTATCCCTTCATCGTCAAAATCCGGTTCAACATACCAATAAAATAATCGATTGGAGCGAACGATTGCCCATCCACATGAACACTTTGTTATCCGATGTTGATGGGCCTTATGATCATTCATTTTATTACTTTGTTATTCTTTCTTTATTGCCTAATATGACTTCATGAATTTCATCATATAATTGTAAATCTATAAATTCTTCATGAATCCATAGTCCTTCCTCAACATCGCCTCCCCCCATACCTCCACTAATCCCATCACCAGGAAAGAGTTTCTCGTAATATAGTCCTTGGCCTTCTCCCTCATTACAGTCCCATGCAATGGTATCTAAATCTTTTAATAGAGTATGTAATGTCTCCTCACTGCAATTTACTAGTTTCATAGGGCAAGACAAGTAGATTTGTCCTCCATCATCACCTTCCATAATTACATATGCATCTGGAGTATCTACAGCTTTCTTAAAACTATCTACAAATTGGTTGTTCGGTAGTCCGTTTGCTTCATTAAGGATATGTCGTACAGGGCTATGGTGCTCTGGAATTACACTCATCTGATTGTTTTCCTCTTTTTTTCTTTCCATAAAGATACACCTCTTTGTTAGATATGTTTTCTTGGAGTTATCTGAAATTAGTTATTTACTTCATTCACTTCATTCATTCCTATGACTTGTTCAATTGCTATATTAAATTCTTTAACATTAATGTTTAACTTAATTATTCCTTCTTTATCAAGCCCTTTTGTATCTAATCTAAAAGTACCCGCCACTGCTTCCGAACTATTACCATCAATTTTCTCATTTATGTTTAATTTAATGTCTCTATCGATTAATTGATTCTGAATATCCTTACTTATGATTGGCTCAACTGTTTTTAGCATTATTGATTTATTGGTTCTATTCCATAGATTGAAATTATATGTTACGACTGTTATACCTGCATCTTCTTCACTCCCTCCCAGTCCAATTGAAATCGAGTTTATTATTAACCCGTCCTCAACAATTTCATCCGCCTTCATACTGTTTGAACTACAACCACTTAGGGCTACTATTATTAAAAGAAATATTAAACTCATTGCATGCTTTTGATTCTTCAATTCAGGAACTCCTTTAGATTTATTTTCCTATTACAAAATCACATAGATTATGTTCAAAGTCATCTGAATTACAATATGGTGGAACAGTTGGGCTATTTCGAACCGTAAAATCAATAGAATACTGATCGTTTGGATACTCTTTAAAGCTCTTATAATATATGAATACTCTTACTTTATACTTAGCTGAAGGTAAGGCATTAATTACGTTATTTAAATCCTCTGATGTCAGTGTTTCATTTTTCTTTCTTAATTTAATCCAAATATCATGTCCATTATTACTCCAGTAACGAAGAGTTTCAGTCTTGCTTTCGTTATAATCAAATTCCAATGGTGCTATTTTATCAACAAAACCTGCTTTTAAGTTATTCATATAACTTTCCACATAAGGCTTCGCGCGGTTTGTTTGATAAGTATCAATCACATTATTAGCCACATCGACGACTGGTAAAGTAAGAATAGCGGTAACAACAATGATTACAATACTTGGGCCAATATAGGAGTTGGAATTGTAAATGAGTCTGCCAAGTAGTAAAAAAACGATTGTTCCTACTACCGCCAAAGCAGCAACCCCGAAAGCAGCAGGCTTGTTATCACTACTAATGAAACCACCGCCAATATTAAAGATAAAAAACATGAAAGAATAAAAACATCCAACGCCGACTCCTACAGCAGATAACAAATAGATTAACTTCAAAATTCTTCTCACAATTCCCGCATCCCTGCTATAAATTAATTATTATTTCCTCCTAGTGAAGCAACATAACTTTTATCTTTCTAGTATGTTCTCACCTAAATACAGTCTTTTGCTTAAGATTTAATTAACTATTTTCACTGGAGATTATGTATTTAATATTTTATCAATTATCACTCATCAGAATGTTCCAGATAACATTCCTGTGTTCACGATCCAACGTATACTGGGTGTCTCTATCTTGCCGGACCCAGGACGAATGTCCATAGCGTGTATAAAATGTTATCTGATGTCCATTAGTTCGAAGCGTGTCTTACGAACTTTATTTCTTTATTTCTTGTTCCAATTCTTCATTATATGGATTTATATACAAATCCACATCAATTTCAGCATGAATCATATTAACGAATTCAATAAAATCAGAATCGAAATAAAGAGCAGGAGTTTTGCCCTCTTCTATTCTGATTACAATGAAAAATTTCGTAAATAATCGATGTTCAATCCGAATCGAATTGATTTCTTTCACTTTATTTTTTAATAGATCAACTACTTTTGTTAATTGGTGATTTACATCTAATGATTCTTCATACTCTGTACCTAATGTCCATGATGTTTCTTTTATTCGATGCCTTTTGTTAATTATATCGCCTTTATAAGCCGTATTCGTAGGTTCAATTTTAAGTATTGAAGTTACATAATTCGGATCGAATTCATCTCCAAACAAACTAAAATAAGCCATTACTTCGGTTTTGTCTTTCAGGAGTTTCACCTCTTTAAGAATTGATGTATGGATTTCGCCTAACATTCAAAGATTCGCGACTGGCTTCATTTTAGATAGCTCTTATCTTAGGATAAAACCTGTGTGGGTAAGTTATGCTTCTACTGTATCTATTTCATACAATCAAGGGCGTATGCTCGTAGCGCGAAACTTTTGTTATGTGATGTCTCATTCCACCTGAAACACTCCAAAAAATATTGTTTAATCAGAAAATATATACCAAGTGAAATCCTCATTTAATCCAGAAATTTTTAATATCTTCTACTATAATTTCTGAAATATGTTTGGATGAATCCTGCGGGTATAAACATATTGTTACGATAAGAGTTAAACATATCATTAACCCTACAATAACTCGTCCAACGACTCTAAATCCGGTGTATTTAAGCAAATAATAAACTAAACCAGAAGAGATCAGAATAATCATACCATTCATCATAAAGGTTATGGGCAAGCTTATGATTCTTCCTAATCCGGTGTTAGGATATTTTAATAAAAGTAAAATCTCTAATACTACAAATGGAACTGACAGTAGCACAATGTAAAAAAAATGACTTTTGAATTTTCTCTCCACCACTGAACTCACCTACTCCAACTCTTTTAATACAATTTCACATAATATTTGGTGTTTACAAGCCCTTGAACCCTAACTGACCACCAATAACTAGAGAAATTTCACTATTTCCCTGCTTATCGTTCATCAGCGTATATATATTATCATCCATTGTAATAGACACAACAAAATATTCCGGTCCGCCTCCAACTAATGCTGAATCTGTGTCTGTTATCTCAAAAAACTAATGTAAATTTATCTCCATCGAGTTTTCTCAACAAACGTTAACTGTCTGCCCAACCCTTGATCTTCTGCCTGCAATGAAATGTTAACCAGATCATCAACTTTCACCGAAACCAAATACATATGGCTTTTCTAACTCTGTAATGGTGCCTTCATATGTCGTTCCTTCAGCATCATCGAAGGCAAGCTTGCCACCAAGTCTGCGATCCATCTTTCCTGTTGCGAAAGGGGACCATTAGGAGAAGGAACTAGGCTTTCATCACATATATCCATCTTCAGGTTCACCAACTTCAAAGCCCAACACTTTTGACGCTTCCAGCTTAAATGTTTCTATCCAAGACACCCAATCATCAATATTCATCTGTGCATAAAATGATAATCCACTAGGCTCTACGGATGCCTCAATAAAAACATAATCCTCTTCAGACCCAAACCAATATGGAACTCCACTTTTATAACCCATCCACCCTGGCATACTCTCATATACTTTAGAAACTTTAGCCCACACCTCATCAGGCAGATCATACCTTATATTTAGGTTGCAATGATGAGAATTTATGTTGTTCATCTACATTCTCTCCTTCTACATTGGAGGTGTATGAAGATATATCCTCTGTTTTATGTAAAATATCACACTTGTTTGATGCTAATTCAAGGATAGATCTCTTGGTCTTTATATACTATTTTCGTTATCATTTTTGAATATTTTAATCTCGTTATTTCAATGAGTTCATTTGGCTGCATCATATTCACGATGTGACTATCATTTATTTTAATTTTGGTGTTACCTCGTCCCAATCCTTTGACTATTACGATGTTATTATTCACATCAACTATTTGTCCAATTGTGTTGAAATGCTCTTGTTTCTTGAGATCAAGGTATGTTACACAGCCAAGTATACAAAATATAATAAAGCAAAAAATTGATAACGCAGTTGTCCATGCAGGAGGGTGATATGCTAAGTTATTGGCAGTTACTTGAATTACGATTATAAAAATAAATAGAACGATGAATAGAAATTGCTTTTTTAATTTGCCTTTAGCTTTTTCGTTCATAGCTTCTCCTTATTAGGTTTTCTGGTATTTCACATAACGTTCTTATCTACAAACCCTCACTACCTTAAAGAATGCAGCGACTTGCCGCGATTCGGTTAGATAGTACAGGGTCACCTGCTGACTTCACTTCTCCGAATACCCTCGGTAAACCGAGAAGTGAAAGCAACGCGGCGTAGATATATTGTTATCTAGATGTCAATTACCTTCCACAATACTTATAAATTGTACTTTATTTTAATTCTTTCATATAACTTATAATCCGTATTTCTATTTACAATCTCTCCAATTAACTCTTTCCATTTATTTTCAATCCACTTAGGACTTTGTTCTTTCAGAACATCCTCGTTAAATTGATTATCAATATACTCCAAATCTTGTTTAAGCACTCCTATGTCCTGAATAAGTTGATTTCTCGATTCTTTTTCTAGCGATATCTTATTCGATAATATTTCTCCTATAATTTCTACTCTTATATGCGTATACATATCTCTAAACACATTATAGATTAAATAGGTTGAAGATAATTGATCTTCCCGGAAGTCGGATTTCAGAAAGACGAATGATTCTTCACCCACTTTCAAAGATACTGCCATATTTCCTAATGCGTGTATGACTGTTTCCTTCGAAGAATTGTCCTCTAAGCTTTTGATCACATTATCTAAATTGTAGATTGATTCTTTTATACCAATTTGAGTTCCATGATTCAGTTTAACCGTGTAATCAACTTCTTGATTGTCTTTGTACGCTTTAAATTGATAGTTGAAGTACATGCTTATTATCAATCCAACCATTAGTATGATTATTGCTATGTTTTTTTTCATTGAATCACCTCGTAATTTTCAATGGAATTCCTAAAATATCTAATTTTTTTGCTTTTCTAACATACAACATATTGCATCTACTAGTGCCTGAACTACGTATATGATAACCCATATTGTTACATTTAAGAAGGTGAATTGGCGAATAAGGGATAATCATTAGTTTTCTCAAACCCTTATCCATATAGATCAAAAGAATAAAACGATAATTGTTCAAAATTAGTAAAGGCACGGGTTATACTCACAAATATCCAGTATATACACTGCAGTTTACTCGTTTTACGACATAAACAAGAAAGGTCAGCCTAGAGAGGCTGACCTTTCTTGTTTAAAAATGAGGACAGAACTTATTACATAACCTTAATTCATTTAATCAGTTAATCAATAATTTTTTTAAGCTCAAAAATAGTTGCCTCTGATAACAAAATAAGCCTATCGTTATTAACAGCTAAAAAGCTTAAACTTACAGGTATGCTCATTTTTGTAGAAGAGTCACTTATATCTATTGCCTTTATTTCATCATTTATATGTAAGTCTGGGATATCTATTTTATAATATCTATAAAAAGAGTCAGAGTTATAGCATGTCGCCGTAATCTGATATAATGGATTTTTTAGTTCATATTGATATTTCTTATACTTTTTAAGTCCTTTTGATGAAAAAAAGTCTTTTTCGATTACAATTTTATCTCCAATAAATTTTTGCCCTGTTGGATATTCAGAAGCATCATTATATGAATTTGCAAATCCTAAAAGCTTCTCAACTTTCCAAGTTCCATAGAAATATTTATCAGTTTCACTATCCAAGCTTATACGGTCTACCGTACAATAATCGGATGTGTTTTTTTGAATAATAGCCTCCTGAGTTTCAGGTTTAAGCTCACTAGAAGTATTGGGATTTGATATCTTTTCAACATTTCCACAAGCCGATGCTAGCATCAACATTATCATCATACAAGCCAATATTGTTTTTTTCATATCTCACACTCCTACTATGAAGTTATGATTTCGCATGTTTACTCGCTTGCTAACTGAATTAATCCCCGTATGGGTTAAAATCTTCTGTTCCTTCTTTTTATATCACCATGTGCTATTAGCTACTTCCATACAGCGAATAATTCTTCATTGCTATATAACAAATGGGGGATACTTTTTCTTTACTTTCCGATGACTTTATCAGTTTTGCCTCAGTGTTTTTTTCCGGTTGAGTTGTTACATGTTTACTGGGCGGCTCACTCTAGCAGAAATTATATCAGAGCAATTAAAGCAAGGAATGACATAAAATTTACATTATTTATGAACAAAGTTAACTATATGTTATCTAAATCACAAACAAAAATTTCCAATCTCACCCATACGCTTGCACTTGGTAACAGCAACGCTGGTATTACCCCGACTTAAAGGATTCTGAATATCTAACTTGCTTTAAGCTTGGAAGGTCTGACTTTGTGGAGCCATAAACAAAATCCCACTCCATGGCCGAGTGGGATTTTGAATAGAACTTCTCTTTTGTGGAACTATCGTTTCGCTAAATCAATGGGAGAGTAGTATTGCTAACATATTTCATTCCAACTCTGAAACTGATTCGCCACTAATTATCGTACCGTTATTCTTACCTTCACAAATTTCTTTCATCGAGCCTGGTTTATCGAAGTTAAACACATGCATTGGCAGATTGTAGTCTCTTGCTAAAATGAAAGCTGATTGGTCCATTACCTTTAAGTTGTGTTTTAAAACGTCGTTGTAATGAAGCGAACGAAATTTCCTTGCATCTTTATCAAATTTAGGGTCTGCATTAAGAACACCATCAACACCTTGCTTTGCAACTAATATAGCGTCACAATTAACCTCGATGGCTCTTTGTACTGAAGGATAGTCTGTTGTAACGTAAGGTTGACCGTTCCCCCCTGCAAAAATTACAATATAGCCTTTTTCTAGATGGTGGATTGCTCTTAGACGGATGTATGGTTCTGCAACTGAAGTAATAGGTATTGCCGTCATTACTCGTACTTCCTTTTTGGTCTTGGCTTTAAGAACTCCACGAAGCATTAAACTATTTACTACAGTCGCAAGCGTCCCAATGTTATCAGCTTCTGCCCTTTCTATCCCCCAGCTTTCCGCCATATTGCCTCTGAAAATGTTACCCCCACCTATAACTAACGATACTTCAACGCCTAAATTTACTACTGACATAATTTCATCCGCAATATGGTCTAACCTTTCTGGCTCAAAACCAAATTCAGAGTTTCCTGCTACTGCTCCACCACTTAGCTTAACGAGAACCCTTTTGTACCTTGACAATTATTACACCCCCATAAAATAAAAACACTAAAGCAATAAATGCTTTAGTGTCCTAATGGAATGAAAATATGAAATTACGCAAGTCGACTGAATGTAAGTCTTCCGTTTCCACCTCATACTCCCACTCCTTCATGTTTTTTCCATCAAGTAATTTTACATTACGTGAGGCTAAATTGCAATTACCGTCAATATTAAATCTGCAAGCAATTTCAATAAGTTATAATATGATTTACGATGCGCCGTATCAAAGAGCTACCTTGCCGTTTTACGAACAACAAAAAAATCATAACCCCTCAAGCCAACAACGCCTGTTCAATCTGATCCACAATGCCATTAATGCCTGTCGGTCCATAACAGCCGATCCATGTCGCAGCATCTACGGAATGTATTTGCTGTCGCTCACCCGTATCCAGCAACCCCCACACACGCTGTTCTGTCGCGGATATCCCATCCTGCATAAGCTCATTACTGAGCAAAAAGTAGTGACTGGCTTGTACAGCCGTTAATCTATCAACCGAGATATGATAGGCTGTGTCAGCGGTATCGGATACAAATAACGGAACAGGCAGACCCAGATCACGGTACAACACAGCACCTGTACGATGAGCGGCAGAGTGAACCCGAACGAGAGAGTCCAGCGGACGAATCAATGCCACACTTTTACCTGCCAGTACTGGAGCCAGTTCTTCGGACAGCAAAGCAGTACGTCGATGATAATCCGCAAGTATACGCTTGGCCTCTGCCCGCTTGCCTGTCAGTTCACCGAACAGACTCAGGATGTTCTGCCAGCTCTCATTACGCTTGAACATAATCACTGGAGCGATCCGGCTTAACCGTTCAACGTGCTGATCATGCACCTCAGTGCAAATAATCAGATCTGGAGACAGTCGTTCCACAGCAAGCAGATCAGGGTACTCATACGTTCCGAGCAATTCGGTAGTTTGAAGTCCTGCCCTGATATATTGCGGGAAATGGAACGTTGCACTTCCTACTCCTACACTTCCCGCTGGAGACAACCCAAGCGCAATCAAATGATCGGCATACTGGACATCAAGTACAGCGATACGTTGCGGTAACTCGGTGACAGTATACTCTCCTCGCATATGGCAGATCACCGGGCCTTGGGCTGACTCATACGAAGAAGCCAATCGATTCCGCAGCAAGGAATGAGCATAGTTTGCATCTGTTTCCGAAGCGGCAGCAAGCCGATAACGCAGCGGAGGAACGCCATAATATTTCTTAAACGCCCTACTGAAATAATACATGTCACGGTAGCCCATTTTGTCAGCAATTTCCCCAATGGGAGCATCCGTATGATGCAGCATCCGCGATGCATTCTCCATGCGTAGCTGGATGACGTACTCCATCGGTCCGAGCTGCTTCTCTTGTTTGAATCGTCGCTGCAACTGTCTTACACTGCACCCAGCGAGGGCTGCCAGCTCTTTAAGCTCCAGATTCTGACGATAATGCGATGATATATATGACACGACAACATCCACCATGTCGGACTCTGCTCCGCCTTGACCACATTCATACTCCATGATCAGTTCGTAGATCATCACCTGGAGCAACGCATTGGCATGAAAACGTTCCAGCCCTTCGCCACGACGCCATTTGGCAACGATTTTTTCCGCATTCTCGATCCATTCCGCTTGGGTCACCGGATTCTGAATAAACGAAGTTTGCAGTGGGTGTTTGCGATACGAGCGTATAACATGAGAGGCTCCTTCCATGGAAGAAGCCTTGTACATGATCACGATATAATAAAGTTCGTCTGATCTGGCGGTCAGCGTGAAGGATGTGCCCTCCACCACATGACAGGCAAAAGAAGCTCCAATGTGGCAAACCTCACCATTCATTGCAAGCTCCCCTTCCCCTCCGCATGCCAGCAGCAACACATTTGAAGTTATTTCTGTTTCGCTAAGAACACTGCCTGTCTGCAAAGTACCGCTATACCCGTCGAGCATCTTGATCGTCGTATCACTCCATAGACTTGTCTGTTCTTGCAGCGGCATTTCTCTCATCTCCTGACAATAGCAAAGGTAAAATGGTTGCTGTTGTCATTTTAATTGAGATTTATTCTCATTGTCAATTTTCGGACATTTTCTGCAATATTCCCCTGACATCTGATAATAAAAACAACAGGTGATCCGCTCGCTTTTGGCAACGTAGCCATTGTCTTTGCATTCGGTGAAGCGAGTTAAGGGATTCTTTCTCACGCCAAAAATCTGCCCGGATGCCACCTGCGTCAGATAGGCAAAGTCTGCCTGAATTTGCCCTCTTTCCTGCTCCGTCTCGTTTTCATCCGTTGTGTATAGGCGGCCAATGCGTACCATGATATTCTCCCAAAGGATACTCATTGAAAGTGGAGCAATCACAGCAAGCATCTTTAACAGCGGTGTAAGCTGTACCGCAAACATCTCCTCGACCACCTTTTCCCGCCATACTGCCCTGTCTCCCGCTAGTCCTTCAGCCTGAAGTCCATTCACCGCTAGAAAAGGAAATCGTGTGCCGCCCTTATGATCTGAGAGCGCCGGATGATAGAGAAAGCTGTTCTCCAGCTGAAACGAGACATGCTGATGATGAAAAGTCATCGCGGTCACCAGCGGAGCCGTCCACAGATAACCGATCCGTTTGGCTAACATGGAAGCGGCAACTTTCATATCAGGCGCATCGATGTACTCCTGAAACCAGCTGATATACTCTCGGCATGCCGCTTCGTCATGCAGTTCACTTAAAGCAATGGTACGGACACTATGTTCAGGCGGCTCACCAAGCAAAATCGAATGATCCTTCACTGTCTCTTTCCATAAGTCTGTCGAGAGATAATGGGTCATATTAATTCGATCCGAGCAGGGCTTCCGATGCCTGATCTACAATAAGATTAATAGCAAGAGGTCCGTAATATGCGATCCAAAGTGTTGAGTTTACGTCATACGTGCGGTTATTTTTCACAGCATCAAGGGACTTCCATACAGGATTACTTACCATAGCCTCAGCTTCTGCCGCAAACAGTTCATCTGACAGTACAAAATAACGATCTGCGCCAATCTCAGGCACCTTCTCCATTGAGATTTCAACAGAAGTATCATCCTTGATTCCCTCAACCAGTGCAGGCATATTCAAGCCCAGATCCTGATACAGAATAACACCTGTACGATGCTCAATCCCATGAACACGAATGCCTTCTTTACGCGGACGAATCAGCGCTACCGTCTCATCACCCAGCTTCTCCGCCAGCTTGGTCTTCATTCCAGCAACTTTTTCCTCATACGCCGTGCGCACTTTCTCTGCCTCGTCCTGCTTGTCTGTAATCTTGGCGACCGTAGCTAACGTATCATGCCAATCTTCGTAGAAGTCGAGGACAAGGGTAGGTGCAATTTTGCTTACACTCTCATACTGCTTCTCCTGGAAGTCCGTCATGATAATCAGATCCGGGTCCAAGGCTACAATTGCTTCCAGATTAGGCTCGTCCCGTGTACCCAGAACCTGTACATCACTCGGTTGATCGCCTAAGTATTCTGGAAAATCAGTGTTTCCTCCAGCGATAACACTGCCAGCCGGCTTCTCGCCAACGGCTAACATTTGATCCAGGAATTTGACATCAAGCACAGCAATTTTCTTTGGTTTTTCATTTAGGGTCAGCTCGCCCTTCATGTGTTTGATCGTTACGGGAAAAGCTCCGTCCGTCTGAGTTCCTTCATTCGCAGGTGTCTCCGCTGGCGTTGCCGCAGACGGCTTGCCGCTATCTGTACTTGTTCCGGCACCGCAAGCCGTCAGGACAAGAATAAGGGCTAACATCAAGCCCATGAATAATCGTGATTTGCGAGCAGCATATGCCTTGCTTCCGGCAGCCTGCCCCTTTGTTCCTTGAATCATGATGAATCCCCCTTATGTATAATACTGATAATGATTTTCATTATCGAAACATAAAGAGAGTATAAACGATCTCCGCATCGCGTTACCATGTACTTTTGCGACATTTGAGCCGGACTAATGCGACATCATCAGCCGCTTATCCGCCCTTTAATTTCTCAGCGATATACGCTTGCAGTCGGTAAATGTCTGAAAGAAGCTCTTCTTCCTCCAGCGTATTTCCATACTCCCCTAGCCAGCGCGGTGTGCGGATATGCCACTCGTTAGACATGTATTGCTGTTTATCTCGATACACTAGAACATGTTCCAAGAAATACTCCAAAGAGCCGAAAGATCGCTTACGACTGTCGTTGATGATGGATTGTGTTTTCTCAATGATTGCCTGTAACATGTGTTGGATATCATCTTCTGGATTCATAAAATTTTCCCCATTTCAACTGTGCAAAAAAAGAAAGGCCCTCCTTCTTCCCATGGGGAATCAGACAACCTTTCAATTCTTTCGGATTTTTCCAATGATAATCTTTAATCGTTTAATTTACTAATCTACTTCAGTCTCTTCTACTTCAGTCTCTTCTACTTAACTTCTTAAATGCCGCGTATTCCTGCTCGGAATTCATATAACTTAATATCTTTTCTGCACATGCAGCTGAGCTAAGCTCTTCCGTATTCACTTCCAGATCATATTCATCATAGGAGTATATGTAGTCGAATTGGGAATGGGCCAGTCCAATCTCACGATCTCCCCTGGTCTGCTCTCTTCTGGTAAGTTCTTCTTTGGAGCACTGCACGCCTACAAACAATATTGGATAATCCGATAGTAAATCATAAAAACCATTAAACCACTTGTCATTGCTGATGACCGTATCCACGATGACATTCAAACCCATTTCCGAAAACAGTTTAATGGTTGCATAGTACAACGAATTGATGGGGTCGAACAGGATATCTGTCATCACATGGTGTTCCACTTCTCTTGTTGGTTTCATATCTGGATATGTAGTGTCGATGAATTGATCATAATTATGAAGAAATTGATCTACAGATAGATGATGAAACGGAATGTCCCCCTGATTCTTCATTTCCATCGCGATGCTTGTTTTCCCCGAACTTGATGTTCCGTTCAAAAATATAATGAGTCCTCGTTCCATATCTATCACCCTTATCTATAAAATAAAAAAACGCTTCGGCTCGGCCGAATTACCACTCTCTCCATCCTCCTGGATCTCCAACCCTGCAAGCCTAGCCGCCTTGTCGATAAAATCAGCCAATTCTTAACGTTCCATCATCTCAATAAAATAATCTTGGGCCTCATTCATTTTGTTAAACCTAATCTCTCTTCTGTGAAAATCTCATATCCGTATTTAACCATTCTCTCGTTCCATAGTTTCGTTGGTTTTTCATGAAACAAATTTTGTAATGTCATTGGAATCAATCCCTTCCACTGTTACCTTGAGTTATTGAATTTTGAATTCAATAATTACATTTTATAATATTTGTATAATTAATTTACAATAATTTTCAGTTATGTGTATAGTAGAAATGCAGCAAAATCCTTGCAAGGAACTCAAATTCACGGAGTGGGTGAGATCATGTCTCTTTTCAAAAATAAATTAATACTAACCTTTGTATTGTTATTCTTAGCTTTCTCCATAGGTACATTAGCATATATGAACGGTCAATCAAAACCGGAGAAGCCCATTCATAATGTCGTCAACCTTTCAGCAAACTCCCTAACATTTCATGAAATAGATAAGCTGGATGCATTCGCTGAATTGATCGTCATTGGCTATGCAACAGAAAATTTCAAAGATCGCGAGCATATCATAACTGCATTTGATGATGGGACCATGCAATCCTTTCACACTAACACGAACATCAAGATCGAAAAAATATTGAAGAAACCCGAAGATTTCCCTTCAGATCAGAACGAATTAACGATCATCGAACCCGTCAGTCTGGAAGGAGACGTCAAATATACAACCAATGACTATATGGAACTACAGAAGGGTGATAGAAGTGTGCTTTTCTTAATGAAAAACTCCTTTGGTGATTATGGATTAATCAATGATAACTTGGGAAAATTCAGCTTGGAAGGGATAACTCAATATAGTGTACCTCAATCCTCCACTGCACAAGCGTTATCAGAATACGAAACATTTCGTAACTCTGTCATGGAGAAGTATAATATACAGCAAGTAGAATAGCAGACCACCAGCTATAACATGATTAATTTGAGTCGAAACAACTCCAAACAGTTACTCTTCACCATCCATTTTTGGATAATAAAAAATACAATCGTATAATAGAAATACTTTCTTTTTTTCATTGGTTGGCAAGTAAAGTTAGTTCATAATATGTTGAATGTACAAAGAAACCGTCTCTTTTGGTATATGGTTGCTTACACACCCATTTACCAAGGAACGGTTTCTTTTGATATTACAATTTATAATAAGGCTATCTATTCCGCCCTGTATGATTGTTCAACCTTTTATACCGCTAAATGTAATGCCGCTAATAAACGTCTTTTGAAGAAAAAAGAACAAAACAATAATAGGTAATGTCATCAAGGTGGATACCGCCATTAATAGACCCCATTCGGATCCCTTTTGACTCTGAAATTGCTGCAATCCGAGCGAAACCGTGTAAGATGGTTCATTGGTTAAATAGAGCAAGGGGCCCATGAAATCAGTCCAGCTCCCCATAAATTGAAACAATGCCACGGCCAAAACGGCGGATTTGGCTAGTGGAAACATGATCTGTAAATATATGCGGAACTCACTAGCACCGTCTAAGCGGGCCGCTTCGCGGAGGGCATCAGGCAGTCCCATGAAAAACTGTCGCAATAGAAAAATGTAAATGGGCACTCCAAAAAATTGAGGTACAATCAGTGGAAGAGATGTTCCTACCCAACCTAATTTAGTAAACAGCAGGAATAGAGGAATCATCGTCACCTGTCCGGGAATCATCATCACAGCAAGGGTCACAAAAAAAAGTATACCTCTCCCACGGTACTCTAACTTGGCAAAACTATAGGCAACCAAGGGACAGGATATGATCACACCCAGCGTACTAACGATTGTTATAATCGCCGTGTTTTTCAGATATGTCCAGAAAGGGATATACTCAACGGCACGGGAATAATTACTCCACAGAATTGGATGCGGAATCCACTCTGGTGGGAATGTAAAGATTTGTGTGAGTGGTTTAAGAGATGTGGAAAGCAGCCAAATGAACGGAATAATGAAAAATGCAGAAGCAACAATTAGACATACATAGGCTAACGCACGATTGATTCTTTTGATAGCGGTAGGATTCATCCCTTACTTCCTCCTCCTTATTTCCCTTGATAATGAACCCAGCGTTTAGACGTAATAAAAATAATTCCGGTTAATGCCATAACGATAATAAATAAGATCCAGGCCATTGCGGAGGCATAACCCATTTTGAAATACCTGAATCCATTCTCATATAAATACATGACGTAAAAAGTCATGGAATTTGCAGGAGTTCCTTGCCCTTTGGTCAACGTATAGGGAAGAGTAAACTGTTGAAATGCACCGATCATTCCCATGACAAGGTTGTAGAAAATAACGGGAGTGAGCAAAGGCAGGGTTACCTTTCTCGTTTTCTGAAACCAGTTAGCTCCATCGATTTGTGCTGCTTCATAGTACTCATCAGGGATATCTCCTAATCCAGCAAGGTAGATGACAACAGCTTGCCCAATACCCCAAAGCGACATCAAGATGAGCGAAGGCTTTGACCACGACTCACCACCAAGCCAAGAAGGCCCATCGATACCGATATTCGCTAACATCCCGTTCACCAATCCAAAGTTTGGATGTAACAACCACATCCACAGAACAGCCAATGCCACTTGTGGAACAAGTGTAGGCAAGAAAAAGATCGTTCTGAATATAGCCATCCCCTTGACCTTCATATTCAACATCATAGCGAGTGCCACACCGAAAAATATACTTAATGGAACAAAAAATACGGTGAAATAAAGCGTGTTGTATATGGATTTCCAAAACAGAGGATCATGGAAAAGATCTTTATAATTACTCATTCCGACAAATTCACCAGGCTGCAGAATGCTGTAAGTAGTGAAGCTGAAGTAGATGGACATTAGCATCGGAATTGCATAAAAGCATAGCAGCCCTATAGCCCAAGGTGAAGCAAACAGCCACCCAATCACGTTAGTTCTGTGGAGTGCTCGTTTCCTTGCCGATGGAATTGCGTTTACTTGAACTGAATCGGCCAGTTTCGCCATTTGCATTCTCCTTCCAATTGTCATTCATTAATAGGCAAGGAGAGAGAGTTCTCTCCCTGCCTACCAAGCACCCTATTTGTCGTATTTTTCTAAAGCCTTATTAATAGTCTCTGTTACTCTATCCAGGTTCTCTTTCGGAGTACCGTTACCGCGGGTAGCCTTTTCCGTAGCGGAAGCTAACTCATTCCACAACAGCTGTCCTTCAGGAATAACCGGGCGGTTGTGTGAATTGGGCAAAATATTAATAAATTCCTTCATAATCGGATCGTCCTTGTAACCGTACTTGTCGTTAACCGAATCGATAACGGAAATTTGAGAGTCAGCGTTTAATAACGTTTGCCCCTCTTCTTTCCCTAAGAATTCGAGGAATTTCCAAGCAGCAGCGACGTTCTTGGCGCCTTTAGGGATAATAGCGGACCCGCCTCCCGACCATGTCGTAAAATTAGCACCTGTTGGGGTCGGTATTGGTGCAACACCGTAATTTAAATCCGGCTTAAATTTTTCGATACCCTTCACCGTAAAGTTTCCACTTATCTTCATGCTGACTTGACCGGAAATGAACGGATCCATTTCCTCCGTGCCAGCTGCGCTTGTGAATCCGGCAATATCCTCGACATTGTATTTTTTGCCAAAGTCGGTCATCCATTGTAGGGCTTCAACGACTTTAGGATCATTTGCGGTAATTTTGCCAGTGGCAGCGTCCTGGAATTCTCCTCCAAATGCCCATCCCCAAGTATACAGCCATCCTTGCGAATACCATGGGATGAACCCGATCCGTTTGAAACGTTTACCTTCCTTGATGGTTAACTTTTCGGCGGCAGCTTCAAGCTCGGCGATCGTTTGTGGTGGTTTGTTGGGATCCAGCCCTACTTCTTTGAAATGATCCTTATTGTAAAATAACAGGCGAGAGTCCGTATCCATCGGCATTGCATAAAGCTTTCCTTGATAACTGGACTCCTCCCAAGCAAATGGATAATACATTTCCTTAAGAATTCCAGATTCTGCTGCCATCGAGGATAAGTCAGTCAGAGAATCTTGCGCAGCCCAAGTACCGACCTTAAAACGGTCGAAAAGTGCAACGTCAGGAGGATTGCCGCCAGCGACTGCAGTCAGCAGCTTCTGATCGGATCCCTCACTGGATTCTGTATAAACCAATTTCATTTTGATGGTAGGGTTTTTCTCTTCAAATGCCTTCACGACTTTATTCAAATTATCTAAATCAATGGAGGTAAGACCATGCCACATCGTAACCGTTGTATTCCCCTCTCCGGCCTGATCACTTGAGTCTCCCTTCGTTGAGCAAGCGGTTACAAGTAGTGACATAGCCAGAAAGTAAACAAGAATTGGAAATGCGAATTTTTTGGATCTCCTCATTCAAAGTCCCCCTTAAGTTAAATTAATTAGTTTAACTTGAATTCCTATAGAATCCACTCCATTTTCTGATCAATCCACATTTTATGTAAGCGCTAACAAGACTGGTGATATGAACTATTAAAATCAAAAAATGATGAACAAAGTGAATTTGTTATAAGAATCCTACTGGCTATACTAATTATACTCAGTATATTAATATGACATCACGAAGCATGTCAATTGCAATATTACGACATACTTCACAGAAGACAGACCGCCTCTAGAAGAAGTTTTTCTTGCGATATCAGGTCAGGAAAGTCCATGCTTCAAAGTTTTATTTCTGATATCAAAAAAGGTGCCGATAAGCCCCCGGGGACTTTTCGACACCTTGAACAATATGCTTGCTTTTGTTGAGCTGCGCTTGTATTAACCCTACCTGTTATTTTTCACGACCATACGATGTTCAATGATGTTCAGCTCGGGAACTGCTGTTCCATGCAACTGAGAGATTAGCATATCCACTGCCAATTCACCCATCTGATTCTCATCCTGCTTAATATGTGTGAAGATGGGTTGACCCAAGTGATCGTTCAGGGAGTCGAAACAAACAATCTCGAATTCCTCCAAAGATTTCCCCATGGAGTGGATGACTTGAGCCAGCATGGTAGCTATTAGAAATTCCGACGCGACAAACGCCTTTACATCAGGGTGTTGTTTTAAAAAATGCTTTACTGTTTCTTTATCACTATTAATCGCTGTCCCGTTTATGTTCATAGGAAGGGTGCCCTTCAAGTTCGTTAATACATAATCTTTGTTCAAGTTCATTCCTTCTTGAGTGAAGGCAAACGTATATCCGAGCAGCCTTTCCTCCAATGTTGAAGTGTTCTCTTCCGGCGGAGATAAAAAGGCAATTTTTTTATGACCTTTGCTAATCAGATGACGCGTAAGATCCATGGCTGCTTTCTTATTGTCTGTGTATACCGAACAAACCGGAATTCCTTTTAGATATCTATCGACCAAAACGATTGGAAACCGATCTAATACAAGTCGAAGCAGCTCCGAATTATAGTGTTGACCATGAATGGGGGTCACGATTAATCCTTTGATGCCCAAACCAATAAATAAGTCGATCGCGCGTTTTTCCTCATCCCGATCCCCGCAAGTTCGTTTAATAATGAGTTGATAATTATGCTCAGCACTCCGCTTTTCCATCGATCTAAGAAGTTGTAGGCCAAACTCGTCAGAAAAATTCGGTATAATAAAACCGATCAACCGCTTATCATCCTCAGGCACCAAGGTCGTTTTTACCTCTGAATAGTGCTTCGGTTCTTGTCCTCCAATTATACCATCGGCCACATATGAACCTTTTCCTTGTATCCGTTTAATAACCCCAGAATCTGCCAATTTCTCCAAAGCCTTTTTAGATGTAATACGACTGACGCCAAATTTTTCAGCCAACTCTTTTTCAGAAGAGACTCGGTCTCCTTCTTTTAATCGACCTTCTTTAATCTCTTGTACAATAGAGACATATATCTGCTCGTATAAATGCAATTCCACAAAACCACCCTGACATCATAATATTAGTATACTAAGTATATTACACAAGAAGTAATTCGCAAAGTCACTCAGCTTACCGGCGAACTTCTGTGGCATGGCGTTTTCCAAGTCTATTGTGTCAGACCTCTCCTTACAGTTAGCCCCCCTGGTAGGGTCATGGAATAACTGGCCCTAAGTCGACAGCCGATTCCCGTTTATCTTAGTGGATGTGATGGTATTGAAGGTCCGTGAAGAAAACTCTCGAATTCCAAACGAACAAAAAAAGCCGTCCCTCAAAATATATTCATACCTTGAGGGGCAGCTTATCGATACACTGCTGATTATTTAGATAGCTCTTCCTTCACCATAAGCTGACGGGCATATTCATTCAGATCGATAGACTCGCCCCCGTTCAGCCGCGACTTTTCAGCTGCGAATGCGATCAGATGGCTCCGGACGGAAGCCGCAGCCGATGTCAGGCTTTCCTGACCGTTATAGTGACGCACCTCATTCAGAAAATTCCTCACAATGCCGCTATCTCCCCCACCATGGCCACTGGTTTGAGAAGGGATTGTGATTTCTGTTTTTTGATGTGTCAAAAAGTCGTACACCGTAATTTGATCTTCCTCACCACGAAGTTCTCCTTTCGTCCCCATGATCTGGATTCTACGTTCCTGCTCAAATGTAAAGCCGCACATACTGAACATGGCCGTAGCTCCTCCTTCAAATTCCATATTCACAACCTGATGATCTACCACATTATTGTCACTCCGGTATACACACCGGCCGTAATCGGTATCACGCAAGCCCTCTATGATATTCGGCTTTGTCAGCTCCTGTGTAAAATGTCCTGCCCAACCCCTGAATTGGTCACTCAAATAAAATCTTGGTGCAGAATACGCACAGGTTGGTTCTACAGCACAATCCAAGCATCGGTCAGCGGAACCTTCCGGTGCATTGCCTTCATGAAAATGTTTAAGAGATCCGAACGAACTGACCTTAAGGCAAGGCTGATCCACGAGCCAGGATAATACGTCCATATCATGGCATGACTTGGACAGGATCATCGGGCTGGATGTGTTGGAATTGTTCCAATTTCCCCGCACGAAGCTGTGGGCAATATGCCAGTAACCCACATTCTCATTCAACTGAATGGAGACAATTTCTCCGATACGCCCTTCTTGTATCACCTTCTTGATTGTATTCCAGAACGGTGTGTACCGCAGCACATGGCAGATCGTCAGCAGCCGGTCATTATCTCTGGCCGCTTGTTCCATCTCAAGACATTCCTTCGGATCAGGAGACATCGGCTTCTCCAGCATAACATGATACTTCTTATCTAAAGCCTGCATCGTTGGGCCATAATGCATTCTGTCCTGTGTACAAATAACCGCAATATCAGCCAGCTTAGGTTCAGCCAACAGGGGCTCCCAAGTCTCATAACAGTGTTCCGGCGGAATCCCGTGCTTCTCAGCAAATCTTGCTCTTCTCACTGGATCGGCTTCGGCAACCGCAATGAAGGTAAGCTCATGCGGATAATCAAGTGCATAGGGTGCATAGCCACCCGCTCCCCTCGCACCTGCTCCAATCAGGACTGCTTTCAGTTGACTCATATTTGTTCACTCCTTTATGATCTGAAATCTACGGATGAACCTTCTAATCCGCTTGGGTATAACGGTCTGCTGCTGATTGATAGATGGCTACATATCGTTCTACGCCCATCTTTTGGAGAGCTGCCACATACTGATCCCAATTGTCAAAGGATTCATTTCCAGTAATGAATTTGTCACGCATTTCATCTACATACGTTTCAATATCTGTCTGGAAAGTGGTCAGATCCCGCTGCTCTTCCTGCGTGAAATTAAATGGAGGCCATATTTGATCTTGTGGTAAGATGTGAGACTCTGCTTTTTTCGCATTATCCACCGAAGTTGGCAGACCTTCAGCACCCTTGAAGTATTTCTGCTTCACAAAACCAGGGTAGTATCCACCCGGCCAGATCAGGTATTGACCTACCGCCTGGTCCAGATTAAGGCCATCCGGGTTGTTTTTAATATTATCGACATAATCTACGTTACCGTCTGCGTCTTCTTTATACGTCTCATCTTTCCAGCCCATGAAGAACGTTTTGATGCCCTCATCGCTGTAGAAATAATCCATCCAGCGGATCATCGCCTCTGGGTTTTGGGCTTTATCTGTCAGTACGAACATCCCGATATTACCGAGTGGAGAACCATAGGCGTTGTATGTCTGATCGCCATGAGGACCCTTCAGTACTGGCATGCCAACATAACCTTGCTGATTGTATATCGCAACCGGATCGACATTATCAACGACTCCGATCAGGCCTTCCATACCTTTAGCATCCACTTCCGTACTCTTAACAGATACAATATCCTGCTCGAGCAATCCGTCCTTGTAGAGCTTATTCACGAATTGTAGCAGCTCCTTGTACTGGGGATCGGTTGGAATAAAGCGTACTTTATCCGTCTGAGGATCTGTATCAATGTTAATGTTGGAGGTTCCATGATTATTCAACCCAAATGAACCTCTCAGGTAGTTCACCACACCAGCCGTCCCCACACCGCCCCAGGCTATCTCGTCCTTCTGCCCGTTGCCGTTCGGGTCCTTTTCTTTAAAAGCTTTCAACATAGTATAGAAGTCATCTAATGTCTGCGGTTCCTGCATACCTAATTTATCAAGCCACTCTTGCTTCACCCAAGGTGTCCCGTACAGAACCGACTTGAATTCCGGATCATACAAGGTTGGCAGCCCATATATGTTACCATCCGGCATCGTAATCCCTTTGCCAATAACCGGATACTTCTTCATTAGTGCCTTAAAGTTAGGCGCGTATTGGTCGATCAGATCATTCAGAGGAATGAATGCACCTTGCTTGCCGTATTTCAGCAGATCCGATCTGGAAAACGCCGAGGCGTAGAACAGCTCTGGGTAAGCGCCGCCTGCCAGCAGGAGATTGCGTTTTTCCTTCAAATTATCCTTCTGCACCGTATCCCACTGGATATGAACATTGGACATCTTCTCATACTCTTTCCAGAGTCTAAGATCGTTCCAGTCTGCATTGGCAAAAAACTTTCCGGCAAATCCGCTTACTGTAATGGTGTCATTTACGATCGGAAATCCGCTCGCATTGACTTTGCCATTGGCAGCTCCTTTATCCTTGCTACTTCCCGAATCAGCATCCTTAGAATTGCACCCGGCCAGCATCGAAACGGACATCATACAAACCAGAGCGATACTCCCCCACTTTTTGAGTGTCATTCTTATTCCTCCCTTTGTCCCATCGTTATCCATACAAGGAATCATCCTTTAATGGCACCAATCATTACGCCTTTAACAAAATATCTTTGCAGGAAAGGATAAAGCAGGAGCACCGGTATATTGGCAACGACGAGTACAGCATATTTGATGCCCTCCACTTCCCTTTGCTGCTTAATTGCAGACTCGGTTGACATTTTGACCATATCGTTCGTCTGCCCTTGAATCAGAATTTCCCGCAAAATGAGTTGAAGTGGAAACTTGTCCTTGTCTGACAGATACAACATTGCGTTAAAGAAGGAGTTCCAGTGCCCAACAGCATAGAACAGAATCGTCACCGCTATTATGGGCATGGATAATGGCAGGATAATCCGGGTTAACGTTTGAATATTAGAGCAGCCATCAATCGTCGCCGCCTCATGCAACTCATTTGGAATCGATTGCTGGAAGAATGTCCGCATAATGATGATGTTCCAGATCGAAACGGCATTCGGAATGATCATGACCCAAAATGTGTTTAACATGCCAAGGTTTTTGATTAACATATAGGTTGGAATTAATCCGCCACTGAAGAACATCGTGAAAACAAACAGGGCCATGATAGCATTGCGGCCTATAAAATCCTTTCGGGATAGCGGATATGCCGCCAGAATCGTCATGACGAGATTAATCAGCGTCCCCACTGACGTATAAATCAGTGTATTGGTATAACCTCTGAGGATATCTTTGTTCTGAAAAATCTTCTCGTAAGAATGGAAATTGATCCCCTTAGGCCATAGGAACATTTCACCACGCAGGACGGCCTGCGGATCGCTGAACGAAGCACTTAACACAAAAACAAGCGGGTAGATAACAATGAGCGTAATTATAATTAACAAAAAATGGTTAATTATATTAAAAATACGATCTCCTCTAGATTCAACAAGCATGCATCAGCAACTCCCTTACCATAGGCTCGTTTCACTCATTCGTTTTGAGATCTGGTTAACAGTAACTAATAAGATGAAATTGATTATGGAGTTAAACAGACCAATCGCCGCCGAGAAGCTGTATTCAGCATCTTGTATCCCACTCCGGTAAACGTAGGTAGAGATAATGTCCGAGGTTTCTAAATTCAGTGTGTTCTGCATCAGCAGGACTTTCTCGAAACCAATACCCATGATGCTTCCGATGTTTAAAATGAACAAAATGATAATTGTCGGCATAATACTCGGTATATTAATATGCCATATACGCTGCAACCGGGTTGCCCCATCCACACGCGCTGCTTCATGAAGCTGAGAGTCCACGCCGGCTAATGCCGCCAAATAAATAATCGAGCTCCAGCCCATGGTCTGCCATACATCCGACATCACAAACAAGGTCTTGAACCAGGAAGGCTCAGACAAGAAATTAATGGGATTACCGCCAAACATACCAATGAAGTGATTAATGATTCCGTATCGCGGCGATAAAAACATCATCATCATGCCTACGACCACGACAGTTGATAGGAAGTGCGGCGCATAGGTAATGGTCTGAACAAATTTTTTAAACTTTTCCGCCCTTACCTCATTCATCAGAAGCGCCAAAATGATAGGGACTGGAAAACCTACTGCCAAGCTGTACAACCCAAGTCCAAGCGTATTTTTAATTAATCTCCAGAAGAAATAACTGTGAAAAAAACGTTCAAAATGTTCAAAACCGACCCAGGGGCTTCCCCAGATTCCCTTCGTTGCAATGAAATCCTTAAACGCGATTTGAATGCCATACATCGGCAAGTACTGAAAGACAATGTAATAAGCAACAACTGGTGAGATTAACAAATAAAGCTGCCAATTTCGTAAAATCGGGTTCCACTTTTGACGTCTTCTTCTCTTCTTTTCATGTACTGCATTCATTGCAGGTTGTACAGTTGTATTGGCCATGAACATCCCCCCTGGAATCGTCACTACAATTCTGCCTGGCAAAATGTCTTTGTGTTAAACCACCAGCGTCCTTACGCTGCTCGAAGCAGTTCCCACCTTTCTTTTTTTGATTTCTGATCTTCTTTGATTTCTGAGATTTGATTTAAAGTACTTATATGTTAGAAGTTATTACACAAAGTGAGTGGATAACGTTAATAAATGAGTTAATTATCTAACGCAAGGGGATTTGTTTTTTTGGATATATATTTGGATATATATTTGGTGCTAGTTTGGAATATATTATATGTAAATGGGAAGGTATCAGTTTGGATAATAGGTTATAAGAGTTTTAGAGGTTTCTTGTATATTTTATATAAACATTGATTTAAAGGGGATAAAAGCGCAATCATTAATTTGGTTTAACATATAATCTTAGTTTCTGGCTAAATCCAAAAACACAAAAAATAACGCCAAACGCTTAATTTCATACATCATAATATAGCCCATGGACGATTGTCAAACATTTTTTTGGTTTTATTTGGATTACTTTTGGCTAAGAAAACAAGAAAAAACCCACGCGGATGCATTCCTCGTAGGTTTTATATGACAGTCATCTGTATTCATATGTAATATAATATCACACAACTAACTAGTCATTTGTATGATTTGTACGATCATAAACAGATGATTCCCTCACAATAAGGGTGCTGGGCAACAAAACTTTATGGAGAGATGAATAACGTCCTTCCAGATAATCGTTAATTAATTGTGCTGCTACTTTGCCGATTTCATATTTTGGAACTTGTACGGACGTCAGAGGTGGTGTCGTATACTGCGCCATAGAGATATTATCCATGCCCACGAATGCGATATCTTGAGGAATACGACCATTTTGTTCAACAACTGCCCGCATCGCAGGAATAGCGAGCATATCACTTGCACAAAAAATGGCCGTCGGCCAATCAGACTTGGGCGTCTCGGTCAGGAGATCCGTCAGTTTGCTGTAGCTGAGATTCACATTCCAGTTGGTGTTGATAATCCAATGTTCATTCAGATTCAGGTTTGCTTCCAGCATGGCAAATTTATAACCGACATACCTTTCTTCGCTCTCTATTTGTTCCGAATATGCGGGGCCACCAATAAACCCAATCCGGGTATGGCCTTGCTCGATCAAATGACGGACTGCTGTGCGAGCAGAAAATATTCGGTCACAGTCAACGACCGGTACAGTAAGCCTTTCATCATTGAGACTCACACCCAGTACAGTGATATTCTCTTGCTCAAGCAGCTCAAACAATTTTTCATCGTACCAGCTGATTGCGACTATACCTTGAGTACCCGTTTCCTGAAGCATCATTTTTATCCGTTCGGTGTCACTAAGTTCTTCGCAAGTGCGGACAATGGCTGGAGGCAGCCCCAGTTCCGTCATTTTAACGTGAAAACCTGTCAGTACCTGTGAAAAGTACGGATGGTCATCCATCAAAATCTGTGGCACGATACAGGCTATCCGTTTGGCTGAGGTAATCTCTTTGCCAATGGATTTGGAGGATTCATCCAAATTGTATCCCAACTCAAGAGCAGCTTCCCTAATTTTTCGCTTTGTCCCTTCATTGACCGGTCGATTGGTATCATTGCTGATCGCACGCGAAACCGTTGATATGGATACGCCTACACGTTCTGCGATATCTTTTAATTTTGGCATTACAGCACCTCCCCTTGCTCTCTTTATTTGGAGCCAAAATTCATGTTTAGCAATGATCATATCATAATATTGTAATATTTTGGCGTCAATTAAACAAGCTGCGATACGAGTTCTGTTATACTATCAACACTTCCCCCGAGACTGCCCTTTTTCCCTTAATTCCTAGATGGCCGAGCGATTTGATGAATTCCTCGCCGTCCACTCAATGCCAATCGGACAGCAGAGATGGTTTAGGGGATGATCCATACATTCAATTTAGGTTCCCACTGTCTGACTGTAATCTGGTGAATACGCTGAATATATATAAGGTTGAATGGGATGCGAATGATTGTAGAAGCCTTCTTTCATGCTGCCATCCCTGTTTGCTTTAACATCAGCCATATCTCCAAAAGAGCTTAATTCAACTGTTGAAAAGCGGACAGGCTCTAGAACAAAAAACCTAACAAAAATTGTTAGGTGAACTTCACTTGTATATGTATCTTTTTATCTGATGCTCATTATAAATAGGACTCGTTCATTGATAAAATTTTATTTTCAATTATGTAATTCTAATGTTTTCAGATCAATAATAAAATTTTGTTGTTTCAGAATATCCAATCCGAGAAGCCCTTTATGTTCTTTAGGCAATATGCCTACATCTATTTCTATATTCTGAATGCTGTTTGTTCCTATTTCAATCCTGTCCATGACTTTGGTGTAGAAAGGAATACTTCCTCCAATCCCGTATGCTTCATATATTGAATCTCCGGTTTCATAGGTCACACCGATTTCCTCTAGTACATCAGGACTAATGATCGTATGTGAAGAGCCTGTATCTATAATTACATTAATGGATCTCTGCGGAGGTTGATCACAAAGTCTTGATTCGAAGTATGATACACGATGTTACCAGGCTCTACTTGAAAAAACTCTTTATTCGCATCTTGTTCGGATACGGTACGAATTGGTGCAACTTCATCTACTATTTTTTTGTTGTCTTCCTCATGATAATGAATGATAGAAACCAAAACAAACTGGTCAGGGAACAGTTCTCTAACTTCTTGCCACTTCATGTGTTCTACCTCCTGTTATTGAGTTAGTTCTACTTTCTGTAATTTTAACATATATCGCGATTGCATATAACTTTCTTGGATTTCATGACAACTGACTTAGACTGATTTGTTTACTGAAATGACTTACCACAATCACCCACGTAGACTAATACTTCGCACTATCCCAGAAATACGTTGTTAATACGTTCTCGATCATAATCTAGAATCCAATCGTTATATTCTTTATAGATATCCGTTAGCGCTTCTCTTGATGGTGAAATAACATCGCAACCTCTATCATCATAGATATGAAATATCGTTTTCTTACTTATATTAATGAAATACACCCTATGATAGATCGTTGGCTTAATGCCAACATCATGATTACATATAGCTTTGATTAACTGACGATATTTCAAGTCTTCAATTCTACATTTAGTCCAGTACCTATACATGTTGTTCCTTGGATCTGGGGTTTCATCCGGTTCACAATCCAAATCTGGAAGTATCTCAAGTCTCAAGGCTCTAATCGGCTCTTTCTTCTTGATATATTTCCTGTATAGGTTCAACTTCTTCACTTTGTGTTTAGGCTTATCTGCAAAATAAACTTGAGTTATTAATAGGACTTCATCTTCTTGATCATGAAGAGCCTTAAATAATTCAAGCGATCGATGATAAACTCGTTCCAAGTAATGCTCCTTATTTATTCCAAACATCAGAGGATTGCCAAGTTCGAATCGTATTGCAACATCCCAATTATAGAAAAGAGGCGGTTCTAAGGTCAGGTTTGGGAAATGCTCTGCCAGGTACGTCTTTAGGTCCATTCTGTGGCCTCCATTTCAAACCTTGTTTGAATCATTTCATTGCACTCTACAAACTGTTATTTTTCTTTATAGTCATTTGCTGCCTCTTTAATTTCTTCATTTTTAGAATTAATTCCCAATTCAATTCCCCAATCTAGTAATTTTGGAATTGCCTCTGAAAGTAGCTCTAACAACCTACGATACTCCCATTCATCGTCAAGACAAATTGCTGTTTTAGCTACATTAGGAAGATGTTCTATTAGCCAATCAGAAGGAATTGTTTTAATCTTTTTCCTCGCTATTTCAATTGGGTGGGTATTTTGTGGCTGGCAAGCCCATTCAATAAGGATAGTGAGTATTTTTATTCCAAGCCGCGTAGGGATACGTTCAATATCTTCTAGTCTAGTTGATATATTGGGAGATATTTGATTAATTTCATAATCTATTTTCAGTTCTTGCCATGATGCCATACCATTATTCATCATCCTTCCCTCCTAATACATTCATACTCAATTGGAACTAGATCTCCGGAATTTCACTTAACGTTTTGTATTGACGACGTCCTGGCCCCTTAGAGTCGCTGCTTATAGTTGTGAGGCTTGCCGAACACCTAGTGCAGTGACGTCTCGACGGGCTTAGGGGGCTAAATGTGGTCATTCGCTTCTCAGAGTGATCCGGATCGTCAATATTTTGTTATTCGAAGGAAGCTCTGGAAGCAGCCATTGCATTTAAAGCGTTCTCAAAATAGCTATATACTTCATCTGCAATTCCCAAAAACTCTTCAACAAGTACATTACTATCCAAGTAACAAGCATACAGATAATCAACTAAAGCGGAGTCAATATCACAATAGTCTAATATGGCATTCTTCATCTTAATAAAGTCATCTTGCCATACGCCTGTTTCTTCTAAAACCAAAGAGTATAATGCACGAATTAATCTCTTAGAGTAACCTTTAATATATCTAGTTTTCATTGTGTTATCACTAGCACTAGAAAGTAAACGATGTATACGATCTACTTCCTCCTTGGTCTCTGTATTTAAGTCTAATATGAACTCAGGAGAAATAACTATCGGAGGTACTTTTTCACCAATGTCATCACCATATAGGCAAACACAAATGATCTTAACCCAAAAACCCCACTCATTTGGTTTACTTAATACATCGTCAATCGAACAAATGGTCGTATCAATCTTAGTTAACACTGGATATTTTTCCAAAAGCCTGTCTTTAATATTTGACAATCTTTCGTAATCAACATCTTTGGGATTTACACATACAATAGTAAAGTCTGCATCTGACTTAAAAGGTTTAGCAGTTCCTTTGGGAATCGAGCCACACATATAAATGCTATGAATCTTACCTTTAAATTCGCTAAGTATAAGATCTACATACTTATCAACAAAATCCTTATATTCATTTTGTATTACAATTCTATTTATAACTTTTTCTAATATCATATAGACTCCTCCTAAAATAAGAACTTCTTTCGACTAACGTTGTGTATTCATGACACTTGGCGTATGCCCGATGCGGTGAATATATTGTTATCTGATTTCAGGGTAATCTATGAATAACTTTCAATACTGTTTCAACTATGATCTTCAATCAGTATTAACTTCTTATCTTTCATTTGAAATATTGATTTCCCTTGAAGTTTTAATGTTTCTCCTGCCTTCATTCCATTAGGGAGATCACTGGACAATATTCCCTCATAATCAATGTCAACCTCTGCTTTATCTCCTGCGAAAATAATGTTCTTTATTACTTGACGCCTTTGAGAAAATACCTGAATTGACTGCTCTGCTAATGTGCGAAATTCCTGAATCCCCTTTGTTTCCGAATTCACTTCACCTTTAGAAACGTTTCGAAAATAAATATTTTCATTCAAAACTCCTATCATTCCATCAATGTTAAACGTGTTATATGCGCTCAGGTATTTTTCAATAAGATCTTTTAAATTTGAGTTCTCCAAGTCGAATCACACTCCTAGATTTTGATATTACATATTTGTCCTGATTTTAGATAACGTTGCTGTATTCACGAATCTGAGAGGCTCAAAGGAACGTAGCGACTGGGTCCGTCAGGACCTAGCCTCTCAGTGGTTGTCGCCTGAGTCCGCTTCCGTTCTACTGAATTTCGCTAAAACCTCATCAATGTTATCCCATTCATAAATTAATTCATTTAGAACTTTTCCTCCAATTATTATTTGAATTGATTTACATAATTTAGCTCCATAATGTTCATAGAAATATCGTGTCTTATTATCTTCTAGAACTTTAACAAATATCTTTTGATAGCCTAAGAATTTAAATTGTAGAAATAGTTGTTTAAGTAATCCTTTCCCTAAACCTCTTCCGTGATATTCCTTAAGTATGTATATAGATGTTAAATCACTAGAATTGGCTACTATATTTGTTTCTCTCTTCCAAGAATCTGCAAATCCAATAATTTCTCCTTCTGGGTTTTCTGCTATAACTACAAAATTATCTTCTCTTTCAATATTTTCGATCCATAATTCAGTTCTTTTTTTATATGATAGATTATATAAGAATTCATCTGGAATAATACCTTTGTAAGTTGTTCTCCAACTATCCACATGAACTTTTGCAATGCCTTCTGCATCATTCATCGTTGCTTTTCTTATTTGCATAATAACCACCTCATAAGATTAGTTAAAACGATATTTCAAGCACTTAGCCATAACTGTATATAATGAGTAGCATTATACAGTTCCTATCTTGTAATTTATTTACGATGATTTCTCATAACTTTCTTGTATTCACGAAACGCCCCGGCCTTAGATAGCTCTTATCTTAGGCTGGGGCGTTTGTTGACTGATATTTCTTCCATCATTATACATCTGTCAATCAAGGGACGATAGCCCTACAGCTTGAATACTGTGTTAAACGCAGTTGCTGACTTCATCGAATGATCAAATATTTGCTTTCAGTTTGTTTTATATGATGCAGCATATGGTTTATATTCTATAAAATTGTCTATTAGTTTGAAATAGATTCTCCCAATTATCCATCGAAATACTCCAATCATCAGGAATCCCATTGAACTAGATAACATTCATCCCGTGATGCATTTATGACCCGATATGGCCTTCTTTATCCATAACCATTCGCAACACGCTTTCCTCGAGACACAAAAAAAGACAAGGCTATCTAAATGGTATCGATCATAAAAAAGTACTGGATAAGTAAATGGCATACAGGAAAACATAAATCCGGGAACTTCATTAACTAACGGATTTAGGAGGTCGGCAAATGGCAAAGTTTTTCGTTTTAATAATATTATTATTGGTGGCAGGCTGTTCGTCCCATAACAATATGATGCAAAAACAAGTGACTCCTGAGCAAAAACAAATTTCAACTCATGATCATGCTGCTGCACCAAACTCTGTCCTCACACAGGCATCATCAACCGCTACATCTTGGCAAGAGAGATCTATTACAACAAAAGAAGCCCAAAATGGAATTCCATTGGATTTGTTGGATCTGGTTCGAACACCGGATGGAAATCCAGTAAACCAGGCACCTGCAGGAAATCCTGAAAATAAGGAGCCAACAGGACAAGTACAGGAAGGTAAAAAAAATACTACGGATAAAACCGATTTTGAGCAGCAGGTTCTGGATCTAGTCAATCAAGAAAGGGCCAAAACAGGATTAAGTTCCTTGAGTAGGAATGAAGAATTGTCAAATGTGGCTATGGTCAAGGCACAGGACATGTACAACAACAGTTACTTTGATCATAATTCGCCAACACATGGATCCCCCTTCGATATGATGAAGGAATTCGGAATCACATATAATACCGCTGGAGAAAACATCGCAAAAGGGCAAACCACCCCTACTCAGGTTATGAAGGAGTGGATGAATAGCCCTGGCCACAAAGCAAATATACTGAATAATAGTTATACTCATATCGGTATTGCTTATTATAACAACACATGGGTTCAGGAATTTACTGGGTAGCGCCTTTCATCTCCCAACAATAAAGTATCAAAAACCCGCAATTTATGTCGGGTTTTTGATACTTACAGATCCTGCATACGCCACCAGTTTTTTTTGTTTCCTCGAACCGGATTTAATTGTAAATTTTATCCATCTTTATCTTATTTGCATTAATTTCACCCACCATTTTTATGTGATAGATTGTCAAACCAAGTGCGACAGTTCCTCTGTGAAAGATTCGTGGGCGGTTTTCCAGCCCAGACATTTCCGAGGGCGATGGTTGATTAAATGAAGCGAACGATCCAATGCTGCATCTAATATTTGAGTAAAGTCTGTGCCCTTGGGAAAAAACTCACAAAGTAAGCCGTTTGCATCCTAATTTGAACCTCGTTGCCAGGAAGAGAAAGGGTCGGCAAAATAGATCTGTACGTCGTGCGTTTCCTCCAAGTTCGCGTAGCAGACAAATTCCTTGTCACGGTCTGTTGTAGCAGTTTGAAAAGCTATAGCAAGATACTGAGCAGCGGCTACACCAAAGGCAATCTCCATCGATAGATTTGAATCACGGTGTACAGGCGTGTTTTCCGTTCAATGAAGGTTGCTAAATTGTCGATGTAGGATTTCTAGCTTGCTGCGGAGCTTCTGGAATGTCATACGGAATACAATCAGCTTTCTGCGGAGACAGATCAATACTTTAAAACACTTCGTGATGCTTTGCCCGATCAATCCATCTTAGAAAGAAGTATCTACTTACAAGGTTTCAAAGACGCTTTACAACTCTTTAGTGAATTGCAAAACTCTAACATTTAAAGGATCATATGATCCTCTTTTCTATTGTTTTTGATTCTGTCGTATAACATCTAATTTATGTACTTCGTAAATACCACACATCCTGCATGATATGTGAACTACGTATATGATAACCTATGGTGTATTATTTGCGAAGAAGAATTTGGTGAAAAAGGGAGATTTATTGAAGCACTCAATCTCCCGAATCCAAACGATCCAATGGGCTCTGAATACGCTGAATATTTTTCGTACTAACATGGGTATGTCGCTGTGTTGTTCGTGCACTCGTGTGACCAAGTAGTTCCTAATTTAGCGCAGGTCTGTTCCGTTTTCCAACAAATGAGTAGCAAAAGAGTGCCTCAAGACATGAATACTAACCATTTTTACAATGCCTGCGCGTTGTCTAGCTTCTTCAAAAACCTTCTGCACGCTAAGCTCGGTAAGATGCCGATCAGAAGATTGCCCTGGAAAGTGCCAACGAGTTGGTCTATATTCAGTGACGTATTTCTGCACCATATCCCACGCTAGACTCGATAGGATCGTTCTCCGATCCTTTTGCCCCTTTCCCTGTCTCACGATGAGTGTTTGCCTTTCAATATCAAGATCGCTGCAACGCAAACGCACAACTTCACTTACCACGAAGTCCAGAAGAATAGGTTAGAAACAATATGGCCTTATATTTAGGGTTGGTTACGGATTTGAGCAATTGAACGACTTCCTTTTCTACTTGCGGAAGCTTGGTCTGCTTCTTGGGACGAATAAACTGGATTTCCGTAGGGTGATGGAGTACATGTTTGTAATAGAAGCGGAGCGCGCTAATCATCTGATTCACGCTTGAATGGGAGATCCCTCGCTCAAGAAAACCTAAACAATACGTCTGAATTTTGGAAGTAGTCACATCGGTACCTTTGAGGGGAAAGCTACTCAGAAAACGTTCGACCTGATTACAATATGCATTAATCGTTTTGCGGCTGTATCCTCGTAACTTTAATGCCTTCTGTAACGGCTCTTTGCTCCATAGATGGTTTGCCTTACTAGCTTTCCATTGCTGTAAATTGTCATTTCCAACCCACAACTCTGGGGTAATCAGAACGTCATCAGGATCAAATTGATTCATGAATTCCGAAGAGCAGCTATGGTGTGTGGGATGATCCACACTTTTTGTTTGGCTTCCCACGTTCTGCCCTTAATCTCACGAATCCGCTCAATATATGCAGGGTTATATAGGATATGAATGCCTAGTAACTCAGCGGAACCTTTAATTATGGTAAGCAGTAGCATTTATTCATAGGAAACTCTCCTTCGTTTGGATAGGTTATATTTTTGACACAAATTCGAAAAAAAAGGAAGGCCCTTCTTCATCCCATAAGGAATCAGACGACCTTCCAATGCTTTCGTAACATATATGTTTTGATAAAAGGTGAAGCGGAGCGCGGCTTGTGCAGTGGCAAGCCGCGTAAGGTTGAGGTGCTGCGCCAATAGGGCAACACCTCACGGAATTGCACCGCGTCCACAACCGCGGTGCTCACTGTTGTAGCACCAGAACGGCAAAGCCATGGTGCTTCCCCCAATGCCGTTGCACCTACATGGCAGCGGCTTCTTCTCCCAGCGGCAGCGTGTAATACTGCGCCTGCTGCCCTTCATGCTGCTGGTACACCACGACCAGCAGCGTCCGGCCTTTCGCGGCAAGCGGGCTGGCGCCAGCAAGCACTCGCTCAAGCCGGAACGGAAGCACATCCAATACGGTGTGCTTCTGCAGTTCCTTTTCGCCGAGACCGAGGTCGGCGAAAGCACGGGCACCCATGACCGTCTGTGCGGTCATGGCTGAGGTCATCGGCAACGCACGCGAAGCGTTGCCGTCCCCCATGTCCGCCGCTCCATCTGCGGCGGACTCAACTGCGTCGCGCGCTGCAAGCGACGCCACATCCCCGCCATCGCTGCCGATCACACCCGCCGCATCCGCGGCAGAGTCTTCCCCGTCAGCAGCCGAACTTCCCGCAGCGGCAATCGCACTCGTGCCGCTGCTTTCCAGCCACGCCGTGCCTGTGGCACCGGCAATACGCGGCAGGCGAACGTCTTCCGGACGTTCAGCCAACGTTTTCATATAACCCGCCCACTGGTCTTTCTGGAGCGGATCTTCCCACCAGATTTTGCGTGGTTTGTACTTGTGGCCGAGGAAATAATCCAGCTTCATCAAGCCGAGCACAATATCCATATGCGGCGTGTTGCGCGACTCCAGGAAGCTGTGCAGACGAGTGAACAGATCCTCCAGCTGGTGACCGATCTTCTGCCAGCCCTGACCCTCCCAATAATCCCCGAACGCCTGGAAGAAATCAAATGGCGAATCGAACTCCTGCTCCATCAGATACTTCAGCGTATGGTCCATCCGATGTGCGTTCCAGTATTTCTCCAGCACATCCTCCAGCCGCTTCAGGCGCACGATGTCGCTGAACGGCAGCACGTCACTGCCCAGAATCTCATACGGCGCGTGATCCATATACGTATAGTTGTACTTCTCCGCATCCAGACGCAGACCCGTACCGCGCAGCATTTTGAGGAATCCAAGCTGAAGCTCTTCCGGCCCCAATGCAAACACATCGTTAAACGTCTTCCTGAACGTATTGTAATCTTCCTCCGGCAGTCCGGCGATAAGATCCAGATGCTGGTCGATTTTGCCGCTGGCTTTCACCTTGTTCACGGTACGACTCAGCTTCGAGAAGTTCTGGCGGCGTTTCACCAGTTCATTCGTTGGATCATTCGTGGACTGAACCCCAATCTCGAACCGGAATGTGCCTGGCGGCGCATTCTCTGCCAGATAGTCCAGTACCTCGGGACGCATAATATCAGCCGTAATTTCAAACTGAAATACCGTCCCCTGATGATTCTCGATCAGGAATTTGAACATTTCGAGCGCATAATCCCGCTTGATGTTAAATGTCCGGTCCACAAACTTGATTAGCTTCGCGCCCTTCTCGATCAGGTACAGAATGTCCGACTTTGTCCGCTCAATATCGTAATACCGCACGCCGACCTCAATACTGGACAGACAGAACTGACAACTGAACGGACAGCCACGGCTGGTTTCAAAATAAACAACACGTTTCCCGAGCTCCGGGATATCCTCTTCAAAACGGTGCGGTGACGGCAGATCATTCAGATCCGCTTTTGGCCGTCCCGGCATGAGAATGACTTCTTCCCCTTTGCGATACGCCAGTCCATATACGAAATGGAACTTCTTGCTTCCCTCCAGCTCCGTCAAGAGCTGATGCAGCGTCTCTTCCCCTTCACCCATCACGATGAAATCGACATTGGGGATGCGGTTCATCCAATATTCCGTGTCGTAGGACACTTCCGGCCCGCCGAGCAGAATTTTCACCTCTGGCATAACCTTTTTCAAAATATCAATGACCTTGATTGTCTCTTCAATGTTCCAGATATAACACGAGAACCCGATCATGTCAGCACCGCGCTGATACAGATCGGACACGATATTCATGACCGGGTCCTTAATCGTATACTCGGCCAGCTCAATATCAAAATCCTTCTCACTGTACGCCTTCAGACACCGCAAGGCCAAAGAGGTATGGATGTACTTTGCATTTAATGTAGAGAGAATAACTTTCATGGTTCACAACCTTTGTCTGGACCACCAGACTATATTTTTCATTTCAAAACGTAAGAATCTTCATCCAACATCTCACTCGTATTCATAAAAAGCATCATCATCCGTATCCACGTCTTCGCCCGTTTGCTTCTGGAAAAACTCCAGGAACGGCAGCCCGTACTTACGGTACTTGACCTCACCGACCCCTTTAATATCCAGCATGTCACGTTCTGTCCTTGGACATACCACACTCATCTCGCGCAAGGTCGCATCATTGAAAATAATGTACGACGGCACATGCTCTTTCGCCGCCAGATCACGACGGATCAGACGCAGCTGCTCAAATACCGTCTCGTTAACCGCAGATGGCATTGCATCTCGTCCACGACGTCCGCCATAGTTTGTACCCGAAGCCGTTGCCGCCGTCTTGCGAACCACCCGCTGCATCACTTCACGCTGACCTTTGAGCACTTCCACCGCCAGTGGCTGCAAACGAACAACCGGATACTGCCCCTCGGACAGCATCAGATAACCTTCGGACACCATGACGTTAATGATTTCCGCGATCTCACGCTCTGTACGATTACCCATCACGCCGTATGTTGGCAGGGAGTTGAAGCCGTAATCGAGTACTTTTTTGGCACGGGAGCCCTTGAGCACCGAAGCGACCAGCGATACACCATACCGTTCACGCATGCGGTGAATGCAGCTGAATATTTTCTGCGCATCAATCGTCATATCCACCAGCTCACGGTCGTCCGTACATGAACTGCAAATGCCGCACGGCTTGTCCTCATGCACCTCACCGAAATAATCCAGCTGTGCACTGCGCAGACAACGCGTCGTGTAACAGTAGTCCACCATCTGTTGCAGCTTCCGGTAATCGTTTTGTTTGCGGTCACCCTCCATCGGGTTCTGCTCGATCAGGAACTTCTGGGTGATAATGTCCTGTGCCCCGAATAACAAAATGCACTGGCTCGGCTCTCCGTCCCGTCCCGCACGACCGGCTTCCTGCACATATGCCTCCATGTTCTTCGGCATGCTGTTATGAATAACGTAACGCACATTGGATTTATCAATCCCCATCCCGAACGCATTCGTGGCCACCATCACCCGGATATCATCGTACAAAAAAGCTTCCTGGCTCTGGGACCGTTCATCGTCCGTCATCCCGGCATGGTAGCGTCCTGCGGGTAATCCCGCCTGCAGCAAACGCTGATGCAAATCGTCCACGTCCTTGCGGGTCGCGGCGTACACAATACCCGGCTCGCTGGCGTGCTCGCGCGCGTAATTCAGGACAAAGTCCTTTTTGCTCTCGCCGCGCAGCACGCTGAACGCCAGATTATCTCGCCCAAGTCCGGTCACATACGTCTGCGGGTCCTGCAAACGCAGGAGCCGCAGAATATCTCCCATGACTTCGGGCGTCGCTGTAGCCGTAAAGGCCGCAACCACCGGCCGCTCCGGCAAACTGTCCACAAACGGCGCTACCGCCAGGTAGCTTGTCCGAAAATCATGCCCCCACTGCGACACACAGTGGGCCTCATCCACAGCAACGCACGAGATCGGCAAATAGCCCATCTCCTCGCGGAACCAGTCTAGCTCCAGTCGCTCAGGCGCGACGTAGAGCAGCTTCAGCTCACCGCGCTGCGCTGCGCGGATACGATCATTCACTTCTTTGCCGCTGAGCGTACTATTAATATAGGCGGCTGCAATACCAGCCGTGGTCAGGGCATCAACCTGGTCCTTCATTAATGAGATCAGCGGAGAGACGACAAGCGTCAGACCCGAATACAACAAAGCGGGGATCTGATAACAGATCGATTTCCCGCCCCCGGTTGGCATAATACCCAGCGTATCTTCACGTTCAAGCAGGCTGGCTACGATCTTTTTCTGTCCCTCACGGAAGTCGGGGTAGCCATAATATTTTTGCAGGAGACCCTGCGCTTCTTCTAATGTAGGTGTTTGCACACTCATGTAAAGACTCCTTACTTATCACCGGTGTTCTTCCACCAGCTTGGTCCGATCCGATTCTGACATCCGAAAGCGGCATATACCGCATCCTTGACAACAAAATGGCGTTCTCATGACTTGTCCGTCAAGCAAACGCCGCTCCCTTTAGTTTAACGGCCCAGACCCGAATGAGCAACCGCGTTTTACTGTAAAACGATCTTTGGCAAATGTGTAACAGCGGTATATCCTGAGTGATCCGGAAAGAATGCAAGTAGAATCAGGTGTGAGTGAACATTTTAGGACAAATTAAAAAACAACCGCCTGCCCTTTTGGGGACAAGACAATTGTTTAGATTTAAAACACATTTGCTAATCTTTTAGCGCCTCAACTTCAGATTCAGTTAGACCACTCGTTTTGACAATGATAGAAACTTCAATGCCGAATGAAAGCATATTTTTAGCTATTTCAAAAGCCTTTCTTTTTTCACCTTCCACTAATCCCTTTTCCCTAGCCCATTCAATCATTGAGGCTTCATCGTGCAAATACTTTTGCCGCTCTTCATACAACGACGTGCTTCACGATCCAGACTCAGAAACTCTAGCGTATCCATCCCTTTCTTCAATGTAGGTTCATTCATTTACAGCACCCCACAATCCTCAAAAGTTCTCCCGCATATTCATACGATAGTACAATCCTCTCTTCTCCATCAACTGCTCATGTATTCCATCCTCGATAAGTCGACCTTCTTCCATCACAATGATGCGGGAACACTGACGAGCGACTTCCATACGATGAGTAACAATTAGTGCAGTTTTTCCTTCCATGAAACTTAGCAGATTACTCGTTACTTTTTGCTCCGTCTGGATATCCAGCGATGCCGTCGGTTCATCCAGAATATACAGATCTGATGACCGCATGAACATTCTAGCCAGCGCGAGCCGCTGCTGTTGCCCTCCGGACAAATTGGAGCCTTTCTCCTGTAAAGGAGCATAATATTGCCCCTCCTGCGTTTCAATAAATTCATGCAATACCGCTCGCTCTGCCGCAAGTCTTACCCCCGGTAAAGCAGCTTCTGCAGTTAGGCGAATATTCTCGTCGATTGTGCCTGAAAAAAAGTTCGGTACCTGCGGCATATACGTCAGAATGGATAGGTCATCCATTCCGATATATTGAGCAACCGGTTTATTATGAAGTAATACTCTCCCGCCTTTGGGTTCAATCAGCCCTGCACAGACTTGGCACAAGCTCGACTTGCCCGAACCACTGGTGCCAACCACAGCTACCATCTCCCCCTGCCTCACATTCAACGTAAACTCATCGAGGACGACACGACCACTGATTTCATTGATTACGCTAACCTGTTCAAGTCGAAGGATAGGTTCTGCAAGATCATCGGATTGTTGTATATTCCACTGTTCATTCAGCTTAATATCACCATTTGCTTCCCCCAACTTCAGCCATGTCGAGATTCGTCCAAATGCCCCTACACTCGCCTGCATTTGGCTCCACTGACTGGACAGCCCAAGTACAGGCCACACGACCAGCTCAAATAGCAGACTGCTGGCTACAACCGTACCTGGTGACAAACTGTCTCTAGCCGCTGACATAGCGATAAGGAACAAAGCAGCCAACTGGGCAAGACCGAATACGGCCATAGATACGTTATCTGACAGGCTCAAAGTCATTTGCAATTTCGCCTGACTCCGATTGAGTGATTCTTGTTGTGATCGAAAACGAGACAGAAACCAGTTGGATGCGTTATAGGCTTGAACCGATGGTATCCCCTCAACATACTGTTGAATTTGCTGCTGAGACTCCCCTTCTTTCCCTTCTACTTCATCAGACAGACGTACAATTCGCTGATCATATAGTCTGGCCGTCAACCAAATCGCTGCCGCACTCACCAATGCAACTACAGCGACCCATGGATCTGCTCGGTACAAATATCCAAGTGACAATACAATAATAAAGACAACCGTTACACCCTCCGCAATCGCCTCCACGACTTCTGCGCCATGTTTGGTGTCCTCTTTAATACGGAGCATGATATCTCCAGACTTTTGCCTTCGCACCCACACATACGGCATTCGGTTTAACAGCGTCAGCAGATTCATCGACATATCCCTGTATAGAGATTCTTTTAGCCACACAAGAACGTATCGATGCATCGCCAGTAAAACGATAAAACCTGTCAGGAGGCCTATGACGAGAATCGCTGTTTTGTTAAGTTGCTCCTGCCCTCCTTGATTAATGGAATCTACGAAGAATCCCTGGACAAAGGCAAGTCCCCAATCAAAGACGGCATCTGCTGCTATAAAAACAAGCAAGACAGCAACAGCAAGTCCATAAGGCTTCATGAAGCGAAAAATAACAGGCCATACATTCGCCAGAGTTGCCGATACCTTATGTTCATTGACTTGGACCTTTTCATCCACACGTTCCGTTTCCACATGTATGTTACTCATGGCGTTCCTCCACTTCCAGGACCTGCTCCTCAATATAGCTACGATACCCATTCGGGCGATCCAACAATTCATGATGTGATCCCGTATCCACAACGCGGCCTTCCCTCATATAGACCACCCGATCTGCCTTTTCGAGGAGAGGTACTCGGTGTGTAACTGCAATAATCGTCGTTTTTTTCTCCTCAGTAAGTTTGGTAAACATGGCATTTAATCGTTGTTCATTTATGGGGTCTTGTGAAGATGTGGGCTCATCCATCAACATGACATCTGGCTCCCTAAGAATTGCTCTTGCGATACTGATTCGCTGAAGTTCACCGCCAGACATCGAACTTCCTTGAGGCTCTAGAACCGTGCGGTATCCCAATGTTTGACGCATAATCGCATCATGCACCTGAGCAAGACATGCAGCGCCTACTATTTGTTCCGGCAAGAGCAACTCTTGACCAAAGGCGATGTTTTCTTCCACTGTACCTGTGAAAATAAAAACTTGCTGTGGTACGTAGACCTGACTATAGTCATTCATGCCTGAACTGTGTTCAGGTATAAATTGTACCGATCCACTCACAGGCATATGTACATCAGCTATACATTTTAGCAACGTGGATTTCCCACATCCGCTTGGTCCAGTGATGACAGTGAGCTTTCCCATCTCAGCCGTAAAGGTGGCATCGAATAGCATTGCTTTCTCCGCGTAGCTGAAGTACACATGCTGTATATGCAGACCTGCCATCGGGAGCTGTCCTTCGCGATCAGCAGCAGTTTTTTCTAAGTTCTCATATGTATCCCCGTTCATTGAACCAGACTCCGTATTCTTCAAGGACCGCTTCATCTCATTTGTCAGGGTTTTCTTTTTATCCAAATCCATCACTTCAAAAATTCTCGCCGCATGAGAAGCTGATCCGATAAAACCATTCCAGAGACTGGACATGGCCTCAATCGGACGAGTTAACTGACTGCTGGCAACCAGAAAAGCTGCCAATCCTCCCACATCCATATGTCCATTTAACACCTGAATCCCACCGAGATACAGAATCAAAATCATCCCGCCATAAGTTGACACTCGCCCAGCCGCTTCCGAAAGACGCTGCAAGACCGATACAGACATTGTTTGTCTGAATACCTGATTCATACGTTCCTCGTAACGTTCATATATGTAACCCTTCAGTCCGTAACTTCGGATCTCCACAGGAGCCTGAATCACTTCAGTTAGCAATGCATCCCTTGCCGCAGCATCTGAATTCAATTGATCATGTCGTCTTTGCAGGCGGCTGCCCAGACGCATTGTGACAACAGGATAGACCAAAGTGAATACAATGATCGCCAAAGACAACGGCAGATTCACCCAACTAAAGTATGCAAACGCGAGAATGAGTTGGATGATATTTTTTGCTAACTCAATACCATGCTGGTTCAACCCATTTTGCGCTTCTTTAGCAGATGTCCAGACTCTCGCAGTCAAATCACCTGTATGATAACGAGTGAGTTCACGTGAAGCAGTGCTTCCCAGCGAGGACAGCAGCAGCATCTGTAAAGACAAGAGCGTCTTTTGTTGAAAGAGCGTTTCTATCCACGTCATGATTGCGGTAACGATGACTCTTAACGCAACAATGGAAACACCAATAATGAGCCCCGAATAGATCAGGGAAAATTGAGATTCAGTGGCACCTTTGACCAATCTTCGTATGGATTCCATATAACCCACTTCTATCAATGAGATTGCAAAGGCGGCGAAGAGCAAAAGGACGATGAACATCCGATATCTGCCCGTTAATGTCCATAAACGAGTTATCATACCTCGTGTGGTATAAGTTCTTTTTTCAGCAAACATGGATGCTTTCTCCAATCTTGTCATTAAATTAAGTACTTGGTTATGATATCATCGGATATAAGGAAAAAATGAACATTTCTTGCTCTAACTACTTGAATTGATAAGGGAGATTCATATGCAACACGATCAGCTACATACCTTTGATAAGTTATTTAACTACATAGAGGATCATATCCATGAAAAATTAACGCTAGATCATCTAGCATCAACCGCTCACATATCCAAATTCCATCTCCATCGGATGTTCAAACATATGAGCGGGCAACTGCCCGGAGAATATATTCGCTCACGCAAACTGGCCCGCAGTCTGGATCAGTTGGTCGATCAAAACTGGAAGATCATCGATATTAGCGGTCATTATTCTTTCGAGCATGAACAGTCCTACATACGCGCATTCAAACAGGCATTTGGTATCACGCCTCTGCAATACCGCAAACAAGGAACTGGCGATCTCCAGCTTACCGCACGCTTGACTTCGTCTATGATTACGACGCTTCCGTATGGTTATATTTTCAAACCTACGTATGTACGGAAACCAGCCATGATGCTGGTTGGTGAACGTTCACAGATACGGTATATCGATAACGAGGAACATTATGAATCCAACGCAAAAGGCAATAGCTTTTTTGAAAATCATTTCCACACCATACCCGATACGATGCATCCTAATGTATATATTGGGTTCACCAACGAGATTAATGATGACTACAGTACCTATCTGCCTTCCGTGCAAGTGACATGCCTCGACAATGCACCCGCAGAGTTGGATCAGATCGAAGTTCCGGCCAACCAGTATGCCGTATTCAAATACGTCTGTGATTTCCATCCCAGTCTAATCAACATTGATCATCTGGACAGTGTCTGGACGTTTATAGACGAGTACTGGCAGAGCCATTCAGGATATTCGAAGAGTGACTCGTATTATTTTGAAAGGATCGACGGCAGCCTCGCGCAGGATCATTACGGGGAGATGGAAATTTATATTCCTGCGAAGCAAACTTCGCTTTAAAAAAAGGGGGGATCAAAGCATATGGACCAGAATCCTCAAGCTACCAATTCATCGATGACAAAGCCACGCAAACTATGGATACGCCGACACCCGATATTCACTGCACTTTCAATATTGATTTTTGTGCTGTTTGCCGCCGTATTCCTGTATTTCTGGCTTCGCCCTTACTTCTCCACGTTTGATCGATCCGAACAAGGAGATCTGAGCTACTCCATGCCTTCAAGAAACGGAGAATATACCGCCGAGATTTACGGTGTGCCCTATGGTGGTGCGGCAGGTGGAGTCACAATCTGGGTGGATGTGAAAAAAACGAATGATCCGAATGATTCTATCGTAAAAAACATATATCGCGCCGAGTACCACGGACATAACCATCTGGAATGGGAAGATGAACACACGCTCCGAATCGAAAATTGGAATGAGTATGTAGATGAAACCATTACGCTAAACATCGATGACGAAATCTACGACGGCTGGAGCTGGGCATGCCAAAGCCTGCGCATGAAGGACCAGTACGTTCGCTGCCTAGCACCTGAAAAATAAAAACACAAATAAGCAGCCCCGCTCGCGACTCTCACGGCAAGCGGGGCTGCTCTTATTCCACCTCTAGAACAGATCAACACTACTCTTTCTCTTTCTCTTTCTCTTTCTCTTTCTCTTCCAAGCCGCTGTTCACCTTACTCAACACCGCTTCAAGCTTCAGCCGATTGGCGAGCAGGCCGGGGTCATTCGGCAGATACTCTCTTGCTTTGCTGTTATGCAGAAGCGCCTGCTCCCAGTTTCCCATGTGAGCGTAACAAAGGGAGAGCCTGGCGTGTGGCAGCCAAGTGCGGCATGCCGCAGGCACAGGGCGCAAACCCGGATCGCGACTGCTGACATCGAGCGCTTGCATATACCAGTAGATGGCGGACACAATCTCCTGCCTCTCATGGAAGCAGGCAGCGATGGCACAGCAGAAGTCAGCATGCGGCAGATCGAATTGAAATGATTGCAGCAGCGCACCCAGCTTCCGACCCGGCTCGCCAAGCCGCTCATAACATTCCGCCAGCCGCGCGCAGGCGATGAGCCGATCCTCGCGATAGCCGCTCGGCTCCAGCAGCAGCTTCGCATACGCCCGAACCGCCGCCGCATAACGCCGGCGGTCATAACATTCGCCTGCATAATAGAACAGCAGGCGTCCCTGGGCTGCGCCCTCTTCGGCGATCCATTTGCGCAGAATGCGCACGTTTCGCGCCGAATGATGGCCCGCTTCGCGGCGGTGCGTGACGGCAATGTCTGCCGTAATGACACCGCTCTGCGGGAAGCCTAACTGCTCGTGCAGCCGGCCATGCCAACGGCAGCCCGCTTCTCGCTTGACGAGGCGCAACCGTCGGTCCGTCACGAGTGGACTTCCCTCCGGCCCCTCGGCCAGCGTGTAGCCCAAGATCACAGCCGCCGTCTCACCGCCTGACGGCAGCTGCTGCTTCAACCTTTCAAGCTTCGCCCGTTCCGCGGGCAGCAGCACATCATCCGCATCCAGCCACAGGATATATTCCTGTGTGGCCTGGTCGAAAGAATAATTCCGCGCTGCAGCAAAATCGTCCTTCCACTCATACGTGTAGACCCGGTCGGTGTATTGCGCGGCTATCTCTTTCGTACGGTCAGATGAACCGGTATCTACAATAACGATCTCGTCCACGATGCCGGCGACCGAGTCGAGACAGCGAGCAAGCGTGCGTTGTTCGTTCTTCACAATCATACAGAGACTGATGGTGATCACGGTTTAAGCCCCTTCCTCGTCTTACGCGTATTGCGTTTTTTTCTTCTTGGCCTCATATACTACCCTTCCCCGGTCTCCTGACGACGCAGACGTCTAACCTGCTCCACCGCATTGTCCAACGCCTTTTTGCGTTGATTCATCAGACGAAGGTGATTCTGTTCCACGGTGGCAAAATGTACATGATCCAGCTTCATCCACTCCGTCAGTTGGCTTGTGGTAGGCGAGACATGCAGCTGCGTTTCCCGCCGCCTGCGTGCCACGCAACATAGATATTTATGATGAATTTCCAGCTTCAATACTTCAAAATAAGGCATCAGGCACATCGCCAGGTTCCCGGCGTAGAATGTCTGCTTGTGATCGTAGAACGGATGATACCCGTAAGGAACCGTGACGACCAGCGTCCCTTTTTCATGCAAAAGGCGATGAATATTCATTAACAACGTTTCGGGATGGGCAAAATGCTCCAGCACTTCACCCAGCAGCACCGTATCGAATGGTGTTCTGCCTTTCCACTGGGTAATATCCAGCATACGAAAATCCACTTTATCCTGTACCGGCTTCGATTCCTTCGCCAGCTCTTGCTTGGCATACCGAATGCTCTCTTCTTCCAGATCAATCCCGGTTACCCGAAAGCCTTCCCGTGCCAGCAAAATGGAGGTGATGCCCTGGCTGCATCCAATATCCAGAATTCGTTTACCTGTCGCTTCCCGGCACATCCAGTGAATGCGGGTACGTGTGGCTTCATGCGATTCCTCCGAATTGATCTCGCCATAATAACGCTCACTTACCCGATCATGATTCGCCATGGCTGCCTCCTGACGTTTCCCTCAAGCTTTCAGGGCTCACATCCGGCCGAGTCGGCTGTCCAAGCACCACTATATTTCCACCGACACATCCGGCTGTGGCATTACGTGTATCGAAGATCAGCTTGGCATGATCCGCCATCTCCTGATAATCGAAGCCCGTATGATCCGTCGTAATCATGACCAGATCAGCCCCGGCCCACAATGCTGGTGATGCTGGTTGAGCATGAGCAACCGTGCCATCATCCTTGCGGAACACAGGCACCATAGGATCGGTGAAGACCACGTCTGCCCCTGCTTCACGAAGCAGTCTATAGACATCCAGCGCTGGCGATTCACGCAAGTCGTCGATATCTTTTTTGTACGCCATACCCGCCAGCACAATTCGGGCTCCCTGCATCGATGAACCGTTCTGTTCGAGCAGCTCGGCGGCACGCTTGACGACTCTTTCCGGCATTTGCCGATTGGTCGCATCTGCAAGCGAAATGAATTGCAGTTCCGATCCCTGACGGCCAGCGGCCCAGGACAGATAGATCGGGTCAATTGGAATACAGTGTCCACCAATACCCGGACCCGGATAGAACGGCATATAACCGAACGGCTTGGTCGCCGCAGCGTCCAGCACCTCCCAGATGTTCACGCCCATTTGCTCACAGGCAGGTGTCAGTTCGTTCACGAGCGCGATGTTCACGCTGCGAAACGTATTTTCGAACAACTTTGCCGTCTCCGCCACTGTCGTTGAACTAACGGGAACGATTTCGTTCAGGAACGAACCGTAGAATGCTTTTCCATAAGACAGACAGGACGGCGTGGAGCCGCCAATAATCTTCGGTGTATTTTTCACCCCGTAATGCACACTTCCGGGATCTACCCGCTCTGGAGAATAACAGACATGGAACTGCTGTCCTACTTTCCACCCTTTCGCAGCTTCGATCGGATGCTTCACACGCTCCTCGGTGGTGCCAGGATATGTGGTACTTTCCAATATGACAAGGCTGCCCTCCTGAAGATAAGGCGTTATGCCATCCACCGCTGCAGCGATAAATGAAATGTCCGGCTGATGCTCGGCGGTCAAAGGCGTAGGCACACAGATAACAATCACATTGGCCTTTGCCACTGCTGCGAAATCCGTGCCTGCCATGAACAACCCGGACTGAGCAAGGGATTGCACCACCTTATCCTCAATGCCGATCACATACGATTTCCCGGCACGCAGCTTAGCCACCTTTGCTCCATCGATGTCAATTCCTTGCACCTGATACCCAGCCTGCGCCATCTCCACCGCCATGGGTAACCCAACATACCCGAGACCAATGACGGCAGCTTTCAGGGAGCGGTTGTTTATATTTTGAAGCGTGGTACGTTCCTGTGTTTCCTTATTTCCTTCGTGCTTGCTGCTCTCTACCATTCCTTCCACCTCCAAACGGTCCGCCTCCCTTCTATTAATCGATAAAGCCGCCTGCACGCAAAAATTGGGCAATCGCTGACCGGTTCATCATCGCGCTATCCGAACGATACTCGGAAAAGGTCACACGAGGCAGACCACTATACGGATCTGTCAGGCTTTTGTTCGGTTCTTGTGGCAAAATCACATAATATTGCTCGTCATATTTGTAGGTACGTGGTGCCTCGAATGGAGAAATGAGTACTTCATGCAATTTTTCGCCTGGACGAATCCCGGTTACTTTATAATCGTGAGCCGGACGACCTGCCTGTTCCAACATGACCGACGCCAGATCTGTCATCTTGCAGGCTTTCATTTTCATCACAAACGTCTCACCGCCCACTGATGCCTCAGCCGCCTTCAATAACAAATGGATGGCCTCCGTTCGCGTCAGGAAAAAGCGGGTCATGCCTTTGTCCGTAATGGTCAGGCTCTTGCCTTCATCAATCTGACGACGGAACAATGGAACAACGCTGCCGCTGGTTCCGAGCACATTCCCCCCACGAATACACACAAAACGGGTGGACTCGCTCAAACCATTGGCACGAATCATCATCTTTTCACCCAGAGCCTTGGTCATGCCATAAACGTTAATCGGATCTACCGCCTTGTCGGTGGACACGTCAATGACTTTGGCAACCTGCATACGAATCGCAGCGCGAATAATATTCTGCGTGCCGATGACGTTGGTCTTGAACGCTTCATCCGGCTGATCCTCGCATACCGGAACATGCTTCAGTGCAGCCAGATGGAAGAGAACATCCACCCCACGACAGGCTTCCTCCACAGCACGATAGTCGCGAATGTCCCCGATGACAAAACGCAAACGTGCATCATGACCGAAATCCCGTTGCATCGCAATCTGGGCGTACTCATTACGCGAGAGAATCCGAATCTCGGCCGGATTCTGCTCCAGCAGTACCTCGGTCAGTTTTTGTCCCCAGGAGCCTGTTCCTCCGGTGATCAGAATCGTTTGTCCTTTAATCATGGTTGAATTCCTCCTTGTTCAGATCATGAATTCGCGTAATACCGCAGCCATCTCTTCCCGGTTTAACCGATCTTTGGGCGGTACTTTTTTGATGGAAGTATTGCTGGAATGCACAATATTCACGTAATTGCGCGGAGCTAACAGCTCATGCGGAAGCTCAATGACATTGCCATGTGTTCCCCGGCCCGGCAGCTTCACCCGGTATCCTGCTGCATACTCCGCCGTTTTATATAGGTAGACATAGAACTGCGGGGAACGATGGAACGCTGGTGCCATCTCATGATTCACGCTGTCCCACAGATATCCATTCTGATTAATGAGTGCCATCGTTCCGGGCTGCGGCTGCACATCATAGAGCTGTTGAACAAACGTCTTGTGATACAGATCATCCGAATCCAGTCGGGCAATATAGATATCCTCTGCTCCCTCGGCAAAAGCCAGAATGGCACGCACACTTTCGATATTTGTTCCAAAACGGATATTGGAAGGCATTGGCTCCTGTTCGGCCAGAATCTCTTGCATCAGTTCCCCGGATTCCTTGGACAGCTTCACCACGGTCAGAAAATCCTGATTCGTCTGGGCCTTAAGGCAATGCAAGGTGAATCTACGAAAAATACCCACCCGCCGCTCCAACCACTCTCTCGTCAGCCGCTGCGGGTCCATCCCATAATTGTTGAAGTTAATCTCAATAACCACTCTTCTGGACATACCCTTCCTCCTCATTCATTCTGTGATCTTCTTTCAATTCAGTCAGACTATTTTCATAGTCTTTGCAGCCCTTTCCACGCCAAAAACGGCCTCTGTCTGCTTGAAGCTGCCATACAGAAGCTCTAGTCAATCCAGCCGACTCTATAACGTATGAAAAAATAATAGAACCGGTCCGGACACTTGCACGTGTTCTTCCATAAATCAGCTTTTACATAAGCCCGCCAGCGCTCACCTGTACCGGAAGTAGATTGATATATACCCGAAGATGCGCCCTGCGGGTCGAACGCACAATACGTAGTCGAATCCGCAACATAGAATAGAGCAATTGAATTTTCAAAGGGGGCCTTATACCAGAATGAATGCAATCTATCTTGAAATGGATGGTGTGCTGGATCAACTTGAAGCCGCTGTGAGAGAGCAGCGTCCTTTCTCTCTGGTCCGTGTGGGCGATGGGGAGAATATCGTCATGTCCCAGGAAACGGTCTGGACCACGGAGCAGGTTCTGCAAGAGCGTTGGGCCATCAAGGCCAATCTGGGTCAAAAAGGACTGCGTCTACCCAATCTGCAGCTCCGGGATGAGGTAGCCGCTTCCTTACAACGGGCGAATATCGTAGGCGTTCTTCCACACGGGGACAGTACTATCAAAGCCCCGGAGCATCTCAAAAGACAGCTGACCGACACGGTGTTCGCGCATTTCGGCATTTCTCCGGCACTGACTTGCCATGCCTGTGTCAATCGGGAACTCGCGCAGGTGCCCCGCTTCTGGAGTATGCTCGCAGGCAAGCGTATACTGCTCGTTACCCGCGAGATTGAACAGCTGCGGGCCATGCTCATTCAGGAGCCGTATCACCTGAATATTACAGCTGCGCTGCCGTTCGACAGCTGGGATCAGATGCATGCAACACTGCATTGGATTCAAACGAATCAGGATACGTTCGATGTAGCTCTTTTCTCCTGTGGCGTAAACGCGGTTGTCCTTGCGGAGCGGACAGCGGCACTTGCGGGCAAAGTCGCCATCGACTTCGGCAAAGCCAACAACATCATTTTGAAAGGCCGCGCCAACTAGTTTGTAAAAGTGGATACTACAACAAAAAATCCCGGACTCCTTGGAGCCGGGATTTTTGTCTGTTCATCATAAGATGCCATATGATAACACTCTTCCTGTTGAACCTTCTGTTCACAGGAACCAATTGGTGGCTGCAATACCATAGAACACTTCGGGTCCGGTTCGTACCGATGTGGATACCCCTGAAATAAACGAGGTATACACACTTTCCAGTGCAGGCGGTGCGGACAGATCCTGTGCAGTGAACGAATGAAATTCAGCGCCACCATTCTGACCTACTGTACCTTCGGCGCGATAGATTACAAAGAACGGATCGTAAACACTGCCCCGTACAAGTTCAACAACGAACGTATCCCCCACTTCTCCAGTAACGCCAACCGTGCCATTCAAGGTGATAATGGGGTTTGGGACACCAAGGGTCTGCAGACCAATGGAGCCAAACGCTTCCGGCGAAGGAGACAGGGACAAACCCGGCTGTCCTACGAATCCCGAGTTCATCGAACTTCTCATATCGAGAAACACACCCATGAGTAACACCTCCAATGCTATGGGATACGTTATTCTATGAATCTCGACTCTCTTTGGACTGGATGGGTAACAGATTCCATCCACCTATTTTTATTTGCCCCCGGTTAATGGTATATTGAACTGCATAACGAAATGAACGGATCGTATGCACACAAGCGGTACAGGCTGTTCAGAAGGAGATTATTATTTATGAATAAACGCAAACGCCCAACAGGCAATACATCGGCCAAGGGGAAAGCATCCACAGGTTCGTCCACAGCACGGTCCGGTCGGTCCACTTTCACTTCGGCCAAATCATCAGGACCATCCGCATCACGCAATGCAGGAGCGGCGAAGAAACCAGTAGCCGCCAAATCCTCCGCGGCTCCCAAGAAGGCCGGAGCACCCAAACCCAAAGCAGCCAAACGCTCGGGCAATTCCTATTATCGCAAGCAAGAACCACCACGCCCATACAAGGTTACTGAACCGGATGAGCTGCTCAACTTCTTGCTGAAGCACTTGAAGTCCGGCCGGAATGCGGTCAAATCCATTCTGGGTCGTGGTCAGGTTTCCGTTGATCAGAAAGTGGTGACCAAGTTTAATCTGGAGCTGACGCCAGGGCAAATCGTAACGATCAGCAAAGAAGGCGCAGTTGCCGCTCCTTCCCTGACGGGCATTAACATTTTGCATGAAGACGATGATATCATCGTCATTCGCAAGGAAGCCGGACTGCTATCCATTGCCGCTGACAAAAGTGATGATCTTACTGCTTATCGCCAGTTGACCGAGCATGTTCGCCGTACTGACGCGCTGAACCGAATATTTATTGTCCATCGTCTGGACCGCGACACTTCGGGTGTCATGATGTTTGCCAAGAGTGAAGAAGTGCAGCAGAAGCTGCAGGACAATTGGAAAGAGAATGTACAGGAACGTTTGTATGTTGCCCTTGTGGAAGGCGCCGTTGCGAAAGAAGAGGGCACCATTTCCTCATGGTTGAAAGAAACCAAAACGCTCAAAATGTATTCTAGTTCTCGCCCGAATGATGGACAACATGCCATTACACACTACAAACGTCTACAGTCGAACCGCGAGTTCTCCTTGCTGGAAGTCCGTCTGGAAACGGGACGCAAAAACCAGATTCGTGTGCATATGGAAGATCTGGGCCATCCCATCGCAGGCGACAAAAAGTACGGTGCTCATACCAAAACACTGGGTCGCCTGGGACTGCATGCACGGGTTCTCTCGTTCATCCATCCAACGTCGGGTGAGTTGATGAGATTTGAGACCGACATTCCGAAACAGTTCCTCTATCCATTCCGTACGGATGCTCCACCAGCGAACTAACGGGATGATTCAAAGAACAGGCATCGCTGACTCAGCGATTTCAGCCGATTCTGGACAAGCCTCGGTGCCGGAACTGGCCGATGGACTGACCACGCCTGAAAGGAGGAAGCGATACTGAAAAACTTGCTGATTACCGGTTATCGTGCACATGAACTACAGATCTTTGGACAGAAGCATGAGGGAATTCCTTTCATCAAAAAGGCGATCTCCTCCCGTCTTACGCCCCTGGTCGAAGACGGGCTGGAATGGGTGCTGACTCCAGGCCAATACGGTGTAGACCTGTGGGCCTGCGAAGTGGTGCTTGAGCTGAAAAAGACGTTCCCGGATCTGAAGCTGTCCATCATTACCGCTTTTCAGAATCCCGAGGAACAATGGAAGGAAGACAAACAGGAATATTATCGCTCCATTCTGCAAGGTGTGGACTATTATGGTGCGATTAGTCATCAGCCGTATATCGGCCCGTGGCAGTTTACTGCGCGGGATGACTTACTGCTGCGCAAAAGCGACGGTCTCCTGCTCGTGTATGATGAAGATGCCGGGGATGGAAGTCCCCGTTTTATTAAGGAAAAAGCGGTCAAAAAACAGCAGAATGAAGATTATACGATCATCAGCGTCACCTCGGAGGATATCCAATCGGTCGCCGAAGATGAACGGATGAACGATGTTGGGGATTATGAAGATTCTTCATTCTGATCTGTGCACGACTGGAGCAGTAAAGAATGACGTACATATGTTTTTTTTGGCGGCAGGTTGGGTATAAGTAGTAGTAAAACTGCGATTACCATGTCGTATGGGACAAAGGGGAACTGCAACCATGACATTAACGCCAGAGCAGCGCATTCAACTGCATGGATTCAACAACCTGACCAAGTCGCTAAGTTTCAATATGTACGATATCTGTTATACAAAAACCAAAGATGAACGCGAAGCTTACATTGAATATATTGATGAACAATATAATGCCGCCCGGTTGAGCAAAATCCTGAATAACGTGTCTGACATTATCGGTGCCCATGTGCTGAATGTCGCCCAACAGGACTATGTTCCCCAGGGTGCAAGTGTGACGATGCTTGTCTCGGAAGGCCCCATTGTGGAGATCCCTGAAGAATCCTTCGATGAATCTCCCGGCCCCCTGCCCGATAATGTCGTCATGCAGCTCGACAAAAGCCATATTACCGTTCATACGTACCCCGAATTCCACCCGAGCGAAGGCATCAGTACGTTCCGGGCAGATATTGACGTCTCTACCTGCGGTGAAATCTCGCCGCTAAAGGCACTGAACTATCTGATCCACTCGTTCGATACGGATATCATGACGATGGATTACCGGGTACGTGGCTTTACACGGGATACGAGTGGACGCAAGCTGTTCATTGATCATGAGATCGGTTCAATCCAGAATTACATTCCGGATGAGATCAAGAGCAGCTTCGACATGATTGACGTGAACGTCTATCAGGAGAACATTTTTCACACCAAGTGTAAACTGAAAGAATTCGATCTCGATAATTATCTGTTTGGTTATACCAAAGATAAACTGAGCAAGGCCGAGCAACAGGAAATTACGGAGTGGTTGAAGCTGGAGATGGATGAGATTTATTATGGCAAAAACATCAATCGTCCTTCTTCATAGCTGATTCGTAAGGACTGATTCATACGGGCTGGGACAAGGATAAGATGTCATGAAGCAGGATTTCGTAATGGAAGCCTCCGTCATGCGCTTGTCCTTTTCTTTTGCCTAACTTGACAGGCAGTAGCTCATTTTTTTATGATGAAAGCAATTGCATTTCCATTGAAGGAGACTGAGCCGTTGATTGAAACGAACACTTCCAGACGCAATGAATCTCTGTTACAAGCGCTGAACGTACAGCACAAGGTTACCACTGAAAATATTGCCAATGCAGACACACCCAATTACAAAAAGAAATCGGTGGAGTTTGAGGAAGAGCTTAGACGTATCATTGAGAATGGCAAAACAGATCAGCTCGATATGAAACGGACTCATGAGAAACACTTTCCGGTCAGTAATGCCAATGACTCCATCGTAAACTACCGTATTGTCGAGAACAACGAAACATCCATGAATAATAACAACAATAACGTTGATATTGACAAGGAAATGGCGAATCTTTCGGAGAATCAGCTTATGTATAACTACATGGTTGATCGGGTCAGCGGGCACTACAAGAAAATGAAAAACCTGTTGCAGGATATGAAATAATGAATGGTAGAGCAGCCCTTCGGCTGCTTTTTGTTTTGTCTACATTCGGAAATATCCAGATGATCTATATTGAATTATATTGATCTATATTAAACGCATTTAGCGTCGCTTTTCTTTTCCTAATCAGGAGGATATGCTCCCCTACTTGTGCCCTTTTTCGGTATCCTCTCTGTTTCGTAGTATAATGAGATAAAATGTATGATTTCATATCCAATAAAAGAGGTGCAACATGGCTCCACGTCATTTAAATGCTTTTCAAGGCTCCAAAGTCCGGCTGGCTGCTCCTTGCCCAGAAGACTGCATGCGGCTCTCCCGCTTTACTGACAGTTATGATTACTTGCGTAATCTGGATACCGATATTGCTGTTCCGCTAACGCCGGATGAGACGGGGTCATCCGCAGTTCGTAGAGACAATGGCTTTGAATTTGCACTGCGTACTCTCGAGGACAATCGGTTCATCGGATTCACGGCCCTCTACCGAATTGAGTGGAATAACCGCTCTGCACGCCTGGCAATTGGTATTGGTGATGACAAAGATCGGGGCAAAGGATACGGCAGTGATGCTCTCGCCCTGATTATTCGTTATGGATTCCATGAATTGAATCTGAACCGGATTGCGCTCGAAGTGATTGAATACAATGAAGCTGCGAGGCGCGCCTATCTGAAAGCCGGATTTCGGGAGGAAGGCCGTCAGCGCTCTGCCGTTCTACGGGATGGCACGCATTATGATCTGATCTCCATGAGTATCCTTGCAGAAGAATGGTCAACGCAGACCAAACTTCCGCTCGCGTTTCAGTCTACTCATGTCCAAGGAGCTAAACAGACGGAAGATCACTCAGACTCACGATTGGTCGCTGCCGAAGGATCTGCGTTGTCCTTACTTAACACCAAAGGTACAGAGAACTCTCCTGTCCAACCTCGGATTGGTGTCGGAGCGGTCATCCTCAACGAACGTAATGAAGTCCTTTTGGTTTGGCGGAATCGTCAGCCTGAACAGTACACCTGGAGTATCCCTGGGGGCAAAGTCGACCCATACGAATCCATTGAAATGACCGTCATTCGGGAGATTAAGGAAGAAGTCGATCTGGATATTACCATCGACAAGCTGCTCTGCACCGCAGAGACGATCCGACCTGAAAAACAAGAACATTGGATTTCCGTCCTCTACTCAACTCGAGTTATTGGCGGCATTGCTCGTAACCTCGAAGAAGGCGGAGCGATTGGTGAGATCGGTTGGTTCCCGCTGGATGATCTGCCATCGCCACTTGCTAGTTTCGCGGTGCCTGGTCTGGAAGTTACGAAGAAACTCCATCTTTATTCGGAAGATTGAAATCGGGAGAAACGAACCTCATTACGGTCAGACAAGTCATATAAAGAAAAACAACCGCCGAACTCCTCTCTCTAACATAAAGGAGAGCTTGGCGGTTGTTTTCAGTTTTCTGAGCAATTTGCTTCTTTGTGGTAGTCTCAGTACGTGTATACATAACTTTTTTCCCAAAATCAAGAACCGTTTGGCCCTTTGCACGGTCTAATACGCAACAACATCCATGAAAGGAGGAGCCATGTGACCCCTGCTCAACTGACCATCGCCGCACAAAAAGGGGATGCCGAGGCTTTTGCAGCCTTAATGGAGATGCATCAGAGCCGACTGTACCGGATCGCCTGTGCCTATCTGCACAACGAGGGCGATGCGCTGGAAGCGATACAGGAATGCACCTACAGAGCTTATCGAAAGCTCAAGAAATTAAAAGAACCCTCCTATTTCGCCACTTGGCTGATCCGCATTCTGCTGAACTACTGTGCGGACGAACGCAAACGCAAGAGCCGGTTCAGCCACGTTACCGAAATTCATGAACCCAGCAGCTGGGACCAGCCCGCAGACCCTGATCTGGCCGCAGCCGTCTCTGCGCTGGATCGGGATTGCAAACCAATTATTATTCTAAGCTATTTCGAAGGTTTCTCCTTAACAGAGGTCGCTGATATTCTCGAAATTCCGACCGGAACCGTAAAATCCCGATTGCATCGAGCACTTAGGCAGCTCCGGGACCAACTTGAAACGAAAGGAGATGTAACTCATGAGCGATGAGATGAAGTCATTTGAAGCCATTGAGCAGCGTCTGAATGATCGTAAAACAGAATACGACGCCATGTCTGTACCGGATGCCGAAGCATATCAGGCTGTACAGGCCGGAATTCGTCAGGCTGCGCGCAAGCGCAAGTCCCGGCTGCGCTGGGTTATGAGCTCCATATCGGCAGCCGCAATCATCCTCGTGTTTACGGGATGTATCCGCGTCTCCCCCGCTTTTGCGTCCTTTGTGGAGCAACTGCCAGGCATGGAGGGCATCGTCAGTATGATTCGCCAGGACAAAGGGTTAATGATGGCTATCGATCAATCCCTCTTGCAGAAGGTTGGTGTGACCGATGAGCATGATGGAGCTTCGGTGACCGTGGACAGCATCATTACAGATGAGTCACGCATGGTTATTTTTTACACGATGAAAGGCATGAAAGATCCAGACAAGGGTATGTATGACATCGATTTGCTTGATGAGCATGGTAAGAATCTTCCTGTTGGATTTAGTTATTCTTCCCCTAAACCGACTTCAGACGAGAATGTTTATGAAAATTATATCGATGTTATCTTTACGGGCGATGCTTCCCCCCCCGAAGAACTAAGTGTTGTATTTAAATCCAGATATAAAGGGAGTTCTAAAGAGTGGAAAGTTACTTTCCCAGTAGACACTGATTTAACGAAAGGTATGAAAAAAATCATCCCGGTAAATCAAACGTTAATGGTAGATGGGCAGCGTATTGATGTTAAACAGGCTACCCTTTATCCAACTCGTTTTGTGCTTGATGTAAAATTCGATCCAAAAAATACAAAGAAGATCTTTGGACTGGATGATCTTCAATTGGTCGATGAACAAGGCCGCGCATGGAGAACAAACACCACGACAGGTGAGGATGAACGATCCATTTATTTTGAAAGCATGTACTTCTCTATTCCGAAAAAGCTGACTTTACAAGGATCTGGATTTTCGGGGTTGAATAAAAATGAACTGGATATCGTCGTTGATCTGAAATCACACAAAATTACAGGCGGTCCATCTGGATTGAAGATGCTTGGAAGCAAGGTCGTTGGTAAAGATTTGGTTATCCATTTCTCTGTGGACGGTAGTATGGAAGGCAAGTTCATTCTAGCTTTCAGAGATGTTATGGACAAAGCAGGTAAAGAATATCAGATTCCAGGCTCCAATTGGAGCAGTGGAGATGGAACAGATGAAAGACATACAATTATCTCTTCTACTATTCAAAATGGGGCTAAGATGAAAGGGGAAATAAAGATGCATATTTCCACCTATCCAATGAAATTTAAATCACCATTTTCAATGGAAATCCCGGTGAACCCTTAATCATTTTCAGAATCATGCTGGTATAAGCGCAATTATTCTTTATAATGGAAACATTCGTTAAATCGATATGTTCACAAGAAAGGGTGTTTCCAAAATGAATAACCGTTCTATCCGTTACCCGCAACCACTCGCTTCGGGAAATACCATTGGCGTGGCTGCACCATCCAGCGGTGTAAGTGAATCCTTGCATCATTACCTTGAAGAGAGCAGGCACAACATGGAGCGCCTTGGTTTTAGTGTTCAGGAGAGCCCATTTCTACGGCATAACGCCAAATGTGTAAGTTCCTCCAAGGAAGATCGCGCTGCCGAGATCAATGCATTTTTCCGTGACCCTGAGATTCAGGCTATTATCCCTCCGTGGGGTGGAGAATTCCTTATGGATATCCTGCCCCTGCTGGATTGGGAAGCTTTGAAAACGTTGCCTCCCAAATGGGTTATGGGATATTCAGATATCAGCACCTTTTTATTCGCATACACCCTGATCACCGGAACGGCTTCGGCACATGGTACGAACTACGTGGATCTAAGGTCCAACGATCTCGATCCGGTGACCGCCCGCTGGATTGATGTATTACAGACAGGCCAGGGAGGCCAGATCACTCAGTCTTCCTCCACTCACTATCAATCGGAATGGAAACCGGAGTTGTCGACGTTCAATCTGGATACTCCTTCTCACTGGAAACAGCTAGGGCAGTCCGAAGGAGCAGACTCGCAAGTTACATTCTCAGGTCGGTTGATCGGCGGCTGCATGGATACGATCACCTGTCTGATTGGCACACCTTACGCACCAGTTGAAGCGTATCTTGATCAGTATTGTGCAGAAGAAGGAACGATCTGGTATCTGGAAAGCTGTGAGATGAATGCGGGTGATATCTACCGTCATCTGTGGCAGATGAGACAGGCAGGCTGGTTTGCAGGCGTAAAAGGCTTCATGTTCGGCCGACCTGCTGGTTATTCCGATACAGGAGATTTCAACTTCATCGATGCCCTGTCTTCGGCTCTCGGAGATATGGATGTTCCCGTACTGTATGATGTGGATCTTGGCCACATCCCGCCACAGTTAACTTTTGTGAATGGCGCACTTGGCAATGTGGCTTATGAGAATGGGCATGGAAGACTTGAGATGGCATTTGTGTGATCACCTTTTGTAGGCAGATGCATACCTTGAAGTAAGAAATTATTTTGAGGAAGGGTTGTGCATCATGTCTGAATCCACATCCACACCATCCGCACGGGTCGTATACCAAGCCAATCAACCAATGCTCCAATCCGTGCAAAGTGTGCGGAATATGCTTCATCATACAGCCCGGCAGCATGTAGGCAAGAATGTGCAAGTCCAGAATATCGATGGTCAGGTATGGGAAGGTGTCATTATCAGCGCAGATCGGGGAATACTGTATCTCCAGGTTACGCCGATGCATGGATATCCTGAGCCACGTGCCTTGTTTGGACCAACCATTCTGCCACTCGTGCTGTATGAGCTGTTGGTCATTACCCTGTTGATGTAGTTGTTTTTTGTCTCGATTGAGCCTAACCCAAGAAGCTTCACTCCCATTGACCATCAGGCCCCGGGAGCGAAGCCTTTTTGGGTTTTAGGAGTTATCGGGTTATCAATTTGGTGTGAATGTATGGCATTAATCTCTGCAACCTGGATGACTTCCTGTGGTTCGTGCGGTATGTTTCCTTGCTAACGTGTGAAATATGATACAATGGTGTCGGCACCAAGCCTTATCTCATATGAACGGAGCTTGATCCGGTTGGAATATATCCCTCATGATCCTCCACCCGTGCCTCAGTCTGAGACGGAGCTGGTTGGGACAAATCATACTGAACAATCCCGCGTGATTGCAATCTGTCTATTGGCAGGCAAGATCATGCTGCAAAGCGGCGGTGAGACCTATCGTGTGGAAGATACGATGAAACGCATGGCTGCCGCGCTGGGCCTTCCCCATTCGCACAGTTATGTTGTGCCCACAGGTATCTTCTTCTCGGTTGATGCAACCGAGCCCGCCAAGCTGATACGGATCTCTGAACGAACCACAGATTTGCACAAGGTCTCCGAAGTGAATGCCGTTTCCCGGCGTATTGGACAAGGTGAATTGTCCGTTGAGGATGCCTATGCATTGTTACAACAAATTGAGGGTCAACCCTCTTCCTATTCTGCGGTTGTGCGGCTTACGGCGGCGGCATTATCCAGTGGGTGCTTTACCATTATGTTTGGTGGAGGCTGGGTCGACTTTCTCCCTGCGGTACTCTGCGGTGGTATTGGCTATGCAGCGGTCATTGCCTTCCATCGGCTGGTACTCGTGAAATTTTTTGCCGAGCTGACAGCTTCATTTGTCATCGGTCTTCTCGCCTTTTTGCTTGTGTATATGGGCGCGGGTCATGAACGGGACAAAATCATTATTGGCTCAGTCATGCCCCTGGTACCGGGACTGCTGATTACCAATGCTGTGCGTGACCTGATGGCCGGGCATCTTGTGTCCGGGTTATCCAAGGGAGCCGAGGCGTTTCTGACGGCTTTTGCGATCGGTACCGGCATCGCTGTTGTTTTTTCACTTTTTACGTAAGATGGAGGAGTTGCAGGTTATGCTTCATTTTATTGAACAGGCCCTGACCAGCTTTGTCGCCTCGGCCGCATTCGGTATTATTTTCAACGCTCCTCGGCGCATGCTGCTTCACGGTGGATTTGTCGGCATGATCGGCTGGATCATCTATATTGTGCTCGAATATGCTGCGGATGCTGTTCCTGCTACTTTGGCAGCGACCATCGCGGTTGGTGTCATAAGCCAGCTGTTCTCCCGCATGTTTCGCGCACCTGTCATTATCTTCAGCGTAGCAGGTATCATTCCGCTCGTTCCCGGTGGACTGGCCTATAATGCGATGCGTAATTTTGTGCAAAATGACTACAGCGCTGCCATGGAGATGGCTGCCAAAGCACTTATGTTATCCGGTGCCATCGCGATCGGACTTGTATTGTCCGAGGTGTTGAACCAGATGATTCGTCGTATACCCGAATCATTGCGAGCAAAATCCTAACACAGCAGAAGAATATATTATCACTAAACTAAAACGATAAAGGCCTGTTGGAGACAGGGTAAACGCTGTCTCCAACGGGTCTTCTATATTTCCAACCAATGTTGATCCGTTATCATCAAATTTTGCAGTGTTTTGTTTTCATCCTTGTATCCATTTGTATGATAACTGTACAATCCATAAAAAAGAACTCCCCATGTCTGTTGGACAATCCATGTCCATTGGTGTACGGTAAACCATTCTCTTTTATGGTAATGCACGCTTCATAACCGATGCAAATAAATCCGCCGCAACGCCACTTCCGGATCTCATATAATGCTTTGCATCCGTACGATCAAATCCCATCCAGACTGCAGCCGTCCACTTGCTGGTATATCCTACAAACCACAGATCCCTGTTCGCCTCCTTGGTTATACCAGGTAATGCAGCTTGCGTTGTTCCTGTCTTCCCCGCTACCTTATACTGACTCAGCTGTGCCCTTCTACCTGTTCCTTGACTGACCACATCTTGGAGCATACCGGTCATGACTGTTGCCGTGCTGGTGGAAATCACCTGCTTGTTCTCTGGCTTAAAAGCATAGATTTTCCGGCCGCGTGAATCCGTAATTTCACGAATTAGATGTGCCGTATTGAACTTGCCGTTATTGGCAAACACGGAATATGCCTGGGCCATTTTTAGTGGAGACACCCCTTTATGCAAACCACCTAAGGCAATCGACAGATTAAGATCCTCCTTGCCCAGTTCAATGCCCAATCGACCTGCAAATTGATGTGCGCGTCCCAGTCCTGTCTTATGCAGCAGCCATACAGCCGGAGCATTAATGGAATTTTCAATCGCTTGCGACATCGTAACTGTACCTCTGTAACGCCCGCCCAAGTTGCTTGGTTGATAACTCCCATATTTCATGCGTTGATCAGGCAGCATGCTCTCTGGCTTAAACCGACCTGATTCCAATGCAGGTCCGTATGCAATAATAGGCTTAAATGCAGAACCAGGTTGCCTTGCATCCGTGGTTGCCCGGTTAATGCCTCCTTTTACAGGGTCTCGCCCGCCCATCATCGCTTTGACTTCACCGTTATGCTGGTCCAGTATGACCATACTCGCCTGCACTTGCTCATCCTCACGATCATCGGTGAAACGGGAAGATTCACGGAATGCTTGCTCCATCGCCAGCTGCGCCTGATCATCCAATCCCGTACGAATGGTCCAGCCTGCGGATTGAATCTCTGCTCCACTCTTGCCTGTGAGACGAGAAGCCTCCTCGATTACCGCATCCAAGGCAGACACGTAAGCAGGCGCTGTTGAGCCTGGAGTCGATTCAACTGTTGAATTGGGCGGTGTATAGTCCACATTTCGCGCTTCCTCCATCTGTTTCTTGGTAATAATTCCTTGCTCATACATGAGTCCAAGAACCACAGAACGCCTCTCTTTGGACAGGTCTTCCCGATCCACCGGATTGTATATAGAAGGCCCCTTCGGAATGCCGGCCAGCGTAGCCATTTGCCAGATCTCCAGCTGATGTAGATCCTTAATCCCGAAGTAGCGCCATGCCGCAGCTTTAACCCCATATTGCTGGCGTCCCATATAAATATGATTCAAATACAGCTCTAATAGCTCATCCTTGCTAAATCTCTTTTCCATCGCCATGGCAATCGACATTTCATTCACCTTGCGAACCAGCGTTTTATCTCCGTTCAAGTACAGATTTCTGGCCAGTTGCTGTGTAATTGAGCTGCCTCCCTGACTCAGGTTCATATGTAAAACATCCTGCACAACCGCCCTGCCAATTCCGATAAAATCCAGTCCATCGTGGTTATAGAAACGTCGATCTTCCGTAGCCAGAAACGCCTGCTTTAACAGATCGGGCATATCCATCAAATCGGCATACTCCGCATATCCCTTGGTTTGTACTTGTAATCTCGAAATTTCTGTTCCATCCGCATTGGTAATGATGGTGGAAGAGGCCACCGAAATGGCCTCAGGATGATTGCGAAGTACACCTTCGCCGTAAGTAACAATATAGATGTAGCCGACCGCTAGCAAAATAACGATGACTACAGAGGCATCAAATATGTGATAGATACCGCGCCTTATGCTGGATCTCAACATTCAGGCTCCCTAAATACATGTGGATTGGAGCCTGATTGTTCCTGCGGCTTCATTTCCATAGAATCCAGGGCAAGCTCCAGCCTTAACGTCTGTTCATACGCCAACCTGACCCAGTGCTGAACCTCCGCTTCATCCCGACAACGGCCTTCCATGATCGTATCCAGCGAAGAACGAACACCGTAGAGAGTCAGTTTAATCGGCAGATCGGCACTTATGCGACCAGATTGTGATCCAACCAAATCTGCTTGAATACGTTGCTTATGACTTCTCTCACTTTCTGACGCTATTTGTTGTCGGCTACTTTCTTCGCCAAACATATACATACCAGAACTGAACCATTCTTCGTCTCTCGGCTCTCGATCTATCCACTCCTGGTCTGAACTGTTTAAGCGCTCCGATTGTATACGTATCGCAACGTCATTCAGATCCGTGGCAATCTGCCGCAGCTCTCCTCCGTTTAACACTTCAATCTGTGCTGGAATTCGGCCATGGGCCAGTTCATGAGTTCCACGACCAATCACCTTGAGGTCATCTGCAATCTTCTGGGATCGAATCCAAAAAAACAATGCAAACATACCACCCCCGATGAATATAACCAATGGCGTTGTACCGATATGGTTTATCACCCAGTACATAATGCGAGTTATTCCTGTTGTCTCCGATAGGATATGATGATGGGCAAAACGTAACATGTGATAAACGACAAATAGGAGCGCTACGCTAAGTAACGCGCTTGCTCCGCAAATATATATGTAGCTCAATCTGACTGTACGTAATAATAATCTCATATTCGGTATCCTCCTCAATTTTGCAGTTCATGTGTACGATTGAGGTTAAGAATACCGAATATTTCTTAAGGAGGAAGTGGGTAACTTCTTATCATTTTCTTAATTCAGCATCTAGCATAGATGCTGAATCAAGCAAACTCTCTTATATAAGAAGAGGATTCTGCCAGGTTACCGTTCCTCTGTATCTCTGTTCATCGGAGGAGCAGTCACCGGAAAACGCGTAACAAAATCGGTCCGGCCCTGTTCACTGTAGGCAGTGATACTCCCGCGATGTAATTCAATCATGGATTTGGCAATAGCCAGCCCCAGTCCGGTGCCGCCTGTGTCGCGAGAGCGGGATTTGTCCACCCGGTAGAATCGATCGAATAAGTGCGGCAAATCCTGCGCCGGAATGGGTTCACCATAATTGCTAATGCGCACCACAGCTTCTTCACCTTCAAGAGACAACGCAATCTCCATCACTTTACCCTGTGCCCCATAACGGATCGCGTTACTGAACAAGTTCTCATACGCACGAACAAGCTCGCCAGGAGCGGCCTGAATCCATAAAGGTTCTTGTCCACCAATGATCTTGTATGTCATGCCCGCTTCTTCCAGCATCGGAGCGAACTCCTCCGCAAGCTGCATCAGGAATGGATTCAGGTTCAAGGAAGTCAATGACAAGGGTAAGCTACCACCACTGACACGGGTATATTCGAACAAATCGTCGATCAGCTTCCTCAATGTTAAGGATTTCTCGTACGCAATACTCACGTAATAGCGCATCTCAATTTCATCCTGGTACCGATCCTTCTCTATGTATTCCAAAAATCCGAGAATGGAGGTCAGCGGCGTCCTCAAATCATGAGAAATGCCTGTAATCAATTCATTTTTGGCAGCAACTGCGCTGCGCTCCTCCTGCAATGACAGCTGCAATTGTTCAGCCATCTGATTAACACTGGCAGCCACAACGCCAAATTCATCCGATGTCTTCACTTCGATCCGATGAGACAGCTCCCCTTTGGCAACTTCCTGAATTCCCGCCGTAATCTCGTCCAGAACCAGCATCACCCTGCGCGTGAACAGGAAAAAGAACAGCACAAAGCCAAGTATGCCAACCATAATCATTAATGGCACCGACCCAATATGGTTCACCAGCCACCTGATGCCCCTTGCAGGGATCGAATAATTAGGATAGGTCTGAGCCGCCAGAATGGAGTGTACAACTTTGCTGCCCCCATACAAAATAGCCGCCGTCAAAATGCCACTCAGCAGAAATGCGTAGATAAATTTCCACCGGACTGTGTTAATTAATTTTGAATTCATTTCGGAACTCCTTGCTCACGCTCTGTATCCAATTAACCTCATAGACGCACGTGCTTATTGTGGTTTGATCATCTTATAACCAACACCCCATACCGTCTGTATGAACTTGGGATGTTTGCTGTCGAGTTCGATTTTCTCACGAATCTTACGGATATGCACCATGACAGTGTTGTTGGACTCCATAAACTCCTCTTTCCAGACCTGCCTGTAGATCTGCTCCATACTCAGCACAGAGCCTTGATGGCGTGCCAGCAGCTCCAGAACGGCAAATTCACGGGGAGTCAAGCGAACAGGCTGCTCATCCACCCAGACCTCATGCGTATCGGTGTTGATGACCAGATCGTCAATCACCCACTCATGCTCCTTGCTTTCCCGGCCCTCATTGAAGGTATGGTACCTGCGAAGCTGTGACTTTGCCCGTGCCACAAGTTCAAGCGGGTTAAACGGCTTGGTCACATAATCATCAGCACCGATGCTCAGCCCTGTGATTTTATCCATATCCATGCTTTTGGCGGACAGCATAATGATCGGCATTTTCTGCTCTTCCCTAATTTTCATACATGCTTCAATTCCGTCCATATTCGGCATCATGACATCCAGAATGATCAGATCAATTGGCTTTTTCTTCAATTGCTCAAGCGCCTCGATCCCATCACTGGCTGTCAGAACCCGGTATCCTTCATTGCCAAAATAAATCTCCATCAGTTTAATAATATCCTGCTCATCATCCACAAGCAGAATGGTTGCTGGCTGTGCCACGGCATTATTCCTTTCCATTCCTTGAATCATTGCTTGATCAAAGTATACCACTAGGAAATGAATCTGCGAAAATCATCGCCCTCGGAAAGAAGCAAAAACGTTGGATTTCCGGTAAACTGAGTACCCTCAATAATGGAAACGATTATGGAAACCCGATGCAGCTTCTGAATAGGTTCCTCTCTCTCTCATCAGTAGTATTGTTTTCTTCCATTTCGCAATCTCTATTATTAACATATAGTATCGTCGATCTAATCCTTGCTTAACCGTTGCTTGTTCCGGATAACATGTTCTATGTATTCTATTAAATCTTGCTCTATATTTAGGCAGAACCTCACATTATGGACCTGGATCTATCTATTCAAACAACGCTACTTTGGGCTCTATACCAGTCAGTGTCAGCATCGTATGCAGTTGACCCCTGTGGTGATACACATGTCCCATGATCTCAAGCAGCCACTCCAGACGACTGTACGAAGCTCCCCAATAGGAGTCAGTCACCTGTAATAATTCCTCTGTATTAAACTGTCTATATCGATGATAGAGGTACATCTGATTCGCAATCAGCGCTTCTTTGATCTCACTCAGTGAATTCGGCTGATTTTCCTCGTAAAACAAAGCCATTTCTTCTTCGGAAGCTCCCTCCGAAATATGTACATCTGCACGACAAATGACGGATAGATGAGAAAGCAATTCTCCGACCGGCCGTTTGCCCTCAATCGGAGTCAAAGCCAAGTCTTGCTCCGACAGTTGGTCACATAAATGGATTAATGATGTCACTGCCACATCAATATGTTTAAATGCAGACTGAATCAACAGAAACACTCCCTTTTTATCCCATTATATAGAACGTATGATCGCTAATCAACCATAAATTCCCCCTTTATATATAAACCAGCTTTGATCGAAAACCAACAATAATGAACAAAAAAAAGTCCCTCCTCCCCCATATAGACGGAATTTGGGACATTTTGTTGCTCCGATGATAACAAACACGAACTCAACTTGAATATAACGAACAATACGTTTGATCGAATCGTCCTGCGAACAAGTCAGCCTTACGAACGAAAAATTGCAACTCCCCACAATCCCACCATTGAAAACCGATAGCGTCATGCGTATCAATTTTTAATAGAAGCAAGGTATCCGCAAGCTCTTGTTGTGTCCGTTTCTCATCCCCGCCATAATGTTCAGTCAGCTTCCTCTCACACGCCTGCTCGTCATAAGTATACTCTTCACCAAGTACGATCTGTAACAGCGCCTGGTGTTCGGCATCCGGATGCTGACCGTCAGGGTATCCAAACATGCCACCCCAGTTCTGCGTACTCGGATGATTCCAGCTGGACTCAAATTCCAGGTATCGGTCATATAGACCTTCCTCCCCTTCGACAGCTACCGTTCCACCAGACAGCGGGGCGGCGATTGCATTCAGAGCCAGAGAATCAATGTATGCATATGTAGGAAACTCGAGATTAGGCAGCACTGTTACCGAATGTGCTACAAAATCGTCCTTACCCAGCGCGGTTTCGCCATCAGGCTCTCGCCTTATCAGGTTATGAGCGTCCGGCTCGTAAATCACACGATGCTCAATATGATAAGCCGGTTCATCCACACCAATGAAGAAGTATAACATGCCCCGTTCGGGCAAACTCCCGCGCCCATCATTAGGCGTATATGGCGTCAAATCCACGAGATTCAACTGGGCCAGGAACGTCATGGGCACCCCGTCCTGTGTCAAAGGCCATTTCATGTTGCTCGGCAGATCCGGATTTCCACCTACACGTGAATTTCCTGTTCTGCGATACTCATCGATTGTCGATACATCAAGGCGAATTCCCCAACGGCTTGAAGATAACAGCAGATCGGCAGCATTACCCAATCCATACTCCTCAAGAGTTTTCCGGGCTTTTCTGGTCAGACGTTCACATTGTTCAGGTTTAATCATACAGATCCTCCCCTTCTGACAATACATCTATGGTGAGACATATTCAGGTTCACACCTGTATATTCTTCCGCTGAGTCTTCTTTCCCTGCTTCTTGCAAAAAAAGAGACTGACATCCGGTGTCAGTCTGCTTCCTTATTATCCAGTCGGTTCATTCTTAACGATCCCGATTCGGTGAATCATTCTGGAAAGCACGAATATGCTCCTCGCCATCCAAAAATTCATGGGACTGGTGTGCAGCCATTACACCATGATAACTAATATCCAGACCCAAATCTTCCTCTTCTTCCGTGGAACGGACAGGAACGATCTTGCCAATCAGTTTCAGACCAATCCAGGTCATGACAAATCCCCAGACGACCAAAGCCGTGAGGCCGAGCGCCTGAACACCCAGCAGCCTCCAGCCACCTCCCATGAACAAGCCACCATCGGTTGCAAACAAACCCACGGCAATCGTTCCCCACATTCCGGATACAGCATGAACAGGGAACGCACCCACCGGGTCATCAATCTGCCTGCGGTCCAGCCAATTCGTTGCAGCCATCATGAGTAATCCAGATACCGCCCCGATGAATATCGCAGCTACATCACCGACAAAAGCACACCCCGCCGTAATACCGACCAGACCGGCCAGCGAGCCATTAATGACCGATGGTGCGTCTGAACGATTGAATCGGAACAAGGTGTAGAGCAGTGTAGCCGCACCGCCCGAAGCAGCAGATAACATCGTAACGATGGCAATGTGACCGATCCTTACATCAGTTGCGCTGAGCGTACTTCCAGCATTGAAGCCAAACCAGCCGAACCACAGCAGAAATGCGCCTACAGATGCCAGCGGCAGATTGCTCGGAAGCGCAATGGCACTCACGCCAAGCGGTGTGTATTTACCTTTACGCGGCCCAATAATAATCGCTGCAGCCAGTGCAGAGAACCCGCCCAACGCGTGAATGACTGCAGAACCGGCAAAATCCTGCATCCCCAGCTTGCTGAGCCAACCGCCGCCCCATGCCCAGTGTCCACCAATCGGATAAATAATGGCCGTCATCAATATGATGTACAGCAGATAGGCACGAAAGTTAATCCGTTCAGCCACAGCGCCCGATACGATGGAAATGACGGCAATGGTGAACGCGGCCTGGAACAGCCAGAATGTTTCCAATGAAACGGGTACATCCAGGTGAGACAAGTCTCCATTGAGGAAAAATCCGGTTATGCCTACAAAACCTCCGGCATCAGAGCCATACATCAAGCCAAATCCGATGGCATAGAAAAGCAACGTTCCAATCGTAATGTCAGCAAAAACCTTCATAATAATATTTACGCTATTTTTATAACGTACAAAGCCAGCCTCCAGCAGAGCGAATCCGCCCTCCATCAACAAAATCATGGCTGCACTCAGTACGACCCAGACCGTATCCATCCCGGAGCTTAACGTCTCCAAAGTCATGCTTATACATCCTCCGTTTCCCTAAGCTGTCTAATCTCCCGGATCGTTTCGGGCGTAAGCTCGATTTCATCCCGTTCGATGCTGTCCGGATGCTTGATTCGTTCAGCAATGCGGTCCAGTTCTCGTATCCGCCGCCGGATTTGTTCCATTTTGCGAAAACGCTCCTTCACCTGGACCATATATTCCACCGCCTGGTGATGGGATGCAGGGCGGCCTGCGAACCATTTGCGTACAGTCGACAAGGACTGATAAGCCACTTCTTCCGCACGTTTTTTTTGTTCGAATTGTTCAATTTTATGTTTAAGCGTTTCGATCTCATTTTCTTTTTTGACCTTGAGCTGTTGGATAAGGTACAATAAATCGGACGATGATATTTGCAATGCTGTATGGTGATACACCTCGTCAATTACTAACATATCATGTCAGGACTCCTTACATATCAAGTTACTTGTTATCGATTATAGAGTCCACCACTACTTAGCGTCAATCCTTTTTTGGCGATGGCATGATTTCATATGACCCATTTATAAAAAAAAGCTTCATTCTCATGCACAAAACTTCAACTAACAAAGTAATTCAAACACATCTTCGCATTCACCTTTCATATCCTCTATGATGTGTATTAAGCATCCACATTTTAGGCACTACACTTACACAAGCTGACATCATAGAACTCATTTAAAGGAGAGGATCGCACGATGTTCACTCGTAATGACGACATTCGGAGCCAAATCTGGGAAGCCGTCTCTGGACTCACTGAAGAGCAATTGAACCTCCAACCCACACCTGACCACTGGAGTATTATGCAAGTTCTCCGTCACCTGAATTTGATGGAAAACATCATTGTGAAGCAAGCCCGCACCGCGCTAATGAAGGAACAGACCGTTTCTGTGGACAAAAAACCATATGAGCTTACATTGGATCGCAGCCGCTCTGTTAGCGCCCCATCTCATCTCCAGCCTCCTGCGGAACCGGAAACGCTGGCGAATGTACGCCACGACCTGGAAGACTCCCATCAAGCGTTGATGCATCTCGCACAAGATCATGAGGCTGAACTGCTGCGAAGCAAGTCCTTTCTTCACCCGGTTTTCGGTGAGATGGATCTGGCTCAGTGGGTCGATTTTGCAAGCTATCATGAAGAGCGTCATCTGGCACAGATTCAGGATATTAAACAAAGGCTTGGCGTGTCGCACACCTAAGTCATCCCCTATTTACTCGATGTAAGCAAAAATAACCTCCAATCCACGCATTGTGGATCTGGAGGTTTTCATTTATTTTGAAACATGCTATATTTTTTTGCCCAAAATCGCCAAATCCCGGTTGACACCATCCAGCACAGCCACTTCAGGGTAATAGCCCCACTGTTCAAAGCCATGCTTGCGTAATAACCCCAGACTCGGTTCATTATGTCCAAACACAAATCCCAGAATCGTCTTGATTCCAAGCGCAGGACAAGCGTCAAAAATGGTGTTCAGCAAACGTCCGCCAGCCCCAATTCCCCGGCACTGCTGATCCACATACACACTGACTTCCACCGTCCCATTGTACGCAGGTCGTCCATAAAATGAACCCAGGCTAGCCCAGGCTACAACCTGTCCCTCAAGTCTCATCACCCAGAGTGGGCGATGATCGGAAGAATGCTCCTCAAACCACGGAATACGTTGCTCGACGGTCACCGGCTCCAAATCCGCCGTCACCATTCGGCTCTCAATCGTAGAATTATAGATCTCCACAATCCTTGGTAAGTCCTCACGACTCGCATACTCAATCTGTACACTATCCAGCTTCATGTCTACTCCTCCATCATCCAGATCGATTCTATCTTATGACGGTATTATAACGGAGGAATGAAGTCGACGTCATCCCCCAACATTCAGCTCAAATCCATATTTACTCAGACAACCCTTGAATCGTGTTACCCCGGGTTAACTGCTGGCTCTGATCCGCCCAACGAATGTTAACAGAACGGGAAGTGAATAGATCCGGGCCGTCCGATACCTGGAAGTGCAGATGAGCTTCACTGGAATTACCTGAGTTACCCAGCTCTCCAATGAGGTCTCCCTGCTTGACTTTATCCCCTTTTTTGACGGCCACACTGCCTTCCTTAATGTGCCCGGTGATGCTGTATTCTCCGTATCCATGGTCAATGACCACATTATTACCCGCTGGTTCTTCCGGGTTCATAACACCTGGTATATTATCTGGAATATCATTCTTGATATCGACTACGGTTCCGTCCGCAGCTGCATAGAGCGGCTCACCAAAAGCGTAGTAGTTTTCGTTCACCTTTGCATCTCCGTTGTAACTGAAAGCTGCTTTGGTGCGAATGATATCTAGCGCATAGCGCTGTGTTTCATGCTCGTAATGATAGTTTGACATCACATCATTGCCTCCCCAGAACACATACCATTCACCCTTCATTGGGAATTGAAATTCTGTTTTGGTGAATGTTTGATCCGTATCTTCATGGGGTTCCAGTGGTTGGATTAACAGCCCTTCAATCTGATTTGCTTCGGTAAAATAGGCTTGAATTCCTTTGTCTCCTGTTTGATCCTTCCAGGCGAGCTCAGTTAAATGATTCACTTTGGCATTCACCACTAGATCAAAGGAAGTTACGCCCTCAAGGAATTGATCCGCAGACGATTTAAACTGTTCAAGCGTTAGTGCTTCCTTCAACTCGGGACTCATCTGACTGTAGATGGCATCCTTGGAACCGTTCATTAACGTATCGATGAAATTGTCGGGTGTAATGATGGCGCTCACCTCTATACCTGAATTCTCTGCCTGATGGGTACTCTCACTCGCTTCATTGGCATTTGTCGTCCGTTCCTTGGACTGCTGCTCCGCCTGCTCGGATGTAATCGAGTTACTGTTACCGCAGGCAGACAACATCAAGCAGGCTCCAAGGGCAATGGCAAGCAACTTCCAGCTCTTTTTGCTCTGTAACTTCTCATGTGCAGCATATCCTGATTTCGGAAGACTTCCCCCGCCATTTAAGTGATTCGCACGAATTTTAGATCCTTCTTTTAAACTGTTCATTCTCTACATCCCTTCTGTGTTCGTTATACTTTCCTGTTAAGTGTACAGAATGAATCTTATCCTTCGTCTAACCCATCCTTACATGTAGTTAAACTGTAGCGTCTTCTATGGCTTCATAATTAAGATTCCGTTAAGATAGCTCACACACTACATAGTCCTTTCGGATGGTATGATTAGCAATAAACAAACAGGAATCCCTAGGAGGTCATTTCACATCATGGATCACGTCTCCATACTGCTAGTTGATGATGAACAAGCCATTTTACATATGCTCAAAACCGTCCTGCTCAAAGAGCAATTTGTAGACATCGACACCGTTACCACTGGAGAAGAGGCGATTACCGCCTGCGAAAATAAAACCTATCACTGTATCGTGCTGGACATCATGCTGCCTGGCAAAAGCGGACTGGAGATCTGTCCCTTCCTGCGGCAGGTGACCGATGCACCGATTCTTTTTCTGACCGCCAAAACAACGGATTATGACAAGTTAACCGGATTCGCCGTTGGCGGCGATGATTATGTCGTTAAACCATTTAATCCACTGGAAGTGGTCGCCCGGATCAAATCACTGCTGAAACGTTATTTACCTACCAAAATGGCGGCGACTACAACGGCGTCTCCACCCTCTTCTGACGTAACTTCGTCATCTCCTGCCGTGCAGGAAGGGGTATATGATTTTGGTCGTTTTCAAGTATTTGAACACGCCGGTGAACTTCAGGTTGAAGGACAACCTGTAACCTGTCCGGCTCTTGTCTACCAGCTGCTGCTCTTTTTCTGCAAGCATCCAAATCGTATTTTCACCAAATCGGAATTGTATGAGCGTGTATGGGGTTCGGAAGCCATCAGCGATGACAACACCGTTATGGTTCATATTCACCGTATCCGTGAGCGGATTGAAGCTGACCCCTCTAACCCTGCGTTTCTCGTCAATGTTCGGGGACTGGGGTACAAACTCATTCAGCCTAACCAAGTGTCACGCGCATGAGTATTCGTCGCAGATTAATGACCCGGTTTATCGGTATGCTTGCTGGCGCAGTAGTTCTTATCATCCTGTTGGGTTCTGCAGCCACCTATTGGGTTGTTCAAAAGGTAAATGAAGTAAGCCTGGTGGACGACTTCGCTACCAGTGGTCTTGACCAACTGATTAATACCGCAGAAATCATGCCCGATGGGACGGTCCGCTATGATCCCAGGCTGCTGAAGCAGGTCGAGAAAAATCAGGGATGGCTTCAAGTTGTGGATGAAAAAGGCTACGTCATTGATGATTTTAATACACCGGATGACGTTCCGAAGCAATACAAGCCTGGAGAGCTGATCGCATACTGGGAGGCCAAGAAGCCGTTCCCATACCAGATCGTCATGCTGATTCGGGAGAAAAACGGCGAGATGTTCACCTTGCTGTACGGCGAACGCAATCAGACCAAATCCTTACTCGATCAAGCCCGGGAGGACAGTCATTACACCGATGGAGAGCTTATGCTGCGCCCCAAACAAGAGGATGCCATCCGTTCCAAAGGTGCGTATCTGCAAATTTTGGATGCCTATGGTCAAGAGCTGGCTTCTTATAATAAACCTGCCATGGGCGTCCCTAACAGTTACAACATACAGGAACTGGCTTTGCGTATTCGATATCCCAATCGATATGGGATATCGATCGCAACCTTTTACGATGAACAGAATGGCACGACCTGGATGCTGAGTATACCTGTCGATCCAACTGCTACAGGGGATGAAAATCCCTATAACTTCATTTTGACCCCAGTGCTCATCGTGCTGATCCTATCCGTTGTGATTTTGCTAATTCTGCTGGCCTTATGGTACGCCAATCGTTTCGGTTCCCCCATGCTGCATATGCTCCAATGGCTCCAACGACTAGAACAAGGACATTATGAAGAACCCAAAGGCATTGGCGGCATACCTCGCAGTCAGCGACGAAATGGCAAATGGAAACGGAAATACCACGTGTATGCCGAAGTGCTTCGCTCCATGCAGGCATTATCCGCAACATTGAAACAAGATGAAGAGCTTCGTAAACAGACCGAAGCTCTGCGTGAGGAATGGATCGCCGGAATAACGCATGATCTCAAGACACCGCTATCCTCCATCCAGGGATACGCCCATATGCTTGAAGCACAGAAATATAGCTGGTCCGCGGAAGAAGTAAGAGAATTTGCGGGCATTATGCTGGATAAATCCATGTATATGGACCGACTTGTGAATGACCTTGCCATGACGTACCGATTGCGAAGCGGTGGATACCAGCCACCTGTGGAAGAAACTGACGTAAATACGCTACTTCATGATCTCGTCCAGCGTGCAGAACGCAACCCGGTATATGGCGAGGGACGTATTGTTTTCCGGCCTGCGAAAGTTCCGGTATACGGCCATGTGCATATTCCTTCGTTTGAACGCATTGTGGATAATCTGACCGCTAATGCCCTTCTGCATAATCCAGCGGAGTCAACTCTGACCGTTAGTGTGCATCCGGGTAAGCAGAAAGGTGAGTTCAGTGTTCATTTTGCCGATGACGGTCAAGGAATGGACCCGGAACTGGTCTGGAGGCTGTTTGAACGATATTACCGAGGGACCGATACAGGTACGTCCGATGTCGGATCAGGCCTTGGCATGGCGGTTACGAAAGGGTTAATTGAAGCGATGAAGGGTCGTATTGAAGTGCAATCGACTTCTGGTGAAGGTACTGTCATTCGATTAATATGGGATGGACAATCAGAACATGGGTAAAAAACATTCCGCTTGACCTTTTCATTTTCAATCTATATAATCGACACTCAATAACACCTGTTCCAATATATTGATATGGACTTCAACGATATAAGATCAATTTAATTGATATCGATTTTGCATATTTGGCGATGACCAGAGACAAGATTCCGTTTGCGTGCTGCCCAGAGAGAGAAGGGATTGGTGAAACCTTCTTCAGCGAACGGACCGGAATTACCCCTCTGCAGCCGTGACCTCGAACTTCAGCTTTTCGGTCTTCTTCATGAATTCCCGACAAAGCTGTCAGTAGAGTTCACCGCCTGATCCCCGATAACGGATTCCAATGAGGGTTATGATGTTCTTGCTTGCGGCGGCTGGTCGTGTTCAGGAGCATTCATAACCAAATTAGGGTGGAACCACGAGCTGAGCGCACTCGTCCCTTTTCCGGGACGGGTGTTTTTTGCGCTTCAAATTTGAATATTGGAGAGTGGTTCACATGAGTAATCCGAATAAAAACAGCCAATCCAGCAACCAACCGAAGAATGATCAACAGCAACCCGGGCATCCGATTGAAATTCGCCTGCAAGGCGGAGCTGTACGTTCTTACAACGCAGGCATCACTGTAGGAGCGGTCGCCTCATCCATCAGCACAAGTCTGGGCAAACAAGCCATCGGCGGAATCGTAAATGGTAAGAATGTCGATCTCGACTGGGAGCTTGAGCAAGATTGCGAACTCGTCATCGTTACTTTGGACAGCGCGGAAGGTCTGTATCGTTACCGACACAGTACAGCTCATGTACTCGCGCAGGCTCTCAAACGCATCTACGGTGCGGAACAAGTGAAGCTGGGCATCGGACCTGTCATTGAAGATGGATTCTATTACGATGTTGATCTGGAGCATGCTCTATCCATCAGTGATTTGGCTGCCATTGAGCAAGAAATGAACAAAATCATAAAAGAAAATGAAAAGATTAGCCGCCGGGTAGTTAGCCGGGAGGACGCACTTCGCATCTTTGGAGAGATTCAGGACCCGTATAAGCTTGAACTCATTCAGGATTTACCAGAGGACGCTGAGCTTTCGATTTATGACCAAGGAGAATTTTTCGACCTCTGTCGAGGCCCACATCTTCCGTCCACTGGTCGGATCAAAGCATTCAAACTGCTGAATGTGGCTGGTGCATACTGGCGCGGCAACTCGGATAATAAAATGCTGCAACGCATCTACGGCACTGCTTTCCCGAGCAAAGCCCAATTGGATGAACATCTGTACATGCTGGAAGAAGCGAAAAAACGAGATCACCGCAAACTGGGCAAAGAGCTTGAATTGTTCATGTTCTCCGAAGAAGCACCCGGTATGCCGTTCTATCTGCCCAAAGGCATGACTCTGCGTACAGAACTGGAGCAATTCTCCCGTGAATTGCAACTACAGGAAGGCTATCAGGAAGTTCGCACTCCCCTCATGATGAACAACCGTCTGTGGGAGCAATCCGGTCACTGGGAGCATTACAAGGACAATATGTATTTCTCGGAAGTGGACGATGCCACTTTTGCCATGAAACCTATGAACTGCCCGGGACACATGCTGATTTTCAAAAATACACTCCATTCCTATCGTGAGCTGCCTATTCGTATGATGGAATTCGGTCAGGTCCACCGCCACGAATTCTCAGGCGCTCTGAACGGCATGATGCGGGTGCGGACTTTCTGTCAGGATGATGCCCATCTCTATGTGATGCCAGAGCAGATCGAGGAAGAGATTAACCAGGCGATTTCATTGATCGGACGCATGTACGACATCTTTGGATTCGAATACAACATTGAGTTGTCCACTCGTCCGGACGATTCCATGGGATCGGAAGAGCTGTGGGATCAAGCAGAAAGCGCATTGCAAAATGTACTCGATCGGCGCGGTGTGAAATACCGCATTAACGAGGGTGATGGTGCCTTTTACGGTCCGAAAATTGACTTCCACATTCTCGATGCACTGAAGCGCAGCTGGCAGTGCGGAACAATTCAGCTCGATTTCCAAATGCCCGAGAAATTCGATCTCACTTATATTGGCGAGGATAGCCTGAAACACCGTCCTGTCGTGATCCACCGTGCCATCTATGGTTCAATTGATCGTTTCATCGGCATCCTGACTGAACATTATGCAGGTGCGTTTCCGCTCTGGCTCGCGCCCGTGCAAGTGAAGCTGCTGCCAGTGTCAGATCATTACGCAGATTATGCGCTTCAAGTTCAGAGCCAGCTGCGGGCTGCCGGTATTCGAGTAGAAACAGACTTGCGCAGTGAGAAGCTAGGCTACAAAATCCGTGAAGCTCAGATGGAGAAAGTGCCTTACTCGCTTGTACTGGGGGAAAATGAGAAAAATGCCTTATCAGCCTCTGTCCGTGCATACGGTCAGGGCGATCAAGGCATTCAGCGCATTGAAGCATTTATTGAGCTGATTCAGCAAGCTGTGAAGGCCAAAGCCTAAGCGCTTAATCAGGAATGGGCTGAAACTTAACGTTAGAGGCAGCCGTTATTATGGAAAACGGTTGCCTCTAATTCTGTTCCAAGAATGTTTCCCCTTTTGCTTCGAGCGGCCAACAATTACAACTTTTCTTCTGGTCTAAGTCCGACTTGCTCTTCGCTCCATGTCCAGAAACGCTCAGCAGCTGCGACATCCAGCGCATGGGCTTTCAATTCCTGGTCCTTTTGTTGATAGAAGTAACGCCCGGTTACGCCGGCGACTTCAGGGCTTGTGGCGAGATAGATGGCCGTTTGTGCCCCTTCTTCAGGTGAAAGGAAAAACGGCAGCTTGCCCACCAAAGCCATAATGCGTGTGCCAAACCCAGTATTGCGGTCTACGCCAATACTTGTACCAACCGCACCGGGATGAAGGCAGTTGACCGTGATCCGGGTTTCCGCCAATTTGCGGGCCAGAACACGGGTGAACAACACGTTAGCCAGCTTCGATTGAGCGTAACTTTTGATTGGATTGAAGCCTTTATGCAGATGGGGATCTTCGAAATGTATTTTGCCGGCTTTGTAGGCACCAGACGAAACATTCACTATACGCCCCTGCTTCGCAGACTTCAACGGTTCGATCAGGAGTAAGGTAAGCAGGAAATGTCCAAGATGGTTAATACCGATAGCTTGCTCGAAACCATCGGAGGTTTCTTGGCGCTTCAACATGACGACACCCGCATTATTAACGAGAACGTCAAGTGTGTCGTAACGCTCACGGAAGGACTGGGCAAAATGACGGATGCTTTCCAGTGACCCCAGGTCACACAGCATCAATTCAATCGCAGTAGAGCCAGACTGACGCAGAGCCTCCTCCAGTGCCTGCTGTCCGCGCTTCTCGCTGCGGCACGCCATAATCACGTGATACCCTTGCCTTGCAAGTTCAATGGTGGTTGCCAGACCCATGCCTGAATTGGCTCCCGTAACAATGGCTGTTGGAATGGACATCAGGTACTTCCCTTCTGAACCAGAGGTTCTTCATATTTTGGAACTCTCGTCTTCTTGTTTTTTTAGCACTACTGACGTCAATATGAGATAATTGAAAGAACACATATTGGTCTTATAGGGAGGATACGTATGCTAACCAAAGAAGACTTCAAGAAACTGAAAAAAGAAGCGAAACTTGAGATTGCACTCATCGAACAGGAAGTTCAAAATCTCCAGCAAAAGATAGACTCATCCCTGTATGAAAAAGATAAACTGTGGAACGATGAAGAGATTGGTGAGCTTACCCAAAAACGGAAAGAGCGAAAATATAGTTCATGGACGATTGAATTATGCACGATTATTGAAGACCTGCTAAATCAACTATACCAGCAAACGTATCAAAAAAAATTTAATTCGATCCAGTTGATGAAAACTCCTGCATACCGCTCATTATCCAATATCGAGATCCTTCAGGCTGAATTGAAAAATCAGCATCTTTCCCTGAAATCGGGAGAAGAGAAATTTGAAGAAGAAATAGCCAAAGTGTTTCAACTGAGAAATAAACTTATTCACTCCAACTTCTCTTATGCTTCCATTATTAGAGAAAATCACGATGCAAAGCAAGAGTTTGAATTCATCCTGGATACGGTGAAGAAGTATAGAAAACACTTGAAATATAATCAGTCAGAGAACTGACGAATGCATGATTCAAAATGATCCTACACGACAAAGGAGGTGCCCCGGATTCGATCCGGAAACAAATATGAACAATCAACCCATGGATATTACGGTTCTAAATCTTCATATTGTCACACCTGCGGGTAAAAACCCGATCTATCCTGTTATGTTGCGCGATGAAGATGGTATTACGCTTGTGGATACAGGCATGATTGGCCAATTCGCCGAACTTCAGTCCGCACTGGAGCATGAAGGCGTTCAGCTATCTGATATCAAGCGCATTATTGTAACACATTCCGATATTGACCACATTGGTAATCTTGGTGCCCTGGTGAATGCTGTTCCCGAAGTGGAAATCTGGGCGCATAGCGATGAAATTCCGTATATCACGGGCAAAGAGCCCATGATCAAGTTCACGCCAGAACGCAAAGCGTTGCTACCTGAACCTATAGCGGAGCTGGCGGAACAATTGATCTCACAACGGACTGAGTTCAAAATATCCAAAGTGCTAGAAGATGGTGACATGCTTCCTCTACAAGGCGGCATCCAGGTCATTCATACACCAGGACACACCCCAGGACATATCTGCCTCTACTTCCGGGAGCAACAATTCCTGCTCGCTGCCGATGAATTACGTGTGGTCGATGATGAATTGGTGGGTCCTTCTCCACCCGCAACACCGGACATGCCTGAAGCACTGCGCAGCTTGAAAAGATTACTTGGCCTGAAGCTGGAGAAGGTACTTTGTTACCATGGTGGCGAGTACACCGATGAGCCGAGTCGGCGCATTGCCGAACTCGCGGAAAGTGCGGACTAATTGGTCCCTGCAACCTAAGCTATATTTACGTAAATAATGAAGCGAAGGGGCTGTCCCATACGTCATGAACATGGCGGGACAACCCCTTTTCTATTGTAAATGTTACGGTTTCGGCGTCAGAACGATCAGTTGGTCATCTCCATCGCGTGGCGATCCCCTGCCATCCCGGTTGTTCGTGAGCACGTATAACTTCCCGTCTTCTCCGGCAGTCACATTGCGAATACGTCCCCACTCGTCTTTAAAAATCGGCTCTACCTGCGTTACTTGTGTACCATCTTCGGACAGAGTAATTTTAAGCAGTTGTTCACCCCGCAGATTGGCAGCAAGCAGTGATCCGGCCCACGGACCTTCCTCTATAAAGGCTACACCCGATGGAGCCCATGTTTCATCTCCACTATGGGCAAGCGGAGCCTGATATGTGCCATTCTTATCATCGTCTCCCTCTACCTCTGGCCAGCCATAATTCTCACCAGCTTCAATCCGGTTAATTTCATCAAAATTACGCTGACCATGCTCTGTGGCATACAGATAGCCATTGTCCAGGTTCCAAGCCAGGCCCTGTGCGTTCCGATGCCCCATGCTGTACACCGGTGAATTAGGCCAAGGGTTATCTTCTGGGATCGATCCGTCGAGACCAATCCGCAATATTTTGCCACCCAAGCTTTCTTCGTTTTGGGCCAACTCCGGCTCATAGCGTTCACCTGTCGTAATATAGAGCAGATTGTCCGGGCCAATCTTGATCCGTCCTCCATTGTGATTCACCCCACCAGGAATGTCACTGAGCAGCTCCTTGTCTATGGTCGCCTTCCCATCACTTACCTTCAGGCGCAACACCCGATTGGCAATGTCACCACCACCTTCCAGATAGGAATGGTATGCATACAGATAGCCATTATTGTCAAAGTCCGGATCAGCAGCAAGTCCAAGCAGGCCACCTTCCCCTTCTTCATTAAACGGTGCAGAAAATTCAATCAGAGGTTCAGATGCCAGCTCTCCGTTCTCGATGACCTGAATGGTACCTGGTCGCTCTGTTATAAACATCCGTCCATCAGGCACGCTTACCAACTCCCAAGGTACATTGAGTCCGTCGACCAGCACGGAAGCCTCGTAAGGGATTACAGTATTTTCGTCTGTTTCCTCTTCCCCACCACTCGCACCGTTATTACCACCTTCCGCTGTCTGCCCCTGACCTGTACCCTGTCCTTGTGACGTCTGCTGCGATTCTGTCGTTGGCTCACCCGAAGCACAAGCAGTTAGCAAAGCCATACTGAGTAAAGAAGCATATAACGGAACGCTTAGTCGATTATTCATGAATACATCTCCCTTCTATTTTTGTTATATCGTGTAATCCTAGTTTCAAGGACCGTCCATTTCCAAAGTAAATAAGTAAGTAAGCAAATTAGCAACCCTACGCGGTTTCGCCCTGTATTACCCTCCCTACCTGCCACTCAAACGGGTAGTTAAAGCTAATTTTCGGTCATCATTCCTGCCTCCATTTGGATTTCCCCGACATTCTTCTATAATAGAAAGATAGAACGAATGAAAGGTGGACATATAACTAATGAATCAAACTCCTTTATCCCGGCTGGAAGCTGGTCTGTCTACGCAAGGATTGGACGCCATGCTGATTACAGATCCGAAGCATATTTACTATTTAACAGGTTTTGCGAGTAATCCGCATGAACGTTTCCTTGGGCTTGTTCTTGCACGCGGCGAAGATCCGCTGTTGATCGTGCCTGCACTTGACGAGGAAGCTGCAGCAGCCGCTTCTTCGGTCTCGAACATTGCCACGCATTCAGATACGGACAATCCTTACGCCTTATTTGAGCGTTATCAAGAACGTCTGGGCCGCGTAGGTCTCGAAAAAGAATACGTGACTGTCGCACGTTATGAACAGTTGACCGCCGCGCTGGGCGCTGCCAACTTTGAAGATGTCGGCCCTTTGCTTCGCACCTTGCGTGTGAAAAAAACACCGGATGAAGTCGCTCGCATTCGCCACGCCATTCATCTGATCGAAGAGACGCTCCGCCAAGGACTGTCTCACGTTCGTACAGGTGTAACCGAAATCGAACTGGTTGCCGAAATGGAATACCAGATGAAGAAACTGGGTGCAGACGGCCCTTCCTTTGATACCATGGTGCTCACAGGACCCAAAACAGGCTTGCCACATGGCACACCAGGTGAACGCAAATTGCAGCATGGCGATCTGTTGATGTTCGATATGGGTGTCTACGCTGGTGGGTATGCATCAGATATTACGCGCACATTTGCCTTTGGTGACATTTCACCTGAACTTAAAACCATCTATAACACTGTGCTCGCAGCAAACGAAGCTGCCATTCGTGCAGTTAAGCCAGGTGTCACCTGTGCGGATATTGACCGTGCAGCACGCCAGGTTACGGAAGAAGCCGGATACGGCGAACGTTTCCTGCACAGAGTTGGACATGGAATGGGCATTGACGTGCATGAGTATCCTTCACTGCATGGTCAGAACATGGACATTCTGGAGGAAGGTACGGTATTTACGATTGAGCCGGGTATTTATGTAACCGGAGCAGGCGGTGTACGTATCGAGGATGATGTAATTGTGACGGAGACGGGTGTAGAAGTTCTGACGACATATCCGAAAGAGCTGCAAATCCTGACGGACTAATCCTTTTTGGTCATAAGCAAAAGTCCCGTGAAACCATGAATGCATGGCTTTGCGGGACTTTTGTGTTTGAATTCAGCATTTTGCAGAAGAACTTAACTACGAATCTAAGCTTCATCCTTGAATTTAAAGCTTCGTGCAGCATATAGAAACGGCGTTCCTACCGCGGTCAATACAAATTTGATCACGTATGTGGTCAAGAAAATTTCAAGCCAAACGTCCCATGGATAGATGAAGGCAAACGCAATCGTGCAAAATACCAGTGTATCCGCGAACGAACTGATGATCGAACTGCCGTTGGTTCGTATCCACAACTGATTACGCCCTGGCGCCACCTTACGCAGCCAAGTGTATAGTCGCACGTCCAGGAACTGACTGATGAAATAGGCTGTCAGACTACCGAGTGCCAGACGTGGCAGCATACCAAACAATTTTTCCATCGACTCCTGTGCAAAGTCCGTCGATGCTGGCTCAAAGAACAATACCATCTGCATCAGCACTGTCGTCATAATCAAAGTGAAGAACCCGAACCATACGGCTTTACGTGCCTCACCTGGTCCATATTTCTCATTGAGCAAATCACTGGTCAAGTACATGCTGACATACATCGTATTGCCCAGCGTCAGAACGATACCCATAATATCTATCGTTTTGGTCACCTGTATATTGGCAATGACTGTTGCCACACCAATCCAGGCATAAAGACCCTTTTTGCCGAACAAGCGGTAACACAAAAGAAAAAAGCCGTACGTTACGAGAACGAAAAGCGCTCCCCATCCTAAATTAAACAATATAAATACACTGCCTTCCTAGTTTTGATTACGCGGGATGGTTACGAACCGCGGTTTGACTCTGGGCCAAAACATGAATACTCTATCACATTTCCCCAAGCTTGAACAGCACTAAATAACTCCAACTGGCTTCAGATGATATTCACCGTATGCCCAACGGATGCTAAAAGCAAAAAGCCGCCCTCCGGATTAACCCGAAGAACGGCTGCTCTTGCATGGCTTGTGGCAGTAACTGCCATCCGCCTATTATGAATCTGAATTACGCCTGAACGGCTGAATCCAGATCACGACTTTGATCATTAAATGTATCATGATCGTTTTCTTTCAGAATTTTGCTAGTCACAAGTCCTGAAGTCATAGACCCGTTCACGTTCAATGCTGTACGACCCATATCGATCAACGGTTCAACCGAGATCAACAACCCTGCCAGAGCTACCGGCAAGTTCATCGTGGACAACACGATCAGGGAAGCGAAGGTTGCCCCGCCGCCTACACCAGCTACACCGAATGAACTGATCATGACAACCAGGATCAGGGTAATAATGAAGTCCCAGCTCAGCGGATCGATTCCGACCGTTGGAGCAATCATCACCGCCAGCATGGCCGGATAGATCCCGGCGCAGCCGTTTTGACCAATCGTGGCCCCAAAGCTTGCTGACAGATTCGCAATCCCGTCGGATACACCCAGTTTCTTCGTCTGCGTCTCCACGTTAAGCGGAATTGCTGCCGCACTTGAACGAGAGGTAAAGGCAAATACCAGAGTTGGCAAAACCTTTTTCAGATACGTGAGTGGGTTGAACCCAGAGAGCGCAATGATAATCAGATGAATGATGAACATGACGAGCAACGCAACATAGGATGCAATCACGAATTTGATCAGCTTCAGAATCTCATCCGCATTCGTGGTGGCCGTTACCTTGGTAATCAGTGCCAAAATCCCGTAAGGCGTCAGCCTGAGCACCAGTGTTACAATTCGCATAACCACCGCATATACCGCATTGACCATACCTCGGAATGTTTCCGCCTGCTGTGGTTTTTTGCGATCCAATCCGAGCACCGCCACACCGATAAACGCCGAGAAAATAACAACCGCCAGTGTGGATGTACGACGTTCTCCGGTCATGTCCGCGAATGGATTCGACGGAATGAACTCCAGTACTTGCTGTGGAATCGTCTGATCCTTCACGTCAACGAGACGTTCCTCCATCTTCTGCCCCTGTGCAAGCTCTCGGTCTCCACCTTCGATCTCAATGGAAGTCAGGTTGAAGCTCAAGCTTGTCACAATGCTGACCCCTGCGGCAATAGCCGTCGTGATCAACAAGATCGCGATAATCGAAACACTCATTTTACCGAGATTCTGCTTGCCTTTCAGATTCATGATGGCCGATATGATAGAGACCATGATCAATGGAATCACGACCATTTGTAACAAACGAACATATCCTGAACCGGCCAGATTAAACCAATCGACCGACTTGGTAATGATTTCAGAATCAGATGTGTAGATCAATTGCAGAATGACGCCGTATACAACCCCGATGCCCAAACCCGCAAATACACGCTTGGTAAAGGAAATATGTTTCTTCTGCATCCAGTACAGGACACCCAGAAGAGCGAGCATAACCACTACGTTCAAAATGATTAAAAAAGTATTCATCTGTATAAATCCTCCTCAGTGTGAGTAACCGGATATTCCGGTTTTCTACTCGCTCAAAAGCGATATTCAACAATATATCACATAACAAACTATTCTGGTAGGTATTAATTGATATTATGTAATATGCGTGTAATAAATTCATCTATTCCTGAAAAAAATACACTGAATCGTGAAAATTATTGTATTCAACCTCCGGTTAATTTTGTAATATAGGTATATCCGCTTATTCCCAAGTTTTCTCAACGTGAAAATTAGGCCTTTCTTCGTTGGTATTTAGTCTTACGATAACGGAAAAGCGACGATGTTAATGAACATGACGTGAAAGGATGATCCTATGTTTCGAAATCGCACCGTTGCCGGTAAAATCAGAGGCACTTTGTTCCTCGTACTGCTGGTTGCTTCCCTGTTGTTTAGTATCAGTTTCTATGCTGTCTCCATGAATATTATGCAGAGTTACGTGCTTCCACAGTTCGACAAGGTCCTGGGCACGTCCATTCAGGATATATACAAAAACACATCCGCTTCTAAAATTTTGCAAGTACAGAGTGGCGGAGCTGGCTCTGAGGGTGCTGCACTGACCGTGGAATCCTATTTGGCTGGCAAAGCCAAAGAGCATAATCTGGACGGAGCATACGTTGTCTCTATTCAGGATGGTAAAGCTACGGTTGTCATCGCAAATACCTCCTCGGGCATGAAAGCCGGAGATGAGATTAAAGTAGAAGCAGCAATGAATGAGGCCACTGAGAAAAAAGAAATGGAAATCAGCCAAGTTTATGCCGATTCCTTCGGTGTACATAAAGCAGCCTTTATTCCGATCGCAGGAAGTAACATGATCATGGCTGTTAGCATGGATGCCCAATTCATTCAGGACAAAATTGCACAGATCTTCTGGTTGTGCCTCGGTATCACGGCATTGGTCTTTTTGCTCGGATGGCTCATCTCAACAAGCATGATCAAACGTGTAACCAAGCCGATCATTCAGCTCGTTCAACATAGCAAACAGATATCACAAGGAGATCTGACTGCTGAACTTCAGATTAAAGGTAAGGATGAAATTGCACAGCTCGCTTCAAGCTTCCAGACGATGACTCATAATCTGAAAGAAATGATTAGCCGTGCCCTCTCCACATCCAATGAAGTTGTGGAAGGCTCCAATGATTTGCTCAAACGGGTAGAATCCATGTCCGGTATGGTGAAAGACTCCAGTCGTTCTGCAGAAAGTGCCGAGAAAGGCAGCGTAAGTATCGCTTCCAGCGCAGCCGAAAATGCCAGAGCCATGGAAGAAATCACGCAAGGCATCATGCATATTGCCTCCTCTTCTGCCGAAGTATCCGAGCAGATCGGAGATGCTGCAAACGAAGCTGTTAACGGTAACCGTCTGGCACAGGATGCCATTCAGCAAATGGAACGTGTCGGCCAGACCGCGAGCGAATCTCTGCGTTATGTGGAAACGATGAACGAGCGCTCGATCGCGATAGGAACTATCGTTCAATCCATTTTTGAAATCACGAAACAGATTAACATGCTGTCCCTCAACGCTTCCATTGAAGCAGCACGTGCTGGAGAGCATGGACGCGGGTTTGCCGTTGTTGCCGGAGAAGTACGCAAACTGGCGGAGCAATCCAAAACAGCTACGGAGGAAATCTCCGATTACCTGGGAACCATCCGTGAAGATGCTGAACGTTCGGTTGATGCTATGAACCGCGTAACCCAAGAGATTGGATCAGGTACTCACGTGGTTCAACAGGCAGGCTCCGCATTCCAGCAGCTTAACGAATTGATCCAGAACGTCAATCTGACCATTCAGACGGTATCGGCCTCTACCCAGCAAGTATCAGCTGGAGCTGAACAAGTCAGTGCTTCCGTGGAAGAAACGGCTCAGATCACGTCCAAATCCCGTCAAAGCATGCAAGAGATTGCTTCTACAGCGGATCTCCAACTGAATGAAATGGACTCCCATTCCAGCACGGTACGTCATCTACATGAGCAAGCGGTAGAACTGCAATCCGCCATGAAGAACTTCAAAATAAACTAACCGGAATACCTTTAACCCATTATTTCCATCTTCGAATCAAACTTTAACATTAGGTACACAAATACCCCCATGCTCAGCATCGTTCCAGGTTTCAGGGAACGTTGCCACACATGGGGGTATTCTTTTGGACTGCACATTATATAAATTGAACAAATGAATATGTACACGCTCCACTCCGATGACAGAACAACCTTCCGATCGCTGTTACCCCCAGATTTTTTTGATTCACTTTTAAAAAGGGTAAAATCTGGGGGTAAAGGCGAACGCTTCGCTTCTTCAGGTTGTTTCTGTCCTCTACGTTCTCGTGTAAATGTCTAGTTTAAATTAATATAGCATGCAGTTTTTTTATTTAGGTGGCTGAACGCCCATAATCTCGTATACACGCTGCATGTTCAATGAAGAACGTAATGATTCAGCTACACGGTCAAACTCCATTTCCTTACGTTCACGTGCGCTGTACGTCTCCAGCAACGGAGCAAGCCCTTTTCCTTCACGTAGACCATTAAGCCATGAGCGCCGGAACTGATCACTTTCAAACAAACCATGGAGGTATGTTCCCCACACTTTGCCGTCAGTCGTGCCCCAGCCTTCATTGAAGGATTGACCTCCCGGATGGGCGATTTCGAATAAGGCCGTTACACGTTCAGGCTCAATACACTCGGTAACACCCATATGAATCTCGTATCCATTGATCGGCAACGAGTTTGCTGCATCACTTTCCTTGGGTAAACGAATTGGATGAAGACCGTGTACATGCCCAGAGGCTCTTACCGTTTGTTTGTTCTGCAGAAAGGTTGTCGATATGGGTAGCCATCCCAATCCATGGGCTTCCTGGATCTGATTCGCTTCTACCGCAAATGGATCTTTGAGATGCTGACCGAGCATCTGATATCCACCACATATCCCGACAAGCTGAACGTGTTCACGCTCCGTCTGGCTGGCAATCGCTTGCTCCAGTCCTGACGCACGCAGAAATGTCAGATCACCGATCGTATCCTTCGTACCCGGAAGCAGAATGGCGTCGGGATACCCTAGTTCATCGGGAGAAGTCACGTATCGCACATTCACATCCGGCTCCCTGGAAAGGGCATCAAAGTCTGTAAAGTTGGAAATACGCGGATAACGAATTACCGCAAGGTCCAGCTCCTGCTGACCGGATTTGCCGTGTCGCATGGAATCCAGTACCACGGAGTCTTCCGCTTCAATCTGAATATCGCTTATGTAAGGCAATACGCCTAATACGGGAATACCTGTCCGTTCTTCAAGCCAGTCCAACCCAGGCTGCAGCAAGGACAGATCTCCACGAAACTTGTTGATGATGAATCCTTTTACACGCTGAACCTCGTGCGGCTCAAGCAGCTCCAGTGTACCTACAATGGAGGCAAAGACACCACCACGATCAATATCCGAGATCAGAATAACCGGAGCATCCGCCCAGCCCGCCAGATTCATGTTAACGATATCCCGATCCTTCAGATTGATCTCCGCAGGACTGCCTGCACCTTCCATCAGCACAATATCATACGTCGCGCGCAACCGATTCAGTGCATCCATGACCGTTTGTTTGGCTTCGGGTAGGAAATGCTGCCGGTAGTCCCATGCACTCATCTGTGTAAGAGGCACACCGTGCACGACAATCTGGGAATGCATATCCCGAACCGGCTTGATCAGGATCGGATTCATATCCGTCGTCGCTTCAATGCCGCATGCCTCGGCTTGCGCTCCCTGGGCTCTTCCGATTTCCTTGCCGTCTTCCGTGACGTAAGAATTCAGTGCCATGTTCTGTGATTTGAACGGAGCCGGCCTGAAGCCATCCTGCTTGAATATTCGGCATAAGGCCGTCGTAATTACACTTTTCCCCACATCCGATGCCGTCCCTTGCAGCATTAATACTGCTGCCGTTTGTTCGGACGTTTGTGCAGAAGTATCTTCCACGTTCCCTCACCTCCACTCTCAGCGTTATATCAAAAAGAATCCCTGCAACAGAATAAGTACGGTTAACAGGGCGGCTTCCAGCAATTCATTCATGGCTCCATACGTGTCCCCTGTTAGTCCACCCAGCCTTTCACTGATACGCCCGGCAACGAATTTGCCAATTACATAACCAGCCAGCGGCACCACTATGATCGCTGCAACAGGATACAGCCACCATGGTAACGTCCCCAATCCATTCTCCGTCGCCAGTACCTGAAACATGGCTGTATCCGGCTGGAAGATCCATACAACTGCCCATGTGATCACACCTGCCAGAATGGATAGTCCTACCGCAGAGCTGCGTGCACGCTGGACTTCCCTCCGTTCACCCAATCCCTTGAACAGGACAGCGAGTCCGTCGTCCTTGCGTGCATTCGGCCAAGCCGCCATGGCATACACCATGAACCAACGGCTCCAGATCATCGGCAGGATGAGTAAAGCTCCATAGGCCCAGTTGCCACGAGCGATAAAGTCAGCAATCAATGCTGCTTTCATCATCAACAGCAGGACACAGGCGATTACGCCCATGGCCCCCACACGACTGTCTTTCATAATCTCCAGCATTCGCTCACGGGTTCGATAACTGAGTAGCCCATCTGCCGTATCCATCCAGCCATCCAGATGAAGGCCTCCGGTTAGCCATACCCATAACGTCAAGGTTAACACCGCTGCCGGAAACGATGGAAGCAGTGCACCCATCAGGGCTCCGCCCAGCCAGACGCATAATCCGATGATCGCACCAACCAGCGGGTAATATACTACACTCTCCCGCAATATTGGCGGGGCGAAATCAAGCTGCATTTTTACCGGGAAACGGGACAGAAATTGAAAAGCGGCCGCAGCCGCATGTTTTTGTTCAAGATCGCCTTTACTCATAAACGATACTCCCTGCTTTTCAGCTCAATCGCAATGCCCACTGTCACCAGAAACACTTCGCGGCAAATCGCTGCAATCCGCTGATTGAGAATGCCCGCCAGATCCCGATATCTTCTGCCCAGCGCATACTCCGGCACAATACCGTCCCCTACTTCATTGGTGACAAGCACGAGCAGACCCGGATACGAATGGATGGCCGCTACCAGCGCGTCCATATGATCGTACAGCACCTGCACCGGTTCATGTTCATGCGCTAACAGTACATTACTGAGCCACAGTGTCAGACAATCGACCAGAACGGTTGGTGCAGACGTACCTGTATGGGACTCTCCCATTTGTGTAATTAACTCAGACAATGCCAGCGGTTCCTCCACCGTATGCCATAGATATCCTGCTTCATCCCGCTGGCTCTGATGCAGACGTATACGCTCACGCATCTCGTCATCATAAGCTTGAGCCGTAGCGACATACCAAGCCTCAGAGGATCGCTGCATACAGAGACGCTCGGCAAATGAACTTTTGCCACTTCGTGCCCCGCCCGTCACGAGAACACTCATGAGGATAACTCCCCTTGAACAGATGAATCAGCAGAGTCTGATGAAGACTCCGTAGGTTGAGTCTCGTTCGTCTCGTTCGTGCCACCAGATACCCCTGCACTTGCAAATGTCGCCATCTCATTTAGAATGCGGCATGACGCATCAATCAGATGAAGACTAAGAACGCCTCCGGTACCTTCACCCAGTCGCATGTCCAGATCAAGCATGGGCTTCAGACCAAGCTCACGCAGCAACGCTGCATGTCCACTTTCATGCGATGTGTGGGAAGCAATCATGTATTCTGTGCTGAGCGGAGCAAGATGACTCGCAATCAACGCGGCAGCGGTGGAGATAAATCCATCCACGACAACCGGGCATCCGTTTGCAGCAGCAGCGAGAATCACGCCTGTCAGTCCGGCAATCTCCAGTCCGCCCACTTTGCACAGTACATCGAGTGCATCGTCTACATCCGGAGCATTCACGCTGAGGGCTTGGCTGACTACTGCGGCTTTGCGCTGCAAACCGGCATCATCCACCCCTGTTCCCCGACCAACCGCTGAAGCAGGTGCTGTTCCGGTTAATGCACACATCACCGCAGCGCTAGCGGTTGTATTACCGATTCCCATCTCTCCGGTCACAAACAACTGCGTTCCCTTCGCAACCTCGGTGGAGACCACTTCAGCTCCTGCAAGAATGGCCTGAATCGCCTCGCCCCGGGTCATGGCAGCACCCTTCGCCATGTTGGCTGTTCCTTTACGGACTTTACGGGAGACCAGGTCTGGATGATCCAGATCCGCATTCACCCCGATATCCACACAGATCACATGAGCTCCAGCGTGGCGCGCAAGTACATTGACAGCCGCTCCCCCTGCTAGGAAATTCAGGACCATCTGCGGCGTTACCTCAGCAGGAAAAGCGCTAATCCCTTCTTCAACCACCCCATGATCCGCAGCCATAACGATGACAGCTCTTCGATCAAAGCAAGGCCGAGCCTCACCGGTGATCCCCGCCAGACGAATAACTAGCTGTTCAAGCTTGCCCAGACTGCCGGGTGGCTTCGTCAATGCATCCACATGCGCGGAAGCTTCAGCCGCAACTGCCTCATGTGGACCCACGATCCGACCCATTAACCGTTCCAACACCTGTTCATTATTCATACAGCCAGCACTTCCTTTATTAAAATATAGGGTATCCCCCGCTTCATTCATTTCTTCTCTCGTCTTAGCAAAAGCTGTGGCAATCCATTGTCGGGATGATTCACCATGGCCGGGCTCACCCGGAAGATCTCCCGGATGTTCTCTTCCGTCATCAACGAATGGGGTGTGCCACTGCCTACACAAGTCCCGTCACGCAGCGCCAGAATATGATCGCAAAATTGTGCGGCCAGGTTCAGATCATGCAGCACCGCCACAATCGTAATATGATTTTTTTGACGCCACGCTGATAATAACTCCATGAATTGCAATTGATATTTGATATCGAGAAAGGTGGTTGGCTCGTCAAGCAATAATAGCCTGGGTTCCTGAGCCATGACTTTGGCAAGCGCAACCCGCTGCCGTTGTCCGCCACTCAGTGCATCCAAAGGTCGTTCGGCCATGTCACTCAGACCCAACTCCTCTAACACCTTATCAACTACTGCTGCTCCATCCGACGTTTCTTTGCCAAGCCAGTTCTGATAAGGGTAACGTCCCATCTCGACAACATCTCTTACGGGATAAGAGATGGCCGGCAGACCATCCTGCTGCAAGACCGCAATCATACGTGACAAATCTTTACGGGTGTATGAGGAAATGTCGCGTCCATCAATCTGTATGCTGCCTGCGTTCGGCTGTTCGGTTCCGGCAAGTAGCTGAATCAGGGTCGATTTGCCACTGCCGTTTGGACCAACAACGCCCCACCATTCACCCTCTTTGACTTTCCAGTCCACTGCATGCAGAGCCCGATGGTTACCATACATTTTACCAGCTTCCGTGACCTCTATCATCGGCCGGCTCTCGGTAAGGTCTGTTTTCATGAATGTGCTCATGGCATCATCCCCTTCCGCAGCTTTTTGTTCCGGTGTAGCAGATACGCGAAGAATGGCGCTCCAACGAAAGCCGTAACCACACCCAGCGGAATTTCGGTTGGGGCCAGCAATGAGCGTGCAATCGTATCTGCCCAGACCATGAAGATGGCTCCCCCAATCGCGGACAAAGGCACCAGCAATCGATAATCAGGTCCGACGATGAGCCGAAGAATATGCGGAATGACCAATCCGACGAAGCCAATCACGCCCGATACGGAGACAGCGCCTGCCGTAAGCAGCGTACCCACAGCTAACACCGACAGCTTCAATCCATCCACCTTAACCCCGATATGAGCAGCCTGTCGTTCCCCCAAGGCAAGCACATTCAACGAACGCGCACGGCTCCAGAGGAAAATCAGCCCCAGTACAAAATACGGGAAAAGGATGGCCGTATACGACCACCCACGCAGTGCCAGACTTCCCATCGTCCAGTATATAATTTCAGTGATTGTCTGTTTCGACATGGTCGACAGGAAGGAGACGACTGCTCCCAGGAAACTTTGCATGACCACGCCAGCCAGAATGAGGCTGTGTGTCGGTATTTTGCGTCCCTCACGAGCGAGGGCCAGCACAAACCACAATGTGATTACTCCCGTCAGAAACGCGACCAATGGCAGAGTCCAGATCCCAATCAGCGCATACTGCAATCCGAAAAAAATCAGAAAAGCCGCACCTACCGATGCACCGGACGATACGCCCAGGGTAAACGGATCAGCCAGAGGGTTACGAAGAACCCCCTGGAATCCAGTTCCAGCAATCGCCAGCGATGCACCTACAAGCACGGCAAGCAGTACACGTGGGAATCTGACCTTCCATATAATCTGTTCTGCTGCCGTATTCCAGTCAGGAACAATCCAGTCGCCCAGCCAGGGAATGCGATGAAGCAAGATGCCCGCAATGTCCCGGACAGGCAGGGCAACCGAACCGATGCCCGTGCAGATGAGCACGGTTAACACAAGCAGCACAATTCCGGCCGTTCCGTACACTGCCAGCTTTTTACTCATTTGAACAGATCAGGATAGATCGCTTTGGCTACTTCTTTCAGACCTTGGGTTACCCGTGGTCCCGGACGGCTCAACAGGTTGGCATCCAGACCGATGACTGCATCGTTTTTCACAGCCGTGATTTGATCCCATCCGCTGCGTGCTTTGATGATTTGATCCAATGTTTTGGAATTTTCATCAATGACATCGTTCGCATATAGAATGACGTCCGGGTTAGAAGCAATAATGTTCTCTTCATTAATCTGATTCCAGCCAGTCAAGTCGGAAGCTACGTTGTTTCCTCCGGCAAGTGTGATCAATTCATCCATGAATTCGCCTTTACCCACAGTCCAGCCTGGGGAGAATTCAACGTATACTTTTTTCTTTTCTTCTGGTTTAACTGCCTTCACAGCTTCAGTTACATCAGCCACATCTTTTTTCATCTGGGTGATGATCTCCTGTGCTTTTTCCTGATGATCCGTGATTTCACCAAAAGTTTCAATGTTATTCATCACATCATCCACTGATTTAGGATCTGTTTTGAAAATGGTAATGCCCAGATCGCGCAGTTTCTTCACCGACTCTTTGCTCATCGAGATACCTGTAAATACGATGTCAGCTTCAGCTGCAATGATCGACTCTTCATTAGGCTTTGTTATGCCGCCCATTTTTGGTTTCTTTGTTGCTGCTTCCGGATAGTCGTCATAGTCGGATACCCCTACGATCTGCTCGTCCAATCCGAGTGCGAACAGGGATTCCGTTTCAGCCGGAGATACGGATACGATTTTGGCTGGTGCTTTGTCAAAGGTAAACGATTCACCCGTAGCATCTGTAACCGTGAGTGGATATTGTGTTTTGAGATCTGTTTTAGCCTGTTCCTGGGATTGCTCCTGTGCAGGTTGCGAGGTTCCTGTACCCTCGTTTGTTGTTGTACCACATCCGGCCAACGTCAGTGCCAGCATCGCTGCGCTCAGCAGTGACGCTACGCCTTTCCATGTCTTGAAATTCATTGTGTTCATTCTCCCCTTCTCTATCCATTCTAGTGAGTAGTGCTCCTGTCCCAATTCCGCTTGAATTTGTGTTCCGAAAAAATAAAATCCCCAATCCTTGGGTCAGGATCAGGGATGACGTCTCGCATGTGGCGATCTGTGCATGATCAGCTTGGCGCTGTATATGCACAGAGAACTGCCCGAAACGCTGTCCTTTCCTCGAAGGAACACCGGTTTATACGTCCAGGGCAGGTAACCTGACTTACAGGAATTCATCCTGATTTACAGTGGCGGGACCGTGCCGGATTTACACCGGCTTCCCTATTTCACCCGTTTGCCGTTCATCGCCTTATATAAAAGCATGAAACATTACTGCATGCACTCGGGACCCATGGTCGCTAATATTGTTTAACCATTCAAGTGAGCATCCTGCATCGTTGGCAGGGCTTGTTGAGCCTCCATCCGATGATGCACTTGCTAAGTCACACTTCTGTTGTGATTATAGGTTATATTGTACATCCTTACAACCCGATTTACGGAAAAGTCAATCTGGTTCCAACCCAGCTATCCCCATCGCCAGCCAGCCGGATCTTTATCGCTTGTCCTGGTACTACCTGCGTATCCCAGAAATCTTGATTCGGAATGAGACGTGACACAATATAACGAATAACACCGCCATGCGTAATCACGGCTACTTTTGGCACGTTTATGCTGCGAGAGTGCAGTATTGGTGAAAAGGACATCAGACACTCTTCCATAAATGAATCAATCCGCGCTGCAAATGCTGTCCAAGGCTCGCCACTCGGTGGCGTTACCTCATGCGGCGCATCGATCCAGTCTCGGTACTGCGGATTGTCCTTGAGCTGATCGTAGGTCAACCCCTCCCACTGACCAAAGTCGATCTCCCTTAGTCGGGCATCAAGCTTGGCCTGTCCCATTTGGGACGATGCAATGTGTGAAAGTGTCTGCTGACAACGCAGCATATCACTGCAATACAAGGCGTCGCATGTGATATCGCTACACTGCTCACGCAGTGAAGATAGCTCCTGCTTTGCCTCAGGCAACAGTCCGATGTCAGTATGCCCAAGATACCTTTTTTCCAAGTTCCACGCCGTTGTACCATGACGTATCAAAATAATCTCACGGCTTTGCATGCCACCATGTCCAGCTTCTATCTCCATAACAGTGCACCTCCAGCAGACCATATCCCGAAGGTGACCAACCAACATAATAAAACAAAAGAACCTGCCGACCAGAACATAAGCCGTGTTGTTCGTACAATATCTTCTGCTTCCATCCGTCTTGTAGGCTCGCCCATATATGCGCGAAATGAAGCAACGCCGTGATATACGTTATGTCCACCAAGTCTTATGCCCAGCGCTCCGGCCACCGCTGACTCGGGAAAACCGCTATTCGGGCTTGGGTGCAGTCGTGCATCCCGGGACACCATGCGTGCTGCCCCTCTGGCATCCATCTTCATGAACCAGGCTCCCATAATTAACAGCAAGGCAGTAAGACGTGCGGGAATCCAGTTGGCCCAATCATCCAGACGGGCAGACGCCCAGCCGAGATGCAGATATTTTTCATTTTTATAACCCACCATGGAGTCCAGTGTATTCACCGCCCGATAGGCCATGGCAAGTGGTGCACCACCAATCAGGGCATAGAACAGTGGAGAGACGATTGCATCCACGATATTTTCCGCCACAGTCTCCACCGTTCCTCGCACAATCTCCGGTTCATCCAGATGAGCCGTATCACGTCCTACAATCATACCCAGTGAACGTCTCGCCGCAGGCCAATCCTGTTGACTTAAATGGCGGTAAACTTCCATACCTGCATCCTTCAAACCTTTCGAGGCAATGGTGGTTGCGATTAACACCACTTCTGCCACAACCGCAACAACGGGATGTATAAGACCCAGCACATAGATTAATCCCCAAGTCAGTGCAAAAGAACCGCCTGCAATCAAAAGTGGAAATAAAACGCCAGCTCTTTGGAGAGCCTGGTTCGAATCCACCCGCGACCTTATCGCTCGCTCCAGTGCAGAGATGGCCTTTCCCATGCCAATCACCGGATGGGGAATCCAGCGTGGATCTCCGATGCAGCGATCCAATATGTATGCTCCTACAATAATCCAGGCTCCAGCCATTCCCGTCCAGATCGGCCAAGAAGCCCATTGAATCAGCAGAGATGTCATTGCTTGTTATTCCTCTCTTTCCACTCCTGCGCGGCTTTCAGGCTTTCCATTATCGTCTCATACACCAGCCTGCCGATCGCTGCACCCATGACCGTAGCCGTCCCGGCGTAACTGATGAGCGGTTTATTTACTTCAGCCTGGCTTACCGCGAGTACGATGGCATCCGTTGTTGTTCCGGTTGCGGTTAGACCATTCTCTGAATCGGCCACACCGAAATCAGCTAACGCAGCGGCCTTCGCCTCTACCGCAGTCTGAATGGCATTCACCATCGCTCCAGCAGTCATACGCCCATTCATCCACAACATGATATTGATCGTACCGGGAGTATAGGTTGAAGTCGAAACCTTCCCAATTTTCTGGGACACCGTCCCATTGCTCATCTCATTCCCCGCAGCATCAAACACGGTTCTTGCAGAACCCGCCCGTGCAGCATTGGATACCCCTGCTGTAGTGCAGCAAAGTAATCCGAACTCATCACTTTCGCATTCCTGGATCGCTGTGTGCTCCAATCGAACGGCAGTCAGAAGACCGGCACATTGATCCTGCTGCTCCTGCCATTCACTCAACAGATCAGCAATATCACGTGGTGGATCGTCACAGCGATAATGTTTGTCCACATAGATGTTGAATATACGATCCAGTTCAATCATGCCGCCCTCATACACGGCACTGGAGAGTGCTGTTACAACAGAGGGGCTGGACGCTTTAATATGCCGTTCATGTGCAGAGACGAATAATCCTGGCCATACAGAAGATCTGTATTCATTTTGGTCCTTTTGTACATGGGAATAATAATTATAGAATGGCAGTGCCATCGCTTTGTCCCCCTGCCTCTAATCCGGTTGTCGGATTAGACGTAATTACATTTCCTATCGTTTCCAGCAAACGTCCGTTAGCCTCCGCGTCCTTGACCGCAAAACGTACATGTCGTTCCCCAAGTCCGGGATACATTGCGCAGCTTCGGATCAGTATACCGCGTTCACCGAGGGCAGCCTGGATGGACGTCGCTGTCCACGGCTCTGGCAGAGCTACCAGTATAAAGTTCGCTTCCCCTCGCGTCACCTTACATCCCAAAGCCTTCAGGCCTTCCGTTAATCTCCCCCGCTCGTGTGAAACCAGTGCCAATGTCTCCTGTTCAAAATCCTCTCCGCTGCGCAAACAGGCTTCTCCTGCGATCAGTGCCAGCCCATTCACACTCCAGGTGACTTGTTTCTCTGTCATGGCACGGATCAGTTCGGGACGCCCCATCGCATAACCCAGACGCAGGCCTGGTATCGCATAAAACTTGGTCATTGAACGAATGATGATCACTTGCGGATACTCTTTCAAGCTGGACGCCAGCGATTGCCGCTGTGATTCAGCAATAAAATCGATAAATGCCTCATCGACAACCAATATTGTGCCTGTTGTCTCTGCTTTACGAGCAAGCCGTTGCAGAACGTCCACCGGATACTGTACCCCATTGGGGTTGTTGGGCTGTCCAAGGAATAGCAGGTCCACCCGCTCCATCAGCTTCTCAATATCTTCCGGTTCTGCTCGCCAGTCCAGCTCTTCCCGTCCTTGAACATGGTGGACTTCTGCTCCAAATTGTCTGGATAATGCACTGTACTCTGAAAAGCCGGGCTCTACCGTACCTACTCTACGAGGCGCGAGTCCAAGTAAGATTAGAGCCATACTTTCCGCCGCCCCATTGCCCACAGATATGTGATCCGGGGTTAAACCCAGTCGGTCACTAAGCAACATTTTGAACGCCCGATGGCCCGGATCGGGGTAACGAAGTACCATATGTAATCCTTGCTCCAGAGCCTCCAGTACTTCCCGAGGTGGACCCAAAGGATTTATGTTTGCGCTAAAATCGAGGAAATCCGCAGGATTCCCTCCAAAACGTGCCGCGGCCGTCTCCACATCACCGCCATGTCCGAAAACTTCAATTAAACCGGTCATCCTGTCCGTCATCCTTTCTGCATGTCCTTTTTATTATGGATGTGGTGGCAGGCAGGGGTCAATCCTGATTTGGCTATTCAAGCCCTTTGCGGCTTCAATTTCTTTGTGTCCTTTCGACAATTCGTTTACAATAGAGAAGGAATTTCGATTCCGTAAAGCATCACTACATAAGGGATATGCATCCCTCACATACATTAATGGAGGAATGACCATGCTGTTTGTTGATAACCAGGGCATTACAGATCCTTCTGTAAACCTCGCCATTGAGGAATACATTCTGAAGCATCTGCCGATGGATGACAGTTACTTGCTGTTTTACATCAACCGCCCGTCCATTATTATCGGAAAACACCAGAATACCATTGAAGAGATCAACATTGAGTATGTTCAGGATAACGGTGTTCAAGTCGTACGTCGTCTTTCGGGAGGCGGAGCCGTTTATCACGATCTGGGCAACCTCAATTTCAGCTTTATTACCAAGGATGACGGACAATCCTTCCATAATTTCCGCAAATTCACACAGCCTGTGGTGGAAGCCCTGCAAGAGCTTGGGGTTAATGCCGAATTGACGGGACGCAACGATCTGCAAGTCGGAGAGAAGAAAATTTCGGGCAATGCCCAATTCTCTACGCGTGGCCGCATGTTCAGTCATGGCACATTGATGTTTAACCTGAATCTCGACCACGTTCAGGCTTCACTCAACGTTAATCCGGAGAAGTTCAAGTCCAAGAGCACCAAATCCGTACGCAGCCGTGTTGCCAATATTCGTGATCTGATCGACAGCAATCTGACCATTGAACAATTCCGGGACGAGCTGCTGCGTCACATTTTCCGCATGGAGCCACAAGATGTTCCTCAATATGAACTCACAGAGAAAGATTGGGACAAGATCAACGAAATCTCTGCTGAGCGTTATAACAATTGGGACTGGAACTACGGGCTTTCCCCGGAAAGCAATGTGAAGCATACACGTAAATTCCCTGTCGGCATCATTGATCTGCGCATGAATATCAAAGATGGACGGATTGAAGATATCAAAATCTTTGGTGATTTCTTCGGCGTAGGCGATGTGGCGGATATCGAAGATATGCTGCGTGGCAAGCGTTACGAGGAATCTGAGGTGCGTACTGCACTTGAGGGTCTGGATGTAAAACATTACTTCGGTAACCTGGAGCTGGAGGACTTTATTGGCCTCATTTTCCTTGAAGAATAAAATTTAGATGTGAGTATAATTTTAGAACGAATTCCAGAATTACACGTTAACGGAGAAGGCAGAATCAATCTGAAGAAGCGAAGCGTTCGCCTTTATCCCCGGATTTCCCCTCTGGGGGATGGATTCAATGAAATCCGGGGATAACAGCGATCGAAAGATGAATCTGCAGTCGGAGTGGTCTCGTGTAATGCTATCTATTCGTTCGTTGTTATAGATACAGATAAAAAAGGAGAGAAACACAGATGACCTACAAATTAATCGCAATTGACATTGATGATACCCTGATCAACGATAACAAGGAAGTAACGCCTGCAACACAGACTGCCCTGGAACAAGCGGTAGCTCATGGTGTCGTTGTAACACTGGCAACCGGACGTGCCTATGCTTCTGCACAAGCACTCGCTCGCCAAACGAAGCTGAACGTGCCAATCATTACGTATCAAGGCGCTTTGGTGAAAAACTTGCTGGACGAAAAAGTACTCTACGAACGCTACGTTCCACAGGACGCTTCCCGCAAATTGTACGACTACTGCCTGGAGCATAATCTGCACCTGCAGACGTACATTGACGACAAACTTTTCGCCCGTGAAGAAAACGACAAGCTGCGTGACTACGCCAAACTGAATGGCACTCAGTACCACATCGAACCGGATTTCATCAAAGTGATCGAGCAAAAAACACCGAAACTGCTCATCATCGATGAGCCGGATTACTTGGATGAGGTTGCGGTTGCCCTGCGCGAACTGCTCGGATCAGAAGTACACATCACCAAGTCCAAGCCATACTTCCTTGAAATCATGCACCGCGAAGGAACGAAAGGCCATGCACTAACCTTCCTGGCAGATCACTTCGGTCACCAATTGAGCGAGTGCATTGCCATCGGGGATTCCTGGAATGACCATGAGATGTTAGAAGTCGCTGGTCTTGGTGTAGCGATGGGGAATGCGATCCCTGCTCTGAAAGAGCTGGCAGATTACATTACCGCGAGCAATAACGAAGACGGCGTGAAGCAAGTGATTGAGAAGTTTGTACTGAACGCAGAGTAAGCTTTTAAGAGGTCGAGTCCATATAAAACATGTTATTTCAAGATACAATGAAACAGCCCTGCACGGTGATGAATCGCTTGTGCAGGGCTGTTTCTGTAATAAAACTGTTAATTATTCTATTTTGCCATACTTCTCGTCAAATTCACGATTCCGCTCACTGATCTCCTTCATTACTCTCCCTTTGGATAAATCGGCCAATGGCCTAGGAAGCAGGAGTGTTACTCCTATAATGAATAAAAGAATGGCCAAGATAAGTCCAATGATGCCACCCGTTTCAAAAGTGGCTTGCAGATAACGGCCCCATTGATTGAACCAGATCGTTACGTCCGGTAAATGAATAATGGTCCCAATATGGATCATGCCATAGAGCACGATTCCCGCAAACAATAAAACAGCACCGATCCCCTGTCTATTCAAATGGATGTCTCGCCTCATTCCTGCATAAAATATATATTCCCTATTTTACCATGAATTTGGAAGTCTGACCCAATGAAGTTGAAGTTGTGCGTTTGCCCCTCTTCAGCAAGTTCATTACTTTTTCATTCATCGCCAGCAAACCTGAAACGATTAGAGCAACTCCCAACCAGGTAATCCAGCTTACATGCTCATTGTAGAGAACCGCCCCAAGCCCGACCGCAATCGGAGGGGAAATGTATAACCAGGTCGCTGGGAATAACGGGTTGGTACGAGACATGATCCAGTAGAACAAGCTGTGCCCGACCATCGAACCGATTACCGTCAGATAGATCAGGGATGATACCGTCGGCATCCAATCCAGTCCAGTTGTGCTCCACGATTCGGTCACCGCCGAAAGCGCAGATAACAGTACACCTCCGTACATCATTTGCACCGCATTGATCGCTACAGGATTAGCCTCCTTAAACTGGTTAATGACCTTTTTGGAGTACAACGCACCTGCCGAGTAACAGACTTCACCCACCAATACGGCAATACAGCCCCAAAGCCACAGGGAACTACCACCAATCGATACACCCGGCAACACGACGAGGATAACTCCAGCAAAACCGATCAGGCAGCCCGCAATCATGCGTGCAGACGTTTTTTGACGCAACAGCGCTGTCTGCATCACCATAATCATCAGTGGACCTGTTGCTGACAGAATCGCGCCAACACCCGAGCTCACATATTGCTCAGCCCAATACAAAGTCGCAAAGGTCCCGAACGTGAGTCCCGCACCCGTCAAGAGCATCTCTTTCCGCCATAATAAAGACAAGTTCACTTTCCCTTTCATCCACATCCATGCAAACATTAGAGCACCTGCAATGATAAAGCGTAGTCCGGCCGACAGAAAAGGCGGCATGCCTGCCTCCACGCCAATTTTAATCGCTAGAAACGTTGTTCCAAAAATAAGACACATTACGGTAAATGCTACTGCAACCATGCTAGCCCCTCCTTCATCTGTTCTCCATCATATAGCACTGTCCACAGAACAGAATGAATAAAACAGAACAGTTAGTTCCCGTTTGCTGTTACAATGGAGTTCAAAAGGAGCGTGAGCCGGGTGGGCAAAGCCATTATGATGACAGATAACAGCCTGAAACTATATGAGCAAGTGGTACATTATCTGGTTGTACGGATCGAAGCCGGAGAGTGGAAAGAGCATGAGAAGCTGCCGTCCGTGCGGAGCCTGTCCGAGCTGCTCGGTGTACATCGCCTCACCGTTTTTAAGGCCTATCAGGAATTAAAGGAACGGGGGAACGTTTACGTCAAGGATAAGTCCGGTTATTATGTCAGCCCTGCTGACCCTTCTCCCGTGACAGATCAGGCCGATGACCCGGCAGTCTCTGCCTGGTTGCATTGGGATTCACTTGCCCGCGTGCAATCCCTTGAGGCGGAATACCAATTTTCCAAATCATTGATCGACCCCGCCCTGCTGCCAAACCGATATTGGGGAGAATTAATGCGGGATTTGCTGGATTTATATCCCCGTCTGCTTGGGACGTATTCCACGATTCAAGGAGATCTGGAGCTGCGTAGTGCCTTGGCAAGCCATCTGACGACGAGAGAACGTTTCTACATCTCGGCTGATGAAGTGCTGATCACTTCCGGGGCACAGCAAGCCATTGATGTGATCTCCCGCAGTCTCGTCAGACCCGGTGACCGTGTGCTCATGGAGAGGCCAACGTATGGCCCTGCGATGGAAATTTTCCGCAAACAAGGTGCCAAGTTAATTTTTACGGATATTCATCCTCATGGCTACGATCTGGAACAGATTGAACGCCTGATGAAGCAGGAAAAGCCGAGAGTATTTTATATGACGCCGACCTTCCAAAACCCTACGGGCATCAATATTCCGACCGAGCAGCGCAAACAGCTACCTGAACTGGCAGAACAGTACGGATGTTTTCTGGTGGAAGACGACAGCACCTATGATATCTATTTCAAGGAAAAGCCTCCCGCGCCAATCTTCACATACGATACTACAGGTCATACACTCTATATTCGCAGCTATAGCAAATATGTCGTGCCGGGTCTGAGGATTGCCGCCATTATGTGCCGTCCCCGGTTCATGCCAGGATTACAAGCCGTAAAAGCACTGACAGATAACGGATCACCTCTGCTGAACCAGAAGCTTTTCCTCCGTTATTTCCAGTCCCCACGCATGCACCAGCACTTGTCCAAGCTGCGTACCGCCATTCAACTGCGGATGGAAGTAATGGAACAGTGCCTTCAACAAACCAATTGGACGTGGACTCGTCCTGAGGGTGGACTCAACATCTGGGCGGAGCTTCCGGAAGGTGTAGATACGGGGCGCTTGCTTCACCGATGCATGGAGCATTCCGTCGCTTTTGTGCCGGGAACGGTATTCGATCCTTCCGATGCGAACGCCAGTCGCAAGCTGCGTCTCTCCTTCTCCTATGCTCACGAGCAGCAAATCCGAGAAGGCATGAGCAGACTCATTGCGTTGGCTGAAAATACGTGATGATACGTTTGCAAAATCTGCATTTGCAGATTAACGATAGCTTGTCTGGCAGGTCACAAATTTTAAATCTTCTGTAACACAAAAAGTCGCCGTTTGGCGACTTTACTTTTTGGGCTGCTGTTCTGCTGTTCTCGACTGGCAAAGTAAGTTTTAAAGTTTTTTTATTGAAATTCTTCTTCATCCATCCTATAGATCTTTCCTTGCAAACAGTCGGACCGTTACAAAATAGGAGACAATGAACAACAGAAGAATGCAAACTGAAACAAAAACATAAACCGAAGCACGACCCATTCCGTTCTCGCCTGCCATATATAAGAGCGAGGCGACAGGTTGCGCTAAAATAATAAGAACGATCATGAAAACCGTATTAATTATTCCCGCTCCCTTTTTACTAAGGGCGTAAAAAAGAGGCATATAGATCGAAATTAAAACCAGCACCATTCCAATCGAAATCAGGATGTCCAGTACCGAAAAGTCGGGCTTGTTCAGTTCGGGAAAAAGAAAGTTAACCAGCCAGTGAGCGCCTGACGAAGCGAAAACTCCAAAAAGCGTATAGAGAACGGCAGACAGATACTTTGCTTGCACAATGTTTCTGCGACTAAGCGGGAGCGTGACAAGAAATTTATGATTATGGTTTTTGATATCAATCATGGTTGCAAGCATAATCGAGCCAAAAGCGGTATAGATCCCTACAAAATACATCGACATTTCCACTGTCGGGATAAATGCGACACTGAATACAACAAAATAAAAAAGGATGGACCATAGCGAGCTTTTCAAAGCGATATAATCTTTGCGAAGCAAGTTAAGCATAATGCTTTTCCCCCTTGGCCGTAAAATAGATAAGGTCTTCGAGGGAGGGTCTATGTAAAAGAGCATAATTGCCAAATAATCGTTCTGCCTCCGCCTTGTTATCTGCCAAGCCTTCAAAACCAACCGCTGTCTCACGGATTCCGACGAATTGTCCTCGCGTGTCCGCATCAAGCAGCTTCATGTCCCCCTTTACTATCGTGTACCTTTCAAGCACATCATCCTTTGCTTCATTAAACACAATCTTTCCTTTATTAATGAATGTAATATAATCTGCTATACGCTCCAAATCCGTCGTGATATGAGTCGAGAAAATAATGGATCGAGTTTCGTCCTGTATCATATCTGCAAGCAGGTCAAGCAGTTCTCTACGAAACACAGGATCAAGCCCGGATGTAGGCTCATCCATGATGAGTAGCTCAGCATCGTGAGATAAAGCGATAGCCAGTGAAAATTTTATTTTCATGCCTTTGGACAGTTCTTCAATCTTCTTTTTGGGAGACAATTCGAATTGCTCCAGGTAGTTGTTAAATTGCTTTTCATCCCATTTCTTATAAAAAGGAGCAATCATGCTTTTCATTTCACGGATCGTAAGATGCTCATAATAGAAACATTCATCTGAAACAATACCAATGCGTTCTTTAACGTTAACTTCCTGAGCAGGCATCTCTTTTTCCAATGTTTTGATGCTCCCAGAGTCCGGATGAATCAAGCCGGTGATCAGGTTGATCAGTGTGCTTTTCCCCGCCCCATTCGGGCCGATAAGTCCGGTAATATAACCTTGTTTTACTTCCAAAGTGATCTGATCCAGCTTGAATAAGGGGTACGTTTTGGATAGGTTGCGCAACTCAATTGCGTTCATCATGCTTCTTCCTCCTCAACTAGCAACGTAAAATGCTTAACTACATCTTGAACACTCATGCCCAGTTCCTTGCTCTCACGAAGGATATCGAGCATTTTATCTTCGATTCGTTTCAGCCGCTGTTCCCGAATAAACTCCTGATTGGCCCCGGAAACAAAGGAGCCTTTGCCTACGACAGAATCAATCAGTTTCTCTTTCTCAAGTTCTTCATAGACACGTTTGGTAGTAATTACACTGACCTGCAGATCCTTTGCAAGTTGACGGATGGAGGGGAGACTCTCCCCTGCAACCAGTTCCCCGCTTAAAATGCTCTGTCTAATCTGGGTTAGAATCTGCATGTAGATGGGATCGCTTGATGCGTTTGATATTAGTATGTTCATGTTCTCTCACCTCACTGGTTTCAATCCAGCCCATGTATAGTGTATATATATAATATATACACTATACATGGGCTGAGTCAATAATCATTCAATTTTTTCCCAATACAGACAAAACAGCAAAGTAGCCCGAAAAGTCGAATGACCTCCCAGGCTACTTTGTTGTTCATTTTCCTTGTTTTTTTAGTCGTGTTTCTTGGCACGTATGGTACCTTTTTTTCTTACGTACTGGAAATCACCTTATCCACAAGACCATACTCGACGGCTTCCACAGCGGTCAGGAAATAATCTCTGTCGGTATCCTTTTCAATCCGATCCATCGGCTGTCCCGTATGATCGGCAAGCAGCTTGTTGAGGCGCTGACGGTGCTGGATAATCCGGTTGGCATGAATCAACATATCCGAGGCCTGCCCCCGTGTTCCGCCAAGCGGCTGGTGAATCATGATTTCACTGTTCGGCAACGCCAGCCGTTTCCCTTTTGTTCCACCAACCAGCAGGATCGTACCGAAGCTAGCCGCCATGCCTGTGCAGATCGTGGAAATGTCAGGTTTCACGAATTGCATTGTGTCATAGATGGAGAATCCAGCAGTTACGGAACCACCAGGACTGTTGATGTACATCTGGATATCCTTCTCCGGGTCCTCTGCGGTCAGAAACAACAACTGGGCCACGATCGCATTGGCCATCTGATCCTCAATTTCCCCGGACACCATAATGATCCGATCTTTCAGCAAACGGGAATAAATATCATAGCTCCGCTCTCCGCGGGCTGTCTGTTCAACAACATAAGGTACCACGTTCATGCATTTTGCCTCCCCGGTTTATGCAACCATGCTGACCGTATATCCTCCCCCATACGACATGGAATTCGTACCGGAGCTTGAATAACTGTACATCACTGGCTGCATTGATTGAGACGGCAGAGTCTGCTGCAAAATCGTTCCCGCCACAGCCATCGGATCATCGGTCTGATTCAGGCATAGATCAATTAAACGGGCTGTATCACCGCTGCGGAACGCCAGTAAATAACTGCGCAGTTCCTCCCGATTTTGCTGATGTTCCTCCAATCGATTCGTCTGATCAGAATCCGTTTCGTTCAGGCTGTGCCTCACTTTCGCCAGAGCAGAGCGGGCACGACTTAGGGCAGCTTTGACCGCCCCTTCCGTCGTATCCAACAGTTCAGCAGTCTCTACCGTCGTGTATCCCATCAAATCACGTAACATATATATCGCTCGCTGCCACGGTGGCAGTTCATCCACAAGGATTTGAACAGCGGACTCAACTTCCTCGAATCGCTCTTCTTCCTCAAATTCCTGCATAAATGGCTTCATGCTTTCCAATTTGCTTGCCAAGTTCTCACGCTTCCGTATGGCGTCAATCCAGGTGTTGCGTGCAACGCGGATGAGATAGGCTTCCCAGTTCATGTCCTCTGTCATTCCCGTTCTTTGGGTAGCTGAAGAGGATAATGCTTTAACACATGTATCCTGAACCAGATCCTCCGTCTCCCAGACTGAACCAGTTAATGACATACAGTAGGCGTACAACGAGCCCAGCAGGTTCGGAAGCGCAGCTTCAATCGTTTGCTCTAAAGAATATCCGGTTTGAACACCGGAATGGCTATATGGTGCAACCTGTTTATCATTATGTGGTCTGTTGATTCTGCAATCCACGGACTTCACAAAGGCCATGTTTGGGGCCCCCCTTTGTTGGTTCCTGATTGATCTTGCTTCAATTCACTTGCTGTAATTGCCTTACACTATGTAAACGAAGAACCTCCGGCAAAGGATACGCTCTTCTGAATTTATTTTTAGCATTGTTGTCCTATTCTCCCAGCTTCACCTTCAGACCGGTAAGTGCCAGCGTAATCCCCTGATTCAGATCATAATTCTGGCGTACATCGACGTCGTGAGACATATGTGTAAAATAGGTATGACCCGGTTTTAAATCCTGCAACAGCTCCTGCGCCTCAACCATATCGTACACTGAGCGTGTGGAGAATTCCGCAAGTTCATGAACAAAGCTCGTTCCAAGTACCAGCAGATCGAGCCCGTATAGCGGCTGCTTCTCCGCAGCTTTCAGATCAATGGCATCCGAGCAATACGCCCAGGTGTATCCTTCACGTTCCAATCGATACGCATACGAATAGCCATTATGACCGTGGCAAACTTTCCAGGAATGCACCTTCCATCCACCGAGCTCAATATCCGCATCCGTTTCCAGGAAATTCATATGACGACCGAGCCATGGAAATTGACTCTGGATGGTCGTGATCACCTCCCGTGGTGCATACAACTGCCCTTTTACACCCAACCATCGACATGCATCTGCCCATTCGGGCAAGCCTCCAATATGATCAAAATGCGCATGAGTGATAAGCAGCGTCTGCACCATCCGCATCCCCTGGTCTTCCATCTGTGATCTCCAGTCCGGTCCGCAGTCAATCATGAAAGGTTCGTGCTCGCCATCACTATGAATCAAAACAGCAGCACGTTTGCGGCGATTGATCCCCGTAAGTCGGGCTTCTGTGCAAACGTCACAATCACAATACACCCGCGGAACACCCATCGCATCCCCGGTTCCCAGAAATGTTAGCTGATTCATTATGAAAGTCCCCTCTCTATCCCGGAAGCAATACATCCAAATTTATGTTCCATCCGATTAATGATATGTAAATTGTAATCTCCCACCTCTATTTTTGCAAAAAAAAAAGACCATCCCGCCGCAGTTATTCACTGCAAACGGGACAGTCTGTTGTTTCACTAAACCAAAGCCCGCAGCTTCAACATCAGCTCTTGGCCCTCAGGTACATCTTTGGATTCGGTAATGACCCAGTTTGATGCAAGGCGTTTTGCCAAAACATCTGCCTGCTCCGGTTTTAATTTCAACCCGGTTACGATGCCTTCACCAACAGTGAAGTCTTTCTCCGGCTGTAATCCGAAGGACTTCTCCAAGTAGATCCCCAGACCACCACGAGTGTTAAAGGTAATCCGGTAGCCGTCTTTAACAGCGCCTTCCAGATTCTCGCCATGCTCGTCCGCATAGGAGAAAAGATCATCATATCTGTAGTGCTCCTCAGACACGGCATCAAAAGCAGCAACATCTTTGGCCTGTATCGCTTCCAACAAAGCTGCATCCGACATGCCTTTGCTACGAGCCTGTTCCAATCGAATGGCTGTATTTTGGGACAACTTAAACTCAGCACTCATCCAACTCACACCTTCCTGTCACTATATATCGTTATTCCATGATATTCCTAATCCATTATATCCTGTCACGATAGCCGGATACAAAGTGTCCTGGTGAAACTTCCATCCACTCCGGTTCTTCATCCCGTCCCCGAGCGGATGGGTCGGTATCCCCACTGTAGATCGGTGGCATAACGTTCCGTACCGTTGGATCAGGTACAGGAATTGCTGCCAGCAATGCCTGGGTATACGGATGTACCGGATTACGGTACAGTTCTTCTGTTGGTGCCACTTCCACCAGCTTACCGCGATACATCACACCGATTCGATTGGAGATGTGGCGTACCATCGACAAATCATGGGCAATAAACAAATAGGTCAGTCCCAGCTCTGCCTGCAAATCTTCAAGCATGTTGACCACCTGTGCCTGTACGGACACATCCAGAGCAGACAACGGCTCATCACACAAAATGAACTCCGGGTTCACCGACAATGCACGGGCAATGCTGATCCGCTGACGCTGCCCCCCACTGAATTCATGTGGATAACGCTCCGCGTGCTCTGGCTTCAGGCCCACACGGTTCATTAGGTCAAGCGCACGCCCCTTCATCTCTGCTTTTGAAGCATAATTATGAATTTCCATGGGTTCACTAATAATCTGCAGGACATTCATACCCGGATTTAGTGAAGAATAGGGGTCCTGAAAAATCGTCTGCATTCGTTTGCGAAAAGGCTTCAACTGGCGTTCATTCATTTTCGCAACGTCCTGTCCGCCAAACATAATGCTTCCGTCCGTCACATCATAAAGTCTCACGATGCTGCGTCCAGTCGTTGATTTGCCACAGCCGGATTCACCAACCAGTCCAAATGTTTCTCCCTTGTGAATATGAAAACTGACGTTATCCACGGCTTTCACGACGTCTTTGCCTTTGCCAGCACCACGTACCGGAAAATGTTTTTTCAAACCACGCACGTCCAGCAGTACTTCACGCTGATCGATTCCTGTACTCATTTCTCCACCTCCTCTGACGATGCTCCTGTTTGTACTTGTTGTTGTTCCCGACCTTGATCGTCCAGCAACCAGCATAGCGCTCGATGACCGGGTGCAGTCTCGGTATACTTAGGCATCTGTTTGCATACTTCCATGGCGTGTGGGCAACGTTCCATAAACGGACATCCGGTTGGCGGATGAAGCAGATTGGGCGGTGTGCCTTCAATGGTTGCCAGCCGCTGGCGTCCACCTTCCTCGCCGTGCTTCGGAATGGAGCGCAGCAATCCCTGAGTATACGGATGCTGCGGATGAGCGAAAATACGCTCCACTGGCCCCTCTTCCATAATAAGTCCACCGTACATCACAATCACTCGGGTACAGACCTGAGCAACGACACCAAGGTCATGCGTAATCATCAGAATGGATGTCTGCGTGGAATCTTTTAGTTCCTGCATCAGCTGTAAAATCTGTGCCTGAATGGTCACATCCAGCGCTGTCGTCGGTTCATCCGCGATCAATAACTCCGGCTTGCAGGACAGAGCCATGGCGATCATTACCCGCTGTCTCATGCCTCCGCTGAACTCGTGTGGATATTGGTCAATCCGTTCTTCCGGAGAAGGAATGCCCACTTGCCGCAGCAACTCAATCGCTTCCTTGCGTGCAGCCGACTTGTCCATTTTCCGGTGACGACGAATGACCTCTGTCATCTGTTTGCCTACACGAACCACTGGATTAAGTGATGTCATCGGGTCCTGGAAAATCATCGAGATGCGGTTGCCCCGGATTTTGCGCAGCTCCTTGTCCGACTTGGTCAGCAGATCCTCTCCACGGAACAGAATCTGACCATCCGTAATCCGGCCCGGCGACTGGATCAGCCGAATCAGCGAACGGGCGGTAACACTTTTGCCACTTCCGGACTCGCCGACCAGCCCAACCACTTCGCCTTCTTTTAACGTAAAACTCACACCCCGGACGGACTGTACCTCACCTTCCCGAGTTGCAAAGGACGTTTTCAGTTGTTTGACCGATAATAAATCTGTCATTGTATTCACCCCGTTGTTTACATGATATGGGTTGTCGATTATATAAGTTAAAAGATTAATTTCACACTGGAACACTACGTGATAAGAACAACTTCTATATTGCAAAAACATTTCACAGTAAACAATTATCTATCGCTTGTTCGCTTTAGGCTCGAAGGCTACGCGGAACACATCCCCCAAGAAGTTAAACGACAGCACCGTCAGCAAAATAAACAATCCCGGGAAGATCGCCATATATGGCGCTTCACTAATAAAGCCCTGTGCATCATTCAACATGCTGCCCCAAGAAGAGTTCGGCTGCTTGACGCCCAGTCCGAGGAAGCTTAGTGACGATTCCATCAGGATCGCACTCGCGATGTTGATGGTTGCTGCGACAATAATAGTTGGAATAATGTTGGGAATGATGTGCTTCATGATGATCCGGCCAGGCTTTTGGCCTGATACACGCGCATACAGCACGTATTCCCGCTGCTTGACCGACATCGCCTCAGCCCTGACAATCCGGGCAATATTCATCCAGCTCAGCACCCCGATAATGACAATAATCGTACCGATCCCCGGCTTCAGATATGCGTTCAGGATCAGCATCAGGAAGAAGGATGGAATCGACATGAGCACGTCAACAATACGCATCAACGTATTATCCACCCAGCCGCCAAAATAACCACTAACCGTCCCTACCAGTGTTCCCATAATAACTGCAATTGCCATCGACAGGAAACCTACGGCGAGAGACACTCGTCCTCCGTATAACGCCCGAGCCAAATAATCCCGTCCGTAATCGTCCGTACCAAACCAGTGATCTGCACTCGGCTGTTGAAGCCGCTCCATCACTACAATTTCATTTGGATCATGTGGAGACAGAAACGCAAACAGGGATGCGAGTACAAAGATGCCCAATATGATGACAGCCGCAAGGCCCAGTTTCTGCTGTCGGAACTGCGTCCGTAAATTACGCCAGCGCATTGAATTCATTTTTGTCTCACCCCGTTGTCTTGATTCGTGGATCTACCACGCCATATAAGATATCAGCTACCAGGTTTCCGACGACCAGCAGCACAGAGGACATCATCGTAATGCCCATAATAATTGGATAATCCAAACCGTGAACGGCCGAAATCCCGAGAGATCCCATCCCCGGCCACGAGAAAACGGACTCCGTAATAAACGCTCCCGCAATCAGCTCCGGCAAAGACATACCGAGAATGGTGATTACAGGCAGCAGTACGTTTTTGAGTACATGACGAAGCAGTACCGTTCCTTTGGTTGCGCCGTAGGCATATTGGATTTGGACATAGTCCTCTTCCAACTGACTGATTGTATTCGAACGAATATACCGCATGTACACGGACACGTTCATGAAGGTCAATACGGTACATGGCAAAATGCCGTGTTTGATAATATCCCATGCGGAGTCCATACCAACCGTTCGCATACCCATACTTGGCAACCAGTGCAGCTCTACTGCAAAGAAATAGATCAGCATCATACCGAACCAGAAGCTAGGAATCGATATCCCGATATACGAGATTAAGCTGAGTCCACGGTCAAACAGACTGTTCTGACGCGAACCCGCAATCATGCTCAGCGGAATAGAAATCAGCAAAGATAATAATAGCGATGCCCCCATCAATCCGAATGTAGCGGGCAAGCGTTCAACAATCATTTCGGCAACCGGGCGATGGTTCACCAGTGAATAGCCAAGGTCGCCAGACAGTACATTTTTGAGCCATACGACATATTGCACGTACATCGGTTGATCAAGACCGAGGTTTTGCCGAATACGCTCCACATCTTCTGCCCCCATATTCGGGGTAACAAAGGAAAGCACCGGATCGCCCGGCGCCAGCTTGATCAAGGTGAACGATACGATGGAGATTACAAAAAGAAGAGGGATCGCTTGTGCGATCCTTCGGACAATATAGTTGTTCACATGGGCACCTCCGAATCAACGCCGGCCTCGCGGCCGGCGTTATTGGCTTGTTATATAGAATGAACGCAAGTGGATTGAACCAAGGATTCACATCGGCCACTCCGATGGCAGAACAATCTTCCGATTACTGTTATCCCCGGATTTCTTGATTTCCTTTTCTTGAGGAAGAAATCCAGTGATAAAGGCGAACACGTCGTTTCTCCAGATTTTTTCTGCCCTCTACGTTCTTTGTGAATCTCGAAGGTTCAAACAATACGTTCATTCTATATGATTATTTTTTATAAATTTTGGACAGATCTTCAAGCATAACGACTGGTTTTGGATTTGCATCTTCAACGCCGCCGTATGTGTTATCCACAGCCACTACAGCTTTCGTGTAGGCAATTGGGTATACAGTCATTTCGTTTGCTACAGTTTGTTGGATTTGTTTGTACAAATCACCACGTTTAGTTTCGTCAATTTGAACGGCTGCTTCATTCCACAGCTTGTCGAAATCGGCATTTTTGTAATGGGAGTAGTTGTATGCCGCATCACTCAAGAAGAGAGATTTATAAGCATCTGGCTCATAACCCATGATGTATCCACCAAAGGACAATTCAAAGTCTGTATTGTTCATGTCCAATGTACGGTTACCATAAGCTGTTCCATCCATCGGCAGCAATTCCACTTCAATGCCCACGTCTTTCAGCTTTTGCTGAATGTACAGCGCTTGGCTTGTTTGTGGTTTGTTCGTATTTGTGTAAGCAAGACGCAATTTCAAGTTGCTAACGCCTGCATCAGCCAGCAATTGTTTTGCTTTTTCTACGTTGTAGTCGTATTTCTCAACATCATCCGTTTGGTACAGCGTGTCCGGTGTGAGAATGGACGGAGCCGGTTCAGCAAAATCAGCTGAGGAATACGAAGCGGTGATCAGTTCATTTTTATCCAAAGCATAAGCGATGGCTTGACGAACTTCTTTCTTTTGCATCGAAGGCACGTTCAGGTTGAACACCATGTATTGCAAGCGGCCTTCCGGGTAAGTCAGCATGTTGAATTTGCCTGTGTCGTTCAATTTGTTGTAATCCTGTGTGTCGACCATTCGCATTTGAATCTCGCCGTTTTGCAAAGCCAGGTTCGCTGCATTTGGATCTTTCGCTACACGATACGTCACGCTATCCAGATGAGCTTTGCCTGCAAAGTAGTCATCAAAACGTTCCAGTGTTACGTATTCGCCCGGACGGTATTCCTTGAACTTGAACGGACCGGAACCGATCGGGTTGTTGTTTTTGTCGCTTTTCTCAATATCGGCTTCGCCTTCGAAAATGTGTTTAGGGATTGGAGAGAAAGAAACCAATGCTCCTTCGAAAGCAGCAGATACTTCCGGCAATTTGAATTCCACCGTCAGGTCATCGACCTTGGTTACTTTCACCGGTTTGCCATCAAAAACATACTGACTACGGGAAGAACTGTGCTGTTTCTCATCAAGGATGCTATCCATTGTGAACACAATATCATCGGCTGTCAGAGGCTGTCCGTCATGCCATTTCAGACCGTCTTTCAGCTTCAATGTATACGTCAGGTGATCATCAGAGAAGCTGTCGCTTTCTGCGAGCACATACGTTTTTTTGCCATCATTCACATTGAACAGTGGAGCATATAAGGATTGATCAATCGTCAACGTTACACGGTCACCCGCGTAGATCGGATTCATCACTTTAGGATCGTCCTGAACGGCAATAATGATGCTTCCTCCGTCTTTCGGTTGCCCATCATCCGTTGTTGCTGTATTTTCTGCGGTATTAGACGAAGAACTTGTTCCGTCACCGCTGCTTCCGCATGCACTCATGATTGCCACAACCAGAACCAGCATCAATGACAGCCACATTTTTTTCGATTTCATTATGATATTTCCCCTCGCTGTAATTTAACGTTCTGTTAGATAGTATAGGCAAGGATTCGACAAATTGCAACGATTTTTTCCAACTTAACCTATCGGGTTTAAATGAAATAACATTATTGTCTAGCAATGCAAAAAACCTCCAGCTCACGTTGTGTCGTGAAATGAAGGTTTGGATGACAATTCATCTTCTGAAATTCAATAACAGGACGATGCTCGTACGGGCTTACAACCCGGCTAACACCTGGTACCATACGCCTCGTTTGGAATATAGTGTACTGCGTACCTTGTCCCATCCGCCGAGGTAGTTAATATCGAACAGACCTTCTGGCGTTGGGAACGAGGACTTCGTCTCTGCAAACACTTCAGGGTCTACCGAACGGAAACCATGCTTGGCAAAAATGCGCTGTGCTTCCGGTGTTCGTAGATAGGCTACAAAAGCCTCCGCCAATTCACGATTGCCATGCTTACCTGCATATTTGTCCACGACAACTGCCGGATTTTCAATCAGGATCGTGTTTTTGGGAACCACGATGTCATAATTTACACCCTTGGCAATCCGGGCAAGCAATTCATTTTCATACGTGACGATCACGTCACCCACGCCATATTCGAAAGCCGCCATGGAGGATCGACCACTCTTATCCAGTGACTCGACATTCTCATGTACTTTTTCCAGAAAAGCTTTGGCCACGGCAGGATCTTTCTTGCCTTGCTCCTTCTCAGATAACTTCAACCCTGCACCATAGATGGCATTAATGTCCCACTGTGCTCCGCCTGACGTCTTGGGATTAGGATAAAGCACTTTAACACCTGGCTTGGTTAAATCTTCAAAATCACGAATCCCCAGCGGGTTGCCTGCTCTTGTACCCAGAACTACAATGGAACGGGTGATCATGCCTTTATTCGGAGCCTGCTTCCAATTGGAGCTGACCAAATCGGCTTTGACCAGCTTGTCGATATCACTTTCCATCGCGAGTAGCGCAACATCAGCTTCGAATCCACCAACAATGGCTCTGGCTTGTGTGCCAGAAGCTTCATAGGATTCCTGAAAGTGAACCGTCTGTCCGGTCTTTGCCTTCCATTCTTCCTGAAATTTGGGCAGCAATTCTCCGACGGCGTCTTTGGCTACACTGTAAGCACCGATTACCAGCGTATTGGATTGGTCGTCCGTCGAGGTTCCGTTCTGTCCGCTCACATCTTCCTGCTTGCTACATCCAACGGTCATGCAGACGAGCAGAAGTATGAGGACAACATATAAAGGGTTGAATTTCTTCTTCCTCGTCTGCATGGGCAGCCCCTCTTTTCCAAAAATAAGGATCATTCCTGAATTAAATGATGTTCTGATTAGATGATGACCGGCATTGGATCTTCCTTCAATCGGTTCTCAACAACCCAGCTATGGGTATCATTGAACAGATATGCCCGATGCACAAGCACTCGAATCTGTTGGCCGACTTGCAGGGTTGTTTTCTCCAGGGATCGATACGTAATGAGTTTATGGCCCTCAACTTCCACTTCCACCATCCATTCACTTCCACGGAAATGAAGGTGTTTGACAATCCCCTTTTCAGTAGCGGACAGCATGCTAAACTCGTTTTTCAAACCGATCTCGATATACTCAGGCCGGATCAGTGCACGTGTACGCTCTCCTTCCACCGCATGTTCGAAGCCCTTAAGCTGTGAAGCGTCTTCCACAACGGTAGATTCCCCTATAAATGTGGCAACAAAAGGCGTCTCTGGATTTTTGTAAATATCCCATGGTGTACCTTTCTGCTCTAAGCGCCCTTGGCTGATAATCATGATTTCGTCGGCAACTTCAATCGCTTCATCCTGGTCGTGGGTTACAAAGATCGAAGTGATGCCTACCCGCTCAATCAGCTCTCTCAGCCACGAACGCAATTCCTGACGGATCTTGGCATCAATGGCGGCAAAAGGTTCATCCAGCAGCAGCAGCTGTGGCTCCGGAGCTAATGCTCTGGCAAAAGCGACACGCTGACGCTGTCCACCAGACAACTGATGTGGATAACGCTGTTCGAAACCTTTCAGCCCCGTCAATTCCACCAACTCCATGACCCGATCACGGATCTGGGCTTTGGGTGTCTTTTTAACCTTGAGCCCAAAGGCGATATTTTCAAATACCGTCATATGTTTAAACAAAGCATAGTTCTGAAATACAAATCCGATTCCCCGCTCCTGCGGAGGCAGATGGTTTACGACTTTTCCGTGAAAACGAATCTCTCCGGAACCCGGATTCTCCAGCCCTGCCAGCATACGCAGTATGGATGTTTTCCCACCTCCGCTGGGTCCCAGCAAACCGATTAGATGGCCTTTAGCAATATCGAACGAGACATCTTTTACCGCATGAAAATCACCGAAATGTTTGTTCAGATCACGGACTTCCACATGCATATCAATGCACTTCCTTTCGCTTCTTGGCCCATTCCATCATAAGCAGCAACCCGACGGAAAAGGTAACCAGTACCAATGCCACACCATTTGCGGCAGCTACGTTAAAATTCTCTACATCCTGATATACAAGCGTTGTTGCCGTCTGCGTTTTGTTCATAATGTTACCCGATACAACCAGCACTGCACCGAATTCCCCAAGCGAGCGGGCAACCGTCAGCACAAGACCGTACACAACCGCCCAGCGGATGGAAGGCCAGGTAACACTCCAGAACGTTCTCCAGCCGTATGCACCAAGCGTTGACGCAGCCTCTTCCTGCTGAGATCCAAGCTCCTGCAAGACAGGCATCACCTCTCGAACCATCAGTGGAAAAGTAACAAACAACGTTGCAATGACCATACCCGGGAAGGCATACACCACATTAAATCCAATTCCTTCAAAAAAAGCGCCCATAATGCTGTTGGGACCCAGCAGTAGTACAATCATCAGTCCGCCAATGACGGGCGATACGGCATAGGGCAGATCCACAATGCTGTTCAGCAGCCCTTTCACCCGGTCACTCAGCCATCCGGCGCGAACCAGATAGATGGCCATCATAACGCCAAACAATGTATTTAACAGCGTGACAACAAGTACAACAAGTCCTGTCATCATCAAGGCATGCAGCGCCTCAGGGCGCAACAGCCCATCCAGGAATCCTCCTGCCCCGTCTTCAAATGCACCAATAAAAATACGTCCAAGCGGGATGATCAGCAGTACAATGAACACCGCAAACGTCAGTCCGATTAATAGTCGCCTCATCGTCTTCTCCCCCGCATCTGCACCAGATTAATGAGCCAGAGGATCAGGAAGGAGAGTGTTAAGAGCAGTACGGACACGGCCGCGGCACCGGTTGGATTGTCACTTTCGATCTCGCCGTAAATAAATACGGAAGCCGTCAATGTTCTTCCCGGAATATTGCCTGCCACCAGCACAACAGCCCCGAATTCGGCCAGTGCTCTGGAGAATGCGAGCATTCCCCCACTAATCATGCCCGGAGCCATGGAAGGAAGAATGACCTGCCTGAATGTGCGCGCCTTCGATGCTCCCATCGTGTAGGATACCTCTTCCTCCGAGGGATCGATCTCCTCGAGCAAAGGCTGCACCGCACGGATGACAAATGGAAACGTAACAAAGGTCATCGCGATCACAATCGCAGGCTGGTGAAACACAATTTCAAACCCCATAGATTCCGCTAGTTTGCCTATGGCACTGATCGGACCCAGGAGAAGCATAATCATCAGGCCACCAACAGCTGTTGGAAGAGCAAAAGGAAGATCTACCAGACTGTTAAGGAACGACCTCCCAAAAAAGCGATAACGTGTCAGCACCCAGGCAATCATGGTTCCCAAAATGACGTTAATCACCGTAGCTATAACAGCCAGCCGGATCGTTAACAGCACGGCTTTCCATGCAATTGGGTCCATAATGCTTTGGATAAAGTTGCTCCATCCTTCAGAAAAGGAATTGACGTACACACCGATGATTGGAAGTACAATGAGTACGATAAAATATAGCAATACGGTACTGCGGAATCCCCAAGTCCATCCCTTGTGACGAAGAACGGTATTCATTGCTGCATTCCCTCCCAGCCTCCGGTTCTATGACCGGTCGGCAGTCTTCCTGCTTTGATACAACCATTTTCCTAAGTTGGATTTTATTACTTTAATATTATTCCCATTAGTCTACTTGGTTTTTGCTTATCTGATACTTTACCAGTTTGCAGTGCTAATCGTCAATGCTTTTATTGAATAAAATCGGGGTACCTATGAGATGGATTTTATAAAAATCACACTGCCTACTACACGGCCAGAACAACCATCCTATCGCTGTTATCCCCAGATTTCTTTGATCCCCCTTTATCTAAGTGGTTTGTTTGGTATGGAATGGTTAAGGTACAATCTAGAGGAACAATTTGGAGCAAAGGAGTGAAGTAATATGTTATATACGAAGAATTTATCGACATCCCGACGGGATGAGATGAAGGATATTACGCGGGAAGTAGAGCAGGTTGTCCGTGACAGCGGTGTGCAGAATGGGACTGTATTGATTTATTGTCCACATACGACAGCAGGCATTGCAATTAATGAAAATGCAGACCCTGATGTCAAACATGACGTGCTGCTTCGTCTAAACGAGGTATACCCCTGGCAACATCCCGAATATCGGCATGCTGAAGGAAATACGGCTTCTCACTTGAAATCGATCACAACCGGACCATCACAAACGGTGATTATACATGAGGGCAGATTACTGCTTGGCAGATGGCAGGGCATCTATTTTTGCGAATTTGATGGTCCTCGTCAGCGGGAATATCTCCTTAAAATCATGGAAGGTTAGCTCCATTTCAACCTCATTTCTAATGATTCGCCATCAATGGAAATAAAAAAACAAACAGGCGGCCCACCCTATTCTAGGGATGTAACCCGCCTGTAATGATCTTCTTCGCGCAAAAACTTTCGCGAGACAACGTTATAAAGAATTAATGTTATGACAATTCACCGCCCTGAAGTGTGGAGTGCGACAAAAGCGCCTTATTGGACGCCAGGCTGGTGTTGGAGATTACGGCAGAGTACTTTGACATGAGATAACGCAGCCGATTCAATCTCTGCAAAGGTTAAACGGTCCTGAATATAATACGATATGAATCCGTGCATGGACAAAAACAGCGTACGTGGTACACATTGAATATCCTCTTCCGTACAGCCCTCTTCATTCATGTATTGCCGAATAATGGAGGCGAACAATTCAAAGCATCTTCCTTGCTCCGTACGACAATACGATAGCAATTCCTCATCCCGAATCATGAACATAATCTCGTACTGATACGGATTCTCCAAACCAAAACGAATAAACTCCATCATGATATGTTCCACCTTGCTCACGCCGCCCATGACTGGCCTGACCATGGCTTGCAGCAGCAAATGCCCCAGATGATTGAAATCTTCAACCACGATGGCATAAAACAACTCTGCCTTTTCCTTAAAATGATAATACAGCGACCCATGACTATAGCCTAGATGCTGGCCGATGCTTCGCATCGAAATGGCACGGTATCCTTTGGTAATAAAAAGATGCCTTGCCGCCTCCAGTATCCGCTCCCTCGACAACTCCTGTTCGACTGCTCTTCTAGCCATATATTTTATTCCCCTTCAATAAAATAAAGCCGCTGTCCCTCCGTGATCCGGGATTGCCCTTGCGTCAAATCTGTGATCCAGGCCACAAATGCCTCGGTTTCACTATCCGGCGGAAGACAAGTCAACGTAACCTTATCGGTGAACCCAGTTTCACCTGTACGGACTTCCCGGCTCCTTAATTCATTTTCCACTTTGCCCAGCCATGTATAATCCAGTTCAACAAACACTTCACGATGGAGCACTTTGGTAATCGCTTCCCCGGCTTCTATGGCTGCAACTGCTCCATCCGTATAAGCGCGTATTAACCCACCTGCTCCAAGCATAATTCCTCCAAAGTAACGTGTAACAACGATAGCCACATTTTTCAATTGCTGATTTTTGATGACTTCAAGAATCGGTTTTCCAGCGGTTCCGCTTGGTTCACCATCATCGGATTGCTTCTGGATCTCATCCCGCTCACCAATCATATACGCTGAGCAGTTATGAGTAGCATTCCAATGTTTCTTCTTTATTTCATCAATAAAAGCGTTAGCTTCTTCTTCCGTCGTGACCGGCATAATATGACCGATAAATCGCGACTTTTTGATTACAATTTCCAGATTGCCCGGTCCTCGAACCGTGCGATAACGTTCAATCATCCCTATCCAACTTTCCACCAATTTGATCCATTTTACAAGAAAGCAGTTCCCCGCGCGCACGCGGACGAACTGCCTTGGTTTAACATCCGGGAAACCATTGCTTCACAATGACTCCCCGAATGTAATTACATTACCTTATTTAACTATATGAGCAGACCGATGAATTATTCGGAAAGTCTCGCTTCCAGCGCTGCTTTCTCTTCTTCAAAGCCTGGTTTGCCCAGCAAAGCGAACATATTTTTCTTGTAAGCTTCCACGCCTGGTTGGTCAAATGGATTGACTCCCAGCAGGTAACCACTAATGCCGCATGCTTTTTCAAAGAAGTATACCAGATATCCGAAAGAATATGGAGACATATCTGGAATGTTCACAATCAAGTTTGGCACTTGACCATCTGTGTGTGCAAGCAGTGTTCCTTGGAACGCTTTTTTGTTAACAAAGTCCATTGTTTTACCTTCAAGGAAATTCAAACCATCCAGATCATCCGGGTCAGCTTGGATCGAAATATGCTCCGATACTTCAGCAACCTGAATCACAGTTTCGAAGATGTTCCGGCTACCCTCTTGAATGAATTGACCCATGGAGTGCAAGTCAGTCGAGAAATCAACGGATGCAGGATAAATCCCTTTATAGTCTTTACCTTCACTCTCTCCGTAAAGCTGTTTCCACCATTCGGATACAAAGTGCAAGGATGGCTCGTAGTTCACGAGAATTTCTGTTCCTTTACCTTTGCGATACAGTGCGTTACGAACAGCTGCATATTGATATGCTTCGTTCTCAGCTACGTTCGGGTTGCTGTATTCTTTGGAAGCGTCAGCCGCACCTTGCATCATTTCTTCAATGCTGATGCCAGCTGCTGCGATTGGCAACAAACCTACAGCCGTCAGAACGGAGTAACGTCCACCTACATCATCCGGGATAATGAAGGATTCATAGCCTTCTTCATTCGCCAGTTTTTTCAGTGCGCCACGCTCTTTATCTGTCGTAGCATAGATACGTTTGCGAGCTTCTTCTTTACCGTATTTTTTCTCCAGTGCTGCACGGAAGATACGGAAAGCAATTGCTGGCTCCGTTGTTGTACCGGATTTGGAGATAACGTTAACGGAGAAGTCTTTGCCTTCAACCAGATCCAGCAAATGAGTTACATACGTGGAGCTGATGTTGTTTCCTGCAAAGTAGATTTCAGGCGTTTTGCGTTTGTCTTTAGGCAGGTTGTTGTAGAAAGAGTGCGTAAGCATCTCAATCGCTGCACGTGCACCAAGGTATGATCCACCAATACCGATGACGATCAGTACTTCGGAATCGCTTTGGATTTTAGCAGCCGCTTTTTGAATACGGGAGAACTCTTCTTTGTCATAAGCGGTAGGAAGGTCGATCCAGCCCAGATAATCCGATCCGGTTCCCGTTCCGTTGTGGAGCTGCTCGTGAGCCAAACGAATCGGCTCAGCGAAATAGTCCACTTCATGCTGATTGACGAATTGCAGGGCAGTGCTGTAGTCAAACTTCACTTTTTTTGCCATGATCTATAAAACCTCCTGATATCGGTAGCGTATTTTTTTCCGTTTTCCATTCTAAACAACTTAGCCTAAGGATACTTCAAATCCACAGGGCTGACAAGCTTGCAGCCCGAACTTTGTCGTTAGAGTTTAAGAAGCAAAAAGGGTTAACCGAATCCGCGTGTCGCGGTTCTGGTTACCCTTCTTGTATTATTCCGCCGGGTACGAACAGCAGTAGTCGGTAACGCTGCGTATCTCCAGTTTAAATTTGGATTCGGCAGGCACGTGGAACGTAGCTTGACCTTGAATCTCTTGCCAATCTTCTTCTCCGGGAAGTAATACTCTCAGATCGCCGGACAGAATTTCCATAATCTCACGGGAATCTGTACCGAACTCATAACTGCCTGGAAGCATAATGCCCAGAGTCACCTTGCTGCCATCCCCCAAAATAACCGTTCTACTAGTTACCTGGCCCTCATAATAAATGTTGGCCTCTTTCACTACACTGACTTGATCAAACTGTGACATGCGTACCCGCTCCCCCTGAAGTTAATCAAAACAAAAGGCAAAACAGATCAGGGCGGTTGCCCACCCATTCTCTGCCGGAAATCACTTACTGCTCGGCAGGACAGAAATTAACTGTCCCTCTTGCAGCATTTTTCAAGCTATTACAGCAATGCTTTTACGCGACTAACCACGTTTTCCACAGTGAAGCCATACTCTTGGATAACACGGTCGCCAGGCGCGGATGCACCAAATGTGTTGATTCCGAGAATGTCGCCTTGGTCGCCGACATATTTTTCCCAACCCATTGGGTGAGCCATTTCAATCGCCAGACGCGCTTTAACATCTGGAAGCAGGACGGATTCTTTGTATGCTTTGTCCTGTTTCTCGAACAGATCCCAGCTCGGCATGCTGATTACACGAACTTGGATGCCTTGTTCAGCAAGTGCTGCTTGAGCTTTGACAGCCAGTTGCACTTCGGAACCTGTCGCGATGATTTGAGCAACAGCTTTGCCGTCTTTTGCATCAGAGACAACATACGCACCACGTTTCACATTCTCACGTGAACCTTCAACGGTACCTTCCAGAATCGGCAGGTTTTGACGAGTGAGTACGAGTGCAACCGGATTGCTCTTGTTCTCAAGCGCGTAAGCCCATGCTGCAGAAGTTTCATTACCGTCAGCCGGACGAATAACTGTCAGGTTAGGAATGATACGCAGGGATGCCAATTGCTCGATTGGTTCGTGAGTAGGACCGTCTTCACCAACAGCGATACTGTCGTGAGTCAGGACGTACGTTACAGGCAGACCCATCAGGGCAGCCAGACGAACAGCTGGACGCAGGTAGTCTGTAAATACGAAGAATGTACCTCCGAATACTTTCACACCACTGTGCAGTGCCATACCGTTCATTGCTCCAGCCATACCGAATTCACGGATACCGAAGTAGATGTTGCGACCGGAATAATCTTCAGGTGAGAAGTTCTCCAGGTTGTTCAAGTGAGTCATTGTGGAGCTTTCAAGGTCAGCAGAACCACCTGTCAGTTGTGGCACGTTATGAGCCAAACCGTTCAGTGCATTACCGGATGCTACACGAGTGGATACAGCTTTGTCTGTTGCTGCATATTTAGGCAGATCGCGATCCCAACCTTCTGGAAGATCGCCATTGATTGCCGTTTCGAATTGAGCTGCCAGCTCAGGGAATGCTTTTTTGTACTCAGCAAATTTCTCGTCCCATGCTTTGTTAGCAGAGATACCACGATCTTTCACTTGTGCAAAGTGTTCGCGAACTTCAGTTGGAACGTGGAAATCTTCCTGGTAAACCCATTTGTAAAACTCTTTAGTCAATTTAGCTTCGTCTGCACCCAGTGGAGATCCGTGAGTACCGCCGTGGCCGCCTTTACCTTGTTTGTTCGGGCTACCGTAACCAATTACAGTTTTAACTTCAATCAGTGTAGGACGAAGCGTATCTGCTTGACCTTCCTCAATTGCTTTTTGGATTGCAGGCAGATCGTTACCATCTTCAACGCGCAGCACTTGCCAGCCATAAGCTTCAAAACGCTTCGCGATGCTTTCAGAAGAAGACAGGTTCAATTTACCATCCAAAGTGATGTCATTGGAGTCGAACAACATGATCAATTTGCCCAGGTGCAAACGTCCAGCCAGGGAAGCTGATTCATGGGATACGCCTTCCATCAAGTCACCGTCACCACAGATTGCGTAAGTGTGGTGGTCGATTACGTTGAATTTGTCTTTATTATATGTTGCGCTCAGTTGAGCTTCAGCCATAGCCATACCTACAGCCATTGCAATACCTTGGCCCAGTGGTCCAGTTGTTGCGTCAACGCCTGCAGTATGTCCGAATTCCGGGTGACCCGGAGTTTTGCTTCCCCATTGACGGAACTGTTTCAATTGTTCCATAGGCAGGTCATACCCGCTCAGGTGAAGTAAGCTGTACAGCAACATGGAGCCATGTCCTGCGGACAGAACAAAACGGTCCCGGTTAACCCAAGTTGGGTGGTCCGGGTTATGTGTCATCGTTTTTGCAAAAAGTTGGTACCCCATTGGAGCGGAGCCCATAGGCATTCCCGGGTGTCCGGAATTTGCCTTCTCGATTGCATCAATCGCCAGTGTACGTACGGTAGTGATCGACAGGTTGTCGATGGTGTTGTTCTCTTCCTTTTGAATCGCTTCGTTCTTGTCAGTCATGGTTTGTCCTCCTCATGTCTTTAGATAAGTCGGGTTGCGCAAGCGAATCCCTCTCATCATACAAGCAAACCGAATTTCACAATAAGTGAATCCGCTTGAGTGTTTCATTTTGACTTATTCACTTTTGTATTGTATCACTTGGCGTGAAGGTTTTCCATAACCTTCTTTTAGAAGATCGGGAAAATTCGGCTGTTTATGACGAGGGATTTGTTTCCAGTTGCGCAAAAAGAGTGTCATACTGAGCATTTCAGCATATCTTCTAGCTCAGCCAGCATCGCAAATCCATCGGATGAAGTATAACCTTTAAGCGGAAAACCATACTCTTTTTAGATATCGAAGTTGATTTTGCATATAATGGTCCTTGATCATGATTGGAAAAATCGGACTTTTGTGCACATCAGGCTGTACTTCATATGGAAAAGAGGATTCGCATATGCCGGAACATTTGGCTAAGTCACCAAAATCGCTAAAACACATATTACCCTGGAAAGCCGGGGTTTTAACAGGTCTTACATCCGGACTGGTGCTCGGGTTCTTTTTAAAGGCTCTTCAGACTTACACTGGTGAAAAAGTCTATACCTTGCTGCTGAACATTGATTTTGTTCCATGGCTTCCGCCCACATTACCTGAATATATCGAATTTGTGCTGCATCTTATCGTTTCCATAATCATTGGCAACTTCTACATATGGTGGATTCAGCGTTCAGGTCATCCGATATCCAAAGGCGTCCTGATCGGCGCTCTCTCTTCCCTGCTGTATATTCCACTCTCCCAGCTGTCGAGTCGTGTGCCTGATCTATATGATATAAAAGCGATACTTTACTGGCTGACAGGGCATCTGTTATTTGGCGTGGTCGTTGGTTGGTGCGGTCATGTATGGAAGCACAGCCAGAAGCACAACCAAAAAGGCGATCCCCCTTTCAGACATGAATAGGGGAACGCCTTTTCTTTTTTTCGGAATAGAACTGAACTGTATCTTTACGAATCAACCTTGCGCAGTATTAAAGCATTAGCTTAAAACACAACGGTTTTATTTTCATGAACCAGTACACGGTCTTCAACATGCCATTTCACGGCACGAGCAAGAACTACACGCTCAATGGTACGTCCAATGCGTTTCAACTCGGTTACATCATCCCCGTGGCTTACACGCTGAACGTCCTGCTCAATGATCGGTCCGCCATCCAGCTCTTCCGTAACATAGTGAGCTGTCGCACCGATAATTTTGACACCTCGGTTGTACGCTTGGGCATACGGTTTACCGCCGACAAAGGCAGGCAGAAACGAGTGATGAATGTTAATAATACGATTGCGGTAATGCTCAATGAACATCGGGGAAATGATCTGCATGTAGCGCGCAAGAATAATCACGTCGATATCATTACCAATGACGTCCAACTGACGTTGTTCCGCTTCCTTCTTCGTATCCGCTGTAACCGGAATATGATGATAAGGGATGCCAAATGATTCTACATAGTCCTTCATATCCAGATGATTGCTCACAACAAGCGCGATGTCTGCATCCAGATCGCCAGCCTGCCATTGCCACAACAGCTCAACCAGACAGTGATCCTCCTTGGATACAAAGATAGCAAGTTTCTTCTTGCGGCTAACCGCAGAAAGACTCCAATCCATTTTGAAACGGTTTGCCACTTCTTCAAAATCAGCTTCCAGCTTAGGCAGGTTCACCGATAATTGTGGAAGATCGAACTCGATCCGCATAAAAAACATGCCGCCAGCCGGGTCCATTGTGTACTGGTCCGACTGTACAATGTTTGCACCATGCTGGTGTAAGAAATGGGATACTGCGGCAACAATTCCCGGTCCATCCGGACAGGAAATGAGCATCCGCGCCCGATCGGCGCGGTTTTTAACATCAGGTCGTACTTGTTTAGCGTGAATCTCCATCGGGTTAATTTTCCTCCTTCAACTAGGCCGTGACAAAAATTTCTTTGCCTGCAAGCCAGGCGATCAAACGTTGATTCAGTTGTTCTTCATTCAAGTGCGGGAACAATGCGGCTTCAGCCACGAGGTCATACAGACGTTCCAACGGCTCACGTGGATCGGCTTTCTTCGCTTTGGCATCATTCTTGAGCAATGTCCAGATATCCAGAACATATGAACGGGACTCAATCTCTTTTCCTTTGAAGAAATGATGCAGCTGTTCCACTTCAGTCAGGAACTCAGGACCAAATCGACCAGCAACATCCCCGCGAAGCAATGCAATCTCTGCTTCATACATAGGACGCTGAGTTTTGGCTTCTTTACCAATCCAAGGCGTTTCCAAAATAAACGGACGCCCTTGAAGAGCCTCGTGATGCACGATACGGTTAATCGCCTCAAAACCAATCCAGCCGGATCCAATCGGTGTATGACGGTCCTTGTGCGCACCCACAGGGTTCTTACTATCATTAATATGCATTACGGCAATGCGGTCAAGCCCTACCGTACGATCAAATTGTTCAAGAACACCGTCCAAGTCGTTCACGATATCATAACCCGCATCGTGAATGTGACATGTATCCATACACACAGTAAGGCGTTCATTGTGTGTGACCTTCTCCATGATCTGAGCAATTTCTTCAAAACTGCGGCCCATTTCAGTTCCTTTACCAGCCATCGTTTCCAGAGCGATATTCACATCCGTCTCCTTCACTCCGTCCAGCACTTCATTCAAGCCTTCAGCAATACGTCCGATGCCGTAGTGAGCATCCTTATCCGTAAATGCGCCGGGATGCAGCACGATATTTTTGACTCCAATCGCATGTGTGCGACGAATCTCTTCCTGAAGGAAACTTACGGCTAGCTCATACGTGTTTTCTTTGTATGATCCGAGGTTAATAATGTATGGCGCATGGACAACGATATCTTCCATTCCGCCCTCTTGCATCGCAAGCTTGCCTTCCTCAATAAACATGGACTCAATAGGCTTGCGGCGGGTATTTTGCGGTGCACCCGTATATATCATAAACGAACTGGAACCGTACGAGGACGCTTCCTTCGTTGCACTCAATAATCCCTTGTCCGAAAAGGACACATGGGAGCCGATTTTAAGCATCATTAATCCCCCTTTTTCTGAATTATCCCTTATTCTAACGCGATTATCGAAATAAATCTAGAAATGCGCTATAATTCGGGATATAGGCTATTTTTTACAGCTGTAATTTGGAACATGGGTGGGCGGAATCCGTCTTTCCGTGAAAATCAATAAACCGAGGTGACTCCGCAATGATTTTCGGCTCCTACGCTTGGACGTTGACTAGTAGTTCCCCCAGCAATTGGTTTATGAACACGATCGCATTCTGGACCGTTCTTTTGCTTGGAAGTATGTGTGTTGGCGGATTTTTTATGATGCGCAAGTTTTTGAAAGTGCTTCCGAAGGCAGACGGGAAGTCGAAACTCGATTGGCAGAACCACTGGGTTGAAACCAGCCGTCATTTATGGACAGATGAAGCAAAAGCTTTTCTCGACCAGCTTGTGGAGCCTGTTCCTGGCCCATTTCGAGATATCGCCAAACATTCCATTGCAGCAGAAATCGGCAAAATTGCGTACGAAAATAATGCACCTGAAGTATCCAGAGATCATTGCATTAAAGGATACATTATAGCCACACCGAAGCGGGATAATAAGTTTCTGGTGAAATTTTTGGAGAAGAACCAAATTGACTATTCGCCTTATAAACATTTGATGAATAAATAGAAAATGGAATACAGCCGAACATGCATTAGGCTTACATATTTGCAAACATGCTCCGTCAGGTAAGTCATTCCCAGCAAGGCAGTGCTTACCGCCCGGGGCTGTTTGTCGATCCAATATTACATGTCAGCATAGTCAAAATAACAAGGAGGTCGCCAAGATGAAGATTGCGATTTGCGGAGGTACCGGTTTTGTCGGAGGAGCACTCGTTGATTACTGGCTTCAGACAGGCCATCATGTGAAAGTTATTACACGCAAACTGCCGAATTTACATAATCCCAGCCAAAACCTTACTTATGTCTCATGGGAACAGGTAGAGGAACAGCCTCATTTGCTGGAGGGAATGGATGCCTTGGTGAATCTGGCTGGAGAAACGTTGAATCAACGTTGGACAACCAAAGCGAAACTGGAGATTGTTGAATCCAGAGTGACTACTGTAGCACGCGTAGCCAAATTGATAGATTCACTGGAACACAAACCAGAGGTGGTCGTACAGGCATCTGCCATGGCAATCTATGGCACCTCTCCTACAGAAACATTTGATGAGAACAGTCCTCAAAAATCGGTGAATTTCCCATCCCGCGTTTCTCAACAATGGGAAGTTGCTGCTGATGCCATCAAACATGTGAGACTTGTGAAAATCCGCGTTAGCCTCGTGCTTGGTCATAAAAAAGGTGCTTTTCCATTAATGAAACTGCCTTATATGCTTGGTGTTGGGGGCAGGGTGGGAAGTGGCAAACAGTGGACCAGTTGGATTCATATTATGGATATTGTGCGTTTGATTGATTTCACGATCCAAAATAAAGAAATCTCCGGTCCGGTGAACGCCTCTTCGCCCAACCCGGTAACCAACGATGAATTCGGACGCACGGTAGGCAAAGTGTATCATCGTCCGCACTGGTTCCCCGTACCCGGAATTCTGATCAAAACACTGGTCGGAGAACTCTCTGTCGTGCTGCTTCAAGGACAGCGGGTTGTCCCGCAAAAAGCGTTGGATCACGGATTCCAGTTCACCTTTCCTACATTAACCGATGCACTGGAAGATCTAAAACACCGGGGTCTATCCGACTGATCGATACGTGTAAACAGACTCAGCTAACGTAAAGGTATCCCCATCTTCCAGTGGATATTCTTTGTACGGAGCAAGAACATCGCCCTTGAGAATGGTTCCATTCACAGAACCCAAATCCTTAATGACATAGCCCGATTTGTTCCGGCTCAATTCCACATGAGCACGGGACACACCGGTTGCTGAATCTACCCACTGGACCATGTCCGCCGATCGGCCAATGACAAACGATGCTCCTCGGACATCCATCCGTTCATTTTTGTCCCCTGTTGCTGATCTGCGTTCAAGATAAAAGGAAGGTACTACTAGACCTGCTCCCGTAATGCTTCCGCCAGCAACACTCTGCAAATTTACTGTAGCATCAGCCGCCGCATGATGACGAATGAGCTCCGATGTTGCAGCCACGGATTCGACAGTATGCTGAACAAAAGGTTCATCAGAAGCTTCAGATGGTATATGTAGATTTTGAAAGCGAGAATTTCCTGCTACAGATGACCTGGATTCAAAAGATTGCCCCCGTTCTGATTGAGCATTTTGTATATCACCAGAGCTCTGTTGACTCATGTAACCTTGTCCATAGCTGTTACCTTCTGGTGACATTTCAGATGCATTCCAACGCCAGCTCTCCTGAAACATCTCTTCTTGGCTTTCTTTCTGCTTATCTTTGCCTCTCCCCAATCCAAAAAAAGCAGATTTCTTATTGGTAGAGCCCTCTTGTAATTCGCCATCTGCATATTCTTCATTCGGCATCTTTTTGCGTAGCAAATTGGATTTTGAATTTCCGAATTTCCCTTTGGTCACCCATGCCCAACCCGCGATCCCAAGCAAGCCAGCACTTAATGCTGCAGATAGAATCTTTTGTGTCTGCCCTGGTTGTTCCATATAGATGAATCTCCATACCAGCGCGATGGCAATCATACAGCCCAGAATGATATAGGTCGTTTTGGAAGAATCCTGCTTCTTGTCCTTCTCGTCCTTTTCCATATCATCGTCCTGTATTGAATCAAACGTTTGGCGCTGTGACGGATTCGTAACACCTTTCGCTTGCAATGAGGACTCTATCGGTGAACGTCTGCCCGAAAATCCTGAAAAGGGTTTGTTAAGTGGTTTGTCATCCTCCGCAGTAGATATCCTCGGTTGATGATTTGATTTTAACTGCTGCCCAGCTTCGCCATTCCGATCCAACTGACGATACTGATCTTGCCCACTTCTATTGAAAAACAGATCATTTCCCTGCTCCGGAACTGCAGAAAGTGGCATTCCTAATTTACTGTCAGTTGAGCCGGATGACCCACGTGAAGACATAAACGTTGCCTGGCCTAAACCACTCTGCTCATCTGCATATAATTCAAGCAAAAGTTCACGCAGTTGTCTAATATCCCATTGTTCAATCTCACATAGCTGGAGGACACGCTGAATCCCTTCGCCCTGAAGTTCCTGAACATGGGCCATTAACCTAATAACCAGTTCTCGGAATTGCTGAGGCGTCGGATCTACCTCAACTGCATCGACCATTGGAATATATACTAAGCCAAGCTCTCCCAGTTCAAGTGAACCATTGATAAATATGTACTCTTCCTGAATCTGTAATTTACGCGAATCCAACATATATTGTCTACACTCTGTAAACGTATCTGCCAGCTGAAACAATAGACCATATAACACACGCAGCTTGATTTTTCCTGACTTCAACATTTGAGGTAACATCTTATATCCTGAAATATCGTATTGTAACGTTACATTTCGGTCTACCTCTCGAATATGAACGGGAAGAAGTCGGGGAATTTGATTTGAAGACAACATGCCCGTCTGCACACGGCTCAGTTCGTCCATTCGCAGCCCTTCCGCTTTCTCCAAAACCATAAACGATCCGCCATTTCGAATGAAATCTCTCGTTAATCCATACATGCCAATCCTCTCTTTCCATTGCTTAGTTAAATCATGTAGATATAGGCGCTAATGAATCCTGGCAATACGGCCAGCATAAAAGGAAACTTCAATGTCTTTTCCTGATTGACCAGCTTGAGCGAACCGAGCATGAAGAAACCGGCAAGATTTCCTGCCATCCCGCGAATCCGCTTCGCAGAATCCCTTCGGAACAATAGAATGACTAATCCAATTGCCCCTGCGTACAAAACGGAGTAAATAATAACGTGAACGCCAAAGGCCAGTCCTGTCCAAGCTCCAATTCCTCCAAACAATTTCACATCTCCTGCACCCACTGCCCCGATTAGATACATTAGAAATAAGACACCGAACCCCATCGCGAATCCGGCTGCGGAGAACAGAAACCCCTCCCAACCTCCCCAGATAATATGGACCAGCACTCCAGCGACAGTCACTGGTAAAGTTAAACGATTTGGAATTTTCATCGAACGAACATCTGTAACAAAAGCTGCAATCACATACAGACCACAGGCCAGGTAAAACCACTCCACCTCCACCATCTCCTTCCTTATTTTCTGGAAGCCACATTAAACTCGGTCACCGTCTTGGCACCATCCGCAGTCTCTACAACAAATGTCCATGTGCCTTCCGTTGTACGTGTACCAACAAACCAGTTCCACTCAATCACACCATTTTCGTCAGCAGTCGCCCACCCGATATGCTTGGCTGAACTTTCACCGGACTTGTAAAATATGGTCAAGTTCGCTGTGGCTCCGGGCTCTACTTTGACCTTAATTGTTGCATTGTTGCCTATGTATGCTGGCTCCGGCTTGGATAACACGGTTACTGTTCCTGCAGAATCGGCGTCTCCCCCACTACTATTGGAGCCTTCTCCGGTATCTCCGATCCATACCCGTTCTGCCGCAGCCGCTTGAATACGTAAAGATTTCCCTAGAAAGGGGACTTTAACAGGCAATTCATAGCTCAATTCAAGCCGAAAGTAAGGATTCGTTTTATTTTTGAGATCAGGTATGGAAACACCGTTAACATGCACACGCTCTACATTTAGTACAGAAGTATTAATAAAAGGCTCAAGCAGCGGTTTAACGGTAGGATCAAGTACTGTCTCAAGAACGGATGTCTTTACCTCCTGTAACGGTTGTTCACCCCTGGCAGCAGCTGCACGTACCCAATCACTTAGCGGCTCTGGCAGTGAAGAGGCGTACTCTTCGGCCCATTCCGTCAGTGACAACTCCGGTATTTTCCACCCACCCTCCGAACCTTCACCATCTGCGGAATCAGAGGGGCTGAATACAAGGGAGACCGGATATATTTTCGTGGATAACTGCTTTACTGCCTCTCCTGCCGTGCTCTGCAATGCTGTTGATACCAACGTCATCTGTACGATGTAAATGAGGAACATGACAAAGAACAGGAATACAGGCAAAACCAGTGAGGCTTCCAAAACGATGCTGCCCATTTCCTTTTCTGATGAACCCGTCTTTTTTGGAGAACCTTCTTTTTTTGGAAAACGCACTTTGGAAACTGAATGTGTCTGCTCAGTCAGAGACTTTAATCTTTCCAGTCTACGCACTCGTGTAAGTCGACTCTGTAATCGTGCCAATATTTTTTCCTGCAGATGCTGCTTATCCATAATCCCTCCACCGAAACGACCCAGATTACTCAATAGGAATAATCGGCCTTTCGATCAATGAAAAATCGCCCATCCTCTACCTGGTCTGCACTACCCATGAGAGCACCTATACTTCTTGTGACTCCTGGTAAAAACCACAATTTAATACTGCTGCGCATGTTTCCTGAAGCGTATGTCTGCTTCTCATCCGGATTCACGCCGGTATTCAATCGGATCAAAGCCAACATTCTGGACATTTTGCGTTCATTGTTGCTATGCATTAATAGGAACAAACGCAGATGGTCCCTGTATGTAAGCTTGACTTTGATATATTTGGACAATTCCACACTACCTTCTTTAGCCAGTTTCACCATATCTGCTATAGCGTTTGTAATTCCGTATAAAATTGCAGCAGATAATACAAGTAGTGGATTCCCAAGCTTGCTATTCTCAATTAGTCCTTCTGCAGTTCGAATCGCCAGACGCATGCCAAAGATCTCCGCATACGCAGCGGCAATGTTCCCCGAAGGATTATGAAAACCATATACGATGTACTCCAATTCCTGATTTTGCAGTTTGAACACTTCACCAGCATCTCCACTGCCTTCAGTCCAGCCCAACAATTGCCCAAAATCCATGGAGTTGAAATACGCCAGTGCATACTCATTCTGGAACAACTCATCGCCAAAACTATCCAGCAAATTAGACATTCCTCCGAACAAACTGTCCATTCCGTTCATTGCGTCACCACCGGAGTCATACGGATCTCCAGCAATCTCTGCCTTCTTGGCTTCTTCACGGCTCGCTTGGTTAAAAGCGATGTTGGCGTTGTAGTACTCCTCCAATTGTTTGAAGGCTTCCATGGAGCCGGAGCTCCCCTTTTCGATTTGTGACAATATGCGTTTAACTTCCTTCAACTTCCCTTTGGATTCCTTATCATTCGCTTTGCGCTGGGCATCAGATCCGCGACCGCTCTCCAACAGCTGTTTGCTTTGGAGAATAACATTGGAGGGACCACTTCTTACATAAGTGTCCATGTATCGTTCCGTGACCTGACTAGCCTGTCTAACCCCTGGTTTAATGGAAACACCACTCATTACCGTAACAGTGCGAAGCTGCGTATTAAGCTCCATACTGTCATTTCTGACATTGGTGAAATCCGAATTTTGTGAGCGTACATGTGCATTTAACTGATCAAACAGCGTGTCAGCTCTTACAAGTTCCGAAGCAAGGGAGCGTGTACTCTTGGCTTCACTTCCCGATCCGGTAGACGGAGGGCTCGTCCCAGGCAGCGTTGAGTTGCCTACGTTTTCATAACTGGCATTCTGTGAACGGTTCTCCCCTTCAGCGATTACCCGCTTCATTTCCTCATTGATCTTGCGAGCTTCTTCAATCTCGACTTGGGCTTCCTCCAATTTTGTCTGGTGAGCCTGCAATGCTGGTTGTATGATCGTGCTTATGCCTGTCGCCACATTCCCTACACCTGTCCGATAACGAGCTAGCTCTAGCATGTACTGTTGCTGGTTAAATGGCAGCCCCTCATCCATTTGTTTTTTGTTAAGATAATCCGCATAACGCGCCGCTGCTTCGGCAGCTGTCTCTGGCGTCTCTCTTAACATCTCATCGTAAATGGCAGAGGAGGGCGGATTCATGATCAGTGCAGGCAGACCCTTCAGCTTATCGGCGGATTCCGTCTGATTGGCTATTGCTTCGTCCAGCAATTCCTCACGTTTGTCATACAGTTTTTGCAATTTTTTGAGCAGATCCACGGTATGAGCAGCTTCTTTCATCTCTTCTGACATCGGCTTAAAACGGTTGACCACTTCCAGGGTAAAATCAACCGGCGCACGATATTTCATATCCTCCTGGATCTGGCGATTAAAAATATCGTATCTGCCCAGTTCACGCTCCATGCTTAGTGAAGTCGTATCCCATTGGATATCCAGAATGGGAAACCCATCTTTCACAGCCGAGGGCTTCACACTATCATTCAGCACCTTGGCCATAATGGAGTCACCACTGCTGTCACCGTATCCAAATAGACCATACTCCCGCAAGGAAGTATCGTAGGCTGACATCACAGATCTCATCGCTGCATGCGTCATTCGTTCTGCCTGTACTTTGAAAGCAGCAATACGTGCATAATCAATGAAAATGGAAACAAACATAAAGATTCCAGCCAAAATCAAGATCAAGAACACGGTTACGGCTCCAGATTCACCGTCTTTTTTTCTGAACAGTGCTTCCTCCTCCTTTCCTCATTTTTTGGTTTTGCCAAAATGCTGTACAACCTGTCCCGCTTCAGCGGCAGTACTGGCTGCGGCTCCGCCCTTGCCTTTAAACTTGGCTGCATAATAACGGACCAGATCCACCGTTCGGATGAATTCCGTCGGCTCTACAACTGCAGATGAACCTTGTGTTAATACACTGTTACCTGAATCAAATAAAAAAGAAGGCAGCGGTAAAGAAATCACCTGCTCCAGCTTAGTCGTTACTTTTCGCTGGATCAGCGAGTTCTGATATTCAATTGTCCCGTTCATGCCAGAGGGCATACCTTGTGCCGCTTGGGACAGTTTCTTTTCCGATAGACTTCCGCCTTCTCCTGCGGGTACTGACACAATAACCTCATTGTCCGCTCCCACCCAACCAAACAGTGCTCCGAGCAATCGATCATCGGTCAGTCTCCAGTACAAGTTGTCATGTTCCCCAGCAACAACTTCTCCTGTCATCGCCTGCTTGTGGCTGTTATCCCAGCTGTAGGCGGCACGTTCAGAAGCTGCATACGCATGCTGGTTCAAAAATGTTTTCTGATACATGTACATGGAGAAAAATAAAAGTAACACGAGAATAAACAACACAATAGGGAAGACCAGGGAGGCTTCAATGGTGAAGCTCCCTTCTTCCTTTTTGAATCTACTAACCCGGGAAAAATTCATTACTTTTCGTGTCCACTTTACTAAGGAGGCTCGTAATTAGTTCAGTTATTTGTTTCTTGAATATTAATGCAATAATGATAATAACGCCGATGATCAGAATCAGCTCCAACGTACCAAGCCCATCCTCTTCCTTCCAAAATCCAGTTACCTTGCTTTTCATCAATTCCAGCATCCCCAATTCCTCCTACATATTCATCATCATAAAAGCAGGTGCCCCGATCATCACCACAATTGAAAAAAAGATCAGTACCATCGGAAACACCAGTTTGGAAGAAGCCTGTTCTCCCTTAGCCCGACTAACAGCCTTGCGTTTCTCCCACAACACATGGGACAGATCACGCAGCGCCAATACAAAGTCACCTCCCCCTCGCCGGAAATTCAGCAGCACTGTTGTTGTAAAAATCGTCACTTCCTGTACACCACAGCGGCGACTGAACTGTTCAAAGGATTGTTGAAACGAATAACCGTTATTCCAATCCCCAACCATCTTTCGCAACTCATTATAGAGGGGATGATTTCGTTCTCCCTGACTGGCTACACAGTGAACAATGGCACGCTGCACCGTTTCTCCCGCACCAACTAGCAGAACAATTCGGTTCAATAACTCCGGCAGCTCCATGAGTATGTCCTGATCTCTTCGCTGTACTTTGGTGTTAAGATCTTTGTAGAGCGCAAAGGGCAGTGCAGCACCGAGTGCCAATCCACCTACCATACCCCCAAGCCCCATGTCCCCAACGAGCGCCAAAAGGCAGCCTACGAGCAACATCAGCCACGAATAAGTCAGCATCTCAGCACAGTAGAGCATCGTTTTCTCTCCACTATGCTGTATGCCATACATTTTCTGAATGGCATGCTGCATACGGAACATGAGCACAGGCAATCTGCGGCCCACCTCGAACTTGTCCAGTAAAAACAAAAAGGGGCCATGCAGCTTCTTCAGACGTATTCCTTCCATATCCAGTTTGCGCAAATGTCGGTAGGTCTGCCCTCGCGTTCGATCAAGCACCAGCCACCCTGCTCCGAGCACCCCTCCGAAAATAACGGGAAGCAGCATCGTGTCAGCTCCTTATACTTTGATATCCATAATGCGTGTAATCCACAAATAACAGCAGGCAAGTAACGCCAATGCCCCGCTGGAGATCATATATCCCATCCCGCTGTATAACGGCTCCATAAAATCCTTGGCCGTAAAGTTTAGAAAAATCAGAAAAATAAATGGAGCGGCAAACATCACTTTAGATTCAAACTTCTTCTGTGCCACCGCTACCATGATGTCCTGCTGAATATCCAGCTTCTCACCAATCACCGCAGAGGTTCGCCTTACCACTTCGACCAGATCTCCACCCGTTCGCTTACAAGTGATGAACACATCGGCAAAGTTTGTGATATCCTCAATTTTGGCCCGATCCGAGAAGTCTTGCAGCGCCTCTTCAATGGGCTGACCATATTCCATACGCGTCCTCAGAATGGTGAATTCACGAATGAGATCTGTATCCGCCTCAGGATTCAGCATGCGCAGATCCTCCACTGATTCCTTAAAACCGTTCTCTACTGATTTTCCCGCAGCCAGCGCAGAGGATAACGCATATAATGCCTGCTTAAAATGTAAACTGAGAGTCATTCTTCTTCGTTCCAGCAGTACTTTGGTCCAGTGTTTTGGTACCCATATACACCCCGCAGCTAATATCAAGCCGGCCAACCAGTGATGATAGAACAAAATACCGACACCAAAGAACAACAAACTACTAATCAGCATACAGACAATCCGCTGTCTCCGGGAAAGCGTATATACGGTGTAGTCTGTTAACGCCTGTCTGGCCTCACCCAACTTCATCACCTACCAATGAAATCAACTAATTTACGTTGTTATCCGATCCATTCAACTCATCACTATTGCGTTCTATGTACTCGTTCAACCATTCCGCTAGCCCAGCCATCTGAATTTTATCCACTTGTCTCAGTGTTCCAACTTGCACGAGTCCGCCAATAATCTTGCCTTCTTTTTCTTCGATTTCCTGGAAACGAAACAGTGGATTGAGCAGTACTTCTCCGTCCTGCATGCCAATCACTTCGCTAATCTCGGTCACCCGACGTGAACGATCACGCAGCCGGGATAAATGTACAAAGATATCAATGGCTGAGCTGATCTGCTGCCGGACAACCGCAATGGGAAGATCCGCTCCTCTGAGCACCATGGTCTCCAATCTGCTGATCATATCGGAGATCGTATTGGCGTGACCCGTGGACAACGAGCCATCATGTCCAGTGTTCATGGCCTGCAACATATCCAGTGCTTCTGCCCCCCGCACCTCACCAATGACAATTCGATTTGGACGCATCCGCAAGGATGACTTGATCAGGTCCCTAATAGATATTTGCCCCTTGCCCTCGGTATTGGCATTACGCGTCTCCAGCGATACCAGATTGGGTACCGTAACAATCTGCAATTCAGCAGAGTCCTCAATCGTGATGATCCGTTCATCCGCCGGGATAAACTGAGATAATGCATTTAGGAAAGTAGTTTTCCCCGACCCGGTTCCGCCGCCGATAAAAATATTGTATTTGCTGCGTACCAACTGCTGCAGCAATTCTGCCGCTTTCTCATGCAGGGCACCTTTACCAATCAGATCGGACATCTTCATCGGTTCACTTGGGAATTTCCGAATCGTCATAGTCGGACCCTTCAATGCAATAGGAGGCAACACGATATTGACCCGAGAGCCGTCTTTCAACCGCGCATCCACGATTGGAGAAGACTCATTCACAATCCGGTTCACCCCGGATACAATCATCTGGATAATGTCTTCCAGTCGTTCCCTGGACTCGAACTCCAGCGTGATCTGTCTGACTTCACCTTCCTGCTCAACGAAAATCTCACGGTGGCTGTTGATCATAATCTCCGTAATTTCGGGATGATCCACCAATGGTTGCAGAATATCCAGCCCTCGAAAGGAGTCAAATAACCGTTGTACCAGCGTATGACGCTCCCCGGAGGTCAGATCATCCAGATTCGGGTCAGAGAGCACTTTACGCTCAATTCCCTGCCACAGTTCTTCGTCTCCCGCAGACGACGTTAAATCGAGGCCAGCCCTGACCTCGCGACGCATGATCTGAAACTGCTCTTCACGGTCCAGTATCATCTTGGATGAATCCGTCATAGTGACCAACCATCACCCTTCTGGATTCGTCCTGTCTGCTTCAGTTCTTCTTCCCCATCCTGTACGATCATGGCGCATAGTCTCTTCACTTCGCGTTGAAAGATCGGTGAGCTGAGCATCACTTCCTCCTGGCTTAGCTGCTTCCAGGAAGGGATATACGGCAGTACAGCATCCAGATGCAGATCAGGTCTTGGCAAGGCATTGATGACGCTGTCCCGATACTTGTTGACAATGAAGCGGGCACGATCCAGTACACTTTCATGCAGATCCGGCCACGTACGCTCCATATGCTGCATCCATTGACCCCAGCGGTGCATGGAAGAGATGTCATCCTCAACCAGCCACACGAACACACCTGCAGCATCGAAAATCCCCTCACTGCGTCCATCCCAACCTGAGTCCCCATCGAGAATGAGCACATCATATTGCCCACAGTCAGCCAAATAACGGATCAGACTCTTCGTATCTTCACGGGACATTTGCAGCAATTCCTTCCGATTCGATAACGGCCAGAATACATCCGACTTTAGCGCTTCGTGACGAAGCACGTATCCATCCACCCCTTTGGAGGAAGACTGCACTTGTCCCTGTTTGCATGATTCTTTCCTGCCCACCTTCAAATCGTATAGCAGACGTGAAAGCCCTGTTTCTGCATCAGTTATACGCTGCCCACTTCTAGACATACCCTTCTCCAGAAATGGCATTGAGCTATCCAGCGTCTCCAGATTGAGATACAGAACAGCATATCCCGCAACCCCCAGTTGCTTCGCCATATGCATCGCCACCGCCGTTTTGCCACTCCCGCCGGAAGCTGATACAACTCCAATAGAAAGTGTCTCCTGTCCTGGACGATGGGTTTTCTTCCGACGCGGCTGCCGACAAGCATTAAGAACAGCATCCATCAGCGTAGGCAATGGTTGATATTTCATCAGCCGTTTATCCTCATCCACCTCATCTAATCCTTCACTAAGCATCACCCATGGAATACCCGAGGTTTCGCCACCGTGACTCAGCCAGCTGTTCAGAAATTCCGGTTCCGCAATCACCAGATCCGGCAGTTCCCTGCCTTCTTGTTCATTCATGTGATCCCTGAACGCTTCCCATTGTGAAAAGGCGGTAAATCGTATACCGGAGCCGGACGAGCTCCCTTGTACAAAATCAAGCCAGGCGCTGATATACTCTCTGTCTTTGGAAGCCAGCACTGCCTTAAGAACAATCAATTCTTCTTCCCTCCCTGCAAAAAAGCACAAAAAAGCACCGTCCAATAACCGCATGAGTATGCAGTGTATGGACGGTGCTTCCGTCACGTGCTATGAATGTATGGATAATATAGCATACAATTTCTGGAGGAGCAAGGGATTTATTCAAACGCAAATCACTCAAGAATGATAAGGTGCATCAAACTCAATAATATTGCGGTCAGGATCAAGTACAAAAATCTGTGCAAACCCGGCAACACTATCTGGTCTTGCCTCATATTCAATTCCCTGCTGTTCCAGCCAGGCCAAAGTCTCCTTGTAACTCTTCACCCAGATCGCAAAATGTCCATCTGTTGTATCGATCCCTGCCTCACGAAGAGTGTGTCCCTGCGGGTGCTGTAACAGATGAAGCTGTTGACTACCAAGGGCATACCAGGTGCCTGTGGAGTTGAAAGGCGGACGTTCAATCTCTTGCATGCGGAGCAAACCGGAATAAAATGTCTTCGCAACTTCCAAATCACGTACAGCCAGACTCACATGATGTATATGTGCATATTCAATCATTTCTTTGACCTCCTGCCTGAAATAGCCTTCCTTCAACTTCCCATCAACTCTAAATTCAATCGCTTACACGACTATACTATAACACCTTGGACTCTGACCACAACGCATACAAAAAAAAGAAAAACACCCCTGATTGAATTCAGCGAACCTGTCGGTTCACACAAATTCATATCAGAAGTGCCTTCTCCAGAATATCCACATCATAAGCAACTTTACCAGGTTAACTTCTCATCAGAGAGAATCACACCCGCTTAGCCTTGCGCTTATTATTTAGCACTATCCAATGCTTCTTGCGGGATTTTAATCTCTTTCACGCCATTATGGTTAGAGAACGTACTGGTCATCTTCATGTCCATCGAGATTTTCTGTCCTTCCTGCTCCATATTCATAACCATGTTGACATCCGTACTTGCAGGCAGGTAGGTTTCTTTGTTGATCATATATTTCATTTTCATGCTGGTAATATTCATTTGATCAAGCATCGCTTGAGTTTGGGCATCCGATCCATTTTGCTCCATAACCGCTTTGGCCAGTTCCTTCACGTTATCACCGGATACGTCAGCGTTAATGACGTAGTTGTCGCCTTCTTCCGTAATTTTGGTGTCTTCGGCAATCTTTTTGAATTGCTCCAGCTCACCTTCCGGATTCATGCTTGCCTGCATCTGCTCAATCAGTGGTTTCGTTTGCTCGTCAGGAATTTTGACCCACTGGTTCCCCACCTGCGAATAAATCTTATCCGAAGTGATGTACTGCTTCACATTCTGCGCTTCCTGTCCGGACATTTCCATTTTCATCTCCTGATAGATCATCATCGGATCTTTGATGATATCCATCTTCAGTGATGTTTTCACCTGTTGATCCTGGGACTGCTCACCAGCCACCAGTTTCAAATTTTGATCGATATTGGCTTCCGTAGTGAAGCTTTTCATATCTTTAGTAGCTGCATTCGTTTTCTCAATTAACTCGTCCAATGTAGGGATCTTTGTCTCCTGCTCCGCAGTTGTATTCCCCTCGTTAGACGTTTCGTTTCCAGCTGGCGGCGTTGCTGTACTGTTATCTGCATCGCTACTGCAAGCTGTCATGCTTACTGCTAATAATGCCCCAATAATTAATGTAGTCCACTTCTTCAAGTTATTTGCCTCCCAAAATAGAGTTGATCCGTACTCATTACCCAATTATTTCCGTTATTAATCAATCGTCACCGATAAAATATGTCACACTTCAGCCTTTCAAAGGAATCGATCCTTAATTTCAGGTGTAGGCAGCATGCACGCTTCATCTTTACCGAACCAGCGATATCGGTTGCGAGCTACAGTGTTATATATGGCATTTCGAATAAATTTCGGTACAATAATCAACACGTACAATAATGGATAAGGGAATTTCAAACCTTTGGCCAGACGCAGCGCTGCGGTTGAACGTGTATAATATTTTCCATCCTCAATGAGTACAAAAGTATCCATGCTGTCCGTGGACAGATTGCCCTTCTCCAGCAATTTTTTCGCTACATCCGATTGGAGTGATGCAAAATGATATTTCCCCTCAGGGTCACGCTTGATAATCCACTTCGTTAATCCTTGGCAGAAATGACAGACTCCGTCCACAAGCACAATCGGGTGTCCCTGATGCTGATCCGTTTGATTTACTGTCATAATCGTGGCCTCCTCATGTGTGCTATTAGCATAACTTACCCGTTTTGAGTCATCTCGGTCGCTTTTTCACATTTTATTTAAGTATAACGGAAAATAGAAAAAGAGCGCAGGGTCTATGCCCACGCTCGTATCTGTTTTGGCAATTACTCGGCAATTGCCTTTTCCATCCATTGGTCGTCGATCATCTGTTGGTGCAGGTCACCAGCCCACTGGTCCATGCATTTGCAAATGAAATCTTTGCGACATACCGGACAAGGTGTTTTCTGTAGACGGCTGATATTGGTCAGCTTCCATTCCGGGGAATGGGAGTAGAATACACGGCATTGTGTACCGTCTACCAATTTCATTTTAAATTCATACAATCCGTCTTCCTTGTTGCCACTAGCTAATTCTAAATTTGCAATACGCGGTCTATAAGACATGGATATCACCTGTTAATTCAAATTTGGTTCATGCATTGACACTTCTTAGTACTAAATCATATTAAAGAAATTTTAGTTCGATGTCAACTCACGCACATTTACCCACCAAATAGAATATCAAGAATGGTACCCACCTGACCCTGTTTTTTCCCTTTCAACACATCCGGATCGAATACTTCTACATATCCACAGGAAGAACAGGCGACGAAGAGATAATGATTGTGCTGAATATCAAACATTTTGCTAAGTCCTGCTCCTGACATGGATACTTCCTTAATATTGCAATCCGTACCCCTGCATTTGGTACATACAAATCGTCGTTCTATCATCTCTTCAATACTCATTGTCGTTCCCCCTTATTCGAATGTATGACTTCAAGCAAGAGTAGATTATGTAAAATAGTACGCTGTTCAACATGCAATCTCCTGCATCTCATCTGTATTATAAAATACAAAACCCTGCCGAAGGCCAGCAGGGTCTTGTACTCGAACATCAGGTATCCAAAGATACCCTGCTCTATATGTTCCCTTTACTCCTACGAGTCAGGTCTTAAACTACATTAAGTACCACATCAATATTGCCGCGTGTTGCTTTGGAGTAAGGACAGAAATCATGTGCCTTGCGTGCAAGATCCTCTGCTTGACTGTGATCCACGCCAGGCATGCTCACATCCAAACGTACAGACAGTTGGAAACCATCATCTGCCGGATCTTTGCCGATGGATACATTACTTGTGACCACCACATTCTCCAATTTCACGCCTGCTTTGCGTGCCACATTGGCAAGAGCACTTTCATAACATGCACCGTATCCCGCTGCAAAGAGCTGCTCAGGATTGGTTCCTTCACCACCGGAGCCTCCAAGTTCTTTTGGCATTTTCAGATCATGCTTGAGCACGCCATCCGAAGAAGCCACCGAACCTGTACGTCCACCTTTAACTGTCGCTGTTGCTGTATATAAAGCTTCCATTAAGAATCTCTCCTTCACCTATAAGATTTTTGTTGCCTACAATTCAATTTAAACTTCTGGCTCATTTTGAAACGTTGTTGCTCCTTATTCAGCTTTTACATCTTTATCTTTTTCATGCATTGAGGATGAACACAGGTAATTTATCCAGGGTTGGGTAATATACTAAGGCACAATTCACTCTCCGGTAAATTTTGTCCTCATACACAAAAGTTGCACTAGACAAAAATAATTGAAGGAGTACAATGTAAGTATCAACATAAACGTTTAGACATATGTGAGGTCGTTTAATTACGCTTTTAAGATTTTGGTTTCAATGTTCCAATTTAATCAAAGGAATGACACCGTTCCTCTTCATATAGAATATCAATACTTCAAAGTCGGGTGATTATATTATGAGTAAAAAAAATCCGTTCAACACTCCTTCAAATGAGCCATTGGCTGCGGGCATGGCCCCATCTCTCGGGGAAGCCCACAGCTCCATGAAGGTGCCTCAGAACGCTGCTTGGTGGAAAAAGTTCCTTGCTTTTGTTGGACCGGGTTACCTCGTTGCCGTTGGATATATGGATCCCGGGAACTGGGCAACGGATATTGCCGGTGGTTCACAATTCGGTTATACGTTATTGTCCGTTATTCTGATTTCGAACTTAATGGCTGTTGTGTTACAGTCTCTCGCTGGCAAGCTCGGGATTGTCACAGGACGGGATTTGGCGCAAGCCTGCCGCGAACGATTTAGCATGCCTGTTGTAATCGTGTTATGGATTTTGTGTGAGCTTGCGATTGCAGCCACCGACCTTGCCGAGGTTATTGGTTCAGCCATCGCGCTCAAGCTGCTGTTCAACATCCCCATGTTATACGGCGTCATTATTACCGCTGTCGATGTACTGGTCATTCTTTTGCTGCAAAATAAAGGCTTCCGCGCATTGGAATCCCTCGTAATTGTACTAATGGCTACCATCGCCCTCTGCTTCGGGATTGACCTGTTTCTCGCTAAACCGGATATGGGTGGCGTCATGCATGGTTTCGTACCGAATGTTGAGATTTTGCAAAATCCAGCTATGCTCTACATCGCCATCGGGATTATCGGTGCAACCGTGATGCCCCATAATCTGTATCTGCATTCTTCCATTGTGCAGACCCGTCAGATTGAACAGACGCCAAAAGGAAAAAAAGAAGCGATTCTGTATTCCACCATGGATTCAACCATCGCTTTAACGCTAGCTCTGTTCATTAATGCAGCCATCCTGATTGTGTCTGCTGCCGTGTTTCATAGTGCGGGTATGACCCAGGTTGCGGAAATTACAGATGCTTACCATCTGTTGACACCTTTGCTGGGAACCACTATCGCCAGCATCCTGTTCGGTGTAGCCCTGCTGGCTTCAGGCCAAAACTCAACACTCACCGGCACGTTGTCCGGACAGATTGTAATGGAAGGCTTCCTGAACATTCGTATTCCAGCGTGGCTTCGTCGACTGGTTACACGTCTGATCGCTATCATCCCGGCCGTCATCGTAACAGCCATTGCTGGAGAGCACGGAACAGAAGAACTGTTGATTCTTAGCCAGGTTGTGCTGTCTCTGCAGCTACCCTTTGCCGTCATTCCGCTGGTAATGTTTACGAGTGACAAAAAAAGCATGGGGGCTTTTGCCAACAAGCTGTGGCTCAAAATCATCTCCTGGATCATTGCCGGAGTTATCGTTGTCCTGAATGTGTATCTGATTATCCAGACCATTCTGTTGTTCTAGGTTAAACGGAACTACGCGGTATTTTGTCTAAATCAAAAAGGCTGATCAACTCAAGTAACGTACCCCTTGAGACGATCAGCCTTTTATATGTTTGAGCAGCAGCCTAATTATACCGATTAGATCTTAAATACTGCTCTTATTTAGTTGTCTGAATTTTGAGTTACCATTAACAATGGAAGAAGTTCCTCCAGTGATTCAATAGTCCAGTCTGGACGCTCTGCATCCGCAAGCTCCGGCTGGAATCTACCATAACCCTGCAAAATCCGGATCGTGTGCATACCCAGCTTCTTAGCCGGAATAATATCATTATCAATCCTGTCGCCGATCATGACCGCTTCCTCAGGTTTGCATCCCGCCTGTTTCAACGCTACAGCATACAATTCAGGATCAGGCTTGGACACTCCTTCTTCAGCCGAACAGGCCAGCACATCCACATACTTGCGCAAGCCGTAGCTATCCAGCCGATTTTCCGTCCCCGGACTCTGATTGGCAATGATACCAATCTTATAGTGTTGCGACAACGTCTGGAGAACAGCGTCGGCTGACGCAAAGGGGCGCTCAAGCTCTTTGCGGAACTTTAGCTTCTCCTGTATCTGTTCCCGGTGCCCCTCATCGCTGATAAGGGTACGAATAGCCAATTTCATCGGCCATTGCTCGTAATTTCGGTAAGAGGCGGCAAATATATCTCGCACCGTCTGCATCTCCACCTGATAACCGAGCGCACAAGCTTCACGAACGAACTGACCGATAATATCATCTACCGGCTCCCATTCGTCCACGAGCGTATCCCCCACATCAAAGAACAACCATTGTATTCCACGTACATCCGGCACGCCTATTCCTCCTCGTTAGCCACAGGAAATCCATATCCCTATTTCCCAAACCATAAAAAAGAAGACCCACCAACATGCATGAGTCTCCTCAAGTTTCCGTTTATTTATGATTTCAATTATAACAGGCAGCTGACACTGGATCAATCACAGGAATAGTACTAGCCACTAGCCATTCAGTAGAAACCCAACTTCCCCATTCAAGGAATATACAATACGGTCTGCTCCCATTCCCCGATAGATCCCTTTGGGGTGGCTTTGTTCCGTAATGACACACAGGGACTTGGATGTCCAGGAGCGGCAGATCTGCAAATATCGACAGGTCAGGTTTAGGCTATTTTCAAAAATAAAAACATTGCCGACACTACCTTGCGGCAAAAACCATTTCTGAGCAGCAGCTGTGTTCATGCGAATGACATGCTCCACACCGATTCTCCGGAGCCTGCGCTCTTCCCCTGCACTGTTGGTCAGAACGGCAAACGGCATTTTTTTGTACATCAGCAATTTGATAAATTTACGTCCTGCTTCATTTGGAGCAGTCACTAAGATCATCTCTTTATCCATCATTCGTTCCTCCCTTGGCGTGAAAAGACAACAAAAAAGAAGCGTGGGGGACCAAGGCCTCCCGGACGCTTCTTCAATAATCCATAGCAAAAAGACACTATGAACCAGCGTACGGCTTGTTGCCTCTCCCTTTAACGCTTACGAGGTTAGCTGACGGATTCGGGCGCGAGAGTCGCCCTATTTCCGGCTGTCACCGGAAAATTCACCCCATGGATGCCTACTGTCCTAGACAGTTCATCCTGTTGGTTCCCCCGTTTCCCACCCATGAATGAATGGAAACTCAGCGATTAAAACATCGTTCTTTTATAATCATTAATCAGAGCGATATTATCGTTTGTTTCGTTTTTCATGTAAAATTTAATTTAAATTGGAATTACGATATGAATCATACACCCGTGCCATATTGGTGTAAAGTCTGCGCAGATCACCGAATCGACGGATTTTTGCCATTTCACATCAATAATAGCGCTTACAACGTATCCATTCTCTACCCATCTCATCAAAGCTCTCTAATTCTCTCTTTAGCGAAATTCAGGTAGCAAATCAGTCACAGATCATACACGACAGCTTCAAATTAAGTTAAAAAAGCAATATTAATTTTGCATTATTTAATTGTAATCAATATAATAGAAGAAAGAAGAATATGAAATGGAGGCGATTTTCATGTCAGTCTACGACTACAAAGTAAACACCCTTCGCGGTCAGGAAGTTGAAATGTCCAACTATCGTGACAAAGTACTGCTTATCGTGAATACAGCAAGCCAATGCGGCCTCACACCTCAATTCAAAGGTCTGCAAGAGCTTCAGGATAAGTTTAAAGACTCCCCATTCGAAGTTCTTGGTTTTCCAAGCAACCAGTTTGCACAGGAAAAAGGCTCTTCTGATGATATTGCCGAGTTCTGCCAGATGAACTATGGTGTTAGCTTCCCGATGTTTGAGAAGATCGATGTGAATGGTTCAAGCGCTCACCCTCTTTTCCAGCACCTTACCAAAGAAGCGCCAGGCGTACTCGGCTCCAAAGCCATCAAATGGAACTTCACCAAATTCCTTGTGGATCAGAACGGACGTGTTCTGAAACGGTATGCTCCCAAAACAACACCTGATAAAATTGAAGCGGACATCAAAGATTTGCTTAAATAACAAGTAAAGGCCATCCGACCCCAGCAGACAGAATGAGCATGCATTCAGGGGAAACGGGTGACCTTTTTTTGTCTGGCCCATCTGTACTGTAAATAAAACAAAAAAAAGAAGCTTCCCATACGGGAAGCTTCTTCTTTATCGTTCTTATGATGCGGTCGAGAGGACTCGAACCTCCACGGGTATACACCCACTACCCCCTCAAGATAGCGTGTCTGCCATTCCACCACGACCGCATGTCGTAAATAATCGGCAACAAAATTGATTATACCCGGTTCATGTTTAAAAGTAAAGCATTTTTCTAAATATCATTTTAACTGCGCTTTTCCTTCCATAAATCGTATAATCTCGTCATTTTCTCCTACGAAGTGCATATGATTAAATTTAATCCCGTTTGTATACCCGATTAGGCCGATCACTCTACTTTATTTGTATTACCATCCTTCATATCCCTTAGTATAAAGTAACTCATAAAGTTATATAAAATAACACTAAATAGATTTAATATTCAAAAAACAAAGAAACTATTGACAAAAAGCGGATATTTATGTGAATATATATATCATATAATTCGGATTTACAAACATATAGCGAACCAAAAAGGAGTATAAATGTTATTTAACATAACATTTAACGAACCGTAGGAGGCGAAAGATTGTGAACCGTGGGAATAAGCTGCTCGATTATGTCAAACTGCTTGATTCCTCTATCCAGGTCGGAGGGTTCACCCATTCCTTCGGTATGGATGCCCATATCGCTGAAGGTACCATTCGTAGTGTTGAAGATCTCGAATCATTCATGCGCTGTCAATTGCATCCCAGCATCGTGCGTCTGGAAGGTATGGCGATTAAAGGCATATACACCGCCGCAGATCACAAGGACGCATGGCGTACAGCCCTCATCGACAAACTCGTTCATGTCCAGCGCACCCCAGTCAATCTTAGAGAACATGCCTCCATTATGGGCAAACGACTAATTAAGCTAGCTCGCGCACTACACCCCTGGATTGATTTTAGCCATCTCGAACAAACGCTGGCTAAGTATGAATCTGTTGGCTGTCTCCCCACTGTTCACGCCTGGATTAACCACCACCTCGAAATCCCTGTCGAGGAGGCGGTCCTTGGTTATCTGCATTCAGCCATGAGTGCCTGCATAACCGAAGCCTCCAAAGTGATTCCCCTTAACACCGATACAACCCAGGACCTGCTGGTTCGCCTGGCCGCAGACCTGGAGCATGAATGGGATACCGTCAGCGCCTCCGCTGCGGATGGACCGGTACAACCGACCTCATTGTCCATGAAAACGTTGTTTCCAAGCTTTCACATGCTTGGAGCAGGGCTTCACGCATACAGAGCCTAATTCCCATCCCCTTTTTCTTCACACAACCCACCTCCTCACACAGTAAAATATAAAAAAACACGCCGCAACCTCATTGCTGGCGTGTTTTTTATGTCATTTATTTTGTCTATTTAACGCATTTACGCCATTTAACATATTAAAATACACTTATTTCCGTCTTTTTTAATTGTTAGATGACGCAAATGCGTATATAATAAAACATACAGCTCGCATATCTATATATTTTACACCAAGAATAACCAGCTGAACACTACATTCCAACGAGGGGTGAACCCTTTTGAACAAAAAGAAACCTGTGACTCCTTTCGGATGGGCCATTAAACGACGACTAACCGAACTCCAGGTCGACCAAAAGACATTTTGTGAACAGTATGGCATTCCGCCATATCGTCTGTCCAATCTCATTCACGGTACCCGCAAAGCAACCCGGTTCAGGAACCAGGTCGCAGACATCTTGGAAATTCCAGATGATTTAAGATAAGATTTCTGCCAAGGAGGAGCTCATTTCATGAGATACTTAATATCCGATCTGGAGAGATTATCGTTCCAGTCCATTCAACACCAACTTATCATCGTCGATCACAACTGGATCATTCGAAGCTGCAACACCGCTTGGCAACATGGACTTGGGCAACTGCTTCCCAAACAGAGCGTAACAAGCCCCTCCAGAACAGCACCTGAACCGCCTCATTACCTTCATCTTGTAGAGGGGTGGACATTACGCGAGGAGAAAGCAAAAAATGCGAAGATTGTTCAGGAGTTGAAAAGTATCACTGCACCTTTTAAAGACAGTTATACATACGATATCTCCGTTCAAACTGCTCACAGCGAACAGCGATGGTTCCGTATGGAACTCACCCCATTGATTCAGGCCGACCCATCCCTGCTGTCTGATCTTGCACTGATTGCACACACGGATGTTACCGAACAGAAACAGACAGAACGCCAATTGAAGAAGGCTCTGTCTGAAGTACGCACTTTGCGTGGACTGCTTCCCATCTGCGCTGTCTGCAAACAGATTAAGGATGAACAGGACAGCTGGAACTCTGTTGAAAGTTATTTGGAGAAGCACACCCATGCCGAATTCACTCATGATATCTGCCCGGATTGCATCCGAAGACTATATCCGAAGTACTCCAACATTCTGGACAAGCGCTCCTGAACTCATCCTACGCCATGAACCTTAGCTACACAGACAGATGGTGCTCAAACTGCGACATATCCAGCTCTCGCGGTTTTCCTTGCAGTGCAATTGCCCCTTTGTCCATTACATAGATATAATCTGCAGCACCGCGTACAAAATCAATGCTTTGCTCCACCAGCAAGATGGAGATCTCACCCTTTTCCTTAATTTGCAAAATGACCTGCCGGATGTCCTCTACGATGGAAGGCTGAATACCTTCTGTCGGTTCATCCAGAAGCAATAATCCCGGCCGAGAAGCCAGCGCGCGGGCAAATGCCAACTGCTGTTGCTGCCCACCACTCAAATCACCACCCTGCCGCCCATACATCGTGGCAAGCACCGGAAACATCGCTAGCACATCCTCTGGGAACGTCTTCACCCCTGCAGCACTCGTCTCCAGACCCAGCAACAGATTTTCTTTTACCGTAAGCTGCGGGAATATTTCCCGCCCCTGCGGCACATATCCAATCCCCGACCTGGCCCGTTTGGCCGGATCGTGGGTGGATAATTCCTGACCTTTCCACTGAATACTTCCCTTGCGCGTTTTAAGAAGCCCCATCAACGTCTTCATCAAGGTGGTTTTCCCTACACCATTACGCCCCATCAGGCATACTACCTGACCTGGCTCGACATCCAGATTCACACCGCGCAGCACATTACTTTCCCCATAGCCGGACTCAATTCGTTGCAGCGACAGCATGGTCATCCCTCCTTTTGCCCAGGTACACTTCAGCCACTCTCGGATCTTCCTGCACTTCCGCCATCGTACCTTCCTTAAGAAGTTTGCCTTCATGCATCACCGTCACTTTGGCTGCATACTCGCGGACGAATTCCATATCATGCTCCACTACCACAACAGACCTTTCTCGCGCAATCTCCTGCAGTAGGCGACCCGTCTTGTGTGTTTCTTCGTCCGTCATCCCCGCTGCCGGTTCATCCAGCAGCAATACACGGGGTTCCTGCAGCAGTAGCATGCCAATCTCAAGCCACTGCTTTTCCCCATGTGATAGAGCACCTGCACGTGCGTCCACACGGTCCTGCAGACCAACCTGGAGCGTAATCTGCTCCATTGCCGGACTTATTTTTGAATAGCGTTGAATACCCAGAGCCTGTAAAGGAGAACGACGAGTCTCCGCAGCCAGCGTCAGGTTCTCCTGCACGGTCAGACCAGCAAAGATCGATGGAGCCTGGAACTTGCGCCCTACCCCTTTTCGAGCAATCTGGTGCTCCTTCAGACGTGTCAGATCCGTACCATCCGCCATCTTCACTGTACCGGACAAGGGCTTGGTTTTGCCGCAAATCACATCCAGCATCGTTGTTTTTCCAGCACCATTGGGGCCGATCAGAAAATGCAGATCATGTTCATGCAGCTTCAGATCCATACCTTTGACCGCAACAAAACCGCCAAATGCCACCGTGATTTCCTCGGCGACCAGAACTACCGGAACGTCAGTAGACTTTTGGTTTTTCCTGACTGACTGGAACATGCACAACCTCTCCTCTCCGTTTCAGCAAGCGCACCACATGACGATATACACCAACAAGTCCATTCGGCATGAACAAGACCACTGTTACAAAGAGCCCACCAATGACAAACAACCAACCTTCCGGATAAGCTTCACTGATGCCCGTTTTGGCTGCGTTCAGTACCACAGCTCCGATTACCGCACCAATCAGCGTCCCACGCCCGCCCAAGGCAACCCATAATACCATTTCAATTGATGGCACGATTCCCATCATGGAAGGTGAGATGATCCCTACCTGGAGCACAAATAACATACCTGCGATTCCCGCCAACGCTCCGGAAAGGGCGAAAGCCAGCGTCTTGAACCCTGCCGGGTCATAGCCAAGAAAGCGAACCCGATTCTCCCCATCCCGCGCAGCTTCAAGCACCTGACCAAACCTGCTGTTCACAACCCGGCGACAAAGCAGGTAGGCGAGCACCAGAACAGCAAGCGTTATATAGTAGAGAGCAATCGTTGTCCCTGCCGAATGAAGGGTAAAACCAAAGATCGCGTTATATCCCGTTATACCATTGGTCCCTCCCGTCCATTCCTGTTTGCCCACAAATAACGTTACGGTAATGAGGACTAACGCTTGGGTCAGGATTGTAAAATACACACCGGTGATCCGGTTACGGAACGTGAACCACCCCAGGGCAAAGGCCAGCAATGCCGGAAGGGCAATGCCCAGCAATAGCGCCACTGGGAATGACCTGAACGGCTCCCAGAACCACGGCAGACCACTAAGACCACTCCATCCCATAAAGTCTGGAAGTGTTGTACCGCTGGCTTGCAGCTTCAGATACATCGCCATGGCGTACCCACCAAGTCCGAAGAATACACCATGGCCCAGACTAAGCACCCCTCCATATCCCCAGATCAAATCCAGACCGATCGCCAGAATGGCCAGTGCCAGGAATTTCGCCAATAGACTAAGCCGGAATTCCGTGGAAATGAGTGGAGCAAGACACATCATGATCAGGACAACCGCCCAGATGATCTTCATTTTCAGACTACCCGTCTTGAGAAGTGCCGACATCATATAACCCCCTTCTTCGCATTAATCCAGACTCCGAGTCCGTATGGCAACGAGCCCACGCGGCTTCCATTGCAGAAAAGCTACTATACAGACAAATACCAGCACCTTACCGATAGAGGCTGAGGTATACGTTTCAAATAACGTATTGAACATGCCAATTCCAAGCGCACCACACACGGTTCCCACCAGTTTCCCCACACCGCCCAGTACAACCACCATGAACGCATCTACGATATAATACGTCCCCAGCGAAGGGCCAATCGGGCCAATGAGTGTCAATGCACATCCAGCGATGCCGGCAATGCCCGAACCAATCGCAAAGGTCATGCCATCCACCCGTCTGGTGGAAATCCCGAGACAGCCCGCCATGCTTCGATTTTGCATCACGGCCCTCATCCGTCTCCCGGAAGAAGTCCGATAGATGTACAGATACATGCACAGCAGTACAACAGAAACCAGCGCGATAATGAAAAGACGTTTATACGGAAACACAATACCGTCCGCTATGGTCAGACCTCCGTTGAGCCAAGCCGGACTGGATACCCCTACATTTGGCGCCCCAAATATCGTTCGGGCCAATTGTTGCAGCATCATGCCTACGCCCCATGTAGCAAGCAGACTATCGAGCGGCCTCCCATACAGATGCCTGATCAGCACCACTTCCAGCAACCAGCCTATAAGAGCCGCCACACCAAAGGCGATAGGCAGAGCCACAATAAAGTAGACATCGAACCACGCTTGCGGAGCATACGAAATGAACAGGTTTTGCGTCACATATGTAGCGTAAGCACCGATCATGATCAATTCACCATGAGCCATGTTAATGACATTCATCAATCCAAATGTAACCGCGAGTCCCAATGCAATCAGCAGCAAGATGGAGCTGATGCTTAACCCATTGAACATTTGCAGGACAAACATATCCATCGCCTTTCCCTCCTCATGCTGTGAACATCTGAAATTTTATACAAGACATCAATTTACGTTTCGCATCAACGCTTTACCGTGATGTTGTAAGAGGGTGTGTTGTCTCACCCTCGTCTGTTATTCAGCAGTTCTGACGTGAGATGCCCATGCTATTTGGTACTAAGGGAAGCGCCCCAATCGTACGTTTTCAGATACGGATCAGGTTTGACGGGTGCTCCGGAGTTCCACAATTCCTTGAACTGTCCATCTTCCTGCACTTCACCAATCCGCACCGTTTTGTAGATATGCTGGTTCTCTCCATCCACCGTCACTTTTCCTTCCGGCGCATCGAATTCCAGACCTTTGGCTGCCTCCTTCACTTTTTCAACATCAGTTGATCCGGCTTTTTCCACGGCTGCTTTCCACAGATAAACGGCCACATATCCCGCTTCAATCGGATCGGCCGTCACCCGGTCAGCTCCATATTTTTCTTTATATTTCTCTACAAATGTTTTATTTTCAGGTGTATCTGTCGTTTGATAATAGTTCCACGAAGCCAAATGCCCTTTCAGCACATCCGCACCAATCCCCCGAATTTCTTCCTCCGCCACACTCACTGACAGAGTTGTCAACTGTTCCGAAGAGATCCCGGCATCCTTTAATTGTTTGAAAAAGGCGACATTGCTGTCTCCATTCAGCGTGTTGTATACAATATCCGGCTTGGCAGCCTTGATTTTGCTGATAATTGTACTGTAATCCGTATGTCCCAGCGGTGTATATTCTTCCCCTACAACTTCGCCACCCTCAGCTGCCAGCTGGGCTTTGATGACCTGATTGGCCGTTTTTGGGAAAACATAATCGGAACCAAGCAGATAAAACTTCTTGCCCCTGTTCTCCAGCAACCAGGTTACGGATGGAACGATCTGCTGATTCGTTGTGGCTCCTGTATAAAAAATGTTGGGGGACGATTCCAATCCTTCATATTGCACCGGGTAAAACAACAGACCCTTGTTTTGTTCAAACACCGGAAGCATCGCCTTCCTACTCGCAGAGGTCCATCCGCCGAATACAGCAGCTACTTTATCCTGTTGCAGCAACTTCCCTGCTTTCTCCGCAAATGTAGGCCAATCGGAAGCACCGTCCTCGACCACAGGCTCGATCTGTTTACCCAGAACTCCGCCCGCTGCATTAATCTCTTCAATGGCAAGCATCTCCGCATCCTTAACCGACACTTCACTGATTGCCATCGTTCCACTTAGGGAGTGAAGAACACCTACCTTAATCGGTTCTCCGGACGAAGTTGATTCTCCCGCCCCATCGGAGCCCGATGCCTCCGGCGGCGTTCCACCCTCCACACATCCTGTCAACGCAATGACCGCACCGAGCAAAACACTCCATAACTTGACCGTCCTCTTCTTCAATAGCCTACACTCCCTTTTTTTAGTCTATTGACGAACATTAAGGTCATATATGTCCGAAATGTTCGTTGATCCAAATTATGGAGGGTCACACTCACCGTGTCAATAATGCTTACACAATTTTATTTTATGCATACTCATTTCATGCATGCTGCTAATATAATTGGAACCATATTGACAAAGGGTCCACCCTGTGTGAGTATATTTAACATATAACATGATCCATGACGACATAGACTATCTAAGGGAAAGGTCGGATTACCTTGCACTGGACTGAGCAGGAAAAAGAAAAACTCCTGATTACCGTGGCTGCTAACCTCGCCCGCGAACGCAGAGGACGTGGACTTAAACTGAATGTTCCTGAAGCTATCGCATTGTTGACCTCCGAACTCATGGAACGTGCACGCGATGGGATGAGTGTTGCAGAGTTGATGAGATACGGCGGCACGATCCTGACACGCGAAGACTGCATGGAAGGTGTATCCGATATGATTCCTGAGGTACAGGTGGAAGCCACTTTTCCTGACGGAACAAAACTGGTCACTGTCCACGAACCTATACGCTGAGAAAGGCAGGAGAACTCCATGATCCCAGGTGAATATCGCTTAAAACAGGATGATGAGATCGTCTGTCATCCCGATCGCTTAACCGTGCGTCTGATTGTACTGAACCGCGGCGACCGTCCCGTTCAGGTCGGTTCTCACGTTCACTTCTATGAAGTCAATGCTGCGCTGGACTTTGATCGCCTTTCCGCTTTTGGGCACCGTCTGCATATTCCGGCAGGCACCGCTGTTCGTTTTGAACCTGGTGAAGAAAAACCGGTCGAACTCACCACATTCGGTGGCAAACGTCAGATTTATGGATTTAACGGATTAACCGAAGGATCGGCAGATCAGCCACCTGATCCACAGAAACTAGAAACATTTCTGAAGACATTTGCACCCCCTATGCAGGACGGAGGGGACCCTTTATGAAACGAATGAGCCGCGAACAATACGCGTCCATGTTCGGGCCTACAACCGGGGATGCCGTCAGATTGGCGGATACGGAACTATGGGCGGAGATTGAGCATGATTACGCTGTCTATGGGGACGAAAGCAAATTCGGTGGCGGTAAGGTTATTCGTGACGGGATGGGTCAGTCCACATCTGCCCTTCGCAGTGATGGCACACCTGATACCGTCATTACCAACGCCGTCATCATCGATCATTGGGGGATTGTCAAAGCGGACATCGGTATTCGCGATGGCTTCATCTGCGCAATCGGCAAATCCGGCAACCCGGATACAATGGATGGAGTCGATCCCGCGCTGGTTATTGGCGCATCGACCGAAATCATTGCCGGAGAAGGCATGATTGTGACCGCTGGAGGCATTGATACCCATATTCATTTTATTTGTCCACAACAGATTCAAACGGCATTATCTTCAGGAGTAACAACCATGATCGGCGGCGGTACAGGACCTGCAACTGGCACCAAAGCCACCACCTGTACACCCGGAGCCTGGCACATTCACCGGATGCTGGAGTCCGCAGAGGCATTTCCCATGAATATCGGTTATCTAGGTAAAGGCAATAGTTCCAGCACCGCTCCATTAATTGAACAGATTGAAGCCGGTGTCATTGGACTGAAGCTGCATGAAGATTGGGGCACAACGCCAAGCGCTATAGATGCCTGTCTGACCGCGGCCGGAGAACATGATGTTCAAGTAGCCATTCATACCGATACGCTGAACGAGACCGGATTTCTCGAAAATACACTGGCGGCCATTAACGGACGCACAATCCACACCTACCATACAGAAGGTGCTGGCGGCGGACACGCGCCGGATATTATTCGCGCTGCCGGAGAGTCTTACGTCATCCCCTCTTCGACCAACCCAACACGTCCTTACACACGCAATACCGTAGAAGAACATCTTGATATGCTGATGGTTTGTCACCATCTGGACCCGTCTATCCCTGAAGACGTTGCTTTTGCTGATTCACGTATTCGTCCCGAAACGATCGCGGCCGAAGACATTTTGCATGATCTTGGTGTATTCAGCATCATCAGTTCCGATTCGCAAGCGATGGGCCGGGTTGGCGAAGTCATTATTCGCACCTGGCAAACTGCCGACAAGATGAAAAAGCAGCGAGGCAAACTTGAACTGACCTCAGGCTCCCCGTCCGATAATGATCGGATCAAAAGGTATGTCGCCAAATATACGATCAATCCAGCTATCGCTCACGGCATAGGCCATCTCGTCGGTTCCGTGGAGGTTGGCAAGTTGGCAGACCTGATCGTCTGGAACCCGGCCTATTTCGGGGTAAAGCCCGAGATGGTTATCAAGGGCGGTATGATCACTTTCGCCCAGATGGGTGACCCCAACGCATCGATCCCTACGCCGCAGCCCGTATTCGGCAGACCGATGTTCGGTGCTTACGGCGGTGCACTTGCCAAAGGGTCGATCACTTTTGTCTCCCAAGCCGCAGCAGATGCAGGAATCAAGGAGATGCTAGGCTTGAACAAGCGTGTGGAACCCGTCAAAGGCTGCCGATCAGTGAGCAAAAAGGATATGATTCACAACGACGTGACACCCATCATTGAAGTCGATCCCGAAACCTATGAGGTACGGGCTGATGGCGAGCTTCTCACCTGTGAGCCCGCAGACGAATTACCGATGGCACAACGCTATTTCATGTTTTGACAAAGGGGGACACGCATGATGATGCACAGCGGCACGAAATTACTCCGTTATGTTCAACTGCTGGATTCGGCCTTGCCCATTGGCGGGTTCTCCCACTCGTTCGGTCTGGAGGCATACACTCATGACGGTAGAATACGGACCACCGCCCAGCTTGAACAATTCATTCGCGGCCAGCTTCATTCCAGCCTCGTACGGCTTGATGGTCTTGCCATCAAGGGTGTCTACCAAGCCATTGAGCAACAGGATGCCGCCCTTCTAGCCCTTTACGACAAACGTGTACACGCCCAGCGAACCCCCAGGGAACTACGGGAAAGTGGGCACAAGATGGGTAAGCGATTACTCAAACTCGCGAGATCACTATATCCGTGGATGGACTTTTCTCTAATCGATGAAGCCGTACAGGAACACGGTGCATTTTGCGGCATTACAACGATTCACGGCTACATCAATTATCAGTTGGAAATCGGAATGGACGAAGCTGTCACCGGACATTTGTATACCTCTGTTAACGCTTATGTTAATAGCGCTCTGCGTCTTCTGCCCATCGGGCAAACCGAAGCACAGATGCTTATCCAGAAACTTTTGAATGATATTGATTCTGAATGGTCTCAAATTCGGGATAACGACCCGGAAGACATGCACAGCTTCGGTATTGCCCAGGAAATCTATGCTATGCGGCACGAGAGCCTGCCAGCCCGTCTGTTTATGTCCTAACTGTTACAATAATTCAAAACCAAGGAGGAATTTGTTATGTGTGGAGGAGCTAATCATACGCATCATGCGGAATGGGAACGTAAGGTATTTGATCGGAGTCGCCCGATGCGAATCGGAATCGGTGGGCCGGTAGGTTCAGGAAAAACGGCCCTAGTAGAGAAGCTGTCCAAGGCACTGCGTACACGCTACAGCCTGGCCGTTATTACCAATGATATTTACACAAAGGAAGATGCCGAGATTTTGCTGCGTCAGAATGCACTCGCACCGGAACGTATTATCGGTGTAGAGACAGGAGGCTGCCCACATACCGCTATTCGCGAGGATGCTTCAATGAATTTTGAAGCCGTTGATGAGTTGATTGAACGCTTCCCGGACTTGCAACTGATCTTTATCGAAAGCGGCGGCGACAATCTCTCTGCTGCATTCAGCCCTGAACTGGCGGATGTATTCATTTACATTATTGATGTGGCTCAAGGGGAAAAACTGCCTCGCAAAGGTGGTCCAGGTATTACACGTTCTGACCTGCTACTGATTAATAAGACCGACCTCGCCCCTTATGTTGGCGCAAGTCTGAAAGTGATGAAGGATGATACTGAACGGGTACGCGAAGGACGGCCTTATGTGATGTCGAACCTGATGAGTGGTGAAGGGGTATCCGAAATCGTCCATTGGCTTGAACATCAATATATGGATGACGATGCTTCCGCTGCGCATCTGCATACCCACACTCATGAGCACGGAACGACTCACAGCCACTAATCCTTCTTCCTCTTCACATGGAGTTGAACATGGACCGAACCGCAGTACCGGAGAGGCCGTGATACGCCGCAGCGAGCTTCGGGCCACTTTCGCCCTCCAAGGCGGGCGCACCGTCATGACCGATCGGTATTATAGCACCCCTCTGCGGTTCAGTCGATCCTTTCGACCTCCGGGTGGCGGAGATGAATTATGTGTATACACCTCAGACGTCTCTCCAGGCGTGCTGAACGGTGATCATTATCGATCCGAATGGCAATTGGGCCAGAACACTCACTTAATGCTAAGCAGTACATCAGCCACGAGGCTTCATCCAACACCTACTGTTCCGTCATCTGTGAACCATCACTTTCGACTGGAGCAAGGAGCGGTGCTGGAGTACTTCCCTGAATGCGTTATCCCGTTTAAAGGCAGCTCATCATCACTCACCACGACCTTTGAGCTGGGTGAACAAGCAATACTTGCGTATGCTGATATCTGGTCCGCTGGACGGATTCATCGGGGAGAAGTCTTTCAGTTCAAGCGATATCGCAGTCTAACAGAAATCTGGCAAGGGAAGCAATTGGCCGTATGGGATCGCTTCGGGCTCGAACCAGAGCCGGACGATCCAAAATCATCCGCAGCGTTGTTAAACTACACCCATACTGCAGCTTTATGGATGATTGCCCCCGGATTGGGCGCAGCACAGTTGGAGTCCGTACGGTCCATTCTTCCCCCAGATGGTCGCATGCTTGCCGGGGCTAGTTTGCTCGCTACAGGCGGGATTGGTGTTCGTTTGCTCGGAATGGCTGCTTGGGAACTTCAGGAGCAATGCCTTCAGATCTGGAACACCCTTCGCTCCGATCTTTTGGGTAAACCTAGCATCACATTCCGCAAGTGAAGGCTACACGTCTATCAGACTAACAACTTTCGGAATCGCATGTTCATGTTGCAACGAGTTTCAAAGAAAAAAACCTCTGGACCACTCTCCGACGGGTTTCGGATGTGTTCAGAGGTTTTTTTATATACGCAGATAATCCAGTCAAGTCGTAGCTTCCACTAACTTGTACTACAACAGATCGTCTCCTTTGGGCTTATCTTCTCCCTTGTAACGAAAGTCGCCTGAATCTCTGCTTTCCTTGGATTTACGATAACGGGTAAATTCAATATATTCACTGATAAAAGACTGTTCCACAGTCGATAATTCGCTTTCTTGGCAATTCAATTGCCGCAACACGTCAAAAAAATAATCCTCCCGTTTTTCCCGTACCATCGCCTCCTTGGATGGACGCCCAATCATGAGCCAATCAAGGCTCACATCAAAAAACGAAGCAATCTCAATTAGTTTATTCGTACTCGGAATAGATTTACCGCGTTTCCAGTCACCCAGATTGCCCGTGCTGATCTTCAGCTGTTGGCAGAAAGCCTTCTTAGTCATTCCTCGTTCGGCAATCAGGTGTTCAATTCGCTCATAGATCGACTGCATACAGAACCGCCTTCCAACCGTAATAATCAATACATGTACCTAAATTATACCACAACCTTCCTGAATCCTCAGCCTTTTAATCCCAGGAATACGTTCTGGTATTTCTCATAACACAAAGATAGACTCCCATGAATAATCATGAGAGTCTATCTTATAACGTTTGTTACTGTGATGCGGTCGAGAGGACTCGAACCTCCACGGGTATACACCCACTACCCCCTCAAGATAGCGTGTCTGCCATTCCACCACGACCGCATATTCAATTGTAAAAATGGTGAGCCATGAAGGGCTCGAACCTTCGACACCCTGATTAAAAGTCAGGTGCTCTACCAACTGAGCTAATGGCTCTTGCTGTAACTTCACCGAATGTGTGTGTGCCATACGTAACTCTTTTGTATAGGAGCTATGACTTTTTGAGGATTCCTCATCAGGATTGTACATCCCTGAGGGGTGAAGATAATGACCCGTAGGGGATTCGAACCCCTGTTACCTCCGTGAAAGGGAGGTGTCTTAACCCCTTGACCAACGGGCCTTGTAAACAAGTTGTCTTTCTTGGCGACAAGAATGAGTATATCATAGGCCAACTTAAATGTGCAACACTTTTTTTCAAACTTTTTTTATGCACTCCTTTTCCCCTTCTCCATGAGGTCAAGAGCGTTGCTCACGCCTGAAATGTCTTTCACAAATTTATCATCGTAATCTTCGCATTTTGTTAAATTAATATCAAAAAACTTAAATACACTTACATTCACTTATAATATTGCAAATATCATTATTAGTACTTATAATTAACCTATCAGTTATATACACGGTCAGCTACGTATAAGGAGGCGGCACGTTTGTTTCAGGAAGAACGAATGCAGCTGATTATTGAACATTTGCGTAAACACAATCGCATCTCAGCTGATGATATTGTATCCCTCTTTGACGTTTCCCGGGACACAGCACGAAGGGATCTGATCAAACTCGAAGAACAGGATGCCATTATCCGAACGCGCGGCGGTGCAATTCTCCCCGTTCCACCAGACGAGCACCGATCCTATAAAGATCGTTTGCTCCACATTTCCAATGAAAAAAGAGCTATTGGCAAGCTAGCCGCTGCTATCGTCCGCCAAGGCGAACACATTATTCTGGATTCTTCCACTACAGTGCAGACTTGTGCCGAAAATCTAAATGGCAAGTCCTGTACTGTCATCACCAATTCCATTTATTCAGCTGATCTTCTCTCCAATCATACTGCTGTCGAGATTCGTTTGCTGGGCGGCAAAGTCGATAAGGAGCAACGTTATGTCTATGGTACTTCAGTGATTGAAACTCTTTCCCATTATTATGTAGACAAAGCCTTTATCGGCATTGGCGGAATTACGATGGATGGCTTCAGTGCCTCTGAAGAAGAAGGAAAGATCAAGCACAAAATGATGCAGGCTGCAAAACAGGTTATTGTACTCGCTGACCATTCCAAGTTTGATAAGCGTTATGGTTATCGTTTTGCGGACTGGTCACTCGTTGATATGTTAATTACAGATCAATGGCCTTCCCAAGATTGGCGGACTTTTCTAGCCGAGCAACAAGTCGAGATTCTCATTCCTGAACCTACAATTGAAAAGGAGTTGTAACATATGAAATTATTTGCTACCGATTTAGATGGAACCCTATTGAACAGAGATAGTCAGATCAGCCCGGAAAACGCAGCTGCAATCCATAAGGCGCAACAAGAAGGATTGAAGATTACGATTGCTACAGGTCGGGTCTATTCCGACGTATTAACTATAAGCAGCGAAGGCGGAATTAACACACCAGTCATCGGCTCCAACGGAGCTACCATCCACGATGCCAACGGTGAACGCCTATTCCATCTTCCACTTGAGCGTGAAACGGCAGCATCCGTCATGCAGTGGCTGGAGGATCATCATTGCTACTACGAGGCCTCCACACAACAGGGTATTTACGCTCCTATAAGCAGCCACGAGGCGATGCTCGCTGAGATGGATCGCATCCTGGGTTCGAGTCCTGGGGAGGATATTGAACGCCTTATTCGAGCTGTTAAGAAGCACTATGACAAGAAAGACTATCACCGCGTAAACTCCCATCAGGAAATCCCTTCCGAAGCTTACATTTACAATATTATGGCCTTTTCAATGGATCCGGCTCAATTGCAGCAGGGACGCGAATACTTTGCTTCTCGCTCCGATGTAGCCATGGTGGTGTCCTCTGAACACAACTTCGAAATGCAGCATCCTGATGTATCCAAAGGTAACGCCTTAAGCAAACTGGCAGCTCATCTGAACATTTCCATGGAAGATACAGCAGCCATTGGTGATAACTTCAACGATGTATCCATGCTGAAAATGGCAGGACTCGGTATTGCCATGGGCAATGCTGAACCGGAGATTAAGGCGCTTGCCAAGGCTATCTCTTTGACCAATGTGGAGCATGGTGTCGCACATGCCATTCAGTGTGTTCTTGAAGGCAAGCCCGTTTCCCGGCCGGAGACCGTCGTTGAAGGCGGTCAGTAATCGATTGTTGTGATAGCTCGGCATTACGCGACATAACGAACCAGCGATAGCCTGGGCTCACCTCATATCAACGGATCGAACGTGAGGCACATCCTGTAATAAAACAATTAATTGCTCGGCCCTATATGATCCAGGCAGTTGCAGAGTGAATTCAAGTACAGTCTCCTCCCCGGAGTCTGTGCTTATTTGCTGTTCTGTTTTGAACCCAACCACCGAGATTTTCTCCTGTCCAAGCAAAGCCAAAACGGTTTTGAGGGTGTCCCCTTCCTTTAGCAGTCGAATGGTCAGCGTCTCTGTTCTCGCGGACACCAACCAGCGTGTCGGCCGATGCAGCAGCATCTGTGCCACTACAATAAGCAGCGTTACCCCAGCCCCAGTCCAATACAATCCCGAACCCACAGCCAGTCCCATTCCTGCAGTCGCCCAGATTCCCGCCGCTGTCGTCAATCCCCGGACCGTGTGGCGCTGTGTGAAGATCATCCCGGCTCCAATGAAGCCAACCCCACTGACCACCTGTGCGGCAATCCTGGATGGGTCAAGCGAGAGATTCGCCCAGCCTGCCTGATCCTGAAAGCCATACTTAGATACAATCATCATCAATGCTGCACCCACCGCAACAACAAAGTGTGTACGTATCCCCGCTTCCTTCATTCGGTTCTTGCGCTCATATCCGATCAACACGCCGCATATGCCAGCTATGAGTACACGCATTAAGTATTCCATTTCCATGTTCATCACCCCTCTTATGTATATGCTTACATGTATCTTTCTTTACTATTTACCCAATCCCTGCCTAATAAAATAACCGAATTCTTTGATTACTCGCATGAAACCTTAATGAAGCCTCATATAGACAGAAAGAAGTAGCACCACAACTGGCCCCACTTCATATATTCTGGATTACTTATTGGTAGTCTATGCTATTTCAGAATCCACAAATCACTTCTCTGCCCGAAAACTCTCCCCATACCTTTCTCCAAGTCCATAATAGTGTCGGAAATTATAAATTAAAGGGTTCCACTTCTCTGGGTTAATCTTGTTCAAACCTGAAATCAGTCGGGTATGTGCGTGTACCTTCAACGCTTTCACTTCCACAATCGCCATGAAAGGTGTATGTTCGGGAATACGAATGTGTTGTACCGCGGCTTCAATCTGGAGCGGACATTCCGCTATTTTATTCGGCTCAACCTGAACTGAACTTTGGGGTGTCAGTCCAGAGACGGCAAATTTATCATCGCAAAACTCAAATCCCATCCTCCTTTTCTCCTCAGGAACGGGATATATTCCGGTATAACGCCCCAGTCCCTCAACCTGCTCCCACATGGATGCATCCGGCAGATTAATCACACATTCGGGATGACGACTCAGGTTCTCAAAGGCTTTGCCCTGAATACCGACTCCAAGTACCAAGCAGTCTCCAAGTGCCCATGATGAAGAAAGGGGCGACAAGTTTGTCGTTCCATCTTCATTTAACGTGCTCAGCAGCAATACCGGTGTGCCATAGTACAAAATACTTGGATTTATCACCTCGTGCTGTATCAATTCGCTGGTCCAGCCCCGTTGATGCTCTGATCCAAACTCTTCTTGCGTTCTATCATTGGTATACATTGTTTCTTCCTCCATTCTTCAATCCATCCCTTCCATCTCTTAGGTTGTAATTCATGCATGATTGAATTGTATTACACCAATAGTTAAGGTATCATCGAAGTATGAATACCTATCCGAATATTTCTGTGATTGCATCGTTAATTGCTGATCCCAGTCGTGCTATTTTTTTGGAAGCTTTGTTGGATGGTCGTGCGCTTCCTGCCGGCGAACTTGCATACATGGCGGGTGTTACTCCTCAAACAGCAAGCAGTCATCTCGCCAAGCTGGTAGAAGGCGGGCTGCTCGTCGTTGAACAGCAAGGACGACATCGATACTATCGTCTCGCAGGCAAAGAGGTTGCTTTTCTGATTGAGACGATGGGAAGTATCGCCGCACCAGTACAAGTGAGATCCCTCAAACAGTCCAACCAGCTTCAACATCTAAGCTTTGCTCGAACCTGTTATGGGCATCTGGCCGGAAAATTGGGGATATCGTTGTGTGAAGCTTTATTACGGGAAGGTTATCTCGAAGAACCTGAGGATGAGCAGGCCAAGGATTACCACATTACAGAGAAAGGGATTCAATGGTTCACTTCTTTTGGCATTATGCTTGAAGGGAAAGCCGGATCACGCCGCGCTGTGGCTCGCAAGTGTCTGGATTGGAGTGAACGTCGTCACCATATCTCCGGAGTACTGGGAGACGAACTGGGACGCCGCTTGTCTGAGCTGGACTGGACCCGCCAGAAGGAAGGCAGCCGTTCGGTGGAAGTCACGGAAGCTGGCAAGAAGGGTTTGTACGAGGTATTGGGCATTTCATTATAGGGACGCAATCGGGCATTCTTTCTTGTACATTGGCAAAATGACGATACATCAAAAATCCCCCTCCTGAGTATCCGTTAAAGGTTACTCAGGAGGGGGATTATGTTTTGTTCAGAACGGAGAGAGAGGGATTCGAACCCTCGCACCGCTTACGCAGTCTAACCCCTTAGCAGAGGGTCCCCTTATAGCCACTTGGGTATCTCTCCAAGAATGGCTCCCCGAACAGGGCTCGAACCTGTGACAACTCGATTAACAGTCGAGTGCTCTACCAACTGAGCTATCAGGGAATAATAATCTTGAATAACCTAAATTTATCATGATTAATATTCCAAGTCAACATGCCTCCGGTGACTTTCTTGGAAGCCTTGCATCTTTCATTCGAACGCATAGAAAAGTCGGTCATAACGCTTATTTTATTGCTTCTGCTGAATGCATTTTGGAAAATGGACCGTCACTTTAAACAGATCGCCATCAATTTCGATGTTAACTCTTCCTCCATGCAGCTCAACAATACTTTTCGCAATGGATAAACCCAGCCCTGATCCTTCTTCGCTCCGGGAATGGTCGCCCCGCTTGAAACGTTCAAATATTTCATCTGCTGCAAACTGCATTTCATATGTAGAAACGTTTTTGATACACAATATCACATACACATCATCTTCTGATAATTCAATAAATACCCTTGAATTCTTCATTCCGTATTTAGTGACATTACCAAGCAAATTCTCGAATACACGCCATGTACGTTTTCCATCCAAGTGAGCGTACATCGGACCATCCCTACTACTTACTCTGAAAATCAAACCGGACTGTACGATAGACTCACTATATTCCGCCAAAGCCTGATGTAATAAGGCCGCAACATCAACCTGCTCCAAATGAAGCTCCACATCCCCACTGGCCATCTTAGCCGCCTCAAATAAATCTTCAACAAGTACACTCAGCCGCTTCGTCTTGCGTTGCAGCACCTCAATATATTCTGCCTTTTCCTCAGCAGTCCCTTCATTACGTTTTAATAAATCCACATAGCTCACCAGCGAGGTCAGCGGCGTTTTTAAATCATGTGAGACATTGGTAATCAGTTCCGACTTCATTCGCTCACTTCTCACTCTTTTTTCGACGGTATTCTGAATTCCTTGCTTCATATCGTTCATATGCATCGTCAGTTGGTCAAGCATACCGTTTGTCTGCTGAGGAAGCTGAACGTCCATACGTCCTAAAGCCATGGCCGAAGCGGCTTGTGTTACACCTTGCAAACCATGAATGATTCGTACGATCTGACCCAGGATAATCACACTGAACGCCACGATCAGCAGTAGGATTGGAAACCTAAATACCTCTACCACAAACGCAATGATCAGTAATACGAATTGAGATACAAAACATACGATGAGGGTTTTGATGATCCTATTTCCAGGTGGGGTCCCATGTTTCAGTTCATCCCGTATCATATGGATCGTCGTACGTAACCATAATTCATTGAGAATCTGACAAAGCGCGGCTCGATCTGAGATCAACCGAATTCCCGCCCTACCATACTCCCCAGCAAAACAGAGCAGCAAGGATGATAACAGGAATGCAGATAAATACATGACAAAGTCGTTGATCCACTCATGTTGGCTCATCCGTATGCCGTTCCCCTGCATGACAAGAATCGTTCCATAGAACAACGCTAAACCGATGACAAAATAAAGCAATATTTGTACATCCATAGTTAATCTGACCGACATCCAATTCTTCATCTTCACATATCTGCTCTCCGGAGGCAGTGGGAATCGGTTCCTAAACACAAATAAAACAGCGATCAGGAACAAACATATGATTAAAGACGGATCACTCTGAACACCCCAGCCTCGAAAAACAAAATCAATATTCTGGAAACTTCGTGAGACGGCATAAAAAAACATGAGGGTACTGCAACTGATCAAAACAAATCGAACCATATAGGGAATCACATTAACCTTCCATCTTGTAGCCAATGCCCCACACCACCTTTACATATTTCGGTTCTCTGGGATTAAACTCAATCTTCTCCCTGATTCGGCGAATATGTACAGCCACCGTGTTTTCCGGCTGAAAGGCCGGCTCTTTCCAAACACGTTCATAGATTTCATCAATGGCAAAAACGCGTCCCGTATTCTCCATCAACAATTTTAAAATATGAAACTCCGTTGGAGTCAATCGAATCTCTTCACCTTCCAGCGTTACTTTTTTTCTCCTATTGTTAAGTACTAGCCCCCGAACCTCAATTTCTTGTTCATTATCCCGGTCGATTTGTTGTGTTCCAAGTCCTGTAAATCGACGCAACTGGGACTTCACTCTAGCCACCAGTTCTAATGGATTGAAGGGTTTGGCTATGTAATCATCAGCTCCAATATTCAGACCAAGAATTTTGTCGCTGTCCTCGGTTTTGGCAGATAAAAAAATAATCGGTACATTGCAGTCCTCGCGTATTTTGAAAGTTGCTTGTATACCATCCAGAATGGGCATCATTACATCCATCACAATGAGGTGAACTTCTTCTTCCCTGACTTTTCTTATCGCTTCCTGCCCATCTGCTGCCTTAGTCACCAAGATTCCTTCAATCCGCAAATAAATCTCAATCGCGTTGCGGATATCGGGATCGTCATCTACTACAAGTACCCTATACTTTGCCAATCTTCTTTCCTCCTTAGCCATTACTCTTTTGGTGATCTGAACTACACCAGCTTACTACAAAATAATGACAAGGATGTTAATAAAAACATTACAATTTTCTTAAGATGGCTATATATAATTCGGATAGACTTTATTTTCACTATATTTCACTCAATAGCAACTTGCCGGCACATCGACCACAGCGGTACCGCTTCGGATCAACTTTGCGTTTACGCAAATATTCCGTGCCACAGCTCTTGCACACCAGCTTATAGCGATACGGTAATGGCTTCCTGCCCTTTCCATCCGGAAGGGACTGGCAGAATCGCGAACCGCCCACCTTCTGCAACAAGGCTTTGAATTCAGGGTCCCGGTGTTGGTAGCCGCGTCCACGAATGTGCAGATGGTAATGACAAAGCTCATGCTTGATGATTTTTTCAACCTCTTCCCGCCCATAGGCTTCGAGCTGATGAGGATTAATCTCTATTCGGTGACTCTTGAGCATATAACGCCCACCTGTAGTCGTCAGACGACGGTTAAACAGCGCCTCGTGAGTGAACGGAACCCCGAAATGATCGAGTGACACCTGCTCAATCCATTGCTGCAATTCCTCATTTTCCATCGGTTTGTCCTCCTTTCACACCTCTTGGGCCATTTGTTTTTCCGCCATAATACTTGAATTTTAACCGTTTCGTAGGCTACACTGTCAAGTAGAATGTATGAGGGGAGATTATTACTCGTTATGCCTACAATGCGCTACGTCATCCTGCAGCAGGAACAGCAATTGCAGTTTGTGGAAATGCCTGCCGATTACGCTTATCAACTCAGTGCGCTCAACCTGCGCCTGCACAAAGAAATTGACAAACTTACCGCAGCAGATGTACCTGTTCTGCCTTGGGCAATCGCCGAATGTGACAATCTTGATCTTCTGGACGAGCAACTCTCCATCATCGGAGGCCTTGATTATATCAATGCGCTTGAACAAAGCTTTGCAGCACTAAGAGAGAGTGAATATCCTTTGATTTCCCTGCTCACTGAGATCCGGGCGCTTCAGGCTCAATTAGAGCAATGGTATGAAGAAGAGATGGAATCACTCTAATCCACCTATGGACTTATTATTAATGCAGGATGGAACCAAAAGCGCATCTCCTAAAAACAGGGGCTGCGCTTTTTTCACTTTTTTTCAACCCTACAATCATACGCCCCGCTCTTCAGTACATGTCCGTATAGATATTGAATTTTCCGAGTTCATCACGGGTTAATTCGCACAGTCCAGGCTATTGCCACATATGCTAACGTACAGATGAATTATGCAAGAGGAGGAGATACCCTTGCCTCAATGGCTTTGCAATCAACTGATGCGTGCATTTCACAAAAAAGACAGCAGACAGATCAAGCTGCTGAACGAATGCTGGTTCTTTTACCGAAACAAACCGACAAGTGGCACCCCGCGCAGCGCGGACAGCGAACTCTAAAAATCTGACGCCACTCTCTCCGTCCACTTCAAGCTCTCACTTCTTTCATAAAATCCCTTCGAAGAATACAGTACGGGCAACAGTACTATTATAACTGACAACAAACAGCCTTCCCATTACAGGGAAGGCTGTTTTCCGATCATTGTGCCTAGTTTAGGAAGACTGCTTAGAAGAAGCAGGTTTCTTCATCGTGAGGCCGACACGGCCTTTTTTGGTATCCACGTTCATCACCCAAACCGTTACATTATCCCCGACAGATACAACATCCATCGGATGTTTGACGTAACCGTTGCTCAGCTGTGAGATGTGGACAAGCCCGTCACTCTTGATGCCGATGTCAACAAAAGCACCAAAGTCGATCACGTTACGAACCGTACCTTGCAGCTCCATGCCTTCCACCAAATCTTCAATTTTGAGCACATCCGTGCGGAAGATCGGTAGCGGCATTTCCTCACGCGGGTCACGACCCGGACGCTGCAAGCTGTCCAGAATGTCACGCAGTGTAGGTACACCCACATCCAGCTTCACAGCCAGCTGTTCCGGTTGTTGCTCAGACAGGAGAACAGACAGTTCCTTGCTGCCCAGCTTGTCCAGCGCAACCTGAAGCTCCTTAAAGAGCTGGTCTACGACTTTATACGATTCAGGGTGAATCGGTGTGCGATCCAGCGGGTTCTCGCCTTCACCAATCCGCATAAAGCCTACGCATTGCTCATAGGTTTTGGCACCCAGACGCGGCACTTTCTGCAACTGGCGACGATTCGTGAACCGGCCGTTCTCTTCGCGGTATTTCACGATATTTTTGGCAATCGTGGCATTTACACCCGCAACATAGGACAGCAGTGAAGGCGAAGCCGTGTTCACATCCACGCCCACATGGTTAACTGCGGATTCCACAACAGCCTTCAGGCTTTCTTCCAATATTTTTTGAGATACGTCATGTTGGTATTGGCCTACACCAATGGCTTTTGGATCAATCTTAACCAGCTCAGCCAGCGGGTCTTGCACCCGACGGGCAATCGAAGCAGCACTCCGCTCAGCAACGTCAAGATCCGGGAATTCTTCTTGCGCCAGCTTGGATGCAGAATATACACTCGCTCCAGCTTCATTGACGATCAGATACACGAGACTTTCGTCCCCGTTCTCCTGAATAATCTCGGCAACAAACTGTTCAGTTTCACGGGATCCGGTACCATTACCGATAACAATCAACCCGATATCATATTGCTTGATCATCCGATGGAAAACCTCGGCAGCTTCACGCTTCTTGTTGTGTGGTGGCGTTGGGTACGTAACAGCCACTTCCAACAGCTTGCCCGTATCGTCGACCACAGCCAGTTTACAACCGGTACGATAGGCAGGATCGACACCAAGCACACGTTTGCCATGAATCGGCGGCTGAAGCAACAGATTACGAAGATTAGCCGAGAATACGGATATCGCTTGGTTTTCACCTTTTTCCGTCAGCTCTGCACGAACCTCACGCTCAATCGAAGGGGCAATCAATCGTTTGTAAGCATCTTCAATCACAGCACGCAAAACGTCTTGGACCGCAGATGCACCCTTGATGATTTGTCCTTCCATATGACGGTGAGCCGGTTCAGGCTGCACGTCCAGGCCCACTTTCAAAATGTTTTCACGTTCACCGCGGTTAATGGCGAGAATACGGTGAGGAGGCATTTTTTTGGCTAATTCACGATAATCATAGTAGTTCTCATATACAGACTCCTGCTCAGCATCCTTCGCTTCCGAAGTCAGCATGCCATGATCGAGCGTATAACGACGAATCCATGCACGAATAGCAGCATCATCTGCAATATTCTCAGCCAAAATGTCTTTGGCTCCCTGAATTGCAACCTCTGCATCTTCTACCCCAAGTTCAGCATTGATATAACGCGCAGCTTCCTCCAGAGGGTTCCCTTGCTTTGGTTGACCCCAGATCCAGACAGCGAGTGGTTCGAGACCTTTTTCCTTCGCTACACTGGCACGGGTTTTCCGCTTCTGACGAAACGGACGGTACAAGTCCTCCACTTCCTGCAGCTTAACTGCCTGAGTGATAGACTGTTTCAGTTCTCCGGTCAGCTTGCCTTGTTCCTCTATAATACGGATGACTTCCACTTTGCGGTCTTCCAGATTACGCAAGTATACGATGCGTTCTTCAATGAGCCGCAGCTGGTTCTCATCCAGCTCTCCAGTCATTTCTTTACGGTAGCGGGCGATAAATGGAATCGTATTGCCTTCGTCCAGAAGCTCCGACGTTGTGCGGACCTGCTTCAAGGACAGTGACAGTTCCTTGGCTACCTGTTTGATGATTCGTTCATGGCGTTCTGCCTTTATTGTTTCTTCATTGGGTTCCAGAACCGTTTCCTGTTCAGACAAATAAATCCCTCTTTCCTTCCTGAATCGTTCAGTTGAAGCTTGTTCAGGGCAGCTTTGCTGCTGTAATCACAGTATCGAACCTGCATTCATGCAGATTCCTCTCCCCTATATTATCACAAAATCCCGTTCAGATTTCCAGCATTCGTCCATGTTACAAGTTCTTACAATTGAGATTACGTATCAAACCTTCATCTCAACCATAAGAAAAGACCGAAAAACGTCTCCCCGACGTCTTCCGGTCTCCCCTGACAAACACTGCATTCACGCCAGTTTATTATACCCGTTCGAAGCGGAACATTTCACTCCAATAGTCTCCCGATGCACGGCCTACAGAGATCCCACCATACATCAGCGCATCCCCGGTAAACGTCTCGGAACCACCTTTCAGGCGGTAATCCGCATCAGGGTCCAGGCCCTTCAACTTCAGACGTTGGAGCGGTGCATTTGGTTCAGACAGCACACGGAAGTAGAATACAACGGCTTCGCTGCCATCTGGTGCAATAAACATCCATGCCGTTTCATTTCCCTCAAACGGACTTAGCAAGCGCCGGAACGTTCCGTATTGGATGGTTCCTCGAATTTCCTTGTACAGCTCAACCTGAGCCTTCACGATAGCATTCTCTTCCTCTGTGAAACGAGTCAAATCCAACTCGTATCCAAAGTTACCCGACATCGCGACATGTCCACGAATCTCTAAAGAAGTAATTCGGTTGACCTGGTGATTTGGAACCGCTGAGATATGTGACCCCATTGAACTTACCGGATATACCAGGCTTGTACCATACTGAATACGCAGGCGGGATATCGCGTCCGTATTATCGCTGGTCCACGTTTGCGGCATGTAATACAGCATACCTGGATCAAAACGGCCGCCACCACCTGAACAGCTCTCGAATAGGATATTCGGGAACGCCGAAGTAATACGTTCCATGACTTCGTACAATCCAAGCATATAACGATGCGCAGTCTCACGCTGTCTATCTGCTGGAAGCAATGCAGAACCCACTTCCGTCATATTCCGGTTCATGTCCCATTTCACATAAGTGATCGGCGCAGATCCAAGCACATCGCTTAGCATGCGTACAATCTCATCACGCACATCCTGACGGGAGAAATCGAGTACCAATTGTTGACGCCCTTCCGTACGACGACGATCCGGCACATGCAAACACCAGTCCGGATGAGCACGGTACAATTCGCTGTCTGGCGAAATCATCTCAGGCTCGAACCATAGTCCGAACTGCATGTCCAAACTGGTTACCCGGTTGGCCAAATCATCCAGGCCTTGTGGCAATTTGTTCTTGTCCACAATCCAGTCACCGAGTGACGAGTTATCGCTGTCCCGATGTCCGAACCATCCGTCATCCAGTACGAACAGTTCAATGCCAAGCTTCTTGCCTGCCTGAGCGATCTGCTCAATCTTATCTGCGTTAAAGCCGAAATAGGTCGCTTCCCAGTTGTTGACCAGAACCGGACGCTCTGCATTGCGGAATTGTCCGCGTGCAAGGCGCTCCCGATACAATTCATGATACGACTGAGACATGCCATCCAGGCCTTCATCCGAATAAACCATAACTGTTTCAGGCGTCTGGAATGACTCCTGTGAATCCAGCTTCCAGCTGAACTCAAACGGATTGATTCCAAGCGATACACGCGTGGTGTGGAACTGATCCACTTCCGCCTGTGCAGTGAAGCTGCCGCTATATACAAGGCTGAACCCATAAACCTCACCCTGATCTTCGTCTGTACCCGGTGTCATTAGGGCAATGAACGGGTTCTGCTGGTGACTGCTTGAGCCGCGACGACTCTCGATGCCTTGCAGGCCGGAAGCAAGCGGTCTGCGAACGATGTCCCGTTCACGCGTCCATGCTCCTGACAATTGCAGCAATTCGTAATCGGCATGTGGGAAATCAACGGAAGAGCTGAGCGCACGTGCAATATTCACCGAGGTAGCGCTCTCATTAATGATACGCATGGAACGCGTAATCGCATTAAATGCCGTAAAGGCCGTGTAGCTAAGTTCAATCTTGATCCCTGCAACACGGTCCTCCAGCTCAACGATGAGTGTCTCGGCTTCATCGTCGGACTCAACATAAGTTGCAGGCAGTCCGGTAAGCGCTGTCTTTCCTTTGATCAGTCGATGGCCTGTATACGTAAACTCGGAAACGGTTGAACCATTCTCAAGCTCCAATTGGATTGCCGGATTACGGAAATCACTTGTACCATACATCGGCAGTTCTACTGCCAACGTGTCGAAAGAGATCGTCCGATCTTCCGGCACCGGATTTGGGCTGAACGAAGCACGTTCTGTACGCACATGAAGCCAGCTCAGATCGGTATCACGCAGTTTTTTGCCATAATATAAATGTACCAAATATCCCGAAGGCAGGACCTGAAATACATAGCTTGCCTTTTGAGTCTGTAGATGAAATTGAAGCTTCTCCTGATCAATATAAATGCTCATATGTCTCCTCCACCTCTATATATGTCGATTAACGTAAACGGTTTCTCAGGTATCATTATAACGAAAAGCTTCACAATGTTCTACGCTTTCATGAAGCTTTAATCAAAAGAGCGTACCCCAGCCATTAGGCTGTTGTACGCTCTTCTGATTGCTGTCTGAAATTGTGTGTTCCTGCAAGGAACATCCATTGTCTACGGATGGCACGGCAGAACAAAGAAACAACTGCCTGGTGCCTTAAAAATCGATTAAACCCAGGCTGATCTGTAAGGCTTCGTTGACCAGTTTCATGGTCTCCTCGTCCAGATGGGTAATCTTGTCGGTCAGCCTCTGCTTATCAATCGTCCGTATTTGTTCGAGCAAAATAACCGAGTCCCGGTCAAAGCCGTGTGCCGCCGCATCAATCTCTACATGCGTCGGCAGCTTTGCCTTTTGGATTTGGGCGGTGATCGCCGCCACAATACAAGTAGGACTAAACCGGTTGCCGATGTCATTCTGGATGACCAGAACCGGCCTGACTCCACCTTGCTCGGAACCAACAACGGGAGAAAGATCCGCAAAAAAAACGTCACCGCGTTTTACGATCAATGTCTACACCCCGCTAACTAAGCGGTCCAGAGTGCTGTCCGCATCTTCCTCCGCGTGAAAGGCCTCGGATGCCATGGTGAGGTTAATCTTCGCCATCTCCATGTACCCTCGCTGCATCGATTCACGGATGTAACGTTTCTTACGCTCCGTCAAATACAGCTTCATGGCCTGCCTAATCAATTCGCTGCGGTTGGAATTCTCCAGCGCTACGATGCCATCCACTTCTTGCAAAAGATAATCAGGCAAACTGATCATGATCCGCTTGGTGTTCTGCAAGTTGGCCACCTTTCTTCCACCCCCACAAACCTTTCGCCATTGTGAACCAGTATTACGTTTTTCCAGAACTTTTATACAAAGGAATATATATGCCCCGAGTATATCAAGTATGCTGTACTCCATTATAAACACGGGGAACAATATTCGTACAGACCAAACATCTCTTTTCAGGATTTTTCATCCCAGTCATCATTCATAATTCGAGATGCTCCGACAGTTTTCCTTCTGTTCTGAAAAAAAGTTTATTGGTAATAGCGTCCAGTCGAGCTATCAGGATGTCAAAAGAGGGTTGATTCTGGCGACTACTGCTCCATTACGGGTATAAACCCGCGGGATTCGATGCGCCATCATGCAGATCACTTCGTAGGGAATCGTACCGAGCTGAGATGCCACTTCGTCTGCAGTTATGACTGCACCCGATTGGTGACCGATGAGAACAACCTCTTCGCCGACTTGAATTTCTTCTGCTTCTGCTGCAAAAGATTGTAGCGACACCATACACTGATCCATGCAGATCGTACCGACGACAGGAACGCGGCGGCCGCGCACAAGTACTTGTGCTTTACCTGACAGCATTCTTGAAAATCCGTCTGCATAGCCTATAGGCAGGGTCGCTATTCGTTCGTTCCCTTGTGTTACATAACGGGTTCCGTAGCTGACACCCCAATGAGGTGGCAGCGTTTTGACCAGAACCGCCTTCGTCTTCAGTGTCAATACCGGGGACAGCTTCACTACCTGATGATTCACCTCTCCCGAAGGATACAATCCGTACAGACTAATTCCCACACGTACCATATCGTAGGACAACTCCGGTGTATCAATGGTAGCGGCGCTGTTCGCCGTATGTATAATCGGGATGACACATCCCTGATCCCGCAGCGCATCAACCACGCCTCGGAACCGTCGATACTGCTCCAGTGTATAGGTCTTGTCTTTTTCATCCGCCTTGGCAAAATGGGTAAACATGCCTTCAAGCATCACCTGCTTCAGCTTGGCTGCTTCCTGAATAAAAGCAACTGCCTCTTCGCCAGGCAACAGGCCAAGTCTGCCCATGCCGCTGTCGATTTTGATGTGAACCTTGAGCTTACGAGAGGATGTGCCCGTCTCCAGATGTTGAATGGCTTCGAGTACTTCCTTACTGAACAGCGTAATGGTTACATCATGTTTCCATGCTTCAGCGATGCCTTCTGGCGGCGTGTAGCCCAATACCAGAATCGGAAGGGTAATTCCGTGTTGTCGCAATTCAAGCGCTTCGTCAAGAAAAGCTACACTTAAGTAATCCACGCCAACTCGTTCCAGTTCTCTGGCCATCTCCACTGCCCCATGTCCATAGGCATTTGCCTTTACACAAGCGAGCAGTTTCTTGCCTTGCGGCAATGTTTCACGGAAAGCGTCTACGTTGTTGCACAAATGATCCAAATTGATTTCCGCTTGGGTCGGCCGATATTGTTCTTGCACGTTAAGTCACCTTCTCTAATCATCTTAATCCGGCTCACGTCAGACTCCATCGTAATGCTCAAGCATGTGACTGTCAAATGAACGGAAGATCTGCAGTCCAAAACACATACAGGAGCGCTATCCTGAAGTCGGGAGCAAACGCGGAATAAGACCCATAAGCCAGACCATGAATGAGATATTCATCTCTCCATAACGTAACTCATCTGCTTATATCGTTTTATTTACCCGGTTCCTCCCGCGTAGAAGCGTGTTTTGCATTATTGAGTGCACTGGACCTAATCCTTGCTTATCTTACGCAGGGTCATGGGCTGTTGATACTCATAGCTTCAACTGAAAATCAAATCCTGCGAATCACTGATATAAAACAGGAACGAAGAACTGTATATGCAGCAAAGCACCGGAGAATTCATCTCCGATGCTTCTTAGCATTCCTTATGTTAGGACGACTATACTTTGCAAATCATTTCCCTGACTCTTCCTGCATCGATGTCGCAATCTGTACCATCTCATTCTGTGGAAGATCTGCACTTGTGATCCGGTACTCCACTCCATCTGTCATCCATGTAAGTGTCTGTAAGGCATCTCCACTCAACATACCCAGCGTGAATCCAAGATCCACGACACTGGATGGCGCAAGTGATACCGCTCTGTCCTGCGGCCGCGCTTCAAAAATCGTGTAATTATATGTTCCTTCGTAGCGAAGCATAACCGAATAGTCTCCTGATCCTTCCACGATCTGATCGTCTTTCAGCTTGACGCCTTCCGGTGCATAGGTCGGCTGAATAACCCCGAAGCTGCCTGTACCTTCCGGCTCGGCCGATGTCGGTTCTTCGGTTCCTTTCCCACTGGCTGGATCTTCTGAACCTTGCTGCTCGGCGTTATCACTCACACCCGTCTGTCCATCACTAACGGTTCCGCTTGGATTGGATGCAGAACCTTCCTCTGTTGCAGCTTGAGGATTGGTAGTCTCTTTACCCTCCCCAGCAGGAGCCGCGCCTGAGTCAGTACCAACCTTGCCACCATTTTCAGTAGCAGCAGTCATATTACGCTGCATATCAAAAGCGTCTTTCTCAAATTCGGTACCAAATTTGAAGCTATCGAACTTCACATCGACCACCACATTGGCATTCGAGTCGGATACTTCTACCTGTTTTGGAGCGTAATCGCTTTTGTTTAACCATATTTTCTGTCTGACCAATGCATGTGTATTGTAGTTGGCAGCTACATCGAATACATAGCTTTCCTTCTCATCGGCAAACTGGCGGGTCGAATCACCTGTTATGCTGCGGATCAGCGTCTCGTAGAGGTAAACCTGGCCTTGGTTATCCGGCCAGTTACTCTGGAAACGGAAGCTTTTGTTCTGACTCGGTGTCAGGACAAATACGCCCTCATCATTGCGCAGTACAATTTGTGTTACATCCTTTTTGGCATTCGTTAACGCGATACGATAATATGAAGGCTTTTGATGCCATACCTCGACCTTGTACTGCTGCGGCGTATCTCCGGTATGCAGCGTCATAACGCCTGCCCCCTGATAACTTTCCATTTCTCCTACGACTTCGTTCAGATCTTTGACCACGGCTGCCGCATCCTTCTTCCCGCAGGCGGCAAGTAAGGTCGATAAGACCAATACCATGGCAAGCATCCATGATATTCGGCGCATGACATCATCCCCTTTAGCACATGTTTTCACTTCAGGATTGTGCGTACAGCAGAACCCCTACTTGATTAGTACATGTTATGAGGGACTTGTTCGATATATGCGGACTAGTTTGACAAGCATTCCATCAATCAGTGCCGCAATACCCTATCTGGTAACAAAATCAGTCTCGGGTAGGATGTGAAATCCAACCAGATTCTTCATAGTAAGTACAGATAACAACACAACCCATGTAATTACATACCACGATTATGTAGCTTAATTGATGTACAACTCTATTTTAAATTGGAGGAAAATAATGAACACAACCTATCTTCACTCATTGCTGAATGGATTGGATGATTTTGTGGAAGAGCAGCTTCAACGTTGGAAAGGAGTAGGTGTGGCGGTAGCGGTTATTCACAAGGATGAAGTCATTTTGCAAAAAGGATACGGTTATCGCGATCTGGAGTCCCAGCTTGAAGTTACACCCCATACCCTATTCGCGATCGGTTCAAGTACCAAAGCCTTCACAGCATCAACCGCTGCCCTGCTGGTGGATCAGGACATTCTGAAGTGGGACACACCTGTTAGAACGTATTTGAAAGACTTCAAAATGTTCGATCCGGTAGCTACAGAACGCCTGACCATCCGCGATATGCTCTGTCACCGCTCCGGACTTCCAAGGCACGATATGGCATGGTATAACTCATCACGGAGCAGAGAAGAACTCGTAAACGCGCTTCAGTATCTGGAGCCTAATGAGGACTTCCGGAACAAATGGCAATACCAGAACCTGATGTATATGGCCGCTGGTTATCTGGTGGGTCAACTCAAAGGAACTTCATGGGAGAATGTTGTCCAGGAGTCCCTGTTTAACCCACTTGGTATGAATTCAAGTGTCTTCTCTGTCGATGAGATGCAGAATCAACCTGACTTCGCCTTCCCTTATATGGATCAAAATGGTGAGAATACGCGGATACCTTTTCGGAAAATTGATGCCGTAGGCCCTGCTGGCTCCATTAACAGCAATCTGGTCGATATGATCGCCTGGGTGCAATTTCAGTTGAATCAAGGGCAACAGGGTGGGAATCAACTGATTTCCAAAGAACAGTTGGCTGTTACACACAGCCCGCAAATGGCTTGTGATTCACCATTCCACAGCAAAGAGCTGCCTGTTAGCACGTACGGTCTGGGCTGGATGATCGATTCTTATCGCGGGAACGCCATGATTCATCACGGCGGGGCAATCGATGGATTCGCTTCACAGGTCGCCTTTTTACCAGAGGAACAGATCGGTGTTGTAGTCCTTTGCAATACCAATGGAAGCATTCTTCCCTACACGATTTCTTTTAACGTTATTGATCGTTTGCTTGAATTGGAACCTGTAGATTGGAGTGGGAGATTAGCCAAATTAGTGACTGGAGATTCAACTGATTCCGAAGTTGCAACAGACACCATAGAAACACCAACGACTTCAGAAACCTCTGTTGAGGAAAAACCAGTGGAAGCTCAGGTTCATCCCCATGATCGTCCTAACCATGCGTACGCGGGAAGTTATAATCATCCGGGTTACGGCGAGATCGTTATTCAACAGACGAACGATGGGTTACAGGCCACATTGAATGCCATTGAAATGCCTATGGAATACACTGGAAAAGATACGTTTTCCGTAGAGCTTGTCCTGTTTGGCTTGAAAATCACTTTTACGTTTAAGACGGATGAAGAGGACACCATAAGCTCTCTCTCCATTCCGCTACTGCTGGAACCAGGTACGAATCCAATTGAATTTATAAAGACACCTTCAGTATAAAAGTATCCCCCACCGGCCTATCCCATTGTAGTAATTACACTCTTTACCACAATGGGATATACGCCGGATAACTCGCAGTATCTTCTTCTGTATTTGGACTTCTCTTCACCCACAATCGACGCAGATCAGGCATACCGTATGCTACGACACGGTAATCCTGAAGCGAAACGTGGTGTGCATGTTCTTCCCTGAAGCTGTATGTAGGCAAGAGTAAGGCCTCTTGAATGAGTCGCCCCTCCAACGTCATTAGCGTACGCAAACGCTCAGCACTATCCTGAATCATAACGACGTGTCTGCATTCACGTTCTAGCTCGCTTTTTCGCTCGTCATCCAATGCCATAAGGAACAGCGTATTTTGGAAAGTATACATCGTTAATAGACTCAGCGTCACATGCTCATCGAACACTTCACCCGTGTAAATCAAATCATAAGAGGCGAATTTATCATGGTATACGGCATCTACCGGATTACCTGGCGTAACACTCACTTTCAGTCCAATAAGTGCACAACGCTGTGCGAACCAGGCCATGTCTGTCTCCATTTTCTCGCCTTCCTCTACCCACACATTCATGATCTGGCCTGCGTAGCAGCTGCGTTGTAACAGCTCTGAAGCTCTTACGAGAGATAAGTCAGCAGAAAGGGCTGTTGGCTTCGATTCTATTCGTTCAAGTATCTGCTTTTCCTTGGACTTGTCCCGAATCAGGCTATATGCAGCCTGTACACCTGTGTGTGCCAACGCCCCCATCATCTCTTGTGGATCCATCAGTTGCTGAACAGCCTGACGAAAGTATAAATCCTGCTGCGGGCCTTCTTTTCGCATATTAAAAGTCATATACACGCCGCCCTGAACCTCATGCTGAATCGATCGAGCCAGTCCGTCTGGAAACAAGTCCTGTTTGATCACTGACTCCACTAGACCCGTCTGAGGAAGCTGCCATATTTCAACCCGATCAATAAACGCCCGCCCCCTGAAATAGGAAGGGAACACCTCCAGCACAAGCAGCTTGGGATGATTGCGTGTCAATCGGTAAGGCCCCGTACCAATCGGATGCATCGGGTCAAGCTCCACATCACGGGGTAAGATGGATGCATTCATGCTGCTCATCAGATCCGGGAACATAAAGTTGGGAAACCGCAACACAAAGCGCACCGTTAGCTCGTCGAACGTTTCTATGTGATGAATGGAGCCAAACAGTGACTTGCAAGGGTTCTCCTGATCGGAAAGAATCCGTTCAAACGTATATCTTACGTCCTCTGCATTAAGCATCCTGCCATGGTGAAAGACTATGCCTTTGTGCAAATAAAAGATCCACTCTGTTCCCTCAGGGTTGCTCTCCCATGCAACGGCAAGACTCGGTTCACAGACTTGGCGTTCAGCGTTGTACTGCACCAAGCGATCAAATACCTCCGCAACAATTCCAACTTCTCCCCACATGTAAGCCCGGGTAGGGTCCAATGTCTCAAAGGCAGTCTCCTGTGGAATTCGCAGCGTATCAACTCTTCCCCGAGCGCCGTGATCGGAACGCAGACCGAACTGGCCTTGTAATCCTTGCATCAATATTTCTCGCATCGAAAACGGCATTGTTGAAGCCAGCATATAGGCCTCCTCCAACTTGTTTCCCTGCAACAGTCGATCAAATCGTTCCTGAACAGCCTGTAACAGAGGATGGCAAAAAATGAGCACCGATGTCTTACCTCTGCCGCGTTGTGGGCTCCATCTGATCCAGCCATGATCCATAAATTTGTTCATAATCAGATTCATATTGCGCATCGTACAACATAAATGATTCGCCAGCTCACCAATCGTTGTGTGTATTTCTTCCTCCTCGTCCACGTTCGAAAAGGCCACGCGAAGCTGAATATAATGATCCATAACCTCCACAACTATCCCTGCCTTTCCTTCCCCTGCGTAAAATACGAAATTGACTCGTACGCTTCTACAGTTTTTCTTCAGGTTTTCCTCCATTATACTCAGGTACATCGACAACACCAGCGGGAAGGAAGAGAACTGCACATGAAATATACTGATTTGCATCCCAACATCAAGATTCGTATCATTACTGATTTTTTTACGGATCTAACTCAGAAATCCATTATTCCTTTTATGGCGATTTATCTGAGTGTCCAGATTGGTGCAGGCTGGGCAGGTATACTGTTAACCGTTAATATTGTGGCCTCCATGATCGTTGGCTTGGGCGCAGGATACTGGTCTGACCGAGTCGGGCGCAAGAAACTGATGGTCATCGCCCAAATGTTGCAGGTATTCGCCCTGTTCTTGCTGGCTGCCGCCAACTCCCCATGGATGGACTCCGTTCCTTTAACTTGTGTCATGTTTCTGCTTAGTAGCATCAGTTCGGGTATCACCGGACCCATTGCCAATGCCATGATTGTAGACGTGAGCAGTGAACATGAACGTCAGTATGTCTATGGGCTGCAATATTGGACCACCAACGTTGCCGTTACGATTGGTGCGCTGATGGGCGGGTTATTATTCGAGTCCTTCCGCTTCATTTTGTTCAGTCTGGTATGCATGGAGAGCTTGGTTACACTATTTATTCTCTTGTTATATATTCACGAAACAATGGATATTAAACACTCGAATCAGCTTGATGCCCCGATTAATAGGAACATACTGAAAACGTATGGCGGTGTATTTAGGGACAAACGTTTTATGGTGTTTTTCACCGCAACAGTGCTGGCTGTCTCTCTGGAATTCCAAATGGATAAATACATCGCCGTTCGTCTGAAAAGTGAATTCAACGCCCAACTGTTCCGTTGGGACATCTCAGGTCTGCAGATGTTCAGTCTGATCATGGCGATTAACACTGTGCTCGTCGTAATCATGGCCATTCCTTTCTCCAAATGGCTGGGGCGTTTCCAGTCCAGATTTATTATGACTGTCGGCATGTGTCTGTACACTACTGGTTTTGCCGTGCTCGCTTTCAGCAATTGGGCCTGGCTGCTTATTACATCCGCTGTACTGCTAACCATCGGTGAGCTCATGTATGCGCCCGTCCGTCAGGTCATGCTTGCTGGCATGATTCCTGAATCCGACCGTGCTGCCTATATGGCTGCAGACGGCATGAGTTATAACGCGGCCGCTCTCCTGGGTAGTCTTGGCCTAACGATGGGGGCCTTTCTGCCTTCCTATGCAATGGCTGGCCTGTATGTATTGATGGGGATCGGTGCTCTCGTATTTTTCCGTCAGTCGCTCCGGACGTCAACGGTTCAAAGTGAACCACGACCCTGTGCAGATGCCTCATAAATTCCAAGCTCCTCTATGCTGGATTTTCTCCTGGTAGTTTTGAGTTCTATTGGAAGTGTATATCACAATCTACTATCTTGAAACTTATCGGGCCAGTAATCAGTAATAACAGGAGAGTCCTATTTACAAAATTTTCTTTTGAAGGAGTGTTTACATGCATTTATCCAATCGAAGCGCCCGCTTCAGGCTCACCTCCATAACGGGGGCGTTCATGGCGTTTGTCCTGTCCCTCAGTCTATGGGCACCCGCCGTGCAGGCGGAGACTGCACCTGCTGCGGTCAATGAAAAAGGGAAAGTAACAGCGCTGACAACGGAGTCCGCGACAGCCTTTCTGGATACATTTTTTGATTCCGCCGAAGCGAAAGCACAATATGTTGGTGCTTCCGTAGTCGTTGTCAAAGATGGAAAAGTCGTGGCAGAGAAAGGGTATGGATATTCCGATTTGGAGAGTAAAACGCCCGTTGATCCGAAAAATACCACCTTTCGTATCGCCTCGGTCTCCAAAACATTCACATCAGCCGCTGTCATGCAGCTCGTAGAGCAAGGCAAGGTGGATTTGAAGGCTGATTTCCAGACCTATGTGAAAGGACTGGATTTCGATAATCCTTTTGACAAACCTGTAACGGTAGAGAATCTGCTCACACACACCACCGGATTCGAGATTCGCGACCCGCAGCAGGAAGACATCCATGATGACTTTGACAAAAGTGTATCGATGGAGGATTATGCCAAGTTACATATGCCACCTGTCGTTCGAGAACCTGGTAGCGCCTACATGTACGACAACTTCTCCTTCCTGCTGCTTGGCATGATTGTGGAGAATGTGAGCGGCGAGCCTTTTGAATCGTATATGCAGCAGCATATCTTCAAACCTCTGGGTATGGATAACAGCAGTTTCTTGCTAAACGGCAAGTTCAAAAACCAACTTGCAACAGCCTATGATGCGGGCCATAATCCACTCGACCTGTACACCCTTTCCCCAACACCTATGCCTCAAGGCGGCATGCTCTCAACGGCAGAGGATATCGGGAATTTCATGATCGCTTTCCTGAATGATGGTGTGAAGGATAACGAACGTATTTGGAAAGAATCTACGGTAAAAAGCATGGAACAATACCGTTCTTCCATTCATCCGCTGCTCCCCAATACCACTTATGGATTTGAAGCTGCTTTTCAGCTTCCGGGTGCAGGCAGCAGTTCCAAAATTATCACCAAAGCTGGCGACCTGATCGGATTCAGCTCTTATCTCTTCCTTATTCCCGAGCAAAACACCGGCGTTTTCCTTACTTACAACCAGACGGGAGCACTTCGTAATTTCTTCTACCCGGCCTTTATCCAGACGTTCTTCCCGCAATATGCGGAGCCCGTCAAATTCAAGGAATATACACCTCAATCAGCGGATGAGCTGCAACGCTTCGCTGGTCTATACGCGGATCTGCGACTGAGCACCATTGTCAGTTCCCTGAAAGATGACGGCAAAGAACCTGGACAATTGAGCATTTCCGACGTCTTCCTTGGCCCACGTACCCTGATTCAGGTTGAAGATCATCTCTTCAAGGATGAATTAACAGGCCAGTTCACGGCGTTCAAGGAAAATGCTGATGGAACCATCTATATGAAAGAACCTTATCTCAACCCAATGGGTTATGAGAAAAAAGGGAAGAAACCCCAAGGCTTCCGGGATGTCCAGGCGAATAGTCCTTATGCTGAAGCCATCTATGGTTTGCAATCCCTTGGATACTATACCAATGATGCAAGTGAAGCTTTTCAACCCAAAAATGCCGTTACACGGGCTGAATTCATTGAGGATGTCCTTAAAATGAGCGGGCTGAAAGCCAGCAAAACGACGCCACCTGCGGATACCGACTGGGCAACTCACCCTGCTGCCGGTTACATTCAGCTAGGTTATGAATCCGGCATGATCGCCGGTGCGGATGAGAAACAGTTCAAACCGGATCAGGTCATCACACGTCAGGAAGCTATGGTGATGATTTGGAGAACTCTCCAGCTGCAATATCCAAATGAACTGTTCGAGGATGTGAAGCTGGCCGGGCAGACAGATGCCTGGGCTGTGCCTGCGATCCAGATGATGGTTAAGCTAGGCATCCACGGTCCTGAAGTGAAGGTGCTGGAGGATGGATCAGTCGATTTCCTTGCGCGCAAACCACTGATTCGCCAGGAAGAAGCAGCAATTATGTACCAGCTGTTTACACAGCCAACCGACAAGATCGTAGCTGACCTGATGACAAAGCAGCCGCAATCGGAAACTTCCTCAGATGAGGAACCTGCGGAAGATACAACCGCGCCTGCAACCGTAACTCTTGAATAACCGGAGCACCAACCTTATATTCACGGTATAAAAAACGATAAACAGGCTTGTTCAAAGGAGGATAACCCTCCTTCTGAACAAGCCTGTTTTGGCTAGCGTAGTGACCTTCTGGTGTACCATTTAATGGTGCGATGATACTTAAGAGGTCTTCTCAAGTTATGAATTAAATACCTCGCTCAACATGGAAGAGACATGTTGATTGCCATTCCGCTGGTCATATTTGTCTGCGGCTGCTTTGGCATATGCCGCAAAATAGTCGGCCAGTTTACGCAAATCTCCTGGATCTCCTTCATAAGAGAATGAAGCAGGAAGCCGCAATCGGTATCCTGGAGATTCATCAGCCCAGCGGCGCAGCAGTTGTGCTGCTCTAGCATAGAACATCATTTTGGCAAACGGATCTTCATGATCCATCGCGAGCACTATACTTTCTTCCAGTACATCGATGCCCTTCGCCGGGTTCGTGCGTGCAAGATAATCCATCTGCTCAGCAAAGCTCTGCACAAAATCATTATGTCCTTTGATCATGCGATAGCCTTTGGCCTGATGTTTGTCAGCTTCATCAATCTTGCCAAGTCGGTATAGTGGCATCAAAATCTCCGATAAGGTCAGGTGCGGAATTTCGGCACAACTCATTCTCCCTTTCAAAATGGGCTTCGCTGCTTCCAATACCTTCTCATCATCACCTGCCAATAACCAGTAGCGCATGATCTCGTCCTGCTCACAGGCTTCACAATCACTCATAAAGTCACGATCCATACTTCTGAACTTCGTATAACTGGTACCCGCCTCCTCCAGATCGCCAAGATCCATGGATATGCGGAATCGATAATACCAATACGAACGTTCACTGTACCCAAATGATTTGAAGCGACGTCCAAAGTCCTCCAGCAGCTCCATCATTTTATCGCGAGACACTTCCGGGAAGCTGGATAGTTCTCCCAAAATCCATTTATACGACCACATTAACGTTTCTTCGTCATAGCGTTCTGGCTCTTGATCAAACTTGCCCAGCTGCCAGGAAAAAGCAATCAGTGCTTTCATCGGATAACCGCAGAATGTCGCGGTCTCCACGATCTCTGAACGCGCTTCGTACGCTTCCTCCTCCATGCCATTCACATCGGCGACTCTTGCCGCTTCCTCTAGCATGCCAAGCTTCGCTGTTCCATTAGGCAGGCCATAGGCCTCATCCATCAAATCCTCAAAATCCATTTCGGTCTTCATCAGGCATCCCCCTTACGATCTGTATTCGCACGCAAACCCCAATCAATAAAACGAACGATGCCCTGATTCAGCACCTCAAGCTCCTGTCGATTCATCGCATAATGCCCCATCATTAATGCATTGACATACAACATCTCAATGGCAATGGGAGTCATTTGGGCATCCGGTGTAGTCAGGACCCGCTGAATAATTGGATTGCTGATGTTCAGGTACAGGGTCGAATAACCTGCGGAACTAATTCCGGATGACAATGATCCAAGGACGGAGGAGAATAATTCTGTACTCTCCTCACTTGCTTTTTCCAATGCACGCAGCGTGGAAGACTCCTGCGAGAGCGTGAACAGCACCGGCAAATCAGCTGGCTTGAAGCCCTTGACCTCTGCACGGCAGCGGAAACGTTGCAAAGCAGAGTCAGCAAGGCGCAAGGCATCATAATACTGATTCCGTTCAGCTGGTGGCACATCGGTGAAACTCATGGATACCTCATCCGGCTGCAACCGCTGCGTCTGTACATGCTGCACCACTTGTGGCAGCATTGCCATCAAATCGCTGTCGTAGATGTATCCACCGTTAATGACCAGCATCGATTGGGCTGACGCGACATGATGAATCTGGCGATACTCATCCACTGTGGTAGTGAAGTACAACGTCTCTCCCTCACTCATCAACTCGCCCAGTTCCCGATGACCACGGGTACTTTCAAATGGAAGCCAGCGGTGAATCATGGCATAGAACTCCTGATCCTGCACAGCCAGTGCCTTCATCGACAGCGCATGCAGGCGAATCAGCTTTTGCAGCCGTTCCGTCTGGCGCTCAGCCATGTCGGCCAATCCTTTACGAAGGGCATCGCCAAGTTCGGAGCGAACCTCTTCCAGCTTTTCATTTTCATAAAAATGTTCCCGTGAAGCTGTAGGTTGAAGCTCGTCTGTCCAGATAAGGCATTTCACGAAAAAGGCCCAATCCGGCAAAATATTCTCCGCCTTCTCCGAGATTAGCATCCGCTTCAGATACACCCGGTGAGAACGCTTGGCATTCAAATTAACTGCATGCGGAAGAACAAATGCGATGCCTCCTGTACGACCTGAAGCCGTCGTCAGTGGGATGAAATCCTGAAACTTCTCTCCCAGCAATCGTTCACCAAAAGCCAGCACCTCCGCTCTGCGTCCACGTGCAAGCCCAGGCTCCATCAACCAGATCGGTGACTCGCTATTGACGATATGTTGAACACCGTCACTATGCAGGATGACTGGATAAGGCAGCAGCGCTCCATAATAGAACAAGGCTTCTTTCACATATTCCGTTTCAAAATAATGCGCTGCGTCCGGCGTACAACGCAGATATACTTTCGTTCCAGGAGACAACTGTGTCTCCAATTGCCGAATCGTATACGTTCCATCGGGCTTACCCCGCCACTCCATCGAAGGTCCACCCTTCGCGGATTGCGTCAGCATGACGATTTCATGACTCACCATGAAACAGGACAATAATCCGATTCCGAATCGCCCGATAAACGAAGTCTCTCCATCCAGCAAGGCCTGCTGCCCACGCTTCGAGGATTGACCTATCATCGCGAGAAATTCATGGATATCGGCTTCTGTCAAACCAATGCCGTTATCCTCCACCATCATGGTCAACTGCTCGCCTGTTCCGGTCAGTTCCACACGTACTTCACCCTGGAATCCCGGTTCCGCTTCTGTTCGAGCTGTAATGGCATCGGTCGCATTCTGCATTAATTCACGTAAAAATACTTTAGGGCTGCTGTATAGATGGTTCGATAGAATCTGGATCATACCGCTTAGATTCACCTGGAAGCGATACTCATTGGATGCTGTCATTTCGCTCACCTTCCTCTGGTCCAAACACATCTGATGTTTCCTACTTGGAAGTGTTCATATGATGTGTTAGACGAAATAGTTATGTAATCACAAGAAATGAGGCGTTCCATTGGATGAATACGCCAAGTAACGACGTTAAACCGGCCTTGGCTAACCAAGACCGGCGTTAGATGAATATTCAGGCATTCATGATATGTAAGAGGCCTTAAGTCTAATTACCACGTTATGGATGGCAATGAAACGAGATATTGCATCCTTTTAACCAGAATACATGGTATAGACCACAGTGAAAACAAACCTGAGACCCGATTTCGCCGGACTTTAGGGTGAAGTTGCTGTTTGCGTTTGGGACTAAAGACGTATAATTTTTATTTTTCGGCCCTCCATTTGAACGATATATCTCATCTGGACGTATAATCTCCAAACTCAGATCGGACGGTGAATGTGCATGATTGAAGTTCGCAACATTTCAAAGCAATTTAAAGTGCATCAGGCACTGAACGATGTCAGCTTCACGGTTGAACAAGGCAGCGTTACCGGGTTGATCGGTCCTAACGGTTCGGGCAAAACCACCCTGATCCGCATCATGAACGGCGTTCTCGGCGCTTCGGGTGGGCAAGTGAGCATTAACGGCCTCGATCCCTTCCGTGAGACGGAGAACGTACTCGCCCTATGCGGCACATTAACCGAGCAGAGTGGATTGTATGAAAATATGAGTGGGCGTGACAACCTGATCTTTTTCGCTGAAGCTTTCGGTGTACAACATGCCAAAGCACGGATTGATGAGCTTGTGGATCTGTTCGAATTGCAGGAATATCAACATCGAAAAGTAGGTACCTACAGCACAGGCATGAAAAAACGCGTAGGTCTAGCGCGGGTGCTGCTGCACCGCCCCTCCATTCTCTTTCTGGATGAGCCAACCAATGGGCTTGACCCGGATGGGATTCAGATGGTCCTCCGAATCATCCGTCGGCTAAATCAAGAGGAACATATGACGATTCTCGTATCGTCTCATGTGTTATCCCAACTATCGGCCGTGTGTGATCGATATATTTTTATGGAAAAGGGGCGCAAGGTTGAGGAAGGTACGGAGCAGGAGATCATTAACCGATACCTGACCTCACCCCGGATTGAGGTTGAAGCGACCATGCCGAATGGCTGGCAGACGGTAACAGGGTATACACCGGAGATGGTTTCCGCCAACAAAGCCGTTTTTCAGCTTCAAACCCGTGAAGATATTCCGTTGTTACTGCGACAATTGACTGAGCGTGGACAAGTCTATCAGGCCCGGATTACGGGCAGCGATCTGGAGAGTATTTATTTTGCCATTAGGGAGGCACATCATCATGAATAACCGACAAGCCATACGTGCACTTGTTCGTAAAGATATTCGAGCTATCACAGCCAGCGTGCAGCTTTGGTTGCCCATGTTGATCGTTCCGCTAGTTATCGGGATCATCATGCCTGGGATACTCATTTGGGCAGCCTCAAGGATGGAACTTGCTTCCCTCGGCAATATGAGCTTCCTGCTTGATACACTGGATAACCTAACCCATGCCGGGCGAATTCCGCAGCTTGCTTCGATGCCTACGGATAACCATCGTATTGTCTATTACCTGGCCTTGTACATGTTCGCACCCCTGTTTCTCATCATTCCGGTGATGGCATCCAGCATTCTGACGGCCAACAGTTTTGCAGGCGAGAAGGAGCGCAAGACTCTGGAAAGTCTTCTGTTCACTCCGATGAGTATGGATACGTTGTTTAAAGGCAAGGTGTTAGCTGCCCTTATTCCTTCCCTGCTGTTATCCTGGATTACCTTCATTATCTACGGAATCATTGCCAATATCCTGTTGTATCCCATGTTCGGGGCATGGATGTTTCCCAATCTGAACTGGATCATTCTGGTTCTATGGGTTGTTCCAACGTGCAGTCTTGTGGTCATTCTGTTAAATGTACTGATCTCGGCGAAGGTACGTGGATTTCAGGAGGCCTATCAACTCGGAGGACTGGTCGTTCTTCCATTGCTTGCGCTGATTGCTGGTCAGGCGAGCGGCATGCTGCTTATCAGTCCTCTCATGTTAATCCTGGTCGGAGCAGTACTTCTGCTCATCAGTTTCATTTTGCTTCGTCTGGTTACTTTGTGGAACAGTCGTCAACAGCTGGCTGAAAGTCAGATTTAGGCTGAATATGGTTGAATATAACGGCAGAAGATCTGATCTTCTGTCGTTTTTATCTGACTGAGATGTGTAACATATTTTCCATAGTTTACCGATATAACGTAAGGTGATAATGTGTTACTTACATACATAAAAAGAAGGGTGACGATTGATTTATGAACAAATGGTCTACACGTATGCATCGCACGGTTTGCACCTTGCTGCTGTTCACACTGATCACGGCAGCAGTGCTTGGAGGCGGAGCCAATGCTCATGCAGCTTCCCTCAGCCAAACTACGGTATATTATGAGTCCGATGGTGTATTGTACAAAGTATCCGGTGACGGAAGCGGAACTACAGAGGTATTGCTTGATTTTGAAGGAGATGGTCTGTCTGCGGCTGGAACCTATCTCTATTACACTCGTTCCGAGTCTTCCACAACGCTGCTTCGCGTTCCCAATGACGGTTCTAGTGATTCCGCTGAAACGTATGCGACAGATGTATTGAGCTACTTTACGGATAACGGGTTCATCTATTATATGGATTCCAAAGGAACGATCTATCGTGGAAATGGCAATAGCGAAGCTTCCGCTGCCACCAAAATTGCAGACAAAGCAGATACAGATTTCCCGCTGCTCGCCGTAACGAAAGGCCGTGTATATTATAACGGGCTCGTTAATGGAAACCCATGGATCGTTTCTAAGGCATCCAATGGAAGCGGAGCAGTGCAACGAATTGCTGCTGGTGCAGTAGAGAGTCGTTATTTTATGAACGTGGCCAAAAACGAACTGCAATTGATGGTGAACACTGACCCATACGAGCAGTACTACTCTACCAACGCCATTATCATGTACAAGGTAAACTACAATACAGGCAAAGGTACAGCAGTTAATCCCAAAGCAAAGCTGGATGTGAACGCTGTTTACGCTGGCGGCTGGGGCAACAATCTGTATGTGTACAACAAAGGCATCAAGCTGGATAGCAACAAGGATTATGATTATTCAACAGGCAAAGCCTTTGCATTAACCACTTCTGGCAAAACACTTCAGATTCATAGTAAGAGCATCCGGGAGGTCAATCCACTGGGTACGGATAAGGTTGTCGTTGTGGATGCAGACAAAAAGGCGTATGCCAAAACCATCGCCGGGAACAAGGTATCCAAATCTGCCAACCTGAATTTGAACAGTGTCACTTTCGTAACTGCTCAGTTGACCAACGGAACACCAACTATTGCATATCTTTCCGGTACAAATGGTCTTTATTCCGTGAGCACAGCTCTCAAAGTAACCAAGCTTGCTGGAGAGGAATGGTCAACGTTCCAGCTTCATGACGATGTTCCGGGCATGTTCTACATCAACGCAAATGATCTCTATCGGCTGTATCATGTGCAAGCCAATGGCACAGGCAAAAAGGTGCTAAGCGACGTCTTCCTGGATGATATCCTGTTGGTCGTGCCAAACTAACCCACGCATGTGGGTATAGACTTATAGAGACTTATAGCTATCTCAACATTCTAGTTTCAAATATAGAGGATAACTCTAAAGCCATCACGGCTCTGGGTATCCTCTTTTTTTCATGTCCAAAACTATTTTTCAAAAACATCTTCCATATGAGAATGATAATTGTTATCATTAAGAAAATAAGACAAAAGGATGGTCCGTATGACTGAACAGCTTTCCTTCATTTCTGAAACCTCATCTCTACCGCTCCTCTCTTCCATGTGCCGTGTACGGCGCGGGGAGCATTTCCGTGTGCAAGGCAAGACGGTGTCCCGGCCCATGCTCTGTCTTATTTTACAAGGAGACGGTGTTCTGGTCTTGAACGATACAGTCTATACCGCCGAAGCCAATCAACTGTATGTTCTGAAGCCAGGAACAACGATTGAGGCGGCTGCACGCTCGGCTGTTACGGAGTTTATAATACTTAGCATGGATACGGTATGTTTGCAGCAAGTGCGTGGCCAATGGAAAATGTCCTGCTCCTCTGGTTTCCCGCTGGATTGGGAGACAGGCAGACTGATGGTTCGTCATGACCAACAAGCCAGAGCGCGAGTTGAACAATTGTATGAAGCCTATCGCGGCGTTCACCCCGATCACTTTATCAGTATACATAGCCAGCTGCACGAGCTTTTGCAGTATCTCTCGGAGAACCGGCTTGAAGAAAATTATGAGAAGGTCGATCCGGCGCTTGAACGCAGCATTATGTATATGAAAAGGTTCATGAGTGAAGGTATCAGCATGGATCAACTGGCCAAAATTGCCGGATTGACGCCAAGCTCCTATTCTCGCAGTTTCAAGAAAGCCAAGGGCATGTCACCTACCGATTATCTGAATCGCTTACGGATTGACGAGGCCAAAAAACAGCTCAAGCAGGAAACATGTGTAATCAAAGACGTCGCCGTATCTGTTGGCTATGGCAATGAATATTATTTTAGCCGCAAATTCAAACAAACCTTGGGGATCGCACCCAGCCTATATATGAAAAAAGACCAAATTCGCGTGGCTACCGCGTCCAGAATGGGACTTCATGAGAACCTCTCTTCGCTCGGATTGTCTCCCGTAGCTGCAATGGACGCATTCCATGATCGGGAGCTTGATGAAGTCGAGCAGCAGCAGCGGCTATCCACACAATTGGAGAAATTACGTCAGGCCAAGCCGGACCTGATTATCGGTGACTTTTATCATCAACCCTTTTACGATAAGCTCAAAAGTATTGCACCTACGGTTATCATGGATCAGGCCCATAAATGGAAAGAAAATCATGTACGCTTGGCTGAACTGGTCGGACGGGAGCAGCAGGCCTTACAGAATTTCAAACAGCTTGAGCTTCGCAACCTTGATATCGGACTCCGTTTGAAGCATCATTTCGGGCAAGAACGTATTATGCTTATGCAGGTTACGAATCAGTCTATCCGGCTCCAGGAAAATATCGAGCATCCATTAAATCGCCTTATCTACGGTGAACTTGGACTGAACCCTGCACAGATCATATATACAGACTTAATGACAGATGAGTATGCGGCAGATAGCATCCCCATGCTGGATACGGATCATCTGTTCATGAACCGTGTCTCCAATACTCCTGCCAGTGAGAAACTGCTTCGGCGTATGAAACAAACTACAGCCTGGAATCGATCTCCAGCCGTGTTGAAAGGTAACGTACATGATATATCCGATTGGACTGTACTATCCTGGACCCCCAGCGGACGCCATCAGATCATGGACGAACTGGAACAGATCGTTCAGCAGCTTGTGACCTTATCACGTGTGGGATTAATCGGCCAATTGTAAAGCATGTGTTTTTCTTCATTATAAATGTACAAGTGCGTAACCCCCCAAGACAAAAGAGCCCTCTCCAATTCGGAAAGGGCCCTTTGCTTTTGCTGTTATTAATGTTCCTTGATCTCTTCCTTCGGAACCAGTTTGTATATTTCTTCATCTTCCATGGTATCAATCAAGCGATCCAGCCATTTGTAGTAGGCCTCTGCTTGAAGCACCTTATGCTTGTCTTCCTTAAGAATGTGAAGAAGTTCAGCATCTGCTTGTTCATCCAGATCAGCAATCAAACGATTCAGTTCATCAACGGATTTGCGCAGTACCTGAAGGTTACTCTCCACGGCTTTTCTCCATTTAATCACAAAATAATCCGTAAACGTCTGATGCCAGTCATACTCCACTTCATATAGGTCTTTCCGGGAGCCTTTGCTCCATACTTTATTCACCATTTTTAGATCCAGCAGTGTACGTACGCCGGTACTCATGCTCGTTTTGCTCATTTCCATTTCCCGGCCCATATCGTCAAGGGTCATAGGTTTGTCTGCAAAAAAAAGCAATCCATATAAGTGTCCCGTGGACAGCGTAACGCCGTAGAGATCCATATTACGCCCAATGGCTTCAATGACGCGTTTACGGATCCTAAGAACGGTTGCCTGCTGTTCCTCTTGTAAATGGTCCAAGCTCATGCTTGCAACCTCCATTCTCAACATTCCCAGTCTCGGCAAAATAATTGCAACTGTTTAAGATCCGGCTTACATGGGAAAGTATCCGGCAGGACATCCTATATGCCAACAGGCTTTAGGTTACCCCATGTATTTCATGGGAGCTTGACCAAGTTGCAAACGCCTACGACTATCTTTTAACCAAAAAAAACTGCTTAGATTCAGCACATTTTCTATTGTAGAAAAAGCGATATCAAATGTAAAGGTGTCTTATTAGCCAGAATAAGGAGAATGACGGAGCATATGGACGGAAAACTTTGTACAGTTTTTACTGTACAAACATTATGTACTGTTTATTCGGTTGCTATACGGGTTAAGTATTGTTAGAATACAAAACGTTACCCAGAAAGACGGGAAGCGAAGCAACGATTACCGGATTTCGTGGCTGGGCGCACAAGTGTATGGGCTTGTGGATGCTGAAAGCCGTTCGAAGTGCACAACACATCAGAAGGGGTGAAAACATGACCATACTTGAAGTAAAAAATGTAAGTAAACTGTTTGGACCCCAAACCGAGCAAGGTCTACAATTACTGGAGCAAGGTTGGGGCAAAGAAAAGTTGGCCAAAGAAAAACAGATAACGGTTGGTGTCAACCGGGTCAACATGGAAATTCAGGAAGGTGAAATTTTCGTCATCATGGGACTGTCCGGAAGTGGTAAGTCTACACTTGTTCGAATGTTCAATCGTCTGATTGAACCGACATCGGGAGAGATTCTTGTCCATGGTAAAGATCTACGTAAGATGAACAAAGAACAATTGCGCGAAGTGCGTCGGAAAACGATCAGCATGGTATTCCAGAAGTTTGCGTTATTCCCGCACCGTACCGTTCTTGATAATGTGGAGTATGGACTCGAAGTTCAAAAGGTAGATAAAGATGAACGTCGGGAAAAAGCAAAAACGTCGCTTGAACTGGTTGGCCTTAAAGGCTGGGAAGACAAAATGCCGGATGAGCTGAGTGGCGGGATGCAGCAACGTGTAGGTTTGGCTCGTGCGCTGGCGAATGACCCGGAAGTCCTGTTAATGGATGAAGCATTCAGTGCACTTGATCCACTGATTCGTCGTGATATGCAGGATGAGCTGATTGAGCTTCAGGATAAAATGAAAAAGACCATTATTTTCATTACCCATGACTTGGACGAAGCGCTGCGCATCGGCGATCGTATTGCCCTCATGAAAGACGGCGCAGTCGTGCAGATCGGTACTCCGGAAGAAATCATGATTCAACCGGCCAACTCATATGTGGCCCGCTTCGTCGAAGACGTGGACTTGTCCAAGGTCCTTACCGCATCTCATGTTATGCGACGTCCTGAAACGATTACGCTTGACCGTGGTCCTCGTGTTGCCCTCGAATTAATGCGCGAACGTGGTATTTCCAACCTGTTTGTCATTGACCGTTCGAAGAAGCTGCTTGGTGTTATTACAGCAGAAGATGCAACCCGCGCGATGCGCGAAAACAAAGTGTTGAACGATATTCTGATTACGGATGGGCCGACTGTAGCGCCTGAAACCCTGATTCATGAATTGTTCGAAATTGTAAGTTCAGCCCATGTGCCGCTCGCTGTTGTTGGCGAAACCGGCCGTCTGCAAGGTGTTATCGTCCGCGGTGCCCTGCTTGGAGCACTAAGCGGTGAAGTTGCAGTAAAGGAGGAACTTGTGAATGATTCCCAAAATACCACTAGCATCGTGGATTGAAGCGATTGTTGACTGGATGAGCACCTCGCTCTCCGGATTATTTAAAGTCATTTCTGTTGTTATTCAGGAGGTTGTCGGATTTTTCTCCGGGCTGTTCATGCTCCCCCATCCGCTCCTGTTTATTGTAATACTCGGTGTATTGGCATATCTTGTTGGCCGAATACCACTGACCCTGTTTACAGTTATCGGTTTCTTGCTCGTAGATAACCTCGGATATTGGTCCCAATCGATGGATACTTTGGGCCTCGTTATTACGTCAGGATTAGTCTCCATTCTGCTTGGTGTTCCCATCGGTATCTGGCTCGCATACAGCAAAACTGCAGCCCGGATTATTACACCATTGCTCGACTTTATGCAGACCATGCCTGCATTTGTCTACTTGCTGCCAGCGGTAACCTTCTTCAGCCTTGGTGTGGTTCCCGGTGTTATCGCGTCCGTTATATTCGCGATTCCACCTACAATTCGCCTGACTCACCTCGGAATTAAGCAGGTATCTGGCGAACTGGTCGAAGCAGCGGATGCTTTTGGTTCTACGTCCATGCAAAAGTTGTTCAAAGTACAGCTTCCACTCGCATTGCCTACCGTAATGTCAGGGATTAACCAAACCATCATGCTGTCGCTGTCCATGGTTGTTATTGCTTCCATGATCGGTGCACAGGGTATTGGTGCGGAAGTCTATCGTGCGGTAACACAGTTGCAGATTGGTAAAGGTTTTGAAGCAGGGCTGGCTGTCGTGGTTCTCGCGATCGTACTTGACCGTTTCACTCAAAATCTGTTTATGCCAGGCCGTAAGAAAAGCTCACGCTTCTCAGCGAAACAAAAAGCCTGGATTACTGCTGCAGCCACATTTGTTGTGCTCGTAGCTGGTTTCTCACAATACTTTGTTGGTGGCAACAGTACTTCTGCCGGTGGTAACAACACTCCAGCGAATGCTGTAGGTGAAGAAGTCAAATATCAGATCATTGGTATTGATCCGGGTGCAGGCATTATGAAATCCGCTGCCAAAGCCATTGAAGATTATCATCTGACGGACTGGACCCTGATTGAAGGATCTGGTGCAGCGATGACTGCCACACTGGACAAAGCCATTAAAGCGGAAGAACCGATCATTATTACAGGCTGGACTCCACACTGGATGTTCAACAAATATGATCTAAAATATCTGGATGATCCCGAAAAATCTTTCGGTGATGCTGAAGAAATTCACACCATCGCACGTAAAGGCTTGAAAGGAGATCACCCGGTTGCTTATGAATTCCTGTCCCGTTTCCAATGGACATCAGATGAAATGGGCGAAATGATGAGTGCCATCCAAAATGGTACATCTCCAGAAGAAGCCGCAAAAGACTACGCTGAGAAACATGCAGACCAGATTGACGAATGGACCAAAGGTCTGACGCCAGTTAACGGTGATGCATTTAAACTTAGCTATGTAGCCTGGGATTCTGAGATCGCTAGTACTAACCTGTTGAAATATGTCATGGAAAGCAAACTTGGCTATAAAGTTAACGCCCTGCAAGTTGAAGCTGGACCTATGTGGACGGGTGTCGCCTCAGGCGACGTAGATGCCTCTCCAGCAGCTTGGCTGCCATTGACTCACGCTGACTACTGGGAACGTTACAAAGACCAGGTGGATGATCTGGGAGCCAACATGACCGGTGTACGCACAGGGCTCGTTGTTCCTGCATACATGACAGACGTTAATTCGATTGCAGATTTGGAAACAGGTGCTTCTTCCTCCACTCCATCGGCGAATGCCAATGTGGGAAATGAAGTGAATCACCAAATTATCGGTATCGATCCAGGTGCCGGAATTATGAAATCCACAGCGAGCGCCATTGATAAATACGGTTTGACTGACTGGAAACTGGTTGAAGGTTCAGGAGCCGCAATGACAGCTACGCTAGATAAAGCGGTTAAGAATAAGGAACCGGTTATCGTTACCGGTTGGACGCCGCATTGGATGTTCAATGCATATGACCTGAAATACCTGGACGATCCGGAAGGCGTCTACGGTGAAGCAGAACAAATTCATACCATTGCCCGTAAAGGGTTAAAGGAAGACAAACCTGTCGCTTATGAATTCCTGGATCGCTTCTCCTGGACACCTGAGGATATGGGTGAAATCATGGTTGCCATTCAAAACGGAGAAGATCCCCAAAAAGCCGCAGCAGCTTTTGCAGAGAAGCATAGCGACAAAGTGGCTGAATGGACCAAAGGTCTGACCCCGGTGAATGGAGATTCCATTAAACTGAGTTACGTAGCCTGGGACTCCGAGATTGCAAGTACGAACTTGCTGGAGTACATCCTTAAAGAAAAACTGGGTTACAAAGTAACCTCTCTTCAAGTGGAAATCGGTCCAATGTGGACCGGCATTGCCAATGGTGATGTTGATGCAACTCCAGCTGCATGGTTGCCGCTCACCTCTGCAGATTATTTCAACAAATACAAGGATCAGATCGATGATCTCGGTCCAAATATGGACGGTGCCAAAACAGGTCTGGTTGTACCAACCTATATGGACATCAATTCCATTGAAGATTTAAAAGATAATTAAACCAGATTAAGATGGATAAACCTGAATTTAGCAAAAAGACCACCGAAAAAATTTCGGTGGTCTTTTTTAGTGTAACTTTTAATTGATTAGGTAAGCTAATGGGTTAAAGCTATCAGGTGTTCAAAGCTGTGAAACTGAATTATGTACTCTGACTATACAAATTTCTTTTCTTTTTCTACGCTTACCCAATCAGCAACAATAATACGCCAATGGTAATCAGCACAATACCAAAAATCCCATACACCACTCTTGCACCCTGACGTCCAATGGTTTTCACAAAGAGACCTGCTCTAAAACTCTTCATAAACCAATCCCAATTATTGATTCCACCCAACAAACTGAAAATCCCTGCGGCAATAGCCAATAGTGCGATTAAAACCGGTTGATCTTGCATTTCAACACTCCTTCAATATAATCCTGTCTACTATACCTTCCTCTGGTAAAAATGAACAGTCATTAATTAGTAAAAAACAGCTTGCAGATGAAGGTCTGCAAGCTGTTCTCATTAGAATATTGGCTTCCTTTTCATAGGAAGATTGACTAGTCTTATTACTTCGCCTGAAACTCACTCGCTGACATCAACAGGGTTACAACTTCAGCACGAGTTGCTTCAACGAGTGGATTAAACATGTTCTTGCCTGTACCTTTCACCAGTCCTGCATCATATGCAGCTGCGATATAAGGTACGGCCCATGCAGGTACTTTATTTGCATCTGCAAAGGTTAGTGTGGCATTCGATTTAACTGGAAGTCCGAGTGCTCTTACGAACATAACCGTCATCTCTACACGGGATACTTTGCCGGATGCACGGAACGTCTCATCTGTATAGCCACTAATGATCCCTTGTTCTACAGCTTGAGCAATAAAGGATTGTGCCCATGCTGGAATTTTGGAAGCATCCTTAAACGTCAACGCCTTGCTGCTGGCTGGGAGTTCAAATGCTCTTGCCAGCATTACAATGAACTCGGCGCGTGTTGCCGGTCCATTTGGACGGAAATTACCGTCCTGATATCCATTCACAATTCCCCGGGAAATGGCCTGCTCAATGGCAGCTGCTGCCCAGTGATTACCAATATCTTTCAAAATCACACCCGGATTGGTTGGTGTAGTACCGCCACCATTCCCATTCCCCGGAACGGAAGGTGTTGTAGGCGTGGTCGGAGTTGTTGGATCTGTTGGTGTTACAGGTGTGGTTGGTGTCGTTGTACCTCCACCACTATTACCACTGCCCGGATTGCTTCCGTTGCCATCCCCCGGAAGTGGAGCTCCCTTCAGATCGGTACTGCGTCCTTCCGTTGTCTGATTTACCGTACCTACACGGTCCAGATGTTCATGGAAGACTTCATAATCGACCAGATTCAGTTCATAGTACCGGTTGTCATCCTTGGCCGCTCTCATGGACCGATAGAAGTCTCCACCGTTAGCCATAAACGAGTTCGTCGCTACGATGTAGTATGCGTTTGGATCGATGTCTGTGTACGTGCCATTGGCATTCTTAATCTGTACTTTGAGCACGCGTTGACCGACTTGGGTCACCGTATTGGTTATAGCGTCGACTTTCTCGCCCGGCTTCGTGGAATCATAGTAGAAACGTATGCCTGAAACTTGCGGGAAGCGCCCTTCGCCTGTTTCTACACCACTCACGCCATTTTCCAGCGCAGCCGTAATTTCCTTACCTGTCATTTTTAGCGCAGACAGGTTGTTTCCATTTGGCATCATTTTCAGCAATTGTTCCAGGGTGATGTCTCCCTCCTTGAACGATTCCCGAATGCCTCCACCATTTTGAATGGCGACATATCCTTTAACATTGTTTTCCTTCACAATAGATTTCACTTTCTCTAGCATGCCGTCTGCTACCATGTTACCGAGATTGGTTTCCTGCTTACGCACACTGCCGCGTTCTCCATCAAGGAATACGTTCGTTTTACCGATAACTTCTTTTTTGAACTCAGCCAGAGGTTTCGCATAGGTTGCCAGCTTCGCTTTTGCAGTCGGATCATCTGTGTAAACATACTTACCGGTGGCATCCTTCGCATCCAGGTTCAGCAATTTGCCGTTCCATGTTTTTAGTACACCTGCTTCATTGAACGTGACATCCAGTTGACCCAAAGAAACGTCATATTCTCCCGTCTGTACAACCAGCGTCGGATCGGTGTGCATATCTACAACTACCGGTTTGTTCAAAATGGTGTGCGAATGACCACCCACTACGATGTCGATGCCTTCTACCGCTTCTGCCAGTTTCAGGTCTTCCGAGTAACCCAGATGCGTCAGCGCGATAATTTTGTTGATACCTTCATCTTGCAGCATGTTCACTGTCGCCTGAGCACTTGCTTTGTAATCCTTAAACTTCAGATCATCTCCCGGTGATGAAAGGGATACGGTATCCGGTGTCGTCAAGCCAAAGATTCCGACTTTCTCGCCGTTTACTTTCGTAATGATGGCCGGATAGATTTGAGAATTCTCGCCTGGATTTCCGATGGTATCGTTGTACAGGCCACCCAAATTCGCATCCTTGGTATAGTCAATATTGGCACTCACAAATGGGAAATCCGCTTTTTTAATAAACGTCTTGAGCACACTTGGCCCTTTGTCAAACTCATGGTTTCCGAAGGTCATGGCATCGTATCCAATCATGTTCATGAACTCCAGATCCGCCAGACCGTTAAAGAGGTTAAAGTACAATGTACCCGAGAATACGTCCCCTGCATCCAGCACCAGGGTGTTATCATTGCGTGTTTCCTTAATAGCTGTTACGCGGCGCGGGATGTTATCCAAATGCGCGTGCGTATCATTGGTGTGCAACACACGCAGGTTGAAGTCACCCTCTTCTGCTGTGCTTCCAATGATTAGCTGTGCAAGCAACGGATCATGGTCACTGACACGCCCATGTGAATCTTCAAAATCAGCATTCACATGAACCGCTTCAATAGCTGCTGTTTCAGACAGATTTTTGCTCACCAGAATATGATCCAGTGTCTGAGAGTTTCCATCATAGATGTAGGAATAACGCTTGTTCTCTGGCAGTTTGTTTACCAAATTATCCAGTTCATTACCTTCGATAATATTCAATGTTTTGGAGAACTGGAAGTCATTGAAGTCGCCAAGAACAGCAACATTCACCTCAGGGTCTTTGTGGATTAATTCAGTTACAAAATCATTGACAATCGTTGCTTGCTGCGCACGCCGCACTTCACTGCTGCGGGTTGCAGGCTGGACATTACCAAATGGGGCTAAATCTCCACCCTTGGAATTGAAATGGTTAGCGATAACGACCACACGTTCACCGTTAAATTCAAATTCCGCAGCAAGCGGTTTTCTTGACGCTTCAAATGCAACATTATCCGGTTTAATTCGCCCTGGATTCAGCGACAGGTTTCCACTTGCATCAAGGGACAGTGCTGTTTTTGCCTCACCCTTGGTACCTGCTTTTAAGGATACTCGATTCGGATTGTACAGGAACCCTACACGAATGTTGCCTCCGGTTGCTCCACCATCCATGTTATTTAGCGGTGCAATATCGGTATACTGATAACTTGGTCCATTATTGCTTTTAATTGCATCCAGAAGCGTTTTGAAGCTCTCACTCGCATCTGTGTTTCCGCTATCTGTTGCGCCGTCGTTATCCTGAACTTCCATGATCCCTATAATATCAGGGCTTTTTAGATTGTTAACGATAATTTTACCGATTTTGTTTCCACGTGCTGCATCTTTTTTACTGAAGTTCTCTACGTTGAATGTAGCAATAGTCAACTTGTCTTGTTGTGATTCAATTGAGGTTGTTGCCTGTTTCAAACCACTGGATGTAATCGGAGGTAAATCGCCTTCCAAGGTGACCTTATAATTACCACTCGAATAAGAAATCACACCATTAATCGGGCCTGCAAATTTATCACCCGTGGTCACAGCTTGAGAAGGTTTTTTATTAATGAATAAGCGTTGAGGATTTAGAGAACTTTCAAACTCTCCAGCTCCATCTCTACTTAAGATTAGTCCTCCTGCCGGGGTCTGCAATGGATTATTAGGTTCGTTGTCTACCGTCACTGCTAATCCAGGATTGTAGGAATAAGGTCCAAGAATAGTAGCATTATCTAACTGAATACGCATGCCTTCCAGACTTTCATAGAAATCAATGGCATCCACGTCCGGGTTGAATTCGCTCAATCCATCCGAATCAATGACATTCGGTATTACGCGACCACCTTTTCCAATGATTACGGGTTGTGGCAATTCAACATTGGGTTGTTCCAACGTAATCTCAGAAGCTACAATTTCAGTGGTTGGCAGGTCTGTTGCGCTTGCTGCATACTCTTTGACTTGACCTGAAACCTTAACTTGATGCTGGATTTTCATTCCATGATCTTTCTTATAGATTAAAATCCCCTCAGAAGTTGCCGGATCTCCATCTTCCTGACCAGGAATGGATTGCATATAGAATGAATCTACGTTAACAACAGATGTAACTACACCTTCTACATTCTGGACTTTCAGTCCGTCATAAATGGAATAATGGCCTGCTCCCTGAATTTCGTGAATACGTACACCATCAAGTCGATCCACCGCAGTATACTCAAAAGAAAAAATGGTGCTTACTCTGCTATCAGCAGTGGCAACAGCTTTAATGATTTGATCTTGATTAATCGTAATAGGCTGTGTGTATTCCGTTGAATTCACAGTTGGTTCAGAACCGTCCAGTGTATAGAAAATTTGGGCACCTACATAAGGGGAAGACAACGTAACTTCCGTTCCTTTTACAATACCACCGGAAGGTGTGCTCGCTGTTACGGAGAGCAAATCCTCCAGAATATCCGACGCCGTTCGAGGAATCAACTCCAGACCGTAAGTGGAATGGTACGTCAAGACTCCTGTCACTTTATGATAAGATTTGCCAACGGAGAGAGCAGACGGGCTGTTTTTGGCATAAATCAGCATTTCACCGCCATGTTCATCTGTCGCCGTGTAATTGGGCGTGTTGCTTTTTGTCACTTGAATATTGTTTACTTCGACAAGCATCCCTTCATACTGCCCTCCAGAACCCTTACTCCCCCCCGCGCCAGAAGCAAAATGGGAAGAATTGAGTGGTACAGGTGAAGGTAGATCCTGTGACTTTTCGACAGTCCGAATATATCCACCCTGAAATCCCGATTTGCTTGCTTCAACCTGGATAAGGCCGTTGTAGATTGTAATTGGGCCGTAGACTTCAATTCGGTCTCCCACTTCCACACCAGAAGCATTACCGCGCACAACGATCCCGGCATCGTTAGCCTGAATATACAGATTGGATACACTTCCGGATAATTCGCTGTAAGTTACAATGCCTTGAACGGTAACGGTCCTATTTTCAATTGCTTTTCTTGCATCAGAGATGGAAATAGGGCTGTTGTCGATGATGGTGTAGTCAAAACTGATAACATCACTATTGTCGATCCCCTCTTTGGCTGCGTAGGTTTCAATGTGAGTTGCATCATTTACCGTGATGGGCACGGTGTAGGGAAGATAATCAACATCCGTATTCTGTTTGTAGTATACAGTTGCACCGACTGTGGTTGTTTCCAAGGCCACCTGGGTCCCTGTTGGAACAGCGCCGGAAGTAGGATTAGCTGTGACGTTTGCCACTTTAGTTACTGGAGTCTCATCGATCAGTTGGAAGGTTGTTGAAGAGGAGTCAATGTATTTGAGGCCAGGAAGAGAAAGATAGGAAGCTAACGTTCCATTGGTTATCCTGACTTTTTTACCAAACAGCTCGGGATTTTTATTTAATCCAAATATGTCACGTACGGAGGTATCACTGGGAATTTGAACAGACATAATCTTGCTTAAATCCCTTTCCCCTGGAGTATCGGCAAGTCCGAAATTACTTCCTCCACTAAACGGAGCTTCGGTTTGAAGTTGGTTTTTAGAATTATTGTTAAAGTACCCGATAACGTATCCTTCTACTGTCCCCGGTAGTCCATCATTGTTGCGAGCTATCGCCTGAGCAACCGTTAACGGCTCATCCGCCGCGGCTGCCTTACTGCTGAACAATCCGGCTGGAATGGCACCCGTGATGAGCAGGACCATGGCCAGGAACAACCTGAGCCACCTCTTCATTTGCAGAACATGCATCTTTTACCTACCTCCATGTTTTAAATTCATAATCATTTGTTCATGAAGCTTGTACATTAGTTCAAATATAAGATAACTGAACTTCTATTACGTGTAAACAATATTCTTTTTAAATGATATAAAATAGAACACAAACATCACAAAATTGATGAAAAAAATAAAAATAGGTAAAAAAGTACTACTTCACAGCTTTTATATGTCAGATTTATTACTTTTATAGTGAATTTCTGTGTATAAAAACCTATATTGAGTAACTTAAACTGACATAATAAAGATGTGGATCTCTGTATTCGACATATATTGCTAGATATCCCTATAGCCAATTCGCCTTAAAGCAATTTTGTTCAAGATATTTTCACAGCAAAACGATGCGACAGTCAGGGTTGACCATCGCATACGTCTCACTCGTTATGAAATCCTAAGTTAAGCCATACATTTCAACTTTGCTATATCCAGCCTAAAGTTTGTCCTATTTCAAGAAATAAGTTACTTCTTCACCGTGCTGTTATACTGCCCAATCTTGTCTGTAATTCGCTTCGCTGCTGCATCCAATACGTCTTGCGGTGTACCTTGTCCATTCAGAACTGTCTCGATCGCTCCTTCGACAATTTGACGGGCTTCGGGGAATACACCCATTACAGCCCCGGATGTTGCTGTCGAATCAGCGGAAGCGTGCAATTGGTCGACTGCTGTCTGGAATTGCGGGTACTTCGCCATATTATCCTTTAATACTTGCTCATCGTAGGCTGCTGTCGTAATAGGGAAGTATCCTGTCGCAACACTCCAGTTGGCTTGTACCTTAGGTGTAGCCAGGTACTTGATAAACTCCCAAGCGGCTTGCTGTTGAGCTTCGGATTTGTTGTTCATGATATACAAGCTTGCGCCACCAACAACGACGCCGCCTTCTTTGGCATCTGCTGGACGTGGCAGGAAGCCTGTTCCCAGCTCAAACTTGCCACCAGCACCCTCTACAATTTTGCGCAATCCAGCGGTGGAATCCAGCGTCATACCGATTTGCTGTGCGGTAAACGCAGCGGTCGTATCGTCAGTGCTGCGTCCCAGATTAGAGACGGTTTTCTCGTCCATCATCTTTTTCCACCATGTCAAAGTCTTCACACCAGCTTCGGAGTTTAGCATGGATTCAGTCGCTGCACCGGTTCTTCCGTTACCATTGTTTACATAATCTGCATTCTGGTTCGCAAAGAACTGTTCCATAAACCAGCCATAGATGGCCATGGATGCACCTGGTTTACCGTCTTTCGCCAGTGCTTTAGCTGCTTGCTCAAACTCTTCATATGTCTTAGGCGGGTTCTCAGGGTCCAGACCAGCAGCTTTGAACATATCTTTGTTGTAATACAGAATCGGGTTCGATGTGTTGAACGGCATCGCATTTAATTTGCCATCGATGGTGTAATAACGGATGATATTGGGCTCCAATTGGGACAGATCGAACTTATCTTTATCGATAAATTGCTGTACCGGCGTAATCATGCCCGAATCGATCATAAACTTGCTGCCGATCTCGTACACTTGGATAATATCCGGACCACTGTCCGAACCCATGGAAGCTTTGAGTTTGTTCAGGCTCTCATCATATTTCCCTTGATAGATTGCCTTCACCTGAATGTCCGGGTGACTTGCGTTGAAATCGGAAGCGAGTTGATTAATGGCTTTCTCCCCTGCACCCGACATCGAATGCCACCACGTCAGTTGTACCGGTTCAGCAGCTGCAGCATCTGCCTGCGCTCCGCCCGTTGTGCTTGTTGTTTCGGTTTTTCCGCCACAAGCGGACAATACCAGCATAAGTGCAGCCAACATCAATGCAAATGTTCCTCTTTTTTTCAAACGAAACCCGATCATAATCGCTCTCCTTTTTTTGAGGCTCACTTCACAATAAGTGCTTTAATTTCTGCAAGGTGGCCGTTATGGTTACGAATCGTTCTTTCGATCGCTGTTATCACCGGATTTTTTTCATCTCCCTCAAAGGAGAAAATCCGGTGATAAAGGCGAACGCTTCGCTTCTACAGAATCGATTTCGTCCCCTCCACTGCTTTTGCAGCCTTTAAAGAACTTATTTCAAGAGTGAGCCTTGTTTATTCGTTCCTGGGTATCCAAACCACAAACGTTAAATCCATACACTTTTAACTTAATCAACCCTTCAGCGCGCCTGCTGCCATACCGCGGACAAGCTGTTTCAAACCGAAGACCAGAAGCAGCAGCGACGGTAAAATAACAAGCGCTGTGCCGGCAAACACCAGATTCCATGCTGTGGATTCCTGGAACTCCAGCATCGAGATCCCGATCTGTACCGTCCTCATCTCTGGAGTATTTGTAACAAGCAGTGGCCACAGATAGGAGTTGTACATGCTCAGGAACGAATAGATTGCCAATGTTCCAAGTGCCGGGCGAGACAATGGCAGGACATGGGACACAAAATACCGGATATGCCCACAGCCATCGATCTTCGCTGCTTCAAACAGTTCCTTGGGCAGCTGCATGAAGAATTGTCTCAGCAGGAATGTACCGAACGCTGTTGCCAGGAACGGAATGGTCAGTCCCTGATACGTATCGAGCCAGCCCCAACTGCGCACCGTCAGATAGTTCGGGATCATGGTGACTTCCCAAGGAATCATCATCGTCGCCACAAACATGCTAAAGATGACGTTCTTGCCTTTAAACTCCATTTTCGCGAATGCATAGGCCGCCATACTCGCTGTAACAAGCTGACCAAGCATCGTCAGTCCTGCCACCAGGAATGTATTGCCGATAAACGAACCAATCGGAACGATATCGAATACTTCCGTGAAATTGGACAGGTCTATCGATTGCGGGATGATATGAGGCGGATACGCACTGGCATCCTCCGGCGTCATGACCGCCATGAAAAAGGTGTACAGCACCGGATACAGTACAAGTGCCGCACAGATTGTAAGCAACATATACAGCAATGTTTTGGTCCATGGTGTCCTCATTGGTAATGCACTTTCCTTTCCACCCATTTGAACTGAATCAGGGTCAGCAGCATAATGACCGCGAACAGGATAAGCGCCTGCGCACTGCCCGTCCCAAAGCGGAAATTAACAAAGGCTTCCTGATAGATGGAATATACGAATACATTGGTGCTGTCCATCGGGCCACCACGGGTTAGAATGTTGATTTGACCAAATGATTGGAACGCACCAATGATCGATACAACTGTGACGAAAAACAGGGTTGGCGACAGCAGTGGCATCGAGATTTTGCGAAAAGTAAGTAAAGGACCTGCGCCATCAATCTTCGCGCTCTCATAAATTTCATCCGGGATGCCCTGTAATCCGCTGGATAGAATAATGTAATTGAATCCGAGATTCATCCAAATCGTCATAATGGAGATCGATATTAAGGCCCAATCCGGGCTGGTCAGCCAGGGAATTGGATCGATTCCAACTTTTCCTAATAAATAATTCAGCATGCCCAAGGTCGGATGGAACAGGAACTTCCAGATGACCGCCGATGAACCGACAGACAATACCACGGGCAGAGAGAATACAAACTGGAATATACGCATTCCCTTGAAACGGTTGTGTGTTAATGCCGCTAGAATCAGAGCTGCCAGCATGCCGGTTGGCACGGTAAACAGGACAAATAGCAACGTCACTTTCATGCCTTGCAGGAACAGTCCGGACTGGAATACCGCCTTGAAATTGTCCAGTCCCACATAAGCTGCAATCTGTCCGGTAGGGTCAGTGGAATGCAGACTCAGGTACACCGACTTGAACATCGGATAAAACAGAAACACTGCAAATAAAAGCAGCGATGGTGCCAGGAAACCATAGGCCAGCATATTCTCCCGCATTCGCTGCACACGCAGCGAAGCTGTCCGGCGCTGACTTGTACCCCATACGCGCCGTCTGGCAGCAGGCAAGCCGATCCGGTTGTCAAGCTCACTCATCGGATTTTCTTCCCCCTTGATCTACGCATTCGGTGTGTGAACTTCATCACCCACATTATCTAGTGTAAAAGCCAACTGTCACAGCAGCATCCGTTCTGAATCAACGCAGCGTTAATCGTGGACAAGCGACTTTACCAAACAAGGGATGTTAAATAGACTTCATAACAAGCTCAGCAAACAGCAAAAAAACCGCAAGAACTCCCTTGATTCGGGAACGTTCGTGCGGCTTTATGTGTTAAGGGAAGATGAACAACGATTAGATATCTACTCAATCAATTTAACAGAAAACTGGATATTTAATGTTAACGCAAAATTTTCGGTAGAGAATCCCAAAGAAAATGGATGGCATATAAGCATATAACATACTCTTTTCATGCCATTGGCCAGTGTAGACGAAGCCTTTTAACGATTGAGATGATACGGCACAGTCGTGACAATCACGTCTTTGTAATTGATCAAATAAGCGCGGATCATGAAGCTGGTCTGGTTGTGTAGTACATTTTGCCACCAATGCTTGGTGATGAACTGTGGAATTAGAATCGTGATATGGTCCGTCTCGGCCGTTTTCCATTCCACGGTATCAATGAACTTCTTGAGCGGTCCCATAATACTGCGGTATCTTGATTTAATGACAACCAGGCGAACGCCAGGGTTCCACTCTTCCCACTTCTGCTCCATCTTGCGAATGGCTTCATCATCGAACCCGATATACAAGGCAACCACGTGATCTGACATCGTCTGGGCGTAAGAGATTGTATTCATGACCACCCTTGTAATGCCAGCCACCGGAATGACGATCGTATTGCCCTTTCTCACCGGTTTCTCCAGCTTGATATCAATCCTCAATTCATCCGCGATGTTACAGTAATGACGGTGAATGCGCATGAACACATAAACGACGAGTGGCAGGAAAATAAAGATAACCCATGTTTGTGTGAACTTGGTGAATATAAAAATCAATGTAATTGACAGTGTGGTCAGCATACCAATCGTATTGACGAGCAGCTTCACACCCCATCCGGATGGTTTGACTTTGATCCAGCGAATCATCATGCCCAGCTGCGACAGGGTGAATGGAATGAACACGCCCACCGCGTAGAGCGGAATCAAGCTTTCCGTATTTCCTTTGAATCCAACAACCAGCAAGGCAGACATCACACTGAGAAAAATAATACCGTTCGAGAAGCCAAGGCGGTCTCCTCTAACCATAAACATATGTGGCATATATTTATCCTTTGCCATCATGAAGGACAGCAGCGGGAAAGCAGAATAGGCCGTATTCGCTGCCAGGAACAGAATCAAGGCCGTTACACCCTGAATAATAAAATACATCGTACCCCTGCCAAATGTCGCTTCGGCAATCTGGGAAATGACTGTGGCTTTCGGATCAGGCTTCACCCCGTAACCATAAGCAAGTAACGTAATCCCGATAAACATGGCTCCCAGAATACATCCCATAAGCATCAAGGTTCCTGCTGCATTTTTCTCCGCAGGCTGCTTGAAGTTCGGAATGGCGTTACTCACCGCCTCAACCCCGGTCAAGGCCGAACAACCCGAGCTGAATGCCTTCAGCAGCAGAAACAGACTCACATGAGACATACTCGTTCCGAATTCTGGGGCCGCAGCTTCCATGCCACCAGCCAGAAATTTGATACCTCCGGAGATAATCAGAATCGCAATCGAAAAGATAAACAGATATATGGGGATCGCCAATACGGAAGCTGATTCCGTCACCCCTCGCAAATTCATAATAGTCAGAAATACAATCATGATCAGTGCAATGACGATGCTGTAATCATGAAGCATTGGAAAGGCAGATGTAATCGCATCGGTCCCTGCGGACGAACTTACAGCAACAGTCAGAATATAATCGACCAGCAAAGATCCTCCGGCAATCAAGCTCGGAGCCGTGCCGAGATTATCCTTGGCTACGATATACGCGCCGCCTCCTGTTGGATAAGCAAAAATCGTCTGGCGGTAGGAAAAAATTAAAATGACGAGTAATCCCAACACGGCGATGGAGATTGGAACAGAGTACCACAAGGCGGCGAATCCGGCCGCAACGAGCACCAGTAAGATCTGCTCCGTACCGTAGGCAACGGACGATAGTGCATCGGAGGACAGGATGGCAAGTGCCTTCCATTTCCCCAATTTTTCTGCATCCAATTCAGCCGATTTCATAGGCTTGCCTATTAAGATTCTCTTCATTTTGCCAAGCATGATCATAACTTCCTTCCGTCTTTCATCTGTGAAGCATTGTTATTATGCAAAATCGCCGAGCCATTGACAATACGTCATTTCACCCGAATTTCGCCAGCGTGTGATAATGCATTCTACGATTCAATAATCGATAACAAAGCCGCGCTTTATCAGTTTTTTGAACGTTTTTGAACCAAAATGGCGTTTGTTCGCCGAAAAAAAGGAAATGGCCTTCGGTTTAATAAACCAAAGACCATTCATATTAGGCTGTGTTGTAGCTCTTTCTTTTATACGATTTCGATCCGTCAAACTTCTATGCCCAATATACCAGGACGTGGAGTGACACCGAAAGCTTGGGCCAATGTAGCTAGCTGCTCATCCGTAATTCTCTGTCTGATCTCATGACCTGCAACCAGCATATACACCTGAGCCGCTTTCTCAATAGTCTCAATGAGGCCAAAGGCTTCATCAATCGTTGTACCTGTTCCAAAAATCCCATGCTGCGGCCAAATGACCGCATGGTATTCCTTCATTTTCTCAGCCGTTTCCCGTCCAATTTCATTCGATCCAGGCACCATCCACGGAATAATACCAACACCGTCAGGAAATACGACAACGCATTCCGTACACATCTGCCACAGCGTCTTTGTAAATTTCATTTCATCCAACTCATGGATAAAGGTCATCGCCAGCACATTGGTCGCATGGTTGTGCATCACAACCCGGTGTTTCGAGTCGACTTTCAGACGTTCGATATGACTCATAAAATGCGTAGGCAATTCACTCGTTGGGTTCGCTCCCGACTTTAGCCCCCACAGCACTTCCAGCTCCTGTCCATCATTCGATACTCGTAGCAACCCCAGATTGCTCTCCGGATCAGCCAGTACATTTTTGAAATATTTGCCCGAAGCAGTCACAATAAAATACTTGCCTGCCAGCTCATGCATCGAAAATGCTGGTTTGATCTTGCGGATCACATGGTTGATATCGATATATTTGGCAACTTCCTCTTCCCCCAGCAGATAGCTGACATTGCCACCATTGCGTTCATCCCACCCGTTTTTCCACATATGTTGAGTAATCTCCGCCATCTCACGAACAAATGGGATATGGAAGCCCGCAGCCTGCGTTGTTTCATTGGTAAGGGTCACGTTCATCATCATTCTCTCCTCATGATAAAAAATAGAATGCCCATCACGTACATAGTAAGTTCCTTTTTTCACATTCATTATACCTTTGTTTATCTTTATAAGTCAATGATTCACAGATAAAAAAACTTCATTTATTTTTGTTTATGTTTGTTTTGTGTATATTTATAAAAATAAGCAAAAAAATACCTCACCGGCGTCCGGCGAGGTCAGTCACACATCTATCTAACACGAGAAGGGGTTTACAAGAATTATCTTACCTCTGCTACCTTAATAGAAGCTGAAAATGAAATAAAAAAACGATGAAAACCCCTTTACCAAAAAATGACGGTCACCCCTGCTATCCATCCATTTATGCTATATATTTAAAGACGTTGTGCTGTATTTTGGAACATATTTATTCCTTTTTCAGCAAATAGGACGGGTGCATCAGTCCTGTCGGTTTATAACGCTCATCCCGTACATACTCAAAGCCCAGCTTGGACAGCATGTGACGTGACACTTCATTATCCGGATGATGCCCGGCAAACAACGCTTTAGCCTTCAGTTCGCCAAATGCATAGTCAATCACCGCCCCTGCCGCCTCCATGGCGTAGCCCTTGCCCCAATGATCCCGGGTTAGATGAAATCCCAGTTCATATATCTCTTCTTCCGGAGAATACGGGCGCAAGCCACAGCAACCAACAAACACTTCCGAATCTTTCTCAAAGAGTGGCCAGTATTGCACTCCCACATCTTCTTGCCTTTTTAATTCCTGAGTCAATCTCGCTTCCACTTCATCCTCGCTCAGAAATCCTTTGCTGCTAATCCACTTCGATACCTCGTGATCTCCCCATAGAGCGGAAGCCAGAGCACAGTCTTCTTCATTCCATGTCGAGAAAACAAGCCGCTCGGTTTCAAGAAACGTTGGTCTTTTCATCGTCCAATAACCTCCTGTTTCACAACATCAGTCTTCATTCTGTTCCTAAATATAAATTACTCGAATGGTAGCCTATGTAAACAAAAATTTGATCTAAACCTATCATATCACTGGGGTCGCACATACAATTTCTGAGGCTGTTTCTTGATTGAATCGATATGATGCATCCATAAAAAAAAAGAAAAACCTCTGCCGACAACATGTCCGACAGAGGTTCACAAAGCACGCTACATTCATTAGAAATCAGATGTTGCGATTTGAATTGTGCCTGTTGAAGCACCTGACGGAGTAGTCAACAAAGCAGCTACGAGCAGCAAATCAACAGACAACGTAAGGCTGTTGCCAGCTGGGATCATATACGTGATCACTGGAGCGTTAACACGAGTCACAACCAGATCTACCGGGGCAGTACCAAAATTGTTCACCGTGATGCTGGCATTCGTGCCTCCAGCGAGGTTTTCATAATACGATTTACCCACGCTTGCATCTAAGGCATAAAATTGTTGCGGTAAAAGGATGGCCATGGAAATCACCTCCTTTTGCTTTGATACAGTATTCTATGTTTGGAATCTATTAATGTAACGGTAAAATGACCGTGTGATAACGTCCATTTTAATAGAGACGCTAGAATACTAGACACAAAAAAAGCCCCGCCAGTCATTAGGCGGAGCTAATTACACAAAACTCATATTCTAAGATTTTTAAGCATACAGCATGAAAAAGTTCAACTCATGCCCCTGTTGTTTGAGGTAATTATACAACTGTGAACGGTGATGGAATACGTGAGTTAGCGTTTCAATCTGCCATTGAGCCTGCAAATGACCGTGCTCCATATAGAAGGCTTTGGTTGAGCGGTTCAACAGATCTTCTTCGCTGAGTGATACAATATAAGCTTTGTAGGCTTCCAAATTGCCCCAAAGTGTTGCCTCCAGTTTTTCAATATCCTCGATCCCTGACAGGATATTCTCTACCACACCAACCTCGGCTTCGCTCTTCTCCTGCATAATGGCAAGGTCCGATGCCGTGATTTGAATAAAATGATGGACCAGTTCCACCAGTGAACGCATATTGTCCTGCGGGCGGTACGCCCAATCCTCTGGACGGATCAGGCGGATCAGACTCACCCCCGTACGTACTCCCGTCTCCAATTCATTGAGCAGATGATCCCGAATTTGCAATGTTCCATTCATATATGATATCTCCTTTACTATTATTCTCACGATCTCAGTATATCTGAAGGGGCAACCGACTTATTGTACAAATCGGACAACCTTTGTTGATGTTCCTTGGCAGCGGTCAGCGGGGTTTCCCCATAAAACTTGCGGAATTGACGAATCAAGTGGGCTTGGTCAAAAAAACCATGATTCAGGGCCAGCGCTACCCCATCCGCCGTATGCCCCTGATGAATACTGCCCAGGACACGATGAAAACGAACCACCTCACTGAATCGCTTCGGACTGATTCCGATCCATACTGCAAACTTCCGATGCAGCTGGCGTTCGCTAACAACTTCTCGCATTGCCAGCTCACTGACGCTCATACGTCCCCCATCGATATAGATGCGATGCAGCGCGTTTTTCATCAAATCATTCTCGTATGTATTAGTTTGCACGGATAGTGGACTCAGATAGGCATTCATTACCTGCACCCGTTCTTCAAAGGTTCTTGTTCCAGCCATCCGCTCCTGAAGCTCATTCAACCTGACTGGCCAACATTCCTCAAGCGGAATTCGCATGTCCGTAAATCCTTCCAATGGCAAACCATGAAAGACGTACGCCCCACCCGGAAAAAAACGTACGCCAAATGTGTAATCTGCGGAAGGACTTACATCGGATGCCTCGGGCACAGCAAATGGATGCGTATAGTTGCCACAGTATGCATAGGAATGAGCCGAACGGACCGAGTCGTATGTAATCAGCATGTCCGTGCAGCCATCCGGCAATACCCTAGCGGGCACTGATATAGGTTCCTGATCTTGCTCTCCTGTGTGCGGAATAGAACCGGATTCCCAATAACAGGCTACATGAGCCATTAGGGAGATAGAAGGTATTTGTTCAATATAATACGTGTTCCGATCTGACCCATTCATCTGAATGGGTCTGAACAGCGGATGCAGGCTGGGGTCTATGAACCATCCCTCCGTTACTAGCATTTATGTATTTATCTATCATACCATCAACCGATGAAATGAAGAAAAAAAGTACCCCGCCGGACGATCCGACGGGGCTAGTCACACATCTATTTAACACGAGAAGGGTTTTACAAAACTTATCTTAACCCTGCTACCTTAACGGAATCTGAAATGAAGATGAAAAGAACATCAATTTTTATGGAAAACTCCGGAGACATTTATTGCTCCCATGAAGGATTAAGCGCTCTAGCCATGGCCCGGATATAGTCCTGACTAGCCCGCTGGCTAACTTCCGCATCAGGCACAAATACTTCGAAGCAGTGATAAGCACCGGGATACAGGTGCATTTCGACATCCACTCCCGCTGCCGCAAGGCGTGTCACATAGTCGATTGTCTCGTCTCGAAATAGATCCAGCTGGCCAACACACGTATACATCGGAGGTAACCCTGCCAGATTTTCAGCTCTTGCTGGGACAGCGTAAGAAGGCATGTGGTGTTCTTCGGTATCCCCCAATCCCTCCATCTCTCCTCCAAGGTACATACTCCATGCCTCCAGGTTATTCGTCCGATTCCATGTGGCATTTTGTTCCGTAATTTCATGGCTCGAAGCCGAAATATTCCGATCGTCCAGCATCGGGTACAAAGGCATTTGGAAGATCAGACTCGGCCCACCTTTATCGCGGACCATTTGTGCAAGTGCTGCAGTCAGTCCTCCCCCTCCGCTCGCTCCGGCAATTGCGACCCGCCTAAGATCAATGCCAAGCGACTCTGTTTCGTCCATCATCCATACCAGACCTGCATAGCAGTCATGAAGGGCAGCAGGATAAGGATGCTCAGGAGCCAGACGGTAATCAACCGATACGACTACACAATGAGCCGCTTGTACAAATCGTTCACATAACGCATCATCCATATCTGGATGTCCCAACACATAACCTCCTCCATGAATCCACAACATCGCTGGCAATTTATCTCCAGTACGCTCAGCCGGTTCATATAGTTTGACCAGCATGTCTCCTGCTGCCCCAGCAATAATTCTCTTTGTTGTGCGTACGTCATCCGACTTCTCAATCGGTGGATTCATGAGCATCGCCCGGCTAACCTGCAATACCCCCTTCAAATTAAAGCCCGGAAACTGGGTCAATGCATCTCTTAATTCAGGTACCACCCGATCTACAAAACTCATATGCAATTCCTCCTTCAGTGTATGTTCTTTATGCTCTTTGTCCATTCTCAGCTTCCCACTCAGCCAACTCTGTGCGCACTCGAGGTGCCACCTCTGTTCCGAGCAATTCAATCGCTCTCATCACCTGATCGTGTGGCATCGTGGCAATCGGTACGTACATCATGAAACGTGTAATGCCCACATTCTTGCGAAGGTGAATGATCTTTCGGGCAACCGTCTCTGGATCACCTACATACAAAGCACCGTCATGGCTACGTGCAGCATCAAAGCTGGCACGACTGTAATGTCCCCATCCGCGTTCTTTGCCGATTTTGTTCATGCCCGCCTGGGTAGAAGGAAAGAACAGATCAGCCGCCAGTTCTGTATTTTCAGCCACAAATCCGAGCGAATGCGACCCTACAGTAAGCTTCGAAGCGTCATGTCCGGCATGTGCCGCTGCCTGCTTGTACAACTGTACAAGGGGGCCAAAATTCCTTTCCGGGCTCCCGCCAATAATAGCCAACGTCAACGGAAGCCCCAGCAATCCTGCACGCACCACCGATTCCTGATTGCCCCCGCTGCCAATCCATATGGGCAAAGGGCTCTGCACAGGCCGTGGATATACGCCCAGATTATGTATTGCAGGTCTGTGCCCACCTCGCCAGTTGACTATTTCGGACTTTTGCAGGTTAAGCAGCAGTTCCAGATGTTCATCGAACAGCTCATCATACTCACCTAGCTCATATCCAAACAAAGGGAATGATTCGGTAAAGGAACCCCGCCCTGCCATAATCTCCGCACGTCCATTCGAAATGCCATCCAGTGTGGCAAAATCCTGAAACACACGTACCGGGTCAGCGGACGAAAGTACCGTTACTGCACTAGTCAGCCGAATACGCTTGGTCAGGGATGCAGCTGCGGACAGCACCATCGCAGGGGAAGAAGCCGCATAATCTTTACGATGATGTTCTCCTACGCCAAATACATCCAACCCCACCTGATCGGCAAGCACGATTTCTTCCACCACTTCACGCAATCGCTGTGCGTGACTTATGACCTCACCTGTCCGAAGATCGGGTGTTGTCTCCACAAACGAAGTAATTCCTATTTCCATAACTGATTTCTCCTTATTCAAAATTGGACTATCACTACTCGTAAAATAAATTACCGATCGGTATGTTATTTAGGTAGTTAATATATCTCAGTGTTTCTCTTACTGTCAATCTATTTATTTTGATTAAAAATGTATCTCATTTCTTAAATACATCCTCAAAAAGACGTTGGTTTGACAAATTATTGAGAGTTATATATTATATATCATACTGATGAGTACGAAATATAATTAGCAAAACACGATCTATATGATCCAATACAAAAAAATCTATACTTTAGAAAATATAAGTAACAAGGAGTATTTATTATGGCGAGAACTCGCGAATTTGACGAAGAGAAAGTGCTGGATGCAGCGATGCAGCTTTTTTGGGAAAAAGGATATGAAGCCACTTCATTAAGTGATCTGACTTCAAGAATGGGCATCCAAAGACCCAGTATATATTCCACTTTTGGAGATAAAAGAGAACTGTTCGAAACTTCGCTACGGAAATACACGATGGCTCGTGCCGCAGAGATGCGAACCAGACTGGCGGGTATTACATCGGTTAAAGAGGCCTTTCGTACTTTTTTTGCAGAAATCGTGGACGAAGAATACAACGCAGAGCGACTCAGTCGTGGATGCTTTTGCATCAATACGATGGTTGAGCTTGCACCCCATGATGAGAAATTTGAAATTCTCACCCGGGAACATCAGATGTACCTGTCGGTCATCTTTCAGGAAAATATTGAGCGGGGAATGCGATCAGGGGAACTTAACCCCTCCCTGGACGCTAAGGCTGTCGCGCAAGCACTTATTGTATCCCTAATTGGACTGACCGTTTTCATGAAGTCCCGTCCCAATCGTTCATTTATAGAAAACTCGATTCGAGTCACACTTTCCTTGCTGGATTAAGTCCAAGTGATGATAAGAAAAAATAGCACTGCTGGCTAAAACGCCGGCAGTGCTTCATTCATTTCACTGTAAACTTGACCCTCTGCGATTGGCTGACAAACATAATACCTCATTCGGATTTTCCAAAAGTATATACTTTGGTCAAACGCCCAGTCGTTCGCGTGGGCAATCGCATAGGATGCCGTATAAATGATTTGGGAGGTTTTTTCTTGAATAATTATCAAATGATGCATCCAATGGCTAACTCACATTATGTGCCCCATATGCCCCATAACATTGTCGTTCATCCAGTGGATCATTGCGTAGTCGAAAGTCTAATGTCCCTGGTGGGAAAAGTGGTTATCCTGGAAACGACTCGCGGTAGACTGGATGGATGTGTGGTCGCTGTTAAACATGACCATGTTGTACTAGAGGAAAGAAATAGAAAATTCTTCGTGCGCATTGCCGAAATTGTCTGGATTATGCCTGACTAAATACCGATTGAGGGCTAACGAACCGAACGCCTCTTAACAGGGGGATTAGACCACACTTAAGAGATGATTCCTGTACTGCACAGGGGTCATCTTTTTCGTCTGCTCGCTCTACTGTTCATTTTTTAAAGAGACGAGTACAGGTTTAAAGTTTCTCGAAGGAACATTATAATGAGAGTATGAAATAACGATGCATTACGAGGTGAGAATTTGCAATATCTGTTTACAATACTATTCATCCTAGGCTTTATGGCTTTCTTCGTATTTATTGTTTTGATGGTCCTATCCATGAGGAAACAAAACCGGATACCGATAAAGCATGTTTTGCTAACGGCGGCATGTTTTGCAATTGCTTCGATAGGAATGTATGGCATGTTGGCTTTACCTTCAAATCCTCCGCAATCATCGGGGACAGAACACACGGAGAAACAAGAATCTGGCGCTGTTACAACAGAGGAAGATCACGCACCTCTAACTCAAACGAATGCCTCTGGCTTCCACATGACAACGGAGGAATTCAAAAACAAGTTTAATGGCGCCGTGGGCAAATACCGACTGAATGGTTTGAGTATTACCCGCTTGAATATGAAAGACTCTTCAGAGCAGGGCACTGACGCTTTCGAGTATGTATTCAATGATGAATTACGATTGGTTGGTACATTAAATTTGGATCAAAAAGTACAAGAAGTCAGGTTGTACGAGAATGGTGATGTCAGCGAACCAACGGGTGGAATCTTTTTGACTGCTATCGCTACACTTATTCTGACAACCAATAACGAGTACACGTATAATGATGCGCAAGACGTGATTCAGGATATCGGCATATTGGATCGCGATGTAAGTCAGAGTAATTTTGATGGAGCGAAGGTTCGAAATGGATTTGAATATCGCTTCAGTATTCAAGAGGATATTTCCACTTTTGAAATAACAACTGTTGAGTGAGTTTCAAATGTGCAAACAATTCGTTCAAATAGGAACGACTCCCCCCCCCCCTTCGCCCTTCTGCAAACTGCGTTAGCCTTTCCTTCGTATCCGCTCCTGCATCTGAATAAAGAAAGGCTCCCTAGTGGGAGCCTTTAAACGATTGATGGACAAAGTTGTTAACCTGCCTGTTAACAACAAGGCTATGTAAGGTAAATGTTTCTGATTACTGACCCACTTTGACCAGTAATCTCTTCAATTTCACTCAATATTCCACTTTTCCCCAATCAAGTTGAGCCGTTCTCTCAATCATTATTGAAAAAGACCCTATGCGGCAAACTGGCGTTTGGTATTATCCCCTAAGTAGACACTTAAAAAAACCTTCATTTTATCATGAGGGTTCAAGTGACACTTGGAGGGGATATTTTCATAAAAAAAAAGGAAAACATTTCAGACGTATACCGAAGAGTTTAAATTGAATGCAGTTAGATCATATGTCGAAGGTTCTTCAAGTTAAAAGGTGTCGCTGATTGCGAAAGAATTCGAAACTGTTCACAACTGAAGGTGTGGGTGAAAAAATGGAAAACGGGGAAGCGTTCGATGAGCGAAAAAACAATGTCCCGAATCCACTGAAGGGACGCCCCGTACTGCCTTTAGCAGTGTAGAAGAAGAACGAGACTATCTTCAAGCACAGGTAGATTATTTAAAAAAGCGGTATTCAAATCTAGTAAAGGAGAAGCGCTGAGCCAACGTGAGAACTACGATATCATAGACGAATTGCGCTGCTCGCATGGCATTACACGCTTATTATCGATTACAGGAATACCCCGTTCCAGTTACTACAAATGGCGAGCAACACAGCCGCAGCGAGACGCAATACAAGACCGTGAGCGTGAGAGCAAAGAACACATGATGGCTATTCATTTTACCAACCGAGAGTTTGGTTATCCTCGCATGACAACGGCGTTGTGTGAGGCGGGCCTGAACGTCAATCACAAGAAAGTATGGCGAATCACGCGGGAACTATCTATCCAATCGGTGATTCGCAAGAAGCCGAAGAAGTCCAGCTATACGCCATCTGTCATCTATTCGAATCGCCTGAAGCGCCAATTTCATGCGACAGCACCCCAGCAAAAAATGGTGACCGATATTACCTATATTTCGAATGGAAGCACATTTGTTTACCTGTCCGTGATTCAAGACCTGTTCAACAATGAGATTGTAGCTTGGCAGTTGTCTAAACGGAACGATGTTCAGCTCGTATTGGATACGGTGGAACAATGGACACAAAAAAGAGGCGTTTCAGAAGCCGTGCTCCATTCGGATCAGGGCTTCCAATACACGTCTCAGGCGTACAACTCGTGATTAGAAGCATTCGGCGTCAAGGGTAGCCACTCTCGGAAAGCAACTTGCCTAGATAACGCCTGATCAAATCCTTCTTTTCGCATCTCAAGACAGAGAAGCTGTACCTTAACCAGTGTAATTCAGAAGTAGAGATTCGACAAGCCGTGGAAGATTATATGTACAATTACACCTACGGACGTTTTCAAGCCAAACTCAAACAGCGCGCACCGATTGAATATCGATGCGCACTGGCAGCAGAGCTTTTTTCATCTGTCTACTTAACAGGGGTAAGACCATTATGCAAGGTGGTAGTTTAGTTCTTTATAATTAACCCAATCCCATAAAAAATGATTGAGATTTTGTTACGATATCACCAATACCACCAGAAATTATGCTAAGGGTTCTAGTTCCTTTGATATATATGGAACCTGACCGTCCTGAAAAAGAGGCAGACTGATTAGTCAAGACTGAATCATGAGACCAAGAGTTTCCAGGGTGGAAACCCTGAAGCGAGCTTGAACTACCAGTAACTTTGGTTATATTCCCAGAACTATTTCTATCATAAGACACGGTAGCTGTAATCCAAGAAAGGTTTGCCCCTGCAGCCAATCCATCTCCCCAAACTGTAGCTGTATTGGAATCGGCTGCAGCAGCCCTCGCCTGAGGAGCTGATGACGCTTTAAAGCTTTGGTTAGCAATATCTGAATAATACGTCAGTAGAGCAGCATATTCATCCAAATCATCTACAGTTGTTGCTCCTTTGTTAAGTTGCATATTACTAGCATTTTCAGTTTTCTCTACTGTAAATCCTGTAGCTTTCAAAATTTCTTCTTTCGATTTATATTTTCCTTTCACTTCTTCAAAATACTCTGCTGGCACAACATCACGAACAGATACTGTCTCTACCTCAGTAGAAATTTTCACATCATTAATAGTGGTTGAAACTTCATTAGCACTGGCACTAGCAACACCTAAAGAATTAAGCAACATTGCACTGGATAGCAATACAACTGCTCCCTTTTTCATCATAAAATTACCTCCTAATATTTTGTATTATTGTTATTTTTAACCTTTATAGGTTATATAGAATATGTTACCATAAATACAGAGAATAGTCTACTATTTTAAATAATTTTGTATTTTTTTGTTAAAAGATAGTGTTGATATGATAATTGAACCCTTCTATAGTCAAGCATTCTAACGACTCCTTTTAGGCAAACGATGCAATTAATCTTCTCATTTGCTCTTTCTTATTGCCTTTTGAACTTATCTAGTTTTGGCAGTCTATCTCCTCTTTCGTTATAGATTCCATTTTCAAATGACGGATTGTTATATGAAGTGCGACACCTACTGGAAATAAATAAAAAAGGGCCCATGGCTGGATTCGTGTAGAATGATGTCACCCAGCATATTCAAGTAATTACGGATGTTCACTTTCGTTGTGTTTTTAAACTTACGATCATCCAAAAAATCCTGAAATGCAAATTTCAACAACACAAAAACCACTCCTTAATAAGATATTAAGAAGTGGTCATTGTATCATTTATAATTTGTAACAGTGACTGCTTCACAAACCCTCAATCAAATTGACCGAAAATTTGCTCTGCTAGACACATGAGATAAGGTCAATGACCTTACATCATGCCGCCCATTCCACCCATACCGCCCATGTCAGGAACGCCAGCAGCGCCTGCAGGTTCTGGTTTGTCAGCGATAACCGCTTCAGTAGTCAGGAACATTGCTGCTACGGAAGCAGCGTTTTGCAATGCATAACGTGTTACTTTCGCAGGGTCAACGATACCCGCTTCGATCATATTAACCCACTCGCCAGTCGCAGCGTTGAAGCCTACGCCAGTTTGTTCTTTTTTCAGACGTTCCACGATTACGGAACCTTCTTCGCCAGCGTTAGCTGCGATTGTACGGATTGGTGCTTCCAAAGCGCGCAGGACGATGTTCACGCCTGTTTGCTCGTCACCGGACAGGGCTACGCCTGCAACCGCGTTGTATACGTTCATGAGCGCTGTACCACCACCGGATACGATACCTTCTTCAACCGCAGCGCGAGTTGCGTTCAGGGCATCTTCGATGCGCAGTTTGCGTTCTTTCAATTCTGTTTCAGTAGCCGCACCGACTTTGATTACTGCTACACCACCGGACAATTTAGCCAGACGCTCTTGCAGTTTCTCTTTGTCGAACTCGGAAGTTGTTTCTTCCAGTTGCGTACGGATTTGGCTTACACGTGCATCGATATCGGATTTGTTACCAGCACCGTCAACGATGATTGTGTTTTCTTTCGTTACACGGATTTGACGAGCTGTACCCAGTTGTTCCACAACAGCGGATTTCAGGTCCAGACCCAGTTCTTCCGTGATCAATTGGCCACCAGTGAGGGCAGCGATATCTTGCAGCATTGCTTTACGACGGTCACCAAAGCCAGGAGCTTTAACAGCTACAGCGTTGAATGTACCACGCAATTTGTTCACAACCAGCATCGCCAGTGCTTCGCCTTCGATATCTTCAGCGATCAATACAAGCGGTTTGCCTTGTTGAACGATTTTTTCAAGCAATGGCAAGATTTCTTGCGTGTTGGAGATTTTTTTGTCTGTGATCAGGATGTACGGGTTGTCCAAAACAGCTTCCATTTTGTCCGTATCCGTGATCATGTATGGAGAGATGTAACCGCGGTCGAATTGCATACCTTCAACCACTTCCAGCTCTGTAGCGAATCCACGGGATTCTTCAACAGTGATAACGCCGTCTTTACCCACTTTTTCCATAGCTTCAGCGATCAGTTCGCCTACTTCTTCGTCAGCTGCAGAGATCGCCGCAACTTGTGCGATGGATTGTTTGGTTTCAACTGGTTTGGAGATGGATTGCAGTTCAGCTACAGCAGCTTTAACCGCTTTGTCGATCCCTTTACGGATACCGATTGGGCTAGCGCCTGCAGTTACGTTTTTCAAACCTTCTGTGATCAGCGCTTGAGCCAATACAGTTGCAGTTGTTGTACCGTCACCGGCAACATCATTTGTTTTGGTTGCTACTTCTTTAACCAGTTGTGCACCCATGTTCTCGAATGCATCTTCCAGTTCGATTTCTTTAGCAATCGTTACACCGTCATTCGTGATGAGCGGGCTTCCGAATTTTTTCTCCAGAACCACGTTACGGCCTTTAGGACCGAGTGTTACTTTAACTGCATTAGCCAATGCGTCCACACCACGAAGCATGGAACGACGAGCGTCTTCACTGAATTTAATGTCTTTAGCCATGGTAAGAAAACCTCCCTAGTATATTGTGTAAAATAGTGTTGCTATATGGTTCGGTTAACCGATTAAATTTGAATTAGTCGAGAATCGCGTGAATATCGCTTTCTTTCATAATCAAATATTCTTTACCTTCGAACTTGATTTCTGTACCGGCATATTTGGAGAAAATAACGCGATCTCCTTCTTTCACTTCCAGAGCTACACGTACTCCGTCTTTCAATACTCCTGCGCCAACAGCAATAATTTTACCCTCTTGCGGTTTTTCTTTAGCGGAGTCCGGCAGTACGATCCCGAAAGAAGTTGTTTGCTCTTGCTCCAGTGGTTCTACCAATACGCGTTCACCTAAAGGTCTGATCATGAAAAATAGCCTCCTTTTGAAATTATATAACGTTACATTGTAGGTTGTAGCCATATGTATTAGCACTCGACAGTGTTCAGTGCTAACAACCAACTTTATGATACTTCAACTTGAAGCATGATTTCAAGTCCTTTTCATGAATTCCTGCGAGATTTTACGTTGTATTTACACCAACCCAGCCAAAAAACTCCCGATTGGCCTGCGTAAATGCCATAATACCTCATTAACTTATTCCACAGAATCCGTAAGTCCTCCTGCATCGTTCTCAGGCAACCCTTTTCCATTGTATCCATTGTTGAACATAATATGCCTGCTTGTCCCGTCCATCAGAATATATAACCGTAAAAGTTTGTCGCCCTTCATTTCCCGGGTAAGAACTGGTCGCCTTATCCCGGGACGGGCACCATACAAGATTATCACAGTTACAAAAATCCTATGGAATCTCTCTTGTTATACTACGCTCTGCTTATCCTCGGCACGGATGTAACGGGATTCAGCCTCTGCATCAGCTGCAAGCTGTTTGCGATACACAAAGCCAGACAGAAACACACTGATCTCATATAACAGGAGCAAGGGAATCATCACAAGAAAATCGGAAATAAAGTCAGGCGGTGTGACCACAACCGCAATGAAAATCAGGACAAAATATGCGACTCTGCGCATTTTGCGAAGCCGGATGGGATTCAATATGCGCAGTCCTGTCAGGAACATAATGATTAGCGGAAGTTCGAACAACAGGGATACCGGCAGTACAATGCCAAACAAAAAACTAAAATACTGCTTCATTCCGTAAGTCTCAACAAGCCCCATTTTTTCCGTAATCGATGAAGTAAAAGAAAGTGCCATCGGGAAAACAACGTAATAGGAGAAAGCTAACCCGATCAGAAATAACAGAAATACATAAGGTACATACTTCAACGTGGCTTTTCGCTCACGCGCCCGGAGACCTGGACTGACAAACTTCCAGAGCTGAAACACCGTAAACGGCAGCGTAATGACCAGTGAGAACAGACCAGCAATCTTCATGTAGATGCCAATCCCGTCCCAGAACGAGAATGCATGCAGTACAAAGCCCTGAGCGGTCTCTGCCTTCGTCAGATATTGATACACCGGGTCCGCCACCAGAAAGCCTGCCACCAGCCCCAAAATAAAAATACTCAACACATAAATCAACCGCTTGCGCAGCTCACTCAAATGTTCTGTAAGCGTCATTTCTTCCTTCTGCTGCGTCATGCCTGCCCCCCATTGTTGCCAGCTTAAAATACAAAACCCTTCCGGCAGGAAGGGATTTCTCTTTCATTGCCGTCAAAGTTATTCCGGCAGGCGTTTATCCTCAGGCTTGTCTGCAGATGCCGTATCAGATGCCAGCGGCTTCGCCTTTTCCTGCTCCTTGCGACTGGATGAATCATCATCCGCAATAATCTCACGTGCGCCTTCTTTGAATTCACGGAAAGTGCGTCCGACGGCCCGCCCCAATTCCGGAAGCTTGTTGGGTCCAAACAAAAGCAACGCGATAACGGCCAGCAAAATAAAACCTGTTGGTCCAATGGAACTTAACATTGATATTATTCCTCCTCGTTTCAAGCTTCAAAGATGCACACGCTTGGCCATAAGCTCATAGATGTCTTTGCTTCATTTTGAATTATGTCAATCATACCATAGATGTAACCACTTACATAACCCACATTATTCACAAAAGAGACCCCGACATCCAATCATTTTTCCTGCTTAATTCACACCTGCTACTATAGCTGTTTCACCCTTATTGCTTGAACTGACCCGTAACCATCAACAATGCTTCCGGAAGCTGGTCCATAATGGCCGCCAAATGCTCATGCACACCCTTCGGTGTACCTGGCAGGTTGACAATCAATGTACGTCCGCGAATGCCGCATACGCCGCGGAACAGCATGGCAGAACGATTCTTGCCCATAACACTGTATCTCATGGCTTCAGCCATGCCTGGAACTTCCCGTTCAATAACCCGCCGGGTCGCTTCTGGAGTAATATCACGAATCGCAAGCTCCGTACCCCCAGTGGTCAATACCAAATCAGCGTGAAAATAATCTGTCATTTCAATCAAAGCCGCAATAATCTCATCGGGTTCATCCGGAACGATGCGGTACTCCACGATTTCCCCACCCAGTTCTTCTTCCACAAGTTCCCGGATCACTTGGGCACTCGTATCCTCACGTTCCCCGCGGGCCCCTTTGTCGCTGGCTGTCAGGATTGCTGTTCTCCACACCATAAAGATCACCCTTCTCCTCTATGAAAATAAATGTCCCTTATCGGCTGAAATCGCCGTTTTTGCCACCACTCTTGGAATTAAGCATGGTTGGACCGATAATCATATCTTTTTGCATGGCTTTACACATGTCATAGATCGTCAGTGCCGCAGCCGACGCCGCCGTGAGCGCCTCCATCTCGACACCTGTCTTTCCTTCGGTTTTGACCGTAACTTCAATCTGCAATTCATCGACACCGTTGTCATGAAAACGAATATCCACACCCGTCAATGCCAATGGATGGCACATCGGAATCCAGTCCGACGTTTTCTTGGCGCCCTGAATGCCCGCAATTTGAGCCACAGCCAGAACGTCACCTTTGCCGATTCGGCCCTCCCGAATCGCTTCAAGCGTAGCCGGACTCATCGTCACTTTGGATACCGCAACAGCTGTACGCACGGTACTTTCCTTACCCGAAATATCAACCATCCGAGCTCGTCCCTGTTCATTAAAATGAGTCAGTTTATTGCCCGAAGCCTGGTCGTTATTCGTTTCTGAATTCAATCACATCACAACCCTTTATTCGATATGTAATATACCTTCGGTTGTTATCAACAGATCAATTCGCAGATCAAGTGGGTCCATCGGAATTTCATCCTGTAGCTGGCCTGGCAATACCAATGCAGCCATCCGTGGCCTTTTGTCCGTCATCGCACATTTCGCTGCAAGTGTCTCTGCAAAACGATCATAATAACCGCCGCCATAACCAATGCGCCCTCCATGAAGGTCATATCCCAGCCCCGGTACTATGATAAGATCAATATCCGGCCAGCTTTCAGGTTGCAGCACTTCAGAGGAATCCTTGGGTTCAGGTATCCCCCATATTCCCGGCTGAATATCCTGTTCACCCATGACACGTCGCAATTCCATGCGAGCCGGATTCGTCAGCACTTTCGGCGCGAGCATCTGATCTCCATGCTTCCAGCCTTCTTCAAATAAAAAAGCTGTAGATGCTTCGCTTCCATAAGACAAATAGCTGAAAATCATAAGCCGCTTGTTCCCCAGCTTCCATTTGTCCCGTCTAAGGCGCTCCAGCTCCCGTTTCGTCACATCATTAATCTCACTCATCGCCTGCTGACGCATGCTTTCATCCATCAGATCCCGGCTCTGTCTCAGCTTGGAACGAAGACGGATTTTCTGTTCCGTATGATCCTGCATGTCCTTGAATAACCTCCTGTTGATCGGGAAGGTAAACTAGCTCTCAATTAAAACCATTTATATGTTATGCACCAGTTGTCATCGTGTTGGAATCGTTAAAATGATTCATTTTCTGCAAAATCCTCATGTATTAACATGCCTTCTTTCAGTTTATCATTGATTGACCAAAAAGACTACACGCTCCAAGCACTCCTAATCGGTGCATTTGCTCTGTATTTCATGTAAACTGGGATATAGTTGTCATATCAAGAACTGGACCTATGGAGGAACTTAATTTTATGCTGCTGCAAGTATCCGGAATTATCAAACGTTTTGGTGTCGATCCAATCCTGGACGGCGTGAACTTACAAATATTAGAACGCGAGCGCATCGGACTCGTTGGTGTTAACGGCGCAGGGAAATCCACTTTACTCAAAATTGTGGCTGGAGAAATGTCCTACGATGGTGGGCAGATTTTCAAATCCAAGGAAACAACGCTTGGTTACCTCGCTCAGAACAGCGGACTGCAATCCGATCGCTCCATATGGGAAGAAATGATGAACGTATTCGGCCACCTGACTCAGGCGGAAGCAGATTTGCGTCAGATGGAACAGGATATTGCTGATCCCGCGCAAATGGAAGATGAAAAAAAGTATGCCGATCTGCTTGAGCGTTATGCGAAACGCTCGGACTGGTTCAAGGATCATGGCGGTTATGAAATGGAAACCCGCATTCGCAGTGTACTGCACGGGATGGGCTTCGGTGAATTCTCACCAGATACCCAGATTGCCACACTGAGCGGCGGGCAAAAGACACGTCTTGCGCTTGCTCGCATTTTGCTTCAGGCCCCTGATCTGCTCATGCTGGACGAGCCTACCAACTATCTCGATATCGCCACCCTGACGTGGCTCGAAGATTACCTGAGAGGTTATTCTGGCGCCCTGCTGGTTGTATCTCATGACCGGTATTTCCTTGATCGGCTTGTAACGAACATCGTGGAGATCGAACGGCACCGCTCCAAAAAATATACGGGCAATTACAGCCGGTACATGGAACTGAAAGCTGCCGAGTACGAAAGCCAGATGAAGCAATACGAGAAACAACAGGATGAAATCTCCAAGATGGAGGAGTTTGTTCAGAAGAATATCGTCCGTGCTTCAACAACCAAACGGGCACAGAGCCGCCGCAAGGCACTCGACAAGATGGATCGACTCGACAAACCGATGGGAGATTTGAAGAAAGCTCATTTCTCGTTCGAACCGGCTGTGATGTCCGGCAAGGAAGTGCTCCGTGTGGATCAGCTTTCCGTTGCCTACGATGAGGCTTCGCCGTTATTCCGCAATGTATCTTTTGATCTAAGACGCGGGGAAACGGTTGCTTTGATCGGTCCGAACGGTATCGGAAAATCTACCTTGCTCAAATGCCTCACCGGAAGTTTGCGCCCTGTAAGCGGTGAGATCCAATGGGGTACCAAGGTGCAGATTGGCTATTATGATCAGGAGCAGACGGGACTTAATCCTTCCAATACCGTATTGGAAGAACTGTGGAGCGCATATCCAGGTATGGAAGAATCACGGATTCGTACGGTACTAGGCAACTTCCTGTTCAGTGGAGATGATGTACTCAAAAAGATCTCATCTCTTAGCGGTGGAGAAAAAGCTCGTGTCTCCCTCTCCAAGCTCATGCTCAAGGAAGCCAATATGCTCATTCTGGATGAGCCTACGAACCATCTCGACCTGTTCGCCAAAGAAGTGCTTGAAGCGGCGCTGATGGACTATGAGGGCACATTGCTGTTCATCTCGCATGACCGGTATTTCCTCAATAAAATGGCTGAACGTATTGTCGAGCTGCATCCCGGCGGAACAGAGCATTACCTCGGCAATTATGATGATTATGTAGAGAAGAAACAGGAGCTTGAAGATATTGCGCGCGAAGCTGCTGAAGCACGCCAGGCCTCTAACAAAAACTCAGCCAAATCAGATCCAGGTCTATCCGCAACCGAAAAATCCGGTGCCGCCTCATTCGAAGCGGACAAGCAGGCCAAGCGCGAAGAACGTAACCGGCAACGCAAGCAGGAAGCTCTGGAACAACAGATTGCGAAGCTGGAAACGGAGATTACAGAGCTTGAGGCTCAGATGGCTCTGCCTGAAATATATCAGGACTACATGAAGCTGCAAGAGCTTCAGGAGAAAGCGGAGGATCACAAGCTTCAACTTGCCAAGGCTTATGAAGAGTGGGAAGAATTAGCTTTGGAATAAGAAAAAAACAAAATAGACTGGATTTTATATCAAAAGCTGATTCCTTACGGGATTGGCTTTTTTTGAGCATAAAGCGAGACAGATTTGAGTAGGATGATTCCCTATTTGTCAAATCCACTCGAATCAAGTAAAATATTTTTACGTTGTAAAGCCTCTAATTTATCCACAAGAAAGCAAGATAGCAAGCAATCCAATTCATTTAATTATACGGCGGTAGAATAGCTTTTTTTGCACAAAAACCATATTTATCCACCGAGTTATCCACATTATCCACAACTTTGTGAATATAACTCGACCATTTTATCCCCTAAAGCCTTTTATTTTCGAAAACATTACTGGTTTGAATTTGAGATAGTTACCCACAATTTACACTGAATATGTGGATAACTATAATCACACCTTGACAAACACATTCGTTCTTTCAAATTTTTCTCCTATAAAAGGACAAAAGCAGACCTCTGTATTTAAGGCCTGCCTCTGGTTTATTTTGACATAAAGTTATGTGATTTACTGGAGTACTATTACGCGTGCACTGATTCATCACTTTCGGAAGACTCCGCCTTCAGTCCGGCCGCATTGCAAGCTGCTACATAAGCCAAACCGGCTGCCATGACAATATCATTGTGCGTGGCAGTTCCTCTGAATTCACGTCCTGCACGTTCCACAGTAACTGCAGCTTCTGCACTCGCAGCCTCTCCTCCACTCAGTGCGTGCATTTCCATATCGACAAAAGTAATGTCGTCCGAGATACTTTGACCAATCGCACGAATCGTTGCATCTACCGGACCACCGCCAACCGCAGAATAGGATTGCTCCCCTGCGCTCGTGCGAATACGAACTGCTGCCATTCGATCCGTCATGCTGCCGGCCGTAACCTGCAATTCAACCAGTTCATAATCCTGGGCAGGAATATTCATGGTCTGGCTCACCATCTGCAATAACTGGTCATCACTGACCACTTTCTGTTGATCGGCAGTTTCTTTAAATATCTCATACAGCTGTTCCATTTGCTGCTCATCCGGTTCAAAGCCATATTTACGAACCCGATCTTTCAAAGCGTGACGACCGGAATGTTTGCCCAGAATAATCATGCTGCGTGGAATTCCCAGCGCTTCCGGGTCCATAATCTCATACGTACTCCGATTCTTAAGCAGACCATCCTGATGAATACCAGACTCATGCTGGAAGGCATTGCGCCCTACCACCGGTTTGTTGTATGCAATTGGGAAATGCATCGCACGGCTAATCTGACGGGATGTCTCATACATCTGGTTCAGTTTGATATTTGTCGTTGCGCCAATAACATCTCCCCGCGTCTCCAGAGCCATAATCAGCTCCTCCAATGCACAGTTACCCGTCCGTTCGCCCACACCGTTGATGGTTACTTCGATCTGGGAAGCACCGTTGGCAATCGCAGCCAGACTGTTGGCAACCGCAAGGCCCAAATCATTATGACAGTGGGCGCTGTATCGAACCTTATCTCCGCCTCTTGCGCCCTCACGTACCTGACGGAACATCTCTCCATATTCATGTGGCAGTGCGTACCCAACCGTATCTGGCAAATTGATAATACTTGCTCCCGCTTCAATGGCTACTTCGACCATCTCGATCAAATCATCCATCTTTGTGCGAGCCGCATCCATGGCAGTGAATTCCACAATATCCGTGAACTGACGTGCATAGGAGACCATCTCCCGGGCGGTAGCTACGACTTCGCTGCGCGGACGGCGCAATTGATGCTCAATATGAATGTCCGAAGAGGAAATAAACAAGTGAATCCGGCGGCGCGATGCGTCAGCCGTTGCTCGAACGGCTGCATCAATATCCCCTTTGACCGCACGCGCAAATCCGCAAATCTCCACGTTTTGCAGTTGTCTGGAAATCGCCTGAACCGCCGCGAACTCACCTGGACTTGAGATCGGGAATCCAGGCTCGATGACGTCAATGCCCAGAGAAGCCAATTGATGTGCCAGTTCAATTTTTTGTTCAGGCTGCAGACTCGCTCCCGGTGCTTGTTCTCCATCGCGCAGTGTTGTATCAAAAATCTCAATCATCCGTTTGTTATTGTTCTTTGTCATATTCATCAACCTCCATCAAATTTGAATGTATATTGGATTTTTGGGATCGGAACGAGGGGGTTCACTTCCCGTTTTCTATGTTTATTCATTTTGCATTCCATGCTGGCGTGCACGTCGACTTGCACGCCAGTCTTATTTCTTTCTAAACCATGATTATGGATTCCCATCGCCCACCCTGCTGCCGGCAGCAAACACAAATAACCCGCCATCTCATCTAAGAGACGGCGGGTTATTATCCCTCCGCGGTACCACTCTTGCTTGATGGGCCGGGCTTGCGCCAGGCACCATCCACCTCGTCGTCTCCGGCCCAGATCCATTGCAGCTGCGTAGACGCAACAATAACAACCGATCCAGCCGGAGAAACACCATATAACGGAGGTTAGCCGTTGCTGTGTACCACGATGTCCTTTGGTTACAAGGACAAGGTATGAGACATCGTCTCACTGCTTCCACAGCTCCGTTCCCGGGCGAGATTCGAACGATTCCAGCCACTGCGTCGCACCACCCCGCAGCTCTCTGTGCGCTTTATCGTTTTACTGCTCCCGTTCATTACATTTATGATATGTGACCATGAATTTAATCACCATTTTGAAAATCAAAAAAGCCTGCCATCTCCTGCAATAATGCAAGAGACGACAGGCTGTTCACCTTCGCGGTACCACTCTTGTTGACTTTCATTTCCTTCGAGCTGATCCTGTATGCGTCCATACCGTTATCATTGCCCAAAGTGACAAAAGCCCCCTCAGTTATTGTTGATCTTCTACCGATATGTCATCCGGATTCCATCAACAACGGCCCATTCACGGAGGCAACCCGTAACCATGTACTTTGGGCCATCATCGGCCTTCGGCTTCTCCCGAGGAGTTACCGTGTTCCATCGTTCCGCTTCCAGGTGAGTTTCAGGTTTCCTTCGACTGCGTTGCACCACACCGCAGCTCTCTAAGACCGGGAAATACCCTACTGTTCCTGTTCATTGCGTTTCAGTTCAGGAATCATAATTCCTGTTTTAATTTGTAATTAATATACAGTCTTCACTTGAGGCTGTCAAGTCTTCATATACATGAATCATTTTATAGCGATTGTACAGACCATGCCTCAAGTGAAAGTCCAGGATCAGCTTTGGCATCAAATTCCGAGATTTCTCCCCGCTGCCATTTCAAATACGCCGCAGCTCCAATCATCGCTGCATTGTCCGTGCAATATTCCATCGGCGGGATCAGCAATTCGAGCCCTTCCTTCGCACAACGCTCCTGCAAAGCTAAACGCAATCCCCGGTTTGCCGCAACGCCACCGCATAACAGCAACTGACGTGATCCATACTCACGGACAGCCCTTACTGCTTTTTCTACCAGCACTTCGACGACAGCTTCCTGGAAGCCCCGTGCCACAGCCGATGGTTCAAGCGTTTCTCCGCGCATTTTGGCTAGATTCAGCACATTCAACACAGCAGACTTCAGACCACTCAGGCTGAAATCATACGAATCTGCTTCCAGCCAGACGCGTGGCAAAGGTACCGCCTGCTCTGCTTCAGCAGCCATCCGGTCCACATGCGGTCCTCCCGGATAGGGGCAACCCAGTGCACGCGCTACTTTGTCATAAGCCTCGCCTACAGCATCGTCCCGCGTACGGCCGATCAGTTTGAACTTGCCTTCGGATTCCATATGCACAAGCTCGGTATGACCACCTGAAACCACCAGTGCCATCGCTGGATATTGCAGCTCATGGGTAAGTCTGTTGGCATAGATATGTCCCGCAATATGATGTGTGCCAATGAGTGGTTTGCCAAGTGCCATGGCCATGGTTTTCGCCGCGACGATACCGACCAGCAATGCACCAACCAGTCCAGGCCCTTGCGTCACGGCGATTGCACTCAGATCACGCGGACGGATGCCAGATTGTTCAATAGCCTGTTCCAACATCAGTGTAATGACTTCAACGTGTTTACGCGAAGCCACTTCAGGTACAACTCCGCCAAATGCCTTATGTGTCTCGATCTGACTGGAGATCAGATTGGACAGCACTTCCCGTCCATCCTTGACTACCGCTACGGATGTTTCATCACAGCTTGTCTCCACGGCCAATATATAAGATGGTGCTGAACTTACCTTTTCATTGAAATCCTTCATGAATCCGTTACGCTTCCTTCCTCTTCGCCGCTCCGGCTCGCAGGCGGCAAATTCGCCCACATAATCATCGCATCTTCCCCATTGTCGGAGTAATACCCTTTGCGAAGACCAGCCGATTCAAACCCTTTTTTCTGATACAAGCTCTGGGCAATCCGATTCGAAACCCTGACTTCCAGCGTCATTCGTTCCATCCCGAGATAAGCCGCCGTTTTCATCAATTCGTCCAGAAGCTTCTCACCGAGCTTGCGCCCACGATAAGCTTCCCGGACTGCAATATTGGTAATGTGGGCTTCATCCATGATTGTCCACATGCCGGCATAGCCGATCGCTGTACCTTCCAATTCCATGACCATATATTTAGCAAAATGATTGTGTGTCAATTCATTTTGAAATGCTTCTTCCGTCCAGGGCAGGGTAAAGGCTTCATGTTCAATAATCATGACATCGGGAATATCATCCAGAGTCATGAACCTGAACTGAAGCGTTGCTTCCTGCTCATCATTCTCCACGTTGTCCATCTGCTTCCCCTCCCCCTTTAGCCTTTGCGTAGCAGGTTGGCTTCCGCTTCAGCCAGCTGAGTGTAATTAGGCACGAGCGCATGCACGTCATCTCGCTGACCTGCAAGCAGCGCCTCGGCGCCTAAGCGCCCAACCCAGCGGCCCTCCAGCTCATAGGGTACGAGCTGGAGCGCCGTTCCTGCGGGGCAGCGAAGCTCAGCCGCTGCTGCCGCATGCGGGCCCGTCTCGCCGACAATCCAGACGGCAGCGGGCCGCTCTTCCGGCGCCGCTTCCGCCATGCGGGCGGCGAGGGCTTCCAGCCATCCGTCCACCATACGGATGGCATCTGGCGCCAGCCGCCGGGGCGCAGCGCTCCCCGCGGAGGCAAACAGCGCGGTATAGGCTTGACCGCGCCGTGCATCCACAAGCGGAACGATCCAGTGGACAGGGGCGGCACCAGTGCCGCCCTGGTCCGCGGATGGCGTTCCGCCAGCCCCTGCTGCGGCATCCTCTGCCGCAGCTTCGGCCTTGGCGGCGAGGCCACTGTGCCAGCCGCCCCAGGCCATAGCCTGAAGGCTGGACACCCCGACAACCGGGATGTCCCACGCCCAGGCTAACGTTTTCGCCGCGGTCACCGCAATGCGGATGCCCGTGTACGAGCCCGGGCCAATGCCCACGGCAACGCCGTCCAGCTGTCCCGGTTGCGTGCTGCTAGCTTCCAGCAGCTGCTCCATTACGGGCACGACGTGTACCGAATGGTTGCGTTCTGCCCGTTCATTCCGTTCTTCCAGAAGGACGTGGCCTTCCATAACTGAGGCTGCCATCACCGCAGTCGATGTATCCAACGCCAAAAACCGCTGGCGCGGCTGTTTTTGTAAATCTTCCATCATCATTTGACTCCATTCTGTCTGAACTGTCGGCACATGGCAGCATAAGTCTCGCCATACCCATCCAGCGTAATCGTTCGATCCTCTGGACCCGTCGTTTCAATCTGCACATGCAAGTGTTCCTGCGGCAGTAATTCGGGAATGATACTGGACCATTCAACCAGACTGACTCCGGTTCCATAGAAATACTCATCCAGTCCAAGCTCGTCCGCTTCTTCCAGCGATATGCGATACACGTCCATGTGATACAAGGGCAGACGCCCTTCGTATTCCTTGATCAGTGTAAACGTGGGGCTGTTGACCACATCACGTACACCCAAATGCCAGGCAAACTTTTGTGAAAATGCCGTTTTGCCCGCGCCCAGATCACCGTCCAATGCAATCACCATGCCGGCGGTTGCCTGTTCAGCGAGTGCGGACGCGAGTACTTCTGTATCTGTAATGCCATGGGAGTGATACACCCACTGCTCATGCGTCTGATTCAATATACGCCCCACCTTTGGCGGTCAAGCCGCCTGAGTTCACTTTGAACTTTATTATATCGGTCCCATTCTCCCCCCGCAACATCGAAGGAGCAGAAGCAGAGCAGAAGACAGGCCACCATTCACACGAACGACAAATAAACCGGTACCTGACGGCACCGGCCTTCCTAGACATCCTTCACCAGCACTTTGCCTTTTACTCTTCCAAACGGTCTACACGTACCGTCTGAGTATTCCCCGGTCTGCTGCCCACCTGCACCGTTGCCATGCCATTAGCTTCATCCACATTTTCGATCCAGACCGGATCTCCTTCCAATGTAACTGCAATCGTATCTTTGGAATCATAAATGGCTTTCGCGCGTTTCACATCCAACATTATTCATACTCCCCTTCCGGATCATCATGCGATTCCCGCACCATGCTATCTGTCGTACTTTCACCGATATAACCGTTATCTTCCGTGACTTGTCCACCGCCCAGACCCTCATTCACCATCCGGTCAATGTCCAGCATGAACGACTCCCGGTCAAGCGGCAGCTCTTCTGATGTGATAGCCTCCCAGTTAACCGCTGTTGCAGGTGTATGAAAACCTTCAGACCCTTCCGACTCGGCACGAGGATACGGAGAGAACGTATGGGCGTGAGCTTCAGCTTCGTCTCGTTTGTTCTTCATAGGGGTGCCTCCTGACGTGATAGTTAATAACTAACATCATCCTCTTCCAAAACCAGCGCCATACAGCACAGATCTTAAGGATGTTTCTGTTATCATCCCCCACTCTTTCTGAAGCATACCGCTTCCGGGGAAATACGGTTATCCCTCCTGTGAAATGCCCATACTATAAATAAAATGTTCTCGGAAAGGAGCCGTTCATGCATACGGTCTGGAAAGGTGCAATTAGCTTTGGTCTGGTTCATGTTCCTGTCAAAATGTTTTCGGCTACCGAAGACAAAGACATCTCCATGCGTTACATTCACAAAGTCTGCGGCAGCCCACTCGCTTATGTACGTAAATGTCCTTCCTGCGAAGTTGAGGTTCAATGGGAAGAGATCACCAAAGGATATGAATATGAGAAAGGCAAATTCGTCTTGTTCGAGAAGGACGAGCTTGAAGCGTTAAATGATTCCAGCAGCAAAACCATTACCATTCTGGACTTCGTAGATTTAACGGAGATCGATCCGATTTATTTTCAAAAAACGTATTACCTCTCCCCCGATCAAGCGGGAGGAAACGCCTACCAGCTATTAATGACTGCCATGCGGGATACAGGAAAGATTGGCATCGCCAAGATATCCATTCGCTCCAAAAGCAGTTTGGCCGCGATCCGTGTACTGGACGATTGCCTCTCTATGGAAACCATTTTCTATCCAGACGAAATCCGTCCCGTCTCTCAGGTTCCCAACCTGCCCGAGGTCCTGAACGTAAACGAGAAGGAGTTGACGATGGCGAAACTGCTGATCGATCAGTTATCCACTCCTTTTGAACCTGGTAAATATACAGACGACTACCGCGCCAAACTGCTGGATCTGATCAATCACAAAGTAGCCGGTGAAGAAATTAAAATTGCCCCTGCCAAGCCTGAAGCGAATGTCATGGATCTTATGGCAGCATTGCAAGCAAGTATTGAAGCTGTGAAGCCCATTCCAACCGATCCCGGAACCACCACAGCCAAACCCAAAAAACGTGCTCCTAAGAAAACTTCGGTCCAAGCAGTGGCTGGAGGAGAGGCAGAGGCTCCTGCTCCTTCGAAAAGAAAGAAGGCTGCGCCTAAGCCTAAGGCTTAAGCGGCAAACAACAAAGAGATTCGTTTGTCACCAACATCAACATTGGAGATCCGGCCATGAAGCCGGATTTTTGTTTTGTATTCCATAATAGAAGTAATATTCAACCAAGAATGACTACACCAAAATCGAAAATACAATTGACGAAAGTTGATTTATATTTTATATTAACTTATGAAAAGTAACTTATTTATAAATGTACAGTTGAGTCTCATATCCACATGAGCTATGACATTACAATAGCCCCTACCATTGCCAATGGGCGAACCGCAACAAACCAACTAAACTTGTTTACAGGAGGAAATCCTTATGACTTCTACTTATCAAATTCCTGCTACAACCCATCTGGGTGAAGTAAGTCTGCGAATCAGCAATTTGGAGCGATCCATTCAATTTTATACCGAAGTGGTCGGACTGAAACTGCTTGAACGCAGTGAAAAAGTCGCTACCATGACTGCCGATGGAAAGCATTCGCTTCTACGCCTTGAGCAGTTGACCGATGCCGTGACGATGCCTGTTCGCTCCACTTCAGGCCTATATCACTTCGCCATCCTGCTGCCCGACCGCAAATCGCTGGGCCTTGCCCTCCGTAATCTGGCTGAATCCGGCATTGAAATTGGTCAGGGTGATCATTTGGTCAGTGAAGCATTCTACATTTCAGATCCGGATCAGAACGGTATCGAAATCTATGCAGACCGCGCCCGCGACACCTGGAAGCGAGATGCAGATAATAACTACATTATGTCAAGTGATCCTGTTGATGTAGACAGCCTGTTCGCTCTGGCCGCAAACGAGCCTTGGCAGGGATTGCCCGCCGGAACCGTCATTGGTCATGTTCATTTCCACGTACGTGGTCTGGAAGAATCGCGCCGTTTTTATACAGGAGTCCTTGGTTTCGACATCGTTGGTAACTTCGCCAATATGTCCGCCCTGTTTGTGTCCGCAGGCGGTTATCACCATCACATCGGGCTGAACATTTGGGCTGGTACAGGCGCCCCAGTAAATCCTGACAATGCGACAGGCATTGACTACTTCACCATCGTTTATGACGAGAAAGAACAATTGGAACAAGCTGTAGAGCAACTGCGTCAGTCGAACGCATCTATCGAACAGCAAGGTAAGGACTGGTTTACAGTAGACCCACAGAATATTCGCATTCGTTTGACCACAACGAGCTAACACGGGAAATCCGTGACGTGAATATTGTGTATTAAATTGAGTACTCTGATTAGCCCGGACACAAATTCCCTCGCTCCATATAGGGAATTCAGTTGTCCGGGCTTTTTTGCCTACCTTTTTTTTATGTTGATATATGCCTTTATCCATTTCCTAATAAAATTGGTGCAATTGGCGTATCCTAACCAAATATCTAGATCGACATGCGAAGGAGAACCCACATGATTGAAAAGGGGCGTTTAACTGTAAGACAACTGGGCTCGCTGATGTTCTTATGCACGATTGGTGAACAGATTATCGTCTTCCCCTCGATGATCACTTCATATGCGCATCAGGATGCATGGTTGTCCGCATTATTGGGCGTTGCTGGAGGAGCAGGCATACTGTCCATTATGCTCGTTGTGTACAAACTGCAGCCCCGGATGAATCTGATTCAACATGCATTGCATACTCTTGGGCCCTGGATCGGGGCCTTCATCAGCTGTTTTTATCTATTCTATTTTCTAATGGGTACCTCCGCGTTTATACGAGAAATTGGGGATTTCATGACGACCCAGATCTTGCCCGAATCCCCGCTCTTCATTGTGAATTTGCTCTTTGTTTTCACTCTTGTCTGGGGGCTCTTATCTGGTCTGGAACCCATAGGCAGGAGCGCCGAGGTATTTCTTCCCCTGATTGTGCTATTTCTGCTCATTCTGACCGTCTGTCTGTTCCCGCAATCACATCTGGACAACATCAAGCCTGTTCTTGGAGAAGGATTTCTGAATCCCTTTAAAGGCTTTGTCGCTGTGCTTACCTATCCTTATTGTGAATTGTGTATCTTTCTTATGCTCTTTCCTTATGCCAAAAAGGAAGCACATTGGGAAAAGGATATCCTTCTGGCAGCCATTATAGGCGGATTGATGCTTACCCTAACGCTAACGATCTGTCTGCTGGTCATGGGGCCATTTATGACGCAGCACCATTGGTTCGCAGCATTTAATCTGTCGCTGAAGATTAACATAGGCAACTCTTTGCAACGGATCGAAGCCTTTATGGCTTCCGTCTGGATTATCGCCGTCTTTTTCAAAAGCATTCTGTTTTTCTATAGCTTTGTACTTGGAATCACTCATCTCTTCAAATTGTCCAGCTATCGTCCACTCATTTTGCCTGGTGCCCTGTTGGTTCTGGCCATGTCCATTGTTCTAGCTCCAAACGAAAATTTCTATCTCAAGGTTGTTATTCCATATTGGATTGATTGGGACCTGACCTGTGGCATTGCACTTCCTTTGCTGCTCATTATGGTACACAAACTAAGGGTACGGCTGCGGAAGAGTTAAACTTGCGACAGTCAACTTAGGGCATCAACCTCCAGGCAGATTTGAAAGAGGAAAGGAGTTTTAGGCACATGTTCAATCCTCTGGTTCCTTTTGAACCTATATCCCGAGATGTGATCCCTAGCGGGCAAAACTGGATTGCCCAAATCAAATGGGATGGGGTCCGCATGCTTGCTTACGAGGACGGACAGGGAATTCAATTAATTAATCGCAGATTGCACAACCGAACTGCGCAATATCCTGAGCTGGTTCAGCCACGCAATCTGTGCTCCGTCCCTTCTTATATTTTGGATGGAGAGATTATTGCCCTTGACCCGGATACGGGAAAACCGTCCTTCTATCACGTGTTGCGGCGAGATCGCATGAGCAGACCGGATGGCATTGCCCAAGCTGTAAACCAGATTCCGGTGACTTATATGGTATTTGATATTCTTTTCTGCGATGGGGTATGGGTCACAGATCAACCACTTGCAAAACGTCAGCGTCTGCTGCATCAAGTTCTGAATCCTGCTCCCCATGTTCAGGAGGTGACCAACACGTCAGATCCGGACGCCCTGCTCACTGTGATGAGACAGCACCAGATGGAGGGAATTGTATGTAGTATCTATATAATTCTGTAAATAAATTAAATGTACATAATTAAACCAAGAGAATGCCTGTAATACAAGGCATTCTTTATTCTTGTATCCAGTCCGATACTGTACACCTATTCTAACTACTTTTTATATCAAAAGTCGGGAACTTCATGATGAATTCGCTTATAAATATGTACAAATACCTCATTTTTTTTGTTAAGATATGGTATATATTTGATACTAATGTCGAATTCAAAATATTGAGGAGGGAATATAATAGCTGAGCTCATGCCATTCAAGAAAGAGATTAGATATCGATTTCGCACTGATTCAATTTGGATTGAATGGGACCGTAATAATAAAAAACAACTTGTTATGATTTGTGTCTCTGACGTTATAAACAATACTGATACAGTTCACCCACTGACAGACTTTATTTATACAAACTGGAGATACAATTCGTATAACACTCAACGAAAACATGCTATCAATGTTGTTGCTTTCTTGAATTATCTATTAGAGGAGAACCGAGAGACTGAATTCAAATCACTTATAGATCTTCAAATCGTTCATGGTGATAGTTACTTAAATGAATTGAGCAAACGAGGAAACACCAAAACAAGCATTAAGAGTGTGGACCGTACTCTTAATAGTTTCTACCGTTATTTATACAAGAATCAATGCCTTCCAAACGTTTCCCCAAATGCATTTGAGACATATCAGAATCAATTCGGTGAGGACGTTCAGATCTCTATATTTAGGAATGTGATTTTACCATCAATAGCAAGCTCTCCTTTAGAGCACACCTTCCCTTCACACTATATCCCTTTGTTATTTGAAACAGCAATCATAGTGGCTAAACCCATTGTTCTAGGCTTGTACTTCCAAATATTTGGAGGACTACGGGTTGGTGAAGTGGTCAATATCACCAGATTAGGCGTGAGATATCGATTAGATGGTGAAGTTGTGCTATTGAACATTCGGGAGAGGCAGTTACGAACGGATATTAAAGATTCTGATGGAGCTAACTTTGTCAAAAAGGAAAGAAGGCAACAAGTGTTCATCTATAAAGAGTGGTTCGATAGCATTTATAATGATCACCTTGAGTTATTTAAGAGCACAGATGGTTCAGGTGCCCTATTCGTTAATCGTGATGGAAAAGCGATGTCAGCAAAAAGTTACAGACAATACTTTAATAAATTAAAAAAAGAATTTATCAGACTACTACAGCAAAGTCCAAATATTCAAGACAAACTCTTGGCACATCATTTGAACATTTCAAAGTGGTCAACTCACATTGGTAGAGGATTATTTAGTAATCTTCTTGCTGAGATTGCTCAAAATCCATATGAAATCTCTGTGCCCAGAGGTGACAGTTCAATACAGTCTGCCCTTTCATACCTCAAAAAGACTTCTCGGTTCAGAATAAAACTTGAAGAGCGTATGAACCATATGCACGGAAACTATATTCCACGCCTTATAAAGCAAAGACAGGAGGAATAAATGTAGTGCAGAACACGACAGAAATGTTAACAATATCACAGGCATCTGAATTCCTTGGATTAACAGATGATACTCTGAGACATTTAATAAAACTAAAAAAAATACCTTCATTCAAAAAAGAATCGGGAATAAGAAGCCGTATCTTTATAAGTAAAGACACATTGATTCAGTTTAAAGATAACAATAAGCCTCTATTCGATTATTATCAATTTGGTGCTCCCAAGGGGTATTTAACCCTTAGAATGATTGCGGAAAGGTTTAATATTAAAAACTCACTTGCAAGTCTTTGGATTAAACAGCGCAGATTCAAAGATGTAGAAAAACTAACTGGACTACCCTGTGGTGATCTTATCGTTGTTCCCCTTCACTCCATAATCGAATATGAGAATACCGTAAAACAACTGGAAGGTTCGCATTTAACGATCGAACAAGCCCAAAAAATGTTGGGAATAACGAAAAGTTTGATTTTAGGCTGGTTAAGGCAAAAGAAGATTCGAAAGGTTATAACTTGGTATGGTGTGCGTTACATATCATTAGATGAACTTAATTGGCTACAGAGTGAATTAAAACGGGAAAGAGGGATGATTACATTATCAGAGGCGGTAAGAATACTTGAAATACCCTATGAGATAGTTACGGATATTTCATCAAAGTACCGAATCCCATCAATGATCGGAAAAACGCATCTTTTATCAAAATCAGATTTTGAAAAGATGAAATTAGAACATATCGAACTAATTACTTACCATAAATCAGGTATTCCAAAAGATTGCTTTGATACAAAAATGCTAGCAGAACGATTTAAAGTGAATCAAATTGAAATTATTCGCTGGATTAGACAAGATCGATTCCAGGGAGTAAAGAAACTCGGGGCTTCCACTACTCATTCTAGCTTTTATATCATCCCCAAAAGTTCTGTATATGAATATGAGAATTACTTTAGAAACTTAAATGAAAACTATATACCTGTAGAGGAAGCAGCGAAGGAACTGAACGTTTCTACAACCACTATTCATACTTGGATTTCTCAAAACAAAATTACGGGCGCAATTCTTTGGCTAAAAAAAAATTACATCCCAAAAGCAGCTATTATGACTAGAGTTGCCAAAATGGATCCGCGAAAGAACTCAATTAATGTATCTCAGGCAATTCGAGAATTTCAGATTTCGAGAAGTCAATTAACAGCACTAATCAAGAGTGGTGATGTACCATTTTCAAAAATAAAAGCATCAGAAATACTTATTAACCGTGATGATTTGTCTACTGCTTTGAAAAGAAGAGCAAGTAGAGTATCTCAACACACAGCAAAAAATCAATACAGCAGTCTTCGTCGTATTCCTGAAGGGTTTCTGACTATTCGTAATTTTAGTAAATTAGTAAACGCTCGTAGAAGCACGATCGAACAACTAATACAAAATAATCAAATCCAAGATGTAAAACGACATAGAATTTATGGACAAGATTATATTTTAATCTCAAAATCTGCAGTAGAGGAGTTTCTGAAAAACAATGATTTTAGAGAGAAAGTCTTTACAGCAAAACAGGCTGCAGCTTATCTAAAGACAAGTTATTTTTACGTGAATGAGATGGTGAGAAAAGGCTATTTCCCAAATACGTTCATTGAATATAAGCAAAATTTGATTCCACAGTCAGATTTAGATGAGTATATAAAACTAAAAAAGTTAAATATATTTCCAAAACGAAAAAACACTCCTAAACAAAACAAAGAAGAGATTATTGAAAAGCTGGCTAAACATAATTTAATCCCTGAAATACTAGAAAGAATCAATCATTTTACTACTCCAAATTACCTTTTACAAACTAAAAAACTTTATGAAAGTTACACTGAATTGCGCATTGCAGCATTAGGTGGCAGGCCAAAATACATCAAAAAAGAGTGTGGAGTAATTCTAACGGTGTATGAAATGATTATTTCTAAATTATCTAAGAATTGCCTTGATCTTTCCGAAGAAGAGATTAAAAATATATTACAAGATGAATCACTACCCATTTCGCATAGAATTTGTGCAAACCGTTTTTTTCAATATTCCTTTCAGACCTTAGGTATAAAACGAGAAAGATTGTTTGTTATCAAACAAAAAGGGAAGCATTCTACGGAAAAAGATATCTACGAACCAGAAATTTACCTGGAGTATGTTCATTATGTTAAAAAGGTCCCACTTCATACGGAAGAAGCCATTAAGAGCCAATACTACTCAAATATGTGGTTGTTTACGCTCATGCATCTAATGGATGCCTGGCGTCCCTCAGATATTGTTAACGAGCTTCCCACTTTAGATTTAGATGAATTAGGGATTCATCATTTAGAGTGGTTTATCTCAAACGAATTGAGTGTTGAGCAAGCTCAACAAATAATAAACCAAGTATATATAAAGACCAGACATTCCTTTGCTTCCAAAACAAAAGCGCTCCTCACATTTCTTGTTCCTTTAGACATGATACTAGCGGCAGGAACAGCCTTCCTCATCAATGAGTTGCACAGACGAGAAAACCGAGATTCTTTTTTGATACAAACATTACTAACCAATGGACTAAGTGCAAAGAAGCCAACACACAGGCATCTCGCCTTTTTTAAGTTTAATGAAAAGCTTAAAAACTTCCAAAGCATAACCATGATTCGTTCTACTATGACCTATTTATTTAACAGCATTATTGACAGTGCCCCAGATCCAGAATTGGCGCTATCATACACCATGTCCCTGCGTTCGCACGAAAGACAAGAGTCTACTGCAGTTTATGTCCAATCAACGAACCAGGACGGTTCAACAAATCGTGTATCCGTAAATTTGTTAAACCGTGGGCACTTTGGTTGGATATTTAACTTTATGATTAAACAGATCCTTACTAATCAAGAACTTCAACCTACCTTTGAAGAAAGAACAGTGCTAATCTCTAGTATCCGTCAAGATCTGACTCCTATTCAATTAGAGAATTGGGCTGCCTTTATCAGAAAAAACAATGAAAGTAGAGATACATTAACAACAAAATTGCTATCTCTTTCTCACAATGAACTGATTGATTTATTCAGAAAAATAATACGAGGTGAATGTACGTCTAAAGATGCTCAAGGTCAATGCTTCACCTTCCCTGACTGCGCCAAAATACATTTACAATCTTGTTTTTATTGTGAAAATTTCATCCCTCAACTTTATCTATTGTTCCAATTGAAGCACGAAATCATTCGCCTGTATAAGTCGATAAAGGAAACCGTTCATCTTACAGTTTTACTTCGTGATTCAAACTTCCTCAAAAAACTACTAACGATTTTAAACGAAGCCGTTTCGTTTTATGGAGAACCGTACGTGAACAGCTTCATTGATCTTCATGAAGTTCGTAATAATGTATTTGAAATCAGGGATCGGCTCTTTGCAGAAAAATAAAGAATGGAGAATTAATTTGTTAATTCGTAGGAGACTGGGAGATTTAAATGAAACAAATACATTAAACGCAATTGAAAATGTTTTTTTTCAAAATATGTCTAAGCATAACTTTGAAGAACACTACGATCACCTAAAGGAACATAAACTTATTCGTGCGGAATCATTTGAAGATACTGTATGGCTTTTACCTGACTCTCATAAAGACAGAGATGTTATTTTCCACTTTAATTTAGAGGTATTTAAAGAACTAAATCTCGCAATTAAAGGTTACGTTTTGCTTAAGAGAGTAAGTGGCAGGGCAGTTTCTTCTTGTCATAACATGCTTCAAACTTTGAAATATTCGGCATTGGCTTCGAACGGATTCAAACATATTGCAAATCTAGAGACTTACTTACTCCAACAAACCCCGTTGGTTGCATATGAAAATGCATGGATCATCAAAAACTTCTTTTTATTCTATAACCACGACAAGGCTTCAGAAATTAACAATGTCTGCAATTCAATTCCTAAACCTACTAGAAGAAACAGGGATCTGCCTAATTATAAAGATATTCTCACATTTGATGAACACATCATTGATTTCTTCAGTTATATTTCCTATGGAGACGAACATGTTCGTTTTTTCCCAGTTTATATATGGTGGAAACTAACCAATGTTATACCTATGCGCGTCATTGAATTTCTAACATTGCGGAAGAATTGTATTGAACAAAAAGATAACGAAACATACTGGATTAACATTCCTCGCGAAAAGAAACAAGCGGATTCACCCTTTAAAGTGGATGTGACAGATACATTAGAGATTAACCACGAGATGTATTCAATAATTAATAAATACATTTGTACTCTTGAAAACTTAAACATTCATTCAGAATACCTAATTCCGTTTGATGCTTATGTCAGATATTTAATTAGACCGTATCAAACCATACAACAACGCAAAGGGAAGCAAAATCGATTGATTGATAAGTATCTGCAGCGTCTTATTGATGATTTTTACAAAGAAATTATACAAGATGAATCAGTAGATAAAATCACCTGTGGAGATACACGACATTTTGCCATCATGAACATGTTCCTACAAGGTTTCAATATGTTATCCATCGCTCGAATGGCAGGTCACGATACTCTCGGGGTACAGCAAAACTACTACTCTCATATCGATCATTATCTTCAGTCTCAGGTTTACTTAATGGCCCAGGAAAAATCTAAAGTAACATTCAAAAAAAACATCGGTGCCCCTCTTCTAGGCAAAACAAGGGAACTGATCGATCGAGGGAAAATATACGAATATGAGGACCTCTTAAACTTCCATTCGACGACCTACGGCTTTTGTAGTTATCAAGAAGCTGATTTCCCCGATGGTTGTGCTGAAGATTGCAGAGTTTGCCCTAAGTATATTTTCAAACCGCCAGTTAATGAAATTGAAATGGGAATTCGTTGGCTCAAAGATTACTCTGACCTATTAACTCAGAAAGTGAGAGAAACAACAGAATTCATGCTAACGATCAGCAAGCATATGTACTATGATTTGAAGAACCTATCCCATCAGAAAACAGGGCAAGATCAATTAAATGCAGCATCTCAAAGATTGGTGCAAATGATGGACCATCTTTCAGTCGTTAATTCTACATTATTGGAGAATCATTATGAAAAACAATAAAGGACGACCTAAATCCGTTGAAGATCAAAAGCTAAAAGAAATGGCACTTCAAATTAAAACTAAATATAAAGGGAAGAAATTATCGTTTCTCATGCTTGAGAAAGAAACAGGGATTAGCCGGAATACCTGGAAGAGGAGAATTTCTGATTATATTCAAGAATTGAATACACCCATCATGCAATCAACCGAACAAGTATATCTGGACATCTACTTCCCAGATATTGAGGAGCTCTTCAGCAACAAAAACAACAGTAGAGAAAAGATTGTCCAGGAACTCCACGCTATCGTCGAAACATTGCGTAGTCTCTACTTAGAAAACAAGGAATTGAAAAGAAATGCTAAAGACATAAGTAAGTTAGAGACAACGGTTCAAAAGCAAAAGTTCCAATTAGATAAGTTAAAACAGCAAGTACTTCATTATGAAAATTTGTACAAGACATTGGTTGTATCTAGTGCTTTCCCCCACTTGAGAGAAGAGAACGCCATACAAAGCAATCTTCTTGATTTCAACAAAGAAATATATACAAATACAAACATTGAGCAACAACATTTAAAAAAAACATTTGCAGACTCACGAAACGAAGCTCAGAAGGAAGATAAGCTCAGGGAAATGTTCCCTAATCTTTTCACATAACATGTTGTTTCTTACCCTGTTTATAATCTCCCCGCTTTAAGGTGCCTTGCGAGCCCTTGTAGAGTCATTGGGATAGTGAAGTACTTGAAGATACATTAACGGCTGTATAAGCCTTTCTAAAACGTACCGATGAAAGATACAAAACTGCGATCGCTACAACTTAATTGTCTTTTGGGCTTCAGTTTGATTCTATTTAAAGAAATTTTTTTAAAAACATATCCGTATTAATAAAATAACTTTTCATGAGGTGATCATAGCTATGTCTATAAATTTCGATTCTAACTATTATTCTGCCCATTGGTCTTATGATAGGCTTAGAATTTTACAACCACATGTTATCACTGACGGACTTTGGTACATTAATGATTTTTACTATATCAAATGCGAGGATTTATCAGTTGAACCTCTTAACAATGAGGATTCATTACCGTTAGAAGTCTTCTTTAAAAAAACAATAAAAGCACTAGCTACCCCCATTTTCCTTGTCGAGCAAGTGCCAGAAGAAGCCATTAGATTAGATGATCGCCCGTTGCAAGAAGCTGTTCAAGTAGTCGGTGAAATGCTCAACCAAAATGATTTCGATGATCAAATCGCTTTGCTCATACCTCCCGATTTCCCCAATTACAGATTTTACTTACAACAAAGAGAAGGATGGATACTTGAAGTTGAGCGTACGATAACTGATTCAGAGTATGATTGTTTCATATATTCGTTAGATAGACTACAAGGTTTCACTAGACCTGATAACATCAAATTATTAATAAACAGTCAAATTCATTCTAAAAATATTAATGCAGAACCTAGCTTGGACTTGATACCAAGTAGAAGGTCATCGATGAATGTAAGCTCTGAATTAAAGAAACAATGGGAATTTGATGAACAATTATGGGTTGATCAGTCAGTGTCCATTCTGACTTCTGATGACTATATTAAAGAAGAATCATTACCTACAACATGGAAACAAAACGGATCATCCTGTTTATTGGATCTTTCCGTCTCTGGTGCACAAGACATTCGTAACTACCTCACGATGTATCAAACAGTGAACATCGTTGCTCCTCCATCATTCGACCATGTAAGTGTACTTTCAACTCTCGGTATAACAGAAAAAGAACTTATCGAGCTTGTTAGATTGGATAGAGTAAAAATACTATTACCTCAAGATATCAACCATTATGAACAAAAATTTCTTGAAGAACTAGTAGAATCGGCTCCTCACAATCTTATGTTTTCTCGACAATTAGCTCTTAGGACTATCGCTGATAGTCGCAAAAGAAATCCACTTTTGTATCCTAATCTTGAAACTGAGGAAAAACAAAGATTACTCTCAGCTCTGCATGGTCTAGCCCTAAAGTTAATTGATCCAAAATCACAAGCTTGGGTCAGAGCCCTAGCTATCCAACTCTCAGAAATTTGGAACGCTAACACTTTAGTAGCATTCAGAGGTGCTATGGGAACTGCACCAACTGGTTACGGAACTCTGATTGCTGCTATTATTGAAAGTCAGACTGGTAAAGACTATAGATTCGAATTAATTACAGCATCTCACGCTGTCGAATGGGCAGGAGCTCTAAAGTCTACACTATGTCCTACGGGAGAAGAAGCTCATATTAGAAACTCTGAGACTTTAGCAAACATGTATTCAGGAGTCAATAATGAATGGAACATGGAGTTTATGAGTACACCAAATATAGCAACAGAGGGGATTTTAACTATCGCTAACAGTGTTCCTGTTTTAGAATTAGCAACTGCATTTAAAGGTGGTGATATAGCTCGATTTCATATGTTGATTCAGAGAATTTCCAAGCATCAACATCCAGAAGAACGAAAACAAATTATTGATGCATTTAATAATGCTGTTAAATCCTTTGAAAGAAACAAGAACAGGGTTAATGCATGGGATATAAGAGGTGTGTTAGTTGATATTGGTACAACTTTGACGAGTACTACTATTCCCTTAGCAGGACTACTTTTAAATGGTATTGAAAAGGCGCTAGAGTATTCTGGTGGGAGCTCTAAAATCATCGGGGATATACTGGACAAGACCCAAGCTAAACTGTATCAGACGACTCCAGATGCTATTCTTGTAAGTCGAATGAGGGATAGCATTAAGCAGTTACTTTAACTTAGTAATTTACCACCTAATTAGATAAAAAATGAAGAAGAAGTTTTAGTCCCAAATTGGGGCTAGAACTTCTTCTTCATTTTTTACGATTCATTTACTGATACACGTACCTGTCTGTTTATCCCTGATTTTCAGAAGCGATTCTTGATATGATTTCAAACAAGCTAATTGATTGCTCCATCAATACAGTCACACACGTTGCTATTTTTGGGGTTTCTCTACGGTTAACCATCGATGGGTTCCACCATAGTAACCATAGTATTTACCTCTAAATTGATTCATAGCTGCTCTAAATTGACCAAGAATTAGAACAGCATCACTATTTTGCGGTAGTGACTCATCGTCCAGTATATCTAAGTATTCAGTGCTTGGATCGGAACTTAATATTTCTTTAATATCAGACAATAACCGATTTAAAACTTTTACCTTTAATGGATTTAACACACCATCTTGTTTCTTCTTCGAAAATTCACGCATTTCCAATAATGCAGAGTCTAGCATCGGAGACAGCATATCATATTTAGCAGCAGTTGCTTCAGTAGGTAAGTCTGTTGCTTTTGACATGGACAATTAACCCTCCTTTTAACTTACCAGGTTATTTTCTTTGGTGGAGCCGTTCGAATATCAGTTCGGTTTCCGTTTTCCATCCAAAACCAGCGAGCTCCATATACTGTGATGTTATCAGCTCTAAGCTTTTCTAAGCAGCTAAGATACTGAGACAAAATCAAGATAGTATCACTATTGGTCGGAAGACTATCCTCATCAAATTGTTCAAAATCTGAAAATGGTTTGTAGTCTCCGGTCAACAGTTTGTTTGCTTCAGTCAGTATTGGATTAATGATCTTTAATTTGAATTTATTAATGGCGTCATCGGGCTTTTTCTTGGAAAGCGTACCAATCTCATCAAACAGTCCTTGAAGTTGAGCTTGTACTTTCTCAAAGGTGCTAACATCAATGCTCATGGATTCATCCTCCTAAGACGGACAGCTTCGTCTAAATTCTAAGTATTTCTTTTTGATAACCTCTATCGGATGCCGTTGTTTACTTTCATACACGGAAACCATCATTTTTAGATCCTCATCGGTCAATGCAATTATACATTTTCGTTGACCTGACCAAAGATCAATCGTATTTTTGAAGATTGGCTTTGGCAAAGGGTTTCTTGTTATTAAAATACCGAAACTGCCAAATGAGTCAGTAAGATAACGATTAAGCTGATTAACATGATCTCGTTCAACCTTGGCAACATTCTTTAATTCCATTACAATTTGTCTGCTTTTGTAATCGTCATATATATCTTTTAAAAAATCGAATGAACGATTATTATAAAAAATCAAATCTCGTATTAAAGCTCCGGAATCGGTTCTGCTTTGCGCTTGAGCAAAATCCAAATGAGGGTAAAGTGCAGAAGCCATTAGCTGGCAAACATGATCTTCATATTTTCTATCTGCGTTATCGGTTTTACCTGATGGCAATTTTATAATTTCATTTAATTTTCTATTGGCTGATGTAATCGGTATCGATTTAAAAAGTGGATCATTTTTGCAATCTTCAAATGTTCTTTCTTTCATCTTGATAAAGTTTTGAACCACATCATAATTTTTTCGGTTGTATTCCAAAATCTCAACTCTAGAAGGTATGTTATCCTTATCTTGCCAAACCTCTTTTACGAAATAACCATCAAAGTAATCTTCATAGTTAATCCACGGAATATAGCGAAGCCATCGCTTTGGAACAAGTAGCACCGGCTTTTTAGTTTCTGGATTAATAGGTAAGTATGTATCTTCTTCAATGATCTGATATGTTTTATGATTGTACAAATCCTGGACTTTTGTCTTCTCCATTGGTATTTTATGCTTTTCACACTGTTGGATCGTGTAATCAATTAAAAACGACTTCAAAAAATTACAGGCAATGTCACTCACACGATCTTTTGAAATCTGATTAACATAAAGCTGAATTTCTTCAAAATGATTAAATCCGCCTACTGTGATCTGAGGAACAGAATTGAAGAGCGATAAAATTGAAGTTGCTGTTTTCCCTCCGATTCTCATTCCACTTTTATTACCCGAAGTGCCTAATCCAACTTCAGCACATTCTGACGCTCGAATTAATATCTCCGTAGCTTCTTTTTCATTATTCTTCTTAATTAGATGGCCTAAATGATTGAAAGAATTCGAAATGATAGCGTGTAAGGCGTTGTCTTGCATTGATGGTGATTTCCACAGTAAGAATGGATCTAAATATAACGGAATATCTTCATCAAGAAATGGAATTGCGAAATCTACTTCTTCTTGTGTAAATGGAAGATCATGAAAATCGTTAAGTCTTGGTCTAATCAACATGTCAGTTCACCCTATTTTAATGTCGTCTTTTCAATAGGAAAATCGTACCATAATTCATACTTTGTCACAATAACCTTTTCAATGTATAAAAGGCAACAGAGAAGCTTATGATCCATACATGCAAAGACAAAGATCACGCCCGTTTTACTCACGGTTTAATATGTCTTTTCGATACTTTTTGTGAGGATGGGGCAGAGTAGCTCTTGATATCTACTCAGCTCTATAATCCGCAGAAGTGAATGTTACCTCAACTGCACCACTATTTTAATAAACGGACAGGGCAATCAGTCTAACCTTTTTGTACTTTTGATATCCGTCGAAAATAAACACCGCTCATTTGAGCGGTGCATTGAACTTATTGAACTAACGTTTCCCGTTAGCTTAAAGGATACTTATTAACACTTAACTATTACTAGAAGTATAGTGAATTTAAAAACTTGGAGGAATTGGCTTGTAGTAGGTGTAGTAGTCGGGATGAACTTCAAATAAGCATTCTTCATTTAATGCTTTTGTAAACTCCATGTACAACTCATAGAACTCATACATTCCTTCTCTATGATGTAGATAATCGTTACCCTTTGCAATGTTTGAAATACTGTAATTTAAGAAACGACAATACTTTATTTTTCCAATAATATGTACCAAGTCGCTGTCAACATATTTGATTAACGGCGAAACAAACATTTCATTTATAGACTCCTTAATAGCATCACGATGATAAATGAGGAAATCACCTTGATTATCCGCTTCTACTTTCACACTAACAAGTTTGCCACTGTCACCTAGAAAAAACTCCACAGGCTCTGACGGATCTAGCCGCTCAATTTTTCTGAAATCATCTTTCGTCAGCATAATTAATGTTTTTTCAGTCTCCATTTTGAAATACAGCAGGCCTAATATTTTTTTCGAGTGGAATAAGACTCTGGGTACATACATCCCAATAATTCCGGAATTTGCAGCCCGTTTGTTCCGCTTATCCGGAATGTAAACCACTATGTAATAGAATATTACACTGACTATGTACCCTATACATAAATTGTTAACTAGCTCCCCAAACTCGTGGCCCCATGGAAACCATTTCGGGGGGGGAGTGTTTACCCAAACAAACTTCACTAAAAAAATTGAAAGAAATGATACAAATGTAAGCACCCAAAATAACACCCGATCTGGCGATAGTAATTTCTTCAGTTTCAAACTTTAACCCCCAATTTCGTTTATCATGTTAATTATTTATAACACATTAATACGATAGGCTACATGGATTGTTTCGTGCTCATACGACACTGAGCGTCTTACTCAATCTTCATGCACTTATAACTGTTCCTTCCTTTCATATTTATCCATTTTGAGAATACCGCTCCTAATATTAAGAAGCTGCTTCAATAAGTACATATAAGAATAGGAGTTAAAAACAAAGACCACTTTGCATTTGTCAAGTGGTCTTTGTTTGCCGTTACTTCATTCTTTATCCTACTCTTTATAATTATGTAAGAAAAAAAATAGCGTTGCACATATCAACTAGATAATTGGATTTATGATTCATACCATACGCTTAACGTATAGAATCCTCCGTAGGAATTCGCTCCACTTCTTCCATTTGCTGCAGAACCTCCTCAAATAGTTTGGGATCCATAACGTTAAAGCCATCATGATACATGCCTGGGAACTTCCGATCGAGCATAAGCCCCCTGAGAAGAGTAAGCTCCTTATCTGCAAAAAACTCACTCTTAAGCACCCATTCAAGTTTGGCGTCCAGTTTTTGGTGAACCTTCTTTCGGTCAGCGCTCCCGAACTTGTTCAGTAGATTCCGCATTTGATTGGGTGAACTTGGTAGTTCGTAAACTTTGCATTCCAGTATAACCAGGAGTTTTTTATCCGGCCTATAGGCGAGGACATCGATCTCGCCAGATAGTTTCTTTCCTTTAACCTTCAAAGGCATTTCACCGTTTTCTGTGTACCATATGCCGTTAGTTTCTACCCTCCCGCTCGTATGGCCGGCTATCCTAAGTCGTTCAATGATACGATGTTCAAACTTATCTGAAATGAATTTTTTTCGGAATTTCTTAGATAGCTTAACGGGACTACTGGAATAGCCCATCATCGAATCCTCAATAAAATTACCAAGAGAATCCATTATAAGAAAGAAGGAGGTGACGTAACATTTTTCTTCATTTTTGATCCTAATCACTGGTCGGCTGATCAACATATCATACATGTTAATTTTATTATTATTCGCATGCTCATACCACTCGTTTGTCCAAAATAAATCTTGAATCGCCTTCTGAAGCTTCTCCCTCCCTATCTTGGTAGAGGACAGAATAGGTATATGGTCAGGTATAATGCTAATACCTACATACTGAGACGAATCCCTGTAACCAAGGGACACCATAAACACTTTGAGCCTCGCCCAGATACCCAGCCAGAATTCAATTGGTTCTGACTTTTTAATTCCGCTAAAAATCGTGTTTTCAAATTTTTTGATTTTGGAAGGAGATTCACCGTTCATAACTCTCTCCACCGCCCGCAAGGCACCAGGAATATCCGACATAAACACATTTACGTATTGCCCCCATGTCCGCTGTAGATAGCCTTCCCGAAAAGATTGATAGAAATCATTCAATACTTGGTGAAAATCATCAGACCCGTGTAAACCTTCACTATCCAAGCTAAACGGTTCGCAAATAAAGCATTCCAGATACAGACTGGACTCAAGGTCATTTAAAATATGTATGCTGAGTAGCGCCTGCTTGATATCATCTGTCTCTCTGCTTGTACCCTTCGCCACGCCTTCAGTAAGCTGCTCCCACAGAACGGCCACGCTGTACTTGATCGCAGTGCCCAGCCAAGAGGGTGCTGAGGAGCAAACAGAATAAAAGTTTGTGTACATTTGAAGAAGAATAGGCAGAGCATGTTCCACATCAATGATGGAGCATTTGGCGTAAGCGAACGACCTGAAGGAATCGATCTTCCTCCTTACGTCCTCATAGTCGCTGAACCTCAGCAACTCTTGTCCGTCAGCAAATTCTTTCAACATTTCTCTGTTAGGATACGGGTCATCCTTTATTGATCCCCATAATATTTGGGCGTTGCACTCTATTTCTGCAAAAAATGATTCCGGCATTGTCATAGTACCATCTCCTTCCATTCTCGGCAGTAGTTCAACACATATAAAGCACTATCGTTTCCCGTTAGCTTAGTCTTGTTTCTAAGTATTAAAATTAATATAATCAACCCTATAGTCATTAAGACCCTCTCGTCTCAATTAATTTTAACAGTCTCCTATCGCTCTCTTTTCACTGTCAATTCCAAAATAAATTTTAATCTCAGAATATTCGTGCCTTGGATAAGAAAACACATAGGCGTTGGCGAACAATTTTGACGAAGAGTGCTTATATTGGAGGGAGTATAGCAGTTTTTTCTTAGAAATAATTATTTAGGAAAATCATATCTGAAAGTGTCCGATTTCTGCTTCCTCCAGATTTAAATTTCTCTATAAATGGCTCGTAGTAACTCTTACTGTCTCTATGATAACGATCACTATTTGGTCTAATTTTAACCAAGTTAACATCCCAGTATGTTAAATACCACATTGAATCATCTTCTTCGTATAATCCCATACCATCATTGAAATATTCATTTAATTCTTTAGGACTTAATATTACTTTATCATCTTCACTTACCATATAGTCTACGTAAACACGAAATTGCTCATGTTTATTATCAAAGTAAATAGCCCGAGGTCTTAAAAATTGATTCTTAGGTAGAATTGGGAAATTATCGATAATTTCAAGTATTTTTTCGCAATCTCTCAAATCGGGAAAAGTCATAGCTACGCGTGAAGATAAATATATGAAGTGTTCTTTATAATTAGCTGCCCAAAAAGAGGGTGAATCTGAATTATATATCTTCCAACCTATATTCTCTGACGATTTCGGAAAAAACATATGTATAAGTGCAAAACTCTCAGGATTAAATAATCGTTTTTCTATTTCGATCGCATCCCAATAAATAATTTTCAGTCCTTTACTATTTTGCAGCTCATTAAATTTCCGAACTAAGGACGATGAAGGCTGTGTTGAACACGCCAATATATATCCATCAGCTCCAGCAGCACTACAAGAATCAATTATTGACGATAAATCATTAATTCCTACAGACTTGTTTGCCTTAGCATAGTGCTTACATTCAATTAACCACGTTCGCTGAAAACTACTAAGCGGTCCTAATACTTTTTCTACAACTATCAAATCTCTACCTTGGTCTGGACCTACGCCTGTCCAGTGCGCTTCATATCCTTCTCTTAACACAAGTTCTCTAATTAACTGTTCAAAAGCTACACCATCGCTTGAGAGTTCAGTGAAATCAATCATATTTTCTTGTTCTCCTTTATATATATTTCTCTGAACGGGAATATAATTATAATCTTCAATAGGAGGTTCAAAATTTTCATAGTAATCTAGCGTCATAAAATAAAGTTCTTTCTCTGTTTTCTTGTGCCCAACTATTATTAGATCTTTTTTATCTCGTAAATAATAATCAAGTTGTTCTTTGCTTTCAAAGCAATCTATGTATTGCTCATTTAAAAAAAGCTTAATATAATGCATCCTGTAGCCCCATTGTCCTTTAAATTTTGTAATAATACATAATTTCTCCTAACTGTATCTTAAATACAATATTCCTTTTACATCATATCAATAATCTTCTTACTTAGGTATCACCCTGCAATCATAATTTTACTCCCATAAATAATTCTTAGTGTAACACTCATCATTAATCGCCATATTTATGATAAGGTTCTCCGAGACTAATCTATAACTAAATTGCCGGTAGCTTAATGAAATGACGAAGTGATCCTAGTTAATGTTAAGAACACATCTACTTGGTAATTAACAAGTTCTCTTTCTTGGATCGTAACACGAGTTTGTTCAGATAAGATAAAAAAGTTTCTATAATAGAACTTTCAAACAGACCCTGTTCTTGCCCTCTCTTAATATAAAAAAATAACCTCCCAGAAGCGTTGAAGGGAGGTTATTTTTTCTCATTTTCAGATTTAACATGAGAATCAATCGTTGCTAGAACATCATTCGCTAATTGTTGAATCATCTCGATATCTCGAATAGGCCTTTTGGATAAGAGTTCACTCAAGTTGATTAAGACTGACTCTTTCGCTTTCTCATTTTCAGAAAAATAATTATCATTGTAACCTCTGAAGAATTCGCTAGGGGAAACTTCAAGAGCTTCTAGAAGACGTTCTAAGGTGTCTAACGAAATGTTTCTCTCACCTCGTTCTATGCCTCCAATATAAGGCTGAGGTAGACCAACTTTCTCACCCAACTGCTCTTGGGTATAATTTTTACTTTTTCGAATATTTCTTACTTGTTCTCCTACATACTCAGTAATTCGAACTCCCAAAGCAACCACCTCTCTTAACAGATTAGGTAAGTTGCATTAGTTATTACAGATATTCATGTTATATATTGTTATTTGAAATTATATGAATTTAGGTCTATATTATGCTATGAAAACTTTGAGATACAGGAAAGGTGAATATATTATGAATAGCTTACCTACGAAAATTGTGATTGAGAATGTCCTTCAATACAAAATGCGTGGTAAAGTTGCCTACCAGAGCTACTTAAATGCTTCAACTGCCATAAATGTTACCTATGTTAAGCGTTATGATGATCCGTCTGGAAAAGGATATCAGCGACCGGTGGACAAAAAAAGAAGTACTGATTTTGCCATATATTTATCTAAAGGTGAGGATGCTTTGTTTTCACCTATATTATTAAATGCTGCTGGGAATTGGGAATTTTCGTCTTACGATAACTTGCGAACAAATTACGGAAGGCTAGTATGCAGAGGAAAAGCATCACTTATGGATGGTCAGCATCGTCTTGGTGGTATTGAACGATATATAAAAGAAACAAATACCGAAATAAATGTTCCATTTCTAGCTTTCCATTACCTTGATGAAGACGAAGAAATACATTTTTTTGATACTATTAACACTAAAGCGAAAGGCATTGGAACCTCTTTAAGCAAGTATTTACGACGTAATGCCGATGATTATAGCTGGATAGCAACTGAGCTAGTAACACGCCCTGAAAGTCCTTTCCATAATATTGGGAGCATTATCGGTAAACGTACTCGTGGTAGACATGTTACTCTTCAAAATCTGTATAGAACACTTAAATACTTGTTCAAAGAACAAAATTTTTCAGGTTTGACGAATGAAGAGAAATATCAAGTAGCTTTAAATTATTATCGGTATATCAAGGATGTTTTCGCGAAGGAATGGATGAATTACGGGGATTACCGCATAACACATATTGTTTGTTTGGATGCTCTTTCAATTGCTGGAGCAAAAGTTCTAACCAAATGCGTTAATGATCGTGGAAGAATGAATTATGACTTGATGCATAAGTACGTGAAAAGACTTACATCATTAAACTGGTCTTCGGAAGGACCTTTAAAATATATAAAAGGCGTGAGTGGGTCAAAATCTTTAGCAATAGATCTAATCGATCTAATGTTACCTTCTTCCTAACTTGAAATACAGAAGACCATCCCACTGATGAACTGCCCGTTAAAAGACAGTACAAATATAAAAGATGGTTAAGCGGCCTTGGTCCTGAATTCATGGGACTGAGGCCGTTTAGTTTTGCCTGTAACCGTTCGTAATTGTAACAGTGTATTACGTCAATGTCTTTTCGAAACGCTTCAAAGGCCCGTTAGGAGCCTCTGCATCCTGCTGAGGTTAAAGCCGACGTACTTTCTTCCTCTTTCTTCGGGTGACAGACTGGATGCCCTGAAGCTTCATCAGACGGTATACTCGCTCGCGTTAATGACGGCGCCCATACTTCTTCTACACCCTTTCTTTATAAGAGGAGCATAACCTAAGTTTCGCATTGTCAATATCACACAAAAGCTGAATGGAGCAAGACTCCTCTTTCCGAACAGCCAGAATAGAAAGGTATAGGTTCTCATGACAAATATGACTAACTTCTTTTGTTCCATAACAATGCATAAACTAAAATTTCTGAAAATGGAAAGAATGAAATTTAAGAACATAAGGAGGTGGGATAAGTTATGGAACTAGATCCAGTCATTCCATTTGAACCAACAAGGATGCAGAATCCTCCATCAGGAACCAACTGGGTGGCCCAAGTAAAATGGGATGGAGTAAGGATTTTACACTACTGTGATGGGAATGAATCTCGATTATTCAATCGAAAATTGAATGAACGTACGCAGCAATATCCTGAATTACTTGACACTAACTCCTTCTGCAAAGCTGATTCTGTCATTCTTGATGGAGAGGTCATTGCATTTGACAGCACTACACCTTCCTTTCATGAAGTTATGAAAAGGGATCGTTTAAAACAAGAACGAAGTATAAAGCATTCCTTAACCATAACACCTGTGACCTATATGATTTTTGACATCTTGTTTTACAACGGCACCTGGGTTATTGATAAATCATTAGAATATAGACAACGACTGCTCGATGAAATTATCGTACCCAGAAATAATATACAAATTGCACAAAACTTCAGCGATGGACCAGCTCTTTTTAATCTTATGGGTCAATATCAAATGGAGGGTATAGTTTATAAGGACATCTCCAGTAAATACAGAATAAATGGTAAAGATGATCGATGGAGAAAACATAAGATTGTAAATGATTTATTTGCAGTGGTAGGTGGGGTAACACGAACTAATCACATCGTTAATTCACTTTTATTAGGTCTGTATACCGATAAAGGTGACTTTATTTATATCGGTAGTGCAGGTACAGGGAAATTAACACGTCATGATTGGGCATTCCTCACTGAACAAACGAATAAGATTGTTTCAACAAAATGTCCATTTTCAAATGATCCAGAGAAATCCAAAGATGTTTTTTGGGTGAAGCCAGAGTTAACCGTGAAGGTAGAGTATCTTGAGTTTACTCCGGGAGGTTCAATGAGGCACCCAAGTATTCAAACTATAATTGATGTTGATAAAAGTGAATGCACAATAAATCAGATACACAAGTAAGTGAGTGTACATAATTCATGCCATTATGTACAACGCATTATTTATGTACATGTATTTATTAATCATTGTTCCCCCTATAAAACAAGAAAAGATATAATTTTTTTCGATTAATGTCCATAACTTTTATGTAGATACTTCAATAAGACCTTTCCAGTACCTATGGAATCAACGGTAAGGATCAACGCTGGCAGAAGGTCAAGATTTTCCACGATCTATATGCGATGATTGGCGGGGTCACCTACCGCAGTGGTATCGTCAATGCAATCGCAGTTGGTGTATATGATGGGCCAAACTTTGTCTATATTGGTCATGTCGGCACGGGTAAACTGAACTCGGACTCCTGGCGTAAACTAACCGAAGAAGTACAGCCTCTCATCCGAAAGGATAGACCATTCCATAACATACCTGAGAGAAGCGCGGAGACGACATGGGTTGAACCACAGATCGGAGTCAAAGTGCAATTCATGGAACTCACCCACCATCTTACCCTACGTCACCCAAGCATCCAGGCTTTTGCTTCGGTAAAGCGAGATGAGTGTGAGATCAGCCAGATCAGTCATCTTATCCCTGAACGATAAACTAATTTTTACATCCACCTGAAAAAGTAAAAAGGCTTTCCTTTTAAATTATACTTGTTCCCCAGAGGAGGTGTTATTCATGGCCCATACAATAAAGGGCACCATAACGATTAATGGAATGGAACTTACTGTGACTAATCCAGACAAGTTGTTATGGCCCGAAGCAGGTGTAACCAAGGCTATCTATTTGCAAAAGTTGGCGGCACTGGCTCCCTACCTACTTACTTACACCCGTAATCGGCTGCTCACCACGATACGTTATCCGCATGGTGCAGGCGGCGAGTTTTTCTATCAGAAAAATGCCCCAGAGCCCGTTCCGGAGTTTGTGCGAACCGAGATGCATGACGGGATACGATATGTGGTGATGAACGACCTCCCTGATCTGTTATGGCTTGGCAATCTGGCCGCTCTGGAGTTTCATCCTTCCTTGCATGCCGTAGGCAACCATCTGCCTTGCGAGTGGATGATTGATCTCGATCCTTCGCAGGAAGAAGAACCTCGCATTATGCAGGCGGCCTTAATCGTGGGGGAAACGCTAACTTCACTTGGTTTGAGATCGGTACCGAAAACATCCGGTGCCACAGGTGTACAGATTATTGTTCCGATTCGCCAAGGTGTAACCTTCGATGAATTAAGAGACATCGGTTATTTTGTAGGCAAATACGTCACTCAAAAACATCCGGATCTATTTACACTGGAACGACTAAAAAAAGACCGGGGGGATCGCATTTATTTTGATTACCTCCAGCATTATGGTGGCAAAACGCTGGCAGCTCCTTACACTCCCCGCGCCAAGCCAGGTGGCACTGTGTCTACTCCACTCACATGGGATGAAGTGCGGAACAACGTTTCGATCAAGGATTACCACTTGATGAACATCGTGGAACGCCTGACGAAGACCGGGGATCTGATCGCAGCTGTTGAACCCCAGCCTGTTGAACTGATCATCCAGCATTTAAAACAAAAATAGCCGGTCACCCTCAAACCAAGGGTACCGGCTATCTTTTCGTTTACGCGCGATGAGATTCGCTAATGTATACCTTTTTTCTTGAAACGTCCGCCCTTCACATCGTGAATGTTACCAATCGCCACAAAGGCATGTGGGTCCCAATCTTCAACAATGGACTTCAGTTTAGCTTCTTCCAAACGAGTAATAACCACAAAGATAATTTTCTTCTCGTCTCCGCTGAAGCCACCCTCTCCATCCAGGAAAGTGACGCCACGACCCAGACGGTCGGTTAAGGCTGAACCAATATCACGATACTTCTCGCTGATAATCCATACCGATTTGGATTGATCCAATCCTTCATTCACAATATCAATCATCTTCATTGCAATATAATAAGCAATCATGGAATACAGGGCGTTTGGCCAGCCAAACACAAAACCTGCACCTGCAAAAATAAATACGTTAATGAACAATACGATCTGACCTACAGACAATGGTGATTTCTCACTCAACAGTATGGCTACAATCTCCGTACCATCCAGTGAACCGCCAGAACGAATGACGAGACCAACACCAACCCCCAAGATCAATCCACCAAATACAGCTCCAAGCAGTGGTTCACCTGGCGTCAGTGCAGGAACGCGGTGTAACAATGACGTTCCAATGGACATTACAACGATCCCGAGCAGTGTAGATAGCGCAAACGTTTTACCAATTTGTTTATACCCCAGAATCAGGAAAGGCAAGTTCAGCAAGGTCAGGAAAATTCCGAGTGGCAGATGTGTAAGCTCTGACACCATAATCGAAATCCCTGTTATTCCCCCATCAATAACGCCATTCGGCACGAGAAATACTTCGAGTGACACAGCCATCAGTGCAGCACCGACCAGAATCATCACGATGCGCTGCAGAAGCTTCAGTGAAAACACCGAACTCTTCACATTGCGGTCCGGCTTGGATGTTAGTTCTTTAACCGATACATTGGACATGGTATCCCCCCCATTTTGATCAAGATGTGAATCCATTTCATAAATCATTTAAGTACCCCAGAGGAACCCTACATACAGAGGAACAACGCCGTCCCAACGCTATATGCACCCCGTTATAAAAGCACCTAAAGGCTATATGAAATGTATTCAAGTATGTCTTAATTCCGGTTGACACTTCCAAAAGAGAGCAAAAGGGAGCCTGTTTTCCCGCAGACTCCCCTCCTTCGCCAAGACATAATTTATATAAACATTATATCATAAAAGATCAAATTTGAGCAAAATAGTTAGCAAAAAGAAGATAAATTCACAAAAAGTGAACTTATCTTGAGAAATCCGCCCTATAACGGCTAAAGCAGCGGAGAAAGCATGCGAGAAAGCATTTCCGCCCCTTTTTGCCACCGTGAACGCTGCTGAAACACCTTCACGTCAATCTGGCTGCATTCATCCAAATCACGTTCAAAATCCTCGGTCAGCCGTTCCATGGATGATTTTTCGAACAACACAGCGGTCAACTCGAAATTGCAGAAAAAGCTCCGCATATCCATATTGGCTGTGCCTACCGTCGCAAGCAAATCATCCACAATCAGGACCTTGGCATGCACAAAACCTTTGCGATATTGATAGAATTTCACTCCCGCACGCAACAGTTCTTCGACATAGGACAGTGAGGCCAAGTGCACAAGCCGGGAATCCGATTGATAAGGATTGATGATTTTCACATCTACCCCGCTCACGGCAGCTGTCTTAATCGCTTCATACAATGCGGGGTCCGGAATGAAATAGGGTGTTGTGATGTATATGCGTTCGCATGCCACGGAAATCGCCCCAAAGCACATTTCTTGAATGGCATCCCAGTCCTGATCCGGCCCGCTGGCCAGAATCTGAATCCGCTCTTCCCCGCTGCAAATATGTGGAGGGAACAGCTCTGTCAGTTGAGGCTCTGTAATCTGCTCGCCGGAAGCAAGTTTCCAGTCGTTCAGGAACGTATTTTGCAGGAAATATACGGCATCTCCTTCAATCTGTACATGGGTATCGCGCCAGAATCCAACCTCCGGATATTGTCCGAGATAATCATCACCTATATTAATTCCACCCACAAATCCAATCCTTCCATCCACCACAACAATTTTACGGTGATTCCGGTAATTCACCCTTCGGTCAATCGTTGCAATGAGCGGCGGCAGAAAATAATGAAACTCCACGCCTGCGTCCTGAAACTTGCGGATAAAGCTCCAGCTCATCTTGTGACTGCCGAGTCCATCGCAGATCAAACGCACTTTGACGCCTTCTTTCGCCTTGCGAATCATCACGTCCTGAAACTTTGTACTGATGACATCATCCCGAAAAATATAAAATTCAACATGCAGATGGTGCTCTGCCTGTTCCATTGCCCTCAACATGGCTTCAAATGTCTCTTCACCATTCGTCAGTACTTGACTCCGATTGCAACCTGTAATTGGGCTCTCAGACAGGTGTGACAGCAGGTTAAACAAACGATGCTGATGATTATATCGGCTGCCAGACATCTGATCTGCATGCTCGACAATATGAGCCTGCTCCCAGATCGTTTCCCGTATTTCCCGAAAGATTCGCGAACCGCCCTTACGGACCTTCTTTCGTTTGCTGTAGTCCTGGGCGACAAAATAATACACAACAAAGCCGATCAAGGGTACACAGAATAAAATAAAAAGCCATGCCACAGCTTTCGCCGGATTACGGAATTCCAGCAACAGAATGGTGGCTGCCTGAAAAGTAAATACGAGCAATATAATGACCAGCCAAAACATTCGGCTTCCTCCTCATGGCAAGGGATAACCTTGCCGTTCTCTCTCACTGTACAAGCTTTGACGATAAAGCCTTTAGCTAATCATTAGATACCCAATGTATGCACTGTTCGTAACGTTTGCTTAGATAAAATTTTACATACACAGCGCATCTGTAACAGTGCTCAGCCAGTTCTTGCCATGCTTTGGCGTTGTATATTCTGACTGTGTTCCCCTCTACATATGATTCATTACAGTCTGCGGATCAGCACTCCATCGCCATTTCGCATACTCTGCCTTCCAGACTCTTCCTCTTTTCTTGATTGGAAGGTGGTCTTCTTACGTAAAATTAGATATAATATTCGTTAAAAACTTATTACTTAAAGGAGAAGACTAGTTAATGGAAAGTGAGAGGTATGCGTTAAATTTAGTATTGGTTGCATTTTTGATAGGACTTTCGGCGTTTTTTGTTGCAGTGGAGTTCGCTCTGGTACGGATTCGTCCGAGCCGGATTGACCAAATGATTGCAGAAGGAAACAAGCGTGCCTTGGCTGTTAAACAAGCCGTTGCCAACCTGGATGGATATTTGTCCGCCTGTCAGTTGGGTATCACGATTACATCTCTGGGACTGGGCTGGCTGGGAGAACCCACGGTAGAGAAAATTCTCCACCCTGTGTTCGAAAGCATGAACATGCCTGAGGCAGTTTCTTCATTCTTATCGTTTGTTATTGCGTTTGTTGCCATCACGTATTTGCATGTGGTAGTTGGCGAACTTGCACCTAAAACGATTGCAATCCGTAAAGCCGAAGCCGTTGCTCTGCTGACGTCTACACCTATCATCTGGTTTAACCGAATTATGTATCCTTTTATCTGGCTGTTAAACAGCTCAGCGAATCAACTGGTCAAGTTGTTCGGAATCAAACCTGCATCGGAGCATGAAGATGCGCACTCCGAAGAAGAATTACAGTTTATCATTAATGAAAGCTTTGAGAGCGGCAAAATCAACCAAGCCGAGTTCGGATATGTAAGCCGAATTTTTGCTTTTGATGAGATGCTTGCCAAAGAAATCATGGTACCCCGGACTGATATGGTCTGCCTTTATGTCAATAGATCGAACGAGGAAAACCTGGATATTATCCGTCAAGAACAATACACCCGTTTTCCAGTAGTAAATGAGAGCAAAGACGATATTATCGGTATCATAAATACCAAACAATTTTTCCTGGAGTTGTACGGGAACGAAGAACCTGTCGATCTCTCTTCCCTCATTCAGCCGGTATCGGCTGTTCACGAAACGACTCCGGTCAAGGACCTGCTCAAGAAAATGCAGAAGGATGGCGTGCATATTGCCGTGCTGGTCGATGAGTATGGAGGTACGTCCGGGATTGTAACGATTGAGGATGTGCTTGAACAGATTGTCGGAGAAATTCGGGATGAGTTCGACGCAGACGAAGTGGAGGATATTCAGGTTATCAATGAAAACTATGTCATTATGGATGGCAAGGTGTCCTTGTCCAAAGTAAACGATATGTTCACGTCAAACCTGGATGCTGACGAATGGGATACCATTGGCGGATGGCTTTATAGCCATCGTCCAGAGATGAATGAACAGGAAGAATATGAGTTCGAGAATCTCACCTTCGTGTTGCTGGAAAAAGACAAAAATCGCTTCTACAAAGTCGCCGTTGTTCCTAAGGAACCGCTGACCATGTCCGACTACACTGATGAAGACGAGACGAATTAATAAACTCGCTTCTTCAATATAGATACACTAAAAGGTGGTGTCCATCGTCGTGAAGATGATGGATACCACCTTTTTCATATGGCAGGCGTATTGGGATGAGTCGCGGTTAGCGATACTTGCTGTTTAGCATAGTTCGCTCTCGCGGCGAATATCTAACGAATCGAGCACGTTCTATTGGCCCTATTTTCACTGTTACAACAGTTTAACGAATCGCAGACACTCTAATGCCTTGATCTGCTGGTCCTTTCGCATTTTTCCGGCGTAAAAGAGACCCTGAAGTTCGTTAGCCTTGGCCACTCATGCTAATTCACACGATAAGGTGCCTAGAGTTGTTAGCACCTTAGTTGAATTAATTGGCTGGATCTGCCTTGTCTTCGACGATTCGATTCTGAATCTTCCGGAAAATAATTTTGATGATCATATATAACGGAATAACGATAATCATCCCAAGAATGTTCCCCAGGTCTGCACCTACAAGCAGTAAGATGACGGTAGTCAACGGATGAATGTCCAACTGTTTGCCATAGACATAAGGAGAGATCAGATTATCTTGAATTTGCTGAGCGATAACAATGATGACAAGCGACCAGATCGCCATTGAAGGTGATTCAATGAACCCCACAATGACGACAGGAATGGCTGCCAGCAAAGCCCCTACATAAGGAATGAAGTTCAGGATAATGGATACGGCCGTCAGGAGTAATGCATATGGCAAACCGAGAAAGAGAAAACCAATATACATCAGGATGCCCAAGGCTACATTGACAATGACACGACCTACAATGTAGCTGCTCAAAGCTTCATCGATTTCATGTACCGTCTCTTCTCCATCTTTACGGTAACGTCTCGGGAGCAACAGTGTAAGATTAGTTCCAAATTTGCTGCCTTCCTTGAGCATGTAATACAGCATGATCGGGAACGTCGCCAGAATGATGACCAGATTAGATACGACAGAAAACAATCCGGATACATAATCCGTTACCTGGGCAATTCCTTGACTTAGAAAATCGGAGAAGCGTGAGAACAGATCGGAATCCTCAGGTATATATTTTGAAAGGAAACCACTCTTTTCGAATTCAGCCAACTGATCACTGAGCGATGTAACCAGTACCGGGGCATTCTCCACAAAATTCAACAGTTGTTCACGCAGTGAAGGCCATACAAGCACACTGAATCCTGCCATAATCAGCGCAATTACCACGTAAATAATAAGGACTGACAGTGCACGTTTCATTTTGTGCCGTTCCATATAGTCGACGAGCGGACGCAGCAGATAATAGAAGAAACCAGCAATCAGCAGCGGAATAATGATGATGTGAATCAGCGAGGTCAGGGGGCTGAAAATAAAGTTGACTTTATCCCCCAAATACACGATGAGCAGCAGCAAAATAATTGCTGTGCATATACGGTAAAACTTGTTGTTTATCAAGAAACGTGATCCCTCCATACGCTGCTCTGCCAAATACGACTGCGGCGATAATATGTATGTCATGCAACTTAATACAGCTTGGACAGCGTGTTCCATTCCAAGCCGTATTCTTATGTATGATTATATGTACCCTTAAATGCTAGTCATGCCACAGCGAATGCTGAATATACTCTCTTTTCCATCCTGAAGGAGAAATTGGGTAAAAAAAAGAAGCAGGCGATTAGCCTGCCACATCTCTTTTGTTGAATACAACCCATGAGATCAACATGAAAACAACATAATATACAGCTAGCACAGCAACAGAAAAGCCAAGTGTCATGCCTGTATTCCCACCGTCAAACATACTAAAGTCCGTCACTGGATCCATATACCGACTGAGATCCATGTTATTGAACAGAACATACTTGGCCCATTCATAACGAACGGGATTGAAGATCAATGAGAACAAATTCTGTGTAAACATGATAAATAGAGACAAACCGATGGCCAGAGCTCCCGAACGAAACACGGAGGAGACCATAAAGGCAATAGCGAGCGTAATAAACAAGTCCACGTACAGATATCCCCATAGTGCAAATGCGTGTGATGCAGAAGCACCGCTTCCATCCGGAGTTACGGAATGGGAGAACAGCATATACGACATTACGGTTGCCATAATAACAACAAGTAACGTACTCAGAATACTGAATCCAATCACGGACAAATATTTGGATGCCAGTATTTTGCTGCGTGACCACGGACGAATCAACAGTAGTTTAATGGTTCCCCAAGTGAACTCTCCGGCCACCGCTTCGGCTGCAATGACGACACAGAAGATAGTATTCAGGAAAAAGACGACCTGAACGGTAGTAATAGCTGCTTGCCAGTATGGAACTTCACTGGACCCCATGCCTTCATTGAGCAGAACCGGCATCAACAGCGAAATTAATGCCAGAATAGATAACATAATCCAAGTACGCGGACGACGGAAAATTTTCATGTTTTCATTCATAATGAGATTGCCGAAATTACCCAATGCTTCCGCCCCCAGTCACCTGCAAAAATTGATCTTCCAGCGTATGGGTTACGCTACGGATACCGTATACCTGGAACCCTTCACTGACCAGCCTCGCATTCAAGTCCGGAATCTGCTCACGGGATAAACGAATCACAATGGCATTGCCCTGAACTGTAGCTTCGCTAATTCGTTCGGCTGCACGTGGAGCATCATTTACCTCAAAAGCAACTTCAGTAAGTACGTCTGCTCCCGCCTCAGCTCTGAGATTTCTCACATCAATCAATTTGCCATTTTGGATAATCGCAACGGTATCACACATCAATTCCATCTCCGACAACAAGTGGCTGGATACAAAGACGGTGATCCCTTCCTCCTGACAGAGCTGACGCAAATAATCCCTAAGTTCCCGTATTCCCTGTGGATCGAGCCCATTGGTGGGTTCATCCAGTACCAACAACTTTGGTTTATGTAATATGGCTTGGGCCACGCCCAGACGCTGGCGCATACCCAGAGAATAGGTCTTTACCTTGTCATGAATGCGTGCTGTAAGCCCAACACGTTCAATCGTCTCGGCAATGCGTTCTTTCGTAATACCAGGTGACATCCGGGCAAAGTGAACGAGATTTTGATATCCGGTCAGAAACTTGTACATTTCTGGATTCTCGACAATAGCCCCAACCTGAGCGATGGCCTGTTCAAATTCATTCTTTACACTGTGTCCCGAGATGATGATATCTCCTTGACTGATGGACATCAGCCCTACCATCATTCGAATCGTTGTTGTTTTCCCCGCCCCATTGGGTCCTAAAAAACCAAAAACCTGCCCCGGAGAAATATCCAGAGTCAGGTCACTGACCAATGATCGGGAGGAGATGATTTTACTGACGCCCTGAAGACGGACGACCGGCTCCTGCTGCATTCCATTTCCTCCTTCATCAACGGGCATTCACATCATGCCCGCTTCTCATATGAAGATAGTGTATCATAATCTTTAGTATATTGTCCCGCAAACTGGGATTTCCCCTGACGTTTCGTTTGAACTACACACGCTTCACAGCATCCAAGCGGCATCTCACTCCGATAAAATCCGGTGCGAAATACGTGATTGCCTCCACAGTCCTCTTCCTTTAGTTCGACAGAGCCCCTAGCGACCGACACAATCATCCCACAACTGACACAGTAAAAGCGGTCCGTTTCAATCAATGATATTCCTTCCCCTCACAAGGAGCATTGAAGTCCCTGTTATTTGTCGTTAGACGCTGAATTTTGATACATTTTGTATCTAACTCGTAATTTACTTGACACCGGGACTAATGTCAACCCCTTAAAGGTTTAAAAAGAAATGAAATGCAAAAAAAGCTCTATAAATGCGACTAAAGTCTCGCATTCATAGAGCCTTTTCAAGTACAAATGATACAATTCGGCACATAGTATGGGTTAATACTATCATTCAGTTTTGTCATGCTGAGTCTCGGTATCTCCATTCTTCGGATAATACCAAAGCAATGTCCAATCGTCCCCATCCTTTACGATATAACAATTCTGCACGATTTTAAATTGACCAAAGGTTCCCGTAAACTTCTGGGTAACACCAATGCGATATGCCTCTGCAAATGGCTTAACGCCATCAATTACCGTAACGTCAAACTCTCGCTCTGGTTTTTCCATCTCCAGATCAAAGGTTTCCACCCCAAAATGCTGCATGAAGATATGCGCTCTCGACTGTAAATAAGCGCTTTTGGGAAAGCGCTCTTTCATCAATGGATGAAACAACTCCCATGAACTGCCGAAATCACCCGTCTGCTCATATTTGTAAAACTCTTGGGCAATGGAAGCAGCTTCATCTGGTGCATCTGCACGAAACAGATATGGGATGGTTCTGACTATGAGCCACAACAGCAGCAGCACAAGTGCTATGAATCCGATCTTTTTAAGTAACGCATTCCGGTTCCTTCTTCGCAGCATGCCCCGTCCCCCCTTGTCCTACTTCCATACTTATGATGGATAGCAAGCAAGTAGAAGCGGGAACTAGCGAGCAGCATTTCCTGGGAAATCACTTTCTTTTGACTGATGATCGCCTTGGAGACCTGAATCTTCTGAAAACGACATTAACCCCTATATATAAGGCAATTCCGCCACATCCGCCAAGCAGATCTACGCCGACATCACGGATTGAACTCGTCCGGTTAGGGCTGAACTGTTGAATATATTCATCAATGGAGGCGATAACCGCTACTACGGCCAGGGCAGCAGCGATACAAGTGAACATCCGCATTTTCCTGTATCTCAGCCCACCATAGATAAGCACCGCCAGCACAGCATATACAAATAAATGTGCACTTTTCCGAAATATGAACTCAACAAAATCATACGGTCGTTGTCTTAAGGAATAATCAAGCTCACCGTATGTGAATTGCACATCAGGTAGCGCAAATCCGATCTTTACCTTTTCAGACCATTTATGCAGCCAAGGCTGGATGGTCTGCTGCTGATATGATTGGGTCGAAAAGTGCCAAATCACCAAAACCCACGCCGCAATCAGAAGCAGTGACAAGATATAAACATAAGGTCGTTTATTACGTCTATGCTTATGCCTTCGTTTCCCGTAATCCTCCTCCATAAGCATGGTCCTCACCACTTTCATAAGCCTTTCATTATTTCTGTTTATTTCTCCAAATGTTCTTCAATTATTCCGTGAATGCGATCTTTTTCCTGCTGATCCACGATGTAATAATAAATCCCATTGATTTTCTCGCCTTTACCCTTAATTTCCACCGTATCTACATTCTCCAGATCATTACGATAATCAAGGAGAAGTTCCTTCATCTCATCAAAAGTAACATCCGTTCTGACATGAGTACCTAGTTCATCAAGCATATTCTGGATATGAAGTACACTGGAGAATTGCATCGTATTCTTAAGCATCTGCTTCAGAACCTCACGCTGTCGATCATTACGACCCAAATCCCCTTTCGGGTCATCATAGCGCATTCTTGAAAAACCGAGCGCAGCAACACCGTCCAGATGAATATTCCCTTGATCATAACTCTGGCCCTCATAATCAAATGCAAAAGGATTATTTACATCCACGCCTCCGACCAGGTCAATGATTTTGGCAAAGCCCTCCATATCCACTTTCATATAATAATGAATGGGGACTCCCAAAAATTGCTCAACGGTATTTACCGACATGTCCACGCCTCCGAAGGCATAAGCATGATTGATCTTATCTACTGTATTGTGTCCCACAATGTCTGTCCTTGTATCCCTTGGAATATTAAACATGAGCACTTGTTTTTTTTCTGGGTTCACACTCAGTACAATCATCGTATCCGAGCGCCCTCGATCATTAGGACGCTCATCCACGCCAAGAATAAGTGCATTAAAAGGCTCTTTACTGTTGATATCCACTGGTAGCCCACCTCTGCTATCTGTGACCGAGACGGGCTTTACAGGATTCCGGGGCTCATAGATTTGGTCAGCGGTTGATTTAACGGATTGATAGAGATATATGGCATAACCAAACACAACAACTACAAACAAGGAAACAATCCAGATGGTAACTTTCATCCACTTTTTCATGTGTTCTTCCTCACTCACATTCAAGATGATGAATAGCGGTTAAATGATTGCTGCCGCTTTCCCTTCCAGCTTCGTCAAACCCGGACGACCTACCGAATAATATTGAAGATTAGACGCCTGCACCTGTTCAGCACTATACAAATTACGACCATCAATCATAATTGGATCCTTCATGATTTTGACCAGTTCATTCAAATCGATATGAGCGAATTCCTTCCATTCAGTCAAAACGCACAAAGCGTCTGCTCCTTCCGCAGCATGAAGTGGATTCTCTTCCCACGTGATGGAGGCGACATCTACCTCTTTACGGAAATTCGCAGTTGCGATGGGATCGTAGGCCTTAATGACTGCTCCAGCATCACTTAAATGCTGAATGATATCGATCGCTGGAGCATCCCGCACGTCATCTGTCTCCGGTTTAAAAGCTAACCCCCAGACAGCAATTGTTTTTCCTTTTAAAGATCCCAGCGCCTCTTCCAGTTTGTGAATGACATGTAAACGCTGATCTTGGTTTACTTGGACAACGGATTTTAACAGTCTGAAATCATAATCGACCATGCCTGCGATCTGAATTAAAGCCTGTGTATCTTTTGGAAAGCATGAACCTCCATAACCAATGCCTGCCTTCAAAAAGGAAGCTCCTATACGCTTATCATAGCCCATGCCTTCGGCTACTCTTGTAACGTCGGCTCCTACTTTTTCACATATATTCGAGATTTCATTAATGAATGAGATTTTGGTTGCGAGAAATGCATTGGAAGCATATTTAATCATTTCGGCTGATCGAATATCCGTAATGATCAGGTTCTCGGTCAATGGCCGATGAAGTTTCTTCAGTGTTTTAATCGCCCGATCACTGTCTGTTCCAATGACAATCCGGTCAGGATTCAGCGTATCCTTGACCGCAGATCCTTCCCGGAGGAATTCGGGAACAGAAGCCACATCGAAAGGCTGAGATGAAATACTGCTAATCAGCTCACGGACACGATCATTGGTGCCTACAGGAACGGTGCTTTTGGTCACGATAATTTTGTAGCTTTCAATGTGACTTCCAATCTCTATAGCTACTTGCTCCACATAGCTCAGGTTGGCTTCTCCGCTCGGAAGAGAAGGCGTGCCTACAGCGATAAAGATAATATCCGACTGGCTAATCGCTTCAGCAATATTGGAGGTGAATGATAGTTTGCCTGCTTGCATGTTGGAAGCCATCAACTCTTTGAGGCCAGGCTCATAGATGGGCACGTTGCCCTCGTTGAGCATCTCTACTTTGGCCTCATTGTTGTCCACACAGATGACTTGGTTGCCGATCTCCGAAAAGCATACTCCCGATACAAGACCTACATACCCTGTTCCAATCACCGCAATATTCATCTTGTTTTCCCCCAATTCACGCAATTTTGGATAATATCTGTCCATTCCATCTCGATTCGCACGATATCCTCTTCCACCAGCTCACTGCCCATCTGAACTTCAATGATTTCAAGTTCGGTTACGGCTTTCACACTGTGTTTACTACCTGCCAGAATGGAGATAACATCCCCTTGATTAAGCAATCTCAGTTCACCATCCAGAATCAGTTCGCCCTGTCCCGAAACAACTGTCCATACTTCATTTCGTTTGAGATGGTATTGATAAGAAAAATTCTTATCTGCCCCAACAATAATGCGTTTGGTTAATACCTCTTCTCCTCTGGCATTACGCGTGTAATCAAGCACCTTGTAACAACCCCAGCGGCGTTCCTCATACATAGGACGTTGATTATCATCCTTAAGAATCTCTTTAATCTGTGGACTTGCCTCTTTCTCACTAACCAGAATTCCATCCGGACTGGTCGCAACAATAAGGTTGGATACTCCCAGCACACACACCGGAATATTCAACTCATTGATCAGATGTGTGTTTACCGAGCTATTCGTCATTACACCTTTGCCCACAATATGGGTACTCATTTCGTCCGTCAGCGTATTCCATGTACCGAGATCTTTCCAATATCCCTCATAAGGTGTAACCACAATGTGACTGGCTTTTTCGACTACTTGATAATCAAAGCTAATTTTCTGTAATCTTCCGTATTGTTTGAGCATCTCTTCATACTGAATTGGCAGTTCAAGGGAGATCAGCAGATTAATCAGATAGTTCAGCTTGAATGCAAAAACCCCGCAATTCCAAAGGGCAGATTGCTCTATCATCTCTGCCGCTTCAGTCTCACAGGGTTTTTCTTGAAAACGTGATACTTTGGCGTAATGGTTATGTTTTTCGGTTTCATGTGGATCAGGAATAATATAACCGTATTTCTCCGAAGGATAAGTGGGCTTTACCCCGATTAGTGCGAGCTCCGCACCAGACTCATCCAACACTCCTTCAAGCTCCGTAACTTTATAGAAAAAGGATTCCTCCACATATGGATCAACGGGAAGTACAGCAACCGTTTCGTTCAGACTGACGCCCTGTACCGAGTACAGATAAACAGCTGACAAGGCAATCGCGGGAAAGGTATCTCTGCGTTCTGGCTCTACGACAAGCTCAACCTCATCGCCCAGTTGACTCCGTAAAATTTCCACCTGCGGCTTGCTCGTTGCAATCGTGGCCTGTTCGCTTAATCCCGTATGCTGCAGTTGCCTCCATACCCGTTGAACCATGGATTCCGTCTGCCCTTCAGGGCCCTCCAGTACTTTCAAGAACTGCTTCGATCTCGTATCGTTGGATAAGGGCCATAACCTCTTGCCTGATCCACCGGAGAGAAGTACGATTCTCATGGTTATCACTCCACTCTCTATATTTTACACACATTGAGCCCATTTTTTTAAACTGTTGCGGTTGTTTCCATATACTTAGGTGTAGGTTGAGAGATCGTTTTTGAGGAGGTATCCATGTTTGCCGTGTTTACTTCATGAGTCCATATTCGATAATATCCCGAGTTTTTCCCGTAGGAGTTATCAATCAGTACATTGGGTTTTGACATAAGGCAGGATAAGATATGTCCGTGTAATCTGGAAGAATGAATCATGCGATAATCCGCGAAACAACGAATAGCCTTATTCACCAGATAATCACTATATTTCATCCATAAAAACTGTGAAATGGCTCGTGACGCCCGCTTTTTCAGTCCTTTACTGATGTAATAAATAAGTTTCTTTTCATATCTGTTATATAATGTTGGCCAATCCTGATTATCGCCTTGTACTTCCATCTGTGTTTGTTCTGAATTTTTTTCAATATCGGTTCTATAAAAATTGAGTCTCTCTTTGCTTGGGTTAATCTTCACTTCTATTGGCCAAAGTTGATGCGCCATATCTGGAAGAAGAGCAACATGACAATTTATAAAATACGTAGATGCCAACAGATAAGATGACTCATCTCGCACATATAAATGGAGATTTGTATGTTTATTAAAAATTGCTGCTGTTTTAAGAATATTGCTTTCCTCTTTATAGAAGATAGTCTGAGGCAAAATCACTATTTTGTGTCGAGGATAATTCTGAACAACTGTTTCTCTCACCTTCTGATGAGCATCATACAAATCCCCGAAATTACCTCCCCCACTAAGAACAATAATGTGGTCTTCTGGGATATGAATGTTTTCATGAAAATCATGCACGCTATATCTTGCTGAAACGTGAATGTGGTTGCTCTTAAAAAAAGCCTCTGCTCCTTTCATTATTAATATATCGCCGCCGTTACTATAAACCGGATAATCAATATAATAAATTTTGGATTTAGGAGGTACGATCTCCAATATCAATTCAAGCCGCTTTTTTAACTCATCCATGGGATGAATCCTTTGCACGTTTGGCATCTTTTCCGGCTCCTTTGAGTATATTTTTCTCTCTCAATCTTTCCTTTAGAAAAGTAATATCTTCCTTGTTGTACAGCATCTTATGCATAGGCATTTTGAAAATAATGGATACGGATGCAAGTGACATCAACATGCGTACAAAGGAACCGAGCAATAATGCTAACCCTATTCCGTATAAGCCCAGTAGTGGAGTGAGCACAAAAAATAAAGTAATCGTCACTGCCAATGCTACAATCTGCCGGAGTACGATTACACCAGGTCTTCCCAACGCATTAAACGCCGAAGCCAGAATCCAGGAACCTCCGCCAACAATGCATTCCAGAGATAACAAATAAAACACACCGCTAGCTTCAAGAAATTCCGGTCCGAACAGTATTCCAATAAAAAAACGACCAATCAGCATACTAGGTATGATGATGATCGTCATAAGAACCATACTAATACGGAAGGCTCTGCCTACAAGAGTCAGTACCTTCTGCTGCTCCATGCCTGCGACCTTTGGAAAGATCACATTCGTTATCGCAGTCTGAACTACGTTAAACATTCGGGAGAGGGCAAAAACAACCGAATACAACCCAAAATCTTTGGGTGTAAGTAAAGCCAAAATAATTATTTTATCAAACTGGTTATACAAAGTACCAAGCAGCTCCACACCGTATACTCGAATACCATAACTGAATAGGTGAATACAGGTTCTAAATTGACTCACCAGCTTGCTTGCTGAACTGAATATTTGCTGCCTCATGGCATAAATGTAACAGATTAATACAAGTATATTAGCTGCAAAACTAACAATGATTGCTCTTTCCACTGTTAATATGCCTGTTATCCACAGCAGTACCAGACCAACAAGATTAAATAAGGGAGCAAACAACCTTGATAGATTATAAATATGGAATTTATCCGTTCCTTGGGCGGCTGCTGCAAGCACTCCCATTAACAGCATTACAGGAACCATGGATACGGTATACCAGCGCGCAATGGAAACGACCGATTCCGAATATCCGGAGAGCCAGAAAGAGATGCCAAACCAACTTACAATCCCAGCTATCAAGCTGATAGGAATTTGAACCGCAAAGCTCATGCTGATGTATGTTGGTAATTGATTTATGTTTTTTTTCACATTGTAGATTAACGAGGTTGGTAGACCAAATGCAGCTAGACCAGATATAAAGGCGGGCCAAAACAGTACAGCAGCAAGTTCACCTTTACCTGTTGCCCCGAACATTCGAGCTGTAATAATAGAAGTGAGAGTCGTCACAGCCATAATAAGAATATTGGCAACACTGGTCATAAAAATGGTCTGCACCATGCTAAGCTGCCTTGGCTTTTTGGCAATTGCCATATTCATCAGGTGTTCAGTCCTCTGCTGTTCCGGAAAGACCCTACGATCGTTCCGTTACGATAAGATATTTTTGCCATTTCACTCATTACCTTTTGGACATTATTAAATGAGATTAATATTAATAACGCCGCCTGAACAATCCTAATAGTATGCTTGAATATTCCCCATCCACTCTTCTTATAACGTGTTGCATCACTAATGCCTTGCCAATAAACTCTTCGCAGTAACCAACGTTTAGTTAGCCTACTTTTTGCTATTTTGTGCTCTACAATAGCGTATGGACTGTAAAAAACTTTATATTCTAGACGAACTCGACCAATTAGCTCGCTTTCTTCACTTGACATTAAATTGCTACCTACACGTCCCAAATCTTCTCTAAATGGTTTAATCTGCTGAAAAATACTCATCCTGAAAGCTACATTAGCTCCAAAAGGAATAGAGGGCGCCTGCATTTCCACAATTTCGCTAGAAAAATCCATCAGCGTGTACAGACTAACGATATCATGTGGTATCCAATCAGGTTTCCCCCCCTCCCAGATAGGTACTATTTTTCCACCAACACAACCAATTTGGGAATCCATATCAAAAATTTTAATGACTTCTTTAATCCAGGTAGAACACGCTAGTGCGTCATCATCCAGGAATAAAATAAACTCTCCCTTCGCTTCCTGTATCGCTCTATTTCTTGCATAGGATAATCCTAATTGAGGCTCGAAAATATAGCGAACATGCGCTGGCATGTTAAGAGAGTCGAATAATTCTTTTGTGTTATCCGTTGAATTATTATCAATAACCAGAATCTCGTAATCAGCATTACCCGTGTCCCCATTCAAAACACTTTCAACAGCCTGCATCGTGTCTATTGCTCTGTTGTGTGTGCAAATGGATACTGAAGCCCTCATTATCTCACCCCAAATATACAGTTTTATTTGTTCATGCTAATTGCTTCAACAGCTGTCCGCGATGCGACCATAAGCAATGATTAATAACCCAGTCATGACCGTTATTTCCCATCGTTCTGGCTAGTCCTTCATCTGTAATCAATTCTTCGATACGATTGGCAATTTCCTTTTCATCCAGAGGATTTACAAGATAACCAGTTATCTCGTCCTTTACTGCGTCAGGAATTCCGCCGCTGTTGCCCGCAATCACAGGTAATCTGTAGTAATTGGCTTCAAGAAATACAATTCCGAAACCTTCCACATCACCTTTTTCCTTAATATCACGGCTAGGCATGACAAACAGATCAGAACCTTCATATAACTGATGCAGCTCGTGGTCAGTGATACCGCCTGTGAATACGACTACAGAATCTAACCCGTACTGCTTCACCAGACGTTCCAATTCGCCTCTGTATGGACCATCTCCACATATTAGATATTTCAGATTAGGAATCCGCTTGATTACATGACTAATAGCTTTAAGAGTGACATCATGTCCCTTGCGCTCAACCAAACGAGAGACGGTTATCATCACTTTTTTGCCATGCAGATCATATTTATCGCGAATGTCTTCATTGAAATCAGAACCACCGTTTAGTTTGCTTACGTTTAACCCTGGTGGAATAATGACAATCTGCATCTCCGGAATGCCGAGCTCCACCAGCTTTGACTTGGTATACTGGCTATTGGCAATCACCTTGTCAGACCGCCTCAAAATGAACAAAAGGAGTGGGAATAACTTGCTGTTCACCATCCCCATAACATCCAGGCCATGAACATAAGGGAAATATTTAACCCCAAAAAAAGTTTTCATAAACGGGCCTGCGATGCCTACTGGGAATATGTTAACAAAGTGTATTTCGTCGGCCTTTTTGCGCCATTTCAGAATAATAAGCTGGAAGACTAGGATAAGCTGCGATACGATGAGCAGGAGCTTATTGGAATTCCAAAAGATTCGTTTCCGGATAATCTCGAAATCGGTCTTCTGGTCAAATTGTTCGGACGCTGCAACATCCTTTATTTTATTCGTTAGAACCGTGGTCTCTTCTGCAGAAATCTGAGATATAAGTCCATAAGCATAATCATGTATCCCTCCTTTTTCCGGCGGGAAATCAATAGCAACAAATACCTTATTCATACATTTTATCTCCCTTGAGAGGTCTTATGGAAAGAGTATCTACATCGTGTTCATAATGATGTTCACCGTGTCTTTAGCACATTTGTTCCAGGAAAACAGACCCGAGTGATCTTTTCCTTTATAAGACATTTGCTTGCTCAATTCTGGATTTGATGTAATTTCAATCAATTGTGAAGCTGCTTCTTTCGGACTATCTGGATTAAAATACAAAACAGCATCCCCACAAACTTCTGGAATGGATGCACGAGAAGATACAATAACCGGGCAACCTGCCGCCATTGCTTCCAAAGGCGGCAAGCCGAAGCCTTCATACAAGGAAGGGAATATAAACCCAGCCGCATCCTCGTAAAGCGCCTTTAATTCCTCATCTGTAACATAGCCCACCCAATTAACTGCATCGGATTTGGCCCATGTCTGTTCACCAAAAACTTTACTGTTTTTAGACCCAACAATAACAACGTTCAGATTGTGAGCTTCGATCTCAGGTAAAACTTCAAAAATCAAGTTGAAGTTTTTATAGGGATTCATCGTACTCACGGCTAAGACATAAGGTGATTGAATACCATATTTTTCGATCGTTCCTGCAGCTGCCTTTTTTCGATGAATGTGATCAATACCCAGATGAGTGACCACGAGCTTGTGCTCCGCTATTTTACAGTGCTGCATCAGTTCTCCTTTGGAGAAGTGAGATACAGTAATAATCTTCTTGGACGTTTTCCCCAGTCGAACCATCAAAAATTTGTACCAAGCACGGAAAGCAAAAGAAAAAGCCTTTGGGTAGTTGAACACAGCGGCATCATGGATGGTTACAATCTGATTTTTGTTAAAAGCTGGCCCTGTGTTACATAGATTGATTAACAGCCCATTTTTCGCATGAAAGGGGAGCTCGAGTTGTTCCCATAGATGTCCTTTCAGCTTACCGACTTCTTTGTGATGAATATGCTTGAAATCAGGCTGAGTGACTATGTTGGAAGGTGACAGCAGACAAAACTCGTACTTTGCAGGATCGATTTCTCCCCGATCAATCATCTCATCCATCTCTTTCACAAGTTCAAGTGCATATCGTTGCACTCCAGTAATAGTTTGGGTGAGAAACCGGGCATTAATATATATTTTAGTCATGAACATCTCCAGCTCTCTTTGAAAGTTCCAAACGACCCGTTGCAGCCCCTCCCTGGGATGAACTTCCTGCATAGGCATGATGATAGAGACTTACAATCTCTTCATTCATTCGCTCAGCGCTAAACTTTGTCTTATACAAGGCATATCCTGCTTCACCCATCCTCTTCAGTTCATCCTTATTAAGATGTTTGAGAATCTGCAGCAGTTCATGAGAATGTTCGATGTCAAATAAATATCCGCTTCTTCCGTGCTCAACCAGTTCAGGCAGAGCTCCGCGATTGCTTGCAATAACAGGCTTGAAGTTTTTCATAGCCTCCACAGCGACCAGTCCAAACCCTTCCCAACGAGAAGGCATGATTACTGCGTCACACTGCTGATAATAACGATCGATATCTGCATTATTCACCCAACCCAAACGGATAACATTGTCTGGAAAGTTCCATTCATTATTCTCCAACACGCTATCCCCAATAACATATAAACGAATATAATTCTGCAATTCAGGATGATCATTCAATATTTGCAGCAGCACATCCAGTCCTTTTTGCCGATCATACCTGCCTACAAACAATAACCGAACGATTTCAGGCTCTCTGTCTGCCTCATTCCATAAGTTAAAATTGACACTTTCACGCTCTCGCACACCGTTATACACCAACTTGGACTTGGAGGCCGACAGCCCCAGCTTTATAGAACTTTCGAGCTCATGTTTAGAAATATTAATAATTACATCCGTTTTATATGACATCAATTTCTCGATAAACAAGTAGCCCTTCTTATATAACGGCTTCGTATCCATAAGAAATGCCCAACCGTGAGAACAATAAAAAATATGGGCCTTCCTTGGCAGAACAAAAAACAAGCCCCTTACGAGCAATCCCGCAAATGAGCTGTGAATGTGAATAATATCCGGTTTCAATTTACGTATAGTCTGGTAAATCTGCCACATCGCCGAGAGAAAGTACTTAGGATGACGCTTGTATTTGTATTGCAAAATATGATCCTGCTCCAAATCAAAACTTGTGGCGCTATTATTTGCGCTCATTAACAAATAGACATCATAATGTTGCCGCTGGTATGCAACAACCTCATTGAGATAGGTTGCCATACCACCAACAACGTATTCCCCAATATGCAAAATCTTCACTGTGCTCACCCCGCTTTCTGTGGCTTATCATATTCATCACGAGACTGTACAAGAGCCTTACCAATAACAAACCATAAGAACACATTGGCAGGAAATATTTCAAGTACATTAGTTGTAAGACTTGCAGCTGCAATTCCAGCCAGTAGTGCAATGGCCACCTGCTGCAAACGGAACTCATCTAAACTAGGCAGCATATTCTTTTTACGAACAAGCGCTACAGCGAGCGAAACAAACAAGACAGCAAAGTATATTAAATCAATCCACCCTGTCTGTTCGTAAAAGGAAAAATATTGATTATCCACTGCAAAGTTATTCGATTACAACCCGATCATGTGCGTTCGTCGGTTGGCAGCTCAGCGATACCATAAACAGCAGATGGAGACTCTGATCTCACCTGAACGAATGGATGAGATCTGTCATTCAGTGAAATCATTTGGGTGTTAACTTAACCTCCACGCGTGATTAACCTCTCATAGATATCACTATGTTCCTTAAGAAGATAATCTGCATTAAAGGACTGGCAATGCGCAAAACATTGATGCTTCAAATCTCTTTTGGCGGGTCCAGACAGATTGTAATAGTGGAAAATAGCCTTGATAATCTCCTCTACGCTATGGGAAGCAAATGAAAATTGCTCAGCGTCCAATAGAATCTCTGGCATCCCCCCAACCCTTGAAGCATAGACTGGCGTACCCACCTGATAAGACTCAATGACCACTCTGCCGAACGGTTCATTCCATGTGGAAGGTACTATGGTCAGATCCATGTCTTTCATCTTTTGGGCAATTTGCGATTTGTCCAGTTTCCCCATAAAGATAATACGTGTGTCCGAACCGGCCATCTCCTTCAACTGATCCAGCATGGGACCATCCCCAAAAACAAATAATCTTCCCGCAATCTTTTCATCCACTCGTTTTACTGCATTGATCAAATACTGAACACCCTTCACTTCGGTCAGCTGCCCGAAATATCCAATATCCAGCGGCAGATTATGATGAACCTCTTTGCTTGCATACAGATCCTGAACTACTTCGTTCTTCTCCACAATATTATGAATCACATGTTTGGTGGAGTGTTCGAAGAACCCCATCACTGTATGCGTCCGGAGAATATGCCCTGATATACCAATAACCGCAGAGATCATTCGGCTATATCTCTTGGAAATTTGTCTGTACATTTTGGAGTAGGCTGCGATCTTAATAGGCTCAATCAAAGAGAAGTCTCGAAGCGTGTGCACCACCGGGATATCCAGTTCATACGCCGCTTTCCAGATCGCCAGGCTAAGCCCCGGAATGTTCTGAGTATGGATTACAGACGGACGAGTCTGCGTAAGATAACGTTTAATTTGCTGATATTGCCTGACGTTAAAAATATCCTTAACTCGCCATAGCACTTTATCCGGAGTTGATAATTGCTTGGCCGAGTCACCAATCCAGTACCGATTGTTAAATGGTAATCTCAATATCTCAATTTCATTGACCTTATCTATCCGCAATTCTCCTTCCTTATGCCCCCCAACGGTAATGACTTTAACGTCATAAGTGGGATTGAGGGTTTGAGCGAGAATTTGCGTTGATATTTCAGCCCCGCCAATAACATCCGGCGGATACAAACTGTGGGCAATTAATATTTTTTGCACTCATCTCATCTCACTTTGATTGGTTTCACGGAGTTTCCTGCAACGTGGCACGAACGTTCTCAATCGTTAGTTTTAATCCATCTTCTAGTGAAATTTCCGGATACCAACCGAGCACTTCCTGTGCCTTTTGAATAACAGGGCGGCGAACTTTAGGATCATCCTGAGGCAAAGGCAGGAACACCAACTTGCTGTCCGATTGGGCTAACTTTTTTACCAAATACGCCACTTCAAGCACGCTGTACTCTGTAGGATTTCCGATATTAATAATCTCTCCATTCGCTTCTTCCGTTTCCATCAATTTTTGCAGACCACGAATATTATCATCTACGTAACAGAACGAACGAGTTTGCGAGCCATCCCCATAAACGGTAATGTCCTGCCCCGTAAGTGCCTGTGTCACAAAGTTAGAAATAACACGGCCATCATCGTTCCGAAGCCCTGATGAATACGTATTAAAAATACGTGCTACCCTCACGGAAACACCGTGTTTCGTGTAGTATTCATAACAAAACACTTCACCCAAACGCTTGGCCTCATCATAACAAGCTCTAGGCCCCCAAGTGTTCACGTTACCTCGATAACTCTCAGGCTGCGGATGAACTTCGGGATCTCCGTAAGCTTCACTCGTACTCGAATATAGGAACTTTGCTCCTTTGGTACGGGCGAGCTCCAACAAATGATAGGTTCCTCGAGTGTTCACCCAGATCGTTCCGATCGAATCTGCCTGATAGAACTTGGGTGAAGCGGGTGAAGCCAGATGATAGACTTCATCTACTGGCTGATCTACCAGAAAATCCAGTGAGTCGGACAACGTAACATCAGCTTCACGGAAAAAAAAGAGGGGGCTGTTAGCCACCTCTTGCAGATTTTTAGAAACGCCTGTTGAAAGGTTATCTATTCCGGTAACCTGATGTCCTTGATCAATTAATGATTTGACTAAATGTGAGCCTAGGAAACCGGCCGCGCCAGTCACTACAACATGTTTCAATGCGATCACACTCCATATTATCTAATGAGTAGGTTAAAATGTATTACTTTTGATCATAACGCCAACGGTTTTAAAAATGATAATAATATCCATCTTCATAGAGACGTTGGAGATATAATGAAAATCATATTGCAGATTATGGTGAATCGGTTCCTTGCGAACATCACTTACTTGCCACAGCCCGGTAATTCCTGGTTTTACCAGAAAACGTCTGCGCTCCAGATCCGTGTAGCTTTCTTCTACGATTCGTTTCATTTCAGGTCTCGGACCTACGAAGCTCATATCTCCTTTGATAATATTAAGCAATTGAGGCAGCTCATCCAGGCTAGTCTTCCGAAGTAATCTTCCTAGTCTGGTAATTCTGGGATCATCGCTTGTCGTTGGCGATATGCTATATTTCGGTGCATCCGTACGCATCGTTCTGAACTTATAGATACTAAATTTAACTCCGTTTTTCCCGTAACGTTCTTGTCTAAATATCACAGGTCCTTTGGAATCAAGTTTAATCATAATCGCTGCAACAAGCATGACCGGTGATGTAATCAGCAACAGCACAGCCGCAATAATAAAATCGATAAACGGTTTTATTACGTCAGCATATCCGCCAACACGTTGCGAGTAAGGCTGTTCCAATACTGCCGAAGTGCCATCCTTAGCCAGGGCATCTCCACTCCCTAAGTATTCCGGTCTCGAAAGTTTCACAGACTATCCCCTCCTGCTACAAGCATTTGGTTCAATTGTTCCTTCATCAAAATCTCTTCAATAGCCATTAGGACTGGCGCACGCAATTCTTTATTTTTGAGAGCAAAATCAAGTGTGGTCAGAATATACCCCAGCTTCTCACCCACGTCAAAACGTGAGCCTTCAAAATCATAAGCACTAATTCCTTCATCCCGATTCAGCATTTGCAACGCATCCGTGAGTTGGATCTCACCACCTGCACCCACATTTTGCTCTTCCAGATACTCAAAAACTTTAGGTGTCAAAATGTAACGACCCATAATTGCCAAATTGGAAGGTGCTGTACCCAATGGTGGCTTCTCAACCATGCTGTTTACAGAAGACAAACGCCCCTCTGTATGCAATGGATCAATAATTCCGTAGCGGTAGGTTTCACTTGGACTCACGGTTTTCACACCGAGTACTGATTGTTTGACCTTCTCATATTGCTGAATTAACTGCTTCGTGCACGGCACATCAGAAACCACAATATCATCACCAAGTAATACAGCAAACGGTTCATTTCCAATAAAATTTCGAGCACACCAGACAGCATGCCCAAGTCCCAGCGCTTCCTTCTGTCTTATGTAATGAATATCAACGTTGGAGGACTTCCGGACTTCTTCCAGTAAGCTGAGCTTTCCTTTTTCGAGCAGATTTTGCTCCAGTTCAAACGCGCTGTCAAAATGATCTTCAATCGCACGTTTTCCCTTGCCCGTTACAATAATAATGTCCTCAATCCCGGAAGCTACAGCTTCTTCAACGATGTATTGAATGGTCGGTTTATCCACAATAGGGAGCATTTCTTTAGGCATTGCCTTTGTAGCGGGTAAAAATCGGGTTCCCAATCCGGCTGCGGGAATGATTGCTTTCCTCACTTTAGTCATAAATACCACCCTATCCATTATTATTTTTTTATGTTTAAAAGCATGAGTTGGATCATTTAAATCCATGAAACCATGAAATAAATTGATGCAATTCTTACTTTTAATTTCATAAAAGGGCATTAAACCCAACCTCACATCACACCCTTGACGATATACGTCTAAGGTACACTACCCACAGTGTGACCGAGTGCCTACATTGATAAAGGTATAGTAGACATGACCTTGAAGCTTTTATTATTTGACTTCAATCCCCTTAATCTTTATGCATCTTCTCCATAGTTAGCATTTCTACCCTTCGGCACCTGGATATTGTTTAATACCGCTCCAAGAATTCGTGCGTTCACATGTTCAAGATGTGATTTTGCTTTTTTGACCAGATCCTTCTTAACCTTGCCTGCGCTCACTACCAGAATTACGCCATCACACAGTGAACTAATAATTAGTGCGTCTGTAACCGCAAGAACAGGGGGGGTATCAAATAAAATCACATCATATTCTTCTTTCAGATCCTGGAGCAGAGCCGTCATTTTACGTGAACCAATCATCTCCGAAGGATTGGGCGGTATAGGACCCGAAGACAGGACTTGCAATCCTTCCACATCCGTTTCCCTCAAGACTTCTTTAACTTTATATTGACTTGACAAAACACTGGTCAGACCCACATGGTTGGGTAAGTTAAACATACGATGCACAGCAGGCTTACGTAAATCCGTATCCATAAGCAGAACCTTTTTTCCTTCTTGAGCATAGGCAACTGCAAGATTGCCTATCGTTGTTGTTTTTCCTTCACCAGACAAAGCAGAAGCAATCATGATCGTTTGAATCTGACTATCAATGGATGAAAATTGGATATTGGTTCTCAACTTCCGATAAGCCTCTGATGAACTAGACTTGGGATTAGCCATTGTAACTAGACTCCCTTTATCTTTGGTTAACCGTGGCATATTGGCCATCACCTACCTGCTTTTGAGATGTTGTCTGCTTAGAGATGCGAGCTTCTTCTTTCTTAATTTTGGATATAACAGCGAGTGCCGGAATACCCAGTTCTTTCTCTAATTCATCTTCAGTTTTTAAGGTGTCATCCAAGTATTCCAAAAGAAATACAAAACCTATAGCCAGTAAAAGTCCTACAAGAAAACTGACGAGTATGTTTAAAGAAGGATTTACATTAATGGGTCTAGAGGAATCCGTAGTCTTCGCTTCACTTAGAATGGTTACATTATCAACTTTCATAATTGCGGGGATTTGGGATTTGAACACTTTGGCAACGGCGTTAACCGTTTTGGCCGCTTTTTCGGAAGATATACCTATGGCGGTTAAACTCATAACCTGGGATTCTTTGGCAGTAGTGACCTGAATGTTCTGCCCCAGTTGGCTCCCACTCATGCCTAGATCGGGGTATTTAGCAGAAACTTTATCGAGAATTGCTGGAGATTTAATTATTTCTATATAAGAGTTGATTACCTTAATGTTGGACTGGATTGAACCAATATCAAGATTGGGGAAACCTTCTGCGTTATATGCCTGATTAACGATTAATTTAGCATTTGCCTCATAAACAGGTACGGTAAAAAAATAATTTTTAACACCTGCTCCGATGCAAGCAACAACAACAAAGGCTACGATGATCCAAAAACGTTTACGTAAAATGTGCATATACTCTTTTAACTCCATCTCGTATTCCTCCCATTTAAATCAGCAATTATGATGAAGAACGGTGTCTTATATATAATTTGGCTGTTACCAGAACAACAATCTACGCTTCATGATCGTGGGTTCTTCCGGCTCTACGAATTGATTGTTCCATACCGAGCACGCATTATTTTGCAAATTTTGAACTAGACGATCTCCAAATCGGCGTTCAAGCAGGTGATATGCGGCCTTCATTGAAAATGTTCTTCCTTCCATATTGTGGGCGTCTGATGAAATGAAATGAAATCCGTTTTCTTTGCAAAAATGAAAACACCATCTCTGAACTTTTCGCCCGAAAAGTCCTATGACCGATTGAGCCGTGATTTGACATAAAGCACCTTGCCCAAGATATTCAACCAATAAATCGGGATTGTTCTGGATTAGACGATTTCGTTCGGGATGAGCAATAATAGGAATGATACCCGCCAACTTAAGTTCTTGGAGTATCCCGGGGAACTGCGAGGGGATATGACCAAAGGGCAATTCCAGCAACATGTATCGGCTCCCGGCGAGTGTGCAGCACTTTCCTGCGTATAAGTCTGCAATCAGGTTGTCATGCACCCTGATCTCCTGTCCGGGACGGATCTCCAAGCAAATGTTGCGTTTGCGAAGTTCTGCATGTAGCAGGTCCACTGCCTGATTGACCACGTTGGGTTGATTGTTGTACTGCCCGTTCAGGTGATGCGGAGTAGCAATAATCGAGGTAATTCCTGAGGCTGCCGCTTTCTCAGCCATCGCAATGGACTGTTCCATATGAACAGGACCATCATCCAGACCGGACAAAATGTGGCAGTGCATTTCAACCATATCCAAACGTCCTCAATGTATGATCCCCCTCGCCCCTTTATTCATTGCGCAAATGCTTTTGGTGTTAAAGAACTAATGCATAACGCTATGAAATATAGTAAAATGGCGTTAAGTACATGCTTGTTCAGAATATGTTTAGAATGTGTTCATTTCATATGGTAAAATCAATGTAATGATAGGTTTCCTGCAAGTTAGGTTGTTCCGATGCCTTCTCATACTGAAACCGGGAAACGGTCGGAAACTGAACTTCTCGAATCATTGTATTTAACTGTCCCGTTATATATAGTGTCTGCTCTTGCTGAATATGCAAGTTTGAATGATACAATGTGAGCTCACCGAAGGGCTGTTTCCATTGCAGCTTTGCGTGGAGTCGCACACATACATGGCTATCTTCTACATCCAAACCAATTAGCATCTCTGGTGATATCGGCAAGTCCAGGTCGCTCAGGAAGGTGATCGCTCTTGTGTCCATACCTAGCAGCAGAACGGGGCGTCTTTTGCGGTCTACCAATTTGCCATGAAACTCCTGAATGTACATATGGACATTTAATTTGAGATCCGCCCATTCCTGAATCATTGAATTCATGGCTTCATTCCTTTAGAATGGATTAGCTTGCAAGAGTTGCCTATACTCCTTCTCACAGGTATATTGGCTAGGCAACGTGGTCATACTTAAAATATCCCAAATGATACATTTTGTAACTCCATACGTCCAATTTACGATACAATTTGTATCATGTCAAGCAGTATTTGGACATGGTTCTTTTGATTTACGACAATATGAGATGTCCTTAGACAGACCTATATACAACTAGGACTACTAAGGCGTTACGATGATGCAGGAAAGCTGCCCTGATCAAACACTTGGCTCAGGATTGTTTCAATATATATTTGATGGCGTTCAGGGGGAAATAGCATATGAGCTACGGAAATCGCATTGCTGAATTAAGGGAACAGCGGGGACTTACTCAAGAAGAACTTGCGAGCTCCATTCATATTACAAGAGCTGCTCTCTCCCACTACGAGAAAAACCGACGCAAACCGGATTTCGAAGTGTTAACGAGACTTGCTGACATCTTTGGCGTATCTATTGATTATCTCATTGGACGGACGAAACAAAATGATGTCGTAATGGATGAGGACGTAAGGGAGTTCGTGGACGCCCTTGAATTATCGGATAAGGAAGTGCTGGAACGCTTCGGCCTGATGATTGATGGCAAACCCTTAACAGAAGAAGAGGCACGTCGTTTTATTGCTTTTGTCCGCATGGAGCGTAGTATGGATTAAACCGCAAAGAAGACCCAGTACCGAGAAAACATCACTCTCCGGTTGCTGGGCTTTTTTATGTCTTGATTTCCCTCCATCTATTCTAGGCTTGTCGATGTGTTGTCAAGCGCGCTTGTTGTTGTCGGAGGATACGAAATGGTTCCAACGCTCCGGGTCGATTCCGCATTGCAGTAAAACTTTCATGATGTCCATCTGGGTTGCTTCGACTGGTTTACCTTTCGGCTTACGATCGCCCCTGTTTGGTTGCTTCATATTCATTCCGCTAACCTCTCTTATCTTTATACTTTCCCTGCACTCCAAAACTAGCCTAATTATACTTGAGAAAGTTCTTCAATGTTGTCGTCTCATGGCGATAGCGTTTTTTGTGCGGGTTCTAATTTTGTCGAAAACCAAATAGGAGCTCTACAGCGCCGTTTTGGCCGCCATAAAGCTCCTATTATTCTTAATACAACCCGTTCATGCAATCGGACAGGAATATATTAACCTCCTGTACGTGCAAGTTCACGCATGTTGGCTTCAAAAGCAGCCAGCAAAGCTGCATCTCCGCTCAGGCCCGTTGCCTGAATCCGTTCGATTTGCTCGGTCATTCGTTTGAAGTCCTTCGGAATAACACGAACAAATTGATCTACAGATTGCTGCCAGTTATCCAGAATGCGCTGACCAACCGCACTACCTGTATTCGCAACATGACGTTGAATCATGCCTCGCAGATCTGCACTCTCAGAAACATCTTCGATACGCTCCAAAAGTACCATTTCCAGATTACAACGTTTCAGGAATGTGCCTTTTGGATCATACACATAAGCAATACCTCCGGACATCCCGGCTGCAAAGTTACGACCTGTATCACCCAGAACGACGACACGGCCACCTGTCATGTACTCACAACCATGGTCGCCTACACCTTCAACAACCACTTTGGCACCCGAGTTCCGTACAGCAAACCGCTCCCCAGCAATACCACGAATATAAGCTTCACCACTGGTTGCCCCGTATAGAGCCGTGTTACCAATGATGATGTTATCTTCGGCATCAAATGTGGCTTTTGGTGAAGGCATGACGATCAGTTTACCTCCAGACAACCCTTTACCTACATAGTCATTGGAATCCCCTTCGACGGTCAATGTCATACCTTTAGGTACAAAGGCCCCAAAGCTTTGTCCAGCAGAGCCGACAAATTTGAATTGAACCGTATCTTCCGGTAATCCTGCAATTCCATATTTGCGCGTGATTTCACTACCCAAAATGGTTCCTACTGCACGGTTAACGTTGGTAATTGGAAGCACCGCTTCAACCGGTTGACCAGATTCAAGCGCAGGTTGCGCCAATGGCAGCAACTGCTGCATATCCAGCGTCTCTTCCAATTGGTGGTTTTGATACTGTGTACGGTAACGTGCAGAGCCTTCCGGCATTTCAGGCACATGCAGTAATACGGACAGATCTACACCTTTCTTCTTCCAGTGGTCTACAGCCTCTACTGTTTCAAGGCAATCTGTACGGCCCACCATTTCCTGAATCGTACGGAAACCAAGATCAGCCATGATTTCACGAACGTCTTCAGCGACAAAACGCATGAAGTTAACGACATGAGCAGGATCTCCCGTGTAATTTTTACGCAATTCAGGGTTTTGTGTTGCTACACCTACCGGACATGTATCCATCTGACAGACACGCATCATGATACAGCCGAGTGCAACGAGTGGTGCTGTAGAGAATCCATACTCCTCAGCTCCCAGCAAAGCAGCAATGGCCAAGTCACGACCATTCAGCATTTTGCCGTCAGTTTCCAGCACTACACGGTCACGCAGATTGTTCAGCATCAACGTTTGATGCGTTTCTGCAAGTCCCAGCTCCCAAGGCATACCCGCGTGGCGAATCGAACCTTGTGGAGAAGCCCCTGTTCCACCGTCATAACCGCTTACTAGGATAATGTCGGCACGACCTTTAGCTACACCAGCCGCAATCGTTCCAACGCCGACTTCGGATACCAATTTAACGTTGATCTCTGCACGTGGATTGGCATTTTTCAAGTCGTAGATCAACTCAGCCAGATCCTCAATCGAGTAGATATCATGATGCGGTGGCGGAGAGATCAGACCTACACCCGGTGTTGATCCACGAACTTCAGCAACCCAAGGGTATACCTTACGTCCAGGCAGCTGTCCACCTTCACCCGGTTTTGCTCCCTGTGCCATCTTGATCTGAATCTCGTCAGCATTGACCAGATAGTTGGATGTTACACCAAAACGTCCGGATGCCACCTGTTTGATCGCACTGCGACGAGAATCACCGTTACTATCTTTAATGAAGCGAGCCGGATCTTCCCCGCCTTCACCTGTATTGGATTTACCACCAACACGGTTCATCGCAATAGCGAGATCTTCGTGTGCCTCTTTACTGATTGAACCGAAGGACATTGCCCCGGTTTTGAAACGACGCATAATGTCTTCGACGGACTCTACTTCTTCCAAAGGAATCGCAGGACCGACCGGTTTCAGTCTCAGCATGGAGCGAATGGTCAGCAACTGATCATTTTCTCCTTGCACGAGTTTGGAATACTTTTTATACAGTTTGTAATCGCCCGTACGTACTGCATGCTGCAGCGTATGGATCGTTTGCGGATTGAACAAATGCTCTTCTCCGTCGTTACGCCATTGGTATTCCCCGCCGGAATCCAGCACTTTGTCATTACCATCCTTGTCCGTAAAGGCACGGTTGTGATGAGTCAATGCTTCGGCAGCCACTTCTTCCAGGCCAATCCCGCCAATTCGGGAAGGCGTCCACGTAAAGTAACGGTCAACGAAGTCCGATTTCAGACCCACGGCTTCAAAGATTTGAGCTCCACGATAGGATTGAATCGTCGAGATTCCCATTTTGGACAATATTTTAATAACGCCTTTGGTAGCGGCTTTAATATAGTTCTTCACAGCTTTATCATGTGAGATGCCACGCAGCAGCCCTTGCTGAATCATGTCATCCAGCGTTTCAAACGCCAGATAAGGGTTCACCGCACTTACGCCGTAACCAAGCAACAAGGCATAGTGATGAATATCACGTGGCTCTGCCGATTCCAGCAAAATGCTGACTTTGGTTCTGGTTCCTTTACGAATCAGATGGTGATGCAAACCTGCTACAGCCAGCAATGCTGGAATAGCCGCATTCTCGGCGTCCACACCACGGTCAGACAGGATCAAAATGTTGTGACCTTTGTCAATGACACGGTCTGAAGCTTCGAAGAGCAGTTCCATCGCTTTGCGAAGTCCTTCTGCGCCCTCTTTTGCTGTAAAGAAGATCGGAATCGTCATGGAACGGAAGCCCGGACGACGAACGTGGCGAATCTTCGCAAAATCCTCATTAGAAAGTACCGGTGTATCCAAACGAATCTGACGACAACTCTCCGGTTCAGGATTCAGCAGGTTACGCTCAGGTCCGATCGTTGTTGCCGTAGACGTTACAATCTCTTCACGAATCGCATCGATCGGTGGATTGGTAACTTGTGCAAACATCTGCTTAAAATAGTTGTACAGACGCTGTGGACGATCCGACAGAACCGCAAGCGGCGCATCATAACCCATGGAGCCTGTAGCTTCCATACCTGTTGAAGCCATGGGCTCCAACACTTTGCGTAATTCTTCAAATGTATATCCATACGCCAGCTGAAGCTGGGTTACGTTATCATGTTTTGGATCAGGCAGTTCCGGTGCATCCGGCAGCTCATTCAGATCCATCAGATGCTCATCGAGCCAATCCTGATACGGATTCTCGGCCGCAATGAGAGCTTTCACTTCCTCATCCGCGATAATCCGTCCTTGTTGTGTATCGACAAGCAGCATACGTCCAGGACGCAGACGATCTTTGTAGAGAATTTCTTCAGGAGCGATATCAAGTACCCCAACCTCAGAGGACAAAATAATACGATCGTCTTTCGTTACATAGTAACGTGCAGGACGCAGACCATTACGGTCAAGAGTTGCACCAATCTGCAAACCGTCGGTAAAGGCCATTGCTGCCGGTCCATCCCAAGGCTCCATCATCGTGCTGTGGTATTCATAGAATGCTTTTTTGGCAGGGTCCATTCCCTCATCTGTACTCCAAGGCTCAGGAACCATCATCATGGCCACGTGTGGCAATGAACGGCCGCTCAAATACAGGAACTCCAGCGTGTTATCAAACATTGCTGTATCCGAACCATCCGGATTGATAACCGGTTTTACTTTCGAGATGTCGTTACCGAACAATTCGCTCTCAAACAGCGACTGCCGGGCATGCATCCAGTTCACGTTACCACGCATCGTATTGATCTCACCGTTGTGGATCATGAAGCGATACGGGTGAGCACGTTCCCAGCTTGGGAATGTATTCGTACTGAAACGGGAGTGAACAAGCGCAATCGCTGATTCCACGAGATCTTCCTGAAGATCCAGATAGAACTGTCCCACCTGTTCCGTTGTGAGCATGCCTTTGTAGACAATTTTGCGACAGGACAAGCTTGGCAGGTAGAATGAACCACCTTCTGCTTCATCCGCCGAATAACGAATAGCCAGCTCCGCACGTCTACGAATGACGTACAATTTCCGTTCAAATCCCAATTCATCCTTAACATCTGTCGATCTTCCAATGAACACCTGACGCACATAAGGCTTCGCTGCAAGCGCAGAACGTCCCAGCATCTCATCAAACGTAGGCACATCCCGGAAACCCAGGAACGTCTGGCCTTCTTCTTCGATGATCTTCTTAAGGCTCTCTTCATGCGCGCTCCGAATGACAGGGTCCTGTGAAAGGAACAGCATCCCTACGCCGTAGAAGCCCTGTTCAGGCAATGCAAAACCAAGACGGTCCGCTTCCTGTGCAAAATAGCGATGTGGAATCTGGATCAAGATACCGGCTCCGTCACCGGAATTCGGCTCACTGCCCTGTCCTCCGCGGTGTTCCATGTTACTGAGCATGGTCAGTGCCTGACTAACGATGTCGTGTGAAGGTACTCCTTTGATGTTGGCAACAAAACCCATTCCGCATGCGTCTTTTTCGAACTGTGGGTCGTACAGACCCTGTTTAGGAGGTAATCCGATGTGTCTCATGGAACGCAACCTTTCTATAGTGAAGTATTTCGGAAAGATCAAGAACATAGGCAACAAGCAACAATGAAACGGAAGGAGCGGGCATTTCAATATGAATAAACACCTGCTAGATGAACGAGGCGACAGCAATAAGGGCTGTCAATCTTATAATTGCTGCTATTGCGGCAGAGGCCATCCATGAGATGAGCTGGTCCGGATCACCCGGTAAACAGCTTGGTATAACAACACGCAACCGCTGGCACGGCCGCTGATATGGAGCGACGTTTTTTGATATAGTTCTATTATTTTAACACCGACCTAACATCAGCGCAATTTAAACTTTTTAATACCTCTGATAAGAAATGTTTTGCAGTACAGCTTTAGTGTGATGATGCTAAAATCCATCTCTTTTTCGAATAATTATACACATTTTATGTCAGAGTACAACTAATTTTAATTGCTGACAAAAGAAAATCATTCCATATGTAGCCTGCATTTAACCATAGTTGGGCCAATTTCTCATACCATGCTCCAGCGAATATCTTCATCCTTATGCATTTGTATACAAAAAGAGTCTGCAACCCGTTTTCGGGTCACAGACTCTTTGCACTATTTGACTACTATATTGCATAATTTTGATACTTGAGTTCAAAGTTTATTTTCACTATTCTGTCCTATTCCGGTTCAATTCGGCTTATGCCGTCACCACTTGACCGGATTCAGCCACTTCAGCTTCTTTTTTGCGACGTTTGCCGCTCCAAAGGAAGAAAGCCAAGGTCAGCAGCACAGATACACCTGCATAGATTGACAGAATACCGACCTGATGCCACATCACATCGAAATTGCCACTGGATACAACTGCTTTGAAGCCCATGATGCTGTGCGTCATTGGCAGCCAAGGGCTAAATGACTGGAGCCATGACGGAATCAGCTCTACCGGGAAGGTTCCCGCACTTGCTGCAAGCTGGAAGACCAATAACAGGATGACAACATAACGACCTGGCAAGTCAAGCCAAGTTACGAGGGCCTGAACAATAAACATAAAGGTTAGTCCCGTAAAGATCGTGAACAGATAGAACAGCGGTACGCTGTGCGTTTCCAGTCCAAGACCGTACAGCATGAAGCTTGCCACGATTACGGATTGGATAATGCTCACAAAACCGAATACGAGTGTACGGCTGACAAAACGGTTCCAACCCGTTGCGCCCGGTACGGAAGTTTCCCGCATTTTCAAAACAATCGTTGAAATCAGTGATCCAACAAACAAACCGATGGACAGGAAGAACGGCGTCAACCCTGTACCGTAATTGCTCACGTTCTCTGTTGTATTCTCGGATGTATTCACAGGTTCGGCGAACATATTCACCACATCGTCCGTTTTCTTGACTTCTGACGTTTTCTGAGCTGCATCGTTCAGCTTGGTAGCCAGTTCGCTTGAGCCGTCTTTCAGCTCAGTTAAACCATCTGCCAGCTTGCCTGCCCCATCACCGAGTTGTTTGGAGCCATCCGTTAGTGAACTCACGCCACCGCTCAGTTTACCTACACCCGTTTGCAGGGCTGTGGTTCCCGAGCCCAGCTGCTTGGCTCCATCTGCCAGCAATGTGCCGCCACTTGCAGCTTCACCCAACTTGCCGCTAAACTGCTTCAGACCATCAGAGAGCTTCGCTCCGCCTTGGCTAAGCTGTCCAGCGCCCGCCAGCAATTGCTGCTGACCATCCACCAACTGGTTCGCACCCGTCAGAAGCTGCTCTTGGCCTCCATGCAGCTCGGATGCACCTGATGCCAATTGCTGATTGCCCTGGTGCAATTGATCTGCACCCTGCGCAAGCTTCTGTTCGCTCTCATGCAATTGCTTACTGCCTTCAGCGACTGCTGCACTGGCTGCCAGCAGCTTCTGTACATCCTCACTGGCTGCCAGTTCAGGGTTGGATGCAGCTAGCTGCTTCAACCCGTCAGCAACGCCCTGAGCACCGTCAGCAACCTTGCTGCTGCCGTCTACTGCAGATTGCAGGCCAGTGGCCAATGTGCCGCTGCCTTGCACTGCGCTTTGCAGACCCTCGGACAGCTTCGCACTGCCCTGCTCAGACGATTGCAGACCTGCTTGGAGCTTGCCTGCTCCGTCTACGGAAGACTTCAGTCCAGTTTCCAGCTTGGCACTGCCGTCCTTCAGCTGGTCTGCTCCGCTCTGAAGCTGGCTTGTTGCCGCCGCTTGAAGCTGCTGCAAACCGGATACCAGATTCGATGTTCCACTTTCAAGTTTGGTTGCACCCGTGTGCAGTGCATTGACACCGTCACTTAATGGAGACAAGCCATCCTGAAGTTCCAATGTACCGGATGCCAGCTTCGCCAGATTATCCTTGAGCTTCACAGCTCCATCATCCAGCTTGCCTGCGCCTGTATTCAAGTCTCCTGCGCCATCGCCAGCTTCAGCCAATCCGTCCGATACTTCGGAAAACTTGTCGAGCAGGGTCTCCGCATAGGATTCTGTTACTTTGGCCGAAACCTTAGCTTTCAGATCTTTGATGGCCGTTTTGCCAATCTGCGCACCCACAAAGCTGTAATTACCATTCGGTTCGTAGATTAGATCAGCCGGCTCTGGCTTGTCATCAAGCAACGTCGTTGCCTGGGAAGAAAAGTTTTCCGGGATCGTAATTTGCATATAATACTTGTCGTTTTCCATGCCTTCTTTAGCTTGACTGGCACTGACAAAATCCCATTTAAAATCTGCATTCTTCTTCAGTTCATCAACGAGGTCACTACCGACATGCAATGATTTGCCTTCTAGCTCTGCACCTTTATCAAGGTTAACAACCGCAACCGGCATTTCATCGACATGACCATATGGGTCCCAGTAGGCAGCCAAATAGATACCACTATATAGAATCGGTATAAACAAAATTGCAATAACGGGGATCAACACCTTCGGGTTTCTCACGGCCGATCCCACATCCTTGAAAAACACGGATAAAGATTTCATGTCATTTTCTCCCCTTGTTCTCTCTGCTTTCCAAGCAGAATAACCATAATGAAATTAATTTGATGCGTTCCGGAAAATTTACCGAAACACGAAGTGACCAATTTCCTCAAACGGTCACTTTAGAGCAAAAAAAACAAACCTGTCTCTCGACAAGCCTCACTGCCTGTAATCGTATGACTAACCCATATTATAGTAGAATAAATTCGGGTTACGTTGCAGCAGCAGCAATTCCTTCCATTAAGAAAAGGCGAAAGTAATTCTTGATTTCCTCTTTGCTCAGCGGTTCGTGTTGCTTGCTCCAATCTGAGGTGAGGGCAATGTACAAACGAATCATCATAAAAGCTACTACCTGTGGATCACACTCACGAATCTCTCCGTTGTCTCTTGCCTTCTCAAGCTCCCGAGCCAGAAAATCGGAGATGACTTTCTCCACTTTCTCCAAACCTTCCTTGGCCTGAAGAGTTCCAAAATCCTTAAGCTCCTGGGACAATTTAACCAGCAAATCGTGATCACGACGAAACTCCAGCAATGAATCTAGTACACGAAACAGATTATCAAAAAAAGCACTTTCCTGATGAACTTCACGATGAGCAATGTTTTTCATTTCCTGGATTACTTCCACCAAAATCTGATCAAACAATTGTTCCTTATTCGTAAAGAACGTGTAGATCGTTCCCTTGCCAACATTCGCAATCTTCGCTACCTGATCCATCGTGGTTGCCTTGTATCCAAACATGGCAAAAGACTGCGCAGCTGCATGAATGACCTGCTGTCTCCTGTCAATCGGAGCCATCATATCCCTCCTCGTTTTCGTTGATCGTCCTCTTTAAATGACCAAAAATACAATTCGGTCATTCGGTCAAAATCAAGATTACCACTCTCATCATCAGATTGCAACCCTAACATTAAAAATTTGTGTTAATTTTTTTTAACCGAAATGCAGTGGAAACTGCTTCTATCGTCGTCTATAGTGTATGATGACTCCAATAACACGGATAAAGACGAAGTTTTGATGTATCAGAACATTAACTATAGTGTAAATATGTAACGAATGAACATGATTTTCCGCTTCGCTGTATATTCATGTAGTAATGCAACGTGCGGTATAACTGTGAATGTTAAATTTAAATTGATGAATAAAGGTGAACTCATGCGAAAACCAAGAGTGCTCTTGTTATCCGAAGGTTTCGGCACCGGTCACACCCAGGCCGCCCATGCGCTCGCAAGCGGCATTAAGAAAGTCAGTCCACATGTGCATAGTCGGGTCATTGAGCTCGGCAAATTTTTAAATCCAACCATGGCTCCGCTTATTCTGTCCGCATACCGCAAGACACTAACCGTTCAGCCCAAGCTGGTCAGTCTGCTGTATCGGACACAATATAACAAATCATTAAACGGATTTACCAAACTGGCCTTGCACCGGATTTTCTATACACAGACGGCTCAAGTCGTATCCCAATTGAAACCCGATGCCGTAATCTGTACCCATCCATTTCCGAATGCGGTCATCTCACGACTGAAACGTCAGGGACTTAATATTCCACTATATACGCTGGTCACAGACTACGACGTACATGCAACGTGGATTAATCCCGAGGTCAACAAATATTTGGTATCCACACCTCAGGTAAAGGCTCTGCTTGAGATCAGGGGTGTTGAACCCTCTCGCATCCAAATCACCGGTATTCCTGTTCATCCTGACTTCTGGGAAGCAGGAGACAAGGTAAGCCTCCGACAGGAAATGGGGCTTCAGAACATGCCCACTGCTCTGCTAATGGGTGGCGGATGGGGTCTTTCCTTTGATGAAGAGCACATGAAGGCCCTCACATCATGGGCGGATCGTGTACAGCTGCTGTTCTGTCTGGGAAGCAATGAGAAAATGATTGCCAAGCTGAAGGAAATGTCCTGCTTCCAACATCCGAATATACGCATTCTTGGGTATACCCGTGAGGTCAGCAAACTGATGGACGTATCCGATGTTCTCATTACGAAACCAGGTGGCATGACTTGTACAGAAGCATTGGCTAAAGGCCTGCCGATGTTATTCGTACCTCCATTGCCGGGACAGGAAGAAGAGAACTGTGAATATTTTGTACAAGCCGGATACGGCCAAGTCATTCACTCTGCTGACGTTATCGCCGATCGCTTCAGGCATTTGTGTGAGCAGATCTATGCACCACGTGAAGCTGAAAGCCAGCTGAAATCAGTCCACAAACCAGGGAGCAGAAACACCTACGATCCAACGTGTTGTGCCCAGGCTGTCCATGATTTATTGTTCCCGGCTACAGCGGAAGTCACATCCGCACCTAAGGAACGCCTCACAGCCGGATTTGGGGCAACTTCGCTGTCAGGTACCCGAATCCCATTCTAGCAGCTCTATGACCCCTTATAGTCGTTCTACGAGGATGTTTTATCTCTTAAGGACATGCATAAAGAAGGTTCCCCTCCAATGATCCGGAAGGGAACCTTCTTTTATTTCATTCATATATACGTATGATTTGCTGCAAAAAAGGGTAATTTAAATAACAAACTCTCATCACCAATGAAATTAAAAACGAGGAAATAAAACTGCATTACAGGGCTTTTCAAGGTCTATGTAGCAAATACATAGTTAACTACCCTGCCTGTTTGCAGAATTTACAGGTCAATTACTTGTAAAAAGTATGATGCCCGATCGTTTTTACTTTTTTCTGGGAGTGAGCCACTGTCAGATCATCCGCAAGCGTCAATGACAAGAAATAATACGTATCATCGGCGACTTCCTTTTTCCCATTCAACGCTGCATTAACTGCCTTGATACTGTCCTCATTAGGAGTAACACGTTTCAAGCGCCCGTTCGCTACAGGACTGAATTGAGATTTCTGGTAGATTACTTTGTAAATGGTATCGGGAAAATTGGCTGACCGCAGCCGGTTTAAGACAACATTGGCAACTGCCACTTTGCCTTCGTACGGTTCACCTTCCGCCTCTGCCATGACGATTTTTTGCAGCAGAAGCAGCTCTTTATCGGACACACTGTATGACCAGGTTGCAAGTTTCGAGTCTTCCTGGTTCAGGAGTTTGGTCCGTGTAAAGTAAAGTTTTTTGGGGGGGTTCGTAATTGCAGCTAACGCTTTGGCATGCTCAATCTTGGCCAATTTCAGAGCAGCTTCTTTCTTCGCTTTGGCCGCAGCTGCAGCTCGGGCCGCATGTTTAGCCTTGGCTTCTTTCTGTTCCTGCTCTTCTTGGGCAGCCGTCAGCCAGTTCTTGGCCGGGAGCGAATTGGTCCAGTTATCAGTCTGAATAGACGCATCAGTAGATAGACTTGTCCCGTCTTCCATCATTCGCCTGTCTCCGCTAAAAGAATTTTCGCTATTTTCTGCAGATGCCGCAAGTTCGGTCATCTGTTTGCTATCACTTGCCTCATTCCACTTACCTGTCGCCTGAACGACGTTAGCCCCCACTATACATACAAGCAGCACAGATAACATCGGTGCCACCCAACGATTCTTGCTTATAATATCCATTCGAAGATTCCTCCTGTCGAAACAATTCCCTAATCTAAGTAACCACAAAAAAAGAATTTGAATAACGATGGCTAATATTACATAGGGAATAACGTAATGTCAATGTGATTTTATGTCATATCAATGAGTTTCAGGAAAAAGAAAACGTATCCACAACCCCATACATCGGCGCCTGACCTGGCTGTGTCACATAAAGCACAAAATCTTGCACCATCCAAGAATTAACACCTAAAAATTGTCCTGGAAGCACTTTAAATATCCCTTTATCTTCATTTCCTGGGTCCTGACCAAGAAATTTACGCGCAATCGTAATATGAGGAGAATAAGGTCTTAATTCGGCCTCGAATCCAAGGGAGGAAGTTGCGTCGACGATCCGTTTTTGCAGAAGATGAAGTTGATCCGTTTCTCCTTCAACACCTTTCCACAGCACCTTTGGCGCCTCTTCCAAACCGAACGTTCCCCAACCGGATAATTGCAGTTCAAAAGGCTGGAACCCGGCCGTTACCGAACGCAGCGCTTTCCGAAGTTGTCCAATGTCACTAACAAGGATATCTCCCAGAAATTGCAATGTAATATGATAATCCCGGTAGTCCGTCCATTTGCGAAAATCTAGCTTTCCTTGCACCTGTTCCGCAGACATCCGAAGTGAATTCTGAATATGTGCAGGCACCCGGAGTGCAATAAATAATCGTTCCTGTCGGGATGGAAGATCCGTATGTGAATGTAAATAGTTATTCATTGTATACACCTCATCTAAAGTTCGTTTTATTATTTCACAGTCGTCTCTATGGTTTCAAGCTGGTTAAGTATAGAGTGACACAATTTTTGGGATTTGCACAAGAGGCTGTATTCCTGCCTTTTACGCACATCACCTTCTTTTCTGCTACACTAATACCACAACTTATTTCAATTCAGGAGGCCACTAACTATGGGTAAAATTGTATGTTTTCCATCCTTGTCGACAAAGCAGCAACAACGTATTCTGGATGCAGCACCAGGTTATACACTTACGGTTGGCAAAGCCAAAGAGATTGACACATCGGAGTTAAAAGAAGCCGAAATTATCTTAGGCTGGTCTCCTCTGGTAACTGAACATGCACTTGAAGAAAATAGCCCATTGAAATGGGTTCAGGTCTGGTCCGCAGGTGTGGACAACCTTCCTTTCTCAGATTTGGAACAAAAAAGTATATTGGTAACCAGTGCTAATGGCGTACACGCCATTCCCATTACCGAAATTATTCTGGGCATGATGTTGTCCCACAGCCGCTGGCTCAGACAAGCAATGCTGCACCAGCAGCAGGCAGAGTGGAAATCCCCAGGCAAACCACTTCCTGAACTGCATGGCAAAACAGCGGTTATCGTCGGTGTGGGAGAGATTGGATCAGAAACTGCGCGCATTCTCAAAGCACTGGGCATGAACGTCATTGGGGTTCGGCGCTCCGGAAAAGACGTTCCAAATGTAGACCAAATGTACAATATGTCCGGCCTACATGAAGCACTGGGGCAAGGCGATTACGTTATCAATATTTTGCCACTCACAGATGAAACCCATCATATCTATAATCAGACTGCATTTGAGCATTTCAAATCCGGTTCCTGTTTCGTCAACGTGGGACGTGGCCCAAGCGTGAATACGGAAGCTCTGCTGGGTGCACTGGACAGTGGACAGGTTGCCTTTGCTGCACTTGACGTATTCGAGGAGGAGCCGCTCCCTGCCGACCATCCACTATGGGGTAAGGATAACGTCTTGATTACGCCGCACATTGCAGGCAGTACAGAGCAATACACCGAGCGGGCACTTGATATTTTTGTTCAAAATTTGGAAGCATATATCGCCGGAAAAACCCTCCCGCTCAATCTGGTGAATTATAGTCATAAATACTAAAAATGCTAGATGTTCCTATGTGAAATTGTACAAATTCATGTAAGGTAGTTTCCCTACGAAAATCAAAAACCTCCGTACCGGAAAATGGATTTTTTCCGGTACGGAGGTTTTTTTTCAGTTATTTTCAGCGCAGTCGTTCTAAGTGCATAGCCAAATGTGACGTATAAACGTACCTTTGCTCACCGTTCGATACTGGTCGATGTTCCATCCGGCATCCAGAATGTGCCCCTCCACCCATTCGGTGGAAACGATCACTGCCCGTCCTGCAAGTCTCTTCAAACTGGTCAACATGGCAAGTTGTTCCTCATCCGGAAGAACAGAACAGAGATTATATGGCATGTCCAGAATAACTGCATCGTAGAAACCTTCCAGATCATTCATATCCCCGAGGGTAATTCTGGCTGAATCATACCCATAATGAGGAAGATTAATGCGAGCACCCTGTACTGCCAAAGGGTTCAAATCATTTCCTTTGGCCTCAATTCCCATCGACAATGCCTCAATTACAACGGTTCCCATTCCGCAGCATGGATCGAGCAACTGATGCCCCTCCACTTGCGGAATAGCAATATTGACTAACGCTCTGGCTAACGTAACACCAAGGCCTGTGGAGTAATTTTGCGGCTTCTGATGATGGGTTTGCCACGAGCGATCGGCTTCTGTCCATTGACCGAAGAGCCATTTTCCATTCAATAGCATTAGTCCAAAAGTCACGTCAGGCTGTTTCATCATAGCTTTGCCTTGAATGCACATGCCCAGCTCTTTTTCCAGCAGACGGGAATGCGCATAATCCGGCATGTCATCGCCCTCTTTCAAGCAGACAACCTTGAACGTTTCACCAGATGACAGGTCGATTTGTGAAGCGACAGGTTTCAGACCTGCCACTGTATCCGCTTCGGCCATCACATCCAGTCTGCCCCGGACAAACGGACTTCTACCTGGTGGAATGCAAATATTGGAGCAAACATAGGCGTGATCTCCTGAACCAATATCTGTCCCAGGAACGAGCATCGTTTCCAATTCCAATTCACATAGGGCACGTTCATTCTCATGGCAAGCGAAGGTATATACGTAACTTCCGACAACTGAATCTTTGCTGTTTGTAGAGCTCAATATGGTAGCCGTCCTTCATGTTTCTTCTATTATAAGAAGAGGTTTTATATTTTTAATTTTTCAATGGAAGAAAGCAGATCCTCGGACAGATCTTTCAAGGTTTGAATATTGCCGCTAATCGTTTCCATTGAACTCACTTGTTCTTCGGCTGACGCTGACACTTCCTCAACACTTGCCGCGGATTCCTCTGACACTGCCGAGATTTGTTGACTGAAATCATTCATGCGTCCGCTCGCTTCCTGCATACCTTCCAGACCATCCGTCATTGTACCAATGACTTGAACCATACCCTCTACCGACTCATTAATGGTACGGAACAGATTGCCGGAATTACGTACTTGCTGCTGCCCTCGTTCTGTTTCCAGTACACCTGTTCGCAATTCCTCAACAACACCCTGAGAATCCTTCTGGATATCCTCGGTGATGACGGTAATCTCTTCTACAGAAGTCCGAACGGCTTCGGACAACTTCCGCACTTCTGCTGCAACAACTGCAAATCCGCGTCCACTCTCTCCTGCACGGGCAGCTTCAATGGAAGCATTCAATGCGAGCAGGTTGGTCTGGCGCGCAATGTCATGAATAACTTGAACCAACTGCGATATATCTTCGTTTTTGCGGTCCAGCTGTTCCATCTTGTTCATGGAAGAGGAAACTGCGCCAGCAATCTGTAGCATTTGGTTCACGGATTGCTCCATGGACTCGCGACCTGTCTGTCCTTGTTTCAGAATCAGTTCTGACATCAGACGAAGCTGATTCCCCTGTTCCGAATGTTGCTGAATATTTGCGTTCAGCCCCTCGACGGTACGGGCGGATTCAACAGCCGTTTCCGCCTGACTCTCCGCCGCTTTTGCCGACTCTTCCATCGTTAAGGCAATTTGGCGACTGCCGATCTTAACCTCTTCAGAGGAAATGGCCAGTTCGCTGCTTTGACGATTGACGGCTTCAGCGATTCGTCTGACATTCAATACCATCGAGGTCAGATTACCTTTCATGTCATTCACGGCTTTGGCAAGTACACCAACTTCGTCTTCATGTTTGGTATGTATGTCCTGGACATTCAATTGACCTTCCGCAATCAGTTTCACGGCACTGATCACCCGAAGCAGTGGTTTAACGACTTGTGAACGGATAATAGGGATCGCAATTGCTGTAATGATAATCATCACGAGAACACCAATGACGATAATGATTCGTCCATCTTGGACGGATCTGATCGTCTGAGCCGCAGAGAGATCGGACTGCTCCTGATTGTAATCCACCAGATAGTCCAGATGGACTTGCATGGCATCGAAGGAGGCAGCCCCTTTTTCAGATACTTCCTTAGCCAGTTGTTCCTGACCTTCATCACTCAGCTTGATGGATTGCGTGTTGATTTTGAGGTAAGCTTCCCACTTGGTCTTTAATGCTTCCCAATGTTCTTTTTCTTCAGCCGTCTTTTGCTGTTGATCATATATTTTAATAGCCTGAGCCGTTTCGCGAATGTATTTGGTGCGCTCTTCAGCAAGGTCCGCTTTGGCCCCTGCCTGTGCATCAAAGTGACGATAGCTCAATGACAGAATATGTTCTGTTGTATAATTCAATCGGTTAATCTGCTGGATGGAGGGCATCCAGTTATTGGTGATCATATTCGTGTTTTTTTCCATCGAGTTCATTTGTGTAACAATCGTGACACTAAGAAGAATTAAACAGAGGATTAATAGATAGAACGCGATGCTGATACGCAGACCGATACTCTTGATCCTGAATCTGCTGAACATGTGATTTCCCCCTTGTGCCCATCTTCGGCCACTTCCGTATTTTAGGTGCTTTTGTCGTTGTTTTACCCTTCTTTTGGCATCTTGCAAAATACTCTTTTCTATATTATATCTATAGGAAAAGAGACGTAAAGTATTATAACATTCTTTTGTTTTAGTCATGCTTTATTTTGTAAAATCTTGTGATTATTTCACATCATCTGTTGAACGGAATCGAAGGATGTAAAATTAAGACTAAAATGAAGCAAAAAAGAGCTGCAGCATACGGCAAATATCCGATCTGCAGCTCTTACAATTTGACTCCATGCAGATGGCGGGTATGAAACCAGCCATTCTTTGTATCATAACGGCTAACAGTCGCCCTCTTATGCGTTCGCCAGTAGCTTGTAAGAGGCCAACCTTCGCTCGTAATCTGGTCCAGTTGTCACCACAAGCAGCCGATCCGTATTTAGCCTTTGGCACACCTGCTGCAACTGATTCCAGACCTGTTCAGGTGTACCGGCATAATGTCGATGTACATCATTCTCATTGGCATCGGTATCGGCGTTGGCGCTGGTACTTGTGTTGATGTTGTCAGATTGCGTTGGAATCTCTTTCCCAACAGCTCTGCGTTTCTCCGCCATTTCGCGGCTACAGGACAACGCTTCTTCCTGCGTCTCCGCACACAGCACACTTACAGCAACCATAACCTCCGGCTCTTTCCTATTGGCGCTGGGGATAAAGCCCTCCCGATAACGCCGCACAGCCTCCGTACCATCCGCATCACTCATGAATTGTCCGAATACATACCCCATACCGAAGCGAGCGGCAAACTCAGCACTCTTCACGTTGGTACCCAACATCCATAAGGATAATGGAAGCTCCGGAATCGGACGGGCCGTCACCGGATGTTCCTCATAAGTGTAACGATCTTCCAGCAGTTCGGTCAGTGCAGCGAGCGACTCAGGCAACTTGGACACATGTTGCAAGTAATTGCCACTCAAGGCCATCGTTGCATGGGGACCTCCCCCAGGAGCACGTCCCAAGCCTAACTCAATGCGCCCCGGGTAGAGCGCCGCCAGCAGTCGGAACGACTCCGCTACCTTAAGCGGGCTATAGTGCGGTAACAGTACGGCACCGGAGCCAAGCTGGATCGTGTTCGTTCGCGCGCCAATATGGGCAAGCAGCACTTCCGGTGATGCTGATGCAAGTTCGTCCATGTCATGGTGCTCAGACGTCCAGTACCTTGAATAGTTCCACGCTTCAGCATGCTGCGCAAGTCTAACGGATTGTTGCAGCGCCTGTTCTGCTGTGGCGCCGTTCAACCTTGGAACAAGGTCAAGTACGCCCAGATTGTATTTTCCACTGATGTTCGCACCCAAGCGTCTCATCTCCCTTCGTCATGCTTATCTCTAATCTAGATCGTAGATGGAACCGACCTTGAGACCATAAAGTTCATTGTAGATTTTCTCGGCAAAAGCATCCGTCATCCCGGCAATATAATCAATCACCATATGCTCCCAAGTCCAGATCGGATTCGCCTTCGCCTGATCCTTCTCATAGCGTTGCAGCCAATCGGATGGAATAATGGATTTAGACGTTTCCGGGTCAAGGAAAGCATCCCACAGACGCTTGATTATCCATTCACTGCGCTTTTGCAACCTCTGCACACGAAGGTCACGAATCATGGTCACCCAGGCAAAGCTCTTAAGCACACTCACCGTGCGCAGCATATCGAGATCCTCGGCTCCTTCACGGACAAACGTCACCTTTTTCCAGTCTCCGTTATCAATAACCCCCAGGCTAGCAACAAAAAGGCTGACCCAGTAGGCCTTGACCTCACGGCGGGTACGTGAGTAATCATGCTCGCAGAAAGGCATCTTTTCATTCCAGATGCGCAGGAACGAAGCGAGGACTTCTTCGACTTTTTTCCCAATCGCTTCCCTTTTCCATCCGTTCCAGAACAGATCCTCCAGTGTGGTAATCTTATCCACAATCAATCGATTGATATGTGGATCTTGCAGGAAATGCTCGTGTACTTCGATTTTACCTGCCTTAATGCCATCTTCCAGATCATGTGCGGAATACGCAATATCGTCGCAGAGGTCCATAAGCTGCGCTTCAAGCGTCTTTTTGCCAGCAGGAATGTTCCAACGATCGCGAATCTCGCGGATATACTGCCATTCATGATGATACATACCTTTCTTGCTCTCCGTGCCAGGATACGGGTACTTATTGATGCCAAGCAGCACCGCATCCGACAGGTTCAGCCCATCGATATCTTCCCGTTTTTCCAAATACATAATGAGACGGAAGTTATGCGCGTTGCCTTCAAAGTGCTCATACTTCCGCTTGAGCTCTGCACGAATTTCCGGTTCCGGTTGAGGTGAGTTGGCCCCGCGATTTTTCTTCATGATTTTCTTGGCCTCTGTGTTGATGAGATCATCGAGGATGCCATCCAGCACTTCTTCCCCTTTATGCCCAAAAGGCGGGTGGCCGAAGTCATGCGCAATCGCGGCACACTCCACCACTTCCGAATCAATAATCAGTCCGGGGCTGTTCGCCTGGTTCAACTCCACCTCCGGGTAGCGACGCAGCAAGCTTCTTGCTGCTTCTCGCGCAATCTGCGCCACCTCCAGGGAGTGGGTCAATCGTGTTCGATAATAATCGCCCGTTCCTGCGCCAAACACCTGCGATTTGCCTTGCAGCCGACGAAAAGTCGGTGAATGTATCAGTCTGGAATAGTCGCGCTCATAGGCTGCACGAGCCCCGTCCAGTTTCGTTAGTTCAGGGTATTGTCTATGTTCTCTCAGATCGTTCCATTGCATGTTGATCACTCCTAGCCGACTGTCTCTATTTTGAGTGATTATACACATATTCTGCAGTTTCGAAAAGCAAAACCTGTCTGCGATTGTCATCTCTTCTCACATCAACTTGTGATGCACAGTCGTCTTCTCTTATTATACCCTGCCAGACTATCATCCGTGCACCTAAATGATAATGATATAAAATGAAATCACAATTTACTCAAATTTTCTCAGCTCTAAAAATCGCTAAAATCGAAAGGGCAAACGATTTGGAAATAGCTGCATGCCTGAGGGCTTTCACGATGTGAAGCGTAGCAAAAAGTTTAGAAAAACGAGGTTGTTTGGACAAGGAATGTTGTTGTAACATAGGTTTATACACCTTTCTTTTTCATGGTTGCTCAAAGCTCCCATGAATCAAAGAAGCGAGGTGTTTTTTTGTCAATAGAAGTAACTGTATTGAATTCTTACTTACGCCTTTAAGGGTTTAAGTTAACATTCTAGGTGCGAAAGTTGAATTAATAAGTACAACGTATTCCATTGATTAAATTCTCTAAAAAAAAGTTCGGTAAAGTATCCCTCAAAGAATGAGAAATCTACTTTACCGAACATTTAATTCTAAGTCCCTACATATTCACATTACTTTTGATGATTGAAATTTTGCGGGATTCAAATTATGAAGAATAGTTGATTTTTTTTCTCTAGCTAGCTGATTGTAACTTATCCCCAAAAATAACCATGTAGTCAAGTAGGAAAATTCCGGGACGGATATCATTAAGGAGACATAAATTATTAGCAAAGAAATTTTAAGACCATCATTAAAATAGTTTCTCTTTAATTTGAACATTGGATATAAGAAAAATATACTAAAGAAAATAAATCCAAGGATACCGCTATTAACCAATAATGTTGAGAAAAAATCGGTTGAGCGAACATATCCAAATCCAAGCCCGAACAACTTATTGAAAAATGGCATATGAGAAAAATATTCTAGATGTGTGAACATAGAAGAGGATCTTTGATTTCCAGAGTGGGAATCAATCTTATTAAATAGTAAGAATTCAAGAACAGATGCAACCCTTTTATAATTTAGGATAACTAAAATTGTGGAAAAATATATTAGTATTTGACAATACCTATCTTTTAAATGATAACGCAAAACTCTATAGATGAAATAAATCAGTATTCCTAAAAATGCGGTTGATGAGGTAGATAAAATTAATGCTATTAGCATGGGGATATGGAATAAAGGTTTGCGTAAATGTATTGCGAATACCCAGAGAGGTAATACAGTTAGCGCGAAAGCGCTTGGCTCTCCTGTTAGACTCTTCATTCTGAGTGTGTTTATTCCAAAAGCATCAGTTCTCTGACTCATGCTCCCCAATCTAGGATCACCGTTAATATCTAAAGCAAATACTCTGTTACTTAAAAAGTCTCCAGTTGTTCCAAATACTAAATAATAAATCCATTCGTAAAACCCATAAATAAGAAATATAGAAGTACCTATGAATATGTACTTATTCCACTCTTTCTTGTAAAAATACTTAGTGTAAAAGCAAATTATTGAAGCAGCAATAAGATATATGGATTGAGTAAATAGGCTAGTTCTTAAAAATACATGCCCATTTTCGTTAACTAATATAACATTGTGCACAAAGTTGTAGTCATATCCTTCATTCATTTTGAATAAGACAGTTAATTGTGCTAAACCGTTAAATAGCGTTAACACGTAAACGAAAATAATTATATCTCTATAAAAATAATTTGTTACCTGTTTAACTTCCATATTGTTTTTGAATTTTAGACTAATAGCAAATAAAAGCACAAAAACAACTGATAACAAGGATAAAAGTAACCCAGGCGTGGTTCCTGGATTTGAAGGCATTAAAACCCAAGAATTTATAGGTAAAACAACGGCCCAAATTTTAAAATAATTATCAAAAGGTTTAGGTGCGAATAATGCTTTAATATACTTTCACCTCTCAACATCGCTTTTGATACAAATTGTATCATGGACAATGGTTTGTATCAATGCCAAAGTAATTTTTCAGTAAAAAATAGTTCCATTCATTTTTTTGAAAATTACATCTGGAGGAACCATTATTTATAACAAATGACTTACCTACATAGCTTCATTTTGTTATTATCACGAATTGTAAAATGAGGTACGACAGTTCCACTATGAAAGTTCATATTCAGACAGTTCAAATACATGAAATATTATTGCTTAATGTGCATCGGCGGCCGTTCCGGTTATGGATCGTTCTTCCGATCATTTTTTGTCTCCAGAATCAATTCCATCCCTTCATTACTTCCGCTGTTTCTTATTAACAAATCTTGATGTCATTTATTACTTCAATGATTCTCTGTCTCTCACGTCCCCTCCCCTTAGGTAAGATACAATAAAAAAAACCGACAGGAAGGAAATACCCTGTCGGAGTGCAGATGGTGGTTGCAAGGGTTAGGCCGTTGCAGGTTACAGAAGAACTCTACCGTACCTTAAACCCTTACGTTACGTAAAATGTTGTAATCCTGCTTTCTTATTACACCGGTTGTATTACTGCAGTATTGCGGATTTTAGACCATAACCTTGCAGATATCGTTGGTAAACTCTACCGGGTCTTGAATTGGCAGTCCTTCGATCAGCAATGCTTGATGATACAACAAGCTTGTGTAAAGGCTTAGTTTTTCTTTATCTTGTGCGAATGCGTCTTTGAGGGATTTGAAAACATCGTGATTTACGTTGATCTCCAGAACTTTATCTGCCTGTACATTTTCGCTGTTCGGCATGGCTTTCAGGATTTTCTCCATCTCAATCGTCAGCTCACCTTCAGTGGACAAACATACTGGGTGGCTTCTCAGGCGCTTGGAAGCTTTAACAGCTTTTACTTTGCCGCCAAGCTGCGCTTGCATCGCTTCGAACAACTCTTTGTTGTCGTTGTCCTGTGCGTCCGTCTCTTCTTTGTCTGCACTGTCCTCGATGCCCAGGTCACCGCTGGAGATGGATTTGAATTCTTTCTCTTTATAATTCGTGATCATCTTGATTGCAAACTCATCAATGTCGTCGGTGAAGTACAATACTTCATAACCTTTGTCGAGTACACCCTCGATCTGTGGCAGCTTCTCAATCCGTTCAATGGATTCACCGGATGCGTAGTAGATGTACTTCTGATCTTCCGGCATTCTGGAAACGTACTCGTCCAGACTAACCAATTTCTTCTCTTTGGAAGAAGAGAACAAAAGCAGATCCTGCAGGGTATCCTTGTTCACGCCATAGTCGCTGTATACGCCATACTTCAGCTGACGGCCAAACGCTTGATAGAATTTCTCGTAATTCTCACGCTCGTCCTTGAGCAAGCTTTGCAGTTGGCTCTTGATCTTGTTCTTGATGTTCTTCGCAATCAGGCTGAGTTGACGGTCATGTTGCAGCATTTCACGGGAAATGTTCAGAGACAGATCCTCGGAATCGACCATACCTTTTACAAATCCAAAGTAATCTGGCAGCAAATCACCGCATTTATCCATGATCAATACACCATTAGAGTACAGTTCAAGCCCTTTTTCATACTCTTTTGTATAATAATCAAACGGTGTGTTCTCCGGAATAAACAGGATCGCATTATATACCACTGCGCCATCAGCGCTGATGTGCAAGTGTTTGAGCGGTTTGTCAAAACCGTAGCGTTTTTCCATATAGAAGTTGTTGTAGTCTTCTTCGGTCAGTTCGCTTTTATTTTTACGCCAGATCGGCACCATGCTGTTCACGGTTTGCTCTTCTTTGTACTCCTCGAACTCGTTCTCCGTACCCTCTTTTGGACGCTGACCTGTCACATCCATCTTGATCGGGTAGCGAATGAAGTCGGAGTATTTCTTGATGATGGATCTCAGGCGGTACTCTTCCAAAAATTCGTCATAGGAATCTTCTTCGGTATTTTGTTTGATCGTCAGGACGATTTCCGTACCCACGGAATCTTTCTCGGCTGGAGAGATCGTGTATCCGTCCGCACCTTCGGATTCCCATTTCCATGCTTCGTCGCTGCCCAGCGTTTTACTCGTTACCGTCAGCTTGTCCGCCACCATAAATGCGGAGTAGAAACCAACCCCGAATTGTCCGATGATGTTGTGGCCGTCTTTGGCTTCATTCTCTTTCTTGAACGCCAGCGAGCCGCTCTTCGCGATAACCCCCAGATTGTTCTCCAGCTCTTCCTGCGTCATCCCAATTCCTGTATCGGTCAGCGTGAGCGTGCGGTTCTCTTTGTCGATGGTGAGCTTGATGTAGTAGTCCTCTTTGTTGAAGACGAGTGTGTCGTCCGTGAGTGCTTTGTAATATATTTTGTCAATGGCGTCACTGGAGTTGGAGATCAGTTCTCTCAAAAAGATTTCTCTTTGAGTGTAGATGGAGTTGATCATCATATCCAGCAAGCGTTTGGATTCAGCCTGAAATTCTTTTTTAGCCATGAATGGGTGTCTCCTTTCAAATTGGATATAGAATGATTTGATTGAATATAGAAAGTAAACCTTTGAATACTCCCATGCAGAATATTACGTTACTAGAAAAACCTTTAATCGCTTTGATCACTAGATTATTTTGATTCAATCAATCGTTCATTTAAAATAAGTGCATGATTTTCTGCGGTCTAGCCGTTCCGGTTACGAATCGTTTTTCGGATCGCTGTTATCCCCGAATTTCTTTGATTCCCTTTTTGAAAAGGGAGAAATTAGGGGATAGCGTATGCTTCCGTAGCAGCTTTCCTTCAGAAAGCTTTTAGGCGAACGCTTCGCTTCCTCCAAATCGATTTCGTCCCCTCCACTACTTTTGCATCTGATCAGGAACTGATTTTAAACATTGAGATTTTCTCAATTGAAAATCTATTGATCAATCTTTCGCATGCCAGGCCTTTTCTAGCTCATTCCACTCTCATGTCCTATTCAAAGTTAACTTAATCCATATTCAAAAACACAATCATTCCATATGTAGTCGTGTAGTAAAAACATCATTTGTTAGCACTCCGGTGTTCAGAGTGCTAAACCCTTCCTTTTATATAACATATGGGAAAATTGGGTGTCAATACGATGGCGGTTATTTTAACAAAATCATCGAGTAACACTTTAAGTTTTGCACATCTCTAACCATTTTAGCGCAATACATCATGCAACACAAAAGCCGCCTCGAACCAAAGTTCGAACCGGCTTGGATACAAATTGTAATGAGTACGGGCAGCATTGGCAAGAAATCGCAGAATAAGGCATCCTAGGTTCGTTAGATTGGAACAGAGTTGTAGACTTAGTTAGAGATTCAACTAGAGTTGAAACTAGAAGAGCAACCAGAGATGCAAACCTCTACTTTTTGGCCATCTTTGGATCAAGGGTGTCGCGCAAGCCGTCCCCGAGCAAGTTGAAACCGAGCACGGTGAACATGATGGAAAGTCCAGGGAAAATAAGCGTCCACGGTGCTTTTTGCAGAAACTGGCGGGAATCCGACAGCATTTTGCCCCATTCCGGGTCTGGGGGTTGCGCCCCCATGCCGAGGAACCCAAGCGCAGCTGCTTCAATAATCGCTGTTCCAATCCCCAGTGTGCCTTGTACGATGAGCGGGGTGAGACTATTGGGCAAGATGTGCCGGAACAGAATTCGCATATTGCCAGCCCCCAGCGTACGCGCTGACGTAATGAATTCCTCCTGTCTCAAGCTAAGTACCCTTGAACGCACCAGTCGTCCGTAGGTCGGGATGTTCACGATTGCAATCGCGAGTAGTGCATTTTGTAAGGACGGGCCTAGAATCGCCACGATGGCGATTGCCAATAGGATAGCTGGGAAAGCGAGCAAGATATCGAACAAACGTGAGATGAGCATGTCTGCCCATTTTCCATAATATCCGGCAATCAGACCGAGCAAAGCGCCCGCAATAATAGAGCCAATAACAGAAAAGAAACCAACCCACAATGAAATGCGCGCTCCATGCAGCACTCTGGAAAATACGTCACGTCCGAGATCATCGGTACCAAACCAATGCTCTGCCGAAGGGGCTTGCAGACGATCTGCGAGCACCTGCTCTTTGTAGTCATACGGGGCAATATACGGGGCAGCAAAGGCCAACAGGATGAAAAAAACGATAATGATCAAACCTGCCAGCGCAAGTCGATTTTTCCGAAACGTTCTCCAGGCTTCCCGCCATGGACCTGATGCAGGTGCCGACGCGGCGTCAATAGGTGCTCCGGTATTGGTCGATAATTTGGCCATGCGGCGTCTCCCTTCTGTTCATACTCATTTATAACTAATACGTGGATCGAATACGGCGTACAGCAAGTCCACAATCAGGTTGATCACTACGAAGAAAAATGCCACGATCAGAATGCCGCTCTGGATCACCGGATAGTCTCTAGAACTAATTGCTTCATATATATAGCGACCTACACCGGGCCAGGCAAAGATCGTTTCAGTCAGTACGGCTCCGCCCAGCAAAGATCCGGTCTGTATGCCGATGACGGTGAGCACGGGTATAAACGCATTTTTCAACGCATGTCCATATACGACGAAAAACGGGCCGAGTCCCTTTGCCTTCGCGGTTCGGATATAATCCGAACTCATTACCTCGAGCATGCTGGAACGCGTCATCCGGGCAATAACGGCCATCGGAATTGTGCCGAGCGCGATACTTGGCAGCAGCAAATGTTTCGTTACCGTCCACAGCTGATCCCAACGTCCGGCAATCATCGTATCCAGCACATACAAGCCCGTAATGGCTTCAACCGGATCACGCGCATTCATCCTGCCGATGGATGGCAGCCAGTGCAGTTTATTCGCAAACAGCCACTGCTCCATCAGCCCAAGCCAGAAGATTGGCATCGATACACCCACCAATGCAATGACCATGCAGCAGTAATCAAACCACGAGTTATGTTTCCAAGCACTGACGATCCCTGCATTCACGCCAATAATGATCGCAAACAGCATACTCGCCATCGTTAATTCAAGGGTCGCTGTCAGATAGGGCACAATTTCCTGGGCAATGGGAACCTTGGTGCGGATGGATGTGCCCAGATCTCCCTTAAACAGGTCGCCCAGATAAGCGAAATATTGTTGAAACCATGGTTTGTCCAGTCCGAGCTGGTCACGCAGAGCTTGCTTGGATTGTTCGGTTGCCTTTTGCCCGAGTATGGTCTCGGCCGGATCACCCGGAATGGCGTGGATAATGGAAAAGACGATCAGGGTCATGCCCAGCAGCACGGGCAGTAACACGAGTACACGTTTGACGATGTAACTGTTCACTCCTCATTCACCTGCCTTTAACGTATAAAAAGCGCTGGCAGACATGCATGCTTTAGATCGTTACATCCTGATGTGGGTTCTGCCAAGCATTGCGTGTACGCCAGCGCTTTGAACTAATGAATCATGATAGTACTAACTCAGCTCGTATATAGTTATTCGAAGTAGGCATTAGCATAAGATTCCGTGCCCAATGGGGACGGTACAAAATCCTTCAGGTTCGCTTTACCAGCCAAAATAGGAGTGGTGTGCACAAGTGGAATCCATGGAGCATCTTCCTTAATAATCACTTGCGCTTGCTTGTACAGTTCCGCACGTTTGTCCTGATCCGTTTCTTTCTGCGCACTCGTAAGCAACGTATGCAATTCTTCGTTTACGTAGAAGCTGCGGTTGTTGCCCGGGATTGCATCCTTATCGAGCAGCGTGTACAGGAAGTTATCCGGGTCACCGTTATCACCGGTCCAGCCAAGCATGTAAATATCGTCTTTCTCCCCGGCTTTGGCATCATCCAGATAAGTTGCCCATTCTGGTGATTCGATGTTGACGGTCACTCCGATTTTCTCAAAATCGGCCTGGATCGCTTCGGCAACCTTCTTGCCGTCAGGCATATACGGCCGGGATACTGGCATTGCATAAAATGTTACCGGGTCAGGCAATCCGTCAGGGTAGCCGGCTTCGGCAAGCAACGCTTTTGCTTTTTCCAGATCGTAAGCATAGTCCTCAATACTATCGTTATACCCCCACAGTGTTGGCGGCATCGGGTTCACCGCTGGCTGCGCTTGTCCCGCAAAGAAAGCATCAATAATGCCCTGTTTGTTTACCGCGTGGTTGAGCGCTTGTCTTACTTTCACGTTATCAAACGGTTTTTTCTTAAAGTTGAAGCCAATGTATGACACGTTAAATGGTGGACGCTCGATTTTTTGCAGCTCACTATTTCCCTCAAGGATGGACAGATCGTCCGGGTTCAGATCCTCCATGATATCAATCTCTCCGTTTTGCAGCGCATTGAAGCGAGCCGTATTATCCGGAATCGAACGCACGATCACTTTGTTCAGCTTCGGCAGTCCCTCTTTCCAATAATTCGGATTCTTCTCCAGGGTGATGGAGTCGTTCCGCTTCCACTCTTTGAATACAAACGGGCCTGTGCCTACTGGCTCGCTCTTGAAATTCTCCTTTTTCTCCTGAATCGCAGTTGGACTTGCAATGCCAAATGGCGTCATCGCAATGTTTTGCAGGAAAGGCGCTTGAGGCTGGTTCAGGGTGAACTCGACCGTTGTCTCGTCAATCGCCTTTACTTCCTTGATCACGCGTCCGTCTTCCGGACCGAACATGGAATCGTAATAGTCGAAGGAATCTCCTTCAAATTTATATTCACTAGCCGGATCACTCCATCGGTTGAAGTTGAACACCACAGCCTCTGCGTTAAAATCCGTACCATCGTGGAATTTCACGCCAGACTTCAGCTTGAAGTCATACTTGAGTCCATCCGCCGAAATCTCCCAGCTCTCAGCCAGTCCAGGAACAACCTCGGTTCCACCTTCTTTGTAGTCCAGCAATGAGTCGAATACCTGATGTCCAATCTTCAACGACTCTCCATCCGTAACGATTGCCGGGTCCAGCGCCACAGAATCTCCGCCGCGTCCCATAATCATTGTATCCTGTGCTGCCACTTCTGCTGGAGGCTCACTACCTTCCGCCGGAACGGGGGAATTACCTGTACCCTCGTTACTGGCGCTGGAGCAGCCCGATAGAATCAACACTGTGCTCATGGCCATTGCCATGACCCCGGATAACCACTTTTTTCTCATTCGCATACGTACAACACCCTTCCCTGTCTCATAATGTGTGTGATACTGGCGTGAAAAAACTTCAATGATTACAATCGATCGGTTTGGTGCTTTGTATCATTTGAAAGGCATTAGATGCCTTTGATACCTGTCATGTAAATCTGGATAAGTAAAAGCGTATATATGAAATGTAAAACGGGATGTAACCGTACACATTTTGTAAGTTTTTTCGGATGATTTGACGAGTTGTAAATGCCTGTGGTTGTTGCGTAATAATTGAACTTAGGTCAATAAGCAACAGTAGAATGGTACGGACTTGGTGGCGGCTTAAAAGACTGATTTAGAGAGAACGGTAGTGTTGTTTGGTATGGAATTTGGTATGCAGTTTGGCTAAAGGCTTGGCTTAGGGTTTGACTGCGAGTTAAACGTCATGGCTAAAGTGTAATTGGCAACGTCTAATGATGGCGATTAGCCGGAACAGAAAGTTGGTAAACAGGACATTTAAGTGGTTTCTCAAGCAGGTTGGATTGGATTGTTTTAATACGTTGTGAGATTGATCTAGAGATGTTGGATTTTACAACAGGGAGACATTACAATAACTTTTCATGTTAAAGTCTTGTCATGATGAGGAGGTTTGTGTAAATAAACAGTGGTGAAAAACGATTTCGTGTAACTTACTTTACATCACATTCATCAATTAGACAAGAGATTTACGGACATAAGTCTTCAACTTTATTATATATGTCAATATCATTTACATAAAACACAAAAAAGGAACACTATTCGACAAAAAGTGTCGTGTGTCCCTTGTTGTGTTCCCTCTTTTAAAACCAGGTCCAACTTATATTTTTATGTTAGGTGAGCTTATTTTTTGAATAAACCTCTGCGGTACATGACCGTGATAAAACGGTAAAAATCATAACTCGCCCCACTATCGATGCTGAACAACGGATTCTTGGTGTCATATGCCAGTGCTGCGTCAACGGCCGCTTTCGCCCAGACTGGAACTTCCATCTGCTGGCGCGCCTGCAGTTTATCGACCTGGGATTTGAGCGCATCAAACGCTGCTTTCTCTTCGGCTGTCATCGGTTCGCCCCCTTTCGGTGGTTCGGTTGGATTCGTGGGATTGGTTGGTTCGGGTGGCTTTGGTGTTGCTGTTGCATATTTTGCTTTCAATTCCGCTGCCGATCCTTGGAACTCGTTCATATCCACGTTGCCGCTGATCCCGTTCACCTTGCCCGAGTCCGTATACTGCCAGAACGTCCAACGTTTCCAGGCCGGCTGGTCTTCTGGTACACGTGTGTTGCTGTAACGCGCAATCCATAGATCGTATGAGTTCATCGAAGGTTCAAAATTGCCAGCAAATGAATTGCCCGTGTATATGATCGGTTTCACACCCGTGAGACGTTGCAATTCCGTTAAAAATGCCTTAGCTACCGTGTTGATCTGAGCTTTGCTCAGGTTACCCGGATTGTTCTCGTAGTCCATGACAGGAGGTAATTGCAGCGCCTTGGCGCCTCCTACTTTTTGCAGTGTATTGGCATAATGTGCCGCTTCGGCCTTGGCTGCTTCAGTGGACGTCGCGCGGAAGAAATGATACGTCCCTACCAGCATACCCGCTGCCAGTGCGCCAGTTACGTTTTTTTGGAAATTCGGATCGATATACGTCTGTCCTTCGGTGGCCTTGATGAACACAAATGTCATACCGCTTGCCTTCACTTTGGCCCAATCGATCGCGCCCTGGTAACGGGAGACGTCAATGCCCTGTGTGTTGCCCGAGCTTCTTGTTTGCATGTTTCTCACACCCTTTATGCGGCAAATTGCCGTTTGTATATAGTTAATGCTTGGGGATCAGGGGTTGCTTGTGTGCGTGTCCTGATTGTTGGTAAAAGGTAAGTCGGAAGGCTGAGTTGTAACTATTTTGTGCCATCTCTAGTTTGTGAATCTGTATCATCTGAATCTGCCTGTGAAAAAGAGTCTTTGGTACTCGGGGAGAAGTTACCGGGGAGTTCCCCGGTTCCTCCCTTGCCCTTGAGCACTTCAATAGCCTGCCGGATTACAGGCGGGATCGGTGCGCCCAGCTTGCCCCCATTTTCAATTATAGACAACAACTCATTTGCGATATAAAAAAAGGCGACCGCATCCCTGAACAAATGTCCGTCTCCCAGAACACCGTCCACCAGATGTGCCACCGATACCATTGCAAATATAAACACCTTTCGTGCGATGCCGAACATCCCGACATTACTCTCCAGCTTGCCAGTCATCCCTGCCGCTGCGATGCCTGTCAGGTAATCGAGGATTACGAAAACTAGTAAGACACCGAGCACGCCTGACCAGCCTCCGAAGAAGTAGGTTGCTGAGCTGGTTATTAGGGCGAGGAGCCATTTCCATAGAGTGTCCCATCTTTCCATGGTTTCACCTCCTTTGGCTTTTTATATTTTATTGCTAAAAATAGTCACTGTACTTAGGACAATTCGTCCCTGCTCAGTCCTTGGATTATTGGTTAATAGAAATATAATCTTTGTCCATAACTGTAGTGATAAATGCTTCTAAAGCGTGCCACCTTAAACTTATAGATGATCTGAATATCTATCTCAAAAAATAAACTTATTTTAAATTGAATCTAGGGTACAAATACAACTTCAGGAATGATATATGGGTTGACATTCGCGTAGATAGACGGCATTCCAACTGAATAAGGCCATCGGTATGACCCGCCATCAGGAGAGGCTGTCCAAAATTCTAAATGATCACCAGCATCAAAAGTTAAATCCTCTGTGAAAGTTGTTCCAGGATAAAATTCGCTTGTAGTTCTAAGCACACCATAAGGAAGACCATTTTTGTAAATCCTACACTGACAGCGCATGACAACCGAACTGCCATTCCCACCAGCCGCAAGCGTAAATCTAATTCTGTATTTTCCTGATCTACCAATTCGGTATGTCAGCGATTTCGTAGGAGTAGTACTAGAAGATATGTTCATGTTATATGAGGTTGTTGCAGAAAAAATTAAAATTTCTCCAGGAGACGGGATAACTTCTTTTTTTATATCAGATATTTTCTTTATCAACTGAGCCCAGGAGTCCGATGTGGATGCCAATACACCAATGGAGTTAAGCGCGGCAACCACATTCGCTTTTTGCTCAACTCCAAGCTGCTTTGCCGATATAGCTTCATTAACTGCAATCTTCACTGCTTTCGGCGTAGCAGCCATATCTTCCGAGTTGCTATCAATTGCATTTGACAATTGAACCTTACCCTTCTGCGTCAAAGACGCATCGGGAACATCTATCTCACTCACCGCTTCACGAAGCTTCTCTAAATCTTCCTTAGTCGCCACACTCTCATCAACCTTCTCCCAGTTCTGATCCAGATACTTGTCCAGATCAAAGTTAGTCGTCGATGGTGAGGAACGGTCAATCTTATTCAATCCCAAATTTGGTGTTTTTGGTTCATTCATCTATGCTCCACCTCCTGCAAATTTATCCTGCCGAGTCTGTTCGATCTCCTCCAGTGTCATGCTTTCAACCTCCGCAATCGTCAAATACCGTAGACGATACTCCACAGTCATATGTGCCGGTTTAATGTCCTCAATTGCTGCTTTCAGATCATCCAGATTGGGCGGCAAGCCCCATGTGTCGATGAAGCGGATTCGGATCAAGTACTCCTCGGGCGAAACGGATACATCAATCCCGCCACTTTCGTAGGCCTGCGCCACGTTCTTGAGCATGGAGCCTGAGACTTTGCCGCTGCCGCGCATTTTGGAAATGATTACGGATCTCCGCTGATCATCCGGCTTGGCTTGATTTGTAGGAATCTGCAAATCCCGCTCATACCGCTCCAATGCCCAAGTCGCAGACTCCGGGTAGAATTGGTCTAGCACACTTTCCAAACCCACCGTAAGCTTGTCCAGCTCAACACCTTCGGTCTCTGTAAGAAGCTGCATCTCCAGCACATTCTCATACAACGGGGGCAAAAGTGTCATTAATACCTCTGCTTTACTCATGTCACCTTCACCGTCCCAAGAACGGCTACTGCACCGGGGGCGATCTCCAGATTGGACATGCCACCATTCACCAGCAGATCACTGTAATCGATCACAGGCGGGATATCCAGAATGACATTGGCAATACGTGTCCAACGAACCAACGGATCGGCAAAAGCCAGTTCTTTCAGATACGCCGTAACTCCCGTTTCAATCAGTTTCTTCACGCCCTCGTACGTTGAACCAGAAGCAAGCGTAACCTGTACCTCCACATCGATGGGTATTTCTTCCGCCCCCACCACTGTGACCACAGGTCCGATTGGAGCTGTGCCTTCGCCCATTCCATCATGGGTTGGATCGATATACTCTTGCACCGCCTTAATGACCGCCTCAGCAGGTGTTTGCATTTCGTTGTTCAGCAATGCCACTTTGACTGTACCCGGCCCGTCCCACAGTGGAAAAGCCTTCGCTTTGCCCACACCGGAGTTTTCCCTTGCCCATAACTCATACTGATATTTGTTCGCACTCGTGACCGGACGGGAAACTTTATCCTGATATCGGTCATATAAGGCTTGGTCCGTTTCCTCGTCTTCTCCATGAACCAGCAACTGTGTCAACTCGGCTGTGGTAAGACCAGCAATATAATCGATGGGCAGCAGTGCCCCCGTATATTCATTACCTTCCGCTCCCGCGACCTCACATTCCAACACATATTGCCCTGCCGCGATGCGTTCCACAACAACATACACCCGATCCCCAGTGGAAAAACGACTCTCCAAAGGAACTTCAACAGGCTTTCCTTCGTTATCCCGGAAACTGCCAACCCAACGTGCCTTCGTGGTCGCTTTCCGACTAATGCCAGACCAAGCCACCGCACGATCCAGATACTCTCCAGATGCTGTATCCGCAAACTTCAGGTTGGAGTTCACATCCAGCTCTATATACATCTGAGCCATTTCCACTGCCGCTGGCGCAAGCGCATCATAGATAATGCTGCCTTCACGTTTATCCACACCATCCGGTACCCTGTCCAGCATTCGGTTTAAAATAACTTCAAACGTCTGCTCTTCATACATCCATGTTCACCTCCGTCTCTTCCCTAAAGCTGCCAAAATCCGTTTCCACGGTAAAAGAAACCCGTACCCCGTCAGCCTCGTGGACAAAATCAAACTCCGTTACATCCGATATACGATCATCCGGAAGCAATGCTTCGCGAATCCAGCGTTCCAGTTCCGATTCAACCATGGATCTCCCGGCCATTCCTTCCCAGGACCATTCCATGCCGTAATCCGAAGAATAGATTAGATGCTCGTAGCGGCGTGTGGACAACGCTTTATACACCGCCTGTTTTACCGCATCTTTTCCATCCAGTTGCAGTCTTCCAATTCGCTGTCCTGAAGCTTGAAACACATACGTCAAACTTGGAAGCACAGCAGCCTCTTCCTGATCTTCTGCGCTAATCTGCGCACCATGTGGAATCATGGATTCACCAGCCGATCCAGCACAACAAAGCTGTCTCCACCTTGAACACGTAACAACAAGACATGGTCACCCACGGTCCAAGCTTTGTTCACTACGGATTCCGGCAGTACCAGAAAAGGCTCAGCCAATGTCAACCGTTGTTCAACGGTGATCTCCAAAGGCTGTGTGTTTGTCACGCTTCCGTACATTACCTGAACGGGAGACTTGGCATCTACAGCGGCGACCGCCGCCTTTTTAATCACGTCCAGCATCATTTATCGTTACACCACCTTCAAATCCAGTGACATCGTATGCACGCCCCCCTGTACCTTATGCGTACATTCGTCTACCAGAAAATATTGATTAATCTTGAGTTCATTGATCTGGATGTTGACAAAACTGCCTGCCCTTACCTTGAAATCACCAAGCGCATCCACTTTCAACGTCTGTGTCTCGCGATTACGGAGGGTCATCAGGGTCTTCAGCATGGCATCAATCTGGCCTTCGTTCAGACCATCGTCCGCTTTTTGGTACAAAAAAAGCAGCCCCCATTGACGGATGCTGCCTGAATCCTGATGCACAAACGTTTCTCTTTTGCCCGTATCCTTGTTGTCCCGATACAGCTTGATCTTGTTATACGTCTGGTCGTCAATCGACCTAGTGTAACTGTAATCCGTGAGCAGACTGTTATCCCCAATGACAAATCCATAAGGCATCTCTTCCACATCCCGAAGCTCAAGCTTGCCGAAATCATCGTAGAAGATGTAGTTTTTGCCGCCATAGATCAACGTTCGGTCGAGCGCCTCACAGATCATGTCAATCAGCTTTTTGTTATCAAATAACATGCGCGGAATAACATATTTCGGCTGGATCAGCTCGCCTACCTTTAACTGAAAGTCGGTAGCAATTCGTTTGATCACATCCATAGCCGTTGCGTTAACGAATTTGTACGTCTGATTCGCGGTCAGATAACGAGTCTGGTCGTAGGCTTTGATTTTGATACTTTCGTTCTTACCACTATCCACCGAGAAGATATATCCATAAAATATGCCTACCTCGTTGCTGATATATTTCACGACATATCCATTCTCATAGGTGAATTTCTTATTCTGGTACAGACTGCCCTTGATCAACGTGAATTCCAGAGAGGAAGGCTTGCCGATACGGGAGGTTTTGTACGTAATGTCACCAGCAATTTCGCTAATGTCCCAGATGTTGCCCTGTTTGTCATCCAGTAATAACCGTTCCTTGATGTTTGCCAGCTTATCATCCAGCTTGATCTGCTCTTGCATTTTACCTCTCCTTTCACGGAAGCTTGATCACAAGTCCAATCGGCAACTTCTTCAGTTCTGCATCTTTGATGCCATTCAGCTTCTGCAGCTCTTTCCAGCGAGATCCATCTCCCAGATGGGCTTTAGCTACAGACCACAAGGAGTCTCCTGCTTTAAGTGTGACGGTCTTCGGCTGAATTTTTTCATTGGGCCGGGAGGCTTTGGTTTTTGTTTTTGAAGCAGCAGTATCCTTACTGTCCTTGAGTGGCACTACTTTTTTGGCGGCATAAAAGATAAACTGCTTCAGCTTGATATCATACTGGATATCGCCCACCGTACCCGCTGTCTCCTTCCAGTCGAAGCTCTCAATGGAAACAGCCATATTAATGGTGTACCTTGCACTGGAAAAGAAAAGCCTGACGGGTCTGCCCGTCTGCATCCAACGGATGATCTTTTTCACATATTCATAGGGATCACGGTAAAACTGCTTCTGAATTGCCGGATGTCTTGCATCGTAGTTCAGATGATACGGGCTGTAGTCTGCCGGAAAAATCCCGCTGAAACTGACTTCACGCAGCTTCGGCGATTTGATCACGTTAATTTCACCCAAAGCGCTAACGTTAAATGTACTGCCATCTCCCGAATCCGAAAACTCAATGCTCTCTGGTGTCACCGGGAAAAACATGTATTCAGAGCGATTATTGAAGCTTAGTTGAATATAATATTCCACTTATCCATACACCCCCTGGGCACTGGAGACGATCTGACTGTTCAGTCCATCGGTGATTTTGCTGATGATGCTGTCCACGTCATGTCCGCTGTTGATATCACCCGTGGTGACCTGAACAGTTGGCGTCAGACTGACAAATCGCTGAATCGCCTGCATCTCAGCAAGCTCACGCATCAGTTTTAGATCTTCACTGGTGACATCCACTGTACCATCCACATCACCGATCTTGTCCACCTGTCCGATATTGTTGATTTTGTTGATGTTACTCATGTTGTTGTTGGGAACGACCGTGGGAGCAGGTGCAGTTGGTATGGAAGGCATAGGAGGTGTTTTGGGTATTTCGGGTGTGAAGTCTTTGCCAAAATTACCGCCTGGTAGACCTTTATCCTTGGAATCCGCATTCGAGGTTGAAGAGAAACCAGAAAGTAAATCCTCCGCAACCTGCTGACCATCTTCAAAAGCTTTAGGATTGTATTCTCCGTCCATTTTGAAAAATGTCTTCACATCTTTGTCACTCGTAGGCTCCCAGGATTCCAGGCCTTTCTTCCACTCCTTTATTTGCTTGCCACCTAAATTAATATCTGACTCTTGAAACAAACCAATATTAAAGCCAAAAGTTTTGTTAACCAGTTTGATCAGACTGTTAAGCCCACCATTAATTCGTTCCATGGCATCTTCAATTACAGTTACGACATTATAGAATATATCAAGTATGAAAATCCCCATGTCTTTAAATAACTTCTGTATGGCATATACTGGGTCTATGAAAAAGTTAACAACAGCCTCCCCCAGCGAAGCAAACAGGTTCCACACTGTAGCCACAACTACGCGTACGATTTCTCCAAGCATCATAAATGAACCAATAATAACTCCCAGGATCTGTGTACCTGACATCCCCATCATGTTCAGGATTCCAATAACTGCCGCAATCGCAGCAATTGCCAAAAGAATCGGCCAATTCAACAATAACCACGCAGCAACTAGACTATAGACTTGTGCGATGACCAATGCCAGTACAACAATTGCCAATGCCATCAGGATAGGCTGAATGATATCCCAGTTCTGCTGAATCACGGCTGCAAGGTATAAAATACCGTTTACCAGCATCGTCAACGCGTTTGCCGCAACAGTAAATGCATTACTAATCCACTCAATAATGACCGTGAACTCCCCATTTGCAAAGGCTTCATTTAATCGATCAAGTAAAGGCGTCAACGCAACAAGAGCTGCCTGTCCAATCTGGCCGAGAACCCCATTAAACTGATTAACTAATGCATTCCACTTCTGCAACGGTGAATCCAACATGGTGTCGAAAGCCTGTTGAGTATAGCCTTGTTTTTGTAGAATGACATCAAGCTTTGTGATAAACCCATCCAGATTGGATGAATCAATGGTTTGTTGCAGACCCGCTCCGCTAAGAGCTTCTGCAGGAATGTTAAAAGAATTGGCAAGTTCAACGTTGTCTCCGTTCATGGCAGCGACCAAGGCACTGGATGCATCTGACATACTTTTTCCATCTGGAGAAAGCATACTCAACCGTTTAGTCATATCTCTCAGTTGGTCAACCTGATCCGTATTCTGTGCATATGGGATGAGCGATAGCGCACCTTTCAAAGCATCAGTAACATTCTGTCCGCTCTTGAACGCTTCCGCACGGTACCGATTAAAGATCGTCTCCCCTTGAGCATCATCACCCGTAGTAGCCATATAGCGATGCTTCAGATCCTCTTCCTGCGCCGCTGGTACAAGAACCGCTTGTCCTGCTGATTTCATCATGCTGATCCAGGAACGCACGCGCTGGGCTCCTTCTGTAAAGGCAGCATTTACCTTAGCCTGTTCTTCTGACACACCTTGGAGTAAGTTGCCTGCCAACTGAATTCGGCTCAGATTTCCAGGGTTGAATACCGAATTGATTACGGTAGGCAGATTTTGAAATTGCTGAACCATATTGTTTGACATGATATACAGTCTTGCAAACATGGCATACATTCATTTCTCCCTCCTTTCCCTTTTATTTTTTCCGGGCGCGATTCTTGGACCGTTCTTTCTTCTCTTCCTCCACCCGGATGGATATCATTGCATAGATGGCCGCTCGTTCTCGCATCGAGAAGGCCATTAGCTCATGAGGCAAAATGTTCAATTCATGGAGAGCGTAATAAGCCAGGTTGGCTTCGGAATCGCCCTCTTTAATTAGTTTTTTACGTCATCCACCAGTTCGTTCATGTCCTGATTGAAGCCGTTCAGCTTCTGAACCTGTTCGCCGAGCGAAGCAAATTCCCCAGGCAACAGCATTTTCCGCAAAAGCGACTCTGCCCCCATTACGCCATATGAACGCTGGAGTTCTGCATTTTTCAAATCTGGATACACGACACTGGCACTCATCAGGCGAGCCATGTAATCATTCGCATCGATGTCAGGTGTGTAGACACCGTTCTTGCCCTTGATTTTGCGGGTAGCCGCCTTGCGGCATTCCTGGTTCTCGTCCTCGGTCATGCTTCGCAGTTTCCAGGCAACCGGCTCGCCTTTCTCATCTTTGAAACGGGGAGATACGATAAACTCCTCCGTTGTATCAGTTGCTGCATTTTGGGCAAAAAACATACTCAATCCACTCATGTATTGTTCCTCCTCTAAAGTTAGGTCCCCCGCCGCACGAAGCGACGAAGAACAGTATTTTGACACGCCAAATAGCCCGTAACACAGGCAAGTTGAACAAGTTTCTTTTATTTTATTTTACAAACCCACTCTAAAATCAAACTCGTTATTCATTTATGGTTCATATGTCGCAACTTCTATATTACTTCGGCAGATTAAACGATACAGGCATATCCACATCTTCAAAAGTAAAGCTCACTTCTTCCTCCAACGCCTCGGCCTCGGTATCCAGGGATGCCATGATCACACTGTCAAGATTGACGCCTTTGAGGGTCACGGTCTGTTTGCCAATGGTAGACGAAGGATCTTCGTTGGTCACTTCAATGTCGAAGTAAGTGTCGACACCATTTTGCATGTACTGAAGCATCAGCTCGCGGAAACGGGAAGTGGTATAAAAGATCGTCATAGAACCTGAGCCAGACCAACCAGTTGCTTTGTGCTGTACACCGCGTCGTCCGAGGGTTTTGACCTCTGCTTTTTGCTTTTCCACGGTTGCTTCAAGTGTCTTCACATAGAACATTTCTTCCGTCTGTCCGTTAATCGTTGCGTATGCGCGGCCTTCCTGGCCGGAGATTGTATCGCTTGCTTTCAAAAATGCCATCTTAAACCACCTTCACTTTCATGTATACTTTTTCAACGGAATCTACAGGTTGGACCTGAATCTCGATCAGAATGCTGTCGGTTTCATTGCCAGGAGCAACAGTGATATCAGTTTTCGAATCAAAATTCTGAATCGCCCCAATATCCTGAAGCTGCTTGAGGTAAGTAACACATTGGGAACGGAACAGGCTGCGCCCATCTTCGTTGTTGTTCACTTTGCCGATGTAATAGGACTCGAAAATCCGTTTCATATCGTTAGCGATACCATCGAGAACACGGACAACACGGTTTTTGGCAAAATGACGTGCCTTATCCGGTGTCACCGAACGGAATGTATTCACATCCTGCTCTACCACCGCACGGTTGCTACTCGCCTTAAACACAAACTCGCCATTACGCAATGCTGCTTCTGTCTCGGTATGTGTCAATCTGCCATTCACATCCACGGCATCGTCATAGGCGCGGAAGGTCAGAGATTCATTCAGGTTAGCTCCCGCTGTTGCACCGGCAGTCCATGCTACGGTTTGTTTTGGCGTAAGAACGGTACCGTCTGCGAGCACAACACCATTTTTAACGCTAATCACGCCTGCATGATCCGCAGCGGGGTAATCCGACAGCACCAGTTGTACCTTCTTGCCTTCGGTGTCGCGCAAACGCTTGATGTAGGCCGTGTATACAGATTTCAACGTAGCATCGTCTGTGATCAAACCGACTGTATTAAAATCCAATACCTCCAACTTAGTCAGGAAATCCGCATGCTCTTGGTTGGTTACTGTACCATCCAGTCCTCCTGTTAGTGGAAGTGACGCTGTAGCTGTGAGTACACCTTCACCAGTAAATGTGACATATGCGTTGGATTCCAAAGCTTCGATGATGGATGCCGTTTGTTTGTCCACTTCTTTACCCTCAAGCAAAGTGGAGACATCCAATTGTTCCGGTTCATTGATATTGGTGGAGATTACAACTGCCAGATCATTACCACGCACACCACCGTGTCGGGCTGTCACTGTCAGTTTGTCCAAGGTTGCCTTGGCTTTGGTCCCTGCATTGAGTCGGTAAAGAAGCAAGGTCTGCGCCCGTTTCAATGCCTCGCGGATCAGCAGCATTTGCGGTGCTGTCCAGTCATAGCCCAATTTGGCATGTACATCTTCACCTGCCTGTACGGTCAGGATTGTGCCTGCTTGTCCCCAGGACAATGGAAGTGCCAAAGCCACTGTTCCCCGCTCCCCTACCGTACCAGGCAACGAGCCCTCTGATGCAAAATTCATATATACGCCGGGGCGTACCTTGTTTTGTGTCGTCCATGTTCCTCCAGCCATTATTGTGCCTCCCCATTCATAAATTGTTGGATGTGTTCCTGTGCTTCTTCCATTGTGTACGTTTCTTGTTCCAGCAGCACGGCTACCAAAATTTCTTTCTCTATCCGGCTGAGCTGCCAGGATTCAGAGAACTGTGCTTTGCTATATTTCTGGTTGTTTTTCTGTTGAGTTTCCTGCTTTTTAGGGTCCGGTTCCTTTTTCGTAAACATTGCCAATGCGCCTCCTATTCCTTTCATGTAGATCCCCTCATTTGATTATTATTCGTTCGCAGCTTTAAGTGTGGTAGGGCGCTGTTCCAGTTGTTGCATGGTAGAGGTGGACTCCGACACTTTGGTCGTTCGCATAGTATAGTACACCAGCATTCGAGGCGTATTGTTCTCCGTCTCCCAGCGCAGTTCCGTTGCTCGATAGGTTACGCCTTCTACGTCGATGGTTTCCAATGCTTCGAACAGTTCGTCCGGTAAAGTTGCCGGGATATGGTCTGTTTCGAGCCAGCGGATTTCAAAGACGTGAAATTGCACAAAGCGATCGCTACGTTCCCGGGTAAGTTGAGCGGATAGCAGGCGGTAGGTAATGCCTTGACTGTCCGGAGTTGAGCTGGTGTTGCCCGTTGAAGGGCGGATTTGGGTGTTGGGAAAGTGCTGTGTGAGTGTGTTAGCGATGGCAGTGGTTAGTTCGTTTGAAGTCATGGTTCACCTCCTTTTATTGATTAGAGTTGATCTTGATTAAGATTAATTAAGAGCAGTATGAATGTAATAATCCCTTTCCACTGAGTTGTACGTCTCAAGATTAAACTTGAAGTATTTCTTTAAAGTGACACTATATTAGTATTACTTGCGTAGTAATGAACTCCAGTGCCTGTTCCTCCTGCCCAAGAACTCTCAGTTATATTGGATTTCGTGATGTACAGTGCGAGTTCTAACTCACCATTGAAGTCGAAGCTTGCAGGAACATTAATTGTAGCGTAGGGTTTGTTTCTAGTTGAGTAGGTATTTCGGTTGTTGTAAGATACATAATTAGTAGAACCACTTAAACCAACACTCTTTTTCGTTGAGTCCACAAATAAACTAGTTAATGTTGAGCCTATCTCAAAATTGTACCAGTTGTAGTTATCATTGTTTATACTCCCCCCAGCTATGCCTACAAGAGCGAGCCTGTTACCATTAATATCAACCAGATACAAATTCATGCTCGCTGCATATTGTTCATGTCTCACTGGAGTGTATAAATTTCCAAAACTGATTGTACCTGTGTTCATCGTGATCAGTTTTGTTCCAGCTGAAAATTTCGCAAATGAACTCCATTTTGTTCCGTCATGAGATGCGCCTATCACAAAATCGTTAAGATTGTTCGTGATATTTAAGTTTTGGTATCGTCCTTGTTGGATCTTCTCCACGTTACTCGCGATCGTTGCAAATTGGGCATCTGCCGCTGTTGGTACTCCCTTGCCAGTAATCGCAGCGGCAATTGATGCTTTACCGTTACTGACAGATTGCTTTAAATCAGAAAGTGCTGTCACTCCGTTCTTATCTCTGAATAACAATTCTCCTCCGTATTCGTTTGCAATTGTAAAGTCCTTCCCCCCGGGAGTACCAAATCCGATGTATCCCTTTCTACCTGAGTCCTGGCCTTCTGGCAAGAAACCTTGATAAACATGAGTTGAACCCACGAGGTGTAATACTCCTGCGTCGCTAACTATAGAACCTCCAGACCTTGGCAGGCTTGCATTCTTCGCATTCGTCTCAGCCGTCACACTCGCATCCCTAACTGCTTTCTCCGTCGCTGCCACCGTCTCAGACGTGCCATCCGTCTTACTCGACAACTGTACCTTCCCTTTCTGCGTCAAAGACGCATCCGGAATATCCATCTGACTCACCGCTTCACGGAGCGTATCCAAATCCGCTTGCGTTGCAACCCCTGCATCAATCTTTTCAAAAATCCCGTTAATACTCTCCCGGGTTACATTTTCGTTCCCCAAGGGAAGAGGTAACTTCAATCGATCGGTTTCTTGTGGCATTACGCCCACACCTCCAGTTCATTCCACGTCAAGGACGCGGCGTCCAGTTCATCCCATGTTTTCTGCTTCTTGTCCAGATCGTCCCAGACCAGATAACGATACTCATATTCCACGGCCATGTGGGCCGGTTTCAATTCATCAATTGCGCGTTTGAGATCGTCAATATTGGGCGGAATGCCCATCGTGTCCACAAAGCTCACCCTAAAGCTCCACGCTTCCGGTTGAAACGTTACATCCACCTTACCTCCAGCGTATGCCTCAGCCACATTTGCAACCAATCTGCCCGAAAACTTCCCGGCACCCCGCAGCTTGGACTCCACCACGGCACGCCGCTGCTCCATAGGTTTGAGACGATCCGTCTCAATGCCAAGCTCATTCTCCCATAAATCCAGTCCCCACGTCGCCGTACGGACAAAAAATTGATCCAATGTTTCATCCAGCGCCTGATACAGCATATCCATCTCGGTCCCTTTGGATTGCATATCGGACTGCATCACGCGGGAAGTCTCATAGTAACTCGGCAAATACGAGAACAGTTCCCGCCCTTTTTCACTCGTCAGTCCAACATCTACAGCAGAAGGTGCACTCATTACCTGCATCCTCCTTTCCTTTCAGATCAACGTAAACAGCTTCGCTTAAATGCTGCTGCGTTCCCAAACGGCGTTCTGCACGATACAAAAGCCCTTTTTGCCCGCCTTTTTCTTCACTTCCACCTAAGTCGGGAGCAGCACAACTAGAACATCCACCTTGTCGTACATTGCCTCTATCCCCACATCCGCACTTCGCTTTCACCATCTTCACTGCGCTACTCATGCACATCCACCGTCCCCAGCACCGCCACCTGACTCGCCGTCATCTCAATATTCTGATCGCTCACACCATTCACGGTCAGCTCCGAATAGTCGATAATCGGCGGAATGTCCAGCAGGATCGCGGCAATCCGGGTGTAGCGTACAAGTGGATCGGCAAATGCCAACTGCTTCAGATACGCAGTCACCCCGCGTTCGATCAATGCCCGCACATCAGCGAGTGTCGCATCACTTGCCAGCGTCAGCTTCACCTGAATGTTCATCGGCACTTCCTCTGCCGGCATGACAGTCACCACGGGGCCAGCTGGTGCAACGCCTTCACCCTGTCCATCCTGCGTTGGGTCAACGTACTTCTGTACCGCCGCCACCAGATCGGTTCCCGCGGCACGTTTGTCCGTATCCAGCAAATACAATCCCACCGTGCCCGGGCCTTTCCATAGCGGTATTACACGAGTTGCACCAACACCTGGCACCTCACTGGCCCATTGCACATATTGCGATTTGTTGCCGCTTGTCCCTTGGTTGCGGACTTTGGCATAAAAGCGTTCCAACAGTGCCGTATCTGCCTCAATATCCGCACCGCCTTTAATCACCTCAACATTAGTTACAGACGTAACGCCACTCACTGGTGTGGACAGCACAGTTACCGTGCCCGCAGGCACATTACTTTCTTTTCCAGCAACGAGCGCCCGCACACCAAGACTACCCAGACCATCTTCTCCCAGCTCCACACGACCAACGGTTTCATATTCAAGCGAAGCCTCACCGGAGATTTCATCTGCCAAAGTAGCCACAACTGTACCCGCAGGAATCACCTTGCCCGGCGTACCCACGAATTGAACCGTACCTTGTGCCGCCACCGCAGTCCGCCGCGTAAGGCCATGTTCTCCCGCCCGCAGATCCAGCTCTTCCGAACGGAAATTCGGATCACTGCTCGCGGCGGTACTCACAAATCCACGTCGAAGCAATTCCTGCGCCCACAAAGCCGCTTCAGACAGCATAAACGCAACCGGAGCCTCCGCATCCCACAAAAACGAACCCTCCGACTTGTCCAGATCCGCGGGCAGACGATCCAGCATGCGCTGCATAATCTGTTCCTCCGTCTGGTCCTCCAAATAACGCGGAATCTCAGCCATCCCGTCAGATCACCTCACTTTCCAGAATAAACATCTCTTCGTGCACACTCGCCACCCGACACGAGAACATGCACTGCTCCCGATTCCAATCAAACGTAAACTGGTCCACCGAATCCGTGCGTGGATCAGCAAGCAGCGTCTCCGTAACCATCCGGGTGATCTCACTTTCCATTACTCCCCGGCTGTCCCCCTGACCCACCAACTCATCCAGCTCCGATCCATAGTTTCGGGAGTAGATCACATGTCTGTACCGTGGCGTTTTCACGGCCTTGATGCACCATTGCACCCAGGCTTCATGCGCACCCGCCGCAGCAACTTTGCCACTTGGGGTCAGCACAAAATCCCCCGCATCGTAATCGAATCGCCAGCTCCGTCCAAACCGCACCTCTTCCGAAGCCGCCCCCGACAGATCTTCCTCGTCTCCCCATACCAAACCTGTTTCAGGGAACAAACTAGGCATTCCCACTCACCACCTTACACAGCACCACAATGTCGTTACCGCCATTCACCCGCATCGCCAGTACGCGATCTCCCGCTTTTAATCCTTTACCAAGAGACCACACCGCTTCTTCCACTTCCCCTTTTTGCAAAAGAAACCGTCCCGTGCCCGTCGTTCCGCCGTTTGCCACGTCAGATATACCGGAAATCGCGCCGGCAGCCTCGCGCGCCGGCAGTCCAAGCGTGCCCGGCAGCTCGGCCACGAGATAATCCTGCACTTCGTGCTTGAAATCATCCAGCTTCACGCCGGATGAGGTCATCGTGCCCAATACCGCGCCCAGCCCGCTCACAGCCTGACGAGAATGTGTGCTCATCGCACCCCGCATGACCTCGGCAAAATGCCCGTACGGATCATCTTTATTCAAGGTAAACCCTCCTTTTCACCATCTCGACCGTGCCCAGCTCCAACGTCATCGTTCCAGGTCCAGCGGACAGATCACGGCTAACCGACATGACGATCAGTTTCAGCCCTTTAAGCAGCACCGCGTCTCCCGCACGAATCGTATTCACATCTGGTGCAGATACGGTAAAGGTCTCCTGAATACCCGTCAGGCGGCTTTTCGCTAGCTTCTTAGCAGCAGTCGCCGTTTTCACCTGATCGTCTTCGATCAGCTTTTGCAGCGTACCCAGTTCGGCTACACCATCCTGCTCAATCGCGAGCACTTTGGATGGAACCTCTTTGCCGCTGCTGGACTCCGAGGCCGCCATCACTTTAACTTTGGTGACCGCACCTTCGAGCGTACGCATCTGAGTCAGATCGATCAGTCGATCCAGCTCGTGCACTTTCGCATTGCTGCCCACCTTAAACAGCTGCAACCCGCCCGGCGTCATCCGCGGATGATACATATCCCCACCGGATTTCACCGTTTCCTTCAGATCGGCAAACATCATCGAAAAAATCGTCTGCGACCGATACACCGCTTTGCTCAGCTTCGTTTTGGTATCCGGCAGCGCGGCGTATGGAATTTTCCATTCCTTGGCGTACGTTTTGAGTCGCTGCGTGGCAGTCTGGTCTTTGGGCAGTAGGAACTCATCCTCCGATTTTTCCAGATAAATCATCCGGTCGTAGACGGTCAGGGACAGTCGCTTGGTGCCGCTGTTTGAGCTTTCCACTTCCCAGATGACCGCAGGGTGCAGCAAGTGAACCATTGATTTTTCGCCAAAAGGAATCCCGCTGATCCGCACCGCCATACCCGGTGATATCGCAGGCAGACCTGAAGACGCAGACACCGCCAGCCGGATGTTAGCCTGATAGGCAATCTGGTCGAGCGAGTCCTTCAACGTAATCGTCTCCACCAGCTTGGTGATGTCATATTTGTCGTCGACAATGACCTTGTAGGTCATGGCATCACCAGCTTTTGTCCCGGCTTGATCCGGTTGGGATCACTGCCGATGGTCTTCACATTGAGCTTGTAAATCTCGTTCCATTTGGAACTGCTGCCCAGCTCAAGCTTGGCTATTTTGGACAGGGAATCGCCAGATTTGACGGTGTAGGTCTTGCTGCTCGTTTTCAGATCCGAACGGGAACCAGACTTGCTCGCAGATGTAGCCGCGCCAACCTTCTCCACTTTGGAATCCCGCCACGTACGCAGCGTAATGTCAAAGTAAATATCCCCGCTCTCACCGCCTCGGAAGGTGGTATTGTGGGAGATCAGATACACGGGCACGTTCACCCCCGTGTTGGTAATGATGAAACGCAGCGGCTTTTTCGATACCAGAAACGTATTCAGCATATTCATTGCTACACGCGGATCAGGCAAAGGCTCGTACATGCAATAGGACGCATCATATTCTTTGGGAAAAAAAGAAGAGAAGGTGATCTCCTTCACCTTCTCCCCCTGCGCAAAATCAAACTCGCCATACTCCAGCATATTAATCGTCTCATACCCTTTGGATCGGGAGATTGTCAGTTCTTCCGGTTTCACCGGGAATTGAAACTTCGTTTTCCCATCGATCAGGGTAAATTCCATTTTGACACCTTCCACGTTATCTTTAAAAACAGTCATGACAGGCCTCCTTTCTGCTTAGGCCATAATAGTTTTGCGATTCTCCATCGCACGGCGCACTTCACCTGCAAATCTCATTCCAACCTGATGTGAAATCGCATCGTAGTCGATGGCGTTCTCCCGGACAGTCACCTGCACTGCACCTTGTGGTACGTTTACGGATATCTGGTTGGTCGTCTCGGTTTTGAAATCCTTGAGGTAAGCGGACAGACTGCTCATCTGATCTTCGGATATTTGTACCGTCATCGTGGATGATTTGCCGTTGGCATTTCCAGCAGTTTGCGCTCCGTTACCTAGACCCATGGCTTGGGACTGCATCACGCTTGTTCCCATAAAACCAGCAGATGTAGACTGGCCGACCTTACTGTTCATATAAGCTGCTGGACCCGTCATTGTCAGTGCCGGTGGAATATAGGCAGGTGGCATCTGCGGACCTGTTGCTACTTGCGACGTTGAAACCACCATTGCTGCTGGGGATACGGGGACAGTGGATACGGGTACGACAGGCTTCTCTTCCTCTTTCTTGGAACCAAAACCGAAGAAACTGGATATGCCATTGAACATATCCTTTGATTTCTCCATAACAATATTCGTTCCCTGCACAGCAAGATTCGCCATTTTCGAAATACCCTCTGCATGGTTATTGATAAATCCACCTACCTTATCGCCAACCCAGCCACCTGCTTTCTCACCAAGCCAACCACCTAATGCACCTCCTGCAAAGGTTCCACCCACCGGAATTACACTGCCAAGGATGCTGCCAAGAGTTGTTCCTACTGCACTACCAGCAACAGAACCTAATGCACGCACTCGTTCCTCTGGAGGGGCGCTCGCAAGATCTTTAATATTGCTAAGCATACGAATCGGTGCAAATAACTTGCCTGCGCCCTTGGCTAACCCTCCACCCAGTTTACTCATTATTCCAGAGGCTCCACTACCTCCTGCTCCTCCACCACCAAATAGTCCTTTGACATCTCCCCACATTCCATCAATACCACCGATTAAATCCGATCCTGCGGACGAGAAATCATTGACAAAAGTGGCTCCGCGTTTCGTAACCTTCATCAATTTCTTTAACTTATTTCCTGGAGTGGATGGCCTTTTTATTTCTCTCAACAGCTTTTTCCCACTACTCCTGGCAGCGAATCCTTTCTGTACGCCAGAAGAAATCGATTTGCCTCGATCAAACATGCCCTTCATCTTTTGCAAAAAGGTTTTAGGTTTTTCTTCGGCTCCTGCTGCTCCCCCAATATTAATGGAATCCAGCTTGGTGCTCAGCATATTAATTGACTGCGTATTCATACTCAAAGCATCTATTAATGGCTGTGAATTCACATTAACGGACACACCTGAAATTTGGTGACTCACTTTGAGCTGCACATTAGCTGTAGCATTCAACATCTTAGATCGGATTTGCTTCATTTTTTTCAACAAACCATTTAATGCTGGAGTAGCACGGTCAGCCAAATCAACCGTTGGCGTGATCCGCAATCTACTCAATCGCACAGCCGTACTATAAATGCTCTCCAGCCTACGCCCTGTTGTTCTCAGCTCATTGTTCACTTTAATCAGACTCTGATAGCGAACTCTGCCCAGACGTTCCGTTGAGCGCTGGATCTGATCCAGATATCGGATGGTCGTTCGCATTTCCGCATTGGATTTGGATAAACCCACAATCATTTCTGCCATTTCTTTCACCCCCTGTCCGATCTAATCATCGATTCATTTGCGAGGTGATCGCTGCCATTTCCTCTTCTGAGAAAGCAATCAACAGCGAACGCTCCCCGCGTGGCAAAGACCAGAATTCTCCGGGCCGTAGATGATGACGAACCCACATGTGATATAAGAACGTAGTCATCCCGCCGGAGTGAATCAGTTTTTTAGGTCTTCAATCTCCACACCGAAGCCGGAAAGTTCCAGCACCTTGTCGCCAACGGCATCCAACTCACCCGCGAGCAACATGCGGCGAACCGCTTGTTCCCCACCGGACAGCTTCATGCGTCCGGTAATACGGTTATCTCCCCAACCGGACAATTCCAGGCTGCGAACATTCATTTTTACCGTTGCTTCGGAAATCAGTAGCGCGTTAAATGTTTCGGTATCCACCTTTTCCTCGGTGCGGCCTTTGACCGTTTTGCGAATCGTACAGCGTTCTCGGATCTGATCCACTTTGGAGGACGTCAATCCACGCAGGGTCAGCAACAGATCCAAACGTTGAATGCGTACATTCTCTTCCGGCAAACGTTCTGCTGCTTCAAACAGCTGATCCAAAATTTGTTCTTCAGACATATTCTCGTTCATACTCATGGGGTGCGATCTCCTTCTCATTTCACAATTGGGTTAATACATCTCCACATCCAGGGACAACAAAGAGACCGAGAATTTCTCGGCCTGCCTGTGTATCCCACTTCTGTTAAGTCTCGTTGCCCGTATGCCTGATTAGACAAGCTTCGTTACGAGGTCTTTCCGAAGTTCAAAGTCGTCCCATCCTTAATTCGCTACAATCGGATTCAACAGTTCGAACCCTTCAAATGTAAAACTTGTTTCCTCCGGTACTTCCTCACCCGCAGTCCAGTTGGCAAGCTGGATTTTGTCCACCATGCAACCTTTCAGCAAAACACTCTCATGACCGTATGATTCTGGATCGTCCACCTTCGAGATAATTTGGAACTTGGTGAAGCCGCGCTGGATCATGTCCGAAGTGACTTTGTAACCCGTCATCGTGCCTGTTCCTTTTTTCGCACCATTCTTGTGTACTTTCCAATCGTTGCCGACCAGATTCAGTTCACGCTTCTCGATTTCTACGCTGGCCTCCAGCTTATTAATATTCGTCTGCCACACACCATCGATATGCAGCTGACCATGGGTACCGAGAATTACTCTTGACGCATCCAACATGACAATTCCTCCTTGGAATGGTTGGCTGATCATTGTTACACGGTATAACTCCGCGGGCAGAATAATCTTCCGATCGCTGTTATCCCCAGATTTTTTCTGCCTTCTCCGTTATCGTGTAAAACACCAGCTCAAATAATTTTAATCAATTTAATAACCGATCTTCTCTACACTACTTATTGCACGTAAAACGTTCCAAACAACTGCTCCATCACATCCGTCAGCTTCACGTTCCATTGCAGGAATACCTGATCCGCCTCCGGCTTGAGAATGGGTGCAGCACCATAATACGCCGGGTCAAGAACGACATCGTATCCCTCAGCTTCAATGACATTGCTCTGTGCGAGCAGCGCCAGATAGGCTTTCATCGCACCGATCAGCGCCTGACGGCCCTCTTCCGTATTGTTCACTTTGCCGATATACGTATCTTCAGCAGAGCGCTGCAAATCCGTATTAATTGCATCCATGACACGAATGGAACGGATTTTTTTCCAGGCATTATTCTGTCCTGCAGCAGGGGTCACGAGTGTATTCACTCCGCGAAGCGCCTTCACCTGACGTCCATCATGGAAGAAAATAAATACGCCATTCTGTACCGCCTGCTCCTGTTCTGCACGAGTCCAGCGACGAGTCACGTCATCGAACGGAGAAGGAGCGTATGTTGTGGATTCATTCAGACGTTGTCCGGCAATCAGACCCGCAACATAAGCAGACGTTTCCGCCGAGCTGTAGAACGCATCTCCCAGACGCACACCCGTACCAACATTAATCACACCCTCATGATTCAACGTAAGTGAACGTGCTGCTGCCTTCTGTGCTGCAGTCGTAGAGGTGTCGTCTGCCGTAGTACCACCGAGTACAGCCATCACGGGTTTACCCTCATTGCGTACACGTTTCACCCAAGCTGCAAAACTCGCCAGCAAAGGTGCATCCGCCGCATGATCCAGTGCCAAAACGTCAAATTGCTCTCCTTCCAGCGCGCCCTGCACGGCGATATACTCCGCATTGGTCAGTCCATCGTTGCCACTTGCACCACCTTTAAAAGCCGCTCCCGCAACGGTTGCAACAACACCTGTACCATCGCCAATCGCCTGAGCGTTAATCCAAATGTTGCTTTCATCCGCGTTGATCTCTTTCGCCAGTGACGCTGCCGAAATATCCGCAGTCAGCAGTGCATATAGCATCCGGTTGCCTTCAAACAAGCGCACTTCATGCTTCGTATTATCAATTACACCCGGTTGAATGGTGACGTAGAACCCGTTACCCCGGTCACCCGGATACTTGGCGTCCAGTTGCAGAACGGCTGTATCACTGCTGTCTTTCAGCGTAAGCGTGGCTGCTTTCGCCGTCTCTCCGGCTACCCGATAAGCGAGCAGCTTTTTCGGTCCACCCAACAGAGCGAGCTTCAAGGATGTATAAGCTGTTCCGTTATCCAAGGCATGTGCCGAGAAAATACGCTCAATTGCAGCTTCACTGCCAACTTCTACAAAAGTACCCACCGGACCCCAGTTTGCCTTGATCGGCACAACCACCGTTCCCCGATTACCAGCCTGAATGGCCGAAGACGCTGCCGCCTGAAAATTCATATATAAGCCCGGAAGTACCGGACGATTCGTTTGCTCCCAAGTTCCGCCTGCCATTATCCCTTCACCTTCGCTTTCATAAATTGGTTGATGCGTTCCTTCGCTTCCTCAATGGAAAACGTTTCTTGCGCCGCTTCGTACAGCGCACCATACAGCACCTCTGCCTTAACGGCAAAGAGGGCTTCGGCATGATTCATCAGCTCGCCCCGCGTATATTGCGGGGCGGCCTGTTTGTTTTTTTTCGCTGAGCTTGCCATAACCATCTCACCTCATTGTTTGACTACTGAATTCGTTGAACCTGATCTTTGAACTATAATTTTGACCTATGAATTTTTGTCCCTATGAATCTACGAACCTATGAATTTATAAATTTGAAGCTAACGTATGATATTGAATTTCTCATCTGGAACCCCATTTAGAGTCCCTCTCGACTAGCACTTACTCTATCCCTTTGCTATGGTGAATCTCGCGGATCAATGGAACATCCGTACCCGGACGGCGAATACGCTGCTGCAGCGTCAGACGAATCTGTCCGTTCAAATAGGCGTCTGCCTGCAAGTCGGCAGAAACTTCATCCACCGTCACATATCGCGTACCGTCTGTATCCGTCAAAGCAATACGGGGCTGCACAGCCAGTTGTTCAACCAGATGTGTGACCGTTTGACCGACATCTGCTACATTTGCAGACAGCACGTGCCCAATCCATTGCTTACGAATCTCCAACGCAGAAGTCCCTGCGGTGGTTGTGCTGCATCCCGTCAATCGCCACAGGATGGACTTGGCCTTATAACCTCCTGGCCACACATCCCCATATACGGACCATTCCTGTCCGAGCTGGGTTCGTGTCCAGCCCTGAAGTGCAGCCATCCACGAATCTGTGGTTTCAGCCTGAGCGTATTCCACCGTTTCCGGAACATACACCCCGAATCGCAGGCTGCGCGTAACCAGTCCAGAACTGGCGTCCACACGATCGCAATCCGAGGAACCTAGAAAAATACAGGTAAATGCCCCGCCTTCTTCATCCTCTAGCCTGACCTGGTGCAGTCCTTCCATCAGCGCTGCTGACCATGCCTCCACTTGTTCAGCACCTCCATCTTCGGCGCGTGCATAGGGAGAGATTTTGATGACTCTCCTATATCCCGCCCAAGCAGACTTCGGTACTTCTTCTGCAAAAGCAATCACGGCACAGGGTCCGGCTAACACCTCTCCCGGTGCAGGAATATCCTGTACTCGGCCATTCCATGCCGGGACAAGAGCCTCCAGCTTCTGCTTCAGCGTTCGCCTGATGACGTTGCTCACTTGCCCTGTGCTGGCGGTGTTGTTTAACTCACTACTCATAGACACATTCATTTTGCCCCCTTCAGCTGCAAGTTTGAGATCTGCCCGCATTGTGCAGCAACAATGTTGCAGCAGCGAATTCCCCCTTTAACTCAGCCTCTGCGTATCTACCGGAGCCAAAGCGGGACACCATTCACCGCAACAAAAAGACCGGCCCCTTGTGGCCGGTCTGTACATTAGCGTATGTGCTTTCGGTGTGTGTCCTTTGCTATTGATCCGATAATACAATCTTACACCCTTTCATCCCTAGCGCGGATGGTGATTCGTACGACTTAGGTGCAATTAAGGGTGCATCCGGGGTGGAAAAAAGACGATCATTGGGTTGAAGTATAAGACGTCTTATTAACATTATTTTATTTCTTTGTATTTGGTATTATAGGCAATGAGGTATTTCTCTGTAGAGTCCTCAACAGCAATCATATCTTTACTGTTTTCGTTTTTGATTTTAAATAGTTTTGTACCTACATTGTAGGTGTTGGAACTAATAACGTTCCCATCACCGTGATCACTCTCATTGGTCGAGGATACCTCTATCTCACCTACTTGTTCAGCTAGTTCCTCCTCTGAGATGATGTCATTGCTTGTAATATAGACTTCTTCCTTTAGTTTTATCATTTTATCTGAAGCAAAACTTCCTGAGGAAGATGAACAACCAATCAAAAGTAAAATCAAAGAAACGACCGGTATAAATAAAAATTTTCTTTTCATATTACCTCCAGGAATAGATTAAGGCCCCCAATTGATGAGGCCTGGACTTGGCTATTAATTAATAGAAGCCGAAGCTTCATCAAGAGTAACTAAACGATTATCGTACAGGTTTTTAAACGAACTGTCACCCGTTTTAAGCGATTGTACACCCTGTTTAATAAAGATACTTTCATCCTCATTAATTGGAATGTATACATTATCATCGATCTTTTTTAGATACATCAATACTTCTGTACCTTCTTGGAGTTCGGTTGAATTTTCATGGTAAATAATAGACGTATCCGTTTCTCCGCCAATTTGGCGTAAAATAATTGTATCTCCTTTTGAACCTTCTCCTTTGATGACATTTTCTATAGCTACCTCTGATTGGTGAAATGCTTCTTCGGTTTCACCATCATTTTTTATGAGAGGACTAAGTTTGTTTTTAACAATCCCACTCACAATAAGATCAGCATCATATGCACGAGCTTCGAGTGTGCTATAGCCAATAGCCCAGGAATAATGATTTATTTTCAAATCTTTTTGTGTTATCTGAGCCTTTTGAAGAATATTTTCGGGAACATCTAGTACAGGTTCTTGATTCTGGGCTTTAGCAAAGTTATTGTCATAAAGAACATTAACGGTATTTATGTCCCATGAAGTTGGTGACTTGTTTGGACGCCCATCTACCAAAGTTCCAGAAGATTTACGTTCAAATGTATTTGGAGTCATAACTGTAGGATTACCATATGGAGCATGATCCAACCCAAGGGCATGTCCAAATTCATGAGTTGCGATACCCTCTACATTGTCTGTATTGTAATGACTTTGCGTTGTGTAGTATGTATTAACCCATGTTTTCATAGTGGAATAGTTACCAGTTATAATACTAAATGTCCATTCCGCAAGACCGTCCCAAGTAACGCCACTGTCAGATTTATTGCCCGCAGTAAATTTAGAATTCGTACCAGCTTTCAGAAAAACATCAGTAGATAGATTCCATTCATCTCTAGCATTTGTCCATATGTTTATGTAGAAATTATTAGAACCATTGTTTTGATAAGTTATATTTCTGCTTCCCCAAGAATAACCAGTTACTGGAGTCGCATAAGCTTGTATGTTACTAAACAATAATCCTCCTAAGCCGCATATTAATAACGCTTTCTTAATATATTTCATACAACCACCATCCCTTTGTTGGATTTTTTTTCCACAAAAAAACCATACCTTGAACATGTAAATATGTAAACGTAATCCAGAAAAATAGCACTTTTATACTGATTTTTTCGGATTGAAATTCAGTAGAAAAGTGCTATTCTTTATTAATTTAAACAAAAGAAATGAATTAATTCCTAAATATCTGATCATATCTTACAAAAGATAACATCCTATCTTTCTAAACGATGGACTGACCAATGCGGAGTATATTTATGAGACTCGCCACATTTCACTTCCTAAAACACAAATAAAAAAAAATAGATTATTTCAGCGTAACTTTCGGATTCAACGTGATTTCAAACGCACGTCCCCAGATGAAATCGGGGTTCGTATATTCCAGCAGCGCGCTGCAATACTCCGCATAAGCTGCTTCGCCATTACAGATTTGTTTGATCGCTACGTTCCCTTGGGCAAAAGCTGGTTTTCCTGCCAACGTTGCTGTATGGGTCTGCATCAGATCTCTGAGTAAAGTCTGCAGATGAGTGTAATCCTCTTCAGAGTTGAAGAGTGCCATGTTCTGATCTGCAAGGGTTGCCACATTGGTATACAGCGCATGCGCTCTGGAATACGTGCGGATATCTGCAATCGCTACTGCTTTATAGTAGTAATCTTTCAGGAAACGTTTGAACAACAATGAACCATGTGCATTCATGGCATCTCGCAACGTATGGGCATGTGTTTCGGTTGTAATCAGAGCATAACGGGATTGTCCCATACCCACAGCCATACCGATTTTGTTCCCCGGCGTATTCCATGCACTGTAACCCAGAACCCGACCCGCATACGGGCTGTTCAGGAGCGCTTCGGCTACATCGACGTTGGCTGGACCTTTTCCTACAAAATCAATCAACACCGAAGGCAGCCCCTTCTCACTATTACTCGTCAATTGCGCCACTGCCGCCTGCACCTGATCCAGCGCCGTAATAGCAATAATCTCAATGTCCACCGATTTATTACCCGGTTTGCCTGGATGACGGTTCGTCATGCGATCCAGCTCAGACGCCATGTCAAACGAAGAAGCTTCATCGACAGATGTAGCATTCGTTAATTCATTTCCATTTTCCACATCGGAAGTTGTATCCGTTACCACATCAGATTTTGGATAAGCGGAATCCGCTAGAACCACACCACCTACAATATCCACATGCCGTACCACATTCTCATGCAAATTCATATATTCGTAGGCATTGATAATCGTGGAACCATGAGGGCCAAAATATTTCACTGCATAACGCGTCTTCTTCCCACCACGAAGCAATTGGTTAGCCATGCGTGCCACCAGAGCGTGCCCCAGGCCATCGGCATCTGGAAGGATAATCGCCCGATCGGGATTTTGTCCATCCGTCCCACCGAGCCATTCATTGATCCTCGCTTCCACATAATTGATCTCGTTAATCTGAACGCCTTGCGTATTCGCATCGTCGACTCCTACGCCGAGGAAGTCAATATATCCTTTGCGAGCAAGCTTATCCAGAATGTACAGGTTCGTTTTGAATTTATGTTGTCTGGTGTTGTAGTACTGCTCTTTATTAAAATACGTCGTTTCCCCATATTCCGTAGACTCTGCAGAAAGGTTGTACCCGTTCACAATATCCTCGAATGCCGTAAAGGACTGGCGCGGCTGCTGCATCAGTGCACGTGATTCGTTGTAAGCATCCAATGCGAGACCATCTGCAAATGAGGTGGTGGCGAGTCGCATAATGGTATCCATCACAAACACCGGTTTGCGTGGATATTTTCCTTTAATCGCTTTGATCACATCGAGCAAACGGGTTGTGTCCTGATCATAATCAGGATATGTGCCCCCTCCATCTTCACGAAGCTGACGACTGCCAATCAGACCACCATAAGCCAGCATATCCGAAGAGATGATGAAGCCATCCACTTTAGCGGCATTTTTCAAAATGAAATCATGAATATTGGACGGTTTCCCATACGTAGGCGTAGACGTTCCAAGCAATGTGGTGCCTTCTACCGTTTTCTCGGAATCCAGACGATTTTGAATGTCACCCAGGTGCGGTGTAATGATATGGATACCGGCTGCTTTTCCTTGTACAACGACGTCATCCAGATTCGCTGGACGATCATCCAGTGGAACATACAATACTGTTTTCATATCCTAAGTCCTCCTGTTAGATATATTCAGTCTTTCTTTAGTACCCGATCAGAGCAAGTGTGCAATCACCGCATAAAAAAACCGGCCCCTGGCCGGTCTGTACATTAGCGTATGTGCTTATCGGGATATGTCACTTGCTACTGATCCGATAATACAATCTTACATGTTTAAATCGGTCGCGCTGACGGTTGTCCGTATGGATTACGTCTATTTGTTGTCGCAATCATGGCGGTTAAACGTCGGTTTCTTGCAGAGATTTCCTCCAGATAACCCAACAAATCCATTCCTGATGCTGTTTATATGATAATAAGCAGCCTTTCAAACCTTATTTACGATAAAGGATGGATACGATCATGAAAAAAAAGCTCTGGTTCTATCTGTGGATCGCTATTACCAGTTACATGGCTGGCCCCGTTATGTACGCTTTGACAATGTACACCTTTTATCAGGAAACAGATATTCTAACTACTTCACTCATTGGATGGACCGCTGCAACATTCTCATCCGTTGGTATCCTGTTTATCCTGGTCACAGTCATTCTGCTTCGAGTGCTGCACATCTATTATTTCTGGCTGCAAACCCTGCTATTTGAGTTACTTTTCCTTCTGCTCGTCTATATGACCACTGTTCTTCTTGGGGCTGGCAATACAGGTCTGCCCTCGCTGTCCTTTCCATTTACGCCTGAAGGCATTCCCTTATGGATGTTCTGGGGAAGTATTGCACTTATGAGTTCCTGGGGAATATGGACAGCGCGTCAGCCCATACGAAAATCACCATACATGCTGGCATCCAGAGTCATTTTGATCCTGTTTATCCTTGAAATTTGGTCTCGTTAAAAAGATAAAAAGAAGCACAGCCATCTCAGGCTGTGCTCTCTTAAACGTATTTTGCTCACGCGATAATATAGCGGAAGTTTTCCCAGCTTTCCGGAACTGAATTTCCGTTTCTTGCATGATGGTAGAAGCTGAATGGAAATTTGAACACATGACCTCCATGCCAATCGCGGGAACGTCTGTCGGTGAGCCAGTATTCCAGTTCATGTGGAAGTGCAACAGAGCGTTCTGCACGAATCAATGGCAGACGATCAACTGGAGATTGAAGCGTTGGCATCTCCTGTTCGGCATCCACATCCCGGCTCAGTCGCAGCGCCTTGACCATCCTGAGAAAAGGCGGAATGCCTTTATGGAACAAAGCAGGGTAATCCAGTTCAAATAATATATTAAGCGCGTGCCCGTAGGTTAGCATGTGGCCGATCAGATCATGATGTGCTTCTGCCTGATAGATGGTACGAAATGCGCCAAGCTCATCCAGAATCAGCCGGGACAATTGTTCCGGGCGTTCTATATCAGGGAATCCGTCTGCCTCACTCAACTTCAAGCTGCGAATTTCTTTCACAGTTGTGTTTACCCAGGATCTACCTGGAATGGTTCGTTCAAAAGAATCAATAAGTTCAACCATCTGATCCATGTCCTGCTCCGTGCCCCAACCATCCAGTTCACGAATGGCTTTCAGACTAAGGGCACCATAGATGGCCTGATGACCCACCCAGTGCAGCTCTCCGATGGTTCGATCCAGCGCTGCTGTAATACGCGCTTCGGCCTCTTCCCTTGGCAAAACATCTCCATTCCGGGAGTTCAAGCCATCATTCAACCCGTGCTGGCGAAGCATGGCTTTCGCTTCAGCCGTAACACTGCCCGCCGCAAGGGCAGTGAGACGATTTTCCCTCACCCAAAAGTAAGCCGCAATAGCTCCCGCCCCATAATGGGCGTGCCACAAATCTCCTGTACGCTCCCGACTGGACACAATAACAGCCAGCCCTTCTTCCAACAAACGTCGATCCAACATGCCACCACCCTTCATCGATGCGAACCCTGATACACACACGACCAGCAACAGTTTTTTTAGCAAAACACTCTTTTTAAAGCGTTTACTTCTATAAGATGATTCAAATGGTGCACATATGACCGTTTTGCCTGCTGTTCCGCGCATTTTAGCCGATTCGAAGTCTCCCAACATCACGTATGGACACTTCCAGCGGATAGATGTTTGCTTTTTGCTCCGAAAAGAACCAGGTTCGCTCCTTTCTCACCACAATAAACAAACCGTTCACATCCCCTATAGGGGCAAAGGTATCGCTAATCGCTCTCCATCGTTTCAACCCCATCTGCTCAAGTTCATCTACCGCAGAAAGCACATCTTCCGTGACAAGTCCCACCTCACACACCTGCAGCAGATCCTTCTCCGAAAAGGGGCGGTCACTCTCGTTATGAACGGAATGATGAGCAATCAGCTCCAGAATGTTACCGACAGGATCTTCGAAATAGAGCGAATTCGAGTTCCAATTCGTTGAATAGGTCTCATCCTCACCTTCATGCCTACTTAGACGGACACGTGCCGCTGCCCATGCTTTGGCCTCCTGAAAACGATTCGTTGGAATCATCCAGGCGAAGTGGTAAAACGGATTCTGATCTGCTTCACTTCGCATGAATATCATTTTCGTTAAACCAATCTGTAGCGTGAAGGCATGCTCGGACTCTTCAGCCATGTTCAAACCCAGTGTGTTGATATAAAAGTGCTTAATGTCTTCCAATCGTGCTGTATATAATTTGACCTCTTCAAAAATCATGCTGTGTCCCCCTTCACCCGACCGTGCATCTTCTCCCACTCACTCCATGGCACCATGCCAAGTTCCGGCTTCGCTTCATCCGGGAGCATCGATATGAATTCCAGGGAATGACCATCCGGATCGGTAAAATACACGGACACAGCCGGCATCCATCCAAATACATATAACTCGCCAATATCATCATCCTGAAAGTTATGCGTATTAATTCCTTTATCCTCCAGGTAAGTGACAGCTTGCTTCATGTCCTCCAACGATACCTGAAAAGCAAAATGCTGCCGCTGCACCTCGGAAGGGTCCTTTTGCCACAGTCCGAGCATCGCGTTGCCTTCACCGCCAATCCAGTAAAAGGAGTTCCCACGTTCCTTCTGCCCATAAGCATGCTGCAATCCAACGATCTGTTCATAAAAATGATGGGATCTCTCCAGATCCGTTACATTCAGATGAGTCTCAAATATGCCTTTAATCATGATGAAAACCTCTTTTCTCTTAACTCTCAGATGGTTTCCGTACTGCAGTTAACGTCTCGGCAAGGTGCAAAAATGAACCAATCACGCGTTTGATCCGATCCTCAATATCCTGACTGCCTTCAAATTCTTCGTATCCGTCAAACGTTGCTTCAAATCTTCTGCGCTGTGCACCACCAATGGAAATCCACTCCTGCGCGTTAATACCATGCAAATTGCGAATAATCACCTGCAGCTGCAAAAGCGAGCTTACGCCCACCGCACCTCCTGCTGAGCTGATGGACAATACCGGTTTACCACTGAAATGAGCCTGACTCAGGTGATCCAATGCATTTTTGAGTACACCGCTGATGCTGCCATGATACTCTGGCGTAGACAGAATAATGGCATCTGCGGCGAGCATACGTGTGTTCAGGTCAGACAGATTCTGATCTTCATTCTGTTTTTCATCCGGTGCGTAGAATGGGAGCGGTGTCTGATATAAATCGAACAAGCTGGCTTCATGCCTCTGACCGCTGATTACCTCCACTGCATATTCCCCTAAACGTGTACTGGTTGCATTTTTCCGATTACTGCCTGCCAAAATGATAATATTCATCTATGTCACTCTCCTTCGATTTTATAAAAACATTCTTTCTCTTCGATTCAACTTTCTCTACTCTCATCTTACCTTGCTTCTACCTCGGAATCGTCGGCAGATAGACTTAACTTGCAGCACAAAAAAACTCAACCTTTGGGTTGAGTTTCTACAACTTTAGTCTGAGAATAGGAAGATGGATCAGACGACCCAACCATTTCTTACGGCATGAAGCGCAGCTTGCGTGCGGTCTGCCAATCCCAATTTGTCCAACAGATGACTGACATGGGTTTTCACCGTTTTCTCGGTAATGATTAGTTTGATGGCGATCTCTTTATTACTCAATCCTTGTGCAATCAGCCCCAGAACCTCTCGTTCCCGGCGAGTAAGCATGTCCGGTCTATGAGAAGTTTCTTTTCCCAGCCCTATCCGCTCTTGCTCTGGAAGCCGAGTAGACGAATGGGGATTTGCACGCTCATGCGCTTCATTCATCGACAGTTCAGACGATGCCATCACATGCATTAATTGTCCTGCTGCTGCAGGATGAAGCTCTACCTGACCTGCATGCACATTACGAATGGCAACGGCAAGATCCTCTGGCTCAATATCTTTTAGCAGATATCCCTTCACTCCTGCGCGTACGGCCGGTACGACATGATCCTGATCGGAAAAGGACGTAAGTACGATGATACGGATTCCAGGCAAGATCGAACGAAGCCTTCTCGCCGTCTCGATCCCGTCAAGCACGGGCATATGCAGATCCATTAATACCACATCCGGATGCAGTTGTTCTGCTTGTTCCAGTGCTTCCTGTCCATTCGAGGCTTCTCCGACGACTTCCATATCTGGCTGAGTGGACAAAAAAACGTGCAACCCGCGCCTCACCATTGCATGATCGTCCGCGAGTAAAATCGTAATCGGCATGTCTTCTCCCCCCTGATTTATACAGATTCGGACGGAAGTGGAATGACGACCGTTACCGATGTTCCCTTTCGGGATGAACTCACAAGTTCAAGTCTGCCGCCCAGTGACTGGGCCCGTTCCCTCATGATGGACAGACCAAGTGAACTGGCAGGCAAAGCCTCACGCTTTTTGGCCCCCCCTTTTCCTCGATCTGTAACGATTAATATCGCTTCCTGATCGCTTAGCTGGAGGGATATCTCAGCAGAAGGGACTCCCGCATGTTTACGCACATTATTGAGTGCTTCCTGTCCAATACGCCATAAGCCTTCCTCAATACTTTGAGGCAAGGAGCGCATACCCGTCCGATGTACAACGACCTGCAATCCCTGTCCTGTACCATATTCCTGCAATGCACTGAGCAGACCAGACTCCAAACCCGCCGGACGAAGCTGCATAATCAAGGCACGCATTTCCTTTAATGCTTCCTGCGACAAGGAACGTATATCCTTCATCGCTTCCGCAGCCGGATGCAGCTGTAGTGATCCGGCTAACATGCTCTCTGCCCCTTTGGCTGTGAGAGACAGGGAGAACAAAATTTGGTTCACCGAATCATGCAAATCCCGAGCCAAACGGTTTCGTTCCTCCAGTCGGGTCAATTCCCGCCGTTTGTATACTAGTCTCAGACTCTCCCACGAGGCTGTAATATGTTCAGCGAGTGCATCGAAAACCTCACGATCTGCCTGAAGGAAGCCATTGGCCGAGCCCAATCCAACCACCAGTACTGCCGTTTCGCCAGGAGAACTTAATGGGATGGGAGCAGCCAAGCCTGAAGCCAAAACAGACTTAGGGAGCCCGGTATTGCAGATAGCAGAAACATCTTGGATTTCCGTTGCCGACAATACCATAGCCCGATGAGAATCAATCACACGATGCATGCGAGTCTGCAACTCTGGAGAGAGTCCAGATATTGTCATCATTTCGGACCTGCCATGAGCATAAGCCGCCTGTACCATAAAACTTCCGTTTTTCTGGGATAACAGTGCGGCAAAAGGCCAATCGTAATGATACCCAAGCAGCTTTACAACCATCTTGGCCATATCGTCTCCACTGCTGCAATCGTTGACCGTCACGCCCAGCGATCGGCTGAACTCCCCCAGCCTGACATACAGATCCGCTCGCCTTTGCTCTGCGCTATATAATCGCATCCGCTCCATTGCACTGCCTATCTGATAAGCTACAGCCTGCAAAAGCGCCAGCTCACTATCACTGAAATGCTCTTTCCCTGGTGCAGCAACATTCAGCAGTCCCAGCATCTTTTCCCCCGAGCGGAGCGGAACCGTTGCATGATGGGTGATGTCATGGGTATCTCCCCATTGATGATCGACGGCATCCTCTAGGCGTTTGCAATTAATAATATTGACGGCATTATCCAATCTCCCGTCCCGGAAGCGATTCACGCACCAGCAAGACCCACAGCGCATCGGCTCCTTGTCATGATGCAGCAGAGCAGGAGGCAAACTGTAATCAGCAATACAGGAGTACTCTCCCTGATTATTGATCAGGAATACCCAGCCCGTAGTCAATCCCGTCAGTTCCAACAATTTACCGAGTACCGTATCCAGCATCAGATTCAGGTCGTTGGATGTGTTGAGCGTTTCCGCGATCGTCTTCAGTGTGTACATCTCCTGCATTCCGGCTTGTTCCGTCATGCGGATTCCTCTCCTTTGACTGATCCTTAATATTGTTTTCAATTATTGTATACAATCAGCGAAGGATATAAAAGGATGAACTTCTTGCTTCACCTCTAGCCCAGCTTCTGTCGCTCTTTGCGAGATGCAGATAAAGGCTCCATATTAATCAGACCACGATCCGACAGAGCCAGCGCCATTTTATAGAAAGCACGTGTCCGAATCTTCGTATACGTATCCTTGCTGACAGGCGGGTCAAACACATGGTTATACACTTTATAGTCAAATACATCGTCATCCTTCAGATAACGTTCGCTGACAAGTACACGTTCCTTCTCGCTCAGTCGAGATACCACAAAATCAATCGTATCGCAGTACGCCTGACGTGCGCGCTGTACATCCACATTATAGATTGCCGTTCTGGCAGTGGAATCCCCGGTCACATTCGTTGCACCATGGAAACGCTCAGCGTAACTCGCCGTCACCATCACCTCTCGTTCTTCAAAAGCAATCGTTTTATAAATCCGGTATTTTTCCAGCGCGGCTTCAACAGCAGTCTGTGTTTTGCGTCGGTCCAATTCGGGCAGCATCAGTTCCATATTCATTCTCCTCCTTAAAGGGTCAGTTAAACTCGCATTCATCTCATCTTTGGTATTTTGTATTATTCGGTTCCAGTCGCTTACGGGTACAATAGTTAGACGAATAGAAGCTTTTCGATCTACCTATTGCTAATTTGAATCGCTTTTGGGATTAATACAAAATACTCCTTTTATTAGAGTTATCCAGTTCTCTCAAATAGTAACGGCATTCTTCAAGTTTTTTCTGTTGCCTTTTGGAATCAGTTAAAGTCAGGTATGAAGCAGGAATAATTCATTTTCCTCATCATCCAACTTGTCTCAACTTTACATTTTGTTCGTATTTTGTTCGTATTTCTATTTGAGGATACCACTTTCTGGGGATCGGCGTAAACCTTCATTTTGGGTCGTTTTAACTATAAAATAAAACCCGCGCTCTCATTTCCTTTACCTTTTGGCATAATTGTTTCATATCCCTTTACCTAATGGTATATATACGATATAGTACAGATAATTAAAGATCCTCGTATAAGTCATTTGACTTTTATAAAGAAGCTACTCCGTTTTGGACGATGGGCTAGAAGTATGGTCACGCGCATACGCAGTGAAGGAGACGGAATCGATTCTGAAGAAGCGAAGCGTTCGCCTTTATCCCCGGATTTCTCCCTTTAGAAAGTGAAATAGGAAATCCGGGGATAACAGCGATCAAAAGAACGATCCGAATCCGGAACGGGCATAGAACGCACATCTATCTCCCTCATCCAACTAGCTTCTTTATAATTCAAGCACTTGTACGAATCAAAGGAGTGGAATGAATGGTGGAGCACGCTTTTGGTCCTTATCTGAAACAACTGCGCGAGCAACAGGGATACAGTATCAATCAGCTCGCCGAAGCAGCAGGAATCAGCAACTCGCAAATTTCACGCATTGAGAATGGGGTTCGTGGAGTTCCCAAGCCTGCTACCATCCGCAAAATCTCGGACGCACTCTCGGTTCCCTACGCGGATATGATGAAACAGGCCGGCTATCTGGAAACCGGAAATACAGCAAGTGAGCTCCATGACGCTCCAGAATGGGCAACTTATAAGGACCGTCGGGACTTTAAAAAGATGCTCGAGGACGAGGATGATCTGATGTTTGACGGCATCCCGCTGGATGATGAGGATAAGAAACGAATTAAGGATGTCCTGACAGGTCTGTTCTGGGAAGCCAAACAGATGAACAAACGAAAAAAAACGAACGATCCGGACGAGCGCCCATGAAGCATTTCAAGCTGAACAAACTAAAGCAGCAGGTGAGATGATATGGATGACATTGTAACAAAGCTGATTCGAAAACACCGGACAAACTGCCCTTTCAGCATTGCCAGAGCCATTGGAATACAGATCCGGTTCACCAATCTGGGCAAGTCCACCAAAGGACTGTATTTCCGAAAGCTCCGTCGCAGATTTATCGTCATTCACAATGATTTACCGCCGGAATGGCAGCGTTTTGTGTGTGCCCATGAACTTGGACATGACCGATTGCACAAAGGCATAAACCGGTTCTTTCTGGAGGAACACTCCTATTTTGCCCCAGGCAAGCTGGAAAGACAGGCCAATCGTTTTGCCATACAGCTTCTAACTTCAGGGGTGATGCCAGAGCCGGATGAATCACTGGAGAAATTTTGTTTGCGTACTGGACTGCCACGTGAAGTGCAGCATTTTTTTAAGCCTTTTTAAGAACATACGTTCCTCACAAGTGAAGTTCTCTCTTAATCTTCCACTATGAAAATCAGATGTCACTTTCAGGTTACCTATTTTTACGTGAATCACGAGATTTCCTAATAGTAGTCTGGTAAAATACAACATGAGTTGTGCAAACGCTCAGGTAGATTATTATTTTGGGGAGGTTACTGATTCATATGAAAATCTGGAAGACTTATGTTTCACTTGTGCTAACGCTCTGTCTGCTGCTTGGCAGTGTGGGCATTGCCGCTGCTGCAACGGATACCACTCCGGGCACAGGTAAGCACATTACTATTCTACATACGAATGACACACACGCACGCGCAGTTGAGTCCTCACCTGCGATGGGTTTCGCCAAAGTTGCTGGAATCGCGGACAAATACCGTAGCGAAAACCCAAATACCCTTCTGCTGGATGCCGGAGATGCAGTGCATGGTACAACCTTTGCTACACTCGTTAACGGTGAGAGCATTGTCAAAGTAATGAATGAAATCGGTTATCAAGCGATTGTACCGGGTAACCACGAATTCAACTACGGTTCCGAGCGCCTCATCGAACTTGCGGATATGATGAACTTCCCCATGCTCAGTGCCAATGTGAAAAAGAAAGACGGAACTCGTCTCTTCGATCCTTACCTCATTAAAGAAGTAGACGGCGTGAAGATCGGTATCATTGCGCTGACTACACCGGAAACGATGTATAAAACGAATCCGAAAAATGTGGAAGGTCTTGATATTACAGACCCAACTGCAGAAGCCAAAGTTCTCGTGAACGAAATTCGCAGCAAAGTAGATGTTGTTGTTGTATTGGGACACCTTGGACAAGACGCGTCCAGCACCGATACTAGCTTCAAAGTTGTAAAAGAAGTGCCTGGCATTGATGTATTCATCGACGGTCATAGCCATACGGTTCTGCAAGATGGACTTGTATCGGATAACGGAACACTGATCGCCAGCGCTGGAGAGTATACAAACTTTGTAGGCGTGATCGACCTGTGGGTTGACGGCGGCAAAGTAACGAAAAAACAAGCAACACTGATTGATGAAACGGAAGCAAAAGACATCAAACCGAATGAGAAAGTTGCCGCATTGGTGAACTCCATTCTGAAAGAACAAGAACCCATTTTGAAAGAAGAAGTAGCCAATACAGCGATTCTGCTGGACGGCAAACGTGAACAAGTACGCGCAGGTGAAACGAACCTGGGTGATCTGCTGGCAGATGCCATCCGTGACATCAGCAAAGCCGATATCGCACTCACAAACGGTGGCGGTATTCGTTCTTCCATTGAAAAAGGTATCGTAACTAAAGGGGATATCATTACTGTCCTTCCTTTTGGTAATCAGGTTGTAACGCTTGAAGTAAAAGGCTCCGATGTACTCGCAGCCCTTGAAAACGGTGTAGGATCTTATCCAGAACCAAGTGGCGGATTCCCACAAGTATCCGGCATGACATTCAGCATTGATTCTTCCGCTGCAAAAGGCAGCCGTGTACACTCCGTCATGATCGGAGATAAAGCCCTTGATCCAAAAGCAACGTACACAATGGCTACGAATGATTTCACTGCTGTTGGTGGTGACGAGTACACGATGTTTGCAAAATATACAACGTCCGGCATGTACGGTGCTATGGATGAAGCGTTGATCGAATACATGCAAAAACTGGGCGCTGTAGAAATCAAAACAGACGGTCGAATCAAGGAAGCAAAGGCTCCTGCGGTTGAACCGGAAGCTCCAGTAACGGAAACACCAGCTCCAACTACACCAAAACCAGAAACACCGTCGAAACCGACGCCAAGTAAACCAGCTCCAGCCAAAGTGCATGTTGTAAAATCCGGAGATTCCCTGTATTCCATCTCCAAACAATACGGTACCACTTGGCAAGCTCTGCAAAAGCTGAATAAGATCAAAAATCCACACTGGATTTATCCAGGCCAACAATTGAAACTGCCTGCAGCCTCTTAAGTTCTGAGAAGAGCAGATAGTTGTACCAATTAAAATTCAAAGAAAGGGTGTCCCTCAAGCCATAACTGGCTGATGGACACCCTTTTTTATTTTACAAATTACATCACTCAGTAGTTAACCTACCGAGTTGCACATCCATGTTTACATGAATATAGCTTTGCTGCAAAAATAAATCTCCAAAGCCACTTTAAGAAATCACTTCATCCCATGCCCTCTACCATGGACTATAGAAGATATCTCCAAAATTGCCACTCTCATGCGGTTATTTCACATTCAAACGATATATTTCTCGTTCCATGATTTGCGTATTTGCACATGCATAGATTCCTGACATGATTCGCCAGAAGCTCTTATGGACAAACCGACTGTATACAGAATACAATTTTTCAAATTCTAGTAATTTGGTATGACAATACGCAAATAGTGTTGCATACTTATATGACTATAGCCCTCTTTTTAACGCTTTAATCCGTTACATAACCACAAACATCTCTTACCGCATAATATCTGGACCTATTATACATCGCTCTATTATATAGAGACACGTAGCATGGTTTTCATAAGGATTTTTTTTTAATTCTGGACTATAGTTGTTCCTTCACCTGACTTACAGCCTCTTGTGCCGTCATACTGATTCGTTTGGATTCGCCTTGTGCTGCAAGAACATGCGATCCAAATTCCACCTGTCCCTCTGCCGCACCTCGGCCAATAACAATCTGGACAGGCAATCCGATCAATTCCGAATCCTTGAACTTCACCCCTGGCCGTTCATCCCGATCATCGATCAGTACACTGTATCCGGCATCTACTAGTTGTTGTTCCAGTTCCAACGTGAGTTCGCGTTGCTGTTCGTCCTTCCAGCTCATTGGGATCAGATGTACATGATAAGGCGCAATGGCTGCTGGCCAACGGATACCATCTTCTCCGGCGTATTGTTCCGCAATAGCGGCCATCAGACGAGACACACCGATACCGTAACAACCCATTACAGGTGCGCACTGTCGTCCATTGCGATCCAGGAAGGATGCTCCCATGGCGTCACTGTACTTGGTTCCCAGTTTGAAGATATGCCCGACTTCTATTCCTTTTGTGAATACAAGCGATTCTCCACAGGTTGGGCAGCCGTCACCTTCAGCAGCAAAACGGATTCGATCTACTTTGTCCAAAGCAAAATCTTTACCCGGACGTACATTCGAATAGTGTACATCAACTTCATTCGCTCCTGTAATGGCATATTCCATTGCAGCTACATCCGCATCTACTACAATCGGCAGATCCAGTCCAATAGGACCCAGGAAACCTACAGTTAAATTCGGATGACTTGCAAGGGCAGTTTCATCAGCCAGAATTAGCTCTTCTGCACCCAATACCTGCTTCAGCGCGATATCATTCACTTCATGATCCCCACGAACAAGCGCAGCGACCAGTTGACCATCAGCCTGATAAAGCAATGTTTTGATCATATGCTGGGCATCCTTGCCCACAAAGGCGCTTAACTCATTGATCGTACGTACACCTGGCGTTTGGATACGAACCAACGTGTCACCCTCGGTATTCCCATCAGCTTTTTCAACCGTTTTCAGGTCAGCAGAAGCTTCCGCTTGTCCTGGATTCTTAGTAGAAGATTTAGAAGTCTGATACCCCGCCTTCTCCAGATTTGCGGCATATCCACAATGTTTGCAAGTTACGATCGTATCTTCTCCCACATCAGCAAGTGCCATGAATTCGTGGGTCTCCCCCTGACCACCAATAGTGCCTGCATCGGCTTCCACTCGAATATATTCCAGTCCACAACGCTCCAGAATACGCGAATACGCCGTATTCATGGCCTGATAGGTGCGATCCAGCTCTTCCCAATCGGAAGCAAAAGAGTACGCATCCTTCATGATGAACTCCCGTCCCCGCAGTAATCCAAACCTTGGGCGACGTTCATCTCTGAATTTGGTTCCAATCTGATAAAGTGTAAACGGCAGCTTCCGATAAGAATTAACCTCGTCACGAGCCAGTGCAGTCACAACCTCTTCATGGGTTGGACCCAAGGCGAATTCTCGTGCATGGCGATCCTTCAGACGCATCAGCTCAGGGCCATACTGAGTATATCTTCCGGATTCTTCCCATAACTCAGCAGGCTGCATGATTGGCAGCAATACTTCCTGACATCCTGCACGGTCCATTTCTTCCCGAACGATTCGTTCGACATTCAGCAAGATACGACGCCCCAAGGGCAGATAACTGTATATCCCTGCTGCGAGTTGGCGAATCATACCCGAGCGCAATAACCAGCGATGCCCTGCTGCATCTGCCTCTGCTGGTGCTTCACGTAATGTTGGAACAAGCATTTCACTTTGACGCATCTTGTCACACCCCTTATTCTTCTAATCGATATTGTAAATCTGGTTATAAACAGCAAAAAAACACATCCGTCAAGGGACGAATGTGTCGTGGTACCACCCTTATTTAACTGCACTTTGCCGGCTGACCTGACTTCAAATCATCAGGTCATTTGCCATAAACCGGTTCTACGTTTGCAACCGATGCAAAACGTGAACGCGCAGTCCTTCAAGGCATAACGGGCCCATCCGGCGAAGGTTACAGGCCGTTCGGGCCTTCTCCTCCGCAGCTCGCGAGGTAGGAATAACGAAACAGCAACAGAAACCTTGCACTAAGCGGTTTCCTCTCTGTAGAAGCTGGCTAACGTAATTATGTCCTCGTTGATCGCTGTTATCATTTTTGATCACCATAGTGTATTTACAAGAAGTTGTCAACCACACTGTTGCCAGCTTTACGTTAAAATGAATTGCTGGGCGATGGCTGACATGGCTGTGCGTTCCCTGTAATATAGAGAAATAGAAACCATGTATTAATTGATAAAGGAGTTTGTCCTATGCCATATATTATTTACGATCTTGAATTCACGGTAAGTCGCAATACACGTTACTCTTCTGAAATTATAGATATCGGTGCCGTCAAAGTAACGGAAGGTGAGAACGGCCTGTTCGTGTCGGATACGTTCCACACTTATGTTCGTCCATCCAATAAGTCGGTGCTATCCGCCGATACAATTCAGTTTACGGGTATTACGCAGAAAGACATCGACGCAGCCCCTCTTTTTCCCGAAGCACTGAATCAATTTATTGCATGGATGGGAAGTGAATCCTATTACATGTGCTCCTGGGGACCGGATGACCGCACCAAACTGATCTCTCATTGTCGCACTCATCAGCTCGATGTAGCCTGGATCACCAACCACAATGATCTTCAGCAGCAATGGTCGCGAACTGTGCGTAAGGAAGGAAAATTCCGTCAGCTTGGACTCGCTCAGGCTCTGGAACTTTGTGGTATTGAATTCGATGGCACTCAGCACCGCGCTTTGGATGATGCGATTAATACAGCCAAAGTATTCATGCATCAATTTGATCAATTCAAACTGGAAACCAATTGCGCCGCAGATGATGAGGGCATCACATCCAAAGTGGTCTATTCCAGCAGTGTAGAAGATGACGAGAAAGATTCCCCTTTTGGTAACCTTGCACACCTGTTCAAGACCAAAGAGTAATTGCATACAACGCATGTTGAACAAAGGCAGACCAGCCATGATCTGCACTGACGTTCAGTTGTAGATCTCTCTCCAACGTTCCAGACGTTCCTTCATCAAAAGACGGTAGCTCTGAGGCTCCAGAATTTCGGCATCGGGTCCATATTGAGACAACCAGGTTAGAAACCCTTGTTCATCACTCAGTATGGCCTCAAATAACAGCGTACCCTCCGGTTCGATCGTCAAGATGGGGCGTGCAAAAAACTGCTCCTGCATGACACGCTCCACGGCGTGCGGCGAGAATCTGATCTTGAATGCAGTCCACTCCGTACTGCCGCTAAGTTCCTGTGGCGTGCGGAAGTGAGATTGTAAAAGGTAATCATCTTTGCGGAACGTGCGTGGCAAAATCCGAACCCTGTGCAAACGATTCACTTGAAATATTCTCAGTCTTTCTGACAGGTGACAATATGCCAACAGATCAAATCGGTATTCACGAGGAATAAGACAGTAGGGATCCATTCGCGCAATCCCCTTTTTACCTTGAAACAGATATTCTCCTTCAATAGTGTTCTGGGAAATTCCGGCCTGAAGCAAGGTCACCAGGGAATGATTCAGAAGTTCAGTACTTTCATTTTGCCAAGCAGATGTACCCACTTTGAACAACCCGCTAATTTGCTCAGACCATTCCACTCGCTCTGTTTTGTTTTTCTGACTCGAAGCAACCACTTTCTCATACGCGCTCTCAAAAGCAGGCTTCAGCAACGGACGAATATTCTCCATGACTTCTGCCAGGTGCATAAAGGCTTGAGCTTCTTCATCAGACCAATTCAGCGGATACATGGCAAAATGGCTGATAAACATGTATCCTCTCCCGTGTCCCATATTGGCGATGGGGATATGCATTGCACTGAGGGCCTCCATGTCGCGGTATATCGTCCTTTCCGTTGTTTCGCACCGCTCGGCAAGCTCACGGGCCAGAACACCCGGTTTGGCCTGCACAAGAGTTATAATGCGCATTAATCGGATCAGTCGGTCTGTCATTTTGCCGGACCCTCCACGATGTTGTTTCAATAAATTCGATACAACTCCATCCATTTTTTTATTATTATGTTGTTTAGTACATTCGACTTATTCCTTGACTTCACCTTCAAAAAATTATGTAGAAACATTCCTTTCCGCCCCATCTTCCCTAGTTCTTTATCCCTATTCACCTAACATCGTTTTTCCGCGATTATGAACCATGGAATTAAAAGTAATCCCGTAATGGTGCCGAAGTTTCTCCAATATTTCGGCTTCCTCATAATAATCTAGATCCTGTTTGCGAGCCGCTTCAATTAACAAAGCATCTGCATGACGACGCAGCATATCACTGCCCTCTTGTGTACGGCCTCTTTCATAAGCACGCAAAGCTTGTTTAATTAGAGGAACTGTTTCGTTTAATTTGATTGTCTTCTCTACCTTGGGATCTTCCGGCTGACGCAGCATGCCCAGATGACTTGTATACTGAATATACAACTGTTCTCTGCGCAGCAGTACTCTCTGGCTTTGTTTCAACTTTCGCGTACTCCAATAAGCTGAACATACGGCACTTTTTCCTGATACACGCGGTCCCATGGCGAATTCGAGTAAGATTTGTTTACTCTCTCCCTTGTATACATCACCAAGTCTTAAAACCCAACCGATATCCGTTTCTTTGGAACGACAGCCGTAGATGCCCTTGAGCTGAATTCCAAATTCCGGTTTGAGCAAAAGTTCCAAGTCTCGTGACACAATTTTGGGTGCTATTTTCCTGAGTCTTTTGGCAGGGGCTCCGTTACGCCACTCCACCATCATATATACGGGGTCGGCTCCCCCTGTCGGTATGGCCTCTCTATTCCACGAATAAGATACTTCAAAGACTGAGTTCACTGGTAGTCTCTCCCCCGATTTATATGTATTATCTTCTAAGTTATCAGGGTAAATGGACACTATATTGTCACGGAACATATGTTCGCAGGAAATTTTTCCATAATATTAGTTTCTCATCCCTAAATCCGCGTAATTACGACAATAAACGACGAAAAAGCTTGGCAGTATGCCAAGCTTTTAGACCACTTTTATATGACAAGTCCTATCTTAAATCGTAGATGGATCAATTCCCATTTTGTGTAAACTTTGTACAGAATCAGGTTCTGTGATTGGAGCATAAGTAATACTGTCGATAATCAATTCACGCCCGATCGGCTCACCATTTACAGTGATCATAATCGTTTTGGTTGTTGCAGCTTGTTTAGTTGTGTACATACGTTTCTACCCCTTCGTATTCACGATCTTCATAAAAATCGGATATATTGTTTTCTCTCATTAAATTACAAATTTCGTTATTATGAATAGCAGGCACCCAGAGCTGAAGTAAAAGAATCATGTCAAGGCCGTCCGGAGTGCTGCCCTGTCCTTCTATTACCCCGACGTTCTTAAAATTAAACACTTGTCCACATGTATTGATTTATTCTCATATAGGGTAATTAAAACTATATCATCTTGAACCCATTGTCCCGGTTTTGACGTATAATGTAAGAGCCGTATTTCAACAAATGACGACAAAATCGGCAAACGATTATGTAACCGAAAGAAGGTGCCATTCATGCCAAAACCCATTCAGGGTTATTTCATTCGGGTGTTATTCACCACATGTGTATTGTTTACTGTTTCTTTGACTTCTACAGTCAGTGCAGCAAATGCCAATATATTCTCCGATATCTATAGTGGATGGGAACGAGTCTCCGAGCTACCTGGAGAAGTGAACGCCTTGCAGGAAAGCTATAAACAGACGCTGGAGCAGTTGAATCAGACCTCTGCCCAATTGGGACAAGCCCAGGCAAATGTCGAAGCATTCAAGGCCCAGAACGAGTTGTTGCTGGCACAAAACGAAAAACTGACCGACATGGTGAGCAAGCTGCAAAATGATCAGGATGCCAAAACGGCAACTGCCAAACGCATTCAAACGATGATTATCACAGCCGTTTCACTCATATTGGGATACTTTATTCTGATTCGGGTGATGCGCTGGGGAATGCGTCGCCGTTCTGGCCGAGTATAAAAGAACAGGAGCAACCGAATGCACATACACCTGAATAATGCCGAAGCTGGCGGAGCCGGACAAGTGGTCACGTTCTCGTTGATCCAGGACGACCGCCTGCATATTCTCCATCCCCAGCAAATTGTCGCTTTTCGCGGCCCAAGCAGCAGTCGCAATGATAAATTCATGAACATTTCGGGTATCTATCGCAAAAAAAAGCTCATCAAATCCGAAATTACCGGTCCTTGTCAATTTGTGGCCGCCCTGCCTCCCGGATTCACCATGAAGGAAGTTGAACTGAGTGAGAACAGCGATCTGCTGTATGACTTCCGTCACCTTTTCTTCTACTCCGACGGCGTCACGATGCACACCAAAATTCAGAAAATCAAAAACATGCTCATCACTCGGGATGCCGTGAAAATGAAATTTTCGGGCAAAGGCAAGATTGGATTGCTGACACAAGGTCAGGTCTGCCAACAGGAACTGCACCCTACCGCACCACTATACGTGGATGCAGGCAGTATTATCGCCTATCCTGAGAACGCGCAGCTGGAACTTACCGTATACGGGAACAACCTTGCCAGCCAGCATATGAACTATCATTGGAAGATGACAGGACATGGCTCTGTACTCTTTCAGGCCGGTCGTGAAAATCATAGACTGGAACAGGATATGAACGATGAAGGCTTATTTAAGCGAATTCTGAAGGAAGTCATTCCTTTTGGAAATGTATTGATTAAATGAATCCAGATGACGTTAGGCTCAGTTATAAATGGATTCTCATGGAAAGCATGCTCACCGTATTGGAAATGTGATATACTGTACCGGACAATTGAAGAAGAAAATCCATGCCTATGGCATGGGAGAGGTTCGCGAACTCCCTCTATAAGACTCGACCTTCATTAAGGTCAATAAGTCTTGCGTACATTTTAGGTAACAACGTACGTAAAAAACTAAGGACACTAGATCGTCCTGCTTTTTTGAAGCAGCCTACGAGAAGGTGTGTTTTTTGATGGATGCCAGTTCATGAACTTCTCTGTTCTTCCGACACTCTGTGCCTATGTGCATGGATTGATCTTAAGAAGATGGAGAGGTTTTTTTATGTTGAACGAAGAAAAAGCAGTCGTTGTATTTAGCGGCGGTCAGGACAGTACAACTTGTTTGTTCTGGGCCAAACAGCAATTTGCCGAGGTTGAAGTGGTTACCTTCGATTACGGCCAGCGTCACAAGCTGGAGATTGAATGCGCCGCAGAGATCGCTCGCGATCTGAGTGTACAGCAAACGGTACTGGACATGAGTTTGTTAAACCAACTCGCGCCTAATGCACTCACCCGTACGGATATGGAGATTACGCATGAAGAAGGCGAACTGCCAAGTACGTTTGTCGATGGACGGAATCTGCTGTTCCTCAGTTTTGCAGCCATTATGGCGAAGCAAAAAGGGGCTCGTCACCTCGTCACAGGTGTATGCGAAACGGATTTCAGCGGATACCCGGATTGTCGGGATTCGTTTGTAAAGTCGATGAATGTTACGCTGAATCTATCGATGGACTACCCATTTGTCATTCACACCCCACTGATGTGGCTGGACAAAGCCCAGACGTGGAAAATGGCGGATGAGCTCGGTGCCTTCGATTATGTGCGGGAGCGCACACTGACCTGTTATAACGGAATTATCGGCGATGGCTGCGGAGAATGTCCTGCCTGCAAACTGCGCAAAGCCGGACTGGATCGCTATCTGGAGCAACGCACTGATTCTACTACTGTTGGAACTCCAGGAGCGGACGTACGATGAGAGAACCGGGAACATTTCGTATTGTGGAACGGTTGCAGCGGATTGGAGAAGATATCCTTCCTGCCCAGCTTCGCTATCATCGCAAACGTGTGCTTGTCAGCAAGGAGTTTACGTTTGACGCTGCGCATCATCTGCATTGTTATGAAGGCAAGTGCAAGAACTTGCACGGACATACGTATAAAGTTGTTTTTGGCATTAGCGGTTACCCGGGTGAGACCGGACTGACTGTTGATTTTGGACATATCAAGGATATATGGAAAACACAAATTGAAGGGTATCTGGATCATCAGTATTTGAACGAAACCCTTCCCCTCATGAACACAACTGCTGAAAATATGGTCGTCTGGTTGTTCGAGCAGATGGAGCATGCCTTGCAAACCGAACCGTATGCTGCACTTACCGAGGGTGGTCGAACAGAGTTTGTCCGCTTATACGAGACGCCGACCAGTTACGCTGAGGCCAGACGGGAGTGGATGATCGATGAGTAGTGTGGAACGTAGCATAGAGGCTCGTATTCCTGTGATGGAAATCTTCGGCCCGACGGTTCAAGGTGAAGGCATGGTTATTGGGCAGAAAACGATGTTCGTTCGAACCGCGGGCTGCGATTATCGCTGTTCCTGGTGTGACTCGGCCTTTACTTGGGACGGCAGTGGCAAGGACCTGATCCGAATGATTACGCCGGAGGATGTGTGGGAGGAATTGCGCCGCGTTGGCGGCTCACGCTTCTCTCATGTGACCATCTCAGGCGGAAATCCTGCCCTGCTCGCTTCGCTGGGCGGATTGGTTAAGCTGCTTCGGGAGAACGGCATCCGCACCGCGGTAGAAACGCAGGGCTCTCGTTGGCAGTCTTGGCTGGGGGACATTGACGAAGTCACCGTCTCGCCCAAGCCTCCCAGCTCAGGAATGAACACCGACTGGGCTGTGCTGGATGATCTGATCCACCGACTGGCTGTTCGCCCGGTGGAACGAAGTCACAGTCTGAAGATCGTAATTTTCGATGAAGCAGACTTGGACTATGCCCGCCGTGTGCATGCACGGTATCCGGGCACCGATTTATTTTTGCAGACCGGGAACCCGGATGTCACTTCTGCTGATACGCCAGATCTGGCGTCTTCGCTGCTTGCTCGCTATGAATGGCTGATTGATCAAGTCAGTGCATCCGATGATCTGAACAACGTTCGTGTGCTGCCACAGCTGCATACCCTTGTGTGGGGCAACAAACGCGGCGTCTGATGGGCTATATGGGTGGAATGGGCGGCATGATTTAATTTTGGGAACATACTAAGGCTAAGATGGCCTATCATATATACCGGTCAGCTTCGTGCGTCGCCGGAAATAAGGAGCGTTTACGAATCCATGAGACAACCTGATGAAATGCAAGATCTAACGTTGCTGGGTAACCAGGGCGTAAAATATACGTTTGAATATGATCCAGGTATTCTGGAAAACTTCGATAACAAACACCCGTACCGGGATTATTTTGTCAAATTCAACTGCCCGGAGTTCACCAGCCTGTGCCCGATCACGGGTCAGCCGGACTTTGCAACGATCTATATCAGATACATCCCTGATGTGAAAATGGTGGAGAGCAAGTCACTTAAGCTGTACCTGTTCAGCTTCCGCAACCATGGTGATTTCCACGAGGATTGTGTGAACATCATCATGAACGACCTGATTAAGCTGATGGACCCACGCTTCATTGAAGTATGGGGCAAATTCACGCCGCGCGGCGGCATTTCCATCGATCCGTACACCAACTACGGTAAACCGGGCACGAAGTATGAGCAAATGGCCGAGCACCGCATGATGAACCATGATATGTATCCAGAGACGATAGATAATCGTTAATTTGGTAGATACATCAATTATGCTTTGTATAAAATCATAGAACACACAAAAGCCGAAATCTTCTATCTGAAGAAGTTCGGCTTTTGTTTTTTTGTATGCTATGGAACGTGAGCGTTTGCAACCAATCGTATGGATTGGACTAGCATTCAAGGGTTACTGTCTTCCTTCAGTTCTTTCACTTTTTTGATGTAATGTCTCAGCATAAGTACACCTATAGATTGAACAACCACAAAAAATCCGATAGCAAAGTACAGAGACGTCGATGCAACATAGATAGCCAGAAAAGTCATGACTGCCATATATAGAATGGTCATTGTCAAATTACGTTTGGCAAGAACATATGGTGATAGCGATTTCATATGGATCAGTCCTTTATCATTTCTGATTTAGTAGAACTTTAATAGTAGATTCTTTAAAGTATATCAATAGTTTACATTAAAATGAGAACGTTAATTTCCCCTGTTCCCCTTGTCGACCTTTCAAATCTGTCCTATTATGTAACAATATGCTTAGGCACATCACATCATCAGGCGCTGATCCCTCGTGACCGCGACCAAAGGAGAACTGTTCATGTCCATGCAAAATTCATTATCCAAAGACGCCGCTGCGCGTTCGAAAGCTCCACCCGGGTTGGATGCTCAAGGTACCGTTTATCGGATCTTAATTGCCATCAGTCTGGTCCATTTGTTCAACGATTCAATCCAATCTGTCATTCCTGCTATTTTTCCAATTCTGAAAGACTCCATGCATCTCACGTATACACAGATCGGATGGATTTCGTTTGCAATAAACTTTACTGCGTCCATTATGCAGCCTGTTGTAGGCTATTTTGCTGATAAAAAACCGACACCCTCCATTCTGCCCATCGGCATGGGCTTTACGTTTACCGGTATGCTATTGCTTGCCTTCGCCGACAGTTATATGGCCGTCCTGATTTCCGTCATCTTTGTTGGTCTCGGTTCGGCGGCATTCCATCCAGAGGGTTCACGGGTATCCCATATGGCCTCAGGGCCTCGTCGAGGTCTGGCTCAGTCGATCTTCCAGGTGGGTGGTAATGCCGGTCAGTCTCTGGCCCCATTGCTCACCAGATGGATTTTCATCCCGTTTGGGTTGTTCGGTGCCATCGGATTCACGGGCATTGCAGCTGCGGGAATCGCGGTTCAAATCTACATCGCTCGCTGGTATGGACGCATGCTGCAATCGGGAGGATATTTGCGCAGACAGGCGGCAGCTCGTCGTGCACCCAATCCAGCATTACGTAAAAAGATTGCTGCTGCAATAACCATTTTGATTCTGCTTGTCTTTGTCCGTTCGTGGTATGTCGCTTCGATCGGCAGCTTCTATGCGTTTAACCTGAAGGATACATTTAACTTGTCCACAGAGGACGCACAGATCTATATCTTCCTGTTCCTGGCGGCTGGGGCTCTTGGTACGTTCTTTGGTGGTCCACTGGCGGATCGCTTCGGTAAACGTAACATGATCTTCCTGTCGATGGCCGGGGCCGCTCCACTGGCGCTTCTGCTGCCTTACGCCAATTTGTTCTGGACAGCCGTGTTGCTGAGTATTATTGGGTTCATCATGTTGTCCAGTTTCTCGGTGACCGTTGTGTATGCGCAAATGCTGATTCCAGGCAAAATCGGAACCGTCTCCGGCCTGATTACTGGTCTGGCATTTGGTATGGGCGGTCTGGGAGCACTCGTGCTGGGGAACTGGATCGACGTGTTCGGCGTATCTCCAGTTATGCAGATGTGCAGCTTCCTGCCACTGATCGGTATCTTCACCTTCCTGCTTCCATCGGATAAGTTGCTGAACCGCTGGGCTGAAGAGAACGGTAGCGAAGAATAAGGAATATAGACATTCAGCCACTTGAAAAGGGGTTTTCGCCTCAATCTGGTTTAGTCATAACTCCTCAAGTTAGCAATAAAAAAAGATAAAAGCGGCGACCTTTTCCCGAAATTCCATCGGGGAGAGGTCGCCGCTTTGTGTAGAAATAGATTTTTAACGATATGTTCTGTATGTGGAACATTATGAGAGAATATTTCCTCCATAGTGTATACTGCTGGATGTTCAAAGCTCTCGTAAACTATGTTGTTGCGGTTTAAAAGATCATAGAAACCTTGTTTGTTTAACATGTAAATTCATCTCTTCCAGTTAAGTTTTCTGTAACATTATTTCAAACGCTGAAGAATGAGCCGTTTTTTGTACAGCATTTTTCCGGCTTCCGCAACATCACGAATCGTATTTTTGTTGCTTACCGAACCGAATACCATACCGGCAATCGGAATAAGCTGAAACAGCTTTTTCCAACCAAACGATTCACTGTAGGAATTAAAAACCTCCCGCCAGCCCTGCATTTGAGAGATAACCTCAACCTGCTTGTCCGGATTATCGTAATCGGCGAGTTCATCCATTATTGCTTTTTTGCCCACAATATCGGCAGAGGAGAATTGCAGACATTTGACGATAAATATGCGCTCTTGAGGTTCGTCAGGATCATATCCGTAGCATAGCGCCATCTCCTGCAGCACCTTCAGGGAAAGCCCCATCACCATCGGAATATCCGCCGCAATCGTTACAATGCCGCCGATACCTGTTGCGGCCCCTTGTGCAGCAGCAAACCTCGTTCGACTGTCCGTAATGTTATCAGCAGTGCGATCCAATACTTCAAGCGGTAAACCTTCCACACTGTGGATTTTCGTCGTATCTCTTGCCTCTTCATCCTGTTCATCGTAAGAGGTATCGGCCTTCATGGAATAACCGGATTTGGTCGCTTCCTCTCGGAGCAGCTCAGCTACCTTCTTTTTCTGAACGAGAAATTTCCCACCATTCTGCACATACTGACCGACTTCGTTCAGCGAGTCTCCAATCTTCTGTTTCAGCGCTTTGGGCATAACTTTATCCAGCATGGCAAATGGCAAACGTCCAATTTTGTCCCAAATAAACAAGTCCTTCTGCCCTTTTTCCCATTTTAAAATCTGTTCCAGCTCCCGGTCCAATGTCTCGCGTGAATCCATATATGGCCTCCTAATATTATGTGTATAGTGAATTGTATACTCCTCATACGCATTGGTCACGGGATGGTTGCTAATATGCAGACCCTCGTATCCGTCTTTATGTCTTCAAGTCTCCCTTCTCAATGTGTACATAAGTAAAAGCCCCTAATCAGCATGGCTCGCTGACTAAGGGCTTACTATATTAAAACTTTAGCAGTATTATTATTTCGCTTCAGCCGCAGCCTTCCCATCTGGAACAGGGACTCCAAAGTCAGGTGTGCCATCTTCGTTCCAGCGAATAACCTGCGCGCGGGCGTGACGGTTTGGATCATAGAGAGGATCTCCCTCGATGTCCTTGTAGTTTCGTGCGTGATAGATCAGAATATCTGTTTTGCCGTCCGGTGATACCGTAAAGCTGTTGTGACCCGGACCATATTGACCATTCGCTTCACACGTTTGGAATACCGGCTTAGGCGATTTCATCCAGCTCGCTGGATCAAGCAAGTCGGCATCTTCATCCGCAGTGAGCAAACCCATACAATAATTATAGTCGGTCGCACTCGCTGAGTAGCCAATGAAGATCCGCCCATTGCGATGCAACACTGCTGCCCCTTCGTTTACCTTGAAGCCGATGATCTCCCAATCATATTCCGGTGTAGAAATCATGACCTGCTCACCACGGAGAGTCCACGGATTTTCCATTTCGGCAATGTACAGGTTGGAGTTACCCGGAATGTCCGGGTCCTTTTGCGCCCATACCAAATAACGGGTACCTTTGTGTTCAAACGTCGTTGCATCCAAGGCAAACGTCTCCCAACGCGTCCGAATCTGTCCTTTCTCTACCCACGCGCCTTCGAGCGGGTTGGCCGAGTCATTTTCCAGCACATACATGCGGTGGTCGAAAAGGCCCTCATTGGTTTCGCTGGTATGGGCTGCAGCGTAATGTATGTACCATTTTCCATCGATAAAATGAATTTCAGGTGCCCAAATGTTGGCACTCATCGGTCCTGTATCATGTTTGTGCCACGCCGTTACCGGCTCGGCATCTCTCAACTCTTCCAGGGTTTGTGCACGCCGAATCTCAATCCGGTCAAAGGCTGGCACCGAAGCTGAGAAATAATAGTACCCGTCTGTGTGACGGTACACCCACGGATCAGCTCGCTGCTCCAGGATGGGATTGGTAAATGTAATGGAATCAGTCATGGGAATGCTCCCCTTTCAAATGTGTGTGTATGGCTCGGAGTGAAGATTTGAAAACAGTTGATGGATAAAGTGCAAAGACTATTTTGCTGGTGCATCGCGGACGCTTCGGGGGTGGCAGGGCCTTGTCGCTCTCTTGTCCTCCGATTTCTTTTTCCCCACCGCTCTTGGCGGTTGAAATCGGATGCCAAAGACGCTCCTTCGGCTCCTTCCTCCCCCTTCGCTGCTTGTGCACCTTAAAAGCAACAGCTTCGCTCTAACCGCGCTCGCTGGAATCAAATCTAACTCCGAGCCATCAGTGTGGCTCTGTATCTATGGGGTCGCCCGCTTCGCTCAGGCGACTCTCCCCACTGAATGCATGGCTGGCCTTTTTTCTCGGGCCAGCTCTTGGTGCACCGCGGACGCTTCGGGGGTGGCAGGGCCTTGTCGCTCTCTTGTCCTCCGATTTCTTTTTCCCCACCGCTCTTGGCGGTTGAAATCGGATGCCAAAGTCGCTCCTTCGGCTCCTTCCTCCCCCTTCGCTGCTTCTGCACCTTAAAAGCAATAGCTTCGCTTCCACGCTCGCTGAACTAAATCCAACTCCGAGCCATCGGTGTGGCTCTGTATCTATGGGGTCGATCGCTTCGCTCGGGCGACTCTCCCCACTAAATGCTTGACTGGCCATAAGCTCGGGCCAGCTCCAATTCCAAACTTCGAGCCATATCTACGGCTCTCTATTTCTCCGCTGCGCTAATCTGCTTACCCCAGACGGCAATGCCATGGTCGTTCAGGCCGGTAACTACAAGCGCAGACTGGCTTCGCTCCCAGTCCCAGGACGGGAGCAGCTTGAGCTCCTCTGTGGAAGCTCCGCCCCACGGGCTTTCTTTCCACTCCAGCGTCAGTGTTTGTTTGCCGTCAAACGTCCATTTGCCTGAACCGTTTTCGCTTTTCACTTTGCCGTTGGCTTGCAAAGTGTAAGGCACTGCCTGCACCTGTCCGTCCACCGATGGGTCAACAGCCAGGCCTTCCCACTCCCCGGCGATCATCGACTTCGGAATGTCCTGTGCATACTCACCTGCATAACGTTCCGGTGACACAACAGGCCAGCCGTCCTTGGTCCACAGCATTTTACGTACATGCAGATACGGCCAGTTTTTATCGGTCTCACCTCTCGCATGATGCACGATATAATAATCGTCTCCATCCTTAAGGACGGAGTTATGTCCAGGTGCAACCCAGCCCTCACCTTCGGTGAAGCGATAGCCACCCAGAATTTTGGTTCCGACTTCGTATTGAGGCAGATGCTCTGTATCCAGCATGTTCATGCCATTTACATCCGTGTAGGGGCCTGTAATCGAATCAGCACGGGCTACACGCACGTTATAATCTTCGAATAAAGAATCATACGAGACGAATAAATAATACTTTTTGAACTCCGGGTTATACACAATATATGGCCCCTCCACCGCACCTTCTTCCGTAGCACGATCACGGGCGGCAATGCGTGTACCATACCCCTCTTCCTTGAACTTTCCGGTTTCCGGATCGAGAGGTGAAATGTATATCCCATCAAAAAAGGAACCGTAGACCATCCACGAATTGCCTTCGGCATCCAATACCGGATTGGCATCGATGGCATTTAACTTATCCTTTTCGTTCTCAGATGTTTTAACAACCAACCCTTCATCTGTCCAAGGACCCTCTGGGGACGAGGATGTCTGCAAACCAATAGAAGAACGCGTACTACCAAAAGATGAAGCCGAATAATACATCCGGTAGGTGTCACCAACCTGAATCACATCCGGTGCCCACAGATTTACTGCCCCAGTCCAATCGAGGGCTTCCTTCGGAATACCCGGCAAAGCCTGACCTACCCATGACCAGTTGATCAGATCATCCGATTTGCGTACCATGACGCCGGGTTTCGCTTCTCCTGCTACACGAACATCGGTCGAATAAACGTAATAGCCCTGATCTGTTTTGATAATGGCCGGATCATGCGCATTGTTCACCGTCCAACGGGATTCGTCGTCCAGAATGGAGGTGTCATACAATTGGGTATCTTGGGGAGTCTCAGGAAAGACCGGCGGGGACACCGCTTCCCCTGCTCCTTCTCCAGAACAGCCTGTAGCCCCAACCAACAACAGCAGCAACATCGAAGCAACAACTCCTTTTCCTGAATTCGTCCACCCGCGGAATGTTCTCCGCAGATTCATCCTTTCACTCCAGAGATTGCTACCGATTCAATAATCTGTTTCTGGAAGATCAGGAAGATGATCAATACCGGCAACAGCGCAACAATGGACGCTGCCATAATTAGCGGGTAATCCGTCTGGATCGCATATGTGGCATTGAAGTTTGCTATAACGAGCTGCAAGGTCTGTTTTTCAGGTGAATTCAGATAAATAATTGGTGCTAGATAATCGTTCCAGATGCCCATGAACCAGAGAATCAGCTGAGCTGCAATCGCCGGTTTAATGAGCGGAAACGTAATGCTCGAGTACAGTCGGAAATAGGAGCTGCCATCAATTTTCGCTGCTTCAATAATGGCATCAGGCACACTAAGCAGGTATTGACGAAGGAAGAAGATCATGACGACGTTACCAAATAATCCTGGAACAATAAGCGGCAGCAGTGTGTCCACCCAGCCCAGCTTCGAGAACATGATGAATTGCGGAATCATGACTGTCGGATACGGAATCATCATCGATGCGAGCAAAGCTAGAAACATTTTGTTTTTATGCGGAAATCTCAATTTGGCAAAAGCAAAGGCAGCGATACTTGACGTAAACGTCCCGACAACGGTAACACTGACCGCCACGATCAAGCTGTTTTTGACCCCGCTGAGTAACGGACCTGCTTCCCAAATTTCCTTATACTTTCCGAATTGGAACACTTCAGGTATCCACACGGGCGGAAGCGCGAACACATCCTGCTTCTCCTTCACGGAAGTGGACAACATCCAGATCAGTGGTGCAATCATCGCAATAGCACCAAGCGCCAAAACGATAAAAATGATAGAGTTTGTTAATTTCCTCTTTTGACTGTAAGACATCTCCGGTTCACTCCTTTCCTAGACCATTAATCCCCATCATAGGCTGATTTTTCGTTCATTTTGAATTGCACCAAGGTAATGACAAAAATGAAAATACCAAGAATCATGGCCATCGCAGAGGCATAACCCATTTGCAGGTTGCTGAATGCTTTCTGCCAGATGTAGAAGACAATGGATGCGGATGAATATTCAGGACCACCCGTAGGGGTCATAATGTTCATTTCGGTGAAGATTTGGGAACCACCAATAATGTTTGTAACAACGAGGAAAAAGGTAACCGGCTTCACCATTGGCCAGGTGATGTTGCGGAAGATCTGGAACCCGTTTGCTCCATCCAACTCAGCCGCTTCGTAATATGTACGTGATACACTTTGCAGTGCAGCCAGATACAATAACATCGTATAACCTAGACCTTTCCACACCGTCATAATAATCAGGGCCGGTTTAACTGTGTCTTTGTTTGCGAGCCAGTTAGGGCCTTCAATACCGAATAGATCAAGGAATTGGTTCACTAATCCGTAATCCCCGTTGTACGCCCAGTTCCACATGATGGACACCGCTGCGAGGGAAGAAATGACCGGAATATAATAGATTACACGGAACGTCGTTGTGCCGGGGATTTTACGATTCAGACCCATCGCCAGCAGCAATGCGAGCAACAAACCAATCGGGATACCCAACATCAGATAAAAGGTGTTGAACATCGCTTTGTAAAACAAATCATCCGTGAGCAAATCCTTAAAATTGGCTAAACCGATAAAGTTCATCTGTCCCAAGCCATCCCAATCCGTAAACGAACCGTACAAGGAATAAAGGAAAGGGAACAGAACAAAGATCAGCAAACCAAGAACCGGAGGCAAAATAAACAAATATCCGTACAGCCTCTCTTTGCGATACAAACTAGATTTTGTAATCACTGCGCTCACCCCTGTTTCTAATATCAGCATGTTGCATGAATCGATGGATGCCTGCTTGATCAATTCATGCAACATGCCCGTATGGAATCCAAAAATGATGCCAGCAGCGTTAATAGCAGGCTGCTGGCACCGGCTTTTTTTGAAAACGGAATCTACTACTCATCCATTTGGCGTAGGCTGATTCTCTCTAGAACCTATGTTTCAATCTTTCCAGCCACATTTTTTCAGCATTTTATAAAATGCTTATTTCTGAGATTTCTTCTCTTGTTCTACTGCTTTGTCTAACAGCTTTTGCATTTTCGGCTGCTGCTGTTTCACATAGTCTGCGGCTGTAATTTTGCCATCCAATACCGGCTGAATGTCAGTGAAGAACAGGTCATACCATTCCGCATTGTACGTGTAGTTCCCTGGAAGAGAACGGCCATAATCTTCTACGATATCAATGAATTCCTGTTTATTGGCTGGTTTCGTTGAAGTATCTTTGGCCCATTCGTCAGCCATGTCGAGAAGATTCGGAATTTGCACTTTGGCATCAACCAACTGCTGCATGCCTTCTTTGGAAGCTGTGAGGTAATTCACCAACTCTGCGGCTTCTTCTGGATGTTTCGTTTTGGCCGATACACCGATACCCAGTGAACCGATCCACGTTGCGGATTTACCCGTAGAGCCCGCAGGGAAAGGCAGTAAATCATATTCGAAAGGCAGTTTCTCGAATGTACTCATATCCCATGGACCTACTGGGAAGAAAGCCATTTCTCCTTTCATCCAGCGTTGGTACGTATCCAATGTCTGCGCTTCCTCAATAGAAGGCGTGATTTTGTATTTATTTTGCATGTCCGCAAAGAACTGCAATGCTTCCGCGAATTTCGGATCATCAATGGTTACCTTTGTTTTGCTATCATCCAACCAGTCTGCACCATTGCTCCATACGAAGGACTGCAGCGCCCATTGTACGTTGAAGCCTGTACCAAATACGTCCGGTTTACCGTCTCCATTCGTATCCTTGGTCGCTTGTTGGTTGACCTTGATGAATTCTTCCCATGTGTAAGGCTTGTCCTTATCAGGGAATGGGATGCCCTCTTTTTCAAATAATGTCTTGTTATAACCGAGTGCAAACGGACCCAGATCTTTCGGCATTCCGTAGATATCGCCCTGACCTGCCATTTTGCCATCATAGCGATACAAGTCCAAACCATATTTCCAGATGTTATTCAGATCTACATCCGCATTATTTTCAACGTAAGGTGTCAGATTCATCAACACATTGCTGTTCACATAGGCTTTAATATCGCCAGGGTTAAAATAGAACACGTCCGGCAAGCTGTTGCCTGTAATGGCAGCTCTCAATTTGGTTGCGTATTGATCCGCAGCTGTAACGATAATTTTAACTTTGACACCTGGATGCTCTTCTTCGAATTTCTTAACAACGGCTTGATATGCCTTCTGTTCATCCGTGCCGCCCCGGAACATAAATGTCAATTCCTTGTCCCCGCTTGAACCGCTGCTTCCTCCGCAACCCGCAAACACGAGTGCACTTACCAGCATTAGAAGCATAAGTGTGACTAAACTCTTTTTCTTTACCATCTGAACCCCTCCTGATCTGGATTTGTAACCGTATTCAATTAGGTGAAATAAGATTTCTGTTGTTAAATTTATCAAATCCAGATCACTTTAGTCAATACTTTATTAAAACATTTTATATTTATTTAAAACAAATCAGTACGTTGGCCATCCGCTGGAATCCCACAGCAAGTCGTTGATTAGTAATTTCGGATTGCCGTTATCGTCAGCATCGTAAGCGTGGCGCGCAATCACATTACCGTTATACACATCCTGACCGCCCGGTCCTTTCCACTTGGCATTCCCCGAATCCAATATGGTTCCGCCGCCATTCAACATGTTCACACCGTTTTTGTCCACATACGGACCTGTAATACTCGTTGAACGTCCATAGACCATTTTGTACGTGCTATTCACGCCCTGGCAGCAGGAATCAATCGAGGCAAACAAGTAATAATAACCATTACGGTATACAATACTTGGTGCTTCGATGGCCCCGCCATTATTCGGACGCGCCGCAATGGAGGAGATGCTTCCAGTCGGTTTCATCGTGGTTTTGTCGAGCTTCACAATCTTCAGACCGCTCCAGAAAGAACCGAAAGCGAGCCACGGGTTGCCTGAAGCATCGATGACCAGATTCGGATCAATAGCGTTATAATCGTTGGCGGTTGTGGTTTGAAGCACTAACCCCTCATCCTTCCACTGGCCTGCTCCAATGCTGGTTGCAGACGCAAGCCCGATCGCCGATCTGTTGGAGCCAAAGGTAGAGATAGAGTAATAAAGCCACACTTTTCCGTTATACTGCTCAACGTCAGGTGCCCATACATCCAGACCACTCTGTCCCGGAACGGCAGAGGCCCACCAGGATGGCTTGCTCAGAAAAATCTGCGGAACGCGGTACCATGAGGACCCGTTATCCGATTTCAGTACCTGAATGCCAGCACCGGTTGAAAAGGTATACCATGAGCTGCCTTCTTTGATGATGGATGGATCGTGGACGGCAATATCGCCGGTCAGATTCCAAAATGCCGCGAATGCCCTGGACTGGCCCGCCAATAGCAAAACAAGTACAACCAGTGCAGGTAATGCCCAACGTTTCTTCCTGAATCCTGTCATTCCTTTGAACTTTTCCAAACCGAATTCCACCTCTCCTGATCAAATAGTTAATTTGGTTCATGAAGTATTAAATCAATTTAGGTATACTAGGATTATAAAAGCGGTTACATTACATTTCAATGGTATATTTCAAATATATATGAAATGATTTAAGTTGTTTTTTAAAGTAAATATTCAAAATTTTATGAATAATACGCTCATTTATGCTATGTATACAAGGGATTCGGCTTTCTTTTCTCGCCCTTCCCTTCCATCCGGTAATCATTTATAATTATCTAAAACAAACCATATAAATGTGCAGAAGCCTGGATCAGAAGGGCTTTGTTCAGAACGTGGAAAGGAAAACCACCTATGATTTATATTAAAGATCTGATGTCTGGCGTTAATATTTTCAAGGCACTCAGTTCGGAAATCCGAATCCAGATTATTGAGTTGCTTGCCAAGAACCAGAGTCTTAACCTCAATGATCTCGCAACCAAACTGGGGCTCAGCAATGGCGCCATTACAATGCATATTAAGAAATTGGAAGAAAGCGGCCTGATTGAGATCAATACTGCGGTTGGCAAACATGGAATTCAGAAGATTTGTTATCTCAATGAGGAAAAACTAATGGTAGACCTGCGTTCACAGGAGATTTTTAACCGATACGAGGTTGAAATTCAGGTAGGTCATTATAGCGATTATCAGGCAGCTCCTACATGTGGTCTCGCTACCCGAGACAGCATCGTCGGTGAGTTCGATGATCCGCGTTACTTTGCTGATCCGCTCCGTATTGATGCGGAGATGATTTGGCTGGCCGAAGGTTATCTGGAATATCGCATTCCCAACTACCTTAAGCCTAACCAGACGTTCAGCGAAATCCAGTTGTCCATGGAATTGGGTTCAGAAGCACCAGGTTTTTGCGATAACTACCCTTCGGATATTTATTTCTACGTCAACGGCATCGAGATTGGCTGTTGGACGAGTCCAGGAGATTTTGGCAATACCCGAGGTACGTTCAATCCAGACTGGTGGCCACCACATCTGAATCAATACGGGATGCTGAAGCTGATCCGCATCACCCAAGAGGGCAGCTATATTGATGGATGCCGCATCTCCGATGTTACTCTGGACCAGATTGGCCTGGATTACAAAAGCGATATCCACTTTCGAATCGCTGTAACGGACGGACCAGTGAACAAACGGGGATTGACGATCTTTGGTAAAAATTTCGGCAATTACGGCCAGAACCTGCTTGCGCGTGTACTCTATAATGTGCAAGAGGAATAGATCAACGAATAGACATTGTCATCATAAAACAAAGCATTAAAACAGCCGTCAGTTGAGAAACTGACGGCTATATTCATTTCTTTCACCCAATCTCGCCAAGATGTTCTTCAGGAAGGGTGCTTACCTTGAGGTAAGTACATGTACTAAAAGTGCGTACTTACATCTCGGCAATACTCCCTTTATACTCAAGAAACATTATAGCTTAGGGAGGAAGAATTCATTTTGAAAACACTTGTCATCGTAGCACATCCCAACCTGGAAACGTCGGTCATTAACAAACGATGGATAGAAGAACTCCAACAATATCCGGAAAAATATACGATACATGAACTATATAAAGTTTACCCTGATGGACGTATTGATGTGCAGCAAGAACAGCAGCTTATTGAAGCTCATGACCATCTGGTCCTGCAATTTCCGTTTTATTGGTTTAGCAGCCCACCTCTCCTTAAACAATGGCTGGATGAAGTTTTTACGTATGGCTGGGCTTATGGCTCCAAGGGCGACAAATTGCAGCAACGCAAAGTCGCCTTGGCCGTATCTGCCGGAATCAAAGAGGCAGATTACACGGAAGAGGGCAAATATCGTTATACCCTTGGACAACTATTATCTCCTTTTGAGACGACCTTCCTTTACTGCGATGCGGATTATCGATCATTTTTTGCCTTCTACGGGGCAGAACACGAGCCTGCGGCAAATGAATTGGAACAAAGCGCACAAAACTATTTACGTTTCATGGATAACCTATAATACTCACTCCAAGCAGATCAAAAAAGCAGTATCTCCGTGGTCATAGCCCCGTCAAGTAGACAATAAAAAAAGAGAAATTCCATTAAGCGGCGACTTTTTCCCTGAATTCAATCGGGGAGAGGTCGCCGAGTTTGTTTTGGAAACGTTCCTTGTTGTAAAACAAAATATACTCTGTAATTCGGTTCCTTGCTTGCTCCAGATTCTAAGGCTTCTCCAAATACAACTTCTCTGTCTTTAAGTGGGAGAAGAACGACTCAATACATGCATTGTCATAGCAGTTCCCACGCCGAGAATGGCTTCCTGTTAGCTTCTTCTCTTCAAGCAACTTGGCATAGCTCTGTGTTGTATACTGGAACCCCTGGTCGGAATGGAGCAAGGTAGGTCCACATTTTAGTTTCTTCACCGTGTCCATAACGAGTTTTAAGTCATTTCGCTCGGATAGTTCCCAA